>NZ_JARSBQ010000005.1:0-343515 GCF_029623935.1 Shinella sp. 838
AGACAATCGTCGCGGTATTTTGCCTCCGGCAAAACCGGGTAACGCGGGGTGGAGCAGCCCGGTAGCTCGTCAGGCTCATAACCTGAAGGCCGCAGGTTCAAATCCTGCCCCCGCAACCATCTTTACTTGCGATCCACCCCGCCCTCCGGCGGGGTTTTTCGTTTGTGCGGAAATTATAAGGATTCCAGCGAGATCGCCCTGAACGTCGATCTCCACCTTGCCGTCCACGGGGGTCAGTCCGATCTGGTTCACCAGCGAGCGAAGGATGTCCGCCGCCTCGATCCGCTTCTCTTCCTCTTCGTCCTGCAGGGCTTCATAGAGCTGCTGGACCCGCTTGCGGTATTGGAGCGCCATTGAAGGGTGCAGCAGGGGAGGGGGTTCCTCGGCCTCGGCCAGGAACGTCCTCAGCTCCGATTTCCGAGCTTCCAGCCGCTTCATGTCCTCTACGATGGCTTCAATCGGCCCGCCAGCCTTAATGGCGGTCAATAGCTTCGCCAGTTCGCGCTCGGTCTTTTCGATCTCGGCTTCCGCCGAGGCAATGCCCGCACGGCCTTCCATGCGTAGGCGATTCATCTCCTGTGTGAATACCTCGCAGAAGCGAGCGAACATCTCGGGATCGACAAGTTTGGTACGCAAGGCGTTCAGAACGCGCGCCTCCAACTCGTCGCGGCGGATGTTCACCCGGTTGTCGCAGGTGCCCTTGTTGCGCGCTGTCGAGCAGCCGATCAGCGTCGCCGAGATCGCGGAATAACCGCCACCGCAGCAGGCGCATTTGGTCAGTCCAGAGAACAGATATTTTGGCCGGCGCCGATGGTTCATCTTCCGGACATCCGCAATGCCGCTTTCGTCGCGTTCGGTGCGGTTCTCGCCCTGCCTCGCCTTCACGGCGTTCCAGAGATCGTCATCGAGGATGCGCAGTTCCGGCGCTTCCTGAATGACCCATTCGGATTCCGGGTTGGGCCGGGCCTTCCGCTTGCCGGTATCCGGGTCTTTGACGAAGCGCTGACGATTCCAGACGATCTTGCCCACATACATCTCGTTGTTGAGGATGCCGTTGCCACGCTTCGGATTGCCGTTGATCGTGCTGAAGCCCCAATCGCCGCCAGACGGGGCGGCAATGCCATCCCTGTTCAGGGAGAAGGCGATGGTCTTGGCCGACTTGCCGGCGGCATAGTCGCGGAAGATGCGGCGCACGACCTCGGCTTGAGCTTCGTTGATCGTGCGATCGCCGCGGATCGGTTCGCCGTTAGCGTCCAGCTTCTTCACCACGTCATAGCCGTAGGAGTTGCCGCCGCCCGACTTGCCCGCCTCGACCCGGCCGCGTTGCCCGCGCCGGGTCTTGTCGGCCAGATCCTTCAGGAACAGCGCGTTCATCGTGCCTTTCAGGCCGACATGCAGATGCGAGACTTCACCCTCGGAGAGGGTGAACATCTTCACGCCCGAATAGGACATGCGCTTGAAGAGGCCCGCTATGTCCTCCTGATCGCGTGAAAGCCGATCCATGGCTTCGGCGAGGATCAGGTTGAAGCACCCGCGTGTCGCGTCGGAAATCAGGGCCTGGATGCCGGGGCGGAGCAGCGACGAGCCGGAGATCGCGTGGTCGGAATATTCCTCGACGATCTGCCAGCCCTGCTTCTCGGCATGAAGCCGGCACATGCGGAGCTGGTCGGCGATCGAGGCGTCGCGTTGATTGTCGGAGGAATAGCGGGCGTAGATCGCGACCTTCAATGCACTTCTCCTTTCGGCATCAGGAGGTGCGCTTCCCCCGTCGCCTCGTCATCCTGACTTCTTCCGCGTAGCATTCCCGTGCTGCCTGTCGCGCCAGAAAGTCGACCAGAAGCAAAAGCCGCGGATCGGGATCGCCCCTCGGCGTAAAGGTCAGGTCCGGCTCGTCGATGAGCAGGGATTCGAGCAACTCTTCGCGCTCGTTGCTTGTCATCTTCGCCGGTGAATGGGTTGATCGTAAAGTCATACATCCAAGCATTCACCCGAAGATCAGCATAAGCAATTGAAATAACACGCGTATAGTTGGCGGCGGAAAGTATGCCCCCGGCGGCATCGGCGAAGCGCGGCGCAATCCTTCGTGCTACAGCATATGGAAAATACTGACGTGAACGCGCAGTATTCTCGTGCATTACTGCTCTGTGGTGAGCGTCCAGGGCCATCGCTGACATCCCTTGTTTGCAACGCAGAAATCGGCTATATGTCAGGATATATACCACGGAGGCCAGCCATGAGCAATGCTGCGCAGAAGAGAGCGATCGAGAATTACCGGGCGCGCCTGACACAGCGCGGCTTCAAGCGCTTTGAGGTTCTTGCGCTGGAATCCGATCGCGATCTAATCCGATCGCTCGCCCGTCAACTGGCCGAAGAAGGACCAGAGGCAGAGCAAGCCCGACAGACGGTGAGGGCTCTTGTTTCGGGTGAGCCTTCGAAATCCAGCGGCATTCTGTCGGCCCTGCGCCGCTCGCCTTTGGTCGGCGCCGATCTCGATCTGTCGCGCCCGCGCGAGGAAGGGCGACGGGTCGATCTGTGACGCGCTATCTCCTTGACACCAACATCATCAGTAACACCGTCAAGCCGCAGCCCTCGGAATCGCTGCTGGCATGGTGGAGCGAGCAGAGCGATCAAGACCTGTTCGTCGCGTCTCTGACTATAGCTGAAATACGCCGCGGCATTTTAGAAAAACCACGTGGCAAGAAACGAGAGGTTCTCGATACGTGGTTCACAGGACCGGAGGGACCGCAGGCTCTTTTTGCGGGGCGCATACTGCCATTCGACGACAAGGCCGGGTTGATCTGGTCGCGATTGATGGCGGACGGCAAGGCCGCTGGACGCCCTCGCAGCGGGCTCGACATGATCATCGCGGCGACGGCAGGCGCAAACGATTGCGTTGTGATCACGGACAACGAAAAGGACTTCGCCGGTATCCAGTTCATCAACCCCATGCGAGGCTTCGTTTGATGCTGCGGCAGAGAGCAAAATGCTCGGGAGGAAAATGTGGCTGAAACCCAGATCGAGTGGACCGACGCCACCTGGAATCCTGTCGCCGGGTGTTCGATTGTAACGGCCGGCTGCACGCACTGCTATGCAATGGAAATGGCCAAGCGCCTGGAGGCGATGGGCGTCGAGAAATATGCGGGGCTGACCCGCAAAACTGGCCGACGCACCGTTTGGAACGGGGTGGTGCGCGAAGACCGCGAGGCGTTATCCATACCACTTCGGTGGCGCAAGCCGCGCAAGATCTTCGTCAATTCCATGAGCGATCTGTTCCACGAACAGGTCAGCGACGACTTCATTCTCGATGTATGGCAAATCATGCGCGAGACGCCGCACCACAACTATCAGATACTCACGAAACGGCCAGAGAGAATGGCCGATCTGGTGGCCAGCAAGATAGGCGAGGTTCTGCCCAACGTGTGGCTTGGGACCAGCATCGAAAACGCTGCTGTAGCCGAACGGATCGAGCATCTGCGGAAAGCGCCTGCTGCGATCCGCTTCATATCATTCGAGCCTCTGATCGACGCCGTCGGCACCATCGACCTCAGTGAAATCCATTGGGCAATCGTGGGCGGTGAAAGTGGGAAATCCGCTCGTCCCATCCGTGAAGAATGGATCGATGAAATCTACACCAATTGCCAAACGGCAGGGACGGCGTTCTTCTTCAAGCAGTGGGGTACATGGGGCAAGGACAACAAAAAGCGGTCAAAAAAGGCAAACGGACGCGAGTATCGAGGCCGAACTTGGGATGAGATGCCGATAGCGCCTCAGCCGGCCGCATAAGAACAGGGGACTTGGGGGCGAAATGACGAGGAAACAGTACGAATGGCCGGATGGCGCAAAACTGGAAGACCACTCCAAACGCAAGCATAAGATCCTGCGTGAATACGTCTTCGACTATCTGACTGTTCGCTGCAAGCTTCCCCAGCGCGAACGCTTTCGGCTTGCTATCGTCGACGGTTTCGCAGGCGGTGGCCGCTACCAATGCGGCTCCCCTGGCTCGCCGTTGATCTTCATCGAAGAATTGAAGCGCGCAGTGGAAGCAGTAAACACTCATCGCACGGTGCAGGGCCTCGGCATGATTGAGGTCGAATGCCTGCTGATCTTCAACGACGCCAGCCTTGATGCCGTCGAGCTTCTGAAGGGGCATGTCGCGCCGATGCAGGCTGACATCGCCGCAACGTGCCCGAGGCTGCATCTGCGCGTCGAATACCTCAACGAGTTCTTTGAAGTCGCCTATCCCCGGATCAAGGGCCTTCTTGAACAGGGCCGATATAAAAATGTCCTGTTTAATCTCGACCAGTGCGGTGACAGTCACGTCAATCGCGAAACGATTATTGACATCATGCGCTCGTATGCATCGGCGGAGATTTTCTACACCTTCATGATCAGCTCTTTGTTGGCCTTCCTCAAGAAGGACCAGCCGGACCAGCTAACGAAGCGGCTTGATTACCTTGGTATCAAGGGCACCGACATCACGTCCCGGAACGACCTTATGAGCAAGAACGACTGGCTCGGAACGGCGGAGAAGATGGTCTTCGAGGTCTTCCATCGATGTGCGCCATTTGTGAGCCCGTTCTCGATCAACAATCCTGATGGCTGGCGCTATTGGTTTATTCATTTCGCCAATGCCTGCCGAGCACGGCAGGTTTACAATAATATCCTCCATGACAACGCGACCCTCCAAGCGCATTTTGGCCGCTCGGGTCTCAACATGCTCTCCTACGATCCGCGTGATGACGAAGGCAGACTATACCTGTTCGATAATAATGGACGAGCCTCTGCCAAGGAGCAGCTCATGGGAGACATTCCCCGCCTGGTGAGCGACGCGGGAGACGCCATGTCCGTTATGGAGTTCTATGAGAGCATCTACAACATCACACCGGCTCATGCTGATGACGTTCATGCCGCAATCATCGAGAATCCGGATCTTGAGGTAATTACGCCTGCCGGCGGTGAACGACGAAAGGCGAATACGATCGCGGCCGACGACATCATCAAAGTGAAAAACCAGCGTAGCTTTTTTCCAATGTTTCTAAGTGCGAGTTCGAACCGGAAAGGAATAAAGGGTAAGAACTGACCCAGCTCCGGATTGCGTCTGTCGCGAGACGGTAAACATCAATCTTCAGTATACCTGTCGGAGTTGCTACCCCCCTTGTGAAACGCATCAGAGTTGGCCGTTTCATCGGCGTTCAGGGTCACTTTGGTTTTGCCTTGAGATTCAGGCTCACGGTGCTGCATTGGCAACGCAGAGAATCAGGAGAACCACCCCGCGGAGACACGTATAACCACGATTGGCAGTCCTTGCACCGCAGACACTCCAGCAATTCCTTGAATGCCGTCACCACAGGCTCGAAATCCTTCTTCCCGAAGTTGGCCCACTCATTGTAATGCACGGCCTTGTTGACAGCCCACTGCTCGACATTGCTCGCCCCGCTAGAGCTGGAGAGTGTTGCCTTGCGCTCAAGCGCGGCTTCCTTTGCGGCGGCATTGCCCCACGACTGAGCTGCATCAGCGGCCTTTCCATAGACATCCTTCGCGCGCGAGAGGACGTTGGGTAGCAATTCGCCGAGGTCATAGTTGCCATCCGCCCGAAAAATCGGCCGCGCGCCAAGTTGGTCCGCGAGCTGGCGTGATGCGTATTCCAGATGGTGCCGTAGCCCGTGGGCGGCTGTCTCGACCTTACCCTTGGCGAGAGCCGTAGCGATCTCATCCCAGATATCCGCGTTTGACTCGACAAGCGGACCTGTATCCACAGTCCAGCTATGGAACGCCAGCGACGTCTTCGCGGTAACAAGCCCCGCTGACTTCATTTGCTCCGCCCATAGGCGATCATGCGTCGTTATGATGAACTGCGTGTCGGGGAAATGCGTTTTCAGCAACTTGCAAAACTGGTAGCGATGGCCCGAGTCGACGGACATCACCACATCGTCCAGCAGTGCGATCGTGAAGCTCTTCGCGAAAAGGCGCTTCATCAAGGCGAGGTAAAGACATACACCCATGCCGTCTTGATGCCCCTCGCTGTGATAAGCGCCGGGCGGGAAAAGACCGCGCTCGTAGAAATTCACGTCGAAAACGAGCCGCCCCTCGCTGGGTGTCAGCTTCGCCGTGAACTTCGCCTCATCGTCCTCATTGATCAGACGGTAGAAAGTGCTGAAATCGTCCTGAACGTCGTCATAGAGAGCATTCAGCTCCTGTTCCATGACGCGACAATAGGCCTCGTAGGTTGCCCTAGCCGCATTGCTGGCGGCCTTCGCGGCCTCGTTCCTCCGCATGGCGTCGCGGTAGTCATTGAGGCGAAGCTGCGCTGTCGTGAGAAACGTCTGCGCTTCGATGGCCGCGCTCTGGTCAGGTTTCGCGTGGACCTTGGCCGTGAGGGCGGCAAGCCTAGAAGGAGTAGCTTCAGGCATTTTGGGCCATCCACTGCCCAACCGCTCTTTCAAACCGATCAGCCCGTCGAAATTCCCAAGTTGCCCCTTCAATTCCTGAAGGTCAGTCCCCCATGCGGTTATGATATCGGCTCCGACCGCGTCGTCTTCCTCTTTTGCGATCCTCAGAGCCTGCCTGAGAAGGCCGAGCAAGTTTTCCGCATGGGCGGCGAGGTTGCCGCCGTTCGAAAGAAGCGACGTCTGCAGTTTGCCGGCGTCCTCGGATTTTGAGAGCTTGGCCTTGAGGTGTGCGAGCAGATGGTTCTCGTCAGGCCAAGGGTGATCGCATAGCGGGCACTCGGGTCCATCGACAAGTTCAAGCCCCTTTTCCACCAGCGAACGCCGCTGCAAAGCTTGGAGCAGGGCGGGATCGCCCTCCAGCGTCGCGATGCCGGAAAGGATTGCCGCTGCTTCCTCCTTCCCCATGTCCGCAAGGGAGCCGAGCATATCCGACAACGCCTGGAGATCACGCAGTGCGGATTGCTTGTTCAACTCAGACAGCTTGTCGGCGTCGGAAAGACCTGCATCGATCTGCGTGTCGGATGTCAGCGTTTCGATCTTTGGCAGGCCAACCGATTCTCGCTTTGGGTTGACCGAGGCCAGCAACTCCGCGGCGCCGAACGTAGTGATCTGTAGATGCCGCTGCAACGTATCGCGGCTTGACTGCACTTGGCTTGTTGCAGCCTTGAATCCGGTCTGTAGCTTATTCTGCGCGGTATTGAGCGCGGCGCGAGTCTGTCCGATGCCGTCCAGCTTCAGAATCGCCTGGATTTCCTCCGAGCGTTTTGTCGGCTCCACCAGAATGAAACGAAGAATGTCACGCCGTGCGAGCGTGATTTCCGGATGATCCGCGATCTCGGCGAGTGCCGCTTTCACATCTGCGTCGGGAGGCACAATCTTCGGCTTGCCTGGAGCAGATACCTTCCGCGTGATCGTCGCCGACTTGCCGAGAGCGGAAATGAAAACCCTCAACTCCACGAAGGCAGCGTCCGGGAACTTCACCTTGTCGACATGCGGGCCGTGTTCTGAAACCGAAAGGCTTTTCGTACCCCGCCCAGTCAGACGCCCGATCTCTCCGGTAAGGCCGAACTCTATCGCGTCAATGACACCGCTCTTGCCGGTTCCATTCGGGCCGGAGATCGCGAAGGTTCCCTTTCCGAAGTTGATGTCGAGCTTGCGAATTCCGCGGAACTCTTCGAACCGGCGTCGAGAAGATTTTTACGAAGTCGTCAGCCTTGATCTTCTTATCGTCCGACAGCAGCTTCCTGATCTCTTCAACCTTGTCGGAATCGAGTTCTTTCCCCTCCTCAAGAGCTGAAATGAACTTCTTCGCAATGTCCTGTTGCAGCGTTACCATGTAGCCCCATGTATTGCCCGCAGAATCGGCACCAATTGTAGCGCGAAGTAGCTTCGCGGGAAGCTCGAAACGTGCAGCGGGTCTAACTTCTGAAACCCTGATATCCGTATTTGCGGGTTTGCGATTTTGCGGGGGAAAGCCTTCCCCCTGGCCGGCGCCGGGGTCGCCGGCACACCCCCTTCTGCGGAGAGACCCCGCAAAGCCCCCTTTAGAGTGAGAGTGCGGACGGGGTTCGCCGTGACGGGTTAAAGGCTGGAGGAGAGGCTTCCGGCGCCCGTCGCGGAGAACCGCGATGTCCAGACATGATCGCAGCGTTCGCACCGGCTCGGACCGGGCGAACCTTTATGACGAAATCACCACCAAAATC
Source organism: Shinella sp. 838 (assembly GCF_029623935.1). NCBI lineage: Bacteria > Pseudomonadati > Pseudomonadota > Alphaproteobacteria > Hyphomicrobiales > Rhizobiaceae > Shinella > Shinella sp. 838. Next base: position 8,153 of record NZ_JARSBQ010000005.1, read on the forward strand.
ATCGCCGAGCTGGAGGCCGGTCGCGTGCCGTGGGTGCAGCCCTGGGGAACGTCGGCCGCCAAGGCACCGCTCGGCCTGCCGAAAAACGCCGCTACCTCCCGCAGCTACAGCGGCATCAACGTGCTCATCCTTTGGGGCGCTGTCATCGAGCACGGCTTTCCCTGCCAGGGCTGGCTCACATTCCGGCAGGCGCTTTCGCTCGGCGGCCATGTCCGCAAAGGCGAGCACGGCACCACGGTCGTCTATGCCGACCGCTTTACGCCGGAAGACGAGAAGCGCCGCGCCCGCGAGACCGGCGAGGAAGCACATGCCATCCCGTTCCTGAAGCGCTTTACGGTCTTCAATGTGGCGCAATGCGACGGGCTGCCCGACGACATCGCCACCGTCGCGCCGCCGCCACTGCCCGGCCTGATCGAGCCGAGGGTCGAGGCGCTCATCAAGGCGACCGGCGTCGATTTCCGCGTCGGCGGCAACCGGGCCTTCTACGTCCCGTCCCAGGACTATGTGATGGTTCCGCCGCCCCAGGCATATTTCGAGCCGATCAACTGGCACCGGACCGCTCTGCACGAACTCGGTCACGCCAGCGGTCATCACAGCCGGCTGAACCGTGACCTGACCGGCTCGTTCGGCTCGAAGAAATACGCCTTCGAAGAACTGATCGCTGAGCAGACTTCGGCCTTTACCTGCGCCGCGCTCGGCATCGTGCCGACGGTGCGCCACGCCGATTACATTGGCAGTTGGCTGGAGGTCATGCGCGAGGATTCCCGCGCCATCATGCGCGCGGCCTCGCAGGCGAGCAAGGCGGCCGACTGGCTGCTGTCCTTCCTGCCAGAAGACGAGCAGCGGCCTGCCACGCCCGAGACCGCTATCGACAGGAGGGCAGCATGATCCTCCTGACGGACGAGCTGCGTGTGCAGCTTCTCGCCAATGGCCGCCAGCGCGACACCGATCATGTGCCGGTCGTCAAATTCTTCAACCCGCTCGGCGCCGGCGTCTGGCTGGCGACTGAACTCGATGCCGACGGCGACATCCTCTTTGGTCTGGCCGATCTCGGCGAGCCGGAGCTTGGCTATTTCTCGCTCGAGGAGATGGCTTCGGTGCGCCTGCCTTTCGGACTCGGCATCGAGCGCGACGTCCTCTTTTCCGGCGACTTTCCGATTTCGGTCTGGGCCGAGGCTGCACGGGAAGCCGGCAGCATCCGCCGCGCCGAACGGATCATCTATGCCGCGGCGCGTGCGCGGCGGGAGAACGTCTGATGCGCTTCCGCCGCTGGCATAGACCCGAACCCTATGGTGACACGTCGCGCAAGCGTGCGGCGTTTCTCCGCAAGCAGCGCCTCGAACGCGAGGCGCTGCCGCTCTTCGCCGACGAGATCGCCGCCGGCCAGCACGACGTCGACGAGGAAATGGCCCGCCGCGCTGTCTGGTGGGACGAGGCCGAACGTGAACGTCGCGGCCAGCGGGCCGCGTGGTGGCGGAAGGGTCGCGCCCGGCTCTTCGCGCTGCCCGACAGGCTGCGCGCCCGTGTCCGCGAGATCTGGCGGACCTGCCCATATCCGGCCGACCCGGCGAGCTTCGCCGATTTCCTGCACCAGATTGCGGTTGGAAAGCTCGATCCCTGGCGCCCGCCGTGGCAGTTCCATCCCGAGCGGACTGCGCGGATCACCCGCGATCCGTCGACCTTCGGCGAAGCCTTCCGCCGGATCGGTGGCCGCAAGGCCGGCATCGGTCCGAGCGCGCCGGACGTGGACGAGCTGCTTCACTGCGGCAATCTCGGCTCCGGCATCTTGTTTCTCCGGTCGCGGCTGCGCCCCGTCGAAACGGGCGGCAATGTCCACATCGCCGCGAGCCATCACGCCGACGCCGCCGAGCGGCTCGAAATCGAGGTGCGCGGTGCGTGCTCAGATGCCGAGCTAGCGCTGATCGAGCGCCTGGCGCAGGCGACCGAGATGCGGCCCGTCGTGGTCCAGCGTGTCGTCATGGGAGGCCCTTCATGATCGGGCCGACGATACGCGGACACAATGGCGGGCCGCCGCTTGACGAGCCCGTCGACCGGCGCTCCGGCCAGTGCAAGCACTGCATCCACTGGGACGCGCCGCCGGAAAACGAACAGCGCGCTTATGAATGGTTCCACCTCGGCCTTTCTCGCCGCCGCGTGAAGCGCCCGTCCGGCACCTGTGATCGCGTGCTTCCGCCCGGTCGCAAAAACACCGTGTTCTCGGCTACCTCGGCCGAGTTCGGATGCCTTAACTTCGAGGCGAAGCCGCTCCCCGTCCGCTCGACCGGGGGCGACTTCGTCACGATCTGGAGGAACGGCCGCATCGCCTGGCAGGGACCGGAGGAGAATATCCCGCCGCGCTTCCTTCAGGACATGCTCGATCCCGGCCCGCCTGACGAAGGAGGGTCGCACGATGATGCCTCCTGATCATGTGCGCTCGCTGCTGGCGCGCATGGAGGACGCGCTTGCAGATGTACGGCGCAATCTCGGACTTGCCGAACGCGCACTCAGCAATTGCGCCGAGGGCGAGACGATCCGTCTTCGCCCGAAATACCGGCACTACCACCGGCGCATGAGCCGGTGGACCGGCGCGGACGAGGCGGAGTATCGGCGAGTGCTCGATCGGCTCCTGGTGGTTGTGGGGCCGGACCTCGACCGGCTCCGGCGCAAGATCGACCGGCAGGAGGCGGCGATCCTGGCGTTGCGTCGGAAATACCGGGTGAATGAGGAGAGACCGCAGCGCTTCGACTGGTAGCGTCGCGCCCGCGGCCCGGTCGAGAGTGAGAGAGGGGCTGGTGATTTCGTGACGGGTTGGAAGGTCGAGAGAGGGTCTCGGCCGCCCGTCACGGAGAAACCACCATGGCCAAAGCTGCCAGGAAGTCGAAGAAGCCTGCCGTCGCGATGATCGTCTTCTCGCGTTCGCGTGACATTCCCTTCAATCGCATCCGCCTCTCGGACAGCAATGTCCGCGAAACCGACGTCGAGGCCGGTCTCGACGATCTCACCCACGACATCGACCGGCGCGAGGACATCGTGCAGGGCATCAATGTCCGCGCCATCCTCGATGCCGACGGCAACGAGACCGGCGATTTCGAGACCCCGGCCGGCGGCCGCCGGTTCCGGGCGATCGCGCGGCTGGTCGAGGCCGGACGCTTTCCCGCCGATGGCCTCGTTCCCTGCCTCGTCAAGAAGGCCGACGCCAAGACCTCGGCCGTCGACGACTCGCTCGCGGAAAATATGCTCCGGCTCGGCCTGCATCCGCTCGACCAGTTCCGGGCGTTCAAGCGCATGTTCGACGACGGCATGACGAAGGAGGAGATCGCCGACGCCTATCGCACCACGCCGCGCTACATCACGCAGCGTATGCGCCTGGCTTCGGTCTCGCCGGCTCTTCTGGAAGTCTATGCACGCAACGGCATGCCACTGGCGATGCTGGAGGCATTCACCGTCAATCCCGACCATGCCCGCCAGGAACAGGTCTGGGAGGCTGTCCAGCGCTCCTACAATGTCCAGCCCTGGCAGGTCCGCCAGCTCCTGACCGAGACCACCGTTCCAACCGACGACAAGCGCGTGCGCTTCGTCGGCGTGGACGCCTATGAGCAGGCCGGCGGCGCGATGCTGCGCGACCTCTTCTCCGAGGACGATGGCGGCTGGCTCGAAGACGTGGCGCTTCTCGACCGCCTGGTCTCGGAGAAGCTGAAGACGATCGCCGATGAAGTGGCGGCCGAGGGCTGGAAGTGGATCGCTGTCGATACCAGCCATCCCTACGGTTACGACAACGGCCTTCGCGAGATCACCGGCAGCTTCGCCGATCTCACCGACGAGGAGCGCGCCGCGCGCGAGGCATTGCGCAACGAGTACGACGATCTTGAATCGGAATATTCCGAGCACGACGAGCTGCCCGACGAGATCGATCGGCGCCTCGGCGAGATCGAGGCCGCTCTGGAGGACTTCGAGAAGCGCCCCGTCATCTATGATCCTGCCGAGATCGCCCGCGCCGGTGTCTTCATCAGCATCGACCGCGACGGCGAGCCTGTCATCGAGCGCGGCTATGTCCGGGCCGAGGACGAGCCGGTGGCCGATGCCGGGGACGGCGAGAACGAAAACACCATCGTCGCCGGCGGAAATGACCGCGACGTGCAGCGTGCCGTCATCACCATCGGCGGCCAGCCGGCCGAACCCGAAGAGGACGATGACGACGACGGGATCAAGCCGCTGCCGGAGCGGCTCGTCATCGAGCTGACCGCCCATCGCACCGTCGCGCTTCAGGAAGCGCTCGCCAGCAACCCGCACGTCGCGATGACGGCGCTGCTCCACCGCATGGTGATGGAGCGCTATCATTACTCGGCGCCGACCGGGTGCCTGGAGGTTTCCGTTCGCCACAGGTATCTGTCTTCGCAGGGCTCCGATCTCGCCGACAGCCAGTCGGTCAAGGCGATCGGCGAGCGCTTCGACGCCTGGAAGGCCGATCTGCCTTCCGACGAAGCGGCGCTCTGGGACTGGATCGCTGCACTTGACGAGGCAAGCCGCATGGCGCTTCTCGCCCATTGCGTCAGCTATGGCGTCAATGCGCTTTATGAGCGTCCGAACCCCCATAGCGCCTCCGGCATCTCGCAGCATGGCCTTGATCGTCGCCTTGCCGGGGCCGACCCGATCGCCCGCGCCACCGGCTTCGATATGGTGGTCGATGCGGGATGGCGGCCAACGGTCGAGAACTATCTGGGTCGCGTGACCAAGACCCAGATCCTCGCTGCGGTGCGTGAAGGCGCGGGCGAACGGGCGGCGCAGCTTATCGACCATCTGAAAAAGGGTGACATGGCCAAGGAAGCCGAGCGCCTGCTGGCCGATACCGGCTGGCTGCCCGAACCGCTGCGCCTGGTCGATCTCGATGGTGATGCGGCCGCCGACACCGATGGCGAGGTCGAGGCTTTGCCCGACTTCCTCGCCGGTGACGGTGACGACGAGGAAGCAGCGGCTGAAGAAGACGAAGACCGGCAGCACCTCGTCGCTGCGGAATGACCGCATACAGGGCGGCGCAGGCCGCCCCGTACCGTTTTTCAACTCGCCCGGCCATCGCGCCGGGCATTTTTTATGGAAGCCGTCATGGCTGATCACATCGACATCGACTTCATCTTTCGGGCCGACCGCAAAAGTCCCCCGGCCGAGCGGTCGCTGCCCTGGGAGGAGACGTGCGACGGCATCACCGTCGTCGTCGAGCCCAAGCCGCATTGGGCCGATGATTTGCGGGCCTTCCGCCTCGATGCCCGCGAATATTGCTACTATGCCGACTGAAACCGGTGCGGTGCGCGCGCCCGGTTCTATGGCCATATCGATACCTGTGGCGATGACCTGCTGCTGAAGGCCCGCGCCCTGATCATCTGCGAGATCGCCGAGGAGAATTGGAGCTGACCGTCATCCCGGTCGAGTTTCAATTTCGCCTGCACCGGCCATCCTTGCGCAACCGTGTGGGGTTCCGTCTCCGGCCTGGAGCACATCGATCCGGGTGAGACCGGCATGAAGGTGGGCTGGCGCGGCGCGGCATCTGCGACGGGATTTCGGCATCCTGTCAGAGGCAGAACACCACCCCCGCTTCCATTCGCTGACCTTGGTCTGAGCCGTTTCCTTGTCAATCAACCCACGAGGGGTCGGCTTACGCGAGCGTGCCGCCCTCGCGGATTCGGGACATGCCCGAACGCGCGAGGGTGATTGCAGACCCGTTCAGACACTTCGGGCGCCTGTCGCGCGGGGGATGGTCCCCCGCCTCCCAAGACAGGAGCCGAACCCATGTCCTACGCAGATGCCACCGCCTTTGCCGCCAGCCTCGCTACCACGCTGATGGTCTCGATCGTTGTGTTCCAGGCCGGAGACGGAACCCACGGCGCCATGCCCGCCGACGAATTCGATGGCGACGACGAGATGGTGAAACTGGAAATCGACCCATGGAGCTGAGGCGCGCAGGCGCCTCATTCCGATGGCTCGGGACGCCTAGGAGCGTCCGGGCCTTCCGCCTTGCGCTGGAGCTGTCCATCGCCGAGGCAAGGCCTTCGGCAGAGGAGAGGAAGAGGTCGCGCCTTTGGCCATGACGGGTTGAATGCTGAGAGAAGGGCTCTCGGCGCCCGTTGTGGAGCGATCCCGATGACCCATGCCAGCCAATCCACCTTCGGCCCGATCGAGCGGATTCTCGCCGAGCGGGTGCTGTCCGGATTTCAGCGGACGCAGAAGCTGCCGCTGCGCATCTCCTGCCTCGGCACCATCAGCTATGCCGACGCCACCGATGCCGATTACCGCGACCGCAGCGTCTCGCTTGGCGAGGCGGCATCGCCGGAAAACGCCATTGCTCTTGCCGCGCTCCACGTTTCGCGCGGCGATCTCGGCCCCGGCGACGACACCGGGTTGCGCTTCGAGCCGCGCCTGATCGTCATTCAGGACAGCGCGCTCGGCTTGGTTCTCGGTGGCGAAATCCGAGCCGGGATCATTCTCTGGCGGCAGCCGGTCGCCAGCGACGGCGAGGCCCGCCGCATCATCATCGAAGCCAGCCGAAAGCGCGGCTTGGCCTTCGCTGCCTCCGGCCGAGGCGATCATGTGTCGGCCCGCGTCCTGCGATTCGGAGCGGCGTTGCTGGAAGCGCGGCTGGTCGATCCGCATTGGCGCGAGACCGCCGCCGAGCTGCTCAGGCTACCGCAGGCGGCCTGATTCCATTCCCTTCCTTCAATCAGCCCGGCTTCGCGCCGGGCTTTGTCGTTTCAGGAGCCTGACATGGCCGACTACTTCACCCATTTTTCCTGCCTGCTCGATGTGGGGACGTCCGACAACGCCGCTCGCGCCCTCGATCTCTACAATCAACTTTCCGAGGAAAACGCTTCGGAAGAGCCGCCGTCCGACAGTTTCCTCCTGTCAATCCAGCCCGAGCATGGCGGCACCAAACTCTGGATGCGCGATGACGTCACGGGCGACCCGGAGCGCCTGATTCAGTTTGTGAAGCGTTGCGCCGCCGAATTCGGACTGACCGGCCGCTGGGGGTTTCAGTATGCCAACGCCTGCTCGAAGCCGCGCGTCGACGGCTTCGGCGGCGGCGCTCATGTGCTCGATCTCGCTACAGGGGAAACCGTAGCCTGGACCTACACCGACGGCTGGCTTGCCGAAGTGCTGGATGGAGGTGATCCCGATGCCTGAGATCATCGAAACCACGGTCTATCGGCTCGACGAGCTTTCCGATGCCGCAAAGGACAAGGCCCGCGCCTGATATCGTGAAGGCGGCTTCGACTATGACTGGTACGATTCCGTCTATGAGGATTTCCAGCAGATCGCGGAAATCCTCGGAATCCGCTTCAAGACCCGCACCGTCCGCCTCATGGCCGACGGCACACGTCAGGAGCCTCGTGTCGCCTTTACAGGCTTCTGGTCGCAGGGCGATGGCGCATCGTTCGAATGCTATTATTCGTATCGGAGGAATGCCGCGGCCGAGATCCGATCCTATGCGCCGCAGGACAAGAAGCTGCATGAGATTGCCGATGCGTTGCTGGCGATCCAGCGCCGGAACTTCTACCAGCTTCGCGCCGAGACTAGCCATCGTGGGCACTACTATCACGAGTATTGCATGTCCATTTCGGTCGAACGTGACAGCCCCACCTATCAGGACATGACCGCCGACGCCGAGGAGATCGTCCTCGAGGCGCTGCGCGATCTGGCCCGCTGGCTCTATCGCCAATTGGAGCGCGAATACGAATACCTGTCCTCGGACGAGGCAGTCGATGAGACGATCATCGCCAATGAATACACCTTTACCGAAACAGGTCGCCGGTTCGGCTGACGCCATTTGAGCGCCCCCTCTACAGGCGGGGCGCTCTTTTTGTGTCTGCCATGGTCTGGTCGGCAAGCAAGGCCGGCCATGTTGCCACTCACCCTTCGGCCGCCAGGGGCCGCGATCGGCGGCTTTCGGCGATTTTGGCCGATGGAGTGAGAGTGAGAGCGAGGCCGGGACGGATTTGAGCCTGTGCGGTCGAGAGAGAGCGCTGCACGGGCTCGATCCTGTCCCGCTCTCCCGAGGCTTCTTCCATGAACATGATCCCCGCATCCGCGGCGGCATCCGCCACCGCGCCGCTTTCACTTGTCCCTTGCACAGACACTCCTGCCGCCGTCTTCGCCGCGGCGCAGATCCTCCTGCCTCATATCGAGCGCGGCCAGCGCGTCGATGCCGCCATGCTGCGCAGCGCGATGGAGTCTGCCTTCGACGCCTCCGACGCGACCGGAGCGTGGAGCTGGAAAACGGCCTATGACGCCTGCGAGGCGGCGACCGTGCTTTTCCTGCGCAAATACGGCAAGGCGCTTTTCCGCAAATCCGCTTCTCCGGCGACGGTTCTGCCGCAGCTCGCCAAGATCGCCGGCCTCCTGCCGATGCATACGCGCCGCTCAGAGGAATCCCAGTCCTTCCAGCAATTTTCGACTCCGCTCTCCCTCGGCCTCGCGGCCGTGACGGCGGCGGCGATCACGCCCGCCGACCGCGTGCTGGAGCCGTCAGCCGGCACCGGGCTTCTCGCCATCCTGGCCGAGATCGCCGGAGGCTCGCTGGTGCTCAACGAACTCGCGGAGACCCGCGCCGGTCTCCTGTCTCTTCTCTTTCCGGCCCTGTCCGTCTCCCGCTTCGACGCGGCGCAGATCGACGATCATCTCGACACCGGCATTCTGCCATCCGTCGTGCTGATGAACCCACCGTTCTCCGTCATGGCCAATGTTGAAGGGCGGATGGCAGACGCCGCCTTCCGCCACGTTGCCTCGGCGCTGGCGCGTCTCGCACCCGGCGGCCGTCTCGTCACCATCACCGGCGCGAACTTCGCTCCCGACGCTTCGGCCTGGGCCGCAGCCTATGGCCGGCTGCAGGAACGCGGCCGCGTCGTCTTCTCCGCCGCGCTCGACGGCTCGGTCTATGCGAAGCACGGCACGACCTTTCCGACCCGCCTGACCATCATCGACAAGGTGCCGGCGGACGACCCGTCCGTATTCCCGACCGCGCTGGGCGTCGCGACGGGTGTGGCCACTTTGCTTGGATGGCTGACCGAGCATCTCCCGCCACGACTGCCAATTGATCCGGCCGTCTCGGCCCCTGTGGTCGCGCCTCGCACCGTCCGCGCCTATGTCAACCGGGCCGCAAGGGCCGCGCCCGTCGTGGCGCATGCCGAGCCGGAAGGCACTCCGCTCGATTACGAAACCGTTGACTGGAGGCCGGCGGATGCCGGTCGCCTTTCCGATGCGATCTATGAGGAATACGCCCTCCAGACCGTCCGGATTTCCGGGGCTCAGGCGCATCCGACCCAGCTCGTGCAGTCGGCGGCCATGGCGAGCGTCGCCCCGCCGAAGCCGAGCTATCGCCCGACGCTGCCGGGGAACGTCCTCGATCTCCTGTCCGACGCGCAGCTCGAAACGGTGATCTATGCCGGCGAGGCGCATTCGGATTTCCTCGCCGGTGCGTGGACGGTGGACGACACCCTCGACAAGCTGACCGCTGCGTCTGAGGACGCCAAGGGCGCCGTCCGGCTGCGTCAGGGCTTCATGATCGGCGACGGCACCGGCGTCGGTAAGGGCCGGGAATCGGCTGCGATCATCCTCGATAACTGGCTCCAGGGACGGCGCAAAGCCGTCTGGATCTCGAAGTCGGACAAGTTGATCGAGGACGCGCAGCGCGACTGGGGCGCGCTCGGCATGGAGCGCCTGCTGGTCTCGCCGTTGTCGCGGTTTCCGCAGGGCAAGCCGATCACGCTGAGCGAGGGCATCCTATTTTTAACCTATGCCACGCTGCGCTCCGACGACCGCGGAGAGAGGGTTTCGCGGGTCAAGCAAATCGTCGAATGGTTGGGCTCCGACTTCGATGGAGTGATCATTTTCGACGAGGCGCATGCCATGCAGAACGCCGCTGGCGGCAAGGGAGAACGCGGTGACGTCGCCGCCTCGCAGCAGGGCCGCGCCGGCCTGCGCCTTCAGCACGCGCTTCCCAGTGCCCGCGTCGTCTATGTCTCCGCCACCGGCGCGACCACCGTCCACAATCTCGCCTATGCGCAGCGGCTCGGCCTGTGGGGCGGCGAGGATTTCCCGTTCGCGACGCGCGCCGAGTTTGTCGAGGCGATCGAGGCCGGCGGCGTGGCGGCGATGGAGGTGCTCGCCCGCGATCTTCGCGCGCTCGGCCTCTATACCGCCCGCTCGCTCTCCTTCGCCGGCGTCGAATATGAGTTGGTCGAGCATGAGCTGACGCCCGAGCAGGTTCGCATCTACGATGCCTATGCCGGCGCCTTTGCCATCATCCATGACAATCTGGATGCGGCGATGCAGGCCGCCAATATCACCGGCGGCGGCGAGGGCGGTTCGGGCACGCTCAACAAGCAGGCGAAATCCGCCGCCCGCTCGGCCTTCGAGTGCGCCAAGCAGCGCTTCTTCGGCCATTTGCTGACCAGCATGAAGACACCGACCCTGCTTCGCTCGATCGCCGCCGATCTGGAGGCGGGCCATTCGGCCGTCATCCAGATCGTCTCGACCGGCGAGGCGCTGATGGAACGCCGGCTGGCCGAATTGCCGACCGAGGAGTGGAACGACGTCCGCATCGACATCACGCCGCGCGAATACCTTCTCGACTATCTTGCCCATTCCTTCCCGGTCCAGCTCTACGAGCCGTTCACGGATTCGGAGAGCAATATGTCGTCGCGCCCGGTCTATCGCGACGGCCAGCCGGTCGAAAGCCGTGAGGCCGTCGCGCGCCGCGATGCGCTGATCGCCAAGCTCGCCAGCCTGCCGCCGGTTCCCGGCGCGCTCGACCAGCTCGTCCAGCATTTCGGGACGGATATGGTTGCCGAGGTGACGGGCCGGTCGCGCCGCATCGTCCGCAAGCGCGGCGACAGCGTCACCATCGACCGCCTTGTGGTCGAGACGCGCGCCGGCGCTGCCAATCTGTCCGAGACGCAAGCCTTCATGGACGACCGGAAGCGTGTCCTCGTCTTCTCGGACGCCGGCGGCACCGGCCGCAGCTACCATGCGGAGAAGTCGGCGAAGAACACGCGGCTCCGCGTCCACTACCTGCTCGAGGCGGGCTGGAAAGCCGACACCGCCATTCAGGGCCTCGGCCGCACGCACCGCACAAACCAGGCGCAGCCGCCGCTCTTCCGGCCGATCTCGACCAATGTGAAGGCTGAGAAGCGCTTTCTCAGCACCATTGCCCGCCGCCTCGACACGCTGGGCGCGATCACGCGCGGCCAGCGCCAGACCGGCGGCCAGGGGCTGTTCCGCCCCGAGGACAATCTGGAGAGTCACTACGCCCGCGACGCACTCCGCCAGCTCTATATGCTGCTGGTGCGCGGCAAGGTCGAAGGCTGCTCGCTCCAGCGCTTCGAGGAAGCCACCGGCCTGAAGCTGATGGACTCGACCGGCATCAAGGACGAGTTGCCGCCGATCACGACGTTCCTCAATCGGCTGCTCGCGCTCACCATCGAGCTTCAGGGCATCCTCTTCACGGCCTTCGAACAGCTTCTGACCGCCCGCATCGAGGGCGCGATCGCGTCGGGCACCTATGACGCGGGGCTGGAGACGCTCCGCGCCGAAAGCTTCGTCGTCGTCGATCGCCAGACGATCTACACCCATCCGCGCACCGGTGCGGAAACCAGTCTGCTGACGATCAACGAGCGCAGGCGCAACCGTCCTGTGACGCTTGACGCCGCTCTGGCCGAACTCGGCGATCCGCGCGCCAAGCTGCTCGTCAATGAGCGCTCGGGGCGCGCTGCCGTTCAGATCCCGGCCACCAGCATCATGCTCGACGATGGCGAGATCGAGCGCCGCGTCCGGCTGATCCGGCCGACGGAGGCCCACAATATCCCGGTGAGGATGATGGGGGAGACCCGTTGGGTCGACGCTGACCGGGAGACCTTCGCCTCGGCATGGAACGCCGAGATTGCCGAGGTGCCGGAATTCACCGATGCGTCGCTTCACATGGTCACGGGCTTGCTTCTGCCCATCTGGAAGCGGCTGCCGAACGATTCGACGCGCGTCTATCGGCTTCAGACCGACGAGGGCGAGCGTATCATCGGCCGCAAGGTCTCGCCGGCCTGGGCCGCGAATGCGACCGCGACCGGCGCAGCCGCGATTACGCCGGATGATGCGTTCACCGCCCTGATGGACGGCCGCACGATCCTCGATCTGGCCGAAGGTCTTCAGCTTCGCCGCGTCCGCGTCATGGGCGCGAACCGGATCGAGCTGTCCGGCTTCGACGACACGATGCGCGAGCGCCTCACGGCCTACGGCCTGTTCCACGAGATCATCTCATGGAAGCTGCGCATGTTCGTGCCAATCGATGCCAATGGTCCCGTGGTTCTCGCAAGAGTGCTCGACCGCTGGCCGGTGGAGCGTATCGGCGAGAAGGAGGCAGCGTGATGGCCCGTCACGACGCTTCCGAACTGGCATCCCGTCTCGGCCGCAATGCCGAGGCGGTATGCCGCCACTACCTGTCGTCCGGCCACCGCGCCGGACGATACTGGGTGGTCGGCGACGTTCAGAACAGTCCCGGCCGTTCGATGTTTGTGCGGTTGACCGGGCCGGAATGCGGCAAGGGAGCTGCCGGAAAATGGACCGACGCATCAACGGGGGAACATGGCGATCTGCTCGACGTCATCCGCGAAGCGCTCGGCCTCATTGACTTCAAGGACGTGGCCGAGGAAGCGCGCCGCTTCCTCGCTCTCCCGCATCACGAACCAGGGAGAACGAGGATTCCGATCGGCAGGACGTCGAACATCGCTGTCGGTTCGCTCGAAGCGTCGCGGCGGCTTTTCGCCATGTCGCAGCCGATCGGCGGCACACTCGCGGAAATCTACCTCAACGGGCGGGCGATCACCTCCCTCGCGGGAACCGCCGCACTGCGTTACCATCCGCGGTGCTACTATAAACCCGATGAGCATTCGCCCACCGAGATCTGGCCGGCGATCGTCGCTTCCGTCACCGATCTTCACGGCGACCAGACCGGCGCACACCGCACCTGGCTCGCTCCGGACGGTTCGGGCAAGGCGCCGGTCGAGTCACCACGGCGGGCGATGGGCGACCTTCTCGGGCACGCGGTCCGCTTCGGGGTCGCCGGTGAGGTGCTCGCGGCCGGCGAAGGCATCGAGACCGTGCTGTCGCCCCGTCAGGTTCTGCCCCACATGCCGATGATGGCGGCGCTCTCCGCTGCTCACCTCGCTGCCGTCCTGTTCCCGGCGACGCTGCGCAGGCTCTATGTCCTCAGAGATCGCGACCCGGCCGGGGACGGCGCAAGAGACAGCCTGGTCGCCAGAGCAAGGAGCGTCGGGATCGAGGCGATTTCGGTGTCGCCTACGCGTGAGGACTTCAATGAAGATCTGCGCTGGCGCGGCATCGACGCCCTCCGGACGACCTTGATGGAGCAGCTTCATCCTGATGACGTCCACCGTTTCGTGGAAGGGTGAGGAGATGGCGGGGACGAGGCGCGGTCGAGGCGTCTCCACCCGCCGTCTCCATTCATCATCGCACGCATCCTTTGAAGTTGGAGAGAGCGGCGCCCACGGCCTTCTGAGAGGGCGATCGGCCCACAAACGGCCCGGACAGGCAATGGCCGCGTTTGGGCTATTTTCCGCCGGCGGCTGCGCCGCCTTTGCAGCGCGAAACAAAATAGCCCGAACCCGGCCATCGGAGCCCTCGCGAGAGCGCGAGGGTGCCAGTCCAGTCCGCCCGTGGGCTTTCGACGCCTGCGAAGGCCGCGATGGGCGCGGTCTCCAGACAAAGGACGCTTCCGATGACGAACGAAGACGAAAACTTGAGCTTCGAGCCGAACCACACCTCGTCCCCAACCGATCATATCCTCACCGAACTCCAGCTCTATGGCTGGCGGCCATATCAGGACGAACCTGATCCGAGGCCGCTCCCGGAGGGCAACGCCGTCGCCGCCGCTGTCGCAGATATCTTCGACGCCCTCGTCGCGACGCTCGGCGACACCCGCCTCGAACCCGACCTCGACGAATTGCTCTGGGGGACCGTCAATCTCTTTCACCGCGCCGCGGGCCGGGTCGAACGCGATCTCGACGACAACGAGCAGGCGCAGCGCCGCCTCCAGCGTGAACAGGACGGCAGCGAGGTGAAGTCGGTCGAGCTGGAGCGCCTCACGGCAGAAGGTCAGACCCTGATCGAGCGGCGCAACAGCATGGAACTCTTCCGCGACGTCGCCTCCGAAGCTTTCGAGCACCACACCGGCAGCGCCTGGCGGCCCCGTACCGGCTCGATGGTCAACCATCGCAACCTCACCGCCGCGATGATCGACAGCCGGGATTTCCTCGCCGCGAAGCACCGGGCCGAGACCGAGGTGATGATGCCCGCCGGTCCCAAGGTTGCCCTGACCGGAGGCGCCGACTTCAACGACCACCGCCTGATCTGGGCAAAGCTCGATCAGGTCCATGCGAAGCACCCCGACATGGTGCTGATGCACGGCGGCACGCCGAAGGGCGCTGAACTGATCGCCTCCCGCTGGGCAGATAGCCGCAAGGTTGCTCAGGTCGCCTTCCGGCCCGACTGGACGAAGCACGGCAAGGCCGCGCCCTTCAAGCGCAACGACGCGATGCTCGACGTCCTGCCGGTCGGCGTCCTCGTTTTCCCCGGCACCGGCATTCAGGAGAATCTTGCGGACAAGGCCCGCAAGCTCGGCATCCCGGTCATGAAGTTCGATGGCGGCGCGTAAGCGCCGCCTCTGGCTGTTCCAGCCGCCAATACTTGACTATCGGAGAGGTTGATAGCTCTTATGAAACATCCTTGCAGAACCGGAACAGTAGCATAGTCGCAGGCGGAGCGTATCTACGGGCAGCCTGTCGTGATCCTCAATCGATCATGTGGAGGCTTCCATGTCGCTCATCCTGCTCGCCATCTCTTTGACGATCGCGTTCTGAATCTTTGCCTACAACCTTGCGATCTACGCTTTACCGTTCATGGTTGGGCTGTCCGCTGCCCAATATACTTGGGGCGCCGGAGGCGGCATCCTCCTGTCGGGACTGGCCGCCATCGGCGCGGCGTTGGTTTCGATTGGCCTCGTCATCGCAGTTCTCGGCTTCGCCAGGAATCCGGCTCTGCGGCTGATCGCTCTCGCCGTCTTTGCCGTACCGGCCGTCATCGCCGGATATGCACTCGTCCACGGCGTAGCGAAGAACGCCATCGACCCCGGCCTGATGCTCAGTTTGCTTTCCGGCAGCGCCGGGCTGTTCATCGGCATCGCGGCAATGGTCAATCTGAATGCCCTCGGCGTGTCCTTGTTTTCACGCTGATCGGCAGCGAAGTGAAAAACCCGGCGGCTTGCGCCGCCAACCCCGGTTCCCCCAACAAAAGGCTGTAGCGCCGCCGCTGCGCTTTGCATCCTCCGCCTCCAGTCTGCTTCGCCCGGCCGAGGATGTCGGTCATCGGTGCCAGATCCGCGGATCGTGGGCAGTCAATGCTAGCTGCGGCCTCCACTTCCTGTAGTGGATGCGAACGCAGAAACCGTCGCATGCCTTTTCGCAAATCGTCCGGATCGTGCCTTCCACCGCCGAAACGGCGACACGGTGCTGTTCCGTGCCTCGGAACCCTATAGCCGCACCATTCTCGTCCCGCCCAGCCTGTCCGGGAGATGACGCGAGGTGGCCGGAAGGGGAGAAGGTCGGGAGTCGCCCCGAACTGCGCAGGTCCGTGAGCCTGCCTGGTCGCTGTTACCGGTGAGGACGATGGTTCTGCTGCGCGTCCCCGTATTCGTGCTTTCAAAGGCACCAATCCCTCCGACTGACTGATCCCCTAAGTTCGTTCTGTTTCCTCCAGCAACCCCGGCGGCTCCCAGCCGTGTTGCCGCGCAAGCGCGGCTGCCCGCCCCACCTGGGGCCTTAGGGGCAAGCTGCCGATAGGTTCGGCAGTTGCGGGAGTCTCCCGACGGCCTTGGCCGGGTCTCGTCGGAGGGATGGTCCCTCCGAGAAGCAACGGAGACTTACAATGCAGAACATCGTCATTCTCGCCGGCAACATCGGTCAGACCCCCGAAACCCGCACCACTGAGGGCGGTACCCGGATCACCCACTTCACGCTTGCCACCTCGCGCCCCCGCTACTCGGTCGGCAAGGTTGTCCGGGACGAGAGGGGCTACCGGATCCAGGATACGGAATGGCACCGCATCACCGCCTTCAACGGCCTCGGCAAGACGATCCAGGAGTATTGCGAGAAGGGCATGAAGGTTCTGGTTCGCGGCCGCATCCACTACACGAAGTGGACGGACCAGCAGGGCAACGACCGCTACGGATGCGAGATCATCGCCGAGACGGTCGACTTCCTGAGCCCGGCGAAGCAGACCGAAAGCGAGGACGGCAAGTTCATCGACGACGATGACATCCCGTTCTGAGCGGGAACCGCGAAGCCCGGCGGCGCAAGCCGCCGGGTTCTTTCATGGCAGGCCATGCGCCGAGACGACCGAATCAGCTATCAAAGGAAAGCTGTTTGCAATGTCGATCAGGCATTTCATGCTGGCGAAGTGAGCCAAGAACGACTAGTTTAGTCGTAGTTCTGGAGTGCGCACAGGTCCGAATGGGAGGTGATCATGCATGATCACCGCCCGACAATCACGGGCCGCGCGCGCGTTGCTGGGTTGGACACAGGAGACGCTCGCTGACAAGGCCCGAGTAGCACTGACCGCACTGAAACGCCTCGAATCCGAAAGCGGTCTCGAAGTGTTCGAATCGACGCGCGATCAGGTGCGCCGGGCCCTCGAATCGGCCGGGATTGTTCTCCTTTCGACAGACAAGGGCGAAGGAGTTCTGCTCCTGCATGACAGGATCGATTCGTCCCGGTAGTCACGCCGGGCACCAAGCTACCAAACCCTTGTCAAAAAAAGGGGCTATCTCCTGAGCGAGATGGTTAACGGACTTAGCGCGCGTGAATATGGTGGCTCGATGGGACAGGAGACGCAAACATTTCTGGACGAACCACCGTTCAGCGAAACGATCACGACTTATGACCGCACACATATGAAGCTCTACATGCGGCTGGTCGACGCCAACCGCGACGGCGCAGACTGGCGCGAGGCGGTGCATATCCTGTTTGGCCTCGATCCCGATCAAGACCCCAGACGCTGCCGCTCTATCCACGATGCGCATCTGGCGCGCGCCCGGTGGATGATGGAGCGCGGCTATCGCGAGCTGGTTCGTGAGAGCCAGCGCGGGTCGCCATCGTGATGCGTCGGACGCATCACCTGTTGAGGCTCAACTGACTTTCGCAGATCAACCCAAACGGGAATCGTGATTCTCCCAAAGACTTAGACAAATACTTGGGAGGATCAGCGATGACACCCGACGCATCGATCTGGCGTTCCTCGGAATATGATCATCTGGACGGCCTGACCGCGTCCGATCTCGCCTGGGAATGGCTCCGCCGCAACGACGCCTATGACGCGGATTTTGAGGCTTCGGCCTCCGCTCGCGGAATGCATGAACCACTGACCGTGCGAATTCGACAACAGTGGGGGTTGCGATTTCCCGGTCGATCCCCTGACACCTCCGCCGGAAGCGCCAGTCTTCTGGCTTCCGCAGGAGGACACAAGCGTTGTAATGCTCGCCGAGGCGCCCGTTGACCTCGGCTCCGGTATCACGAGCGATGCTCCCGCGCTGTGGCGGCAGGGGTCGCCGATGGGCGATGATGACGCTGCATTTCGTTTAGCCCTCGCGAACGGTCAGTCCCTCCAGATCATTGACCACGCCATCGACGGAAAAGAAAATGCCGTTGCGGTCATTCCTCTCGGCATAGACGGCTTCGACCGGATCGAAGCCGTCTATCGCTTCCTTTCAGCCTTGCATGGCCGCGCCATTCCCCCGGACACGCGCCTGACGCGTCAGCAGCGCGCCCGCCAGCGCCGGATGCTGCGCGCCTTCGACGGCTATCGCGCCGGCGCCACGCAGCAGGAAATCGCCGAGATCATTTTTCGCATCGACCATCTCGACCGTGACGCTTGGCAGGCGTCTTCCATCCGCCACGCCATCAAGACGCTCCTGCGCGATGCCCGCGCCATGATAGCGGGCGGCTATCGAAAACTCCTTCGTCATCGCCGCCAATCCTAGCGCGGCCTCGCCCTGTTCATGGTGGGCGAATTCGATACCCCCCAACTTTGCCCTGCAACTTGCCGGCTCTCCTCCGCCACCGTGGTCGTTGTCCGCCGCTGAAACGAAGCGGCCGTCCGCAACACCACGGAGGCCCGATCCATGCCACACGAACCCGTCGTTTTGCCGCCGCGCTTTCTGCGCACGAAGGAGGCCGCCGAATTTCTCAGCCTCTCGGCCCGAACCCTCGAAAAGCATCGCACCTATGGGACAGGTCCCGCCTATCGCAAGCTCGGTGGCCGCGTCGTCTACGCCATCGACGATCTCGAAACCTGGGCCGCTCGCGGCGCGGTGACGTCGACGTCCGATCCTCGCGGCTCCGTGCTGCCGGCGAAGCGCCACGTCATTCCCTCCGGGCCGCGGCTCGGCCGCTACGCACGCTGAGCGCGGCCGGCTTCCTTCATGGCGGTGCGGCGTCGATCCCTTTCGGAGCGCGGGCAGCTCGATCTGTTCCGGGCGCTTCCCGGCGACTTCGCGCCACGAGACGCGCAGGATCTCATGGCCTATCCCTTCTTCTCCCTTTCCAAGACCCATCGCGTCGCCCCGATCGATTTCGTTGCGGGCAACGTGACAATTCGGGTCGAGGCGGTCCCGGATCATGGCATGGCTACGATCTGGGACGCCGACATCCTGATCTGGGCAGCGAGCCAGATCGTCGAAGCCCGCGATAACGGGCTTCGCACTTCGCGGCTGATGGCCGCCACGCCCTATGAAATCCTCACCTATGTCGGCCGGGGCACGAGCGCACGCGACTATCAGCGCCTGAAAGCCGCGCTCGACCGCCTGCAATCGACCACCGTTTCCACCTCGATCCGGCAACCTGCCGAAGGCCGCCGTCATCGCTTCTCGTGGATCAACGAGTGGCAGGAACGCACCGACCGCAACGGCCGCCCCGAGGGCATCGAACTGATCGTACCGGACTGGTTCTACCAGGCCGTCCTCGACGATGCGCTCGTGCTCACTATCGACCGGACCTATTTCGACCTGACGGGGGGTCTCGATCGCTGGCTCTACCGCCTGGTGCGCAAGCACGGCGGCCGCCAGCGCGCCGGCTGGCGCTTCGACTTCCACCACCTTCACCAGAAGTCGGGCAGCCTGTCGCCGTTCAAACGCTTCGCCTACGAGCTGCGCGACATCATCCGGCGCCAGCCGCTGCCCGGCTACACCCTGTTCCTCGAAACCGAAATCGGCGGGCGCGCGCTGCTCGCCTTCGAGCCGTCTCCGGCCTGTGGACAAGCTGTGGATAGCCTCGTGCTATCGGGAACCCGGACTATCGTGCTATCGGGAACCCGAGGCTCGTGCTATCAGGAACCCAAACAGGGTCTAACGCACGGAAACTCCACACGAAATCGCGCCCTTAACTTAGAGTCTAACATAGACTCTAACCTTGAAGAGCGCGCGCGCGATGTGGAAAACCTCATCCGCGACGCCGCCAGAAGCCTCAGCGTTACCGCCAGGAAGAGCGCGCCGGCCGAGCCGCCACAGACGGCTACAAGCCGCCGCGGTGGGGCCTCTCCATCCACTGATCCCGATACGCCCCGTCTTCCTCTCGATCCACCGGGAGGACGCCGATGATCGTCGCGCTTCTCAACCAGAAAGGCGGCGTCGGTAAGACGACGCTCGCCCTACATCTCGCCGGCGAGTTGGCGATGCGCGGGAGCCGCGTCACCTTGGTCGACGCCGACCCGCAGGGCTCAGCCCTCGACTGGTCACAGCAGCGTTCGCGCGAGAGCCTACCGCGCCTGTTCGGCGTCGTCGGCCTGGCACGCGATACGCTGCATCGCGAGGCACCCGAACTCGCGCGCGACGTCGATCACGTCGTCATAGACGGCCCGCCGCGTGTCGCCGGCCTCATGCGCTCCGCGCTGCTCGCCGCCGACCTCGTGCTGATCCCGGTGCAGCCGTCACCGCTCGACGGCTGGGCCTCGGCCGAGATGCTGGCGCTGCTCGCCGAGGCCCGGATCTACCGGCCGCAGCTCGTCGCCCGTTTCGTGCTCAATCGCTGCGGCGCACGAACTGTCATCGCCCGCGAGACGGCCGAGACGCTGGCCGACCACGATCCGCCCCTGCTCGCCGCCATGGTCGGCCAGCGTGTCGTCTTCGCCGACGCTGCCCAGACCGGACGGCTCGTCTCGGACATCGACCGCCAGTCGCCGGCCGCGCGCGAGATCGCGGCGCTGGCGGCCGAAGTCGGGCGCCTCTGCATCGGGAGGACCGCGCCATGATGGTGCTCCCCGAGATTATCCTGTCCGGCGACTGCCGCGACCGCATGCCGGCGCACGGCCCCTACGACATGATCCTCGCCGATCCCCCTTACGGCGACACATCGCTCGCCTGGGATCGCCGCGTCGAGGGCTGGCTGTCGCTCGCGCGCGGGGCGCTTGCGCCGACCGGCTCGATGTGGGTCTTCGGTTCGCTGCGCAGCTTCATGGCGACCGCCGACCGCTTCGCGGACGCGGGCCTACGGCTCGCCCAGGAGATCGTCTGGGAGAAGCAGAACGGCACCGGTTTCCATGCGGACCGCTTCAAGCGCGTGCATGAGCTGGCCGTCCAGTTCTATCCGGCCGAGACGCCCTGGCGCGACATCTACAACGACGTCCAGACCACGCCCGACGCGACAGCCCGGACCGTGCGACGCAAGCAGCGTCCGCCCCATACCGGCCAGATTGATGCTGGCCACTATGTCAGCCACGACGGCGGGCCGCGCCTCATGCGGTCGGTCATCTATCTGCGCAACTGCCACGGCCGCGCGATCCACCCGACTGAAAAGCCGTCCGCGCTTCTCGAAATCCTCATCCGCACAAGCTGCCCGGAAGGTGGCCTGGTCGGCGATTGGTTCGCCGGCTCCGGCGCGGCCGGGGAAGCCTGCCGGCTCTCCGGCCGGCGCTATATCGGCTGCGAGATCGACCCGACGATGGCCGACCGCGCCCGCGACCGCATCGCCAGCGTGCTGCCGTTCCATGACGGAGGCCCGTCATGACGGCCGGCACGGACAAGCGCGGCTTCGCCATCCGCCCGGCCGATCCCGATAGCTGGATCAAGGCCGCCGACGCGCCGCCGCCGCGCACGGATGCCGCCGACGCCTACTCGGCGCGGCTGACCGTGGACATCACGCCGGCGCTGCGCGGCCGCATCAAGATCGCGGCCTTCCAGCGCGGCGTCACGGTTGCCGACATGCTGCGCGACCTCCTCGCGCGGGAGTTCCCGCCTGCCGATGGGGGCACGCCATGACCGGCTTCGACAACCGCCGCATGGGTGGCCATGCGCTGCCGAAGGACGCGCCGCCCTTCACCACGCTGGTTCATCTCACATGGGAGGAAGGCCGGATCGAGCACCGCATCCGCTTCGGCCATCCGATCTACCAGCGGACGATCGACCGGCGCAGCCGCGTCGTCGGCTTCGCGCCGAACAGCGTCTTCGCCTTCGTCCGCTGGGCGTCCAACGACTACGGCACCGTGGTTTCCCGCATCGACATCCTGCGCGCCATCGGTCGCGGCGAGCCTTGCCAAACGCTGCCCTTCGTCCGCCCCGGCGGCGATCTTCTCCTGAAGCTCCACGGCTGGCCGAAGGTCGAGCGCGTGCTTCAGCTCACAGACACGATCGAAGCCCTTGGCATCGACCCGGCCGACGCCGCGCCCGCCTATTGGCGGCACGTCCACAACCGGCTGACCGCCGGTGTGGAACCGCGCCTTTATTCAGGCGACCAGCACAATGCCTGGCTTGCGCGCAGGAGCATCATGCCATGAGCCCGCGCAGTTTCACGCTGCTCGCCATGCTGGCCGGCGCCGCGCTGGTCGCTGCGCCGATCGTCACCGGCCATGCGCCGCGCTTCATCTGGAACGCATCGGGAAGCGTCGCGGTCGGCCTCTATTCGCTTGCTCCGGTCACGACGATCGAGGTCGGCGATCTGATCGCCATGCTGCCGCCCGATGACCTCGCCGCCTTCCTCGACGCGCGCGGTTACCTGCCGCGCGGCGTGCCGCTCATCAAGCGAGTGCTGGCTCTGCCCGGCGCCGAGGTCTGCCGCCGTGGCGCGACCGTCATCGCCTACGATCACGCTTATGGCGACGCGCAGCCGCGCGACCGCTTCGGCCGCGATCTGCCGCAATGGCAGGGCTGCCGAACAGTCGCCGAGGGCGAGCTGTTCCTGATGAATTGGGACGCCGCCGACAGCCTCGACGGCCGCTACTTCGGTGCGCTTCCGGCCTCCGCCGTCATCGCCCGCGCGACGCCGATCTGGACAGACGAATACGGCGACGGCCGCTTCCGCTGGCGCTTCACCGATCCGGCCCTGGAGCCGTGAGCTACCCCCAACCATCAACCACAGGAGACAAAATCATGGCTGATATTGGCAGTTTCACCCGCACGGAAACCGGCTTCACCGGCCGCGTCGAGGCGCTCGGAATCGACGCCCCGCTCACCTTCGTCCCGGCCAAACCTTCGGAGGCCGAGAACGCGCCCGCCTACCGCATCCTGCTCGGCGGCGAAGACGGCCGCGACATCGGGGCGGGCTGGTCGCATGTCGGTGAAAAGGCCGGCGAGTTCGTCTCCGTCGAGATCTACAGCCCGCTGTTCGGTTGGCTGCGCGCCAACCTGTTCCGCGACGGCGACGACGACACCGCCTGGAGCCTGCACACCAACGACCAGAGGACGAAGCGGTCCGAAGGGGCCGACAAGTGACGGTTCAACGTCTTTCCAACGTCGGGCGGTTTCCCGCCGTCCGACACCCGGCGCTCCTCTTTCTCCTTTCCGGCCTCGCTCTCGGCCTCTCGCCAGCGCCTCCGGCTCTGGCAGAGACCGTGCAGGCCGGACGGCCGGAGATCGGTGGTCCCTATGCCGCCAATATTGCCGACGCCGCGCAACGCTTCAGCATCCCGGTTGGCTGGATCGTCGCCGTTCTCGCCGCCGAAAGCAGCGGCGATCCCGTCGCCGTCTCGCCGGCCGGGGCGATGGGGTTGATGCAACTCATGCCCGCCACTTGGGAGGAACAGCGCGCCCTTTACCGGCTCGGCGGCGATCCCTTCCAGCCGCGCGACAATATAGTCGCAGGCACGGCCTATCTGCGCGCGATGTGGGACCGCTACCGCACCATCGGCGGCATGCTCGCGGCCTACAATGCCGGACCCGGCCGCTACGACGAGTATCTCGCGGGTGTTCGGGAGCTACCTCGGGAAACGCGCGAATACGTCGCCACGCTCGTTCCCCTTCTCGGCGGCGAGCCGCTCGCGCCCGGCGCTCTGGCTGGCGCACCGCGCGTCACCGACTGGCGCGATGCTCCGCTCTTCGTCACGGCTCAGGGCGGCTCGGAATCGGCGTTCGGACGGCACGGCGAACGCAGCGGTGGCGCACCTTCGGATGCGCCCGCCGCGTCGCCTGCTTCGCTCGCGCCGGCTCCCGCCGAGGCGCTATTCGTCGCGCGTCCGCCCTCGGGAGGTGCGCCGTGAGCTGGATCGCACGGTTTCGCGCTGTAGCGGAGTGCCGGAAAGGAAAGGAAGGGTCGCGCGCCGGAAGGGGCACGGCGACTGGAATACGGCAAGATAAAAGCGCCTGCGCAAACCACCGTCAAGCCATTGGAATGGCTTGGTGTTTTGCGCATATGGCGGTCGGTCGTGCATACGCATGGGCGATTTTGCAAGCAAAATCAAAGTCACTTCGTATGGGCGGCTTCGCCGTGCCTCGGTGGAGGCGCGCATGAGCGGCGACGACAACGAGTTTCGCATCCGCCCCGGCAAGCCGCGCTCGAGCCGCGCGCCGCGCACCAAGACCTTCATCAACCAGGTGCTGCGCGCCGCCAAGCAGGCGAGCAATGCGCCCGCCAGCGGCTCGGCATCTGGATCGGGGCGCAGAGGCGGCGGCTCGGGCCGCTCGACTTTCGGCCGCGGCCGCAATGTCGTATCGCGTAGCCACCTGCTCGGCTCGCATCGCCGCGTCGTCGCCCAGGTGCGCATCGCGCGCCACCGGGGCCGCGCCTTCCGCTCCGCGCCGATCTCCGCGCACCTCTCCTATCTGAAGCGCGAGGGCGTCAGCCGCGACGGCGAGAAGGGCGTCATGTTCGACGCCGAGACCGACCGCGCCGACGATCTCGCCTTCGCCGATCGCTGCCAGGACGACCGGCACCATTTCCGCTTCATCATCTCCCCGGAAGACGCGGGCGAGATGGAAGACCTGCGCGCCTTCGCCCGCGATCTCGCCAAGCAAATGGAGGCCGACCTTGGCACCCGGCTCGACTGGATCGCTGTCGATCATTGGAACACGGACAATCCGCATGTGCATCTGCTGGTGCGCGGCGTGGACGAGACCGGGGCCGATCTTGTCATCTCGCGCGACTATATCAGCCACGGCCTGCGCGGACGCGCCGAGGAACTGGTCGATGCCGAACTCGGCCCCAAACCGGAACACGAGATCCGCTCCAGCCTCACGCGCGAAGTCGATGCCGAACGCTGGACGCGCCTCGATCGGGAGATCGCACGCCAGGCCAACGAGCTGGGCTATATCGACCTGCGGCCCGAGGCGAAGGGGCCGGACGATCCCGAAATCCGCCGCCTGCTGGTCGCGCGTCTGCGCCATCTCGAAAAGCTCGGCCTCGCCGCCGATGCCGGTGTCAACGAATGGTTCGTCGAGCCAGGAGCGGAGCGAACGCTGCGCGATCTCGGTTCGCGCGGCGACATCATCAAGACCATGCACCGCGCCTTCGCGGGGCTGGGCGAGGAACGCGGCGTTGCCGACTTCACGATCGACGCCACCAAGGACGGCCCGCCTGTCATCGGCCGGCTGGTCGACAAGGGCCTCCATGACGAGCTGACCGGCGAAGCCTATGCCGTGATCGACGGCACGGACGGCCGCGCCCATCATGTCCGGCTGCGCGGCATCGAGGCGTTCGAGCACGCGCCGCCGATCGGCGGCATCGTCGAGGTCCGCCGCTTCGGCGGTCCGGACGATCCCCGGCCCACCATCGTCCTCGCCAACCGATCCGACCTCGATCTCCAGAGCCAGATCACCGCGCCCGGCGCGACCTGGCTCGATCACCGGCTCGTCGAACGTGAGCCCATGCCGCTCGGCGCCAGCGGCTTCGGCCGCGAGGTGAGCGAGGCGATGGACGCGCGGGCCGAGCATCTGGCCGATGAAGGACTCGCCCGGCGCGAGGGCCAGCGGATCGTCCTGCAACGCAATCTGCTGGCGACTCTGCGCCGGCGCGAACTCGACGCCGTGGGCGAGCAGCTCTCGGCCGAGACCGGGCTTGCGCATGTGAAGTCGCAGGCCGGCGAATATGTCGCCGGCACCTATCGCCGCCAGCTCGCGCTTTCCTCCGGCCGCTTCGCCGTGATCGAGGGCTTCGCCCCCGATGGCGGGCGCGGCTTCCAGCTCGTCCCCTGGTCCCGCGAGATCGAACACAAGCTCGGCCAGCACATCTCCGGCGTCGCGCGCGGCGGGGGCGGCATCGACTGGTCGCTCGGTCGCAAGCGTGACCTCAGCCTCTGATGAAAGGAACCTCCCATGTCCGGCACGAAAATCCTCTGGGGCCAGATCAGCATCGTCTTCCTGATCGTGCTCGCCTCGGTCTGGGGCGGCACGCAATGGGTCGCCTTCCGGCTCGGCTTCCAGCCCCAACTCGGGCCGGCGTGGTTCGAGGTCGCCGGCTGGCCTGTCTATTATCCGCCCGCGCTGTTCTGGTGGTGGTATTTCTACGAAGCCTATGCCCCGCGCATCTTCGCCGAGGGCGGCATCATCGCGGCTTCGGGCGGCTTCCTGTCCATCGCCGTCGCCATCACCATGTCGGTAATGCGCGCCCGCGAGGCGTCCGACATCGACACCTACGGTTCGGCACGATGGGCCGAGCGGGCTGAGATCGAGGGCGCCGGCCTGCTCGGCCAGGACGGCGTGGTGCTCGGCCGATACGAGCGCGACTACCTGCGGCACGACGGGCCGGAGCATGTGCTCTGCTTCGCGCCGACGCGGTCGGGCAAAGGCGTCGGGCTCGTGGTGCCGAGTTTGCTGACCTGGCCGGGGAGCTGCATCGTCCACGACATCAAGGGGGAGAACTGGCAGCTCACCGCCGGCTTCAGGGCGAAGCACGGCCGCGTTCTTCTCTTCGATCCGACCAACGTCGCCTCTGCCGCCTACAACCCCTTGCTCGAGGTCCGGCGCGGCGAATGGGAGGTGCGCGACGTCCAGAATATCTCGGACGTGCTGGTCGATCCCGAAGGGAGCCTTGAGAAAAGGTCGCATTGGGAAAAGACCAGCCACTCGCTGCTGGTCGGCGCGATCCTGCATGTGCTCTATGCCGAGCCGGACAAAACCCTGGCGGGCGTTGCCGCGTTCCTCTCCGATCCACGCCGCACGATCGAGGCCACGCTGGACGCCATGATGGCCACGCGGCATCTAGGAGAGGCCGGACCGCACCCTGTCGTGGCGTCGTCGGCGCGCGAGCTGCTCAACAAAAGCGACAATGAGCGTTCGGGCGTGCTGTCTACCGCCATGTCCTTCTTGGGCTTATATCGCGATCCCGTCGTCGCGGCCGTGACGAGCCGCTGCGACTGGCGCATCGCCGACCTGATCGCCGACCCGCAACCCTCGACGCTCTACCTCGTGGTGCCGCCTTCGGACATCTCGCGGACAAAGCCCTTGATCCGCCTCGTGCTGAACCAGATCGGCCGCAGGCTTACGGAAGATCTCCACGCCAAGGACCGCCGGCATCGCGTGCTGTTGCTGCTCGATGAGTTTCCCGCCTTGGGGAGATTGGACTTCTTCGAGTCGTCGTTGGCGTTTCTCGCGGGCTACGGGATCAAATCGTTCCTCATCGCCCAAAGCCTCAATCAGATCGAGAAAGCCTATGGCCAGCACAATAGCGTGCTCGACAATTGCCATGTCAGGGTCAGCTTTGCCACCAACGACGAGAGGACCGCCAAGCGCGTGTCCGACGCCCTTGGCACGGCGACCGAGATGAAGGCGATGCAGAACTATGCCGGGAGCCGCCTGGCGCCGTGGCTGGGACACATCATGGTGTCGCGCTCCGAGACCGCCCGCCAGCTCCTCACCCCCGGCGAGATCATGCAACTCCCCCCGGACGACGAGATCGTCATGGTGGCAGGCACCCCACCGATCCGGGCGAAGAAGGCCCGCTATTTCCTCGACCCCCGCCTCACCGAACGCATCCTGCCGCCGCCCGATCCGGCGAAGATCGCCAAATCGGTGCGGCCCGATGGCTGGTCGGACCTCAAGCCGCTCAAGCCCGACGCCGATCTGGTCGCGGCCGCCGAACGGGGCGAGAAGGGGAAGGAGGACACGGCCAATTCGAGCCTGCGCCGTGAACCCGAACTGCCCGAACATGTCGAGATCGTCCGCGAGAAGAAGGAGCCGACGCCAGAAGACGAGTTCAAGCACCTGCTCGGCGACGATCAGGAAGACAGCGCCCGGCAGCGTCAGGTCATGCGCCGCCAGATGCGCGGTCTCGCCCGGCAAGCGCCCATGGACCCGAATGACGGTATTGATATGTGAGGATCGACCATGCGCGAACGCCTTTGCCTGACCCTTCCGTCCGACCTGCTCGCCAAGCTCAACGACCTCGCGGACCGCCGCAAGCTGTCGCGATCGGCCGTCGCGGAAGCGGCCATTGCTTCCTTCCTGTCACCCGACGCCCAGGACATGCGGGAGGCTGCCTTTACCCGCCGGCTCGACCGCATGTCGCGCCAGACGGCGCGGCTGGAACGCGACATGCGTCTCACCGCCGATACGCTGGCGCTGTTCGTCTGCCACTGGCTGACTGTCACGCCGCCGCTTCCCTCAGAGGCTCACGCGACCGCCCAGGCCAAGGGCAAGGAGCGTTTCGAGGGCTTCGTACAGACCCTCGCCATGCGGCTCCAGCAGGGAAGCAGCTTTCTCAGCGAGATCCCCGATGACATTCCGTCGCGCAGGGAGGAATCCGATGACTGACTGAGCTTGCGGAATCTGTGCCGTGCGCGTATATACTTCGACGTACATACAAGAGGCCGCCATGCCCCATATCGCCAAGATTTTCCAGTCCGGCAACTCGCAGGCCGTCCGGCTCCCGAAGGATTTCCGCTTCGACGTCGAAGAGGTCGAGGTGTCGCGAGAAGGCGACGCCGTGATTCTACGCCCCAGGCCGGATACGACCCGGCGGTGGGCCTCGCTGCACGCCGCCGTCGAGCGCGGCTTCAGCGCCGATTTCATGGCCGAAGGCCGCGACCAGCCGAAAGAACAGGACCGGCCCGAACTCGATCAGGCGTTCCAGTGACCTTCCGCCTGCTCGACACCAATGCAGTGATCTCGCTGGTCGCGCGACGCTCCGAACCGTTGCTGCAACGGGTCGAGACCAGCGAGCCGGGTTCGCTCGCGGTTTCGTCCGTGGTCGCGCACGAACTCTACTTTGGCGCCTATCGCAGCGAGAGGGTCGCCTACAATCTGGAGACCCTTCGGCTCCTCTTCACCGATCTCGCCATCCTCGACTTCGATCGGGAGGATGCCCGAGTGGCGGGCGAGATCCGGGCCGAGCTGAAACGACGCGGAACGCCGATCGGCCCATACGATACGTTGATCGCCGGTCAGGCCAAGGCGCGGGGCCTCACCCTCGTCACCAACAATACCGGCGAGTTTTCGCGAATAGCCGGATTGCGGATCGAGGACTGGACTACAAACCGATAGGCTCAAGGCCCATCGACAGAATGGGTCGCGGGCTTCGGGATTTGCGCTACAAGCGCGAACGAGCTGCGCGCCAGAGGAAAACCGACACGGCTACGGTGATCCAGGCAACGGCAATGCCAACAAGGTTGGGGAAGATGTCGACAACACGGGGATTGTGGCCGATTACCGTGGTCTGAACCAGTTCCCAGCTTACGCCCACGAGAAAAGTCAGTACGACAGCAAGCCACATGCGAGAGTAGCCGGTTGCGAGTACGGCGAGAACGAACAGCATAGCCATCGAGGCTATGTGCGGCACCTTGGTCAGGGCATTGGCGATTGCCTCGAACGTAACCGTGAAGTCCATCTGTGGGGGACGGCGACCATCAGGAGCCCGGTTGGCAGCCCAAATGCTGGCCAATGCGAGGGCCGTAAAAGGCAGGACGCGAAGAATGCTCAGAACTTTCATCGCGACGCAGCCGTGAACACCGCCAATTGGGCGGCAAAAGCGCGCTTGTACGACGGCCGCGCTTCTGCACGGGCGACATAGGCGGAGAGGTTCGGAAATTCCTGCAATATTTCCGACCCCTGCAACCTTTGCAGCACATGCACCATCAGAAGGTCGCCAGCGCTGAAATCGCCGTCGAGCCACTCGCTGTCGTCCAGGCGCGCAGAAAGTTGATTTAACCGTTCGCGAATGCGTTCATCGACCATCTCGAAGCGCTCGCCCTGCCAACTCTTGCCTTCCTCGAAGTTCTCGACGACGTCGCGATCGACGATCGGCGGCTCCACCGTATCGAGCGCAGCGAACATCCACATGATCGCACGCGCCCGCGCATTCGCATCCGCCGGCAGCAGGCCCGGAAAGCGCTCTGCGATATGAAGCACGATCGCGCCGGACTCGAACAGCGTGAGATCACCTTCCTCATAAGTCGGTATCTGCCCGAACGGATTGCGCGCCAAATGCGCGGGCTCCCTGAATGTGCTCCACGGAGCGAGCCGCACCTCGTAAGGCTGGTCCACTTCCTCCAGCGCCCAGCGCACGCGCATGTCCCTCGCCAGTCCCTGGCCGCGATCCGGCGAGCTTTCATCAAAGGCCGTAATCGTAATAGTCATCGCGTTTCCCTCTGTTGTGGCGGGCCGGTTTCCCTGTCTTCACTGTAACGACGAACCATCCAATCCGAATCCGACAAAACACGCGGAAAACTTCCGGCCTCTGATGCGCAGAGGGCGAGCTTCTGTCGGCTCCCATCAAGGGAAACAGTCGGCATTACTACCTCGGGCGATTCGCCTGATGAGCAGGAGTGACCGCCCGAGGCTTCGATCAGGAAGGCACCACCGCCGTTCTCCTGTATTTGCACGCTGCACTACTACTACGACCGAAACTTGTTGAATCGGCCCGTTTTGCCGTTCTTTTAGTCATCCCCATCCGGGGACCGCCTTCGCCCTCCTCCCCGGAAACGGGGACGAGATGGCTGGCCAAAATCGCAAACAGGCAACGATCGAACGTGGCGCGCGCATGCTCCGCACCGCGCTCGGGCCTGCCATCTCGGACCTGTTGCGCGATCCCTCCATCGTCGAGGTGATGCTGAACCCCGACGGGCGCATCTGGGTCGATCGCCTCGCCGGAGGACTGGAAGACACCGGCGAGCGGCTGACCGCAGAGGACGGCGAGCGCATCGTTCGTCTTGTCGCCCATCATGTCGGGGCCGAAGTCCACGCCCGCGCGCCGCGCGTCTCGGCGGAGTTGCCGGAGAGCGGCGAACGGTTCGAGGGCCTCCTTCCTCCCGTTGTCACGTCGCCGACCTTCGCCATCCGCAAGCCGGCGGTCGCGGTATTCACCCTCGACGATTACGTCGCCGCCGGGATCATGGCCGACGCCCAGGCTGCGGCGCTGCGCGAGGCCGTCGCCTCCCGCGCCAATATCTTGGTGGCGGGTGGCACCTCCACCGGCAAGACCACGCTCACCAATGCGCTGCTGGCGGAAGTCGCCAAGACGCAGGACCGCGTGGTCATCATCGAGGACACGCGCGAGCTGCAATGCGCGGCGCCGAACCTCGTCGCAATGCGCACCAAGGACGGAGTGGCGACACTTTCGGATCTCGTCCGATCTTCGCTGCGCCTGCGTCCCGATCGCATCCCGATCGGCGAGGTTCGCGGCGCTGAGGCGCTCGACCTCCTGAAAGCATGGGGAACCGGCCACCCCGGCGGCGTCGGAACGATTCATGCCGGCTCGGCCATCGGCGCGCTGCGCCGTCTCGAGCAGCTCATCCAGGAGGCCGTTGTCACGGTCCCGCGCGCGATGATCGCCGAAACCATCGACCTCGTTGCCGTCCTCTCCGGCCGCGGCTCCGCGCGCCGGCTTGCCGAGCTTGCGCGCGTCGAGGGCCTCGGCGCGGACGGCGATTACCGGCTCGCCCCCGCCTTTCCAGACCCCATCCCCACCGACCAAACAGGAGACCCCGCATGATCCGTCGTGCCTTCCGCGTCCGCCGCCATATCGCAACCGCCGCCGCCTTCACCTGGGTCGCGCTCCTGACCTCGCCGGCACTGGCCTCGGGCTCCTCCATGCCCTGGGAGGCCCCGCTTCAGTCGATCCTCGAATCCATCGAGGGGCCGGTGGCGAAAATCGTGGCCGTCATCATCATCATTGTCACCGGCCTGACGCTGGCCTTCGGCGATACCGGCGGTGGGTTTCGCAGGCTGATCCAGATCGTCTTCGGCATTTCGATCGCCTTCGCCGCCAGCTCCTTCTTCCTGTCGTTCTTCTCGTTCGGCGGCGGGGCGGTGATCTGATGGCGGCGTTCCTCGAACAGCTCGACGCCGTGCCGGGGTTCACCGCCCCGGTTCACCGCGCTCTCAGCGAACCCATCCTGCTGGGTGGTGCGCCGCGTTCCGTGGCGATCCTCAACGGCACCGTGGCCGGGGCCGTGGGGCTCGGTCTCCAACTCTGGCTCGCCGGCATCCTGATCTGGGCGATCGGACATCTCGCAGCCGTCTGGGCGGCGAAGCGCGATCCCCTCTTCGTCGAGGTCGCGCGTCGGCATCTGCGCGTGCCTGGCCACTTGTCTGTGTGAGGACCGCGCCATGATGAACCTCGCAGAATATCGCCGCACCGCTTCGCGCCTTGCCGACTACCTCCCCTGGGTGGCGCTGGTCGGCCAGGGCGTCGTGCTGAACAAGGATGGCAGCTTCCAGCGCAGCGCGAAATTTCGTGGGCCGGATCTCGACTCCGCGGTCGCGGCCGAGCTGGTCGGCGTCGCCGCGCGGCTCAACAATTCCTTCCGCCGCCTCGGCTCCGGCTGGGCGATCTTCGTTGAAGCCCAGCGATCCGAGGCCGCGACCTATCCGAATGACGTCTTTCCCGACGCGGCCTCCGCGCTGGTCGATGCCGAGCGCAAGGCCGACTTCGAGGAGGAGGGCAGCCATTTCGTCTCGGACTACTATCTGACCTTCCTGTGGTTGCCGCCGGCCGAGGACGCCGCCCGCGCCGAAAGCTGGCTCTACGAGGGCCGCGAGACCTCCGGCGTCAATCCCTGGGAACTGGTGCGCGGCTTCGTGGATCGCACCGACCGCGTGCTGGCGCTGCTCGACGGCTTCATGCCCGAGTGCCGTTGGCTCACCGACGGCGAGACGCTGACTTATCTTCATTCGACCGTCTCGACCAAACGGCACCGCGTCCGCGTGCCGGAGACGCCGATCTATCTCGACGCCCTGCTCGCCGATGAGGCGCTCACCGGCGGGCTCGAACCGCGCCTCGGCTCCGCGCATCTGCGCATCCTCACCATCACCGGGTTCCCGAGCGTGACCACGCCCGGCCTGCTCGACGATCTCAACCGGCTCGCCTTCCAATATCGCTGGTCCACCCGCGCCATCCTGCTGGACAAGACGGACGCGACCAAGCTGCTCACGAAAATCCGTCGCCAGTGGTTTGCGAAGCGCAAGAGCATCGCCGCCATTCTGAAAGAGGTGATGACGAACGAGCAATCGGCGCTCGTCGACACCGATGCCGCAAACAAGGCGCTCGATGCCGACATGGCCTTGCAGGAACTCGGCGCGGACGTGGCCGGCATCGCCTATGTCACCGCGACCGTCACGGTCTGGGACGAGGACGCCCGCCGCGCCGACGAGAAGCTGCGGCTGGTCGAGAAGGTCGTCCAGTCCCGCGATTTCAGCGTCATGGTCGAGACGGTCAACGCCGTCGACGCCTGGCTCGGCTCGCTGCCCGGCCATGCTTACGCCAATGTGCGTCAGCCTCCGATCTCGACGCTCAACCTTGCCCACACGGTCCCTTCGTCCGCCGTGTGGGCGGGGCCGGAAAGGGACGATCACTTTGGCGCACCCCCGCTGCTCTATGGCAGGACCGAAGGATCGACCCCTTTCCGGCTCTCCCTTCATGTCGGCGATGTCGGCCACACGCTCATGGTCGGCCCGACCGGCGCCGGCAAGAGCGTGCTGCTGGCGCTCATGGCGCTGCAATTCCGCCGCTATGCGGGATCGCAGATCTTCGCCTTCGATTTCGGCGGCTCCATCAGGGCCGCCACTTTGGCCATGGGTGGCGATTGGCACGACCTCGGCGGCCGGCTGACCGAAAGCGCGGATACTTCGGTCTCGCTCCAGCCGCTCTCCCGCATCGAGCAGACGCAGGACCGCGCTTGGGCGGCGGACTGGATCGTGGCGATCCTCCAGCGCGAAGGCGTCACGATCACCCCTGAAGCCAAGGAGCATATCTGGACGGCGCTGTCCTCGCTCGCTTCGGCCCCGATCGAGGAGCGCACGATCACCGGCCTGTCGGTGCTGCTCCAGTCCAACGACCTCAAGCTCGCCATCCAGCCCTATTGCGTCGGCGGTCCCTATGGACGGCTGCTCGACGCCGAGTCCGAAAACCTCGGCGATGCTTCCGTCGTGGCCTTCGAGACCGAAGGGCTTCTCGACACCGGCGCGGCTCCCGCCGTCCTCGCCTACCTGTTCCACCGGATCGCCGACCGCCTCGACGGACGCCCGACGATGATCGTCATCGACGAGGGCTGGCTGGCGCTCGGTGATCCGGCTTTTTCCAAGCAACTGGCCGAATGGCTGGTCACGCTCAGGAAAAAGAACGCATCCGTCGTTTTCGCCACGCAGTCGCTCGCCCAGCTCGAAAAGAGCACGATCGCGCCTGCAATCATCGAAAGCTGCCCGACCCGGCTGCTCCTGCCCAACGATCGCGCCGTCGAACCGCAGATCACCGCGATCTACAGGCGCTTCGGCCTGAACGACCGGCAGATCGAGATCCTCGCCCGCGCCATCCCCAAGCGGGACTACTACTGCCAGAGCCGGCGGGGAAACCGGCTGTTCGAGCTGGGTCTGTCCGAAGTCGGCCTCGCGCTCTGCGCGGCGTCCTCCAAGTCCGACCAGGCATTGATCGCCGACATCCTAGCCGAACATGGCCGCGGCGGCTTCCTCGCCGCTTGGCTGACGGCGCGCGGCGTCGAATGGGCGGCCGACCTCATTCCCAACCTCACCAACATCGCTGTCGCGCCTGACCGGCAGGCGCCCGCGCCACAGGCGCCGGTCCTCGACCTCACCGATGCCCTTGAACTCGACCCAAAGGAGATCATGCCATGACCCGACACCGCTTCCCCCGTTTCGCCGGCGCTTCCCTGCTTGCACTCACGCTCGCCGCGCCGCTGGCGCTTTCGCCGGCCTTCACCACGCCGGCCCACGCCCTCTTTGGCTTCGGCCGGATCGTTTACGACCCGACCAACCACGCCGAGAATCTTTTGACGGCGGCGCGCACCCTTGAGCAGATCAACAACCAGATCACCTCGCTTCAGAACGAAGCGCAGATGCTCATCAACCAGGCGAAGAACCTCGCGAGCCTGCCCTACAGCTCGCTCCAGGCGCTCCAGCAGAACGTGCAGCGCACCCAGCAGCTTCTCGCCCAGGCGCAGAACATCGCCTTCGACGTGCAGTCGATCGACAGCATGTTCCAGCAGGACTACGGCAATCTCTCCCTCAACGCCACTGACCAGCAGCTCATCGCGGACGCGCGCGGCCGATGGGAAAATACCGTGGGCGGTTTGCAGGACGCGATGCGTGTCCAGGCCGGCGTCGTCGGCAATATCGACACGAACCGCGCCGAGATGTCAGCCCTGGTCGGCGAGAGCCAAGGCGCAACCGGCGCACTTCAGGCGACCCAGGCCGGCAACCAGCTCCTCGCCCTGCAAAGCCAGCAGCTCTCCGACCTCATTGCCGTGATCTCGGCCAACGGCCGGGCGGACGCTCTCTCGGAAGCCGAGCGCACCACGGCCGCCGAGCAGGGCCGCATCCAGCGCGAGCGGTTCCTGACGCCCGGCTCCGGGTATCAGCCCGGCAACGCGCGCATGTTCAACAACTGACGGGCCGAAAGGGGGACATCATGGACGGCAAGGTGCTGGCCCGGATCGCGGCCATCATATTCGTCGCCGTCGCCATCACGGCGGCGATCATCGAAATGACCCGCGAGGAAAAGGCCGGGCCAGCGCCGGCCGCTCCGGGACTCCAGCCAGCGGCCGATCCGCTGCGGCTGGAGCAGCGGCGTTGCCAGGAGATGGGCGAGGCCGCCGCCAATGACGCCACGTGCCTACGCGTCTGGGCCGAGACCCGCGACCGTTTCCTTGGCCGCTCACCCGCGCCGGAAGCTCCGGCCGAAAGCGGGGGGCGGTGAGCCATGGGCGGCACCGGCGTCATTGACAACTTTCTCGGCATCTTCACCAGCTACATCGATTCGGGCTTTGGCCTGCTCGGCGGTGAAGTAGCCTTCATTGCCACCACCTTGATCGTCATCGACGTGACGCTCGCCGCCCTGTTCTGGGCGTGGGGCGCCGACGACGATATCATCGCCCGTCTGGTGAAGAAGACGCTGTTTGTCGGCGTCTTCGCCTACATCATCTCCAACTGGAACAATCTCGCCCGCATCGTCTTCGAGTCGTTTGCTGGCCTCGGCCTGATGGCCTCCGGCACCGGCTTCTCGACCGCCGATCTCCTGCGCCCCGGCCGCGTCGCGCAGACCGGCCTCGATGCCGGCCGCCCGCTGCTTGAATCCATTTCCGACCTCATGGGGTGGATCGCGGTCTTCGAGAACCTCGTGCAGATCCTGTGCCTGTTCTTCGCCTGGGCGCTTGTGATTCTCGCCTTCTTCATTCTGGCGATCCAATTGTTTGTCACTTTGATTGAATTCAAGCTGACCACGCTGGCCGGCTTCGTCCTCATTCCATTCGGGCTCTGGGGCAAGTCCGCCTTCATGGCCGAGCGTGTTCTTGGCAACGTCGTCTCGTCCGGCATCAAGGTGCTGGTCCTCGCGGTCATCATCGGCATCGGCTCGACCTTGTTCGGCCAGTTCACAACCGGCTTCGGCGGCGCAACCCCGACGATCGACGACGCAATGGCCGTCGTTCTTGCCGCTCTCTCCCTTCTCGGACTCGGTATCTTTGGCCCCGGCATTGCGGCCGGCCTCGTCTCCGGCGGCCCGCAGCTTGGTGCCGGCGCTGCCGTCGGCACCGGCCTCGCCGTCGGCGGCGCGGCGATCGCAGCTGGAGGCGCGACCA
Source organism: Shinella sp. 838 (assembly GCF_029623935.1). NCBI lineage: Bacteria > Pseudomonadati > Pseudomonadota > Alphaproteobacteria > Hyphomicrobiales > Rhizobiaceae > Shinella > Shinella sp. 838. The sequence goes on from NZ_JARSBQ010000005.1 coordinate 44,480, forward strand.
TGCTCGCAGCGCGCGGTGGCGCGGCCGCGCTATCCAGCGGAGCCGCCCTGGCTCGCGGCGGCGCATCGACCGCTGGCGCGGCCTCGACCGCATACACGCTCGCTTCCATGGGCGAATCCGGTGCGTCGGGCGTCGCGGCCGGTCTCGGCGGTGTTGCTCGCGCCGGTGGCGCCGCCGCGGTCTCGCCGCTGAAGCGCGCCGTATCCCGCGCGGCCGACAGCCTCAAGTCCAGCCACACCGGAGGCGTCAAGGGCGGCTTCGAGACGACCGGCGGCACTTCCACCATGGGAACGGTCGGCGGGGGAGCCTCACCGGCCCCGGCAAGCGCACCCGCTGCCGACGGCCCGCCCGCCTGGGCGCAGCGCATGCGCCGCAGCCAGGCCCTCAGCCACGGCGTCACGGCCGCCGCCCATGCAGTCCGCTCCGGTGACAGCCACGGCGGCGGCTCCTCTATCAGCCTTTCCGAAAGCGACCGCACATGAATCTGTTCAAACGACCCACCACCCATTTCGGCAAGACGCCGGAACCCGTCACGCCCTATCAGAAGGCCGCCCAGGTCTGGGACGAGCGCATAGGGTCCGCCCGCGTGCAGGCGCGCAACTGGCGCTTCATGGCCTTCGGCTGCCTTTTCCTCTCCGCCGGATTCGCCTCGGCGCTGGTCTGGCAATCTGCGCGCGGCACCGTCGTCCCCTGGGTGGTCGAGATCGACCGCCATGGCGAGTCCCGCGCTGTCGAGCCCGCCGTCGCCGACTATCGCCCGACCGACCCGCAAGTGGCCTGGCACTTGGCCAGATTCATCGAACAGGTCCGGGGGCTGCCCTCCGATCCGATTGTTCTGCGGCAGGCGTGGCTGCGCGCCTACGAGTTCACCACGGACCGGGGCGCCGTGGCGCTCAACGAATACGCGCGGTCAAATGATCCTTTCACCCGTGTCGGCAAAGAGCAGGTTTCGGTCGAGGTCTCCAGCGTGATCCGGGCATCGCCGGACTCGTTCCGCGTGGCTTGGACGGAACAGCACTACGAGAACGGTCAGCTCTCCCGCACCGAACGCTGGACCGCGATCCTCACCATTTTCCTTCAGCAGCCGCGCACCGCGGAGCGCCTGCGCGCCAATCCCCTCGGAATTTATGTGAACGCGATCTCATGGTCGCGGGAGATGAGCCAATGATCCGCAATCCCCACAAAACCGGACTCACGGCTTTCCGTAAATCCGTCTCGGCGGCTTTGCTGGCCACCACGATGCTCGCCGGCTGCGCCACCAACCGCACGCCGCAGTTCAGTTACGATGCCGACGTGCCGGCGCTTCCAGTCGTCCGGACGGCCGTGACCGACAGCACGCCCCGGCCGCTACACACGCCGCCAGGCTGGACCGTCGCACGCGGCGGCACGGCTGCCACCACCCCGGAGGGCCGTGTTGCTAACGCCAATGCGGCAGCTCGCGTCGAGCCGCGCCGGGAGGGTTACTATAACGCGATCCAGATCTATCCCTGGTCGGAAGGTGCGCTGTTTCAGGTCTATGCCGCCGTCGGCCAGATCACGACCATTGCGCTCGAACCCGGCGAAAGCCTGACCGGCGCCGGTCCGATCGCGGCGGGCGATACGACAAGGTGGATTATCGGCGACACCGAAAGCGGCTCCGGCACGACGCGCCGCGTCCATGTGCTCGTCAAGCCGACCCGCGCCGGCATTTCGACCAACCTCGTTATCACCACCGATCGCCGCACCTACCTCGTCGAGCTGCGCGCGAACGAAGAGACGTGGATGCCGGCAGTCGCCTGGGCCTATCCCGCGCCTCCGGCGAGCCAGCGCGTCACCGCGCCGGCCACGCCGATCATACCGGCCGAATCCGCCCGCAATTATCGCTACGGTCTCACCGGCGGCAATCCGCCCTGGCGCCCGATTACCGTCTTCGACGACGGCCGCCGCGTTTACGTGGTGTTCCCGCGCGGCATCGTCCAGGGCGAGATGCCGCCGCTGTTCGTCATCGGTTCGGGCGGCGAACCGGAGATCGTCAACAGCCGCATCCACCAGAACGTGCTCATCGTCGATCGGCTGTTCGGCGCGGCCGAGCTGCGTCTTGGCTCGGGCAAGCAGCAAGAGACCGTCCGCATCGTGCGCGTCCAGCCCGGACAAACCGCCGCGGCCGCTTCCGGCCGAACCACCAAGATCGTGGGAGCGCCGTCATGAGCGGGAATGATGACCGGAAGGAGGAAGGGATTGAACCGGCCGGAGCGGCAGGGCAAACGGCAGGGTCTATGCGCCTGCGCGCCGACGCGCCGCGCGTTACGCGCATTTCGCGCAAAGTTCTGATGGGCGCTGGCCTGGTCGCCGGCATTGGCATCGGCGGAGCGTTGATCTACGCGCTTCAGGTCGTCGAACGCGGCGGCAATCCCGAGGAGCTGATTTCGACCGATCGCCGTCAGACGGCGGACGGATTGCAGGGTTTGCCCGGCAGCTACGGTGACGTGCCGGTCCTCGGCCCGCCATTGCCGGGCGATCTCGGTGGACCCGTGCTGCGCGCCCGCGAGGAAGGTCAGCCGATCCCGGCTACCCCCATGCCGGTTCCCGCAACCGACCCCGAGGAGCAGCGCCGCCTCGCCGAGATGGAAGCCGCCCGCACCAGCGAGATATTCTTCCAGATCAGGGCGGGCCAGACCACGGCCTCGCCCTCGATCCCCACGGTTCCCAGCATGGCCGGGCTGACGGGCGCCGGTGCGCAGGATCGGCACACGGCCTTCCTCAACGCCGAGGTGGACCGCCGCACCGTCGCGCCGGATCGCGTCATGGCGCCGGCGTCGCCCTATATTCTTCAGGCCGGCGCAGTGATCCCGGCCGCGCTGATAACCGGCATCCGTTCGGATCTGCCCGGACAGATCACCGCCCAGGTAACGCAGAACGTCTATGACAGCCCGACGGGCGCGCTCCTCCTCATTCCGCAGGGAAGCCGCCTGATCGGCGAATACGATGCAGGCGTGACGTTCGGGCAGCGCCGCGTCCTCTTGGTGTGGAATCGTCTCATTCTTCCAAACGGCCGCTCGATCGTGCTGGAGCGCCAGCGTGGCGCCGATGCATCGGGCTATGCCGGTCTTGAAGACGGCGTCGACTACCACTGGTGGGACCTGATGAAGGCCGCGGGCCTCTCGACGCTTCTCGCCGTCGGCGCGGAGTTGGCGACAAGCGATGAAGATCGTCTGATCCGCGCCATCCGCGACGGAGCGCAGGATACGGTGAACCAGGCTGGGCAGCAGATCGTGCAGCGCCAATTGCAGGTCGCCCCCACGCTGACCATCCGACCAGGCTTCCCGGTCAGGGTCATCGTTGCCCGCGACCTTGTCCTCGAACCTTACGGAGCCCACTGATGAGCAATCTCAAGCTCGGCCCGCTGCCCAAGCTCGGCATTGTGCGCATAACCGTGCCAATGCCAGAGCCGCTGAAAGAAGAACTCGACCTCTATGCCGCCGAATACGGTCGCCTCTATGGCGAGGTCGATGCTGCCACGCTGATTCCGCATATGCTGGAAGCATTCCTACGCTCGGATCGCGGTTGGCGCAGCCGCAAATCGAAGCTCGGCGGGAAGAGCCGCGTGGCGGCTTCGGCCCGGCCCGAGGGAGGTGCTAAGCCAAACTTGACCGAAAGTGAATAGCGATCGAGAAGCATCCCCGGCCTTCCTTCGCTCAACTCGGAAAGCAGAGCGCCGCCAAAGGCCGCATGGCGGAGACTGCACCGCAACTTAGGGGAATCTCATCCGGCGCGGCCAACAGGTGGCAAACATTGGCAGACCCGGGCGAGCGGCAAAGTCTCCAATCTTCGAGTTACGAGCTATAGACGCTGCCTAATTTGCTCCATTTGCTGAATCTCCTCGCGTTGCGCCTTTGTGATCGACTCGCACAAAGTTTTCAGTTCGGCATCGCGAAGGTCCGCTTCCCGACACATCAGGATTGCTCCCGAATGGTGGGGAATCATCGAGTCGACGAATTGCCGATCGTCGATCAGCGCCTGACTCCGCGTGGCCCAGAACGAACCGGCGGTTAGCAAAACGAAAAGGAGGTAGAGTACTATATTCACGCTGCGGTGGCGAAACATGCCGGGCATTGTTGCCAGCATGAAGATACCCATTGGAGCCCACATGGTGATGGCCATGTAGAACATATTGAAGTTGTTGCGAAAATCACCCCAACCGTCGATCATCGAGAACATCACGACATACATAACGATGAGACCCAGGATCATATTGATCCAAAACATGAGATATGGTCGGCCGTGGGAACCATCGGAGTGACCGCCATGCGCTTGATGGATTTCTGACATCGGTGTCTCCTTTTGCATGTATAGTACCGGGGTACGCTCAATCACTTTGACGTTGTCATGCGATATGGCCCGGCGTGCTTACTCCGAACCCGTAAATCGCTTGCACGCCTAGAGCTTGGCCTTCGCGAAAACGTCGACCAATTCATCAAACTTTCGTCGCTGAACCTCCGCATTGCCCGAGATGATCGCTTCTTCAACGCAACAAGCCGCATGGGCCTTCAGCACTTGAGTTTCGACCTTCGAGAGAGCGGCTTTTACTGCATGAAGCTGATGAAGGATTTCGATGCAATAGCGCTCATCCTCCACCATCTGACCGACGCCGCGGACCTGTCCGGCAATTCGGTTAAGAGAGGTCAGAATACTGCTCCTGTCTTTGTCGCACATGCCAATACCCCTACATGGTATGGGTACTGAACTCTTGAAACGCTGGTCGGTTCCAAAGGGCGTGCAACTTCTCCTTTGCCGCGCAAAACTCCTTCGCCAGTGCGGTCGGACGTGATGCGACCCGTGTCGTGTCGTGCAACACCATGTCTATCGTCCGAACGCTGACCGCTCTGAAGCGCGCTCAAGGCACCTTGCTGAGACGGGCAACGGACCCTTGGGAAAGCCACCTTGGCGGCATAATGAATACGCTCGTTCCCGAGCCCGAGATACCTAGCCATCAGGGTCCAGATGCCCAGAAAGTCGACCCGGATCTGGATGTCGTGACCATGGCCGTGAAGGTGCCGGAGACAATTGCACATCTGCACTACTGGTCGGTGCAGCTCACGCGAAATGCGGAGAAGGAGGAAGTCCTTGACGCATTCCGCGCGTCGTCCCGGATAGCTCTAGTACGAACGGCCGACGGCCTCACCGCTATCAACACGATCAAGGAACTGATGGCTGACCTCGATAGGCCGTTCGGCAACCTATATGAAGTCGCGCTATGGGAGGACATGCTGCGCACCGAGCGGGATGAGCTCTTCTACGCCTACATGGTGGACAATCAAGCGATCGTTATTCCTGATACGATCGACGCCATTCGCGCATTGTCTGGCCTGACACAGAATGCCGAGTTTTCCATTGCACGGACCAACACCGCCCTCGGCGTCACGCAACGGTTCTATTAACCCGCAAGCGAGTGCCGCCCAAAAGCGGCACTCATTCGGAAATGCCCGCGACTGCGCCTTTGCGCGGCCTAATCGACACATCCTCGTCCTCCTCATCGGTCTCCAGGCGCGTGAGAATTGGACAGTGAGGGCGATGGTCGCCACGGCAGGCGTTGACCAACATCTTCAGTGTTTGTGCCATTTCCTGCAAGGCTTGGATCTTTCTCTCAAGTTCCGCGATATGACCCTCGGCCAACCGCTTGACCTCCGCACTCTGGCGCGACTCGTCCCGCCACAGTTCCAGAAGTCCGTTGATCTCAGCGACGGAGAAGCCAAGGTCGCGTGCGCGACGGATGAAACGCAGCATATGCACGTCTGTATCTGAGTAGTCCCGATAGCCGGACCCTGTACGATCTGCCCGTGGTATCAAGCCGGTCTGCTCGTAGTAGCGGATCATCTTGGCCGAAACGCCGGATGCTCTGGATGCTTGTCCAATGTTCATGAGCGATTTCCCTTCGTAGTGGACGCCGTCCTTGGCAGGCGGCGTCACCCTTCATTAATGAGCAGCCCGAAAGCGACGAAGCCGCAGGGCATTGCCCAGCACGAACACACTCGACAAGGCCATCGCGCCCGCCGCGAACACGGGCGAGAGAAGGATACCGAATCCGGGGAAAAGCGCGCCCGCCGCCACAGGGATGAGCGCCGTATTGTAAGCGAATGCCCAGAATAGGTTCTGTCGAATGTTGCCGATGGTCGCCTTCGACAACGCTATCGCGTTGGGCACGCCTTGCAGGCTGCCTGACATCAGCACGACGTCGGCGGCTTCGATTGCTATGTCCGTGCCCGTCCCAATGGCGAGACCTACATCCGCCTCCGCCAAGGCCGGGGCGTCGTTGATTCCGTCGCCGACGAAGGCCACCTTGCCATATTGTTCCTTGAGACGGCGAACCGCATCAACCTTGCCGTCCGGCAACACCTCCGCCGCCACGTCATCGATCCCGAGTTGAGCGGCGATGGCCTTGGCGGTGCGCATGTTGTCCCCGGTGATCATCGCAACCTTCAGCCCAAGATCGTGCAACGCCTTGATTGCGGCGGGCGTGGTTTCCTTGATCGGGTCGGCCACTGCGATGATCGCCGCGATCTTTCCCTCTATCGCAGCATAGAGCGGCGACTTGCCCTCGTTACCGAGACGTTCGGCCGTCTCGCTAAACTGCGCAACGTCATGACCGAGGTCGAGCATGTATCGATCAGCGCCGATTTCGACGCGCCGACCCTCGACCAAAGCTTTCACACCGAAGCCTGTTACCGATTCAAAGTCAGACACCGCCGGCATCCGAACGCCTTCCGCAGCGGCCGCATCCACGATCGCCCGCGCGATTGGATGTTCCGATTTCGCCTCGACAGCAGCCACCGTACCCAGAACCTCGGGTCGGTCGAAGCCTGCGGCAAGTTCCAGATCGGTCAAGGCCGGCTTTCCTTCGGTTAGCGTACCCGTCTTGTCCACGGCGACCACACTGGCGTCTTTCAGCAACTGGAGCGCCTCGCCTTTGCGAAAGAGGACCCCCAGCTCCGCACCGCGGCCTGTGCCGACCATAATGGACGTCGGCGTAGCCAGACCCATGGCGCAGGGGCAGGCGATGATCAGGACGGCGACAGCGTTGACCAGCGCGAAGGTGAGGGCGGGCGACGGCCCGAAATACAGCCAGGAAGCAAAAGTGAACGCCGCTACCACAAAGACCGCTGGCACAAACCACATGGTTACCTTGTCGACCAGCGCCTGGATGGGAAGTTTGGAACCCTGTGCCTCCTCCACCATACGGATGATCTGCGACAGAACCGTATCCCCGCCGACCGCCGTCGCCCGGAAAGCGAAGGCGCCCTTCTGGTTGACAGTGCCGCCCACGACCACGCTACCGATCGCCTTCGAGACCGGAACAGGTTCTCCGGTGATCATCGACTCATCGACATAGCTGTCACCTTCGACCACTTCACCATCGACGGGAATGCGTTCGCCGGGGCGAACCTCAACGATGTCGTCGGAAATCACCGAACCGATCGGCAGGTCGACCGTCTTGCCATCCCTGCGAACCCGCGCAGTCTTTGCCTGAAGGCCGACCAGCCGCTTGATCGCCTCGGACGTGCGCCCTTTGGCACGGGCTTCCAGCAAGCGGCCAAGCAGGATGAGAGTGACTATGACTGCCGCAGCTTCGAAATAAACGTTGATCGTTCCAGGCGGGAGGAAGCCCGGTGCGAAGGTTGCAACCAAGGAGTAGCCGTAGGCAGCAAGCGAACCGACCGCCACCAATGAATTCATGTCGGGCGCCATCCGCCAGAGGGCTGGAAGTCCCTTGTCATAGAAACGAATGCCCGGAACGAAGAGCACGAGGGTCGTCAGCACGAACTGGATGTACCAGCTCCATTGCATGCCGATTGTCGATTCGATCAATGCATGACCGCCTGGGATGACATGGGATCCCATTTCCATGAGAAAGACTGGAGCTGTAAGCGCCGCAGCCATCGTGAAATCACGGGCCAGCTCGCGCCGCTCCGCTTCCTTTCTCTCCGCTTGCTCGGCATTTGCATCCTCGTGGTCAGGGCCGGCATTTGCACGCACCACCTCGGCCTCGTAGCCGGCATCTGCGATGGCGGCGATCAACTCAGCCATGTTGGCGCCGCCGCGCACCGTGGCCCGTTCCGTGGCCAGATTGACCGCTGCCTCGGTAACCCCTGAAACAGCTTTCAAGGCGCGCTCGACCCGCCCGACACACGACGCGCATGTCATGCCTTGGATCGACAGCTCTACGAGGCCGGTCGGCCCTGCGGCCTGGGACGGCACCGAATAGCCAACCTTCTCGATCGCCTCGATCAGAATTGCCTTGTCAACATATGATCTGGTGGTGACATTCGCGCGTTCCGTAGCCAGATTGACCGATGCGGCCTCGACACCGGGAACAGCCTTCAGGGCTCGTTCGACTCGGCCAACGCACGACGCGCAGGTCATGCCCTCTATCGGCAGCGATACAGCTTCAGACATCTCATTGGTGCGGACGGGGGCATTCATCGCCTCTTCCTTTCTTATTCGAAGAATCAAATTCTGGAGGAGGATCAGGCTTCCAACGATAGGAAGGTCAATAGAAAAAATCCTAGCATGTGCCCCTTGACCTTACCATCGTTGGAAGGACCATCTTGTTCAGCATGAGAGCCGAACAAAGGAGATTTCTCATGCTGCTCAAGATCGAAAACATGACCTGCGGGGGCTGCGCAAGGTCGGTGACAAAGGCGATCCAGTCCGTCGACCCGAACGCTACGGTCAAGCCGGACCCCGCCGCTCGCACGGTCAAGGTCGAGACGGCGGCAACCGTCGCCGATATCGAGCGCGTTCTGGAAGAAGCCGGCTATCCTGCGGTCGCAACCTGATGAGGATGAAACGATGAACAGGCTAACCCCGATTTTCATAGGTGGCGCAATCGCCATCAGCGTGGGCCTGGCACTCGCTCAAACCCAGATGGAAAACAATGGCGCTATGCAGGGGCACAATATGCCCGGCATGAACATGCAGGGCATGGACATGTCCGCCGCGGACGAACCCTCGACCAAGGCTTACATGGCCGTCATGGAAAGCATGCAGAAGAACATGCTGATGGACTATTCAGGCGATGCCGATGTCGACTTCATGCGCGGCATGGTTCCCCATCATCAGGGCGCTATCGACATGGCAAAGGTCGTTCTCGAGTACGGTCGCGCCCCTGAGGTCCGCAAGCTCGCAGAAGACGTGATCAAAGCCCAGGAAGGCGAGATCGCCATGATGAAGAAGTGGCTCGCCGATCGTGGCAAATAACGCCGGTCGGGCGGCTTCTTGAGCCGCCCGACCAATCCCTGCATCTTACACAGGCTCAGGAGAGGGCGCGCTATTGCGCGTTTGACCCTGTCGAGCCCGGAGACCACGACGTTGCCATAGAACGCGCCATGCTAAGCAACCTTCGGAAGGCCGGGTTGTCATTACGTGGAGACCATACGGCGCTAAATGGCAAGATTTCCCCGAGAATCGCCCGATAGCACACGCCGGGGAACTGAGCCGCAGTCATCGCCTCGCTAACGACCGTCAATCCGCGGCCCAGAGCCACGAGTGGGAGCAGGTTCTCTCGTCCGACAAAATGGACGGTGATCTCAGGGTGCTGACCCAGACCAGCCAAGCGCTGAACCAGGTAGTCGTGAATTTCTTGGCCGGGGGCCACGTCGTTCACGACGAAAGTTTCGTCAACAAGGTCGGTCCAATCGACCTCGTCGCGCCCGGCTAACGAATGATCTTCCGGTAGAACCGCAAAGACGCGCTCAGACCAAAAATACGAGGTGTCGCAATCAGACCAGAGGCGGGTGCCGGTAAGGAAGGCGACGTCAAGAGAAAACTGGCGGATCGCCGCCACATGCTCTGAATGATTGCCATCGATGAGTTCAACCTGAACCCTCGGATGCGCGCGATGATATGCACGCAATAGTTCTGCAAGAAACCCCGAGGCAATCGATGAGAATATTCCGATCCTCACGAAGCCGTCTTCAGAACGCCCTATGGCAGCAATATCTTCGGCTCCGTCGTCGACGTTTCTGAGAATTTGTCTTGCCCGCCCAAGGAACCGTTGCCCTGCATGGGTCAGCGAAATCCCCCAGGTGTGCCGGTGAAACAGCGAGGCGCCGATTTGATCCTCAAGGTCAGCAATACATCGACTGACCGCTGATTGCGATAGCCCGATGGCCGCCCCGGCTTTGCGGAAGCTGCCATGCTCGGCCACGACCACGAAGGTGTTAAGGTGACGCAGCTCTATTGCAGGTGGTCGCCTAGCCATGACAGCAGCCTCCTACGAGGCGCTAGGCCGTTAAATTCAGGAGATGCCAAATCCAACGGCTCGCGCCACTGTTCGGGTCCAAGCTGTCCGATACCCGCGTCGATCACCCTCGCCCCTCGTTCGCTCGTATCCGTGCAGCGACGAGCCGCGCAGCGAGTAACGGGTTTCGGATCTGGCATGTCGCGATTCGAAGTGCCGTTGGTCATGCTTCGCTCTCGCTACCTGAAGCTGATCCATTGGAGGCCAGCGGCTGTCTTGGTCGGCACGCCTTTCGTGATGATTATGTCCATATGCGCCATGCTTCCGATGCATAAAGATATGGAGTACCGGACAACTCAAAATGAGAAGCCAAGGCAACCAGCCCAGAGTGTGAGCACGACGCTCCGTGATCAGGTAAAAGGCGGCGATAGCGCGAAAGCCGTAGAGGGCGGCGCTGCTCGCTGTAAGCTTTGAACGGCGAGCGTTACCGCGTTTGCCTATCTGAGTTCTGGTCATATTGCTCCTCCAGTATCGCGCGTGGGCTCGGTAGGTGCATGGTTTGCGCCACCGCCCGTAAGCCGACCGCGAGGCAACTGTTGTTGAGATAGCAATGCCCGTCTGGCGGAGTCTTTAATCTCGATTAAGGTGTCGGGAACGACGAGGCTACCCTGCGCGGTTCGCCAAAAGGCCAGCCTGGACGGGTCCGGTTCGACTTCTCGCCCATCAATGTGGAGGGCTTCGGTGGCCAGAGGAGCTACGCCATCACCGCTTTGATCGGGAACGGACATGTCGCTCCCGATCGACACAGTTCGGAGCAAGGTCGAGCTCAGGCGCGGTGCCACCTCGATCAGCACCGAGAACGGCCAGCTTGCGAACTATGTCTGCGTCGACGTCAGAGGCCGTGATCTCGGCGGCTATGTCGCCGATGCCCGAAGGGCTGTTGCGGAGCAGGTGACACTGCCGCCCGGCTACACCATCGGGTGGAACGGCCAGTTCGAATATCTGCAACGTGCCGAAGCACGCATCAAGATCGTCGTGCCGGTTACACTAATCATCATCTTCTAGCTGCTCTATGCATGGCGCTCCCGATGTCCAAGCCTAATTTCATACCTTCAGTGAATAACACAGCATTGGAGTTAAGGAGTTGGGGGGCCAGTACGTCATCTTTAACCTCCATCAACGATTGCTGTCCAACTCGGGCTCACACTGCCATGCGCAAAAAGAAGTCCGACATCGAAGAAGGAGCACTATCATGTCAGAAGCGCAGGCCACTCTGGAGAAGGACGTTGTTCGACCCAAGATCGAGCTGCGAGCTTATGAAATCTGGGTGCGTGAGGGTTGTCCGAAAGGTCACGACCTAGAGCACTGGCTGCGCGCCGAAGCCGAGATCGTGGGGGAGGGCGCCGAGCCCGAAGCGACGGATGAGGTCGCAGATTCTGCCAAGAAGAAGAAATAATCCGTCGATCGCGCGAGTGACGCCGACAAGCGGGCTTCCTCACACCGGGAGGGTACTCTTGGATTTTCTGGATCGGGCTGTTCAGCGGACGCGCTTTGCGTATTTCTCGATGGAGATCGCGCTTCGCGCCGAGATGCATACTTACAGCGGCGGGCTGGGTGTGCTCGCCGGGGACTCGGCGCGCTCGGCGGCTGATCTCGATCTACCAATGGTGTTCGTTACGCTCGTGAGCCGCCAGGGTTATGCGCGGCAGGAGATCGACAACAGTCATGCGCAGGTCAGCCATGCTGATCCGTGGTCGCCCCAAGACTTTGCGACCGCCTTGCCGCAGATGGTAGCTGTGTCAATCGAGGGACGTGCGGTGTGGGTGCGCCCCTGGCTCTATGCGCTGGAATGCCAGCTGGGGCATGTCATCCCGGTGCTGCTGCTCGACACGGATCTCGCGGAGAACGCCGTGGAGGATCGCCGGATCACCGATGCGCTTTATGGTGGGGACCAGGCCTATCGGCTGAAGCAGGAGATCGTGCTCGGCGTCGGCGGCCAGAGCGTGCTGCGTGCGCTCGGCTTCCGCATCGAGAAATATCACCTCAACGAAGGCCATGCAGCGCTGCTAACCCTGCCCCTTCTAAAAGGAACGCGGCGGCCAGACGGCGTTCACGCGTCCGATCCGATCGACAGCTACGACGTCTCGGCGGTTCGCGAGCGCTGCGTGTTCACGACGCACACGCCTGTGGAAGCCGGGTTCGACAAATTCGACTATGACCTCGTTGAGCGCGTGCTCGGCGACTACATTGAACGCGATATCCTGGCGCACCTCGCCGGCGCCGATCAGCTCAATATGACGCATCTGGCGCTGAATCTCAGCGGCTATGTCAACGGTGTCGCCCGCCGGCACGCGGAGACGACGCGCAAACTCTTCCCAGGCTATACGATCGCCTCGATCACCAATGGCGTTCATGTCCATCGATGGACGCATGGCGCCATTGCCAGACTGTTCGAGCAGCAATTCTCAAACTGGGCGCACGAGCCCGAGGTCCTCGCCTTCTCCGATCAGATCGGCGACAACGCCTTGTGGTCGGCACACGGGGACGCAAAGCATGATCTGCTGGCACGGATCGCGCAGGCGACGGGGAGGCAATTGCGTCCCGACCTGCCGCTGATCGGATATGCGCGGCGCATGACCGCCTATAAGCGGCCCGAGCTCATCTTCTCCGACATGGAGCGCTTGCGCGAGATCGCGAACGCTCAACCTTTCCAGATCGTCCTGGCCGGCCTTGCGCATCCGAACGATGGCGGCGGGCAGGAAGCGATACGCGCGCTGGGGGCGCATATCGATGCACTTGAAGGCACGATCCCGGCGGTATTCATGCCTGGGTACAATCTCGACGTTGCCGCCGCGTTGGTCGCCGGTTGCGATGTCTGGTTGAACACGCCGCTGCCGCCGCTCGAAGCATCCGGCACGAGCGGCATGAAGGCCGCCCTCAACGGCGCGCTCAACCTGAGCGTCCTCGATGGTTGGTGGATCGAGGGCTGTGTCGAGAGTGTGACGGGCTGGTCGATCCCCAGCAATGGTGCCGAGGCGAGCGATGCGGGAGCGCTCTATGACAAGCTGCGGGCTGTGGTGCTTCCCCTCTATCACGGTGACCGGGGACGCTGGATCTGGATGATGAAGCAAGCCATCAGCAAGATCGGGTCGTCCTTCAATTCTCATCGGATGATGCGCCGCTACGTCACCGAAGCCTATTTGCGTTGACGAGGGACGAGGATGCGTGTGCAAGATGTGATGTCGACGCGATTGGTCACCATCAGCCCGGAGCACAGCGTCTGGCACGCCGCGCAGATCATGCTCACCGAACATGTCAGCGGCCTGCCGGTGCTCGACGACGCACAAGCCTTGATCGGCATGGTCACGGAAGGCGACCTGCTGCGGCGCTCCGAGCTCGGCACACCTCTCGGTGACGGCGGAGTGCAAGAGCGTGCGCGGGCCTACGTCAAGAGCCGCAGCTGGAAGGTCGGTGCGCTGATGTCGGCCCCGGTTTTGTCCATCGACGAGGATGCCCCGCTGTCGCAAGTGGCGATGCTGCTCGGCCTCAACCGGATCAAGCGTCTGCCGGTGCTGCGCGACGCACGGCTGGTGGGCATCGTCAGCAGGGCGGACCTGCTCAAGGTCATTTCGGCGGGCGGACCGGATGCGGAGATCAGGGGCGATGCGGCGGTCTCGCGGGCTCTGCGCGCCCGCCTCGAGGAGGCGGGCGCCGTGCTGCGCCGACAGCCGGAACTCCATGTCGCCGCGGGTCGGGTGCACGTCGCAGGGACCATGCGCTCGCAGGAGGAAATCGACGTCGTGCGGATGGTGGTCGACAGTGTCGTGGGATCGGGGTTTAAGGATGATTTGACAGTGGAGAAGGAGCCTCGATGAGGGTTGTTCTGTTCGAAGCGGAGGATTGGGAGAAGAAAGCCTGCGCAAAACTGATGCGCCGGCACGACGTCCGCTGCACGACGGCTCCGCTGAATATCACCACGGTCGGCGAATTCGAGGACGCGGAGGTGATCAGCCCTTTCGTGGCGTCCCGCCTTGATTCCGGCATCATCGATCGATTGCCCGATCTGAAACTCATCGCGACCCGTTCGGCGGGATACGATCATATCGACCTGACCGCCTGTCGAGAGCGAAGTATCGCCGTTGCCAATGTGCCGGATTACGGGGATGCGACGGTCGCCGAGCACGCCTTCGCGCTGCTGCTGGCGCTTGCGCGCAACATCGTCGAGAGTGTCGCGCTGACCCGCCGCGGCGGTTTCTCGATGGCCGGCATGCGTGGTCTTGAGTTGCGGGACAAGGTCATTGCGGTTGTTGGAACAGGGCGCATCGGCCGCCGCACGATCGAGATCGCGCATGGCTTCGGCATGAAGGTCCTCGCCTTCGATCAGGTCGAGGACGCTGCCGCCGCGACACGGCTGGGCTTCACCTATGGCGCGCTCGACGAGGTCCTGGCGCAGGCCGATGTGGTGACGTTGCATGTACCATCATCACCGGACACCGTCGGGATGATCGGCGAACGGCAGTTCGACGTTATGAAGGACGGCGCCATCCTCATCAATACCGCGCGCGGCAATGTGGTCGACACGGAGGCGCTGGTGCGGGCGCTGGCAAGCGGCAAGTTGCGCGCGGCCGGTCTCGACGTGCTGCCGCAGGAGCCGCTGATCCGTGAGGAGGCCGAGATCTTCCGCCAGAACATGGCGGTCGATACGGTCGATCTCAAGGCGCTTGTCGCCAACCACGTGCTGCTGCGCTTTCCGAACGTTCTGGTCACGCCGCACAACGCCTACAACACCGACGCGGCGCTGCGACGTATCATCGACACCACCCTTGCCAACATCGAAGGCTTTGCGGCCGGTCGCCCGGTCAATCTGGTAGGGGTAGCCTGAGATGTGCCTTTCCGCGGAGGTCAGTCTGGGTGCCGCCGCCGTCCTCATCCCGGGCGGCGCGGTGGCGGGCGCGTCGGCCTGGCGGGCAGATCGCCGCTATCTGATGATCGCAACCCTTCCGCTTCTGTTCGGTCTGCAGCAACTGGTGGAGGGTTTGATCTGGATCGAGGGCCACGCAGGCAACACGCATCGCGTCGGCCAGTATTCCTTGCTCTACATGTTCTTCACCTGGATTGCCTGGCCGATCTGGGTACCTCTGTCGGCCTACTTCCTGGAGGGCGGTGGGCGCCGGAACCTCATCCTTTTGTTCGTCATCGCGGGCGCGATGCTGGGCGGCCTGCAGTTCATTCCGTACTTTGTCCATGACGGCTGGCTGGCAACGACCTTCCTGCGTTGGGCAGTTCGCTATCAGGACATCAATCTGCTCGACGGGCTCGTCTCCCGGACCGTGACCTACGCGATCTACGTTGCTGTCGTCATCGTGCCCTTCCTGCTGGTGCGAGGCTGGGAGATCAAGATTTTCGGCCTGCTCGTCGCCGGCGTCCTCGTCATCACCTATGCGTTCTTCTCCTACGCCTATATCTCGGTGTTCTGCTTCGGCGGTGCGGTGATCTCCCTCTATCTCCTGGCGCTGATGTGGCGCAGGCGAGCCAGGCCCGCACTGGCGTGATCGCTGTACGGTCGCATTGCCGGCGTTTGCCGTGCCAAGTGCGAGCGTAGAGCAAGATCCGCACGACGAATACGCCCATATGCACCCGCAGCCGAAGTGGGGCATCGCGTTGCGTTCGATTGCTCCATTTGGAAGCCGCTGATGCTGTTCACAGGAGAGGGCTCGCCAGCCGCGCCAGGTTCTCGCCAATCTTGTGGATCATTGGACGTTTTTCCCAACCGTCGAGCGTGAGCGTCGCGGTGTTGTCGAAGCAGCGCACTTGCTCACGGCGCAACTGTTCCGTGACACCCTTGTCAAAAACGATAAGGCTTACCTCGGCGTTTAGGACAAAAGAGCGGATGTCGACATTGCTGGAACCCAGCAGCGAGATCTCATCATCAAACGTCATATGCTTGGCGTGCAGAAAGACCTCCTCATAGAGATGCACTTGGACACCGGCCTGGAGGAGTTCGGAGTAGTAGGATTGCTGCGCCAATTTCACCAGGATGTGATCCGTGAGACGCGAGACCAGCAAACGCACCTCCACCCCACGCAGCACGGCGGTTTTGAGTGCTTGAAGGAGAGGTTCGTCCGGGACGAAGTAGGGCGTCGTGATCACGACACGCTTGCTTGCGCCGTGAACCAGAGCCGCAATTACATTGCCAATCCCTGCGTTCGGGTAGTCAGGACCGCTTGGAAGGACCTGTGCAACGGCCCCGGCATCGGGATGATGGTGTGGAAAAAGGGCGGATACCGCCAGTTCCTCCTCCGTTTCCATGAACCAGTCGGCGACAAAGACGGCTTGCAGCTCTGTCGTGATCGGGCCGACAACTCGTGCGACCAACTCCTCGTTTGCGATGTTGGAGGCAGATAGGGCGTTTGTTATGTTCTGGGAGCCGATATAGCCGATGCGGCTGTCTATGACGGCAACCTTACGGTGATTACGCAGGTCGGCACGCGCCGATCTGCGCCGAAAGATCCCCACCTTCAGAGCGAATTGAACGTCCACACCTGCTCGGGTTAGCAGCCTCGTCACCTGGTGCCGCCATTGCCGGGACCCGATGGCATCAATCAGTACCCTGCATGTGACACCTCGCAGGACCGCCCGTTCCAATGCTTCTATTACGCGCAGACCCGTCCGGTCGTCTGCGAATATGTAGAACAGGAGATGGACAGTTCGTTCCGCATGATCGATGTCGACGACCATGCGGTCGATAACACCCTCATAATTGGAAAGAAGTTCGACGTTGTTGCCAGAAAGCGCGGGGAACTGGCCGAGGGTTTCAATCAGGAGCGCCGGTCCCGCCAGCGAGCCTGGCAAGTCGGGACGGCGGCAGAAGTGAGAATGGGCAATCTCTTTCGATGCCGCGACCAGGACCTCCGGCAATCTGGCGAAGCGTTCCCTGCGCCAGCGGGGATAGGTCGGTCTGCCGATAACAAGATAGACCGCAAGTGCAGGAAGGGGCAGGAAAAATATTAGCAGCAGCCAGCTGCGCGCGGCGTCGGGCGAACGTCGAAAGGGCACGACAAAAACCATGACAATGCGGATTGTCCATTCCACTACCAAGTAGGCGATCGCCCAGGCTTCGTTCCCAATAAGCGCCATCGCCGTCGTCCCGTGTGCCTATGTTTTCCGCGAAGGTTGAGGAGTGGAGTAGCAGCGTTCGTTCGATCCCAGGATCTTCGGCTTCCACGGTCCTGTGATCTCCGCCCGTCCGCTGCGCGCGGCGGTGCAGGTGCGCCCGCACCGACGCAGCGCTCATCGTCGCCACAGTATGTTAATCCACCGCAGGACGCGCATGCAGATCCAGATCGCCACGATAAATCCGATCAGGGCCGTGACGGGCAGCCCTATCACCTCAGGTCCAATATGCGCTTGCGCCAACAGCGCGGACGTGACCAGCATTCCAGCCGACAGAAGCGCCAGCGCCGCGAGAGCCGCCCGGCGGTCGAGCCGCCGCTCGGTTTCGTCCGATTGATGGACACGCACACCAAGGGCTAGGTCTCCGCCGTCCTGATGGGCGCGATGAAGCCAGGAGGCCAACAGCGAGGGCAGGTCCTCTGCGGAGAGCGCCAGCTCGGTTTTGAGACGCGCCATGGCTGCCGGGTCAGGCCTGCCGCCCAGCGTGTGCGCCAACGCGGCCTCGCCTTTGGCAATGATCGTATCCAGCACATTGAAGTTGGGATCGAGCCGGCGCAGGCAGCCCTCAATCAGAAAAAGCGCCCTGACGAAAACCATGAGGTTATAGGGAACGACGACGCGGGCGCCGTCACCGAGCCGCATCACCCTGAGGAAAGCATCGGCGATAGACCAGTCCTTCAGCGGCAGCGAGGAATAGTCGCTGAGGATTTCTTCGATACCCTGCACGAATGCCGTGCGTTCCGCCTGCCGGTCGATCAGCGAAAGAGCGATGGCCGCGTCGAGCATCCATCCGGCGTCCTGGTGAACGAACGCCTGGAGAAAGATCCCGAGATTGCGCCGTGTCGTGTGGTCAAGATGGCCCACGAGCCCGAAATCGTGAAAGCAGATCCGGCCGTCCTCCATAACGAAGAGATTGCCGGGATGCGGATCGCCATGAAACAGACCGGTCGTCAGCAGTTGCTCAAGATAGAAATCGACCAGGACGCCCGCGATCCGCGAACCGTCCTGCGATATGGCCGAATCCTCGATCGATCGGCCATGGCTCATGACCTGGACGAGGATTGCTTCGCTTGATAGCGTTTCGAATGCTTCCGGCACGTAGACGTCGGTGCGCTGCCTGTAGGCATCAGAAAATCGTCGAATGTTTCGCGCTTCCTGGAGAAGGTCAGTCTCGCGCCGGAGATTGGCCCACATTTCGCGGGCGAGGCGCTCGGGCTGCAGGCGGCGGAAGCTCGGGATCGCCGCGCCGGCGATCCGGGCAACGGCAACGAGTATCCGCATGTCGCTGTCGATCCGCTCCCGCATGTGCGGGCGCCTTATCTTGACGATCACCTCCTGGCCGTCGGGCAGGGTGGCGCGATGGACCTGGGCGATCGAAGCGGCTGCGAAAGGTTCGCTGTCGAATGTCTGGAACACCTGTTCGACCGGCCGGCGCAAGGCGCGCTCAAGTTCCGCCCTGGCCTCTGTCGAGGAAAATGGCCGGGCACGCTCGCGCAGGTCGCGCAGTTGCCTGAGATAGTCCTCCGGGAACAGGTCGGGCCGCATGCTGAGGGCCTGACCGATCTTGATGAAGGTTCCGCCGAGCTCATCGAGCGTCTGGCGTAGGCGAACTGGCAGGGCCGAGGCATCGGCGGCGACGCCGCGGCGCCGCTCGGCTAGATAGAGCAGAGTCAATGAGACTGCGGCGGCGACGATCCTGAAAAACCGCGAGCTCACGCGCTTTACCCCGGTTATAGGCGGCCGCCGCGCATCGCGTTAGAACAACCGCTGCCGGATGCCGAGCGACGCGTTCGTCAGCGCGATTGAAGAGTCGGCACCCGATGCGAGGCCGGTCAAGGCGCGGATGGCATCGATCGTCTCGGGAATGACGATCGCCTGGTTGTCGACCATGTAGGCGTAGAACAGCTCGTCGCCTTCCGTGCGCAGCATGTCTTCCCAGAGCGCCACCTCGTAGAGATTGTCGTGCGGTCGGCCGAGGTCGGCCATCAGCTCCTTCACGGTATTGATCGCGGTGAGCCCGTCCGTGGTTCGGATCAGCGCGATCCGCGACGAAGCGCCGAAAGCCCCGAGCACCTCCTCCTTCTCGGCCGCCCGGGTCATCTGGACGGACCAATAATGGAGATGCGCCAGCGTCTCGGGAACCTTGACGGCCATGGTCACCACGTCGAGGTCGGGGTCGACGCTCTGGGCGTCTGGTCCCTGATGACTCGGGATCTCGGGCTCGGGCACGAGCGTGTTCATGATCCCGCCTTCATGGCTTTCCCACGGATCGGTGGCGCGCCTCAGCAGCGTGCCGCGCGCGCGTTTGAGCAGGCCGGCCCGCTTCAAGACGGAAAGCGTGCGAACGATGGAGGTCGTGTTGCAGGACACAACGCGCGTCGACTGGCGGCCGATCGCGCTCGCAAAGGAGCTTTCTGCGACGAAAGAGTGTCCGGTCACGGCGTGTTTCTCGCCGCCATGGACGATGAACTTGATGCCGCGGGCCCGGTACCGCTCGACGTTGGTTGCGGCGACGCGCTTGGGTGTGCAGTCGACGACGATGTCCGCGGTCTGGAGCAGCGCATCGAGCGTACCGGCGACCGACAAGCCGGATGCCCTCATCGGGCCAGCCGTCTCATCGGACGCCGCGTAGAGCGGAATCGCCTTCTCTTCAAGCGGGCGCAGGCGCCAGTCGCTCGCGATGTCGCAGACACCGACGAGTTCCATATCAGCCTGAAGACGCACGGCGTCGGCCACCCGCTTGCCGATTACGCCATAGCCGTTCACGGCAACCCGGATGGAACTGTGCTGTGTCATTCCAGAAATCCTTAGAAACGAAAGTTCGATCGCGCCGCTTCCCGCCGCCTTAAGAGGAAAGAGCACCATTTTGTATGCCAGCGCTCGGCGGCTGCATCTTTGATCGAGGTTAAGGATGCACAGTCGTCGTGGTGCCGGCTCGGATTCCGGCACCAGGCAACGACAGGTTCTAGCCAAGATCCTCATAGGTGACGTAGGCCATCATGCCGGTCGCCATGTGGTAGAGGTGATGGCAGTGCAGCGGCCACTTGCCCGGATTGCTGGCATCGAAGACGAAGGTCAGGGTTTCGCCGGGTGGCACTAGCGCCGTATCGCGCACGGCCCCGGAGATTGCGGTGCCGTTCACGTTGGTTACCTGGAAATGATGACCGTGCAGGTGCATCGGATGCGCCATCATGGATGCGTTGCGCATCGTGATCTCTATCCGCTCCCCTTGACGCGTGCGCATATCCGAGGCGCCGTCCATGCCCCATACATAGCTTTGCATCTGGCCGGTCAGGGCGATCTCGAAACGTCTGTCTGCCGGACGAACGGCCAGCGGCCTTACGGCCCGCAGGCGCTGCTCGAGGGAATTGCCCACGATCGGACCGTCGGCCTCGGCAATGGGAGCGATACGCTGGATGGGGGCTCCGGCTGTGGCGAGGATCACGCCCGTGCGTTCCATTGCCCCTTCCCGCAGGGCCAGAACAGGATAGGTTCCGGCTCCTTGAGGCAGTTCCAAGCGGATATCGAGGCGTTGACCCATGCTGATCGGGAATGTTTTGCCGTCGACCGGTTCGACCTCCTGGCCGTCGACAGCAACGAGCGTTCCCTGCACGACGCCGGTGTCGATGGTGAAGGCTGTGGCAGTCGCGCCATTGATAATGCGCAGGCGGACGCGGCCGCCTTTTTCCACTTGCACGACTTCGGGATCGTCGAGCGTTCGATCGTTGGCCAGGTAGGCATCATAATCGATGTCGTTGAGGTCCATGGCCCCCATTGTGCCCATGTCCATTCCGGGCATGCCGCCCTTGTTCATGCCATCCATCTCCATATTGCCGTGCCCCATGGCGGAATGATCCATCATCGGCATTCCGGCCATTTTCCCTTGCCCTGTCGCAGGTACACTCGACCGGGCGTCGTGGGCTTGTCCGCTCTTGAGCCTGGCCAGCAGTTCCTCGGCCGGCGTAAAGGAAAAGTCGTGCAGGAGGATGACGACGTTCTGTTCATCCCGTTCCCTGTCGGCCGCGGTGCGGACGACAAGTGGCGCGGCAAGCAGGTTCTGCTCCTGAAGCGTGTGCGCGTGCATCCAGTGCGTGCCGCCGGCACCGACAGGGAAGGTATAGCGCACGACCTCGCCTGCCTTGATTAGGGCCATCGGATTGTCCGGCACGCCGTCCATCTTCCAGGGCGGCGTCAGGCCGTGCCAGTGGATCATGGTCGGTTCATCGATCACGTTTGCAAGCTCGACATCGAAACTCGATCCAGCGTCCAGTTGGATCCCTTGCTTGCCGTCAGGCTGCATCAATCCGAACACGCGTGCTGCCTTGCCGTTGACCTCGATCGTGCGGCTGGCAATTCCGAGCCTGAGCGGTGGCGCGGCGGCCGAGGCCTGAGGCAGGGCGCCGAAGGGGCGGATGACGGAAGCCGCGCCGACGGCGGCGGTCCCGGTCATGATCGTTGTGAGAAAACGACGTCTGTTCATGGTTCACTCCTGATGTGGCCTGCATCGGCAGGCAAGCTGATCGGTGCGTCTTTCGGACGCTGGTCGGCGACCCAATGCGCGATCGGGTCGTTTCGGTCAGATCAGCTTCGGGGAGGCCCGTGGGAAGGATGGACAGAAATGCCGGCCGATTGGGTCTCGATCGGCAATGCATGATCCCTCACCACGGGGGCACCATCGAAGAGGGCGGCAGGCGGCACAAGGCTGAAGCACTTGAGGCAGTATTTTTGGCAGCACTGATCGAGGCTTCTGTCGGTCCTCTTGCCGCTACCATGATAACCTGCATGCACGAGAACGCCGTCCACGTTGGCGCTTGCCGAAACGGTTTGAGTATTGGCCGGGTCTGGACACGGCAAGGTGTGGGCAGTCGTCAAGGACGCCGTCAGAAAGGCGAATACCAACGCGGCCACGACAGCCGTTCTCAATCGTTCGCAAATGTTCGCCACCAGAGCCACCTCAAATCACCTCGATTCAACTCTAGCGCATCAGGAAGTTTTCCTGTTTGATCGGGATCAATGCCAATCCGATGCTGTAAAGCCGTTCCAGCCAGATAGTGTTGTCGTCATGATGAGACCAATCACGACGGCGTACCAGGCCAGTCGAAATGCGGAAGTGTCGCGAAGACGAGGAAGCCCAAGCCGACTGCCGTAATGGTGGCGACCGCGATCGGGAGCCAAAAACGCACCGGCCCCGTCCCGGCCGCGACAACCAACCGTCCAGCCGCGTTCGTTGTCAGGGCGAGCAGCACGGCGTGCCCCACAGTCTCTCTGTCTGCCGAGACACCAAGGAGCCGCAATGCGCTCAGCACGGCAACGTCGATATCGAAGGTGCCGGTGATCGCCGACGTGACCACCATGCCACCAGTGTTCCCGACCGAAACTGCAGCACTTATGGTCGAAACCACAGCAAACAGGATCGCAAAGGCCAGCAGTGCCCACAATTCGAAGGGGTTGCGTGGCATTTGTCCAGCGTCGGTTGGAACTGCACCGCGCGACAGAAACACCCCGCCGCACATCACGAAAGTCAGAACCGCGGCAAGAATGGCAAGTCCTGCGACGCCGAGCACTGATGGTGAGACGATCGCGACGATGCCGGCAACACGGAGCACCGAGACGGCGGCGGCGAGCGTGGCGGCTCCGGCCAGCGGCCAAGGATTGCCGCCTGCGGTTGCCGTACGCGCGAGCGCCAGCGTCACCGCCGTCGATGATACCACTGCCCCCGCCAATCCGCCCACCAGCACTCCACGTGTGGTTCCGAACAGGCGGACGGCAATATAGCCGAGGAACGAGATTGCAGCAGTCAGCACTGTGAAGAGCCAGATCTGTTGCGGATTGAAGCCGCCCCACGGATCGATCGCCTGCGCAGGGAGGAGCGGCAGGATGATCGCCGTCATCACCGCCAGCACCAGCGCGGCGCGCAACTCGATCCAGGAGAGGCGCCTGAGAAGACCATGCAGCAGATCGCGACTGGCGAGGAGGACGGCAAGTGCGGTGCCTCCGGCGGCAGCGGCGCGGTGATCCCCCGCAACCGCCAGTGCTCCGAGCACGAACACGCCCAGGGCCGCGACAACACCGGTCACGCTGAAATCCGCATCCTGAATGGCTTCGCGGCTCTTGTACCAGGCAAAGACCGCGGTGAAGGCCAGCAGCCCTGCGATCAGCACCGATGGTGCCGCGACGCTCTTGGCGAGCGCGGCGAACAGGCCGCCAAGAAGACCGGTAATGGCATAGGTGCGGATACCGGCCGTTCTCGCGCCATCCGGGGCGTCGCGCTCGCGCCAGCCACGCTCGAGACCTACCAGCAGGCCAATGGCGAGCGCCAAGCCCAACCTGGCGATCAACGGGTCCACTGTCAGCTTCCCGCGGGCTGACGGCCATGAAACGAAGTCGGCATCATCGCGGCTTCCGGATCATGCGCCAAAGGACGTCGTCGCGGCGCCAGAAATGATGCCAGAGCGCCGCTGCGGCATGAAGGAGGACAAGAACGAGCAACGTCCAGCTCAGCAGGCTGTGAACCGGCGCAATCCGGAACGTGACATACATGGCGATCGTGCCGGTGACCGGCAGCGCGATCAAGACGGCGTAGAGCGCGACATGCATAACGGCGGCAATGATGCGCTCGACGACCGACATGCCTCGGGCAGGCGGCGGTCTGCCATAGGCAAGGCGCATGACCAGTTGCGCCAGTACAAGACCAAGGATTGCCCAGCCGCTCCAGGCATGGACCTGATGCAGGAACAGGTCGAAGGGGCGCGGTTTCATGAACAGGTGCGCCATATGCGTGCGCTGGATTGCCCAGGCCGTCGGCACCTGTACGAGGCAAAGGACAAGCACGGTCCAATGCATCAGACGATGGGCGAGTGGGAATTCCTCGGGCGGACTCCGCCGGTGGCGTCCTCCCGGGCGCCGCCATCTCAAGTCTCGACCTCGACGATGTCGCCTGCGCGCGCGGCATAATCGAGCGCATAGGCGAGCTCGCCCGTCGTCTCGGCATGGACATGAAGCAGGGGCTGGCCCCGATCGATGTCGTCGCCGAGCCGAACCTCCATGTGAACGCCCGCCGCCTTCGATTCGGGTGCGCCAGCGAGCTTGGCAAGCCGCGAGAGTTTGCGGTTGTTTATGTGAACGACGCGCCCGGTATGCGGCGCGAGCAGGGGATAGACATTGGGCGCCCGCGGTGGCGTACGAGGGCCGCCCTGCGCCCGGCAGATCGCCTCGAACTTCGACCAGGCCCTCCCGCTTGAGAGCGTTTCGAGCGCGCGGACGACGCCTTCTCCCCGTTCGGCCTTGCCGCCGATCTCGAGTGCGGCACCGGCCAGCGTCGCCGCCCGGCGGCGCAGGTCGTCAGGGGCGTCCGCTGCGTTCTGCAATACGGCGAGCACGTCCAGCGCTTCTAGTGCCGGCCCGATGCCGCGACCGACGGGCTGCGAGCCGTCCGTCTGGATGCAAGTCGTGGCGAGCCCGAACCGTGAGGCAACAGCGTTGAGACGCAGGCCGAGCTGAGCGGCCGCGTTCTCACCGCGCACCTTGGCGGTCGGCCCGACGGGAATGTCGATCACGACGTGGGTAGACCCCGCCGCTATCTTTTTGGACAGCACGGAGGCGACCAGCTGGCCTTCGGTGTCGACGTCGAGCTCGCGCTCGACGCGGACGAAAATGTCGTCGGCGGGGCTCAGATGCACAGCGCCGCCCCAGGCGATGCAGCCGCCTTCGCGTTCGACGACGCGCCTCAATGTCGCGATGTCGAGCTCCACCGGCGCCAGCGTTTCCATCGTGTCGGCGGTGCCGGCCGGAGAGGTGATGGCGCGTGACGAGGTCTTGGGCATGAGCAAGCCGTTCGCGGCGACGATCGCGACCACGATCGGGGTTGTCCTGTTGCCGGGAAGGCCGCCGACGCAATGCTTGTCGACCACGATTGGCGCGTCCCAGCGCATCCGCTCGCCGACGTCCACCATGGCGCCGGTCAGGTCGGCAGTTTCGTTCTCGTCGAGGGGGAGGGCGGCGCTGGCCGTGAGGAAAGCGGCTAGGTGGACTTCCGTGTAACGCCCGGCGACCATGTCGCGCAGGATTTCTGCGAAGGCGCGCGAATCGAGCCGATTGCCGTAGATGCGCTGACGCACGCTCGCCAGCGAGTCGATCGCGGGTGCATGGCTGACCCTGACCGCGTCACCGTCGGCAAGGCCAAGCCGCTCCCAGGCGGTTTCGGAGAGGCCGACTTCGTCGAGGGCGATTAGACCGTCACCGTCGACCTGGAACAGCGTCGCCTGAACCTCGCCGCTGCCGTTGGAGACAAGGACTTGTGAGCGCGCCGACAAACCCTCCGACCGGCAGACGTGGCAATCGGTGCGCATGACGACGACGGCCTGATGCTGCGTGTGCAGGCGGATGCGCCTCGCCCGCAGGGTCGGTTGAGCGGGAATTGTCGTGTCGGCGAACGTCATAGATCGAACTTCTGGTTCTGGCGGGGAACGACGGCATCCCATCCGAGCTCCCGGTCAATGCGAACGCGCAGCGCTTCGGAGCCTTCGTCTTCGCCGTGCACGATGAAGACCCGGGACGGCGGTCGGCGGAAGCCCGACAACCACCGCATCAGCTCGCTGGAATCAGCATGCGCCGACAGCATTGACAGTTCCTCGACCGCGGCGCGAACGGGAATCCATTCACCATGGATCTTGGTCTCCTGCGCGCCTTGCAGCATAGCACGACCGCGGGTGCCGGCCGCCTGGAAACCGGAGAACAGGATCGTATTGCGTGCATGCGGCGCGAACGCCTTCAGATGATGAAGCACGCGCCCGCCGGTGGCCATGCCACTCGCCGAGATAACCACCTTGGGATACGGGCTTGCCGTGATGCCCTTCGAGCCGTCGACGTCGCGGGTGTAGGTCGCAATCGCGCAGACCTCCTTACATTGCTCCGGGGTCAGGCGGTGGTCCCCACGGTGGGCGTGGAGGAGGTCGGTGGCGTCGATTGCCATCGGGCTGTCGAGATAGACAGGCACCTTCGCCAGGCGCCCAGTACTTTTGAGCTTCCAGAGATGGTAAAGGAGCGATTGCGCGCGACCCACGGCGAAGGCGGGAACGACGACCGTCCCGCCGCGCGCGACTGTTCGCTCGACGACGGCGCCGAGCGCTTCGGTGGGATCGGCAGGATCGTGCATGCGGTTGCCGTAGGTCGATTCGATCAACACATAGTCCGCCTCCGGTACAGGGGCCGGATCGGGAAGAACCGGATCGTCATAGCGGCCGAGATCGCCGGAGAAGGCGACACGGCGTCCGCCCCATTCGATCTCGGCGGTGGCGGCGCCCAGGATGTGCCCGGCATGACGGAAAGTCAGCGTCGCGCCGAACGGGAGCTTGACCGGCTTGTCGAAGGGCACGGGCGAGAAGAATTCAAGGCTGCGCTCGGCATCCCGGATGCCGTAGAGCGCGAGCGCCGGCTTGTGTTTCGAGAAGCCTTTTCTGTTGGCGTATTCGGCGTCCTTCTCCTGCAGGTGGCCGCTGTCCTTGAGGATGAGCTCTGCCACATCGCGCGTTGCCGCCGTCGCATAGATCTTTCCCTTGAAGCCGTCGCGCACAAGCTTGGGAAGGTAGCCCGAATGGTCAAGATGGGCGTGCGTCAGGATAACGGCGTCGATGCTCGAAGGGTCGATCGGCAGCGGTTCCCAGTTTAACTCGCGCAGGTTCTTGAGGCCCTGAAACAGACCGCAGTCGATCAGGATGCGTTTGTCGCCGTTGGTGAGCAGATGTTTCGAGCCGGTGACGGTGCCTGCGCCGCCGAGGGACGTAAGTGTCAGCATGGCGTCCTTCATTTGGTAGGAGTGGTGAGATCGGCGGGCGAGCCTTTCCCATCGATGGCATTGCGTTCGGCGACTGTCAGGAAGTCGCGGCGCGACCACCCAGCCAAAGGTGCGGCGGCATCGATCAGATGCGCCCAACTGCAGCGATTGGCGAACAGCAGGCCCGCGACATCCAGCGTGCCGCCCCGGCTGATATAGCCGCGGGCCACAGTGTGTTTCGGACCGCTGTCGAGCCGTCGCAGCAGGCCGAGCATCGGCTCGGGCCGTGTGTGCGAGACGATCAGGCGCGGGACATCGACCGGGAAGAGGCGCACGAGCTCCTCGTCGGACGCCACAAAACGCGCCTCGATGGGATCGCGGGGGATCCTGAAGCGACCGGGCTCGTTGATCGCCGTCACCACGACCCGCCGTCCATGCTCTTTCAGGCGGTTCGCCGCCTTGAGCGCCTCTTCGAGCTGGTAAGCGCCGATCGCAACGATCTGCAGCTCGGCGCCGTCAACCTGTCCCTCGATGTGGGCAGCGCCGTCGGCGACGAAACGGACGGCGGCAGCGCCGTCGAAGCGGTGCGGCATGTCGCGCTTTGAGACGATCACGCAGGCGACCTGGCCGCGCCCCTCGAACACCGAGGCCATGGTGGCGACGGCGCTGTTGGCGTCTACCGGAAACAGCACACGCGCGGTGTCCGACATCTCGCCGAGCAGCGCCTCGCCGACGGTCGGATCCTGATGCGACTGCTCGTTCTTGGAATTCTCCCAGGTATGCGAGGTGACGACAAGCGGCACGGAAATCCAGCCCGGGCTCTGGCCCACCGTGCGTTGGTGGCGCGCGAAGATGATCTCCTGACGCAGGCCACCGAGCATCTTCATCGCGAAGGCTTCGTAGCTGACGATGAGGTTGATCCCGCCTTTGTTCGCAAGGGCCGCGGCGGCGACCGCTTCCTCGTTGAGTGCGGTGATCACGGCGCCATCAACGGCATCGGCGACGCCGGCTTCGGGCGTATTGACGCGGTGGCGGAGGCGGTCAAGGGTGGCACCCATGTGGTTGGAGCGCAGTTCGTCCGGATTGCCGACGCGCACCCTGTGCGACGGATTTGCGTTGACAAGGCTCACGAACCAGCGGTCGAGCGCATGCATGGCGCAATCGGCCGGCGCGCTTTTGTCGGTCCATTGCGGCTGCGGCAGGCTCGGCGCAGACGGCCGGCGCGACGCCAGCGGATGCCGGCTCTCCGGGGGACGCTTCTGCTCCTGGTGAATCGCAATTGCTGAAACGGCCTCGGCGATCTCCTCCTGCGGGACGAACAGAACCCGCGCCGCTTCGTTGAACGCAGTTCGCGCGGCCTCGTCGCGGGACGGATTTCCGGCAAGCGGGAGATTGTGCGCGGCGTTCGTGCCAGCGCCTGGAAAGCCGAAGCCTTTCACGGTATTGGCAATGGCGTAGGGAATGGGAGCGGGATAGACGCGGGCGGGATCGCCCGCAAAACGGCCAAGGCGCTCCTCGGCCGTCAGGATCGCCCAGACGAAGGCCGCGGGATCGCGACCGTCGATCTCGAACGGATCGAATCCGTTGAGCCTGAGATGATCAGCGAGCCAATCGGCGCCGCCCTGCTGCGCAATCTGCGCCCGCTCCTCGATGCGTCGGCCGTTAAGGATCATGATCGGCACGACGAGACCGCTATCCTCAGCTCGCCACCAGCGCGCCGTCCAGTCCGAGCCGCGCTGCTCCTCGAAGGCGCCATCGCTCACGAAAGCGACCAGGCTCTCTCCGGGTAGCGGGGCATGGACGTACTGGACCTCGGCGAAGCCGAGATATCCGCCCTCGGAAATGGCGCCGGCCGTGTTCGGTCCGGCATGGCTGCCGATCGGCACCGCCGGACGGCCCTCGGCATTGATAGCATAGGAATAGAAGTCGGCGGCGAGCCGGGACAACCCTTTCTCGCTCCGGTCATAGCGCCCTTTCTGCGCATCCGAAACGTCGCCGGTCAGCGCGTTGAGCGCCTCGATCGCCGCGACGCAATGGCCCTGTCCCATCACCCAGGAGCGGGTGGTGGCCGAGAGCGTGTTCGCGGCAAGGTAGCCGACAAAGGCCGGCACCATGTTCAGGGAACCGCCGGTATGGCCTTCAGGGGTTGCTTTGAAGGCTTCTAGCGGCAGCGACGCGCCGGAGAGGTCGACGCGCTTGGCATAGGTCATGTGAACCACCGTCCACATCGCGGCGGAGGTCAGCCGGTCGGCAGCGGCAAGCAGGCGGTAAAGCGCGTCCGGGTTCTGCTTCGGCGACTGCGCAAGAGCGCGAATGCGCTCGACGGTTTCGTCGCTATGCGTGATCGGGCCGTAGCCGGCACGCCAATGTTCGAATGCTGGGGAGTGTTCGAAGGCTGTGGACGTCGTCGCGGCCATGCGCTGCTGCCTTTCCTGGATGTGTCTGCTTTCCGATGCCGATGGCATCACTCAACCCCGCCGGTCCACGACGGAGGATCGCTGGCGGGAAAGGAATCGATGCCGGCGCGTTCGACGTCGTCGAGCGGCTCGGGCGGGCGTCGATGACGAACGAGTTCAGGATCGGGAGCGTCGGCGATGGCCAGCGCATCCGTGACCAGTCGGGCGAGCCCGATCGCGTTGCTCGGATGACTGACCGAATCGGAGGAGACGATCCTGCCGCAGAGCGGCGCCAGGCGCGTATAGGAATCACCGGCGAAGATGCCGTGCACGACAGCGACGTCGGGTCGTGCGAATCCAAGCGGCGGCAGCTTTCGCGCCGCCTCGATGAGCGTATTGCCGGAGGAGGCGATGTCGTCGACCAGGACGGGCTGCAGCCCGCTCGATGAGGAGAGGTCGGGAAACGCGATCTCGACGTCGCGGTCGCCATGCCGGATCTTACGCAGCACCGCATGCGGCGCGCCGATCTTTGCGGCGATGGCCGACACCCATTGCTCGCTTTCCTCGTCCGGACCGATGATCAGCGGATCGGCAACCGACGCGGCGATCCACTCCGCCAGGAGCGGCGCCGCATGCAGCGTCAGCGCCGGGATTTCATAGAGCGCGGACAGCGCCGGATAGCGGTGCAGGTGCGGATCGACGGTGACGAGCCGGTCGAAGCTGGACGAGATCAGGCGCGCAAAGGTTCGGGAGGTGATGGCCTCACCCGACCGGAAACGCCGATCCTGCCGCATATAGGCCAGATATGGAGCGATCAACGTCACCGCGGTGGCGCCGAGCGATCGGGCCGCGTCAGCGAGAAAGACGAGCCGGAGGAAGCCCTCATCGGGGCGAGCGAGCGTCGAGACCAGAAGAACCGATTTTGCTGCGACGTCGCACGCGAGGCGGACATAGCTCTCGCCGTCCGGGAAACTGCGCGTCTCGATCGCCCCCAGCTCGCCGGCGCCAGCGTTCGCAAGTGCTTGCGCAAATGCTTCATTGCCGGGGAGAGCAATGATGACGGGGACGGAAGTCATCTGGGCTGTGGCAGGGGCCATCATCGTTCTTTCGCAGTCTCGTTCCGGCGTGCAGCACGACGCGCGGTCAGCTCATGATTTCTTGCCCAAAGGCGAAGACAGGTCTCAGATAAAGCCCGCACGGAAGCTCGATTCTTTAATCGAGATTAAGTTCTTGCCATTGCGTGCCAACTCGGCCTCGCGTGCGAACGGCATTTCCGGTCATGCACGAAGGGATGCATAAAGGCTCCGGCCAGCACCTTTCCGGACGCAATCTTGATCTGAGTTAAAGTTCCGGCCTTCCCAGGCGCGCATTTTGACGACCAAGCAGGCTTCAAGTGACTTTTAGCAGAGAACCTTGTCGATCCTGATGCTCAATAGACGCGGCGATCCATAACGCGCCTGGCTGATGACATAAATCGCATTGGCCGTCGCGCGCGAGAGAAGTACGGGAATGCGGCCCATGGAGAATGAGAACAAAGCGCCCGCGAAGCGGGTCTTCAAGTTCGACATCTTGTATTTTATTGCGGTCTTCTTTGCCGTTCTGCTGATCCGGGATCTGCTTGTCGGCCAAGGCCACATCGAGGTCATTCCGTACAGCGAGTTCCAGAGCCTGATCGAAAGGGACGGCGTCGCCGACCTGGTGGTCGGACCGACGGAGATCACCGGCGCTTACAAGCCGCCTATCGAGAAGGATGCGCCCCAGCATTTCTCCACGGTTCGCGTCGATCCGCAGATCGCCGACGTGCTAACCAAGAGCAACATTTCCTTCTCCGGCAAACCCGCGCCGGGCCTCTTCGAAAACCTGCTCTCCTGGCTGATGCCGGCTGCGATTTTCGTGTTGATCTGGATATTCCTGCTGCGGCCGATGATGGCCGGACAGCATGGCGGCCTGATGAGCATCGGGCGCAGCCGGGCGAAAGTCTATGGCGAGAAGTCTGTAAAGGTGACCTTCGCCGATGTGGCGGGCGTCGATGAAGCCAAGCAGGAGCTCGCCGAAGTCGTCGGCTTCCTAAAGGACCCGGCAACCTATGGCCGGCTCGGCGCGCGCATTCCCAAGGGCCTGCTTCTCGTCGGTCCGCCCGGAACCGGCAAGACGCTTCTGGCGCGTGCCGTCGCCGGGGAATCGGGGGTTCGCTTCTTTTCGATTACCGGTTCCGAATTCGTCGAGATGTTCGTCGGCGTCGGCGCTTCGCGCGTGCGCGACCTGTTCCAGCAGGCGCGCGCGCAGGCCCCGGCCATCGTCTTCATCGACGAACTCGATGCGCTCGGTCGCGCCCGCGGCGTCGATATGCCGGGCGGTGGACATGACGAGAAGGAGCAGACGCTCAATCAGCTGCTCGCCGAGATGGACGGCTTCGACCCGAGCGTCGGCATTATCGTTCTCGCCGCGACGAACCGGCCAGAGATTCTCGATCCCGCGTTGCTGCGCGCAGGTCGCTTCGATCGCCAGGTTCTGGTCGACCGCCCCGATCGTCAGGGCCGGATCGACATACTGAACGTGCACCTGAAGAAGATCAGCGTGGCGCCCGAACTCGACGTCGCGGCGGTCGCGGCGCTCACGCCCGGCTTCACTGGCGCCGATCTCGCCAATCTGGTCAACGAAGCCGCGCTTGTGGCCACGCGCCGCGGCGCGAGCGCCACCGTGCTCGACGATTTCACGCAGGCCGTGGAACGTATCGTCGCCGGCCTGGAGAAGAAAAGCCGGATTCTCATTCCACGCGAGCGCCAGATCGTCGCCAATCACGAGATGGGGCATGCGCTCGTCGCCATGGCGCTTCCCCAGACCGACGTGGTGCAGAAGGTCTCGATCATCCCGCGCGGCATTGCTGCGCTCGGCTACACGCTCCAGCGGCCGACCGAGGATCGCTTCCTCATGAGCCAGTCCGAATTGCAGGATCGCATGGCGGTGCTGCTTGGCGGTCGGGCCGCCGAAAGCCTGGTGTTCGACGAGATTTCGACAGGCGCGGCGGACGATCTCGTCAAGGCGACGGACATCGCACGCAACATGGTGGTCCGGTTCGGCATGTCGAAGGAGCTCGGACAGGTCGCATATGAACCGGAGACCGGCAGCTTCCTCGTCGGACAGACCCCGGTCTGGCGGCCGCGCACCTATAGTGATGAGACGGCCGAGGCCATCGATCACATGGTGAAAGACCTGATTGACAGCGCCTTCCAGAAGGCACGCGCGATCCTCGAGCGCAACCGATCCGTGCTCGATACCAGTGCGCGCGAGCTTCTTGCGCGCGAGACGCTCGGCCCCGACGAGCTCGCCAAGCTGACCACGGGTCTCGAGCGCGAGGCACCGCGAAAGCCAGGTCTCGCTCTGGTCGAATGATGCGGATCGAAAATCGCCGGATAGGCCTGCTCGACGGGCGCTCGCTGTTTAAGGGAATCTAAGGTGCGCAGATCATCCGTTGTAGTCGTCGCCGTGTTGGTTGGCACTGCTGTGGCCGGCGGCTATGTCTATTGGCTCGGTACGCAGAACCGGGTTCCAGCAGGTCTGGCGCGAGTGAATGGAAGGATCGAGGTCGAGCGGGTCGACATCACCAGCAAGTATGCCGGGCGACTGGCTGAAGTCCTGGTCGACGAGGGCGCGAACGTCAACAAGGGCGACGTGCTTGCCCGCCTCGATACGAGCGAGATCCAGGCCCAGTTGACGGCCGCGCGCGCCGCCGTCCATCGCAGCCATCAGAGCGTCGCCAGTGCGCAAGCGAGTGTTGCCCTGCGCGAGGCTGAACTCAATCTTGCGCGAATCGAACTCCAGCGGGTCGTCAACCTCATGCGAACGAACACTTCGACCCAGGCCGAGCTCGATCGCCGCACGGCGCAACGCGACATCTCAAGCGCGTCTCTGCAGACCGCTAAAGCCGCGGTTGAGGACGCCAAGGCCTCGGTCGAGGTTGCCGAGGCGCAGGTCAGCCAGATCGAAGCCGCCATTGCCGACATGACGTTGAAGGCCCCGGTATCCGGCCGCGTCGAGTACCGTCTCGCCCGAACCGGCGAGGTCGTCGGCGCCGGGGGGCGCATATTGACGGTCTTCGACCTCTCGGACGCCCATATGACGATCTATCTTCCGACGGCCTCCGCCGGTCGTGTGGCGGTGGGCTCGCAGGCCCGCCTCGTGCTGGACGGCCCAGGCGGCTACGTCTTGCCGGCGATCGTGTCGTTCGTTTCGGCCGACGCGCAGTTCACACCGAAATTCGTGGAGACGGCGAACGAGCGCGAGAAGCTGATGTATCGCGTCAAGCTGCATCTCGACCCGGCGCTGGTCACCTCCGAGCGCGGCTATGTCAAGGCGGGGATGACCGGCAACGCCTATGTTCCGGTGACCCCAGACGCGCTTTGGCCGACCGAACTTGCGCCGAGGCTGCCCGATGGAGGCTGAGCCCGCCACAGCCGTCAGCCTGTCGGGCGTCCAGCATGCCTATGGGAAGGTGATCGCTCTTCGCAATCTGGCTCTGACCGTTCTGCCCGGGTGCAAGCTCGCCATCGTCGGCCCGGATGGGGTCGGCAAGTCGACCTTGCTCGGCTTGATCGCGGGGGTTCGCCGCATTCAGCGCGGTTCGGTCAATGTGCTGGGCGGCGACATGGCTTCGGCGGCGCACCGCAACGAGGCCGCGCCCCGCATCGCCTATATGCCGCAAGGGCTCGGACGCAATCTCTATCCGACCTTGTCGGTCTACGAGAACATCGACTTTTTCGCCCGGCTCTACACCCAGCCGGACGATGGTCGGCGTCGACGGATCGACGAGCTCATGCGGGTCACGGGGCTGTTTCCCTTCGCCGAACGACCGGCGGGGAAACTCTCCGGCGGGATGAAGCAGAAGCTCGGGCTGTGCTGCGCGCTGGTTCATGATCCCGATCTCCTCATTCTGGACGAACCGACGACCGGGATCGATCCGTTGTCGCGCCGCCAGTTCTGGACGTTGATCGGACGTATCCAGGCCGAGCGGCCGACCATGACGGTGATCGTGGCGACCGCCTACATGGAGGAGGCTGGCGCCTTCGATCGTATCGTGGCGATCGACGATGGCGCGATCATCGCTGAAGGAAGTCAGACGGACCTGCTTGCGCGCGCCGGCGCCACCACTCTCGAACAGGCCTATATCGAGCTACAGCGTCCGGAACGGCGCGGGGCGCGCGCGGCGCCGTCCGTGCCGCGTCTCAAACCCGACGGCGGACCGCCGGCCATCGTGGCCGAAGGCCTGACCATGCGCTTTGGCGATTTCACCGCGGTCGACCATGTCAGCTTTCGCATCGAGCGCGGCGAGATCTTCGGCTTCCTCGGCTCCAATGGCTGCGGCAAGACGACGACGATGAAGATGCTGACCGGGCTGCTTCCCGCGACCGAAGGCCGTGCCGAGCTCCTGGGCAAGCCGGTCGATGCGCGCGACATCTCGGCGAGGACGCGGATCGGCTATGTCTCGCAATCTTTTTCGCTTTACGAAGAGCTGACCGTGCGCGGCAATCTCGAACTGCACGGACGACTCTGCGGCATCGGCGGCAAGGGGCTGGGTGAGCGGGTCGATGAGGCCTTGTCGCGCTTCGAGCTCGGTAATGTCGCCGAGATGCTGCCGGACGCCTTGCCCTTGGGCATGCGCCAGCGTCTTCAACTGGCGGCGGCGTGCCTGCATCGGCCGGACGTCCTGATCCTGGACGAGCCCACATCGGGCGTCGATCCGGCGGCCCGCGACCGCTTCTGGAGCCTCCTGCTCGAAATGTCGCGCCGCGACGGGGTGACGATCTTCATCTCGACGCATTTCATGAACGAGGCCGAGCGCTGCGACCGCGTCTCTCTCATGCATGCGGGCCGCGTGCTGGCGGTCGGCGCGCCACGCGAGCTCCAGGCCGCACGTAAGGCCGCAAGCCTCGAGGATGCCTTCGTCGCCTATTTGGAAGATGCGGCGGGCACGGGTGCCGGCGAGCCGTCCGTGACTGATGAAGCGGTTGGCGTGGTCGAGCCGACCTCAGTGAGGCTGAACAACAATGCCGAGGTGGCGCAAACGCCGCGCCTTGCTTCGATGAAGCGGATCTGGACGTTTGCACGCCGGGAGGCGCTCGAGCTCAGCCGGGATCGCATCCGGCTGGCCTTCGCGCTGATCGGTCCGCTGCTGCTGATGGCGGCGTTCGGCTACGGGATATCGTTTGATATCGAACGTTTGCGCTACGCGGCGCTCGACCGCGACCAATCTCTGGAAAGCCGCGCGTTTCTCGACCAGTTCTCGAACTCGCGGTACTTCGTCGAGCAGGCACGTCTGAACGACGATGTCGAGATCGACCGGCGCCTGCGCGCCGGCGAGCTGAAATTCGCCATCGACGTCCCGCCCGGCTTCGGCCGCGACCTCTTGCAAGGCCGCCGGCCCGAGGTCGGCTTCTGGCTCGACGGCGGCAATACCTTTCCCGCCGAGACCGCGCGCGCCTACATTCTTGGCACGCTTCAGACCTATGCCGGCGAGCTGGCGCGCGCCCCTCGTGGCGCCAACGGACTGCCGGCCGAGACGCTGCGGGTCGAGCCGCGCTTTCGTTACAATCAGGATTTCCGTTCCGTCTTCGCGATCACGCCGGGATCGATCATGCTGCTGCTGATCATCTTCCCGGCGATGCTGACCGCCCTCGGGGTTGTGCGGGAAAAGGAGATGGGGTCGATCGCGAATGTCTATGCGTCGCCGGCGACGGTCGGCGAGTATCTACTCGGCAAGCAGCTCCCTTATGTTGTGATCGGCGTCCTGAGCTATCTCAGCCTGCTGGCTTTCGCCGGTGGCGTGCTGGGCGTCGTGCCGAAGGGCTCGCTGCTGGCGCTCTCGCTCGCAGCCCTGGTCTATGTCTACGCCGCGACGGCATTCGGGCTTCTCGTTTCCGCCTTCGTCTCGACCCAGGTCGCCGCGATATTCGGCACCGCCATTCTGACGGCGATGACCGCAGCGCATTATTCGGGCTTCCTGATCCCGGCCTCCTCGCTCGAGGGGCCGGGCCGCATCATGGGCCTGTCATTCCCGCCGCTTTGGTTCCAGACCATCAGCCTCGGCGTGTTCGCCAAAGGTCTCGACACGCCAGCGTTCGCCCGCGAGCTTCTGGTGCTGGCGGCGTTCGCGCTTGGATTCCTGCTGCTGGCGCGGCTCTTGATCCGCAAGCAGGGGGCGTAGCGATGCGGCGCTGGATCGAAAACGCCTTCCGTCTCGGCGTCAAGGAATTCGCCAGTCTGTCGCGCGACGTCGTGATGGTGGTGCTCATCGCCTACGTCTTCACCTTCGCTGTCTATTCCGAAGCGACAGCGATGCGAACCGACGTCAACGACGCCAAGGTGGCCGTCATCGACGGCGATCGCTCGACCCTCTCGGGCCGGATCAAGGACGCGCTCCGGCCTCCCTATTTCCGGCCGGCGGTCGAAATCGACCGCTCGAGCCTCGACGGCTTGATGGACAAGGGCGCCTTCACGTTCGTTCTCGACATTCCGCATGGTCTGGAAGCCGATTTTCTCGCCGGCCGCAACCCGGCCATTCAGGTCAATGTCGATGCCACCAGCATCTCACAGGCCGGCGTCGGCACCGCCTATATCCAGGAGATCGTCGCGCAGGAGACAACACGCTTCCTCAAGCAGGCCTCCGTCGAGACGCTCGCCCCGGTCACCGCGGTGATCCGCGCGATGTTCAACCCGAACCTCGAAGCCATCAGCTTCACGGCAAGCATGGGCGTCATCAACAACGTCACCATCCTTGCCATCATTCTGGTCGGTGCCGCGGTGATGCGGGAACGGGAGCATGGCACGATCGAGCATCTTCTGGTTATGCCGGTGAGCGCCAGCGAGATCATCGCGGGCAAGATCTGGGCAAACGGGCTGGTCATATTGCTGGCCGCGGCGTTTTCCCTTCACGTCGTGGTCGAGGTTGTCCTGCGCACACAGATCGTCGGTTCGATCGAGCTTTTTCTTGCCGGAACGGCCATTTATCTGTTCGCCGTGACGTCGCTCGGCATCCTGCTCGCCACGGTCGCAAACTCCATGCCGCAATTTGCGCTGCTCTCCATCCCGGTCTTCGTGCTGATGTTCCTGTTGTCCGGCTCGTTCACACCGTTCGAGAGCATGCCCCGAGCCCTGCAGCTGATTTTGGACCTTTCGCCGTCCACGCATTTCGTGCGTTTCGCACAAGCTGTACTCTACCGCGGCGCCGGTCTCGATGTGGTCTGGCGCGATCTTCTGATCATGGCGGGCCTTGGCGCGGGCTTCGTCGCGATTGCCCTTTATCGTTTCAAAGCCATGCTCGCCCGCCAATCGTGACGGTCGCCGTCTAAGCGTATCGCAAGACACGCGCAATTGCGCGTATTCCTGTTTCGGCAGTTATCGGCTCGCTGCCGGTTCCGGCATCAGGAGCCGGGGCAGCCGGATACTGGCCAGCAGTGTGCCCAGAACAATCAGCGCGGCGAGGACGAAGCTCGCATCGGGCAGGATCGGCAGATTGAACAGCGCGCCGCCTGCGACCGATCCCAGAGCCTGACCAAAACTCGCGGCGGCGGTCATGCGGCCGAGTTGCGCTCCCTGGCTGGTCGGGATGCCGAACGACGCCCAGTAGGTTGCGACCGGAGACAGCATGCCGGCACTCGCGGCCACCAGCGCGACGGCGACCGACATCAATACCGAGGTGCTAACGACCGAAACGACGACCAGCCCGATGGCAAGCGTCGCCAAACCAGGCGCGATGAACCAGCGCGTGAGCTCCGGCTTGATGAGAGGCGAGAACACCAGAGCCTGGACGACCGCCATCACGAGGCTGCATTCGGCGAACATGATGCCGATATGTGCGGCATCTAGGCCGAGGACCTTTCCGCGGAGCGCAAGTCCGACTTCGAAAACGCCGATCGCGAGCGCCGTCACCAGCGCAATCACCAGGAGCCGCAGCATCGCCCGCCGTTCGAGCTGTGTGGCGTCCGTTGATGCATCGCCGCTCTCGCGCCGCGTTCCGGAGGGAAGGAGGAAAAGCACCAACACGGCCGCGATCACGGCCAGGCCTGTCGCCGTGAGCAATGGCATTGCCAGCGAGCTGTCGGGAGGGAGTGCCCAGAGGCTTCCAGCGACACGCACCGCCAGCCCTCCGAGCAAAGGCCCGATGAAGAAGCCGGCGGTGCCCGCGATGTTGATCAGCGCGAAGCGATGGGCGCGCCATTCTTTCGACGGGGCATAGTCGCCGATCAGCGCATACGCGACCGGGGTGATGGCGGCGGCGAAGAACCCGGCAAGAAAGCGGCCGAGATAGAGAAGAGGCAGGCTTGCGGTGACGGCGAACAATCCGGTGGTCGCGGCAAAACCCAGAAGGCCCATGAGGATGATCGGCTTGCGGCCGCAGCGATCGGAAATGCGTCCCCAGACCGGCGCGCCGACGAAGATCGCGATGATGTAGACGCCCGTCAGCAGCCCCGTGTGCCATGAAAGAGCCTGCGGCGTGCTCCTGCCGGCGATCTGCTCGATCAGGAAGGGCAGGATCGGCAACGCGACACCATAGCCGACGGTGATCGCGAACATCGCGACGAGTACCGCTGAGAGCGCGCTCCAGCTCAGTCGGGTTGGTTCAGCCAGATCCATGCCGATGCGACCTGCTGCCCAACCCGCAGCCCGAGCGATCGGGCATCGTCGACATCCGCAGATTGGGCGAAACGAAGAGCTGGCCGAATCTTTCGGGCATTCGAGGCCACCCTGCACCAGCCATCGCTGGCGAGGTCAATGGTGAGGATGCGCGAGGGTAAGCCTCGTCAACAAGAATCCGATCCCCCGTGCCATTTGAGATGTCAGGAACGGTGACGGCCAGGAACAGGCTGAGGCCTGGCTGGTCTGGCGAGCGGCTCAAAGAGCGGACACTTGTCATGAAGCGGCCTTCATGCCTTGGCGCCTGTAAAAACGCAGGAACTGCGCATTGATGGCAACGATGATGGTGCTGGCTGACATGAACACCGCGGCTATGGCCGGCGTCATCAGAAAGCCCGTGCCGAACGTGATGCCGGCGGCCATCGGGATGGCTATGGTATTGTAGCCGGTTGCCCAGATGAGGTTCTGCACCATCTTTCGGTAGGTCGCACGTGACAGACCGAGGATTGCCGCGACATCGCGCGGATCGCTCTTGACGAGCACGACATCCGCCGACTCCACGGCCACATCCGTGCCGGCTCCAATGGCCACGCCGAGGTCCGCCTGGACGAGCGCCGGTGCATCGTTGACGCCGTCACCGACCATTGCCACCGAGAGGCCCCGAGCCTGAAGCTCCTTGATCTTGTCGGACTTCTGATCGGGCAGAACCTCCGCGAAGTACTCGGCGATCCCTAGTTCCTTCGACACGCTCTCGGCTACACCCTTTGCGTCGCCCGTCAACATGACTGATTTGATGCCGAGCTGGGTGAGTTCCGCGATGGCGTCTTTCGATTCCGGTCGGACGATGTCGGCGAGCGCGAAGAGCGCACGCGCTTCGCCGTTGCGCACCAGCGCCACCACCGTTTTGCCCTGCGCTTCGAGCTGCTTCAGCCTTTCATGTGTGATGGGTTTGCCCTGTCGTGCAAGATGGCCGGGGCTGACGATGCGAATGTCCTGCCCGTCGACCTTCGCGACAATGCCTTCGCCCGTGATATTGCTCACCTCGCTGGCTTTCTCAATGTTGATATTCCTGCGTTTCGCTTCAGCCACGATGCCGTGAGCGATCGGGTGCTCGGACTGACTCTCAGCTGCCGCGGCAAAGGCAAGCTCGGCGTTCTCGTCGCCACCCGCGAGCAGCACGACGTCGCTGACGCCGAAGCGCCCCTCGGTCAGTGTGCCGGTCTTGTCCAAAACGACTGCCTGGAGATTGCGGGCACGTTCGAACGCCGCCCGGTCACGGATCAGAAGACCATTGCTGGCGCTCAGCGATGTGCTGACGGCGACCACCAGCGGCACGGCAAGCCCAAGGGCATGCGGGCAAGCCACGACCATCACGGTGACCATGCGTTCCAGTGCGAACTCAAGCGGCGCGCCAAGCCAAAGCCACCAGACGAACAGCGTTCCGAAGCCGACGACCAGGGCGATGTAGGTCAGCCAGGCGGCCGCCCTGTTGGCGATATCCTGTGTCCGCGAACGCGTTGCCTGGGCTTTCTTCACCAGATCGATGACCTGAGCGAGATAGGTCGCATCGCCTGTCTTCGTCACTTTGATGGTCACGGCGTTGGCGCCGTTGATCGCACCGCCGATCGCCGTTGCGCCGACCGTCTTGGTGACGGGACGCGATTCGCCCGTCAGCATCGCCTCGTTGAAGCCGGACGAGCCCTCGACGATTTCGCCGTCGACCGGAACCTTGGCGCCCGGGCGGACGATGACGCGATCACCGGGCTTGAGATCGGAGATCGGTACCTCGTGCATCTTGCCGTCGTCGTCGATGCGGGTCGCGCTATCGGGCAAGAGGCGAACGAGCTCTTCCAGGGCACGCGACGCGCCCATCACGGAGCGCATTTCGATCCAGTGACCGAGCAGCATGATGGCGATGAGGGTGACGAGCTCCCAGTAGAACGCTTCGCCCGGAAAACCGAACGTGACAGCGGCGGAGAAAAAGTACGCAGCCGAGATCGCCAGCGCGATGAGTGTCATCATGCCGGGCTGCCCCTTGCGCAGCTCGGAGAAGAAACCGGTCAGAAAGGGCCAGCCACCATAGAAGTAGGCGATGGTCGACAATGCGAACAGGACCCATCCGTCGCCTGGGAAGGAGAGCACGTCCGAGAGCCCGAGCCAGTCTCTTATCATCGGAGAGAGCAGTAGCACCGGAGGGGTAAGCACGAGGGTCACCCAAAACCGGCGGCGAAAGTCCGCGACCATGGCGCCGTGATCGTGGCCGGCGTGATCCGAATGGCTGGACCCTGCCGCAGAAACGATGCTGGAAGCACCTTGCCCGGCTTCCTGCGCTGCTTCGCCGGTTGCATGATGGTTATGATTCCGGTGATCGTGATGGGAGTGCGGTGAACTCATTTTTCCTCGTCCGTATGAGCCCGTCCAGACGTCCATCACAGCGGGCTACAGGGGTTCTGCCGCACTGATCAAGGCTTTGGAAGAGACAATGTTTAGATGTGCAACCTCGCCGCCAAACGCGCGTGAATCTTTAATCCAGATCAAGTTCTGGCTTCGCGCGGCATCAGCGTAGCGTGGGAAGCGGTCGGCCAACCACTATGCCGACTTGACGATCGTGCCGGCTTTGCCCTCCAGAATCGCGCGGGCATCTTCCAGGCGTCCGATGCCCGCGATCCGGCCGGGTGTCCCGGCGAACTGGCAAGCGGCTTCCACTTTTGGCCCCATGGACCCGGGCGGAAACGCAAAAGCCGCCAACTCGGCCGGTTGCGCCGCTCGAACCGGACGCTGTTGTGGCGTGCCCCAGTCGAGATAGACGGCATCGACGTCGGTCAGCATCAGGAATGCATCGGCGGCGAGGTCCGCGGCGAGCAGGCCGGCAGCACGATCCTTGTCGATAACGGCCTCCACGCCCTGAAGGCCGCCCGAGATGTCCCGAATGACGGGAATACCACCACCACCGACGCAGATCGTCACCACACCAGCATCGACCAGCAGGCGGATTACCTCCATCTGGACGATGCGTTTCGGCAGGGGTGACGGCACCACCCGCCGCCACCGCCCGGGCGCCTCTTCTGTCATCGGCCAGCCATGCGCAATGCGTGCGCTCTCGGCTTCTGACCAATCGTAGATCTGACCGATAGGTTTTTCCGGCCGGCCGAAGGCGGGATCGTCCGGGTCAACCTCGATATGGGTCAGCAATGTCGCCAGCCTTGCGGCTTGCGGAAGCGCATTGGCCAGTTCCTGCTCGACCAGATAGCCGATCATGCCGATGCTCTCGGCACTGATGACGTCGAGGGGGTAGGGAGCAATATCCTTCAGCGCCGCCGCCTGAAGGGCAAGCAGACCGACCTGCGGTCCGCTTCCATGCGCCACGACGATGTCGTGATGCGCGGCAAGGTCGGCAAGCGCCGCCGCAGCCTTGCGCACATTGGCGCGCTGCACCTCCGCCGTCATAGGCTCGCCTCGCTTGAGAAGGGCGTTGCCGCCCAGCGCAACAACGACCCGCATGATCACACTCCCAATGTGGCGACGAGAATCGCCTTGATTGTATGCATGCGGTTTTCCGCCTGGTCAAAGACGATGGAAGCATGCGACTCGAAGACTTCTTCCGTCACTTCCATGCAGTCGATGCCGTATTGCTCATAAATCTTCTCACCGATCTCGGTCTCGCGGTTGTGAAAGGCCGGAAGACAGTGCATGAACTTGGCGTGGGGATTGCCCGTGGCGCGCATCAGATCGGCGGTGACGCGGTAGGGTGTCAAAAGCCTGATGCGCTCGTCCCAGACCGAATCAGGTTCGCCCATCGAGACCCAGACATCGGTATAGACGAAGTCGCACCCTTTCGACGCTTCCTGAGGATCCTCCGTGAGCGTAATCCGTGCTCCGGTCTTCTCCGCCACGGCCCGGCATTGATCGACCAACGCCTCGTCCGGCCAACACGTCTTCGGCGCACCAAGCCGCACGTCCATGCCGATCAACGTCGCTCCGGTGAGGAGCGAATTGCCCATATTGTTGCCGGCATCGCCGAGGAAGCAGAAGGAGAGTTGCGACAGGTGCTTGCGCGTGTACTCGCGCATGGTCAGAAAATCGGCGAGAATCTGCGTCGGATGGAACTCGTCCGTCAGGCCATTATAGACAGGCACGCCGGCATGAGCGGCGAGTGTCTCGGCCTGTACCTGGCCAAAGCCGCGATACTCGATACCATCATACATGCGTCCAAGCACCCGGGCGGTATCCTTCATCGACTCCTTCTTGCCGATCTGCGTTCCTGACGGGCCGAGATAGGTGACATGCGCACCCTGATCGTAGGCGGCGACCTCGAAGCCGGTCCTGGTACGCGTTGAATCCTTCTCGAAGATCAGCGCGATGTTCTTTCCTTTGAGCCGTTGCTGTTCGTAACCGCCATACTTGGCCTGTTTGAGCGATGCGGAGAGCTGCAGCAGAAAACGGATTTCGTCCGGTGAAAAATCGAATAGCTTGAGCACGCTGCGGCCGACAAGATTGACGGGCATTCTTTCCTCCCTAGATCGGATCGCGGATCAGCGGACAAGTCATGCAATGGCCGCCGCCTCGGCCGCGGCCGAGCTCGGCGCCGGGCACCGTGATGACCTCCACGCCAGCCTTGCGCAGTTGCGTGTTGGTATAGGTGTTGCGGTCATAGGCAACGACCACGCCAGGCTCGAGGGCGACGACATTGTTTCCGTCGTCCCATTGCTCGCGCTCGGCCACATAGGCATCACCGCCAGTCTGCACCACCCGCAGCTTCTTGAGGCTGAGCGCCCGCGCCACAACCTCCGTAAGATGGCCCGTCTCCTGCCGCACGTCGATTTCCCCGGCCTTCGCACCCGGCCGCAGCGAGTAGGCGGTGATGCCGTCCACAACGTCCGAAAACAACGTCAC
The DNA here is from genome assembly GCF_029623935.1 of Shinella sp. 838. Classification (NCBI taxonomy): domain Bacteria; kingdom Pseudomonadati; phylum Pseudomonadota; class Alphaproteobacteria; order Hyphomicrobiales; family Rhizobiaceae; genus Shinella; species Shinella sp. 838. The sequence continues at coordinate 88,560 of NZ_JARSBQ010000005.1, forward strand.
CAGGTCGCGATCGCAAAAGGTAAACACGGTATCGAGATGCATGGAGGCGCGCTCGACGGGCAGTTTGCACGCGATGACGCGTTCAGCGGCCCCTTTGGCGAACAGGGCGCGCGCGATCTGCCCCACGGCCTGCGGCGTGGTGCGCTCTCCCATACCTATCAGCACGAGGCCGTTTCCAAGCGGCATGACATCTCCGCCCTCTGCGGTAGCCAGTCCGTAGTCCTCATCCGGGTCGCCCCACCAGACAGGAAAGCCGGCGTTGCGAAAGTCCGGATGAAAACGATAGACGGCGGCAATGTTCACCGTCTCGAGCTTGCGGGCATTCCAGCGCATGGGGTTGAGCGTGACACCGCCATAGATCCAGCACGTCGTGTCGCGCGTAAACAAATGGTTCGGGAGCGGGGGAAGCAAGAAATCCTGCGGCCGCAGGACCGGCGCCAGCACGCCGGTTGGCGCGACCGGCAGTTCCGCCCTGCTCATGCCGCCCATGAGGATGAGCGACAGATCGTCGGAATTGATTTCCATCAGGTGGGCGCAGAGATCGTCGGCAAGCCCGACACCCACAGTGTTCACGTTGACCCGCCGCTCCAACAACCAGCGGCGCGCCTCCATATCCTGCATCGTCTGCGCCAACGCCTCGCGCAGGAAGACGACTTCGCTGCCGCGATGGCGGATCGCATCGACGAACGTCATGTGCTCGACACGGGCCTGCTTGACCCAGATAACGTCGTCGAAGAGCAGTTCATGACAATTGCCAGGGGTTAGGCGGGTAAGGGCTGCGCCCGGCCGGTCGACCAGAACGCGTCTGAGCTTGCCGACCTCGGAATGAACGCCGTAGGTAATGGTCATCCTGGTTCTCCTTCAGGCAGCGAGCAGCACGGCTGCGCTGAGGCTGGCCATGATGATGACGGTGAGTATGAGGAGCAGCGGCGCCATGAATCGGAGCCAGCGCTCATAGGGGACGCGGCCGATGGCGAGCGCGCCCATCACCACGGCAAATGTCGGGTTGATCAGGTTCACCAGGCCGTTGGCCGATTGATAGGCGGTGACGACGAGGTTGCGACCGACCCCTGCGAAGTCCGCGACGGGTGCCATGATCGGCATCGACAGAACGGCCAGCCCGGAGGAAGACGGCACGAAGAAGGAGAGTAGGACATTGATCCAGTAGATCACGTTGATGAACGCGACCTCTCCCAGTCCCGCAACCGAGAGTTCAGCCCAGTGCAGGATCGTATCGGTTATCTTTCCTGCATCCATGATCACGACGATGCCGCGCGCGAGGCCGATGATCAGCGCCACACCCAGAAGGTCGCGCGCCCCGTTGACGAAGGCGTCGACGAATTTCTCCTCGCCAGGACGCGCGATCAGGCCAATGAGGATTGCCGAGGCCAGGAAAAGGCCGCTCATCTGGCCCATCCACCATCCGGCCCGCAGCACGCCCCAGATCATGACCACGAAGGTGAGTGCGAACACCACAAGCACGACCTTGTGCAGGCCGGTAAATTCAAGTGCCTCGCCGCCATGTGCGGCAAGAAAATGCGCCTCGTTGTCCGCCTTGCGATCATAGACGAGGGAGCGGCTGGGGTCGATCCGGACGCGCTCTGCATAGCGCATGACATAGATGACGCAGGCGAGCCAGGAGAGCCCCAAAATGACGAAGCGCAGCACGATTCCCTGGGTGAAAGGGATACCCGCGGCGTCGGACGCAATGACTGTGGCAAAGGCGTTGACCGTGGAGCCCAACACGCCGACGCCTGCACCAAGCAGGATGATCGCCACCGCGGTCACGGCATCGTACCGCGCCGCGATCATGATCGGGATCAGGAGCACATAGAAGGCAAGCGTCTCCTCAGCCATGCCGTACGTCGTGCCGCCGAAGGCGAACAGCGCCATAAGCACCGGGATCATCCACTTCTCGCGGCCCTTGAGTGACCTCATGGCACTGCTGATACCGGAGTTGATTGCTCCGGTGGAGGCGACGACACCGATGAACCCGCCGATAATGAGCACGAAGAGCGCAACGTCGATGGCGTTGGCCGCATTGGTCACGGGGTTATAAAGCCCGCCGATTGGGGCCATGATGACGTCGAATACGCCCTGCGGATCCGGTTCGCTCACGGTATATGTACCGGCGACTGGAACTTCGCGGTCCAGTGCGGGGTTTTGCACCCGTTGGTACTGGCCGGCCGGAATGATCCAGGTCAGCGCTGCGACGAGCACGATAAGTCCGAACAGAATGGTGTAGGCGGTTGGAAACCACCATTTCCTTGCTTCGGTCGCCGACGATGCGATGCTCATGGTACGCCCCCCTTCTTGTGTGTTGTCACCGTCACCCTGGCTAACCTGTGAGGCGATCGCATTTGAACCTGAGCGTGTCGGGAACCCGCGGATGGCCACCCACGTCGTGCGCAGAGAAGGCAAACGCGGTCGCTCGAAGACCATATCGGTGATCTTCTGGTCGAAGCGCCCGCCATTCCTTGATCGAAGTTAAGTTCGCCTGCCGCGCATCGGCCTATGTCGAACCACATATCGATTGGACGCAATCGTGGATCTACACGGCAGCGGCACAACGGATCCGGTCGACACATATGCATGGAATGCAGATGCGCGGCCCATCGCAACAGCAAGGAGGCTCGACATGCAGCCCAGAATGAGAACGATGCTGGCACTTGCGCTGGTGTTCGCACCGGCAACGGCGTTCGCGCAGAATGATGCGCACCATGACACCCGACCGGCAGGCGAACAGCCCCCGTCAGCAACCATGAGCATGCCGCAACAATGCGCACCGATGATGGAGATGATGGAAAGCATGATGGGCGACCACATGTCGGCCTGCCTGGCATCGCTGCCGCACGCCTCGCAGGCCTACATGCGTGCCATGATGGGCATGCACGCACCGATGATGGAAGCGATGCAGTCGACGGATCCGGATGTCGCATTCGTCAAAGGGATGATCCCGCACCATCAGGCAGCCATCGATATGGCCCGGGCCGTTCTTGAGCTTGGGACCGACCATCAGACCAAAGCCTGGGCGCAGCAGATTATCGCCGCGCAGCAGACCGAAATCGATGACATGCGTCAGTGGCTGCGGCAGCGCGGCGAATAGATGCGGAACGAACTTGTCATGGCGTCAAACCCCCACAAGGATCGCGGAGCCTCACGGAAGTTCGCTGTCGGAGTAGATCACATGGCGGTAAGGGCATGGCTGCGGAGTTCTGGTGTGCTGATCGCGATGATGCTCGCGCTCGGCACCGCAATGGCAAACGATGGCTATCAGAAAGCGGGCGGCCTTGCCGTTTACCTTGGCATCGTCCCGGCCCCTGTCGTCCGGGGTCATCCGACCGGTCACCCGGAAAGCACAATGCACGGCGGGCCTGGAACCGCGCGGCATCAGCAACACCTCGTCGTCGCCGTTTTCGACGACCAGACAGGCGCACGCGTGGAGAACGCGAGCGTGTCCGCAACCATCAGCGGCCTGGGTCACGTTGGCCAGCAAACCATCCAGCTCGAGCCGATGAAAATCGAGAACACGATCACCTACGGTGGTTTTGTCACTCTCTCGGGAAACGATCGCTACGACATCGCCGTCGAGATCACCGTTCCGGGACGTTCGCGGCCGATCTCGGTGACATTCTCCAGTGATCATGTTCAATAAAGCGAAAAACAGGCGCCAGGCCTTTGCTGCAGCAAAGCCCATTCCAATCTGTTGGAATTCGGATCGGAAGGTGTGGCAAAGGTAACAATTTGCCGTTCTCCTGCGAATGACACATCGAACCCTCGTGCGGCGGCCCTTCATCTGAACCACCCGCCCTGGAGTATCAGCCGGCGATGGGCGCGGCTTTCAGTGGAAACTGACGATGACGCGGCGGCGACTACGAACGGAAGATCTGATCGACAGGCTTGCGGCGGATATAAGGCCGCGACACGTTGAAAGCCGAATCCGAACCCGCCGGCTCTGCGCCGCCGCCATCCTTGCGATCATGGTGCCGGCGCTCCTCTTGGCGCGGCCGCTTCGTGCCGATCTTCCCTCTCGATTGGCGGACGGTATGTTTGTCACCTCAGTTGCGACCTCGGCGATGATCTTTGTCACTGGTGTGCTGGCGCTTTTGATCGTGCGCATCTCACCGCTATCCCGGTCCTGGCTCCTCCTGCCCCTGATCGCCCTGGGACTCTGGCTCGTGTCGGAATTTACCAGCATCGCCCTCGACGTCTCCCGGGAGGGTTGGCGTGCTTTCGCCTTCGAGACGAGTCCACAATGCCCGCTCGTTATCGGGATCGTCGGAATTCCGATCTTCTTCGCGATGCTTGGCCTCGGCCGGATCGGCCTGATCCTGTGGAGGGGGCCGACAATCGCGGTCGCCGCTCTGTCAGCCTTTTCCCTGCCTGCAACCATGTTCAATCTGTTTCATGGCCTGGACACCGGCGCGATGGTCCTGCTTTGGCATTTCGGCGCGATCGCAATCTTCTCCATGACGGCGGCCTTTTTGCTCAATCGGCGTATTCCTCGCATCGTGTGCGACTGGCTCGCGGTATGATCAGCGAAGCGCGCGACAAAAGATGAACTGGATCAAGGGGGCACAAGCAGCCGTTTACGGCGAGGCAATGGCTTTTCAGCCGACCGCCACGCATGAGTGTTCCTGTGCCGACTCACATTCCGGCTGTGTGGTACTGACCGCCTGCAAGCGACGCTCTTCCCGCTCGATATAACCCCGCGTCAGCGGGACGGCGTCCTGTCGCCTGGCGATCTGGATCTGGAACACCATCATCCCCTGATAGCGGAAAGCGAGTTCCGAGACGCCGAGATAATACTCCCACAAGCGCGCAAAGCGCTCATCGAAGAGATCGACCGCCTCAGTGCGGCGGGCGAGAAATCGCTCGCGCCAATGTCTGAGCGTTTCGGCATAGTGAAGGCGCAGGATCTCGACATCGGTGACCACGAGCCCCGCCCGCTCGATCGCCGGCAGGACCTCGGAAAGAGCCGGTATGTATCCGCCCGGGAAAATGTATCTGGCGATCCACGGGTTGGTGAAACCCGGCGGATCGGAGCGGCCGATCGAATGCAGCACGAAAACGCCTTCATCATCGAGCAGATCGCGGCATTTTCGGAAGAACTCATCGTAGTGATTGACGCCGACATGTTCGAACATACCCACTGACACGATCCGGTCGAAACGTTCGTTCACGTCCCTGTAGTCCTGCGATCGGAATTCCAGACGCGCCGGATCTGAAGCCGCCGCTGCCCGCCCCCTAGCAAATTCGAGTTGTTCGCTCGAAAGCGTGATCCCGGTGACATGGGCGTCGAAAGCCTCAGCCAGGTAGAGCGCCAGACCGCCCCAGCCGCAGCCGATGTCGAGCACGCGCGCATGACGACCAGGCAGGAGCTTAGCAGCAATGTGGCGCTTCTTGGCCTGCTGCGCCTCATCCAAAGACATGTCTGCTCTTTCGAAATAGGCGCAGCTGTACTGCATGTCCTTATCGAGGAAGAGTTCGTAGAGCTTGCTGCTGAGATCGTAGTGATGAGCAACGTTTCGCCTGGATTTCTGACGGACGTTTTTCTGCACCCGCCGCCGGAGAGCAAAACGCAAGCGGGAGAGTATCTTTGTCGTGATCGTCGCCGCGTCGTTCTGGTCCTGGGACAGAAGCAGCTCGAGCACCTCCGTGATGGTACCCTGTTCGATGATAAGGTCGCCGTCGACGAAGGCTTCGCCAAGCCGCAACTCGGGATCGAGCAGAACCCGACGCTGCGCCGCGGCGGTTCTGAACCGCACTGCCACCGCCGGACCGGCCCCGTCACCGAAGCTCCTGGTGACCCCGTTGGCGGTTGTTATCGTGAGAGTTCCGGTTTTGACGAGGCGACGAAGGGTTTTGAAAACAAGGGTATCCATGACGGGGCTTTCTAGTCAACGTTGGTATATCCCGACTAGAAAGCGTGCGATCCCGCCGCAGACTTTAACGTGGGTTGAAAAGGGTGAGCGATAAAGCCATGATCGATAGAAAGACGAACAGTCGCCCGCCATCTTGATCACCCGCTCGCTTTGGCGCGTCGCGCCGACAGGCGGGGAATGAATGCCGGCACTTCCCGCATATAGCGCGCATAGGCGTCGCCGAATTCGGCAAGCGACTCGCGTTCTTCGTGTTTGGAAAGGCGCCAATACATGAAGACCAGGACGGGGAACATCGCAAGTGTGAGCAGGGTTGGCCACTGCAGCAGGAAGCCGAACATGACCAGAACGAAGCCGACATATTGTGGATGCCGAACCCAGGAATACACCCCCGAGGTGGCGAGCGTGCGCTTGCGTTGCGCTTCGTAGAGCATCTTCCACCCGGCCGAGATGAGGACAAAGCCGCCGCCGATGAAGACAAAACTCAGCAGGTGGAACGGACCGAAATGGGGATTTGAGCGCCAGCCGAACAGCTCCTCGAGCAGGTGACCCGCGTCGTGGGAGAGCCAGTTGACGCCCGGATAGCGGGACTGCAACCAGCCGGAGAGCAGGTAGATCGTCAGGGGGAAACCGTACATTTCCGTGAACAGCGCCACGATGAAAGCACTGAAGGCGCCGAAGGATCGCCAGTCCCGCGGCGTGGATGGCTTGAAGAAGCTGAACGCGAAGAAGATGAAGACGATCGAGTTGAGGATGACGAGGGACCACAGGCCGTACGCGGGAATGTCGTCTTGCATGGCGCTCTCCTGGATGGAATTTCAGTGCTGATGCGGCGACTGCTGTCGCGCGGACGAGCGGTCGTTGCCGCCGCCATGCCCACTATGTCCGCCATGCTTGCCGTGCATGAAGACATGCAGGAGGGGGCAGGCAAGGATCAGCAGCCAGGGCAGCCAGCCGAGCAAGTGCGCGCGGTGTTCCGTGAGGAGATAAAATCCCGCGATCGCGAGGAAGCCGTAAAGGGCGATGTTGGCGGCGCTGAAACGCCCCCCCGGGTTCTCGTCTTTATGCAATTGGTCTCGGTTTGTTTCCATGGTGCTTCATCCGACAGTTTGAACACGTCGATTGCTCCGCGATGCCGGTCGAATGTTGAGGCCAGTCCGCAGGAAGGTGCTCTTCTTGGCCCGGATGATGCTGTGACAGATGTCTGGAATCTTTGATGTGAGTTAAGTTTCAGATTGCTCCCCGGCGAACCAGGCGATGCCTCGCTTCCGAAAGCAAGTCAGGTATTCGATGTTCTGACCATTGGTCTGCCGCCTTGGAGCAGCATTCAGGCCATATGCGACGCTGAAACTCAAATTAAGCTGGAGGCAAGTCTTCGAACCCGCGGACCAACGTACCAATCGATCGAGCGCATGATCCGATCCGAACATCAATACCCTGCATTCGAAGGCGATTCCGCTCTGAGTCCGCGATAAAGCCGCATACGAGATGAGTAACCCCGCTTCCGACGATGAGGTCGTAGGTGGCCTCGGTGGTGCGTTGCGGGTTCCGCCGAAAATCACGCGCGCGAGTGGCGGGGTCGATCAGCAGCAGTCCCTCGGATTTCGCGAAGAAGGGGCTGAGCATGGTTCTCCTGCGCGTGCGCACGATGAGCACGCCGATGATGCGTTTTCGATCTGCCGGCACGGAGGCTATCGATGACATTTCCATCCCGCGGGAGGATTCTGTGACGATGAGAGAAGCATCATTTTGCCGCTCGCTCTTTAATCTCGATCAAGCATCGCGGGTAGCATTGGCGGCCAGCCCGTCATGTATTCGCGGTAGGGCTAACGAGGCACGCTATAGCGACGGATTCCAGTTGGCGTGTTGATCTGGATCAAAGCGGTCTTGCAAACAATGTAGTGAGATGCAAAAGTAGCTTTCTCGTCTCGTGTGCAGAAAACCAGTCCAGGTGCATGCGGAGCGAGGGTGCGCGACCTGTAAACCGCCGAGAATTCGATTTTATGCTTCGGTATCTGGCACTGCTGATTGTTAGTGTGATCGCTGTCCTCGCACAAGCCGGACCGTCGATGGCGCAAGTCGGTCAATCGACACCGAGCGTCTCGGAGAGGCATCAGGCTACCTCATTGCTAAAGGTCGCCATGTCGGACGACGACGATTGCGTCTCGGGTTCAGGTTGTTGTAGCGCCATATGCTCACCCTGTGTTGTATCCCTATCAGCGCAGTCCCACGGTTTCTCGCGCTTCCTACCCACGTCTTCGCGGACTTGGGTTTCGCGCCAGAATTGCTTGCGCTCGATCATCCTCGGCCGCGATCCGCCTATCCCCCGAAATCAGCTCATCTGAGGCCATCCAGGTCGATCGTCAGCCACGCCCGTCAGTCCGGCGTGAACGGCAACACGACCATAATGTGGCTTGCTGATCGCTTCGCGCTTATCGCGCCGAAGGCTCGGTCCATCAATGATCTATTGATTGGCTGCGCAAGCGTGGCCGCCGCAACGGGCCAGGAGCCCGGGAGGTGTAATGTGAGCTGGCATCAAGCGTCTTTATCAGGAGAGACATCCCGGTCGCTCCGTTGCGACCATTGGGAAACCGCTGAGAAGGCACGGAATGTACCACCCTTACCAAATTTCCCCATTACCGTGTCCCTCCAGAAGGCGGCCATGCAGGCCGACGAGGTGACCAAACGACGAGGACGTCACAAACAGGACAATGACAGTGAGGCGCGCACCGTTGCCTTGCCAGTCGACGCACACAGACTGATTCCCAACTACCGCAATGGCGACCGACGCGTCGAAGCCGGCCGGGATTTGTTCAGCATAGGATTCGACGGAAAGGCCATCTTCAACCTTCTCGACGGATGGGTAGCCATCTACACATTGCTGGAGGACGGCAGACGGCAGATTGTCCAATTCGCCCTGCCTGGCGCGGTTCTGGGTGTCCGTTCATCGAGGAGCGCGCCCGCAACCGTCGGTGCTCAAGCCCTGACCGACGTCGTGGTATCGGTCATTCCGACCCCTGTCCTGACGTCGCATTCGCGTGCAGACCCCGACATTACCATGCGCCTGGCGCGCTCACTTGCACACGACTGCAATCTGGCTTTCGATCATCTCACCAGCATAGGTCGGCGTTCAGCGCGCGAACGGGTCGCTCATCTGCTCCTTGAATTGTTCACACGTTACCGTGCACAATGGCCAGGACATCGCAGCGAGGAAATGGTGCTGCCGCTTACCCAGGAGCAAATCGGCGACGCCACCGGCTTGACCTTCGTTCACGTGAACCGTGTTCTCAGCGCGCTGCGCAAGGAAGGAATCGTCCAGTTCCACTACCGGCGTCTGCGAATAATCGATCCGGATCGTCTCATCGAAGTCGCAGGCGTCGATCCGGAAATCGCAATGGCCTGGCTTGAACGACAACCCTGGGGGTAGCGCTTCGCCAAAGGGATTTGGCGCGGCATATACTTCTTTCAGGAGCACTCGCCGGCCGTAGGCTGTCTTGTCCGCCACGGTGGCGTTCATCGATGGACTCCCGGATGAGATTCCAACCGAAGTGCGAACCAAGGCTCTGATCGAGTTTCCGCCGCTCGCCTATCAGGCGTGGTTCGGCAGCCGTGCAAATGCGTATCCAGCAACGGCGCGATTCTGAAATCGAGCCAGTCGAGTATCCTCAGCGAGATACATCTTCGTGAGCTTTGCGGATCTTCTCGGCTTTCTCGCAATGACAGTCGAGAAAACCATGGATCGGACAGGTGCGGCACATCTCCTCCAAACGCTTGCGTAGCGCTTGCCGCCCGCGGTGGAGTCGCACCGTGACATTGTTGAGCGAGGTGCCAAGGCTTGCTGCCAATCTGTCGCGAGGCTCGCCCAGGATATCAGCCCGCCAGACGATGTCCGAATACTCGGGTTTCAAGGTTGGAAGCAGACGATACAGACAATTGCAGACCGCTGCATCGAGTTCGGCGTCAACAGGTTCACTCTCGATCTCGGCGTCGTCGACAGGGGTTTCCCGACGCCGTCGCCTGCTCAAGTTCCGCTGATGGTCAACCAGGGTGGTGGCGAGGATGCGGCCCAGCCAGCCCCGAACGGTGCGGATATCTCTGAGTTGAGATGCGCGCTCCAGCGCCCGAAGGGAGAGGCGCTGCAGCACCTCCTCCGCATCGTCGCGATTCCTCAGGCGGCGCTGGAGGAAGACCAGCATTTCCTCTCTCGCCTCGACAAGCGCCCGCTGGACGGCAGCATCAAGAGGTTTCGCGGCATCGTCAGACTTATCGGAACGTTGCGTATCCATTCTCTTGCCTCCAGCTTCGGTCATCCTCCGCATTTTCCTGCTGCACGGGGGCAGCTCCCAAAATTCGCCTGATGTTGGACAGGCGCGGCTGATAAGTCTTTAACTCTAATCAAGTGTCATGGCTGTTGGTTTCCACGCGGAACTGAGCCGGTTTTTCCACCGAGAAGTGAGCCACCTCTGACTATGGTTTTATGATTGGGTTTTGGTCAAGGGATTGGCTTTTTCTCCTCTCTTGTTTGCTGCGGCTGCAGAACTGGCCTTGAAGCGGAAGCTGTCATTACCTGTTTCCAGGATATGGCAGCGATGGGTCAAACGATCGAGCAATGCCGTCGTCATCTTGGCGTCGCCGAAGACTGTTGCCCATTCGCTAAAGCTGAGGTTGGTGGTTATCACCACGCTGGTCCGCTCATAGAGCTTGCTCAACAGGTGGAAGAGCAGCGCTCCGCCTGAAGCGCTGAATGGAAGGTATCCGAGCTCATCAAGGATCAGCAGATCGAGGCGGACCAAGGTCTCAGCGATCTGGCCTGCCTTGCCTTTGGCCTTCTCCTGCTCAAGTGCGTTGACCAATTCGATGGTTGAGAAGAAGCGGACTTTTCGACGGTGATGTTCGATAGCCTGGATGCCAAGGGCCGTCGCCACGTGGGTTTTGCCTGTGCCCGGTCCGCCGACGAGCACGATATTCTGCGCTCCGTCAATGAACTCGCATCTGTGCAACTGGCGCACCGTCGCTTCGTTGATTTCGCTGGCGGCAAAGTCGTATCCAGAGATATCCTTGTAGGCCGGGAAGCGCGCAGCCTTCATATGATAGGCAATCGAGCGGACCTCGCGCTCAGCCATTTCGGCTTTCAGCAACTGGGACAGGATCGGTACGGCTGCATCAAAAGCTGGAGCACCTTGCTCGATCAAGTCTGTGACGGCTTGCGCCATGCCATACATCTTCAGGCTACGCAGCATGATGACGACGGCGGCGCTGGCAGGATCATGACGCATGGCGACCTCCCACAATCCGGACGCGCAAGCCATCGTAGCGTTCTACATTGGCCTTGGGTTCACGCACCAAGGTCAGTGCTTGTGGCGTATCGACGTCGGGACCGTCGGTCGTCTTGCCGTCGATCAGCATATGCAACAGGTTCAGCACATGCGTCTTGGTTGCTACGCCTTGATCCAGAGCCAGTTCCACGGCCCTGACGACAACCTGTTCGTCGTGATGAAGGACAAGAGCGAGGATGTCCGCCATTTCCCGATCGCCGCCGGGGCGGCGAAGCATCTGGTCCTGCAGTTGTCGAAAGGGCAGCGGCAATTCCACGAAGGGTGCGCCATTGCGCAGAGCACCGGGCTTGCGCTGGATGACGGCAAGGTAGTGCCGCCAGTCGTAAATCGTCCTCGGTGGCTTGTCGTGACTGCGCTCGATGACCCGCGCATGTTCGCAAAGAACGTTGCCCTCGGCTGCAACGACCAGTCGATCGGGATAGATCCGCAGGCTGACGGGCCGGTTCGCAAACGATGCAGGCACGCTGTAACGATTACGCTCGAAGGTGACCAGGCACGTTGGTGAGACTCGTTTGCCTTGCTCGACGAATCCGTCAAACATGGTAGGCAATTCCATCAATGCTGCTCGCTCATCAGCCCAGACATCCGCAATCGAACCGGGCAGGCTCCCGTGCGGTGTCTCCTGCCACAGGTCTTGGCAATGCTGTTCCAGCCAGAGGTTCAACGTTGCCAAATCCGGGAAGTCGGGCATCTGTTGCCATAGGCGGGGACGAGAATCCCGGACGTTCTTCTCGACCTGACCCTTTTCCCAACCCGCAGCGGGATTGCAGAACTCAGGCGCAAACACGTAGTGGTTCGTCATAGCGAGAAAGCGGATATTGACCTGCCGCTCCTTGCCGCGACCAACGCGATCGACTGCGGTGCGCATATTGTCGTAGATCCCTCGCGCAGGCACACCACCGAAGACCCGGAAGCCGTGCCAATGGGCATCGAACAACATCTCGTGTGTCTGGAGCAGATACGCCCGCAAGAGAAACGCCCGGCTGTGCGACAGTTTGATATGCGCAACCTGCAGCTTAACGCGCTCGCCGCCGATGACGGCATAGTCCTCACTCCAATCGAATTGGAATGCTTCGCCTGGGCGGAAAGACAGCGGAACGAATATGCCTCGGCCCGTCGTCTGCTGCTCACGTTGTCGATCCGCCCGCCAATCACGGGCGAAGGCCGCAACCCGGCCATAGGAACCGGTAAAGCCCACAGATACCAGATCGGCATGAAGCTGTTTCACCGTTCGGCGCTGCTTGCGTGACCTCCCGGCCTCGGTCTTTAGCCAGCCCGCCAGCTTGTCGGCAAAAGGATCAAGCTTGCTCGGTCGTTCCGGCACCGTGAACGTCGGTTCGATCGTGCCGCGCTCAAGTACTTCGCAATTGTGTTGCGCGACAGCCCCGTACGCCGGCTGATCTCCCGGATCGACTGCTTCTCGCGCAGCGCCATCCGACGGATGATGTTTAAAAGTCCCATGTGGATCACTCCGTTGCCCCCGTCGCTCGCAGCGTTGGGGGAAGGTTCACATGGCTCAGTTCTCAATGGAAATTATCTGCCTAACCGGCTCAGTTCCGCGTGGAAACCAACACTCCAAAAGACAAAAAACTACGTAGTGTCGGGATTTGACTAGTACCTAAAACTAGTCATCAACCGTTGACGATTCTGTCATCAGTCGATGACAACTCCATCGGCCGGAGCGTGTCAACGAATTTTTGTCAAAAGCAAAGAGCCAAAAGCATATGGCAAGGCGCTCAGAGGCAGTTCACCGCGATAGTTCTTGGGTCCATAGGAGAAGATTAAGGTCCCGTGCCTGGGCTCAGATCTGGTTGGATCTCTTACGGCGACCGCGCTGACTCCATCGGTGCGGTTCCGGGAGACTCGCGTCTCTCGCATTCGGACACGCTAGCGTCGTTGGTGTCCTGGAAGCTCCGCGCAGGAGGAGTGGCTGTTCGCGAACGAACGCGAGTAGACTACCTTCATCGTTTCACGCGCGCCTCGTTAACTTGCCGGTTGTCATCAATCGTTGACTGTCATGACTGGGAAATGTAGCTTGCAGAATCGGGGCCGCCGCCGCCGCATTGGTCGTCGCGTTTGCACAAATTGCCCCTCGGTTTTTCTTGGGGGCGTGTCCTTTCGTGACCCCTAACCTATGATTAAGGCGAGGAGAAACTTATGGCATTCGATGCCGGGAATTTGTTGCTGGTCGATCGCTACTGGCGTGCGGCAAACTATTTATCCGTTGGCCAGATCTATCTGATGGACAATCCATTGCTCCGCGAACCCCTGAAGCCGGAGCACGTCAAACCGCGCCTGCTTGGCCATTGGGGCACGACGCCGGGCCTGAACTTCATCTATGCGCACTTGAACAGGATCATTACCGATCGCGATGCCGATATCCTCTATATCTGCGGACCCGGCCATGGCGGCCCCGGCATGGTCGCCAACACCTGGCTGGAAGGCGTCTATTCAGAGACCTATCCCGAGATCGGCGAGGACGAAGCCGGGATGAAGCGGCTGTTCAAGCAGTTCTCATTTCCGGGCGGCGTCCCCAGCCATGTCGCGCCCGAGACGCCGGGCTCGATCCATGAGGGCGGCGAGCTGGGCTACGCGCTGGTGCACGCTTTCGGCGCCGCCTTCGACAATCCGGGCTTGGTCGTGGCTTGCGTGGTCGGCGACGGCGAGGCGGAGACCGGGCCGCTCGCGGCCGCGTGGCATTCGAACAAGTTCATCAACCCCGCCCGCGACGGCGCGGTTCTGCCGATCCTGCATCTCAACGGCTACAAGATCGCCAACCCCACCGTGCTGGCCCGCCTGTCCGACGAGGAACTGCGGCATCTCTTCGTCGGCTACGGCTACGAGCCGTTCTTCGTCGAGGGCAGCGAGCCGGCCGACATGCACCGGCAGATGGCGGCGACCCTCAACACGGTCTTCGACCGGCTGGCGGCGATCCGCGAGAAGGCCGCGTCGTCCACTGAGCGGCCGCGCTGGCCCATGATCGTGCTCCGGAGCCCGAAGGGCTGGACCGGTCCGAAGGTGGTGGACGGCAAGATGGTCGAGAACCACTGGCGCTCCCACCAGGTGCCGGTCGCGAACTGCCGCGAGGATGACGGCCACCGCGCGATCCTCGAAGAGTGGCTGCGCAGCTACGATCCCGGCGACCTTTTTGATGCCGACGGTGCGCTGAAGCCCGAGCTGAAGGCGCTGGCGCCGACAGGCACGCGCCGCATGGGCGCCAACCCGCACGCCAATGGCGGCCTCCTGCGCAAGGAATTGCACACACCCGATTTCCGCAGCTATGCCGTCGCGGTGGAGCGCCCCGGCGCGACGGAGGCGCAGGCGACGAAGGTTCTCGGCGACTATCTGCGCGACGTGCTGCGGCTGAACGAGGCCGAACGGAATTTCCGCGTGTTCGGGCCTGACGAGACGGCGTCCAACCGCTTGGGTAGCGTGTTCGAGGCGACGGACCGGGTCTGGATGGCGCAAACGCTCGAAAGCGACGATCATCTGTCACCCGACGGGCGGGTGATGGAGGTGCTGTCCGAGCATCTCTGCCAGGGCTGGCTCGAAGGCTATCTGCTCACCGGTCGGCACGGCTTCTTCTCCTGCTACGAAGCCTTCATCCACATCGTCGATTCCATGTTCAACCAGCACGCCAAATGGCTGAAGACCTCGCGGGAGCTGGAATGGCGCAAGCCGATCTCCTCGTTGAATTATTTGCTCACCTCCCATGTCTGGCGGCAGGACCATAACGGCTTTTCCCATCAGGACCCCGGCTTCGTCGACCTCGTCGCCAACAAGAGCGCGGACATCGTGCGCGTCTACCTGCCCCCGGACGCCAACACGCTGCTGTGGGTCGGCGACCACTGCCTGAAGACCTGGGACCGCGTGAACGTCATCGTCGCCGGCAAGCAGCTGGCGCCGCAATGGCTGAGCATGGCGGAGGCCGAGAAGCACTGCGAGGCGGGCCTCGGCATCTGGGACTGGGCCGGCACCGAGGACGGACTGGAGCCGGATATCGTGATGGCCTGCGCCGGCGACGTGCCGACCATGGAGACGCTGGCCGCCGTCGACCTTTTGCGGCAGTCCCTGCCGCATCTGCGCATCCGCGTCGTCAATGTCGTGGACCTGATGGCCCTGCAATCGCCGCAGCATCACCCGCACGGACTGTCGGACGAGGCGTTCGACCGCATCTTCACGCGCGACCGGCCCGTCGTCTTCGCCTATCACGGCTATCCCTACCTCATCCATCGGCTGGTCTACAAACGCGCCAACCATCCGAATTTCCACGTACGCGGCTTCATCGAGGAGGGCACGACGACGACGCCCTTCGACATGGCCGTTCTCAACGAACTGGACCGTTTCCATCTCGCCATCGAGGCCGTCGAGCGCCTGCCGGTCCTGAAGGACAAGGGCGCGGAGATCACCGCGGCACTGTACGAAAAGCTCGTCCTCCACAAGGCCTTTGTCCGCGAGCATGGCGAGGACATGCCCGAGATTCGAGATTGGACGTGGCCTCATCCCTGAATCCCTCAGGACGCCGGGGAATGTTCGGGCAAGTGGACTTCGAAAAACTTGCGGAGCGGTATTCCGCCTGACTTTTCACGCGCCTTTGGCTGCTCTCCCAATCGCCGCCGGGCTTATCCTCGGCCATTCGTGGGATGCTCACAGATCGCTGGAAAGGAATGCCGGATGAAGGGCGATGCAAATCCAGTTGGAGCCGTAATCCCGGCGCCGACCGACTATTCGCAAAATGCTGCTGCGCATGTCGTAGACGTTCTTGCCAGCCATGCCGAGCGCGGTCTGACGAAAGCGGAAGCCGCGCGGCGGCTTGCGGAATATGGCCACAACCGATTGCGGGCAGCCAAGGCGATCCCGGTCTGGCGACGCGTGCTCGCGCAATTTCAGGATCCACTGGTCTATCTGCTGCTCGGAGCGATTATCATAGCGTTGGCGGCCTGGGTCATAGAAGGCCGCCACGGCTGGCCGATCGATGCGGTCGTCATCGCCATGGTGGTTCTGGCCAATGCCATCCTCGGCTTTGTGCAGGACGCCAAGGCGGCTAATGCCGTCGCCGCGCTGGCGCGGATGACAGCCGCGAACACCTCCGTTCTGCGCGACGGCGAGCGAATCCGCATTCCCAGCGCGGATCTCGTGCCAGGCGACATCATGCTGCTCGAGGAAGGAGACGCCGTCGGCGCCGATGGTCGGTTAATCAGCGCCGCAAGCCTTAGAATTCAGGAAGCCTCGCTGACCGGCGAAAGCGAGGCTGTCCTCAAGGATGCGGCCATGCTGCGTAAGCCTGCGCCGCTGGCCGAGCGGTTCTGCATGGTGTTCAAAGGCACGGCGGTCGTACAGGGAACCGCACGCGCCATCGTCACGGCGACAGGGATGCGGACCGAGATCGGCGCGATCGCTCAAATGCTCGACGCCAGTAAGGAAGATATCAGCCCCTTGCAGAAGGAAGTCGCGAGAGTTGGCCGCGCGCTCGGCGCTGCGGTGATCGCGATCGCTCTCATTGTCGTTGCGACTGTGCTGCTCGTCTCCGACATCGATGGCCCATCGGACGTCATTTCCGTTCTGCTGATGGGGGTCTCGCTGGCGGTAGCAGCGGTCCCCGAAGGATTTCCCGCCATCCTGTCGCTGGTGCTTGCACTTGGCGTCCAACGCATGGCGACCCGCAAGGCGGTGGTCAAGGCGCTCTCGTCCGTGGAGACACTCGGTTCGGCTTCGATCATCTGCTCCGACAAAACCGGAACGCTGACGCGGTCGGAGATGACGATCGAGCGCATTATGACAGCATCGGGTGGCACCCGTGTCAGCGGTGTGGGCTATGCGCCTTTCGGCGATCTGAAGGTTGACGACGGTAAGGCTCCTAGCGCGGCCATGCGCGCCGAGCAGATCGTCGTCCTGAGCGGTGGCAGCCTGGCAGGCAATGCCGCTCTGAATCAAGGGCAGGCGGGAGTTTGGGAGATCCAGGGCGACCCGACCGAAGCCGCGTTCCTTGTCGCCGAGCGCAAGCTCGGCATCGACGAGCGCCGCAAGCGCCGCTTCGAACGCATCGCCGAGATCCCCTTCAGCTCGGACCGCAAGATGATGTCGACGGTCGAGCGCGACCATGAACATGGCGGCGCGCGTGTCCTGATTGCGAAAGGCGCGCCGGATGTTCTGATGACCCGTTGCACGCATGTGCGGGTCGGCATGGACGTGGTCCCCTTCGACGCCGTGCAGCGTGCGCGCGCCACCGCTGACGTCGACCGGTTGTCCGACGAGGCCCTGCGAACTCTCGCAGTCGCTTATCGTCCGATGGCCGACACCGAAGGCATCGAGCACGGCGAGGGTCTGGAGCATGATCTGATCTTCGTGGGGACCGTCGGGATCATCGATCCGCCCCGGAAGGAGGCGGCGGTCGCCATATCGCAGGCCCGGCGCGCCGGGATCCGCGTCATCATGATCACCGGCGACCATCCGCGCACCGCATCGCGCATAGCCGGGCTGCTGGGAATCGTCGATCATGGCGCGCGGGCACTGACGGGTGCCGAGCTCGACGCCATGGACGAGGCCGCCTTCGCTGCTGCAGTCCGCACGACTTCCGTCTATGCCCGCGTGGCGCCCGTGCACAAGCTGCGTATCGTCGATACCCTTCAGGCCGACGGCAATGTGGTGGCGATGACGGGGGACGGCGTCAACGACGCGCCCGCGCTGAAGGCCGCCGATATCGGCGTCGCCATGGGGATCACCGGAACCGAGGTGACGAAGGAGGCGGCGAGGATGATCCTGGCCGACGACAATTTCGCAACCATCGTCGAGGCTGTGCGTGAAGGACGCGGGATCTTCGACAATATCCGGAAATTCCTGCGCTACTTGCTATCGTCCAACATCGGAGAGGTGCTGACCGTCTTTCTCGGCGTCGTCGGAGCCGGCGTGATTGGATTGACCGACGTCGGGGGCGGGGGACTGGTGCTGCCTTTGCTGGCGACCCAGATCCTCTGGATCAATCTGATAACCGATTCCGGTCCTGCTCTTGCAATGGGGATCGACCCGCAGGACGACGGTGCCATGGCGCGTCCGCCCCGCAGACCCGACGAGCATGCGATCGATGCCCGGATGTGGCGAAGCGTTGCCGGAACCGGCCTGGTGATGGCGCTGGCGACGCTGCTGACGATCGACCTCTATCTGCCCGGCGGACTGATAGAAGGCTTGCAGAACCTGGAGCGGGCGCGCACAGCGGGGTTCACGGTGCTGGTGTTCGCTCAGCTGTTCAACTGCTTCAACGCCCGATCGGAATTCAAGAGCGCGTTCAGCCATCTGTTTTCCAACAAATGGCTTTGGGCGGCCGTCGGCCTGTCTGTGGTCCTACAGATCGCCGTCGTCAATCTGAGCTTCCTCAACACCGCCTTCGGAACGCTGCCACTGTCGCTGGATCAATGGTTGTTCTGTGTGGCGATGAGCAGCAGCGTTCTTTGGTTCAGCGAAATCCGCAAGTGGATCAGCCGCCGGTACCATCCGTCTGGCCCGAATGCCGTTACCGCCTGATTGATATGGCTTCTGGTTTCAGTTTTGCGCATGACTTGGAACTATCAGGATATCGCACTGAACTTCATGAAGAATTTGCCCTGCGACACTCTCCACAAACAAGTTCATGATGGCATGCCTCCCATCTGTCCCGGCCACGACCAGACCAATGTCGTTCTCATCGACGTAGACGGCCAGCTGGCGCGCAGGATCGCCCTCGAACGTGACGATTTGAATGTTGTGAACTCCATGGTCGTGCTTGAATTGCTCTGATAAGTTTCTGATCTGCTTGACGGCATCTTTCGATAATTGCCTACTGTAGGCTTCCTTGTCGCCAACCCAGTTTTTGAATGGGGGCTCAAACGCATGGAAAACAACGAGGCTTTCGGGTTGAAAGAACCTGACAGCCGTTTCGAACACTCCCGACGCTGCAGGCGACAGGTCGATTGCGGCGACAATACGGTCGCGTGTGTCGTCTGGCTTCTTTTTCACCACAAGCACAGGCAGTCCGCTCTCCCGTAGAAGTGACGTCGTCGTGCTCCCCAGCAACGACCGACCGTCAACTTCGTTTCGCGATATACCCGTGACAATCAGATCAGTCTTGTCCCATAAAGCTATTTCGTTAATCTCGACAATGGGACGACCTCGTCTCACGACGACCGCACTGTTGAGCCCCTCAATAGCCGAAAGCTCCTCACGCAGGAGGGTGGAGCTGTGCGCAACGGCGCGGGGAAGGGACTGCGTTTCCGGCTGTTCGAGAGCCCCATCGTCGCTTTCGATGACATGGATCACAGTCAGCCGGGCCTGTCACTGAAGAGCCAACTGAATGGCGCGAACCTGTGCCCGATCACATTGGGCCGAGAAATCCGTTGCGAAAATGATATGCTTCGGATGGCGGTGCTTCATAATCTTCCTCAGCTACAGTCCGCGAACAGCTCGCCCTTCACCATCAATCGGCTGGTGTGCAGGAATGGGAGCCTGCGCACCAGCACGAATGCGCGAAGGCCGGAAAGTCTTGCTCGGCCTGTCCTCGATCAAAACGAAACCCTCCGAGGCGTGCAGCCATTCCTCTATCATCAGTTCGACAACTTCGTCGCGCGAGAGGGCAAGAACGTCCGCCACGGCATCGACAGCCTTGGCGAGCTCATGATCGAACGTGACTTCGCCGGTGTTCCAGGCATGAGCGGCGGCAATGAACAAAGCGTCCCGCATTTCCCGCGGCACCACCAGCGCAACCGCCTGGTCCAATCCGATTACCGTTTGTCCAGTGTTCGACACCTTACTTCTCCTCGCGACCTATGCGTCAGCACCTGAGTTCAAACACCTTTTTATGAGCGACGGAGAACCTGCCAAAACCTCCCCTGAAAATTGGTTGGGCGCTTGTCTGAAAAACCCCTCGTCTACAGCTTGACCAATGTGCCCTGGCGCCCCTCGAGAATCCCACGCGCATCTTCAAGCCGGCCAATACCCGCGAGCCCGCCCGTGTTTGCAAAGGCGCACGCCGCCTCCACTTTTGGCCGCATGGATCCGGCAGCAAAAACACCGCTGTCCAATTCGGCGGGCGCAGCTTTCCTGATCGGTCGCGACACCGCTGTGCCCCAGCCCTGGTAGACGGCATCAACGTCGGTGAGCATCAGGAAAGCGTCAGCGCCGAGCGCATTGGCGAGCAACCCGGCCGCTCTGTCCTTGTCTATGACGGCCTCAAGGCCATGAAGCATGCCATTCTCGTCACGCGCCACGGGGATGCCGCCGCCGCCGGCGCAGATGACCGTGACGCCGGCGTCCACGAGCAGCCGGATCGTCTCGATCTGAGTGATGCGCGCGGGTAGCGGGGAGGGCACGACCCGCCGCCATCGTCCTTGCGCTTCCTCCACCATCGGCCAGCCATGCGCCTTCTTCGCCTTGGCCGCCTCTTCCTGATTATAGACCGGCCCTATCGGTTTTTCCGGCCCTGCGAAGGCTGGATCGTCCCGGTTCACCTCGATCTGGGTCAGCAGTGTCGCGATCCTCGATCCCGCAGGCATGGCATTGGTCAACTCCTGCTCGACGAGATAGCCTATCATGCCGACGCTTTCCGCCCCGAGAATATCGAGAGGATAAGGATCGACATCCGCAAATGCCGCCGCCTGGAGCGCCAGAAGTCCGACCTGTGGCCCGTTTCCGTGCGCGACGATAATATCGTGATCTCGCGCCAGATCCGCGAGCGCGATCGCCGCCTTGTGAACATTTGCGCGTTGGACGTCGGCGGTCATCGGCTCGCCGCGCTTGAGCAGCGCGTTGCCTCCCAGTGCTACCACTATCCTCATGTCAGGACCCCAGCGTGGCGACAAGCAAGGCCTTGATCGTGTGCATCCGGTTTTCGGCCTGGTCGAAGACGATGGAGGCTTCCGATTCAAAGACCTCTTCGGTCACTTCCATGCTGTCGATGCCATATTGCCGGAAGATCTTCTCGCCGATCTCGGTCTCGCGATTGTGGAAGGCGGGCAGGCAGTGCATGAACTTCGCATGCGGATTGCCAGTCGTCGCCATGATCTCGGCGGTGACGCGATAGGGCGTGAGCAGTTCGATGCGCTCTTTCCAGACCGAATCCGGTTCGCCCATGGACACCCAGACATCGGTATAGACGAAATCGCAGCCGTTGACGGCTTCGGCAGGGTCTTCGGTGAGGGTGATCTTCGCACCTGTCCTGGCTGCGATCTCCCGGCACGACAGCACCAGATCGTCCTCGGGCCAGCAGGCCTTTGGCGCGCCAAGGCGCACATCCATGCCGATCTGCGCCGCACCCGCCAGCAGCGAGTTGCCCATGTTGTTTCCTGCATCACCAAGGAAGGCAAAACTGATCTGCGACAGGTGTTTGCGTGTATATTCCCGCATGGTCAGGAAATCAGCGAGAATCTGCGTTGGGTGAAACTCGTCGGTCAGTCCATTATAAACCGGTACGCCGGCATAGGCCGCCAGCGTTTCGGCCTGTTCCTGCCCGAAGCCGCGATACTCGATGCCGTCATACATGCGGCCGAGGACCCGTGCAGTGTCCTTCATCGATTCCTTCTTGCCGATCTGAGTGCCGGTCGGGCCAAGATAGGTGACATGGGCGCCCTGGTCATAAGCGGCCACCTCGAAGCCTGTTCGGGTACGCGTCGAATCCTTCTCGAAGATCAACGCGATGTTCTTGCCTTTTAGGCGCTGCTCCTCGTAACCGCCATATTTCGCCTGCTTGAGCGAGGCTGACAGCTTGAGCAGGAACCGGATTTCATCGGGCGTGAAGTCGAGCAGTTTCAGGACGCTGCGACCTTTCAGGTTAACGGGCATGACAAACCTCCTTCAAACTGGATCGCGGACGAGCGGGCAAGTCATGCAATGACCGCCGCCACGCCCCCGGCCGAGCTCGGCACCCGGTACGGTGATCACTTCGACGCCCGCCTTGCGTAGTTGCGTGTTGGTATAGGTGTTGCGGTCGTAGGCGACGACGACGCCGGGTTCGAGTGCTACGACGTTGTTGCCGTCATCCCATTGCTCGCGCTCGGCCACATAAGCGTCGCCACCCGTCTCGACCACGCGCAACTGTTTCAGTCCCAGCACCTCGGCGGCGACCTCGACGAGTGGTCGCTCCTCCTTGCGCACATCGATCTTGCCTTCGCTCTCTCCCGGGCGAATGGAGTAGGGCTCAATCTTGTGCGCCACGTCTGCAAAGAGCGTCACGAGATCCCGGTCGCAGAAGCTGAAAACAGTATCGAGGTGCATGGACGCTCGCTCGATCGGCAGTTTGCAGGCGATCACTCTTTCCGCCCCACCCTGCGCGAACAGGGAGCGCGCAAGCTGACCGACCGCCTGCGGTGTGGTGCGCTCGCCCATGCCGACGAGAACGGTTCCCTTGCCGACTGGCATGACGTCGCCGCCTTCCAGCGTGGCGAGGCCGTGGTCCTTGTCGGGATCCCCCCACCATACCGGGAAGCCGGCATCGCAGAAATCCGGATGGTAGCGGTAGATGGCAGCGATGTTGACGGTTTCGAGCTTGCGCGCGTTCCAGCGCATCGGATTGAGCGTGACGCCACCATAAATCCAGCAGGTCGTGTCGCGCGTGAACAGGTGATTGGGCAGCGGCGGCAGGATGAAGTCCTCCGGACGCAAGGTCTCCGAGAGCAGGCCGCCGCTCTTGATCGGCAACTCCGCCTTACTCAGGCCGCCCATCAGGATCAGGGAAAGAGCGTCAGCCTCGATCGCCATCAGATGCGCCCTCAAATCGTCGGCGAAACCAACGCCTACGGTGTCGTCCGTGACGCGTCGTTCAAGGAGCCATCGGCGCGCCTCCGGGATCTGCAGCGTCTCCGCCAGCATCTCCCGAAGGAACACCACTTCGACACCGCGATGACGCATGGCGTCGACAAAGGTCAGGTGCTCGACCCGGGCCTGCTTGACCCAGATGACGTCGTCAAAAAGCAATTCATGGCAATTGGAAGGGGTCAGGCGGGCCAGTGCTGCGCCAGGCCGGTGGACCAGAACACGTCGAAGCTTTCCGACCTCCGAGTGAACGCCATAGGTGAGGGTCATTGGAAATCTCCTTTATGCAATGACGGTGGCGACGCTGAGGCTCGCCATGATGATGACGGTGAGGATCACCAGCAGGGGCCACATGAAGCGCAACCACCGCTCGTAGGGCACGCGGCCGATGGCGAGCGCTCCCATGACGACCGCGAAGGTGGGGTTGATGAGATTCACCACGCCGTTTGCCGACTGATAGGCGGTCACGACGTGGTCACGGCCGACACCGGCAAAATCTGCGACCGGCGCCATGATCGGCATGGACAGAACCGCAAGACCGGATGACGACGGCACGAAGAACGACATCAGCACCTGAAGCCAGTACATCACGTTGATGAAGGCGACCTTGCCCAGGCCCGCGACCGCCCCTTCTGCCCAGTGCAGGATCGTATCGGTGATCTTGCCGGCATCCATGATGACGACGATGCCGCGCGCCAGGCCGATGATCAGGGCGACACCGAGAAGGTCACGAGCTCCATTGACGAAAGCATCCGTGAAATTCTTCTCACCCGTTCGGGCTATGAGGCCGACCACAATGGCGGACGCGAGGAACAGGCCACTCATTTCGCCCATCCACCAGCCGCCCTTGAGCACTCCCCACACCATCACGACAAAGGTGAGAGCGAAGAGGGCAAGCACCAGCTTGTGGGTCGTGGTGAACTCGGCTCCATCATGATGCGTGCTGAGGAAATGTCTCTCGTTGTCAGCCTTCATGTCGTAGACCAGCGATCTGGTGGGATCGAGCCGAACCCTTTCCGCATAGCGCATCACATAAGCAACGCAGGCGAGCCAGCTGAGGCCAAGGATGACGATACGCAGCACGAGCCCTTGGGTGAACGGCACGCCGGCAGCATCCGAAGCGATGACAGTGGCGAACGCATTGACGGTCGAGCCGAGAACGCCGACGCCCGCACCCAGCAGGATGATGGCAACGGCAGTTACTGCGTCATAGCGCGCCGCGATCATGATCGGGATCAGAAGCATATAGAAGGCGAGCGTTTCCTCGGCCATGCCGTAGGTGGTGCCGCCGAAGGCGAACAATGCCATCAGGAATGGGATCATCCATTTCTCACGGCCCTTCAGACCTCTCATGGCCCGCTCGATGCCCGCATTGATCGCGCCGGTGGCGGTCACGACCCCGATGAACCCGCCGATCACCAAGACGAACAGAGCGACGTCGATGGCGTTTGCCGTGCCGGCCGCGGGATCGTAGAACCCGCGGATCGGCGCCATGAAGACCTCAACGATTCCCTGGGGCGCCGAATCTGTGATAGCATATGTTCCCGCAACGGGAACCTCTTTGTTCAAGGCAGCGTTCTGGACGCGCGTATACTGACCGGCTGGAACGATCCATGTCAGCGCCGCGACCAGAATGATCAGGCCGAACAGGATGGTGAAGGCTGTCGGAAACCGGAAGCTGCCTTCCTTGGATGCGTCTGTATCAATGCTCATTTACCCCCTCCAGGGAAATACCGAAATCTGCAATGAATTTCGCGCGCTCCGCTGCAAGTATCGTCATGCAACGAGAGGCATCATCGCGCTTTGACGGCTGGCGATGAGACAATTGGCCAATTATTAGGCTGATTGATCGCAGGGAGTCAACAGCTGATGACCATCAACATCGATTTGGTGCGATCTTGCCTTTCTGCTGGGAGCCCCTGGTGCGTTTAGTGAAAGCTTTCGCCGGCCAATCCAGTAGAACAGACCCTGCGGGTGTGTTCGGGCACGCCTCGTTTTCTTGAGATATTTCTTAGTCGGTGCGGATTACCGCGCGCCGGTTTCCAGGTGTGGGTAAACAACGACCTCGGCACCTCAGGCCGCTTACTGGGAAAAACTCGCACCCGGAATTCCCTCCACGACGCATTGCACAGCGCGCAGTTGAAGCTCCGTCAAGTCCGCTCTCACAACCGTCACCGTTCCCTCACTGACATCGACCTGAAGTAGCTCAGGGCCGAAGCCGAGGTCGTTGCGGATGCGCGCCGACGCTGCAACCCTGATGCCTTCATCTCCCCGCGCAATCTGTTCGATTCCGGAAAAGGATGTCGCCTTGAGGAGATCGCGGCGGCTGACGATACCCACAACCGCACCATCCGAGATCACGGGAAGCCGTTTGACGTTGAAGGTGAGCATCGCTTGCGCCACCTTGATCAACGGCGTGCCGGGTTCCACGGTCCTGACCTTGGCTGTCATGACGTCGCCGACGCGCCAGCTGTTGGAATGAATGTAGTTTGCGAGATCCTGCTCATCGGTCATCGGTTGGTCCTGCCGGTCGAGCAAGGCCGTTCCGATCTCCCTGCGGGACATCAGATCGCCCTCGGTAATGATCCCGACAAGGTTGCCATCACTGTCCGTCACCGGCAGACCGCTGACACCTCGCTCCAGCATCCGGGAAATGGCATGACGCACGTGAGCATCAACACTGATCGTGGCAACATCGCGCGTCATGATGTCAGACGTAATCATACTCACCTCCTTTAGGCCCGGCACCGAGTGCGGTCAGGCCGTCATCGCCGCCATGTCAAGAACCATCCTGCCCTCGATCCGGCCGGCCTTCAGGTCATCGAATATCCGGTTGATGTCGTCGAGGGCGCAGCGGTGACATGCGCCTTGACCTTGCCCTCGGCAAAAAAGGCGATGGCCTCGTCGAGATCCTGGCGCGTGCCGACGATTGAGCCACGCACCGTTATCCGCTTCAAGACGACGTCGAAGATAGGGGTCGCGAATTCACCGGGGGGCAATCCCACCAGGGCGACCGTACCTTTTCGCCGAACGAGTTGGGGTGCCTGCGAGAACGCTGGCGGCGATACGGCTGTGACGAGCACGCCATGCGCTCCGCCGCCTGTTGTTTCAAGGGCTTCGGCGACCGCGTCGGATGACCGCGCGTCGAGAGCCAGATCAGCACCCGTTTGCTTGGCCAAAGCGAGCTTTCCAGGCGACACGTCGAGCGCAACGACCTTCAACCCCATGGCTTTCGCATACTGGATCGCAACCTGTCCCAGTCCGCCGATGCCCGAGATCGCCACCCACTGGCCGGGGCGCACTTCGGTTTCCTTGAGGCCCTTGTATGTCGTGACCCCGGCGCACAGAATGGGCGCGACCGCTTTAAAATCAACGTTGTCAGGCAGTCTTGCTGCGAACGCGGCGTTGGCGATCGCGTATTCCGCGAAGCCTCCATCGCAGCTGTAGCCGGTATTGTGCTGATGCTCGCAAAGCGTCTCCCAGCCCGTTTCGCAGTGTTCGCAACGCATACACGCATCGTGGAGCCAGGCGATGCCGACGGCATCGCCGATCTCAAAATCCGTGACGCCCGGGCCGATGGCAGCAACCGTGCCGGCGACTTCGTGGCCGGGAATGAAGGGCGGCGATGGCTTGACCGGCCAGTCGCCGGAAGCAGCATGCAGGTCCGTATGGCAGACGCCGCACGCCATGACCTTAACCAGCAGTTCCCCGGGGCCCGGCACTGGAATCGGGACGCTTACGATGGTCGTCGGTTTCCCAAATTCATGAACGACCGCAGCTTTCATCAGTTCTTGCATGGTCATTATCTCCTGATCCGGATTTATAGTTGTTACCCTTCGATCGAGCGGTTTGGTCCGTTGCACGGTACCCGCTCCTATCGTAGGAAGCTTCGGAAGCGGCGCAGCGCGAATACGAACAGTGCCGCCCCGATCAAAACGAGCGTCAGCAACTGCGGCCACACCACATCGAGGCCCGCCCCGCGAAACAGGATCGACTGGGCGAGGATGACGAAATGTGTGTTCGGCGCGGCCATCATGATGTCCTGGATGACCTGAGGCATGCTCTCGCGGGGCGTGACGCCGCCTGACAGGACCTGCAACGGCAGCAGGACGAGCATCAGCAACAGGCCGAACTGCGGCATGGACCCGGCGATCGTCGCAAGGAAGATCCCCATGCATGTCGTGGCGATGAGCTGTAGCGCCGCCCCTGCCAGAAAAAGGCCGACAGAGCCTTGAATGGGAACCTGAAGGACGCCCTGCACGACGAACACGATCGAGACAGCGGAAGCAACGAGAACGACAAGCCCCATCGACCAGATCTTGCTGAGCATGATCTCGGTCGGCGTCACCGGCATCACCAGCAGATGCTCGATCGTCCCGTGCTCGCGCTCGCGGATGAGGGCCGCGCCGGTGAGGACGATCGACAGCATGGTGATGGACGAGATCACGTTGGTAATGGCGCCGAACCAGCCCTTGTTGAGTTCCTGGTTGAAGCGGGACCGCAGCGCCAGATCGACAGGAACCTCTGTGCCACCCCTGTACCGGTTGAGATATTCGCTGACTTCACTGGAGACGATGGACTGGATGTATCCGCCGCCGCTGAAGGCCTGCGACATGCGGGTGGCGTCAACGTTAAGCTGGATGGTAGGCGCTCTGCCGGCGAGCAGATCGCGCTGGAAATTGGGTGGAATGTTGAGGGCGAAAGTATCGATACCGGCGTCCATGCGACTGTCCATCTCATGTTGCGATATGAGCTTCGGGATCGAAAAATACGGCGGGTAGAACGCGGTCAGGATGCGGAAGGAAACCGGCGACTGGTCCTCATCGACGACGGCGATAGCCGCCTTGTTGAGTGTCTCGGGCATTGAAGTCGATGCCGTGTAGATCGACAGGGTGAAGGCATAGAGGATCAGGACGACGAGCATGGGGTCACGGGCGAGACCGCGCAGCTCCTTGACGCCGAGTTGGGCGATGTTGGCCAAGCGCATGGATCACCCCGCCTGTTTCTTGAGAAGTGCCGCCCCGCAGCAAAGAAGAACCGGGACGGCGATTAAAAGTGGAATGAAGGAGGCGGCGAGATCCTTGAACTCGAGAGCCTTCGAGAACGTGCCACGCACGATGGTGACAAAATAGGTCGTCGGATAAATCTGGCCGATATAGGCGCCCGCACCTTGAAGCGAGGAGACCGGATCGATCATCCCCGAATACTGCACGGCCGGAATGAGGGTTAGCAGCGCTGTGCCAAAAATTGCCGCGATCTGGCTGTTCATGAAGGTGGAAATCAGCAGTCCGAGCCCGGTTGCAGCCGTGACGTAGAGCAGCGCGGCACCCGTCAGCGTCAGGAAGCTGCCAGTCAGCGGCACCTGGAAGACGAAGATTGCGAATGCCGTCAGCATGAAGAAGTTGAGCATGGCAAGCGCGATGTAAGGGATCTGCTTGCCGAGCAGGAATTCGATCCTCGTCACCGGCGTCACATAGAAATTGATGATGGAGCCGAGCTCCTTCTCGCGCACCACGCTCAGAACCGCGAGCATAGCCGGGATCATCATCAGCAACAGCGGTATGACCGCCGGCACCATCGCCTTGAGGCTCTCGACACTCGGATTGTAGCGGTATCGAAGGGCGATCTGGAAATTGCCGATCGTTGCTGCGTCACCATAGAGTTCACGCGCCTTTTGGGTGAGCCATGTCTGATGCATGCCCTGCACGTAGCCTCGTACGGTCTCGGCTCTCGAAGGCATGGCGCCGTCGATCCAGGCACCAATCTCGACATTGGTGCCACGTGCGACATCGCGCCCGAAGCCTGGAGGGATTTCCAATGCGAGGCTGAGTTCGCCGTTACGCATGCGACGGTCCAGATCGTTGTAATCGACAATCGGCGCCTTTTCCGTGAAATAGCGCGATCCGGCGATCTGAAGCGTGTAATCGCGGCTGATCGTCGTGTCGTCCCGATCGAGCACAGCAAAGGACAGGTTCTCGATATCCATGTTGATGCCGAAACCGATGACGAACATCAAAATGACGCTGCCGAGGATAGCCAGCGTCGCGCGGATCGGATCCCTGCGGAGTTCGAGCGACTCGCGTCGTGTATAGGCCAGCATACGGCGCAGATTGAAACTGGAGCTGGCGGATGAGGCCGGCGGGGGCGCAGCGGCTTCATCCGCCTCTTCACGCTGCGTGAGTGGGGCGGACGCAGGTGAAGCCTGTTCGCCGATGGCCTCCTCCAGATAGGAAATGAAGGCTTCCTCCAGCGTCTTGGCTGAACGTGTCTCGATGATGCCGCGCGGTGTGTCGCTGACGAGCACCTTGCCGGCATGCATGAGCGAGATACGGTCGCAAAGCTCGGCTTCGTTCATGAAATGGGTCGAAACGAAGATGGTCACGCCATCTTTGCGCGACAGGTCGGAGAGGATCTGCCAGAACCCGTCGCGCGCCACCGGATCGACGCCCGAGGTGGGTTCGTCAAGGATCAGAATGTCAGGCGCATGGATCATGGCGACCGCGAGCGACAATCGCTGCCGTATCCCGAGTGGCAGCGCATCCGGCAAGGCATCCATGATTTCGGTAAGATCGAAGCGTTCCGCCATCTCCGCAATGCGCGCTGGAATTTTCTCAGCCGGCAGGTTGAACAGCCTGGCGTGCAAGTCGAGGTTCTGGCGGACCGTAAGCTCGGTGTAGAGCGAGAAGGCCTGGCTCATATAGCCGACCTTGCGCCTGACCTCGATATCCTTCGGATCGACCTCTTGGCCGAACAGCTTCGCCGTTCCCTCTGTTGCCGCCAGCAGGCCGGTCAGCATCTTCATCGTCGTGGTCTTGCCGCAACCATTCGAGCCGAGAAAGCCGAATATCTCTCCGCGCGGGATCTGGAAACTAACGTTATCGACTGCGGTGAAGTCGCCGAACCGCATGGTCAGATGTTCGGCCTCGATAGCGAAGTCCGTCTGGGATTCATCGGATTGTGGCGGTATGACGACCTCGCGATGGCCGCGGCGACGTTCTTCCGGGAGCAGGGCGACGAAGGCTGCGTCGAGGTTCGCGGCTCCGGTGCGCGCGAGCAGTTCATTAGGTGTGCCTGTTGCGAGTATCTTGGCGTCATCCATCGCGACCAGCCAGTCGAAGCGCTGGGCTTCCTCCATATAGGCGGTGGCGACGACCACGCTCATCGACGGGCGGTCGCGGCGGATATCGTCGATCAATTCCCAGAACTGGCGGCGCGACAACGGGTCGACACCGGTGGTCGGCTCGTCGAGGATGAGCAGATCGGGGTCATGGATCAGAGCGCAGCAAAGCCCGACCTTCTGCTTCATGCCGCCGGACAGTTTGCCGGCCGGTCGATCAGGAAAGGGGGCGAGGCCCGTGCGCTTTAGCAAATCGTCGATGCGCATTTCTCGCTCGCGTTTGTCCTGACCGAAAAGGCGCGCAAAAAACTCGATGTTCTCGAACACCGATAACGTCGGGTAGAGATTCTTGCCCAGCCCCTGCGGCATGTAAGCGATCTGCGGGCAGATCCGGTCTCGGTGCTTCTTGTCAGCGATGTCGCCGCCCAGGACTTCGATATGGCCGTCCTGAATCTTATGAGCGCCGGCAACCAGGCTGAGCAGGCTGGATTTTCCCACACCGTCGGGACCGATCAATCCGACCATTATCCCGGCGGGAATATCGAGAGAGATCGCGTCGAGCGCGCGCGTCTTGCCATAGGACAGACTAACATCCGCGATCTTCACAACCGCAGGAGCGGGCTCTCGCGCATTTTGCTCTCCTGGCAACGAACCGCTCATTTCACCAGCGCCTCGTTAAGATGAGCAGGCCATTCGGCATCCTGCGCGATGCGGACATAGGCCATGCCGGGAAGCCCTGTCTTGACGTATTGGATATGCTCGCGGAGCAGTTCAGGCGCGATCTTCGCCCTGATGCGGAACATCAGCTTCTGGCGCTCTTCCTCGGTCTCGACGGTTTTTGGCGTGAACTGCGCGACGTCCGCCACGAAGCTCGCTTTGGCTGGGATGACATATTGGGGCGCGGCATCGAGAACCAGACGCACATCCGATCCTAACGGAATGCGGCCCGCCTGCTCTGTGGGCAGGAAGAAGGTCATATAGACATCGCTCAGATCGACGATGTTGAGGACCCGACCTCCAGCCGACAGCACTTCACCCGGCTGGGCTACGCGGTATTGCACGCGTCCTTCGCGGGGTGATCTCAGCGTGCTGTCGTTGATATCAGCAACAATGCTTTCAATAGCAGCCTGGGCGGCCACGACGGACGCCTCGGCAT
Organism: Shinella sp. 838; assembly: GCF_029623935.1. Lineage (NCBI taxonomy): Bacteria > Pseudomonadati > Pseudomonadota > Alphaproteobacteria > Hyphomicrobiales > Rhizobiaceae > Shinella > Shinella sp. 838. The sequence goes on from NZ_JARSBQ010000005.1 coordinate 119,826, forward strand.
CGACGATCTGGGCCTTGGCGGCGCCGATTGCTGCCTCTGAAGCGGAAAGGGACGCCTTTGAGGCCGCGACGGCGGCGCGGGCTCTCTGTGCGGATGCGCGGTCGTCGTCAAACGTCTGCTGCGATGTCGTGTTGGTGCGGATCAATTGCTCGGTGCGCGCAAGTTTGCGTTCCGCGGCATCCTGTTCGGCTTCCCGCTGGCCGATCACCGCGGCGGCAGCCTCACGTTCCGCTTCACGCTGGGACAGAAGGCTTCGGGCGGTATCGACGCTGATGGCGGCGCGCTGCAGTGACGCTTCGGCCTGCTTTCGCTGCGCTTCAAGCTGTTGCGTATCCATGACGGCGAGGACCTGGCCGGCCGTCACGAACGCGCCTTCATCGACCAGGATCTCCTTGATGCGTCCCGCGGTCTTGGTGGAAATGTCGATTTCGGTCGCTTCGATGCGGCCGTTTCCGCCGGCAATCCCGGCCGGCAGACCGGATGGGTCGTAAATGCGCAATGCGTAATAACCACCGGCAACGACAGCAATGACGACGACGCCAATGATCCAGTTCTTCAGCGATTTCATGAGCGGACTTCCCCTTTCGCGGTTGCATAAGCGAGCTGGGCTTGGACGCGGAAACGATCTGATGTCAGGGTGCAGAGGGTCATTGTCATGGTGAGGAGCCTGCCTTGGTGGCGCAAACCCGCCGTTGGGCGGACGCGAGACGTCACGGCTGCCCAACCGGCTTGCTGATGAAAGTTCGATCTGATGCGGTCACTTGAAAATTCTGGAAATCCGGCAGAAGCGAAGCGTGACCGCCATCCGTCGTCAAAGCAGGTCTTGAACCTGATTTTTCTCGTGTAAGCGAGGCGTATACTTTGGAAAGCCGCCGCGAAAGGCGGTTTTGTTGGAGCGTTCTTCATTGCCCACCTGAGTGTTTGCGTGAAGAACTGCTATTTGCCCCAGTATCATCAGCGCGTGATTTGAAATTCAGAACATATCATCACCTGATGACAGGCATGTCAATGGTCAAGGCTGTAATACCACGGCGTGCCGGTTGCCGGCTTCGTATCTCGTCGGGTGACGACACCGTGAACCATGTCGTCGCTGCAGCCATGACGAAACGAAACGGTTTCATCAGCCGACGAAAGCCGAGATGATTAAGGCATTGACGATATCAATGAAGAAGCCGCATACCAGAGGCACAACGACAAAGGCGCGATGCGACGCGCCATGTTGCTGGGTGACCGCAGTCATGTTGGCGATCGCGGTCGCCGTCGACCCGAGAGCTATCCCGCCGAAGCCGGCTGATATCACCACGGCCTCGTAGTCGCGTCCCATAAGACGGAATACGACGACGATCGTGAAGATGATCGCGAGTGCGATTTGAACGGCCAGGGCGCAGGCAACGAATATGAAGACGCCGTTGAGCTGCCAGAGCTGAAGGCCCATCAATGCCATCGTCAGAAAAAGGCCGAGCGCAAGGTCTGATATCAGAGCAAGGCCGTCATCCACGCCGGGCCATAGTCTGAGCACCCTGGAACTGACAGCAATCGGCATGAGGTTCCGGATGACGATCCCGGCCATGAGGCAGCTTACGAAGCCTGGAAGATTGAGACCGGTGAGAGCGAGAATGTGACTGATGCCGAGACCGAGAATCAGAGCCAGGTTCAGGGCGAGGAGCGCCCAAAGGACTCAGAAATAATCCAGCCCGGATTGCCGGCCATCATTGGAAGCGCCTATGTCGAGTTCCGCGGAATGGGTAGGGACGACGCTATGGCGCTTGATCAGGTAAGCAGCGACCGGGCCGCCGATCATGCAAGCTGCGATCAATCCGATGGTGTTGGCCGCGACGCCAAGTTCCATAGCATTCGGGATGCCAAGCCTTTCGATGAAAATTGGCGCCCAGGCGAGCGTCGTACCGATCCCGCCCGTCAGCGAAATTGATCCCACCATCAGTCCGGCCCTCGCTTCAAGGCCGAAGACCGTGGCCATGCCCACGCCGGTGAGATTTTGAATGAGGATGAAGGCGATTGCGAGCGAGAGCAGAATGGCTAGCGGGCGACCGCCTGCAAGCAATGTCTTGACATCCGCCTTCAATCCGACACCGGCAAAGAATAGCAGTAAAAGGAAGTCACGCATCTGGAGATCGAAAGTGATCCGTCTATCGAACGCCGCATAGAAGAGAGCGACGACGACCGTGCAGAGAAGTCCTCCAACCACGGGTTCCGGAATGGAGTATTTTCGCAGGAGCGGCGTCTTCACGGTGACGATCTTGCCCACCAACAAAAGCGTGATAGCAATGGTGAATGTGTAGAAAGCATCGATTTCCATCTTGACCTGACATTGGACGCGAAGTGATAGACGGCGTTGCGACGCTTGGATCGTTACTGCCGAACAGGATTGCTATGAATCGGATCCCCGCCAAGTAATTCGGCGTGAGTACTCCGAGTTTGCAGGAATGGAACGAACAGACCATTCCAGCGTTAGCCAAAGGGAAGTCATCCGCTGTTGACTAACCACACTTATGCCGATAAACCTTTCAACCGTCAATCTGGAGAGATTATGCCCAACAGACTTATCCGCCCGGTCGTGGAAGACACAACGCGTGACCGCATCCTCAAGGCCGCGATCCTGCGCTTCTCCTCACATTCCTACGAAGAGACAGGGCTTCGTGACATTGCCTCCGATGTCGGCGTCGACATGGCTTACGTGCATCGATCCTTCGGGTCGAAGGAGAAGCTTTTCCGGGAGGCCGTCAGGGCGATGCTTCGCCCGGAGGTCTGGCTGGTCGGAGAGGCGAGCGAGTTGCATATGACACTGGCAAAGGACGTCCTCGCCGACAAGGGCGCCAACGAGATCCGGCCATTCGACATCCTCGCTCGATCCTTTTCCAGCCCCGAAGCTGCGCGGGTCTTTCGTGAGCTCATCGACGAAGGCTTCGTCAAGCCGTTCGCGTCCAAATGTCAGCTCGTGTCCGAGCCGCGCGCGTCAATGATCGCCGCTCTCCTGGCCGGTGTCAGCATCCTTCGTGACGTTATCGGCACGTCAGCCCTCCAGAAGAGCGGCAAGGATCACGAACTCGCGATCCTGATATCCCAGGTCGTCGAGTTTCTTATGAACGATGACAAGGAATGCCAGACAACAGCAACCCTACCGATCAGTCGGGAGCGACAATGAATGATTTGAGCAGGTTGGACGTTGAGGCAACGCAAATCTCTGACAAAACTTTGGGCACAGAGGTCTATCGCACCATCGATCGGACGCGCGAGGCGCTGAGGGCACGGATGACTGGAGGGTCTCCCTCCCATCGCGGCTTCGCCCGGCACCTATGTGTTCCAGAAGTGAGGGCGCGATGGCGGACAATTTGCTGAGAAACCATACCTTCGCCGATCTCAAGGTCGGCGATACCGCGAGCCTCACCCGTGTTGCTGGGCGTAACGATATCGATCTGCTGACTGCCATGGCTGGCGGGAGTTGGCCGGCTTCTTGCGATGCGGCGCCAGAAGCGACGACGCTCTTCAACGAGATCGTCGCCAACGGCCTCTGGACCGGAGCGCTCGTTTCGCTCGTCCTCGGCACAAGATTCCCGGGGCCCGGGACGATCTATCTCGGGCAGGACTTCCGCTTCGTGAAACCCGTCGCCGCAGGCGACACGATCACGGCAAGCGTGAAGGTGAGGCAGAAGAACACCGAAACGCGCATGGTCGCGCTGGAAACGACTTGCTTCAATCAAAAAGGTGAGCTTGTTTTGACCGGGACGGCGACAGTTCTTGCACCCGAACAATCCATCGAATGGACCGAGGCTGCTTCCATCTCTGGCTCCACGGCCTCGGCATCTGCGAGCCGGTACGAATCCTTCGTCGCGGAAGCGCGCAGCCTGCCCCCGGTGCGGGCCGCTGTCGTTCACCCCTGTTCTGCCGGCGCGATCCTGGCCGCAGTCGAGGTTCGCCAGCAGGGCCTGTTCGAGCCGCTGCTGGTCGGACCGGTCGCGAAGATCCGTGCTGCTGCTGATGCTGCGAAGGTCGATCTTGGTGATATGGCAATCGAAGATGTTGCCCATAGCCACGCGGCGGCCGCACGCGCGGTGGAGCTTGCTGTCGCTGGTGAGGTCGCGGTTCTTGTCAAGGGCAGCCTGCATACCGATGAACTTCTGGGCGCTGTCATCGCGACCGGTTCCGGGTTGAGAACCGAACGGCGCATCAGCCATGTCTTCGCGCTCGATGTCCCGGCTTACGACAAGCCGCTGATCGTTACCGATGCGGCGATCAACATCCAGCCGACGCTCGATCAGAAACGCGATATCTGCCAGAACGCCATCGATCTTCTCCGGGCGCTTGGCGTCGAGGAGCCGCGCGTTGCCGTGCTCGCAGCCGTCGAGACCGTCAATGCGAAGATGCCGTCGACCTTGGATGCCGCGGCGCTGACGGTAATGGCGGCGCGTGGCCAGATCACCGGCGGGCGCGTCGATGGCCCACTTGCATTCGACAATGCGATCAATATCGAGGCGGCGAGGACAAAAGGGATCGTCTCGCCGGTTGCGGGCGAGGCCGATGTTCTGCTCGTGCCGGACCTGGAGGCGGGCAATATGCTTGCCAAGCAACTGATCTATTTCGCGGGGGCGACGGCGGCCGGGATCGTGCTCGGCGCTCGCGTGCCGATCGTGCTGACCAGCCGCTCGGATCCGCTTTCGGCGCGCATCGCCTCGGCAACGCTCGCAAGGCTCCTCGTCGCTCGCAACCAGGCGCCGCAAACCGGAGCAACGCCATGAGCGAGCAACTGCTTGTCACCTTCAACGCCGGCTCGTCCACGGTCAAGATCGGCCTCTTTACCCGTTCCGAAGGTGCGCTCACACGCATCGGCAAGGGTATGATCGACTTTCGCAAGACGCCGTTGCGCTTCGAGCTTTCCGAGGGGCCGGATCGCTTCGACATCGAACTGGAAGCCGAAGCCGCGGAGGAATTGGACGATGTCTTGAGCGAGGCCTTCGGCCGCCTCTCGTGGCATTACGACATGTCCGGCGTCATGGCGATCGGCCACCGTATCGTGCACGGCGGCGATCTGTTCGATGGTGCCGTCCTGATCGATGATCGGCTGATGGCGCAGATGGAGGCGCTCGTACCGCTTGCACCGCTGCATCAGCCCCAGGCGCTGCGCCTCATCCGTGCGATCACGCGCCTCCGACCGGAGCTCAGGCAGACCGCCTCTTTCGACACTGCCTTCCATCGCACCATGTCCGAGGTCGCGCGACGCTTCGCATTGCCAAGGGCGCTCCACGAGGAAGGCATCAAACGTTATGGCTTTCACGGGCTTTCCTATCGATCGATAGCGGGGGAACTGGCCCGCAACTGGCCGGAGCATGCGGCGGGCAAGGTCGTCGTCGCCCATCTGGGGTCCGGTGCCAGCCTCTGCGCCATGTGCAACGGTGCCAGCCGCGACACCAGCATGGGGTTTTCGACGCTCGACGGTGTGCCGATGGCAACACGCTGCGGAGCGCTCGACGCCGGAGTGGTGCTGCATCTGGCAAGATCCGGTCGCGATCTCAGCGACATCGAGGACCTCCTCTATCACCAGTCGGGTCTACTGGGGGTCTCCGGCATCAGTGCTGACAGCCGCGCGCTTCTGGAAAGTGAAGAGCCGGAAGCGAAGGAAGCGATCGAACTGTTCTGCTTCAGTGTCGCAGGTGAAGTCTCGCGACTTGCCTCGACGCTCGGCGGGCTCGACGCGTTGGTGTTCACGGCCGGTATCGGCGAGCACCAGCCGGCGATCAGGGCCGATATCTGCACCCGCCTGATGTGGCTCGGCATCGATCTCGACCCGGCCGCGAACGCTGAGAACCGGACAGTCATCAGCAGCCCGGCAAGCCGCCTCGCCGTGCTCGTGATCCCAACCGACGAGGAACAGGTGATCGCTGCCGAAGCCTCAAGCGTTCTGGGAGGCTGATTAATGACTGCGACTATCGGTCTGTCCGGAATACGTGGCCTTGTGGTCGGCATCGCCAACGAAGCGTCGATTGCTGCCGGCTGCGCGGCCGAGGGCTTTGCATTGGCCATGGATGTGTCCTGCCATTCCTTCATCCGGATGGCGCGGCTCGCAGCTCCCCGGTTCGGTTGTCTACGCCGATAACGGGTTCCACATCACGGCCTGGCCGGATGGGACAATCTGGTGCCCCGAAAATACTGACGCCGCCTTTAGCGGCGGCAGGCCTGAACGCTGTTGTTCCGAAAGGCGCGATGGTTCCACAGCACTAGACATTGTTTGGTTTCAGTAAATGCGTGAATTCAGTCTTCGACTTGTATTTCTTCTCCTGACAAGCCTGCTTTCAGCCTGTGCCGGGCGTCCGGGCCCGGAACTGCTTGCCCAAACGGCTGAAACCGTCCAGGGGGCGAAGCTGACTACCGTCTATGTCGCAACCACGCGAAAGCGCGACGCGGCCGGTGTCTACACGACCGGGCGCAGCCGTGAGGTCAGCTACATCCGCTACAGGATATCTATCCCGCCGGGTCACAAGGCCGGCAATGTCGAGTGGCCGAAATCGAAGCCGAACCCGAAGACGGACTTCGTCACCGTAGACCAGCAGCTCCTCGACGCGGTGACATTCGAGGCCGAAGTCACGCGCAAACGCAATGACAAACCGCCAAGCGTTGGCGTGTTTGTGCATGGCTACAACACCAATTTCACCGAGGCCGTCTATCGCGTCGCACAAATGGCAGCGGATGCCGGCACTGGCGCCGCTCCGATTCTGTTTGCCTGGCCGTCCGAAGGGGCTCTGAGCGGCTACGTCGCGGATAAGGATGCGGTGACGTTTTCGCGCGACCAGTTGGCGGATCTGCTCACCACGCTTGCAGCCAAGCAGACGCAGGGACCGATCACGCTCGTCGGCCACAGCATGGGAGGATGGCTGACGACGGAAGCGGTGCGCCAGCTTCGGCTTACAGGCAAGGATGCGGTCATCCGCCGACTGCAGGTGGTGCTCGCGGCGCCAGACATCGACGTTGACGTGTTTGAAGCGCAATTGGCGGCGATAGGGCCACTCAACCCGCCCATGACCATCCTTGTGTCCAGGGACGACAGGGCACTGCAGGTGTCGGAACTTCTATCTACCGAACGTCAGCGTCTGGGCAGGATCGACGTGACGGATCCTAAAATCGAGGAGGCAACGCGCAAGGCGAATGTACAGGTGATCGATATATCGGACGTCGAGGCCTCCGATAGCTTCAGACACAATCGTTTTGTCGGTCTCGCCGCGCTTTATCCGAAACTCTCGGCTCGCAATGGCGCTGGCGACCCGCAAAACATCAGGCAAGCCGGAGCTTTCGTGTTCAATTCCGCCGGTGCGGTTCTTTCAAGCCCGTTCATACTGGCTGGCAAGATCGTCGGCGGCAACTGACACGCGTGAACACCCGCAGTTCCAGGAGGAAAAACCCATGACGACCATGAACTTCAGAATGCTCGATTCCACCGATCTGCGACTGTTACGGTCGCGATGGCAGTGGCTGTTGGCCGCAGGCATAGCACTTCTCTTGATTGCGTTTGCCGCCCTGTCCAATCTTCTGCTGGCGACAGTCGTTTCGGTGCTTTTTGTGGGCGTTACGATGCTGCTGGCCGGTGCGGCGCATATCGTCTTCGCCGTTCAGATGAAGCGTCGGAGCCATTTGCTCGGGTTGATCGCAATCGGCGCGTTGTATGTGTCGGCGGGCCTTGTCACATTCTGGAATCCGGTATTGGCATCCAGCGTCCTCACGCTGCTCATGGCGCTCAGCCTGCTGGTCGCAGGCATTGTCAGATTTGCCGCAGGTCTGGCGGTTCGACCTGTTTCGGGTTGGGGCTGGCTGGTTGCGGCAGGCGCCACCACCGTCCTCGTTTCAATGGTCATTCTGATGGGCTGGCCCGTCAACAGCCTCTGGATCATCGGCGCGCTGCTGGCGATCGATCTGCTGATCACCGGTTGCGGCCTGAGTGCATTGGCGCTTGCACTGCGGCGATCGCCGACTTCAAGCGAGATCATCGATAAACGACACAGAGCCTGAGGTCGTCATGAAACAAGTAAAGTCGTTCACTGTGGCGGTGCGGAAGAAGCGCCGGGTGCAGAAACATCAGACGAATTGTGAGTGGCCTGCTCCGAGCACAGTCGCAGAGCCTCACCCGACGAACGAGATTGAGGCGCCAGAAGGCATCAAGCCCGAGGAGACCTCATCCGGTCACCTGTCGCGATCGCGCAGGAATTGAATGCAGGCTGGAACTGAGCCAGGGGACATATCTCCATCGGTCTTATCATCAGCTGTTGACTAATGATAATCGATCGTTAAGTTGGTCAAGCAGGCGGGCGACGGGGAGATGGAATGAATACGCCAAAAGATATTGTCGTTTATATCGACACAGCGGAAGCTTCTGTCTGCCGGGTCTATATCGATTATGCTGTTTCACTTGCACGTGTATGGGATGCACACGTCGTTGTTGCTTTTGTGCCGGAAGATTTGATCGCAACTCCCTCGCATGGCTTCGCCCGGGGGGCTGCGATCGACAGCATGATAACCGCTTTCGAGAAGCGCCGACACGACGCCGAAGAGCAGCTTCGGAAGATCCTTTCGGAGATTGCCTCCGCCAGCGGTGTAAACTGCGAACTGCGGATATGTTCTCATGAAACGGGCGAAGCGCTCATGTTGCACGCCCGGCATGCCTCTCTGGCCATCGTCGGAACGGGGCGAGATCCGGCTCGTGCGGAGACAGCTCTTACGGTTTCGGAGGATATCATCTTTGCCTCCGGTCGACCCTCGATCCTTTTGCCTGCCACCTGGCCAGGTGACAGCGCCATCCCCGAAACCATCGTGATCGGATGGAATGCCAGCCGGGAAGCGGCCCGCGCCATAGCGGATTCAATGGCATTCCTTACAACTGCTCGCGCCGTTCACGTTGTTGTTGTTCCCGAGCCCAAGGTTGCAAGGCTTCTGGGGGAAGATCCCGGAAGCGATATCGCTCTCCACCTCGCACGCCACGGGATCAGGGTGACGCTTGACCGACTGGAAGGCGACAATGCCGGTGATCTTATTCTATCCCGGGCAGAAGAGCTTGGTGCCGATATGATGGTCATGGGCGCCTACGGGCAGTCCCGGATCACCGAATTCGTTTTCGGTAGCGCAACTCGTACCATTCTGGCCAACCCGACAGTCCCGATCTTTCTCTCGCGATAAAGACTTATCGCTGGGCAGGGCAGGTGGCCCGGGAAGCTACGGAAAAAGTGATGACAACACAGGAGAACAAAGCATGTCCGATCTGATAGTCGTCGGTTTCGATACGGTTGATGAAGCCGACAAGGTGCTTCTCAAACTCGCCGCCCTGAGAAAAGAGTATCTGGTCGATCTGGAGGATGCCGTCGTCGTCGTTCGTGACGGCGAAGGCAAGGTTCATCTCAAGCAGAGCCTTAATCTGACAACCCTTGGGGCGGCGTCAGGCCTGCTGTCGGGCACGTTGTGGGGCGGTCTGGTGGGGCTTTTGTTCCTCAATCCGCTTGCCGGCATCGCCATCGGTGGCCTGACGGGGGCTGGTGTTGGCGCCTTGTCCGGCTCGCTCGCTGACTATGGCATCGACGACACGTTCATCAAATCTCTTGGCGAAACGATCCCGAACAACTCCTCGGCATTGTTCGTGCTTGTCCGAAAGGTGCAGCCGGAAAAGGTGCTGGCGGAGTTCGAGGGGTTGCGCGGTCGTGTACTCAAGACGTCGCTTTCGCCGGAACAGGAAGAGAAATTGCGAGCCGCACTTTCGCAAACGGTTACAGGCTCCTGACGGATATTGAACGGCCCTGTCGTGAACGATCAACCGAGCCCGCGCCGCTCGGTTGATCGCAGGATAAAGGTACCTGCAGCGATACGACCTATAGCGCATATCACAGTTACCCAGATCGCTTTGCAAATTGATCATAATCAATGGCACTGCCGTCGACCTCCATAATCTTATCGGAGGCCGTCAATGTTTCGGGCGAAACCGGGTTGAGTTGAACATAATCGGAGGGGCGTCAGTATTGCAGGTGAGGGTAAAAGGCGGCATCGATCTTCGGTGGGAAGGCAAACCGGCAGAGACGATCGACGAAGAAGTTGCGGTTCGCTCGGCTGCGCTTCTTGGCGATGACTATCCTGACCTGCGCCCCATCTTCGACGTCGCGGAAGGGCAATGCGTGCTAGCGGGGCAGCGGCTTTTTACGGACCGTCGACGCCCCGACCTTAGCTACACTGCCCCCCTTTCCGGAACGGTCCGGGCAATCTCACATGGCCGGCGCAGAAGCCTCGATTCGATCGTCATCGATATTGATGGGGATGATGGCATCCGATTCGACCGGCCCGCGCAGCCGGATCGAGAAGCAATGCAGTCGCTTCTGATGACGAGCGGTTGCTGGCAGTCCTTTCGCACTCGCCCGTTCGGGCGGATCGCCGATCCCGCAAAAATCCCCGACGCGATCTTCCTCACCGCCATGGACACGGCGCCGCTGGCGGGCGATCCGGCGCCGGTCATAAAACGCTTCGAAACATGGTTCCGTTTGGGTGCCGCGGCGCTGTGCCACCTCACCGACGGCCCGGTTTACATCTGTCATGGCAATGATGCGTCGCTACCTGTGGTGGACGGCACCAAATCGGTCGCCTTCTCCGGCAGGCATCCGGCAGGACTTGCAGGAACGCATATCCATCACATTCACCCTGTCGATGCCACCCGGATGGTCTGGCATATCGGCTATTAGGATGTGATCGCGATCGGCTGTCTTCTGGATACGGGCCGGATCTGGACGCAGCGCGTCGTCGCACTGACGGGCCCGGGAACCCGCACGCCGCGTCTGGCTCTTGTGCCTCCAGGAGCCAATCTGCGCGATCTGTTCGAGGGCACGCTCGTGAGCCCCGCAGTCCAGTTGTTGTCAGGCTCCCCACTCTGCGGCATGGTCGAGCACTTCCTGCGGCGCTATGACGTGCAGGCCACTGCCATGCCGCACGGACATCCAGCCCGCCGCTCCTTCGTCGCCCGTTACCTTACCTCATCCGGTGAGCGGTTTCCTGCGCCGCTTATCCCCAACGCCGTCCATGAGCGGGCCGCACCCTGCGGGATCCTGCCTGCGCCGTTTCTGCGCGCTATCAGCACCGGCGATGTGGAAGCGGCCGCGAAACTCGGGGCGCTGGAGATCGTCGAGGAAGACCTCGCCCTGCTCGGCCATGTCGACGGTTCCGGCACGGATTACGGAGCCTTGCTGAGGGCGACGCTCGATGAGCTGGAGAAGGCGATATGACCGCTTTTCTGCAGGATTTGCGCGCCGGGCGCTTCGCACATATCCCATTGGCCAGCGCGGTTATGCCCGCGCTTCTGGGCCTGATTGCGCCGGTTGCGCTCATACTTTCCTTCGCCGGTTCAGCCTTCGCCATACGGCTATTGCTGGCTCTCGTCGTGACGGTCGGCTGGCAGTTTGTTTTCGCCCGCGTGCGAGGCATCGGGATCGGGCTCGACGGCATAATCACCGCCACCCTGATCGCGCTCCTCGTTCCTGTCGACGCGCCGCTTTGGCAACTGGCTCTGGGGATCAGCTTCGGCGTGGTGATCGCCGAACAGGTGTTTGGCGGACGCGGACGCAATTTCGTGCATCCGGCAGTCGCGGCACTGGCTTTCCTGATGTTCTCCTTCACCGATTTCGATTATCGGACTGGTCCCGACATTCCTGTCGCCGCCCTGGCGCCGGCAGCGCTTCTCCTGCTCCTCAGCGGGCAGGCGTCATGGCGTCTGCTGCTTGCCATTGTCGGTGCAATGGTCTTGTCCAGCTGGATGCAGGGTCAGGACGTCGCGTCTCTCCTGCTCTCGGGCGCCATCGGCTGCGCTATCCTTTTCCTGGCGGCAGATCCGGTCTGCTCCGCCGCCACCAATCCCGGCCGCTGGGCACAGGGGATCTTGACCGGCCTGCTCATCGGCCTTTTCTCGCAGGCCGGCTCGGCTTTCGGAGCCGCGATCTTCGCCATCCTGATGAGCAGCATCTTTGCGCCGTTGATCGACTTCCTGGTCGTGACCGTCCATGTGAAACGGAGGGCGAGGCGATATGGCTGATACCCCTCCCGGCAGCCGTCGATCAGGTCTCTGGCGCGGCTTTCTGGACCGGCCGAACACCGATCGCGTCAAGACGATCGGCATGTCGCTGCTGGTGGCCATCGGCTGCGGCGTGACCGTCTCGGTCGCGACTGTCACCCTGCGTCCGATCCAGCAGGCCAATATCGCCGCCCAGCAACAGGGCCGCATGGTCGCAATGCTGGAGAACCTGCCCGGGATCGGCGAGATATTAAAGGAATCCGGCGCGAGCGGCGTCGAAACACTCGTCATCGACCTCGCCAGCGGAACGGTCGCCGCCGATATCGACCCGGCGAGCTTCGATCAGCGCGCCGCGGCGGCGGATACTGAAAGAAGCACGACCGTACCACGCGCGGACGACCTCGCGGGTCTCGGCCGCCGTGAGAATCACGCGCTCGTCTACCTTCTGCGCCGCGGCGACGATCTGGCGCTCGTCGTGCTTCCGGTTCGCGGCGCGGGATATCAGTCGACCATCCGCGCCTATCTGGCGCTGGAAGCCGATCTCGACACGGTCGCCGCCTTCACTGTCTACGAACAGGGAGAAACGCCGGGCCTCGGCGCTCGTATCGCCGAGGATGGCTGGCAGGCGCAATGGGCGGGCAAGCGCATCTTCGACGATGGCGATTTCGCTATTTCCGTGGTGCGCGGAAATGCCAGCGGCCCCTACGAGGTCGACGGCATCTCCGGGGCCAGCGTCACCGGCTATGCGATCTCCGACATGCTCGAATTCTGGATGAGCGAGCACGGCTTTGGACCTTTCCTCGACAAATTGAAGAAAGGAGAAATCCGGTGACGATCGCCTTCCGCAACCTGACCGACCCTCTCGTCGACAAGAACCCTGTCACCGTGCACATTCTCGGCATCTGCTCGGCGCTCGCGGTCACGACATCGATGTCGACCGCTCTCACCATGTCGATCGCCCTGACCGTCGTGCTCGGCCTTTCGGCCGGCATCATCAGCGCGATCCGCCGCCATATCCCGTCCTCCGTCCGCATCATCCTGCAGATCACCATCATCGCCTCCCTGGTCATCGTCGCCGACCAGTTTCTGCAGGCCTTTGCCTATGAGATGAGCCAGCGGCTGACGGTGTTCGTGTCGCTGATCGCGACCAACTGTATCGTGCTCGGCCGCACCGAAGCCTATGCGCTGCACAATCCAGTGTTACCCAGCATGGTGGACGGCGTCGGCAACGGGCTGGGCTACAGCCTCGTCCTGCTGACGGTCGCGGCGATCCGCGAACTGTTCGGCTCGGGCAGCCTGTTCGGCATCGGCGTGCTGCCGCTGGTCGCCGACGGCGGCTGGTATCAGCCGCTGCGCCTGATGCTGCTCGCACCGAGCGCCTTCATCATTCTGGGGCTTCTCGTCTGGGCCGTTCGCAGCCTGCGACCGGCCCAGACGGAAGCGCCCGAGTTCGAGCTGCGCGAGCAGGAAAGGGCGGCGGAGACATGATCGAACTGTTCCAGCGCTCCATTTTCGAAGAGAATCTGGCGCTGTCCTTCTTCCTCGGCATGTGCACCTTCCTCGCCGTCTCCAAGCGCGTGGAAACGGCATTCGGCGTGGGCGTGGCGCTGATCGTGGTGCAGTCGATCAGCGTCCCCTTGAACTATCTGCTGCATGCCCATGTTCTCAGCGCAGGTGCACTCGGCTGGGCCGGCCTGCCGGATGTCGATCTCGGCTTCATGCGGCTCATCACCTTCATCGGCATCGTCGCGGCGATGGTGCAGATCATCGAAATGCTGCTCGATCGCTACGTGCCCGCTCTTTATAGCGCGCTTGGCATCTACCTACCGCTTCTCGCCATCAACTGCGCCATCATCGGCGGCAGCCTGTTCATGGTCGAGCGGCAATATGACCTTGCCGAAAGCACGGTTTACGGCGTCGGCACAGGCATCGGCTGGGCGCTTGCGATCGTCACGCTGGCGGCGGTCCGCGAGCGATTGCGCTACGCCAACGTTCCCGAAGGCTTGCAGGGCCTCGGCATCGCCTTCATCGTCACGGGCCTTCTGTCGATGGCGTTCTCCGCTTTCGTGGGAGTGCGCGTGCTATGACGGAGATCCTGCTCGGCATCGGCTTCATTTCCGTGCTGCTCGTCGTACTTGCAGCTCTTGTCCATACGGTCCGGGACTATCTGCTGCCGTCACGGCCTGTCGCGGTCACCGTCAATGGTAAGCGCGAGATCGCGGCTTTGGCTAACTTCAAACTGCTCGACATCCTTAACGCCAACGGCGTCGCCGTACCCTCGGGTTGCGCGGGCGCCGGAACTTGCGGCTTGTGCCGGGTGAGCGGGGTTTCGGGAACAGGCGACCCGCTGCCGACGGAGCGCGCTCGACTTTCGCCTGCCGACGTTCGGGCGGGAACGCGCCTCGCCTGCCAGATCGTCGTGCGAAACGATGTCGCTGTCACCGTGCCGGACGAGGTCCTCGGCATCACCACGATGCAATGCCGCGTGGCGTCATCGCGCAGCGTCACACCGCTGATCAAGGAAATCGTGCTCGCCCTGCCGGAGGGTGCGCAATTCGACTTTCGCGCGGGCAATTTCGTTCAGGTCACGGCACCTGCCTACCGCCTCGACTTTTCCGACATCGCGCTGGAGCCGCAGCACGCCGCCGAATGGAAGAAGCTCGGCATAGACAAGCTCTCGTCACAGAGCTCCCAGTCGGTCTCTCGCGCCTATTCTGTCGCCAGCCGGCCCCGTGATGCTGGCCTGATCGTCCTCAACATCCGTCTGGCCACGCCGCCGCCTGCCAAACCGCAGGCGTCTCCCGGCATCGTTTCGTCGTGGCTGTTCGGGCTGCGCGAAGGCGACGCCGTCGAAGTTGCCGGTCCTTACGGTCACTTCGGGGCTCAGGACAGCGAGCGCGAAATGGTCTTCATCGGCGGCGGCGTCGGTATGGCCCCCTTACGTGCCATCATAACGGACATGCTTGAACGGCAGGGAAGCCGGCGCAAGATCAGCTTCTGGTATGGCGCGCGCAGCCGGGGTGAACTGTTCTACGCCGAAGAATTCGATGAGCTTGCGCGACGCTACCAGAATTTCCGCTGGGTGCCGGCTCTATCGGAGCCTGCCCGTAACGACGCCTGGGAAGGCGAGACGGGCTTCGTCCACGACGTCGTCTTCAAGGCCTATCTCAAGGATCACTCGGCGCCGGAGGACTGCGAATATTACCTGTGCGGACCGCCACTGATGATCGAAGCCGTCTACGCGATGCTCGATGAATGCGGCGTCGAACGCGAAAGCATCTTCAATGACGATTTCGGGATCTAGGAGCATGAAGACTCGGCGCGACATTTTGCTTGGACTGGGTGGCCTGGCTGGACTGATGTCCATGGCGTCATTCGCGTGGGCCGATGCTGGCGATTTGGTGCGCATCTCCGGTCGCGCCTTCGGCACGAGATGGCAGGTCACCGTACCCGCTGACGCCGATGCCGGTGGGCTTGGTGCGGACCTGCGAAAAATACTGGCGGGGATCGATCAGTCGATGAGCCCGTTTCGCGCCGATTCTGAGCTTTCTCAATTCAACCATCGCTCGAGCACTGCACCGTTCGCAGTCTCCGTTCCATTTAGAACCGTCGCTGGCAAAGCCCTGGAGATCGCGCGGTTGACCGATGGCGCGTTCGATCCGGGCGTCGGGCCAGATGTCCATCGTTACGGTTTCGGGCCGATCGCATCGGGGCAATCCGGTCCTCATATCGCTTTTGCCCTCGGCGCCGAAGGCCTATCCAAGGCGGAGCCGGAACTGTCGCTCGATCTGTGCGGCATTGCCAAGGGCTACGCCGTGGACCGGCTTGCAGAACACCTGGCTGCGCAGGGCGTGCTTGGTTTCCTGATCGAGGTGGGAGGTGAAGTCTCTGCCCGCGGCCGGAGACCTGACGGCGCTCCCTGGCGCGTGGGCATTGCAGATCCGCTACGCACGGGCATCCATACGGCACTTCCCTTGACAGACATGGCGATGGCCACCTCGGGTGACGCCATCAACGCCTATGAGATTGCCGGCCGCCGCTACAGTCATACGATCGACCCCGCCACCCGCGAGCCGGTTCACAACAGCGTTGCCTCGGTTTCCGTCCTGGCCCCGACGGCGCTGGAGGCCGATGCATTTGCGACAGCGCTTCTGGTGATGGGGTCCGAACGCGGCCTTGCCTTCGCCACCGCCAATCGTCTGCCCGTGCTTTATCTGCTGCGAAACCCGGACGGCCTCGAAGTCAGAGCCAACAGGCTCTTCGTCGATCACGGGAGGGCATGAGACATGCAGACGGTTATCGCCGCCATTCTTCTGACCGGGGTCGCCATGCTGGCGCTGTCCGCCGGCCTTCTTGCCGGCCGCGCGCCACTGAAAGGATCGTGCGGTGGCGCGGCCTGCGGCGGCAAGTGCCAAGCGTGCGAAAGACCCGGAGGAATGAAACGATGAAGCTCGACACGGTTGCCGATCATATGCGCACCGACCTGATCACGCTGACTCCGGACATGGAAATCGTGCGCGCCGTCTCCGTCCTGATGCAGAACGAAGTGTCGGGCGCATGCGTGATCGACGACGCGGGCGATCTCGTCGGCGTCCTGTCGAAGCGCGATTGCCTGAAGGCCGCGCTCAACGCCTCCTATTACAAACAATGGGGCGGCAGCGTCGCCGACTATATGAGTACCGAGCTCGAAACGCTCGATGCGGGCATCGATATCGTCGAAGCCTGCGAGCGTTTCGTTGCAAGCTCGTTCAGACGGTTCCCCGTTGTTCGCCATGGCCGCCTTGTTGGCCAGATCAGCCGTACCGACGTCCTCAATGCCCTTTCGCGGCAATGGACATGAGCTGACACTCTTCACAAAAAGGAAAGGACAGATCATGACACAACAGCTTTCGAGAAGGCTTTTTCTCGCCGGAACCAGTGCCGCCGCATCCGCTGGCATCGTCGGTGCGGCCAACGCACAGACGCCCGCAGGCGGTGCCGCCAGTGTCTCGGTGCAGGAGGCTCTTAAGCAGCGCCGCTCGACAAAGCGCTTCGGGCGTGCCGACGTTCCCCGCGAAACAGTGCTGGAAGTCTTGTGGGCAGCCAATGGCGTGAACCGCCCGGACGAAGGCAAGACCACAGCACCCGCCTGGCACGGCTCGAAGGACGTCGACATCTATGTCGCCCTCGAGGATGGCGTCAGCCTCTACAATTCTGCTGCCAATACACTCGAAAAAGTGTCCGATGCGGATATCCGCGCCGATGTCAGCCCCACGGCGTTCGTGCGGCGTGCACCGGTCGTGCTGATCTATGTTTCGGACGGCGAGAAGCTGGCGGCCGCCGCCGGCGATATCGCGACGTCCGCGCCAGAAGAACTGGTCATCGCCGCACGCGTCAACTCGGCCATCATGGCGCAGAATGTCTATCTGTTCTGCGCCGCAGAAGGGCTCGGCACGTGCCTTTTGGGTACCGTGGACCGGACAGCCGTCAAAACGGCGTTGAAGTTCCCCGATCATCTTACCGTGACATATATCCAGCCTGTGGGTGAGATCGGCTGATCCGGGAGGTGGTCGCAGACCGGAACGTGAGCTCAGCTGCTCGTTCGGCGCTCGCGCCGGAGGGAATGCTGTGACGGTCGCAATTATCTGGTCGGTAGCTGGCCTGCTGGCTCTCGTCGGCGGAGCCGAAATGCTGGTGCGGGGCGGTTCGACGCTCGCGCGCCAGCTTGGCATTTCACCGCTGGTCATCGGACTTACAGTCGTCGCATTCGGAACGAGCACGCCGGAGCTTGCCGTTGGCATCGATGCCGCCCTGTCAGGAGAGGGAGGATTGGTGGTCGGCAACATCGCCGGCACGAACACCTTCAACCTGCTGTTTATCCTTGGCTTGTGCGCGCTCCTCAGACCCGTGGTCTTGGAGCCCGCCTCGCTCAGGTTTGAGCTTCCTGCAATGGTTGTCGCCGCAGCGGCCTTCTGGGCTTTAGCAGCAGACGGCTCCCTATCGCGGACCGAGGGCATCATGTTTCTGCTTGGCGGGGTCGGCTATACGATCCTGATCGTCCGGAGTGCGCGCAAGAGAATCTCCCAGGCCGAGAAAGAGTTGCCTGCCCTGCCTCGTAGGGTGCGGGAGGATCCGCACGCAGGATCGATCAGCGCAGTAGCCATGGTTGTCGGGATTGCGATAATCGTTGCAGGCGCCGACTGGCTCGTCTGGGGATCGACCGAACTCGCCCGCCGGCTGCAGGTCTCCGAGGCCCGCATCGGCCTGACCATCGTCGCTATCGGCACGTCGAGCCCCGAGCTCGTGACGACAATCGTCTCGACGATGCGCAACGAACGCGACATCGCCGTCGGTAACCTTCTCGGCAGCGGCTTCTATAACATCGCTGTTATCCTGGGCCTGACCATGTTGGTTCCAGGCAATCCGATGTCGGTGGAGGACAACCTGATCTCCGTCGACATCCCCGTCATGGCGGCGGCCACGCTGCTTTGTGTTCCGGCCTTTCTCAGCGGCAAGAGACTTTCCCGGGCCGAAGGCGCGGGCTTCGTCTGCTGCTACATCGGATATTTCGCTTACCTTATTCTCGCTCGGGGTTGATTTTGATGAGGCTGTATACGAATTTTGAGCGTAATCGACTCGTTTTGAGACGTATTGAATTGACCTTCGAAAACTGCGGACAAGGTAGCAACTACGCGTTGCGCGGGCAGATATTACAGGTCATGCGTCTGCTTCGAAGAGCAAGTTGTGATGTTTGCCCGTCCCCGCAACCATCTTTACTTGCTCGGGGCGCAAGTGAAGATTAGATCCTGCCCCCGCAACCACCGATACTAACAAACCCGTCGCATCAGCGGCGGGTTTTGTCGTTTTGGCAGCCTTTCCAATGGCTTGCCGCTCAACCCAATTGAGGATCGTGCCAAGTTCACCATGCAGCGTGGCGAGAATCTCGCCCCGTTCCGGGCTGGGCTGCTCTGATCCCAAAAAACTGGATCGTTCATAACTGGAGTTTTCCGCGTTAAATTCCCGGCTGGGAACAGGAGCGGAAGCGATGAAGGCATCGAAGTTTTCGGACGCTCAGAAAGCGTTCATTCTGAAGCAGGGCGATGACGGGGTGCCGGTGGCAGAAATTTGCCGCAAGGCGGGCATCAGCCAAGCGACTTATTTCAATTGGCGCAAAAAATACGCTGGGCTACTGCCCGACGAGATGCGCCGGCTGAAGGCTCTTGAGGACGAGAATTCCAGGCTCAAGAAGATTGTCGCAGATCTGACGCTGGACCGCGAGATGTTCCAGGACGTCATCCGGCGAAAGCTCTGAGGCCTGTCCGCCAGCGAAAGCTGATCGACGGGATGCTGGTGGATTGGGGCATATCGATCCGACGGGCTTGCAAGGTCCTGAGGTTCGATACGTCTACTTACCACTACAAGCCCCGCCGAACCGGACAGGCCCCACTCGAAAGACGCATCAAGGAGATTTGTGAGACACGCGTGCGGTATGGCTACCGGCGTGTCCATGTTCACTTGCGCCGTGATGGATGGAAGATCAACATGAAGAAGACACGCAGGATTTACAGCGAGTTAGGACTTCAGCTGCGCAACAAACATCCCAAGCGCCGGGTGAAGGCGAAGCTCAGAGACGATCGCCAGGAAGCGGTCGGGCCGAACGACGTCTGGGCGATGGACTTCGTTCACGACCAGCTCGCGACAGGCAAGAAGCTGCGCATCCTGACCGTGGTCGACACGCACTCGCGCTTCTGCCCTGCAGCCGATGCCCGCTTCACCTACCGAGGCGAGGATGTGGTCCAGACATTGGAAGGCATCTGCCGGCAGGCCGGCTATCCCAAGACGATCAGGGTGGACAATGGTAGCGAATTTATCTCCCGCGATCTCGACCTGTGGGCCTATGCCAACAACGTCACCCTGGACTTCTCGCGACCCGGCAAGCCGACCGACAACGGCTTCATCGAGGCGTTCAACAGCAAGCTGCGGTCCTAATGCCTGAACGCCCACTGGTTTCTGAGCCTTGCGGATTCGCGCGAAAAGTTGGAGACTTGGCGTCGATACTACAACGAAGAACGTCCTCACTCGGCGATCGGGTATAACGTCCCGATTGCCCTGCACAATCCCGGCGGCGCAACCAGCCCGTCATCGTGATCAGAGCCGGAAAACTCCAGCTCCCGGCGGTCCAAGCTTTGGGCTCAGAGCAGAAAACCCAAGACTCTCCGAAACGCTGGAGGAAACTTGGGGCTCAGGTCAGGGCGTCAGCTCAATCTTCTCGATCAGGGCGCGCAGGGTAAGGGAGGCTTGCTGCCGTTCCGCGGCCTGGTTCAGGCCTTGGTCAGCGCCGAGGCCTTCTTTGCATAGATCGCCGACGCGCTCGGAAGGATGTGGGGCGCGTCCACGGGTGCCCCAGCGAGGAGGGCGGTCAACTCCTCCTTGCGCGCCTTCAGCGTGTCCATCTCACCCTTCATGCTCGGATGGAACATGCCAGCCTTGATCGCCTCGCTGATGCCCCTGATCTGCTTCTCGACCTTCAGCAGTTCCGCCTTCCAGGCATCGCCATTCGAGCGGCGGTCGCGGTTCAGCCGGTTGGTTTCCTCGGTACAGGCACGCATGGTGTCCTCGACGATCTCCGGCGCCATCAGCCGGTCCTTCAGGCCGGCCAGCAGGCGGACCTCCAACTCGTCCTGGCGGATGCTTCGGCTGTTTTCGCAGGTACCCTTGCTGATGTGGTTCGAGCAGGCATAGCGCTGCGGGCCGCGAAGCGAGTAGGGGCCATCGCAGCAGCCGCAGAAGATCAGGCCGGACAGCAGTGTGCGCGGCCTGCGCGCGCCGTTAAGCTTGTTGTTCTTGTGGTGCTTGCGCACGCCCTCGGCGAGGTTGACGAACTTCTCGGCGATCTCGCCCTGACGCGCGCGCACGGACTGCCAGAGTTCGTCGTCGACGATGCGGAGTTCGGAGACGTGCTTGACGATCCATTCCGATTCCGGGTTCAGCCGCGACACGCGCTTGCCCGTCGACGGGTCCTTGATATAGCGAAGCCGGTTCCAGATGAGGCGGCCGATATTGAGCTCGTTGTTCACGAGGCCGGTGCCACGCTTCACATGACCGCGGATCGTCGTGTCACCCCACGGCTTGCCGCCGGGGCCGGGCACGCCTTCCTCGTTCAGGGTGCGGGCAATGGTGCGCGGCGCGATCCCGGCGGCGAAGTCGCGGAACACACGGCACACCACAATCGCCTCGGTCTCGTTGATCTCGCGATCGCCCCGGATTGGATCGCCGCGCGCGTCGAGCTGCTTCACGACCTTGTAGCCGTAGCAAAGACGCCCACGGATGCCGCGACGCGTCTGGCCGCGAGGTCTTTGAGGAACAGCGCGTTCATCGTGCCCTTCAGCCCGACATGAAGCTCGCTGATCTCGCCCTCGGCCAGCGTGACAATCGGCACGCTGGCGAACTTCAGGTGCTTGTAGAAGGTGGCGACGTCGGCCTGGTCACGCGAGATGCGGTCCAGCGCTTCGGCCAGCACCATATCGCACTGACCCGCCTGCGCGTCCTGCAGAAGCGCTTGGATGCCGGAACGCAGGATCATGCTCGCGCCCGAGATGCCCGCATCCTTGTAGCTGCCGACGATCTTCCACTGTTCGCGCTTCGCCCGCTCCCGACAGATACGGAACTGGTCCTCGATCGACGCCTCGCGCTGATTGTCGGACGAATAGCGGGCGTAGAGGGCAATGCGGGTCATCGGCGATCACTCCTACGCAACCTTGTCCATCCGGCTCGGCCGGATGAGCACCTCGGCCGAAATCCCGAGGCTGCTGTGCAACTGCCGGATCATGTCGATCGACAGGCTGCGCTTGCGGTTCAGCACATCCGCCACCCGGTTGCGCGGGCCGATCATCGGCTCCAGGTCCTTGCGGGTGAGCCCCTGCTGCTCCATGCGGAAGCGGATCGCTTCCACCGGATCGGGCGGGTCCATCGGATAGTGCTTCGTCTCGTAGGCGTCGATCAGCGTGGCCAGCACGTCCAGCCGGTCGCCTTTCGGCGTGCCGCTCTTGGCGCCCCACAGCCGTTCGACCTCGGCCAGCGCCTCTTCGTAATCCGCTTCCGTGCGGATCGGCTTCAGGTCAGTTGCCATGCTCGATCTCCTTCACGTCGATCCTGTCATAAGCCTTATGCGTGCCCAGCCACTTGATCCAGACGATACCCTTCTCGAAGTCCGCCGACACGATAAGGCGGTAGTCATTGCCCTTGATGTTGAAGACGATCCGCTCGGCGCTGACGATGCTCGCCGTCGCGTAGAGCCGCTTCACATCGGCGGTGCTTGCCCATTGCGCCTTGCTGACTTCGTCGAACCAGGCATCGAGCGCGGCCTTGACGGCTGGCTGCTCTTTCTGCCCCGCGAGGCTTTCGACAAATTCGCGCAAGGTGCGGCGGGCAATGATCCTCATCTGTCACCTATATCATGAGACCAAAACGGTCTCAAGGGAAAACTGCATCAGCCCGGCGCGGGGAGCCCGCTCCGGGTGAAACTCGCCTACCTATGACCAGGGACGACAGCTTGTCAGGACGCCGGGAAATACTTCGCAGGCCGCCGTTTCTTCGCCTTGCGCTCCAGGGGCAATCTCTGCCACTGGAGCGGCCCGAGGAAAACGCATAGAGATTTGGTTTCAGGATGAGGCCCGTATCGGGCAAAGGAACAAGATGGCGATACAGCGGTTCGCATG
This sequence comes from Shinella sp. 838, assembly GCF_029623935.1. Taxonomy (NCBI): domain Bacteria; kingdom Pseudomonadati; phylum Pseudomonadota; class Alphaproteobacteria; order Hyphomicrobiales; family Rhizobiaceae; genus Shinella; species Shinella sp. 838. The sequence goes on from NZ_JARSBQ010000005.1 coordinate 142,557, forward strand.
GCTGCACTTGACGCCGGCGCGATCGATTTTCTGACGAAGCCTGTCAATCCGCTCGAATTCCAGGCGCGGATGCGCAACCTCGTTGCACTCGTCGATGCGCAAAATAAGCTCGCCGACAAGGCCGCGTGGCTGAGAGCCGAAGTCGACAAGGCGGTATCTGAACTACGTTCCCGCGAGGAGGAGATCATCGAGCGGCTCACGCTTGCCGCGAGCTACAAAGATGCGGAAACGGCAAAGCATACCAAGCGTGTTGGTGAATACTCCGAGGCCATCGCGCTGGAGTTCGGCCTGCCTACGACGCTCTGTTCGGACATCAGGCTCGCCTCTCCCATGCACGACATCGGAAAGGTCGCCATTCCGGATGCTGTGCTGCTCACGAAGGGTATGCTGACCGAGCAGGAGTTTGCTGAAATGCAGAAGCACACACAGTGGGCTGCGATATCCTGCATGAATCCAAGTCGAGCCTCCTGCAATTGGCCGCCGAAATCGCCGGGAGCCATCACGAACGGTGGGATAGTCAGGTATATCCGCTGCGACTGACAGGATCGGCAATCCCCCTTTCGGGACGTATCGTTGCCCTTGCAGACAATTTCGATGCGCTGACCACCGCCCGCCCGTACAAGGAAGCTTGGAGTGTCGAGAAGGCGGTGGAGCATATTTTCTTGGAAGAGCGGGGTCCCAGTTCGATCCCACCTGTGTGCAGGCTTTCAAGCGGGCCCTTCCGTCGATCCTGCGCATCATGCTGGAAAACGCAGAAGGCATTAAGCATGAGAGGGCAGCAGCGCCAGACAACAACGCTGCAGTGATTGCTGCGTGATTTCCTCGTAGCTGGCCGCGGCGAGATGTCGCGATAGCGGCGACTGCTCTCGCGACCTCTCTCTAATACGAAGGCATGTTGCAAACTCTTGAAGCTCGACTTTGTGATGTATATTCAACGGTATAAGCAGTCAAAAAGTCGAGGGTTACAGGTCGCGTCGGTTCAAGAGCCATGCCCTTACCAGTCTCTGTGTACTCAGGCCTCCGCAACCAAATCTAAAAGCCTTTCCAGCGGGGAGGGCTTTCTGCGTTTGACGCCGCCAAAACAAACGGCCTTTTCCACGCCGCCAGCCACATCCGTAGAATGCTAACGAAATCGGTAACGGAGACGGAAACCCAGTGACCTGCCACTGAATCTCATCCAGCTGCGACTAGAGCCTCGGCGATTCTGATCAATTCTGACTACGCCAAGTGGCACGGCGGGAGCATCCGACGGAAACGCGAAGCTTTCATCTTGCGCAGCGTTGGAGCCGGTTGCGGCGATGGACCCGGCATAGTCTGCCGGGGCCTGGTATCCGAGCGATGAGTGCGGCCGGAAATGGTGGACGTCATCTGCCCACTCGGCCATGGCACTGCGGGCATGATCGAGGCCGAAGAACAGGCTCTCGTTCAGCAGTTCGTCGGGCATCCGACCATTGAAACTCACTCTATATATAGCCGTTCTGCATGGGTTTTCCTGGCGCGATGCAATGCCACGGGACTTTGTGATTGATGATCACGCCGGTGGTTTGACGATATGCCGTAGGGGCAAGGCGAAAAACGTGGTAAGCGCCACCTAAATTACAAACAGGAGTGTCTCTGTGAGCGAACCGACCGTAGCTGAAGCAAAAAACCGCATTTATGAATCGATCCAAGCGGACAATGCGGATATTGATGCGCATATCGCGATTCTCAAGTCAGCGTTGGCGCGGGAAGGCCTAAAAGAGGCGATATTTGACCCGGCCAGGCTCGCGCACAGCAACCGTTCCGGTAGAAAGCTGATGCAAGCTTACTTTCGGCAGCGCGGCGTGACGGTAAAATTCGCGGTTTCGTGAAGCCTCTGACGAATCTCCCAGGAGGGCAGGGGTTACGCTTGCTCTCCTATGTCTATCTACGGACATTGGGATTATCCGCCATTCGAGACCCATCGATATCGATATGGGAAGTCCGCAGATGTGCTGACCGGCATCCGGGGGCAGCCTCCTGTGCCGCCCCCCGGAACAGGAGCAACCCGACGTGCCGGCCATCGGGTGCTCTCGCGCTCAGTGGCCGATCATCCACTTCTTGCGGGTCGGCGTCGGCTTGTTGCCGATCTTGCACAAGGCACAACCGCAACCGGCGAGATGTGCCTTCTTCACCACCTTCGGCTCGCTGCCGCTTGCTTCCGAACGTGTAAGGGCACCGCGCAGTTTGCCGTTCATCAGGCTGAGGCGTGGTGTAGCCATGTCCCGGTTGCTCTGTTCTTCGCATTGCGGGCATGCGCAGGCTTTGAGCGCATCCTGCATCGACACCCATTCTTCAAACGGTCCACAATCGTTACAAACGTAGTTGTAGAGCGGCATTGCCAGTCTCCCCAAAAGTCATGAATCTAGAAAATGGGCGGGCCGCCAGTCCTTGCCCGCCCGCACGCGATCAATCGTGTTGCCGCGCGGTGCGCCAAGCCGGCATCACAGCTTGCCGTCCAGCAGCAGGAAACCTGGCAACCAGCCGGTGACGATGCCGGCCAGCAGCGTGACGACCGCTGTCAGGCGCAGGATCGGCCGCTGCATTGCGAGCAACAGGAAATACAGGAACCACAGGATCCCCCAGATCACCCAGTTGGACGCCAGCCAGAAATCGGTCGATGTCTGGGCGGAGGAAAGCCCTTGCACAGACACCGGAATGGTGGTGATGGCGACAAACAGGCTGAACCAGCCGAGGCCGCGTCCGTCCACCTTCACCACCCTGTTGTACGCCACCCAGAAATAGGTTGCCGAAAACAGGATCGTCAGCGCGGCACCCTTGATGGAGGCCGCGTCGGCATTGGGACCGAACGCCCAGGCCAGCGACGCGGACAGCGTCACGAAACCGGAGACGACATTGATGACGATGATTTCCCGGTCCTCGATTTTTCCGAGAAGCCAAAGCCCGTTGAGAAACAGGACTGCGCCGACATAAAGCAAGGCAAATCCGAGCAGCATGAAACCCCCTCCCAGGAGAGCAACGGCCAGGGCAGGGCCTGACCGTCGCTTCATTGTTGTTGTGCGGTCTGATCAACTCGTCTTGGCGACGTCTGCCTTGAAGTTCTGCTTCTTCGGCCCGAGCGCATTGGGGTTTATGTCGAAGTCGAAGATCGCCGTCGGTATGGCCAGCGTGGCGCAGACGTTGGGGATATCGACGATGCCGGCAATGCGCCCCTCCACCGGCGCCGTTCCCAGGATCATGTAGGCCTGCTCGCCGGAATAGCCGAACTTCTTGAGATACTCGATCGCGTTGAGGCAGGCCCGGCGATAGGCGACATGGGCGTCGAGGTAATATTGTTCGCCGGTGTGCTCATCGACCGAGATGCCTTCGAAGATGAGATAGTCATCGAAATGCGGGTCGATCGGACTCGGTTTGAAGATCGGGTTGATGACACCGTATTTCGCCATGCCGCCCTTGATGACATCGACGCTGATGTCGACCCAGCCGGCCATCTCAATGGCGCCGCAGAAGGTGATCTCGCCATCGCCCTGCGAGAAATGGATGTCGCCCATCGAGAGGCCGCCACCCTTCACATAAACAGGGAAATAGACTTTCGAGCCGCGCGACAGGTTCTTGATGTCGCAGTTGCCGCCATGTTCGCGCGGCGGAACCGTGCGCCATGCCTCGGCGGCGGCCTTCTTGGCAGCGTCGCCCTTCAGTTGCCCCATCAATGCGGTGTCGGCATAGGGCAGCGCTGCCAGTGGCGGAACGCGGCCGGGATCGGTCGCCACCAGTTCGGCTTCGCGCCGGTTGGCTTCGGCGAGCAGCTTGTGGTCCGGCAGGCAGCCGATCAGGCCGGGATGGATGATGCCGGGATAACGCACGCCCGGAATGTGGCGCGACGTCGTGTAGATCCCGTGAAAATCCCAGCAGGACTTGCTGGCTTCGGGGTAATGCTCGGTCAGGAAGCCGCCGCCGTTTTCCTTGGCGAACAGGCCGTTGAAGCCCCATTCCGAGTCGGGTTTCGCACCGAGGTCGAGAATGTCGACGACCAGCAGGTCGCCGGGTTCCGCGCCATCGACGCCGAACGGGCCGCTGAGATAGTGAACGCGGGTCAGATCGACGTCGCGGACATCGTTGGCGCTGTCGTTGTTGCCAATCTGGCCTCCCGTCCAGTCATGGCACTCCACCCGATAGGTATGTCCGGGCTTGAGGTGATCGACCATCGGAATATCCGGATGCCACCGATTGTGTGTCTTGATGGCATGATCTTCGGGCGCTTTGTTCAGATCGACTGAGAATACTGTCTGTGGCATGCGGCTGTTCCTCCTCAATGCCGGTGTGCAAGAGGTGGCGTGCGCCTCCCTCGTTCTTGCGCTGGGCAGTGCCGCCCGGCATCACCGTGCGTGACCACGATAGGAACCGCATGTAATCGCCATGCATCGGAATGCAGGCTGCTTTGTAATTTTTTGTAACCGGAATGGGTGCGGGCAGTGCGCGCTGCGTGCTGCGATCGTCTCGTTTTAGATAGCATTTTCAATTGATTATGAAATCCTTCCCGTATTTGGAAGGTGCAGGTCCGCCTTCGCCTGTTCTTGCGCGATGCAGGTCGCGACCAAATGCCATCTTCCCTTCTCGACCGCGCCCCCGAATTGCGACTATCGTAGCGGCATGTCCGTTGCCGAACTGAGATCACGCATCCTTATTGTCGACGACGATCGCCGGCTGTGCAGCTTTCTGGAAAAATTCCTGACGAGCGAAAGCTATGCGACTGTCAGCGCCCATGACGGGCGCTCGATGCGGCGTGCATTGGCCGATGAGGCGTTCGATCTCGTTATCCTCGATCTCGGCTTTCCGGTCGGGGAGGACGGGGTAACGCTCGCGCGCAGCATGCGCTCGCAATATGATCTGCCGCTTATCATGCTGTCGGGCAAGAACAGCACGATTGACAAGGTCGTCTGTCTCGAACTGGGTGCCGACGACTATATCACCAAACCCTTCGAACCGCGCGAGCTTCTGGCGCGTGTCCGCACGGTGATGCGGCGCTTTGCCAAGCGGATCGTCCTTCCTGAGGCGATGGAGGCCGATCCCTCGGAGGCCGTTTGTTTCGATGGATGGCGGCTCGATCCGGCGCGTTACAAACTGGCGTCGCCGAACGGCGAGAATGTTCGGCTCACCAGCCAGGAGTTCCAGATACTCTCGGCGCTTGTCGAGCGGCGCGGCCGCATTCTCTCGCGTGAGCAAATTCTCGATATCGTCGCCAACCGCAACTGGTCTCCCTATGACCGCAGCATCGACGTGCTGATCGGCAAGATACGTCGCAAGCTCAGGGACAATCCGCGCGATCCGCAGCTCATCAAGACCATTCGCGGCGTTGGCTACATGTTTACCCCTCAGGTGAGGGACTGAGGCGCGCGAGGCAGGTAGAGATTGATCCGGGTCCCCTCGTCGGGCTTGCTGGAAATGCCGAGGCGCCCACCGGACTGGCGGGCGAAGCCATCCACCATCGACAGGCCGAGGCCGCTGCCCTTTCCAGCAGGCTTGGTACTGAAGAGCGGTTCGAGCGCCCGGCGTTGCACCGCCGCGGGCATCCCGTGCCCGGTGTCGATGACCGAAATGACCACATATTGACCAGGCGGCAGGCCTGACGCCACGCGGGCATCGTCTGGTCGGAGGGCAAGATTGCAGGCCTCGAACCGAAGAGTGCCGCCGTCCGGCATCGCATCGCGCGCGTTGAGCGCCAGGTTGAGCAAGCTGGTTTCGAGCTGCGCCGGATGAACCTCGACAGCGTGCAGGCCATCAGCCAGCTGGAGCGACAAATCGATCTTGCCGTCCAGCGTACGGCGCAACACGCGTATCAGGTCCGGCAGCGCTTCATCCAGGCGAATGCAGACGGTATCGCCTCCTTCCCGGCGGCCGAAATTGAGAAGCCGGGAGGTCAGGTCCGTCCCGGCCTTCACGGCCTCGAGCGCGTCGTCGACCATCTCGGCCAGGTGGGGTTCAGCCTGCACATGCTCCTGCAGCCAGCGCAAATTGGCCAGCAGGACGGCCAGGATGTTGTTGAAGTCATGTGCGATACCACCGGTCAGCTGGCCCATCGCCTCGATGCGCTGCATCTGGCCGAGCCGCTCGGCGGCCAGGCGCTTTTCCTCCATCAGCCGGGTCCGCTCGAAACAGCGCTCGAGGGTCGCCAGCAGGTCGGCGCTGTGGAATGGCTTGCACAGGTAGTCGTAGGCGCCGGCCTGCAACGCCTCAACTGCCGTCTCGACCGAGGCATAGGCCGTCACCATCAGGCAGATAAGGTCGGGGCTCTGCTGCCGGAACGCCCGGACCAGTTCGACACCGTTGCCGATACCCAACCGCACATCGACCAGGGCAACGGCCGGCTGGCACGAGGCCAGAGCGCTTTGGGCGGTCGGTGGATCGTGGGCCGTGATCGTCTGGTAACCCTCAAGCTCGAGCAATCCGGCGAGGCTTGCGGCGAAGTCCTCGTCGTCGTCGACGATGAGGACACGCTTCCTTTCCGCCGGGTCCGTCCCATGCGGGATGACATCGTCGCCAACAAGATCGCTGTGCAGGTCGGTCAGGTCCGTCATGATGAGGCCGCACCCGCCCGCGGGAGAACGATCGATACGCGCGTGCCCGCGCCCTGTTCGCTTTCGATCAGCACCGAGCCGCCATGCTGCTCGACGATACGCTTGACCAGGGGCATGCCCAGCCCCACGCCAAATGCCTTGGTGCTGAACAGCGGCTCGAACACCCGTGCCGCCGTTTCGCGCGACATGCCGGCGCCGTTGTCGGCGACGCAGATGATGGCGCTGTCGGCCTCGCAGCGGGTCGAAACGGTGATCACCGCGTCATCCGCGTTCCCCTCGCAAGCCTGGACGGCATTGGCCAGGACATTGCAAAAGGCCTGCCGCAGCCGCTCGCCATCGGCGGATATCCTGCATCCGGCGGCAAGTTCCAGCTGGATCGGCCGCGCATTATCCTGCTCGGCGACTTGCTGGGCGACCCACCGGTCGATCAGAATTGGCGTCAGCGTCAGTGCGTGCCGGCGCGAGAAGTCGAGCAGGTCTTCGATGATTCGGACACAGCGCCAGGCGTTTCGTTGCAGACGCTGCAATTCGGAGAGCACAGGTTCGTCGGCACTCTTCAACGAGCGGCGCAAGACATCGGCTGACGTCACCAAGGTGCCCAGGGGGTTGCGCAGTTCGTGGCTGACGGTTGCGGTGATCTGGCCGATGGCTGCGAGGCGTTCGTTGCTCGCAAGGTCCCTCTGTGTCTGGCGCAGCTTTTCCAGCGAGGCGACGAGATCGCGTTCGGCGAGCTCACGGCTCTCCTGGGACAGGACGATCCACCAGGCGCCGATACCGAGCAGCGGCAACAGCGCGAGAAAGACCCTGAGAAGCAGTTGGCCGTTTGCTAGATGCGGCTGTTCCGACCCCGGCTCGATCAACCGGTAGGTCAGCAGGAACACGCCGCCGGCAATCACCGCCAGGGCAAACAGCACGCCTGCCACCTTGAGCAGACGCTGCCCCATGCGGGGCGCGATCTTGTCGCGCATGTGGGGCAGCGTCTGGCCGAAATAGCGCGAACTTTCGAGGCCGCCGCCTGGCGACTTGCAGACGTCATGGCAATGCGAATCCAGGCTGCAGCACAGCGAGCAGATCGGCTGCTCGTAGAAGGTGCAGTGCACCATGTCGGAGCGTTCGTATGTGACGCCGCAGATGGCGCAGAGATTGGCATCCAACTTCGCCGCCGGTAGATCGACGGGCGGGCGTGCGAGATAGTAGCGCCCCTTGGTGGCGATGCCGATCGCCACGGCGCTGACAAGGGCCGTGGCAAAAGCGATCGGCGCGGCATAGGCCTGCATCATGACGCCGAGAACGCCGGAAAAACAGACAAGCGCAACGAACGATGCCAGCGCCATCGAGCCGCAGCCGACAGGATTGAAGTTGTAGAGATAGGCGCGCCGGAACTCCGGGTATGCCGGGCTGATCCCCAACGGCTTCAGGATGGCGAGATCAGCGAAGATCGAGCCGATCCACGCTGCCGCAATGATCGAATAGACTGCCAGCACCAATTCCAGCGTCTGGAAGATGCCGAGTAGCATCAACAGCAGCGAGATCAGGATGTTGAACACCAGCCAGACGACCCGGCCCGGGTGGTAGTGGGTGACGCGCGAGAAGAAATTGGACCACGCCAGCGAGCCGGCATAGGCGTTGGTGACGTTGATCTTCACCTGCGAGATCAGCACGAAAACCGCGGCAAGGGCGAGCACGATGCGCGGGTCCGTGCTCACATACTGGTAGGCGATGATGTACATGTGGATGGGTTCAAGCGCTGTCGACCGCGACAGGCCGGCCTGGATCGCGAGCACCGCCAGCAGGCTGCCGCACAGGATCTTGAAGCCGCCGACGACAATCCAGCCCGGACCTGCGGCGACCACCGCCGCCCACCAGCGAAAACGGTTCTCGCGTGTCTTGTCGGGCAGGAAGCGCAAGTAGTCGACCTGTTCGCCGATCTGGATGGACAGGGCGCACAGAACGCCGATGGCCGAGCCGAAAGCAAGGAAATTGAACCCTTCGCTGCCCATGTCGCTGCCGACGAAGGCGGCCCATTCGTCGAGCGTGTCGGGATGCGCGAGCAGGATGTAGGCAAAAGGCGTCAAATGCAGGGCGATCCAGATCGGCTGCGACAGAAGCTGCAGTTTGCTGATCAGCGTCACGCCCATGAAGGTGATCGGGATGATGACGACCGAGGAGATGACATAGCCCAGAACGAGCGGCACATCGGCGAACAGATTGAGCGCCTGCGCCATGATCACGCCTTCGAGCGCGAAGAATATGAAGGTGAAGGTTGCGTAGATCAGCGAGGTGATCGTGGATCCGATGTAGCCAAAGCCCGCACCGCGCGTCAACAGATCCATATCGATGTTGTAGCGGCTGGAATAGTAGGCGATCGGCAGGCTTGTCACGAAAACGAACAGGCAGGTTACCAGGATTGCCGGAAAGGCGTTGGCGAAGCCGTAGCTGAGCGTGATCGCACCGCCGATAGCCTCAAGGGCGAGGAACGAAATACCGCCGAGCGCGGTGTTGGCGATGACAAATGGCGACCAACGGCGAAACGACGTGGCTGCGTATCGGAGAGAATAGTCTTCCAGTGTCTCGTTCGCGATCCAGGAATGGTATGATCGCAAGGCTGGCAGCTGTGGCGTTTCCATCAAGCGCCACACAGATGCGTCGTGGCACGACACTGTAATCGGCACATGAAACGGCTCCTCCCAAAGCGTATTCCTGCGGTGTGGCCGCGCTCAGCCGGGAACGATCTATCATCTCTCATGGGGGTCCATCAAACGGAAGAGAGAACATACCTAGATTTTTGGGGCGGGTTGCCGGGCGCGATTCCGGCCGGGCCTTTCTCGTCATCACGGGCATTGCCATGAACGGTCATATCTTTTTGGAGAGAAACGAACCGACAGGATGGCTGCAACGGCGATCGCACCCATGTGCCACTTCCAGCCCGCTTCAAAGCCGCCCGTCAGGTCGTGCAGGCTTGAAACGATCAGGGGCGGGAGCGCCGTCAGGAGGAACCCGCCACCCTGCACCAATGCCGACAGGGCGCCGGCGCGGGCCGAATCGGAAAAATGATCGAGCGTCACAACAAGGGACAGGGCGAAGCAGCCACCGAAGCCCATGCCGGTCAGCACCACGAACAGGAAGGGAGCGGCGTCCGGGGCCAAAGCGAAGCCGGAAAAGCCGATGAACTGGCAGGCAAGAGTGAGCCACAGCCAGGGGCGGTGGTCACGTCCGGTCCGGCTCGCGAGCATCGGAACCGCCAATGCGGCGAACGCCTGGCAGATCGCCATGATCGCAAGGAGGCTGCCGCTGGCCGATGCGGTCCAGCCGTGCTCCCTGTAGTAGGAGGCGAGCCAGGCGACCACCGAGGAGTAGCCGCCGTTCGCCAGCCCGAAGAAGACCATCAGCAACCAGGTTCGCGGACGGCCAAGGAGAGTCCCGACGATGTTCCGCTCCGGCGCCGGGACGTTCCCGCCCGGCAGGGCAAACCAGACAAGCGGCACCGCCAGAACCCCCAGAATGGCGAGAGACCCGAGCCCGATGCGCCAATCCCCGGTCCTTTCGGCAATCATTGGCAGGATCTGGGCCCCGATCGCGCCGCCACCGAGCAGCATGGCGGAATAGAGGCCCATCACGAAGGCCACGCGCCCGGGAAACAGCTGCTTGATGACGCCGGGAAAGATCGCCTGGACGATGGCGACGCCAAGCCCGGTCACCGCGGCGCTTGCCACCATCACCCAGGCGCTGGTGACAAACAGCCGCGACAACGTGCCGATGCAGACGATGACAAGCGCGGTGATCAGCACCCGTCGCGCGCCGGCGAGGCGTTGCAGGGCACGGCCCAGAAACGCAAGGAAACCCATCAGGGCCATCGGAACGAATGTCAGCGAGGCGATGCCGTAGGAGCCAAGACCGGTTGCGACACTGATATCCTCGACAAGCGGTCCGATGCTCGTCAGGAAAGGGCGCAGGTTGAGGCCGATGGCCGCGACGGCGATCAAGAGGATCCAGTTCGGCCTGTCCTGGCGCAGCATGTCTTTCGTCCTGTCGTCGCGCCTTGCCGGCATGGCGCGCAGCCCGCCGCAATGGCGGAGGGATGAAGAGCCGGTTTCGGGGTCTGGCCGGCGGCCTTTGCTGCCGCCGCACCGATCAGGCCAGACGCGCGTAGTGTCCGACGCCGACCGCTGTCATTGGCACCGCTTCGTGCCGGTATCCCACCGGACGGATCGGGCTCTTGAGCTCCCGTGCCGCAAGCATACGCTCGCGGCGGTGATCGGGGTGCACGATCGGCACGGCGTCCAGAAGCTGCCGCGTGTTGGGATGGGCCGGTGAGCCGAGCACAGCATTGCGAGGCCCGATCTCGATGATCTCTCCCAGATACATGACGGCGATACGGTCGCTGCCGCGTTCGACCACTGCCATGTCATGGGAGATGAACAGGATGGAGATGGAAAACTCCTCCTGAAGCTCTGCAAGAAGGTCGAGGATCTGCCCCTGGATCGACACGTCGAGCGCAGAGACTGGCTCGTCGGCGATGATCACCTTGGGGTTCAGTGCGAGGGCCCGGGCAATGCAGATGCGCTGCCGCTGGCCGCCGGAGAACTGGTGGGGGTAAAGTTCTGCCTGCGCCCGCGTGAGACCCACCCTTTCGAGCAGGGTAAAGACCCGGTCCCGGATTTCAGCCGCGCTTCCCACGCGGTGGATGTGCAGCGGTTCGGCGACGATCTGTTCGACGGACATGCGGGGATTGAGCGATGCATAGGGATCCTGGAAGAGCATCTGGATACGCTTGCGCATGTCCACCATCTCCGATGCTCTGATTTCCTGCAGGTTCTTGCCCTGCAGCAGGATTTCGCCGCTGTCGGGCTGTATCGGCCGCATGATGCTTCTGCCGGTAGTCGACTTGCCGCAACCGTTTTCTCCCACCAGCGAGAGCGTTTCCTTTTCCTTGAGGTCGAAGGAGACGCCTTCCACCGCGTGGACATTCGCCACCACGCGGTGGAACATACCCTGGCGCACGGCAAAACGTGTCACGAGGTTGCGAACGCTCAGAACTGCGCTCGGCTCGCGCGGTATTTCGGGCGCCGGCTGCGCTGCCGGGCTCGATACCGGTTCGACGCCGGTTTCTAGGCGCAGGCTGAGCTTGGGCGCCGCGTCGAGCAGCCGGCGGGTATACTCATGCCGGGGCGCGTTGAAGATGGCGGCGACATCGCCGCTCTCGACCACGTTGCCGTGCAGCATAACCACGACCCCATCGGCGATCTCGGCAACGATACCCATGTCGTGGGTGATGAGCAGGATGGCCATGCCGGTCTCGCGCTGGATCGTCTTCAGCAATGCGAGGATCTCGGCCTGCACGGTCACGTCGAGCGCCGTGGTCGGCTCGTCCGCGATCAGGAGGTCGGGTTTGCAAAGGATCGCCATGGCGATCATGACGCGCTGGCGCATGCCGCCGGACATTTCGTGCGGATATCCGAAGGAGGGCACGCCGATGTTCCGCGACAATTTCGCGGTGCCGGCAAACGCGCCTCATCCTGAAAACGCGAAGATTTTCATCAACTGGATGATGGCCCCGGAAAACGCCGCTGCCGTCTCCAACGCCATCGCCTATGCCAATGCCACCCAGGCCGACCAGTTCCTCAGCGAACAATGGCGCAAGATGGACGCGATCAACATGCCGGAGGAATTCGCCTCGCGTCTCGTGCCGACGCAGGACTGCGCCGGCAAGGCGCGCGAACTGCGCGACCGTATCTGGACCCGCCTGAAAGGCTGAGTTCGGGATCGAAGAGACGGGCACGGCTTTCGTCGTGCCCGACACTGTGAAAAGCAGACACAATGCGTATCACCTTCTTCCAACCGCTGCGGCACCGGTGGCATGTCCACCCATGAACGTCCCGATCGACAGTCCTAAAATCGTTGTGGGACAAGGACAGGCAGCGCTTCGCTGTACCTTCCGGCAAAGGCTGGAAAGTCCATGCTCTCGATGCCCTGCTGGCACCTTTGAACAGGTGAAAAGGCTTTGGTGCCGCCCGTCTTCATCCGGCCAAGACCACGCACCTGGTCAGTTGGAAACCGCTTTGCGTCCAAACGAGAGCAGTTCACGGGTATAGGCCGCGGTGGGCGCGCGGATCACGTCCTCGGTCCTGCCGAACTCGATGATGTCGCCGCGGCGCATGACGAGCAGGGTGTCGGAAACATGCGCGACGACCTTCAGGTTGTGGGTGACGAAGAGCATTGAGAGACCGCGGCTGGCCTTGAGATCGGAGAGCAGGTTCAGGATCTGTGCCTGTACGGAGACATCGAGCGCCGATGTCGGCTCGTCGAGGACAAGCAGGTGAGGTTCCAATGCCAGTGCCCGTGCAATGGCGACGCGCTGTGCCTGGCCGCCCGACAGTTCGCGGGCGCGCCGGCCAAGGAAGTCGGCGGGAAGGCCGCAGTCGGAGAGAAGGCCGGCGATCCTTTCGCGCATTGCAGGGCCATTGCGCCTGCCTGCCGCCAGCATGGGTTCGGCAAGGATTTCTTCGATCGTCAGCCGCGGGCTCAACGACAGGAAGGGATTCTGCGTGACGACGCCGATCTTCTGCCGCGCCTGGCGGAGCGCATCGCCCTTCAGGGCCAGCCAGTCCTGACCTTCCAGGCGGATCGTACCGCTTTCGACCGGTAGCAGCCGGAGAATGGCACGCAGCAGGCTCGTTTTGCCCGAACCGCTTTCTCCAACGATGCCCAGCGTCTCCCCCTGTTCAAGGCGGAAGCTCGCGCCGTTGACCGCCGGTTTCGGACATGCGGCGAAGAGGCCGGCGCGGTAGCGGATGATAAGCGTGTCGATGTCGAGAATGGGGGCCGAAGTCACGCAGCACCCTCCGGTAGGTGGCAGAGCCAGTGGTGGGTATCACGACAGCGTCCCGGCGGCGCCGTGGCAGAACAGACGGGCATCGCCTGCGGACAGCGTGGGGCGAAGGCGCAGCCGACAATTGCAGACCGCGGCGGCGGGATGGAGCCGTCGATGGCGGCGAGGCGCGCGCCATGCGGCGCGGCATCGGGAAGGGCCGAAAGCAGGGCACGCGTATAAGGATGGGCGGGGTGCCGAAGTATCGCACCGACCGGCCCCGTTTCGACGGAACGCCCTGCGTAGAGCACGGTGGCGCGGTCGCAGGCCTCCGCAATGACGTCCATGTCATGGGTAATCATCAGTACCGTGAGGCCGCGCTCGTTGACGAGTTTGCGCAGAAGCGCCAGGACCTGCGCGCCGACCGAAACGTCAAGTGCCGTCGTCGGCTCGTCGGCAATCAGGAAATCTGCACCGGTCGCCAGTGCCTGGGCGATGACCACGCGCTGCTGCATGCCGCCTGAGAGCTGGTGCGGGTAGCTCTTCAGCACCTTTTCCGGGTCTGGAAGGCCGGTTGCGGCCAGCAGCGCCGTTGCTTCTGCTTGGCGGACCGACCGGGGCAGGTCGCGATGGGCGCGGATCACGTCGTCGAGCTGGCGGGCGATGCTGAGCACGGGATTGAGCGCGGCCGCCGGATCCTGCGAGATGAGGCCGATCCGTCGGCCGCGCATCCCCCGGGCATTTTCCCGGAGGTCTTCGCCGTCGAAATGGAACCGGTCGGCAGCGATGCGGGCGCCCTTCGGCACAAGGCCGAGCGCTGCCATGCCAGTCATGGTCTTGCCGCAGCCGGATTCGCCGATCACGCCATGGATTTGGCCGCGCTCGATTTGGAGATCGACCGAGCGTACGGCATGGACGTCGCCGTCGGGTGTTGGGATGCTGACGGAGAGTTTGCGGACATCAAGCAGAGCCACGGGCAGCACCTCCCTTGCGGTCGCGTAACGCATCACCGAGCACGCTGAAGGCGAGTGCGATGATGAAGATGGTCATGCCGGGCATGGCCGAGTACCACCAGCGCGCCGGGAAGAACTTCCGGCCGGCATCGACCATCTGGCCCCAGTCGGCAGTCGGCGGCAGCACACCGAGGCCGAGGAAGGAGAGTGCGGCGGCCGTCAGCAGCGCCGGCCCGACGTCAAGCGCAGCCTGCACGGTCAGCGGGCGCCCGGTCGCCGGCAGGATATGGCGGATGATGATGCGCGGATGGGAGACGCCGGCAAGCCGTGCGGCCTCGACATAGGGCTGGCCACGCAACACCAGCACCTCCGCCCGGGCGAGACGTGCATACCAGGGCCACCAGGTTACGGCGACGGCAATGACGCTGTTAAGGAAGCCCGGGCCAAGCGCTGCGGCCATCAGCACCGCCAGTAGCAGTGCTGGGAAGGCAAGGAAGACGTCCGTGCCGCGCATCAGCGCCTCGTCGATCCAGCCGCCGAAATAGCCGGCTGCGAGGCCGACCGGCAGACCGATGAGCAGCGAGAAGGCGACGATCAGCACGCCGTTTGTGAGGGAGATGCGGGTGGCGTAGATGATGCGGCTCAGGATATCGCGGCCGAGATGGTCCGTACCGAGCCAGTAGTCCGCGGATGGCGGGGAGAGCTTTGCCGCCACATTGGGTGCGCCGGCGCCCTGCGCCGGGTACGGCGCGATCCAGGGCGCCAGAATGGCGACGGCGAAGAAAAGGACGACGACCGCAAGCGCGATGGTGCCAGGCCAGCCGAGGCGTTGAACGAGCTTCTTCATGAGAGCGCCACCCGTGGATCGACCAGAGCCTGGGCGGTGTCGATCAAGAGGTTCATCACGACATAGCAGATCGTCACCACCATGGTGACGGCAGCGATGACGGGGAAATCCTTGGCGAGGATCGCTTCGGAGACATAGCGGCCGAGGCCTGGCCAGGCGAAGATGATCTCCACCAGGACCGCGCCCGTAAGAGCGTAGGCGAAGGAAAGGCCGATCACCGTCAATGCCGGCCCCATGGCGTTGGGCAATGCATGGCCGAACAGGATGCGCGGTTCGGAAAGACCGAGTGCGCGGGCGGCGACAACATGACGGCGTTCGAGGATTTCGATCATCGCCGAGCGCGTCAGCCGCATGGCAACGCCGGCCGGATAGGAGGCCAGTGTCAGGGCCGGGAGGATCAGATGGGTCAGCGCACTTCCGAAGGCGTCCAGCCGGCCGGCGAGCAGCGCATCGATCATATTGAAGCCGGTCACCATCGGCAGCGGTGCGGAGATCGATATCTCCCGCGATAGGCGCCCGGAAAGCGGCAGAATACCCAGCCATTGAGCAAAAATGAGCTGGAGGATCATCGCGAGGAAGAAGGTCGGCATGGCGACGGCCGCGATGGAGCCGAAACTGCCGATCCTGTCCGGCCATCGGCCCTGCCGTGCTGCGGCGACGACGCCGAGCGGAATGCCGATCAGCAGCGCAAGGCTGGTGGAGAAGATCGCAAGCTCAAGGGTCGCCGGTAGATAGGCCCGCAGATCCTCGGCAATGAGGCGCCGCGACTTGTAGGAGATGCCGAAGTTGCCGGATGCCATGGCTGTGGCAAACGTTGCGAAGCGGGCGGGAAGGGACGCGTCGAGGTTCAGTTCCTGACGCGCCTTCTCGATCTGCTCGGCCGTAGGGCGGGGCCCTGCATAGAGTGCCGCGGGATCCGAAGGAACCACCTGTGCCACCACGAAGACCAGAAAGGTCACGCCCACCACCACGAAGGCGGAAAGGACCGTGCGGCGCAGGATATAGCGTAGAAGTTCCATCAGACCCCCACGCGCCCTACCGGCTCAGTTCGTTGACGAAGGTGATGTGCCCGTAGGCCGGGTTGTCCGCATAGCCCTTGATGTCCGAGCGGATGACATGGACGTTGGGCTGATCCAGCATGAAGATCGCCGCCGCATCCTCGATCACCTTGCGCTGCGCTTCGATGAACAGGGCCTCTGCGCGCGGGCGGTCGGTGCCCGAGAGCTTGGCCGCCTCTTCGATCTTGGCATCCACCTCGGGGTTGGAGTAGTAGCCGAGGTTGAAGTTCGGCTTTTCCTCGCTGTGAAACAGGTTGAAGAGATAATCGTAAGGCGTGACGAAGGTTGGCCACCAGAACATGACGAAAATGTCCTGCGCGGCTTCCGGGCTCGACTTGCCGAGTTGCCACTGTGCCTCCCAGGCCATCGGCTGCAGTTTCAGCGTGATGCCGAGCGTTTCCAGGTTGGCCTTCCAGAGTTCGCCCGCAACGGCCTCGATCGCTTGCGCGGAGGAATAGGTCATCGTCAGTTCCAGGCCGGGCTCGATGCCTTCCTCCGCAAGCAGCGCCTTGGCAGCTTCGAGGTCGGTTTTCGGGATGGGCGCTTGGGCGTCGTGGCCCCAGATGCCGGCGGGAACGACACCCTTGGCACGCGTACCGAAACCGCTCGTGCCCGCGGTGATCACGTCGTCATAGGGGAAGGCGAGCGACAGGGCCTGGCGCACCTTGACCCTGTCGAGCGGCGCGCGCTTGACGTTGTAGAGGCCAAACAGCGTTTCGAAGGATGGATTGATGACGACGTTGAGGTCCAGATTGGACTTCAGCGCCTCGAGGTTCTCGTAAGGCAGGCTGTAGGTCCAGTCGGCCTGTCCGCTCTCGATCATGTTCTGGGCGAGCGTTGCATCCTCGGTGATCTCGAACGACACGGTCTTGAAGCCGTTTTCCGGCACTTTGCCCCAGTAGCCGTCTGCGCGGTCGAGTACGGCGCGCTGGCCCGGCTCGTAGCGGCTGATCTTGAACGGGCCGGTGCCGCCATCGTTGCCGGCGTTGAACCAGGCGTTGTCCTTGTCCTGTACCGAGGGGGCGTAGATCCAGGCGGCAAAGCCTGCCGAGGCGATGAGGTCGAGTGGTTGCGGTTCGGAAAGCTGGAAGACGACCTTCAACGGCTCGGGCGTTTCGATGGAGGTCACCGGTCCCCAGATGAAGGATGCGCCGCCACCGATTTTCTTGGTGCGCTCGATCGAGCCCTTGACGGCTTCGGAGGTGAGCGGGCTACCGTCGTGGAATTTCACGCCGTCCCGGAGGGTGAAGGTCCAGGTCTTGCCGTCGGTGCTCACGTCCCAGCCGGTGGCAAGCAGGGGCTCTATCTTCGCCTCCTCGGTGTCGGTCGCCGGAATGTAGCGGGCAAGGCCCTCATAGACATTGGCGAGCACCGCACCGTCGTTGGAGAACGAGGTGGCG
Organism: Shinella sp. 838; assembly: GCF_029623935.1. Lineage (NCBI taxonomy): Bacteria > Pseudomonadati > Pseudomonadota > Alphaproteobacteria > Hyphomicrobiales > Rhizobiaceae > Shinella > Shinella sp. 838. The sequence continues at coordinate 160,177 of NZ_JARSBQ010000005.1, forward strand.
GGGTCGAGATCCGGGAAACTGGTCGGGCAGGCAAGCGTGAAGATGCTACCAGCGCCTTCCGCCATGGCGAAGTTCCAGCGCGCGCCGGCGGCAGCGAGGGTTGCGAGGGCCGTTGTCTTCAGAAAATTGCGGCGATTCATTTTCGTTCTCCCATGGAGGTTGGCCGGGGTGGACGCTCAGGCGCCTTCTTCGATGTATTGGGGGACGGCGAGGGCATCGGTGCTGATGCCCTGTGGCACGAAATCAAAATCATAGCCGAATGCACGAGGACCGACGGATTCAAGCGCGATCGCGCTGCGCAGCAGCACCGGGGCCGGCATGGAGAGCACGTCGATACGCAGGCCGTAGCGCAATTCCTCCGTGCCGATGGCGCGGCCGGTCTCGGAATCGACGATGCAGATCAGGTCCGGCACCATGGTGATGATGTCCTCGCCTTCGCGGGCGATCAGATATTCGTTCTGGATCTCGATGGCGATCGAGCGGCCGGCATCGTCGTCAAGCCCGGCGACGGTGAGTGTGCCGCGGTTGAAACCGGCTGCGATGCGACGGGCGATATCGGTGACCTTGCCACGCATCAGGCGCACGCCGCCCGATTGCCTGAGGATCGCTTCCACCGGATCTTCCTTGGCGGCGCGGGCATTCAGCACGGCATCGCCGAGGCTCCAGGCCTGGCTCGTCGTGTGCGGCACGCCGTAGCGGCGCACGAAGTCGCCGGACATGGGCGCCGTCGTCATCAGTGCCGTGCAGCCCATGGCGATCGTGCTGGCGCGCAGCAACTTCTCCAGCATCTTCGGCGTGGTCGCCTCGGTGACGATGAGGACGTTGCCGTCCGCATCGGCCAGCGCCGCTGGCTGGACGGGCTGGCCGTGAATGAAGAATGTGGTCATCTGCACTTCGGGGAAGGCGCGGCCCATGCCGTCGGCATCCACCACAGGCAGGTCGACCATGGCGGCGGTCAGCATGGGTGAAAGGCCGTTGCCGCCGCCCACCTCGTCGCCGAGCAGCGCATCGACCTTGCGGCCCATGTGGTGTTCGAGGGCATGGAGCAGCCGCACGCCCTCAGCGCCTTCGGCGATCTTCTCGATGCCGACGGTCGGCGCGCCGATACCGCCGATGCCGATGATCTGTGCGTCGGGCGCCATGTCGGCCGGGCGCACCATGCGGATGCGCTTGCCCTCGCGCAGCAGTGCCTTGGCACGCAGCGACGCATGATAGGTGCTGCCGCCGCCGCCGGTGCCCAGAATGCCGCAGCCGATGGCGATGCGGTCGATATCCGCCTCGGTGAGCGTCCAGTACTTCATGCCCTGAGTTCTCCAATGACTTTCGCCGCGATGCGCACGGCGTTGCCGGGCAGGTAGGCCAGCGGCGTTTCCTCGATTTCGGCAAGGCTCACCGTTTCGTGCGCTGCACCCGCTTCGACAGCGCGTGCGCGCGCTTCGGCAACGATGGAGTCCAGCGCCTTCTCCCGTGTCGTGCCTTCCAGGGAGACGACGCTGTCCACTTCGCCGGAGACCTGCGCGATGGCTGCGCCGATCGCATTGGCGGAGCCGAAATGATCCGGCTTCAGCGACACCGAGGTGCCCTCCAGCAGCCCTTCCACGAGCACCGAGCCGCCACCGACGAGGATCGCCGGGATCGGCTCGGCGCTCGGTTTCATGCGGTCGAGAACCGTCTCGATGCTGGCTTTCATCTGCGCCAGCATCTGTCGGGCGAATTCGGGTGTGATATGGCTGAGCCGGTCGCGGTCCCCGAGATCGACGAGGCCGGCGGCCACTGCGATGTCCGTCGCCGTCAGCGTGTCGCCACCGAAGCAGAGCGCTTTTTCCGGCAGGCGGAAGCCGACCGAATCCGGGCCGACTGTCGAGGGCGGTCCGGACCGCACGATGCTGCCACCGCCAAGGCCGAAGGAATGGACGTCCGGCACGCGGAAATTGGTCGGCACACCGCCGATCATCGCCCCTTCGCTGCGGGTGCGCGGGAAGCCGGCGACCAGCATGCCGATATCGGTGGTGGTGCCGCCGATGTCGATCACCGCGGCGTCGGACAGTCCGGTTAGAAAGGCCGCTCCGCGCATGGAGTTGGTCGGGCCGGAGGCGATGGTGAAGACCGGATAGCGCTCGGCGAAGTCCGCCGCCATCAACGTGCCGTCGTTCTGGGTGAGGTAGAGCGGGCAATCGAGGCCGAGTGTGACGAAGGCCGAGCGGAAGGCGCCGACGGTCTCGTGGCCGAGCTTGTGCAGGCTTGCGTTGAGGATCGTGGCGTTCTCGCGGGGCAGAAGGCCGGTACGGCCGACACGGTGCGACAGGCTGATCGCAGCGTCCGGCATTTCCTCGGCAACGATTTCGGCCGCCTCGTTTTCCATGCGAGGATCCACCAGGGCGAAGACGGAGCAGATCGCGACGGCGGAGATGCCTTTGGCACGCCAGTCGCGACAGGCGGCACGGACTGCGGCCACATCAAGTGGGGCGATTTCGGAGCCGTCGTAGTTCACGCCGCCGCCCACCATGGCTGCGCCGCCTTCGACGATGGGACGCAGGGCGTCGGGCCAGTCGATCATCGGCGGCAGAGAGCGCGTCGCTGCGCCGCAAAGCCTGAGAACACCGACCTTTTCAAGATGGCGCCCTTCGACGACGGCGTTGAGGAAATGCGTCGTGCCGATCATGACAGCGTTGACGGCGGCGGCGGTGATGCCCGCTTCGGCGAGAACCGTGCGGATTGCCGCGCCGACGCCAGAGGTCACGTCCGCCGTGGTCGAGGCCTTCACCGTTGCCAGAACATCGGTGCCGCGCAGCAGTGCCGCATCCGTATTGGTCCCGCCCACATCCACCCCAATGCGCAACATGGGTTATCCTTTCTTCTTGCCGCCGAGGTCCGTGCCGCGGCCGATCGCGGTGGTTCTCGTGCCGAATACCTTGTAGAGCCGCAGGACCGCCGAAGTCGTCACGCGTTTGACGCCGGGCAGCTTGCCCAGTTCCTGATCCATGAATTCGAGAAGCGCCGCGTGATCGGCGACGAAGAGCGAGGCGCTGAGATTGGCTGTGCCGCTGGTCGCGGCCAGGTAGCCGATCTCCTCGTACTCCGCGAGCTGGATGGCAACGTCTTCTATCTTGCCGGCTTCGACCTCGATCAGAAGCTCGACCTGCACGTCGCGCCCGAGCGCCACGGGATCGGGAATGGCGCCGATCACGATCATCTTCGCCTGGAGCAGGGCGGCGATGCGATTACGGATCGTGCGTTCGGAGACGCTGCCGATCCGGCCAGCGATTTCTGCCGCCGAGAGGCGCCCGTCCTCGGAGAGATAACGGATGATCTCGCGGTCCAGATCGTCAACGACATAACGCTGTGTCATGGGGCGTTTCCATTTCGGCCTGTTTTAAGCAGTAAATTTCCGAAACGGAATTGTGTCAAGAATATTTCAGCCGCATAGGGTGAATTTTTCCGAAAATGACCCGAATATGGTCCTTGAAGTACGATTTGTTGCCGAATCGGAAATTAGCAGAGTGCCATGACGTGTCGTCTGGGAGGCGCGCTAGGGTTTGCTGATCCTTTTGAGGGGATCTCTGTCAAGGGAGGCGAGCGCACTAGGCGGTGCTGAGGTGGGGCGACCCCAGCACGGCTGCCATCCGCGCTTGGTGCTTGTCACCACTCGTCGGGTGCCTGATCCTGAAGCTACTGCTCGGTGGATGCCATGTGGGTGAAGAGATGGGTGGCATGGCCGCTGTTGAGCACGGCACGGATAGCATCCGTCTTGTTGGCGTCGCCGGCCACGCACAGTCGCCGCGGGAGGCTGAGCAGATCGTCGAGTTCGATGCCGATGACGCGGTTGTCGAAATCGTCGGTATTCTGCCGTCCTCGCCGTCGATGAAGCGGCAAATCAAGACCGCGGCGGCGCCGAGATCGCACCATGATGGCCGCGCAGAATTCCGCGGAAAGTTCCCGGTTTCCCGCAGATGCGCCGGTGACTTGCACCACGCTCAGGCCCTCGGGGGGTGGGCAGTTCCAGGGTGATAAAAATACATAAAGGCATAAGTATTTCTTTATGTCTATTGACAATCCGGCCTGGATACCATGAAGTCCTGATGTCGTGGTTCCCTGGAGCGGTTCTGCCTCTCCAGGGCTAAGAGGGAATCCGGTGCGCCGATCATTCGGCAATGCCGGGGCTGCCCCCGCAACTGTAAGCGGTGAGCCGCTGTCCAGGATGTCACTGAGGCGCCTGCCTTGGGAAGACGGACAGCAGTGACGACCCGCGAGCCAGGAGACCTGCCAAGACGAAACAACGTCCACGGGCGGGGTGTCCCGGTGGTTGCTGCGGTCCGTCTTTGACGGGGATGGCCGCACGCGTCCGCTTACCCATGCCCCCACCAACCAATGGGGTATGACAATGTCCAACAAAACTCTCTCGGTCGGCTCTCTCGGCTTTCCGCGCATCGGCCGCCACCGCGAACTGAAGTTTGCGCTCGAAGGTTTCTGGTCCGGCAGGATCACCGAAGACGATCTTCTTGAAACTGCGAAGACGCTGCGGGCGGAAGCCTGGATGCTCCAGCGCGATCGCGGGATCACCAGAATCCCCTCGAACGACTTCTCCTTCTACGACCATGTGCTCGATACCGCGGTCATGGTCGGCGCAATCCCGGCGGGTTATGGCTGGGAGGGCGGCGACGTGCCGCTGTCTGTCTCTTTCGCCATGGCGCGCGGCAGCCAGGAGGGGGGGCACGCCGGTTGCGGCCATGCCCATCACGGCCACGGCGTTCCCGCGCTCGAAATGACCAAGTGGTTCGATACCAACTACCACTACATGGTGCCGGAGGTTTGCGAGGATCAGGTCTTCACGCTGACCGGGCAGAAGCCGGTCGATCATTTCCTGGAGGCCAAGACGCTTGGCATCCATACGCGTCCGGTCGTGCTTGGACCGGTCACGTTCCTGAAACTTGCCAAGGCTCGTCCCGCGACCTTCAAGCCGCTCGATCTTCTGACAAGGCTGCTGCCGGTCTATGAAGCGTTGTTCCGCCGGTTGCACGCCGCCGGTGCGGACTGGGTGCAGGTGGACGAACCGGTCCTCGCCCTTGACCTGACCGAAGGCGAGCGCCATGCCTTCAAGGTGGCGTACGCGGCCTTCGCGGCGGCCGTTCCTGAACTGAAGATCATGCTCACCACCTATTTCGGGTCGTTGGGCGACAATCTCGATGCCGCAGCCGCACTTCCGGTCGCCGGCCTCCATGTCGATCTGGTGCGCGCTCCGGAACAGCTTGATGCGGTTGCAGCGGCTATGCGTCCCGATCAGACCTTCTCGCTCGGCGTCGTCGACGGCCGCAACATCTGGCGTGCAGACCTTGCCGCCCTTCTGGAGCGGTTGGCACCGGTCGTTGCCGTGCGCGGGGTCGATGCCATCGAGGTCGCCGCGTCGTGCGCATTGCTGCATGTCCCTGTCGACCTCTCCCTGGAGACGGCACTCGACGAGGATCTGAAAGCCTGGTTGTCCTTCGCGACCCAGAAGCTGGATGAACTCGCGATCCTCGGCAGGGGCCTGGCCGCGGGCAAGGATGCCGTCCGGCAAGCCGTCGACGATGCCACGCAGGCGATCACCGCCCGGGCCTCCTCGCCGAAGGTGACCGATCCCCTCGTCCAGGGCCGCATGGCCGGTATCGACGGGGGGATGAAGAAGCGCTTGAATACCTTCGAGGACCGGCGGCGCCTGCAGGCGGCGGCGATCGGGCTGCCGCTGTTTCCGACGACGACGATCGGTTCGTTCCCGCAGACCAGCGAGGTTCGCAAGGCGCGGTCGGCGCATGCCAAAGGTGCCCTCAGCTATAAGGACTACGAGGCATTCCTGCAGAAGCAGACCGAGGACGCCATCCGCTGGCAGGAGGAGATCGGCCTCGATGTGCTCGTTCACGGCGAGTTCGAGCGCAACGACATGGTGCAATATTTCGGCGAGCAGCTCTCCGGTTTCGCCTTCACGCAGTGCGCCTGGGTGCAGAGCTACGGATCGCGCTATGTGCGCCCGCCGATCATTTTCGGCGACGTCTCCCGCCCCAACCCGATGACGGTACGGTCGTGGCGTCACGCCCAGTCGCTCACCGAAAAGCCGGTGAAGGGCATGCTGACGGGGCCGGTGACGATCCTCAACTGGTCCTTCGTGCGGGACGACGTTGCGCGCAGCACGGTTTGCCGGCAGATTGCGCTCGCCATCCGCGATGAGGTTCTGGATCTCGAAAGGGCTGGTGCGAAGCTGATCCAGATCGACGAGGCTGCGCTTCGTGAGGGCCTGCCGCTGCGCCACAGGGACTGGCGGCACTATCTGGACTGGGCGATCGAATCCTTCCGCCTTTCTTCGGCGGGCGTCGCGGACGAAACCCAGATCCATACCCATATGTGCTATTCGGAGTTCAACGACATCATCGCGGCCATTGCGGCGATGGATGCCGACGTCATCTCCATCGAGACGTCCCGTTCCAGGATGGAGCTGCTCGATGCCTTCCGGAACTTCAAGTATCCGAACGAGATCGGCCCCGGTGTCTACGACATCCATTCGCCGCGCGTGCCCGACGTCAAGGAGATGGCAGACCTCCTCACACTGGCGCGGGGGCGTCTCGAGGATCGCCAGATCTGGGTCAATCCCGATTGCGGCCTCAAGACCCGCAAATGGGAAGAGGTCAAGCCGGCGCTCCTGAACATGGTGGAAGCGGCGCGGCAGCTGCGCGGGTCGCGCGCTGCGGCGGCCTCGGGGCCGTGAGGACCACGCGCTGATCGACGATGCCGGGAGCAATCCCGGCGTCTGCGGGGCCGCGTGGTCGCACTGGCCGCTGCCGGCGAATTGTATTGCTGGCCGGAGCAACGAGCACGACGGCTTGCGCGCAGTTTCGGTGGCTCAGGAGGATGCTTGCCTTCCTGTCACAAGAGGAAACGCCGGGCAGTCGCCGTCACCTCCCGGGTGAGACCGGCCAGCCGATCCGCGGCGAGGCGGTTTATCTGCCAGGAGAGCGGAATGTCGAGGGGGGTCTGTGGGCGCAGTGCCACCAGCCGCCCCGTCTTCAGATGCGCTTCAGCGAGCGGTTCGGGGTTCATACCCCACCCCAGGCCGGCAAGGCTCGCATCAATGAAGCCCTGCGTTGAAGGCAGCCAATGCGCCGGGCAGGCGAGGTCCTGCCCGAAGACCTGGCGGACCCAGCGGTTCTGCAGGCGGTCCTTCTGGTTGAAGACGAGCGACGGCGCGCGCATCAGCGCCTCGACCGTGACGCCTGCCGGGAAGTGCCGCTCCATGAAGTCCGGGCTCGCCGTCGCATGGTAGCGCAGCGTGCCAAGCGACAGGCGGCGACAGCCCTGCACCGGTTTCTCAAGGCTGGTGACCGCTGCCAGAACGCGGCCGCGCTGCAGCCATTCGGCGGTGTGATCCTCGTCGTCGATCGCGACATTCAGCAGATAGGGCGCATCCTTCGAGAAGTTCGCTATGGCTGTGAGGAACCACGTCGCGAGGCTGTCGGCATTGGTTGCAATGTGCAGTGTGACGGCCTTGCGGGTTTCGTCGGGCGGGGCGAGGGCCGGCAACTGGTGCAGCAGCTCGCTTTCCAGCATGCCGACATTCTCCATGTGCCGGCAGAGCCATTCGCCCGTATCCGTCGCGGTGCACGGGTTGCCGCGCGCGATCAGCACGGTGCCGAGCCGTTCTTCCAGCTGCTTGACGCGCTGGGAGACGGCGGAGGGTGTCACGCCCAGAAGGCCGGCCGCCTTTTCGAAGCTACCCGACTGCACCACGGCAGCGACGGCGCGGAGAGCGGAATAGTCGAGCACGAGTTATTTTTCCTTAATTGGAGTAAGCAGCATTAATTATACTAAATCCTCTTGCGGCGCTATGGAGGACATAGCGAAGAGGGGGCACCGCCGCGCATGAGCTTTTCCGTCTATGTCACCGGCCTTTCCATGGGCCTCAGCCTGATCCTCGCCATCGGCGCGCAGAACGCCTTCGTGTTGCGGCAGGGGCTGCGCAACGAGCATGTCTTCGCCATCTGCCTTACCTGCGCCCTGTCCGACGCGATACTGATCCTCATCGGCATCACCAGCTTCCGGCAGATCGCCGCGGTGCTTCCCTGGCTTGAGCCGGTGATGCGCTATGGCGGCGCTGCGTTCCTCGTCTGGTATGGCGCAAAAAACCTCTGTTCCGCTTTTCGCTCCTCCGGCGCGCTCTCGGCGGGGGAGGGGAAGGCTGCCGGCCTCGGCAAGGCGCTTCTCACCTGCCTTGCGCTCACCTGGCTCAATCCGCATGTCTACCTCGACACGGTCGTATTGTTGGGCACGATCTCGACGCGCTTTCCCGGTCTGGAATCCTCTTTCGCCGCTGGCGCAGTGACGGCCTCGTTTCTGTTCTTCTTCTCGCTTGGCTATGGTGCGACGAAGCTGCGGCCGGTCTTTGCCAACCCGGCCGCCTGGCGGGTGCTGGAGGGGATTGTCGCGGTGACAATGTGGCTGATCGCCTTCAAGCTCGCCAGCGGTCTATGATCGGCAGCACAGAGGGGGAGCCATGACTATTTTTCGCGGCCTTTCGGCCTTTTCCATCACGCCGACAGATACGGCCGGCCGTGTCGACACGGTCGCGCTTGCCGGTCTGCTCCAGCGCATCCAGGCTGCGGGTGCTGATTCCGTTGGCCTTCTCGGCAGCACCGGTGGCTATGCCTTCCTGTCGCGCGACGAGCGGCGCCGGGCTGTCGATGCGGCGATGAAGAGCGTCGGCGGGAGGATCCCGCTCATCGTCGGCGTCGGCGCGCTGCGCACCGACGAGGCCGAGGTGCTCGCGCGTGACGCAAAGTCGGCCGGGGCCGATGGCCTGCTGCTCGCCCCCATGTCCTACACACCCCTGACGGAGGAGGAGGTTTTCCAGCACATGGCCGCGGTTGCGACGGCGGGTGGCCTGCCGCTCTGCATTTACAACAATCCCGGCACCACCCGCTTCGTCTTCGGCGAAGGCCTGATCGCACGACTTGCAAGATTGCCTGATATTGTTGCCGTCAAGATGCCGCTGCCGGCGGACGGTGATTTCTGCGCGGAACTCGCCCGGCTGCGCGTCCTGACGCCGAAGGATTTCTCCATCGGCTACAGTGGGGATTGGGGCGCGGCGCAATCGCTGCTTTCTGGCGGCGATGCCTGGTACAGCGTCTCGGCCGGCCTGCTTCCCGCCGAAGCCCTTGCGCTCACCCGCGCCGCGATGGCCGGTGACCGGGCCGACACGGAGCACCGTGACGGTTCTTTCCAGCCGCTCTGGGTGCTTTTCAGGGAGTTCGGCAGCTTCCGTGTCATGTATGCCATCGCCGATCTTCTCGGCCTTTGCCGCGTCACCCCGCCGCGCCCGATCCTGCCACTCGGTCCCGATGACATGCCGCGGGTGAAAGCGGCGCTTGAAAGCCTCGGTCTCAGGATCTGACACCTTTCGATCGGCGCTGAACCATGTGCCAGACGGCATGCCTTGGCTTCGTTCGCGTCATCGCCGGCGTGATCGTCCTGACACGGCCCGCGAAGAGGAGACCCGTTGCGGCACGCATTCCCCCCTGTGCTGGCTGTCGGGCATGCGCGTTCGGCTTGCGCCATACGCCTTGGCAAACCGCGTGGCCTGAGCGGCGACCGTGTTCTCACACCGTCAGGTGGCGGCGGGCTTCTTGCGTGTCGAGCGTCTCGGCCGCGCCCTCGTGCACGATCTCGCCGCGATCCATGATGTAGACGTGGTCGGCAAGCTCGCGGCAGAAATCGAGGTACTGTTCGACCAGCAGGATGGCCATGCCGGTGGAATCGCGGAGATATTTGATCGCCCGGCCGATATCCTTGATGATCGACGGCTGGATGCCCTCGGTCGGCTCGTCCAGCACGAGGATTTTCGGGCGCGTCACCAGCGCTCGGCCGATGGCGAGCTGCTGCTGCTGGCCGCCCGAGAGATCGCCGCCGCGCCGGCCGAGCATGGATTGCAGCACCGGGAACAGGCTGAAGATCTCGTTTGGGATAAAGCGCTCCGAGCGCTTCACGGGAGCATAGCCGGATTCGAGGTTTTCCTTGACCGTCAGCAGCGGGAAGATTTCTCGCCCCTGCGGCACATAGCCGATGCCGTGCTTGGCGCGGTTGTAGGGCGCCATGCCGTCGAGCTTCACGTCGTTGAAGGTGACGGTTCCGGCGGAGAGCGGGTGCTGGCCGGTGATGGCACGCAAGAGGCTGGACTTACCGACACCGTTGCGGCCGAGCACGCAGGTGATCTTGCCCATCTCGGCGGTGAGCGAGATGCCGCGCAGCGCCTGGGCGGCGCCGTAGTGGAGGTTGGCTTTTTCGACGGTCAGCATGCGTCGGCTCCTTTTGTGGTGGAGGCCGTGTCACCCCCCTCTGCCCTGCCGGTCTCCCCCGCAAGAGGAAGGCTGTCGCATATGGAATTCGACGTAGCCGTTTTCCCCTTCTCCCCAGCGGGGAGAAGGTGGTCCGAAGGGTCGGATGAGAGGTTGATACGGAAGGAGTCTTCCGCTTTTTTGCCTTCGGCATCCCCCTCATCCGCCTGCCGGCACCTTCTCCCCGCTGGGGAGAAGGGGATGTAGCAACGGTTTCTCGCCATAGGCGATCGCCTTCCTCTTGCGGGGGAGACCGGCAGGGCAGAGGGGGGTGCCCAAGCAACCTGCTCCAGCGAAAGAAACACCGAATACATCCTCACCTCCCCAGATAGTTCTCGATGACCTTCTGGTCGGCGCTGACGAAATCGATCGAGCCTTCCGCCAGAACCGAGCCTTCCGCAAGGCAGGTCACCTTCACGCCGAGATCGCGGATGAAGCCCATGTCGTGCTCGACGACGACGACCGAGCGCGTCTTGGCGATTTCCTTCAGCAGGATCGCCGTTTCCGCCGTCTCGGCATCCGTCATGCCGGCAACGGGTTCGTCCACCAGCAGCAGCTCCGGCTCCTGTGCGAGCAGCATGCCGATTTCCAGCCATTGTTTCTGGCCGTGGCTGAGGTTTGCTGCAAAGTCGTCCTTGCGGTTCATCAGGCGCACCGTCGAGAGGATTTCCTCGATGCGCGCCTTGTCCTCGGCGGTGAGGCGATAGAACAGCGTGGAGAAGACGCCGCGGTTGCGGTTCAGCGCCAGTTCCAGGTTGTCCCAGACGGTGTGGCTCTCGAACACCGTCGGCTTCTGGAATTTTCGGCCGACGCCGAGCTGGGCGATCTCGGCCTCGTCCTTCTGGGTGAGGTCGATCGTGCCCTTGAAGAAGACTTCTCCCGAATCCGGCCGCGTCTTGCCGGTGATGATGTCCATCATGGTGGTCTTGCCCGCGCCGTTCGGGCCGATAATGGCGCGAAGCTCGCCGGGCTCGATGACGAAGGAGAGCGCATTCAGCGCCCTGAAGCCGTCGAAGGAGACGGAGACGCCGTCGAGATAGAGGATGCTGGTGGGTTTTGCATTCTGTGCGAGCGTGTTCATGTCGGTTACTCCGCCGCCTGAGGTTCTGCCGCCGCAAAAGCGCGCGCCTCTTCCGCCGCTTTCGCCTTGCGGTGCTCCCGGCGCCGCTCGACGGCCTGGCGCACGGTGCCGACGATGCCCTTGGGTAGGAAGAGCGTGACGAGGACGAACAGGCCACCGAGTGCAAACAGCCAGAATTCCGGGAAGGCGGCGGTGAAGATGCTTTTTCCCCCATTGACGAGGATGGCGCCGACGATCGGGCCGATCAGCGTGCCGCGCCCGCCGACCGCCGTCCAGATGACGACCTCGATGGAATTGGCCGGATCGAACTCGCCGGGATTGATGATGCCGACTTGCGGCACGTAGAGCGCGCCGGCGACACCGGCCATCATGGCGGAGACCACGAAGGCGAAGAGCTTCATATGTTCGACGCGGTAACCGAGAAAGCGCGTGCGGCTTTCGGCGTCACGCACGCCGACGAGGATCTTTCCGTATTTCGAGCGCACGATGCCCGACGTGATGATGAGCGAGAGGGCGAGCGCGATGGCCGACGCCGCGAAGAGCGCGGAGCGCGTGCCGTTCGATTGGATGTTGAAGCCTAAAATATCCTTGAAGTCGGTGAGGCCATTGTTGCCGCCGAAGCCCATGTCGTTGCGGAAGAAGGCGAGCAGCAGGGCGAAGGTCATCGCCTGGGTGATGATCGAGAGGTAGACGCCGTTGACGCGCGAGCGGAAGGCGAACCAGCCGAAGACGAAGGCGAGCAGGCCCGGCACGAGGATCGCCATCAGCGCGGCGAACCAGAACATGTCGAAGCCTTGCCAGAACCAGGGCAGTTCCTTCCAGTTGAGGAAGACCATGAAATCCGGCAGCAGCGGATTGCCGTAGGAGCCGCGCGCGCCGATCTGGCGCATCAGGTACATGCCCATGGCATAACCGCCGAGCGCGAAGAACGCGGCGTGGCCGAGCGAGAGGATGCCGCAGAAGCCCCAGACGAGATCGAGCGCCAGCGCGAGCAGCGCATAGGTGAGGTACTTGCCAAACAGCGAGACGATGTAGGTCGGCACATGCAGCGGGTGGTCCGGCGCGGTCAGCAGGTTCAGCGCTGGCACGAGGGCGGCGAGGACCAGCAGGATCGCGACCGTGATGACGATGTTGCGCCCGAGGGCTTTCGCGAGAAACGAGGTGATCATGCTTCCACCGCCCTGCCTTTGAGTGCGAAGAGCCCGCGCGGCCGCTTCTGGATGAAGAGGATGATCAGCACGAGCACGAGGATTTTACCCAGCACCGCGCCGGCATAGGGTTCCAGGAACTTGTTGAGGATGCCGAGCGTGAAGGCGCCGACCAGCGTGCCCCAAAGATTGCCGACGCCGCCGAACACCACGACCATGAAGCTGTCGATGATGTAGCCCTGGCCGAGGTTCGGCGAGACGTTGTCGATCTGCGAGAGCGCGACGCCGGCAATGCCGGCAATGCCCGACCCCAGGGCAAAGGTCAGCGCATCGACCCAGGGCGTGCGGATGCCCATGGACGAGGCCATGCGGCGGTTCTGCGTGACGGCGCGCATCTGCAGGCCCATCGGCGTCTTCTTGAGCAGGAAGAGCAGGAAGGCGAAGACGGCGAGCGAGAAGACGATGATCCACATGCGGTTCCAGGTGACCGTCAACCCGCCGAGTTCGAAGGCGCCGGACATCCACGAGGGGTTGGCGACTTCCTGGTTGGTCGGGCCGAAGATGAAGCGGACAGCCTGTTGCAGGATCAGCGAGACGCCCCAGGTGGCGAGCAGGGTTTCGAGCGGCCGGCCGTAGAGGAAGCGGATGATGCCGCGCTCCATGACGAGGCCGACGGCGCCGGTGACGAGGAAGGCGAGCGGCAGCGCGATGGCCAGCGACCATTCGAACAGGCCCGGCCAGGCGGCGCGGATGTAGGCCTGCACCACGAAGGTTGTGTAGGCGCCGAGCATGACCATCTCGCCATGCGCCATGTTGATGATGCCCATCACGCCGAAGGTGATGGCAAGGCCGATCGCGGCGAGCAGCAGCACCGAGCCGAGCGACAGGCCGTACCAGATGTTCTGCGCGCCGGCCCAGAGCTCTAGCTGGTCCTCGATCTCTCGGATGCCGGCCTCGATATCGGGGCGCAGGCTTTCATCCGCAGAGGCGAGCGCGCCGGAGAGCAGCGACAGCGAGTCCCGCCCGCCGGTCTGAACCACGGTCGCGACGGCCGCCTTCTTCTCCTCCACCGGGCGATCGGACACCAGGATGGCGGCGGCGCGGGCCTTTTCGAGCACGGCCTTGACCGCGCCGTCGGTTTCCGCGGCAAGGGCGGCGTCCAGGCCTTCGAGCGCATCGGCGGATGGCGTGCGCAGGATGGTGCTCGCGGCCTGAAGGCGCACGGACGTATCGGGGCTCATCAGCGTCAGCCCGCCGAGCGCAGCACGTATCACCCGGCGCAGCCCGTTGTTGACCTTGACCTTTTCGAGCGCGGCCTTGGCTTCCTCGCCGGCCGCATCGCCCGTCAGGGCATCGATGAGCGCGAAATTGGCGCCGGCCGGCTTGACGATGAAGACGGTGCCGTCGGCCTTGCGCTGGTAGAGATCGCCCTCGGCGAGCGCTTCAAGGGCGGGCACGATCTTGGGATCGCCGGTCTTCGCCAGCGCTTCGACCTGTTTCTGGTTTTCCTGGAAATTGCCGCCGCCCAGCGCATTGACCATGCTGCGCAGGTCGTCTGCCGCGCGAAGGTCGGTGGCGAGCAGCGTCACCATCACGCAGAAGGCGACGAGCAGGCATTGCAGGAAACGATGGATGAGCCGCATGTGCATCTCATGGCCTCGAGGCGTTGGGTTATGTGGCCATTCCGAGTGGCGGGATGGCGGTTGGTCGGCAGGCCCCTCATCCGCCTGCCGGCACCTTCTCCCCGCAAGCGGGGAGAAGGGACTATGCCGTACCGCTTCCCCAATCCGCACCCTTTTTCGGGGCACGTCCCCTCTCCCCGCTTGCGGGGAGAGGGGTAGGGTGAGGGGCAAACCACGCACCGGCTGGAAGGTGACCCGAAGGGTTTAGCAAAGGGGCTTCATGCACTCCCCTCAAGCCATCAGATCAGGAGCCCTTGCCGCCGCACTTGCCGGTGGCGACGTTGAAGTTGCCGCATTCCATGGGCTTGCGCCAATCGGCGATCAGGTCCTTGGAGTCGGGCAGGAAGTCCGACCATTCGTCGCCGACGACGAGGCCGGAGGTCTGCCACACGGTCTCGAACTGGCCGTCGGCCTGGATTTCGCCGATCAGCACGGGCTTGGTGATGTGGTGGTTCGGCATCATGGTGGAGAAGCCGCCCGACAGGTTCGGCACGGAGACGCCGATCATCGCGTCGAGCACGGCGTCCGTATCGGTCGTGCCGGCCTTTTCCACCGCCTTCAGCCACATGGCAAAGCCGATATAATGGGCTTCCATCGGGTCGTTGGTGACGCGCTTGTCGTTCTTGGTGAACGCCTTCCACGTCTTGATGAACTCGGCATTTGCCGGATTGTCGACGGACTGGAAGTAGTTCCAGGCGGCGAGATGCCCGACGAGCGGCGCGGTGTCGAGGCCGGCAAGCTCTTCTTCACCCACCGAGAAGGCGACGACCGGAACGTCTTCCGCCTTGACGCCCTGGTTGCCGAGTTCCTTGTAGAAGGGAACGTTGGCATCGCCGTTGATGGTGGAGACGACGGCCGTCTTCTTGCCGGCCGAGCCGAACTTCTTGATGTCGGAGACGATCGTCTGCCAGTCCGAGTGACCGAACGGCGTGTAATTGACCATGATGTCCTCGGGCTTCACGCCCTTGGAGATCAGGTAGGCTTCCAAAATTTTGTTGGTCGTGCGCGGATAGACATAGTCGGTGCCGGCCAGAACCCAGCGCTCGACGCCTTCGTTCTCGGCGAGGTAATCGACGGCCGGGATCGCCTGCTGGTTCGGCGCGGCACCCGTGTAGAAGACGTTGCGCTGGCTTTCTTCACCCTCGTACTGGACGGGGTAGAACAGGATGGAATTCAGCTCTTCGAAGACCGGCAGGACCGATTTGCGCGACACCGAGGTCCAGCAGCCGAACACGGCCGAGACCTTGTTGACCGAGACGAGCTCGCGCGCCTTTTCGGCAAAGAGCGGCCAGTCGGAGGCCGGGTCGACCACGACGGCTTCGAGCTTCTTGCCGAGAAGGCCGCCCTTCTTGTTCTGCTCCTCGATGAGCATCAACATGGCGTCCTTGAGCGTCGTCTCTGATATCGCCATGGTGCCGGAAAGCGAATGCAGGATGCCGACCTTGATCGTGTCGTCGGCCGCGAACGCGCCGTGAAAGGCCGTCGTCGAGAGAATGGCTGCGAGCAGTGCGCCGGTGGCGCGCGCCTTGATGGACATGGTCTGAACCCCTCTGTTCTTTTGACCGCAACGGGTCGGATTGGTTTTTTACCGTTGCTTGAGAAACTATCGGGCGGGGATGCTGCGCTGCACATACGTCATACTGCGTAGACGGGAGGGAGAAGCGGGAAGCTTTTGCAGTGCAGCAGGAATTTCGGTGGCGCTGCATGTGTGTTACGAAAGCGTCAGCTGCCGGGCGTGCTCCGCCCCAATGCACGCGTGAAGGTCGGGTGAACACGGCCTCCGAACGACCAAGGGGAACGACAGCAACACATGGCCGCACGCCAGCGCATCATCCCGGTCCGCCGCGAATACAATCGCTGGGTCGCCAACCAGACGCTGGAAGACTATGCGCTGCGTTTCACCGCCAAGAGCGCGCGGCGGTTTTCGTCCGACCGCATTTCGCAGACCGCCATCGGCGCCATCTCCTTCCTCGCGCTGGAAGCCATCGGCGGCGCGATCACCATGTCCTACGGCACGACGAACGCGCTCGTCGCCATTCTCGTCGCCAGCTTGATGATCCTTCTCGTCGGCCTGCCGATCAGCCGCTACGCCATCCGCCACGGCGTCGACATCGACCTTCTGACGCGCGGCGCGAGTTTTGGCTATATCGGCTCGACGCTGACCTCGCTGATCTATGCGAGCTTCACCTTCATCCTCTTTGCCATCGAGGCATCGATCATGTCCGGCGCGCTGGAGCTGGCGCTCGGCATCCCCTTGTGGATCGGCTACATCATCTCGTCCGTCGTGGTGATCCCGCTGGTCACGCACGGCGTGCAGCTCATCTCGCGTTTCCAGCTCGTCACCCAGCCGTTCTGGATCGTGCTCAACATCCTGCCTTTCGTCTTCATCGCCTTTGCGGATTTCGAGAAGGTTGGCGAATGGCTCGCCTATTCGGGCCTCAACCACCCCTCCGGCCCGCCCGGCACCTATGCACCGTTCAACCTCGTGGAATTCGGCGCGGCCTCGGCCGTCATCTTCGCGCTGATGGCGCAGATCGGCGAACAGGTCGACTTCCTGCGCTTCCTGCCGCCGGACGGGCAGAGGAAGCTGCACCACCGCATCGCCGTGTTCCTCGCCGGCTCGGGCTGGGTCATCGTCGGCGCGCCAAAACTGGTCGCCGGCTCCTTCCTCGTCGTTCTGGCGCTGTCATCGGGCGTGCCCTCGACGCGCGCGGCCGATCCGGCGCAGATGTATTACACCGCCTTCGGCTACATGCTGCCGTGGGACATGGCGGCGCTGCTATTGATGGTCGCCTTCGTGGTGGTCTCGCAGCTCAAGATCAACGTGATGAACGCCTATGCCGGCTCGCTCGCCTGGTCGAACTTCTTCTCGCGCCTGACGCACAGCCATCCCGGCCGTGTCGTCTGGCTGGTCTTCAACGTGGCGATCGCGCTGCTCCTGATGGAGCTCGGCATCTACCGGCTGCTGGAGGAAACGCTGGGCGTCTTCTCCATCGTCGCCATGGCCTGGCTCTGCACCATTTCGGCCGATCTCTTCGTCAACAAGCCGCTCGGCCTTTCGCCGCCCGGTATTGAATTCAAGCGCGCCCATCTCTACGACATCAACCCGGTCGGCCTCGGCGCGATGAGCTTTTCCGCCGTCATCGCGCTTATCGCGCATTTCGGCACGTTCGGCGAAATCCCCGCCTCGCTCGCCCCCTATATCGCGGCGCTCGCCGCCTTCGTCGCCTCGCCGCTGATCGCCTGGGCAACGCGCGGCAAATATTACCTCGCGCGAAAACCGCGCAGGAGCTGGGCACTCCGGCAGACCATCACCTGCTCGATCTGCGAACACCCCTTCGAGCCCGAGGACATGGCCTGGTGCCCTGCCTATGCGGCGCCGATCTGCTCGCTGTGCTGTTCGCTCGACAGTCGCTGCCACGACCTCTGCAAGCCGAAGGCGCGCTTCAACGCGCAGGTGGCTAGCGTCGCGAAAACCATCCTGCCGGAACCCGTGACATCGGCGCTCGCCACCCGGCTTGGCCGCTACGGCATCGCGACCGCGCTTTCGATCACGGGGATGGGTGTCATCCTTGCCATGATCGCCTACCAGGTCGGCACCCATTCGCCCGAGACGGCGGCGGTGGTGGAACGCACCGTCGCCGTGGTCTTCTTCGTCTTCGCCGTCGTGGCCGGCGTCGTCTGCTGGTTCTATGTGCTGGCGCATGACAGCCGGGTGGTGGCGGAGGAGGAATCCTCGCGCCAGACGACGCTGCTCCTCAAAGAAATCGCCGCGCACAAGAAGACGGACGCGGCGCTCCAGCGGGCGAAGGAGACGGCGGAAGCTGCGAACCGCGCCAAGAGCCGCTATGTTGTCGGCCTCAGCCACGAACTGCGCACGCCGCTCAACGCCGTGCTCGGCTATGCCCAGGTGCTGGAGCGCGACGAGAGCATTCCGCCGCAGCGCCAGGGGGCGATCCGCGTCATCAAGCGCAGCGCCGACCACCTCTCCGGCCTCATCGACGGCCTGCTCGACATTTCCAAGATCGAGGCGGGCAAGCTGCAAGTCTATTCCAACGAGATCAACATCCACGATTTCCTCGACCAGATTTTTGAAATGTTCCGCCCGCAGGCACAGGTGAAGGGCGTCGCCTTCACGCATGAGCGCGCGAAAAACCTGCCGGCCTATGTGCGGACCGACGAGAAGCGCCTGCGCCAGATCCTCGTCAACCTCATCTCCAACGCGCTGAAATTCACCGACGCCGGCGAAATCCGTCTCGATGTCGCCTATCGCAGTCAGGTCGCCACCTTCACCGTCGCCGACAGCGGCCGCGGCATCCTCGAAAGGGACCTTTCCCGCATCTTCGAACCCTTCCAGCGCGGCGATGCCGAACATGGCCGTATGCCGGGCCTCGGCCTCGGCCTCACCATCACACGGCTTTTGACGCAGACGCTTGGCGGCGAGATTTCGGTGACGAGCGAGCGCGGCAAGGGCACAGAGTTTCGCGTACGGCTGATGCTGTCGGCCGTCGATCGCCCCACGGCGCCGAAGGTGCGCCACATCAAGGGCTATGCCGGCGCGCGCCGCACCATCCTCGTCGTTGACGACAATGCCGATCATCGCAACCTGATGGAAGAGGTGCTGCGGCCGCTCGATTTCACCGTGCTGACGGCGAAGGGCGGGGCGGAATGCCTTGATCTTGTCGAAGGGCTGAAACCGGACCTCTTCCTCATCGACATCTCCATGCCCGGCATGAACGGCTGGGAGCTGGTGGAGCGGTTGCGCGCGCGCGGCCAGGCCGCGCCGATCGTCATGCTCTCGGCCAATATCGGCGACGGCTCGGCCTCCCGGACGGGCCACAACGACACGCTCGCCAAGCCCTTCGACCTGCGCCAGCTCACCGACACGCTCGCGCTCCATCTCGGCCTCGCCTGGACCTATCACGGCGAGGCGAAGGCGGAGGAGACGGCGGAGGCCAGCATTGTGATCCCCGAAAAGGACCATGTCGACGAGCTGATCCGGCTCGGTGAGATCGGCTATATCAGGGGCATCGAGGCGAAATTGGCCGAAATCGCCCGCGTGGCCGAACACCAGCCCTTTGCGGAGGCGGTGCGCGCCTATGTGCAGGTGTTCGACCTTGCCGGCTATGACGCCTTCCTCAAAACCATGGACCCGGAGAAAGGACGCCGCCCGTGACCGAGGCCGCCACCCCGCGCGACATCGTGCTCCTCGTCGACGATTCCCCCGAAGCGCTCGGCTTCCTGACGGAGGCGCTGGAACAATCCGGCTTCTCCGTGCTGATCGCCACTTCGGGCATGGCGGCGCTCAACATCGTCGATCGCATCACGCCCGACATCATCCTGCTCGACGCCGTCATGCCCGGCCTCGACGGGTTCGACACCTGCCTGAAGCTGAAGGCGAACCCCGCCGTCAGCCCCGTGCCCGTCGTCTTCATGACCGGCCTTACCGAGACCGAGCATGTGGTGCGGGCGCTGGAGGCCGGCGGCGTCGACTATCTGACGAAGCCGATCAACATCGACG
Source organism: Shinella sp. 838 (assembly GCF_029623935.1). NCBI lineage: Bacteria > Pseudomonadati > Pseudomonadota > Alphaproteobacteria > Hyphomicrobiales > Rhizobiaceae > Shinella > Shinella sp. 838. Next base: position 179,961 of record NZ_JARSBQ010000005.1, read on the forward strand.
AACTGCGCGCCCGCATCCGCGTGCACCTTTCCAACGCCCGCTCCGCCCAGAGCGCTCGGGTGGCGCTGGATGCCGCGGGCCGGCACCTGCTCGCCGTCAGTGGCGAGGGAAAGATCCGCTGGTCGACGCCGCAGGCGACGCGTCTCGTCAACGCCGCGACCGGCAGCGACGACGGCCTCGACGCCGTCTCCGGCCATATCAACACCTGGATGAAGACCCGTGGCACCGCGCGCGAAAACACGTTCGCCATCCGCCAGACGGGCCAGGCGAGCCTGCAACTCGCCTTCCTCGGCGCGATCGGCGCGGACGAATATCTCTTCCGCCTGACGGCCGAGAACCGACTCTCCGAGGACGAGGTGCTGCGCCAGCATTTCGGGGTGACGCAGCGCGAATCCGAGGTGCTGCTATGGATCGCCAAGGGCAAGTCGAACCGCGACATCGGCGAGATTCTCGGTCTCAGCGCCCGCACGGTAACGAAACATCTCGAACAGATCTATGTGAAACTCGGCGTCGAAAACCGCGCCTCGGCGGCGGTGAAGGCCGCACATGTGCTGCACGAGGTCTGACGCGTGCGGAAATATCCAAATTTCTAACGTGGTGGCGGAGATCGACGGCCGGACGATCGTGATGGCCGGTGGCGATGGGGTGGAGAGCGGTGCCGCCGCCGCTTTGGGGCATTGCGAACATGAGCCTCCCGCAAAGGCAGATTGCAGCCGTGATGCCGCGCGCCGCGCAGGTGTGTCCCCAAGCCAGCGCCGACCATATGGGAGGAACATCCCAGCGCAGACGGGCGATGACGGCGGGCGCAATCCAGCCCAGCAGAAACAGGATTGTGGCCAGCGTCACAGCTTTCGTCGGCGCTTCGGGGACTGTGTCCGTCATTGACAAAGACACCGGCGATCGACCGACCGGCCATTCCGTCCATGCCCAACAGAGAGCGCCATGCCGCTCCATTGTCGTTCGTCCGTAGCCTGCGGAAGAATACGATCGCCGGAAAGCCCCGTGCCAGTAGTGCGAGGAGGCGAGAGAGATCGGCAGGATCCATGGGCTGTGTGCGTCCATTTCATTGGGGTGCCACGCCACGATCTGCGCGCCGTGGCTGATTTTCAGCAAGGCCTTCTTTGGGTTCGCCGTAAAATCCGTATTGCTCTGGGCCTTTCTCCGTGCGGCTTGTCGGGCTTTTCAGCTGCTGCATCGGCCTTGCCATGCCGTCCTCTAAACACACCGGACGCTCGAGATGGGGATTGACAGGTACGTCACCCTCTAATAAGTTCGGTGACAGAACGAACTAAATAGGGTTGCAATGACCGACGCGCCTCGTATCTCCCGACAGTTCTCCCAACGCGCCGTCATGGAAGCGATCGTTCAGGGCGGTCCGATCTCGCGAGCGTCCATCGCGAAGCTGACGGGTCTGTCGAAACAGACGATCTCCGAGATCGTCCGGGACCTTGAGGATGGCGGTTGGGTCCGCGAAACCGGCCGGACCAGCGGGCATGTCGGTCGCACGGCCGTCACCTACGAATTGGTGGTCGATGCCGCCTTCATTGTCGCGGTCGATCTCGGCGGCACGAAGGTTCGCGTCGCCGTTACGGATCTTGCCGGGCAGATCGTGGTCGAGGATGCGGCGCCGACCGATCCGCGCGGCGGCGGCCATCTCGTGAGCCAGATTGCCGATATGGCCCTTTCTGCCGCGGCGAAGGCGGCGGTGCCGCGGGCGAAGCTGCGGCTTGCCGTCGTCGGCGTTCCGGGCGCACCCGACAACCGGACCGGCCGCGTGCTGCTTGCGCCCAATATCCGCGATTTCGACAGCATGGACGTGCTGGAGGCTTTCCGGCGGGCGCTCGGCTTCGATGTCGTTCTGGAGAACGATGTCAATCTCGCGGCGCTCGGCGAAAGCTGGCAGGGGCAGGGGCAGGGCATCGACAATCTAGCCTATGTCGCACTCGGCACCGGTATTGGTAGCGGTCTCATCCTTGGCGGTCATCTCGTGCGTGGGGCGGCGAGCGCCGCTGGCGAAATGGGCTTCCTGCCGATCGGCACCGATCCCTTCGATCCGGAGTCCCTGCGCGTCGGGGCTTATGAGCGCGCGGTCGCCACCCACGGCATCATCGAACGGTATGAGGCTGCCGCGGGTCGGAAGATCGATGTCCCCGCTATCTTCGAACGTGCGGCGGCGGGCGAGGCCGCGGCCGTTGCCGCCATCGACGAAACCGGCCGTCAGGTGGCCTGCGGCATCGCCGCCATCTGCGCCATCGCCAATCCGCAGCTCGTGATCCTCGGAGGCTCCATCGGCCTGCGCCCCGAAATCCTGGAGCGCGCCCGGCACTTTCTGCCGCAATGTTTCCCCTATCCCGTCGATCTCGTCTCCAGCGACCTCGGAGCTCGGGCAGCGCTTGTCGGGGCTACGGCTATCGGTCTCAGCCAGTTGCACAACACGTTGTTCGGTGTGGCGACACCGAATGCCAGCCTTTCCCTTCCGCCCGCCGGAACGGACTCGCCTCAGGAGGCCGCAGAATGACGGCAGAGAACGATCTCTTCGCCCGCCTTCGGGCAGCCCTCGACCGTGACGCTGCGATCGACCTGTTCCGTGGCGCGATCCGGCATGACAGCATTACCGGCAACGAGGCGAATGTCGCCGCCTATCTCGCTGAGGCGATGCGCACGCTGAACCTTTCGGCCTTGCAGACGGCGGATTTCCTGCCCGGTCGCCCGAATGTCTGGGGCAAGCGCGTCGGCGCGGGGCGTGGCCCGCACCTGCTTTTTATCGGCCATACGGATGTCGTGCATGTCGATGGCTGGCGCGAGAACTGGGTCGGCACGGAGCGCGAGGATCCCTTCGGCGCCGCCATCGTCGACGGCGCTGTGTGGGGACGCGGCGCGGGAGACCTCAAGGCCGGCATCACGTCTTCGCTCGCCGCCCTCGCTCTCCTCGATGCGGCGGGCATTAAACTTGCCGGCGATGTTTCCTTCGCCTTCGTCGGCGATGAGGAGAGCGGCCAGCCGGGCACCGGCGTTTCGGCCGGCATCAAGGATTATGTCACGCGGATCGAAACCGGGGAGATCGAGCGGCCTGATTTCGTCGTCTATGTCGAGCCGACGCAGCTTGCGGTCTATCCCGCACAAATCGGCTTCTTCATCACCGACATTACGATCACCGGGCGCTCGGCCTATTTCGGTGTGCCGGAGCTGGGCAAGGATGCGTTGCGTGCCAGCCATGGTGTCATGAGCGCGCTCTGGAAGCACTCCGACGAAATTTCCGCCCGGGCCGAGCATGCGCTTGTCGGCCGCTCGTTTCTGCTGATCACCGGGCTTGCCGGCGGCGGCTACATCGCGGTGCCGGAGAAATGCGAACTCTCGCTCATCCGCAAGCTCCTGCCGGGCGAATCGCTCGATCAGGCGGCGGCCGAGATCGAGGCGACCGTGCGCGGTGCTATCGACGATCCCGAAATCACGGTGGCGTTTTCCTATCCGGCCGGCCGCGACCATGCGCTCGGCGGTACGGCGGCGGAGATCGATGCTGATAGGCCGGAGGTTGCGATGCTGTCGGAGGCGATCAGCGGGGCGCTTGCGGGCCGCGGCAACATTGCGGGCGCGCCGTTCTGGTCGGAATCGCCGTTCTTCGTGAACCGGCTCGGAATTCCCGCGGTCTACTGCGCGCCCGGCGATATCCGCAACTGCCACACCTACAACGAACATGTCGAGATCGAGGAATTCCTCGCGGGAGTCGTCGGCTTCGCGGCCTTCATGGCGCGCTTCTGCGGAACGGTGGAATGAACAACTCAAGCAAAAGAGGGAACAGGACCATGCAGATGACGAAATGGCTGGCCGGGGCATTGGCCGCCGGTCTTATCATGAGCGCCGCAACCGCCATCGCCCAGACCGTCGGCCCGGCCGGCGAGGCGGCGACGCCCAGCGCCGACGTGGCGTTGTCAGATGCCGATATCGCGGCGCTGAAGGACAAGGGCTACAAGGCGGCGCTCCTCTGGCACACCTCGTCGGATTTCACCAATGCGGTCGGCCAGGGCGCGACGGATGAGTTCAAGCGCGCCGGCATCGAGATCGCCGTGACGACCGATGCGCAGTTCGATGCCGCGCGTCAGCGCAGCGACATCGAGACGGCGCTTGCCGCCAAGCCGAACGTCATTCTCGCCCTGCCGCTCGATCCGGTCACGTCGGCGGAGGCTTTCCGGCAGGCCGTCGCCGACGGTGCCAAGCTGGTCTTCCTGTCGAACGTGCCGAAGGACTACAAACATGGTGCGGATTATGCGTCCATCGTGACCGACGACCTCTTCCAGATGGGCAAGCAGGCGGCTGATGCGCTCGCCAAGTCGATCGGCGGCAAGGGCACGGTCGGCTACATCTTCCACGACGCGACCTACTACGTCACCAATCAGCGCGACCAGGCTTTCAAGTCGACCATCGAGAAGGATTATCCGGATATCAAGATCGTCGCGGAACAGGGCATTTCCGACCCGGCGCGCGCCGAGGAACTTGCCAATGCCATGCTGCTGCAAAACCCGGATCTCGACGGCATCTATGTCACCTGGGCCGAGCCCGCGGACGGTGTGCTGGCGGCGCTGCGTGGCGCGGGCAACACGAAGACGAAGATCGTCACGCTCGATCTCGCCGAGCCGGTGGCACTCGACATGGTCAAGGGCGGCAATGTGACGGCACTTGTCGCCGACAAGGCCTATGAGCTTGGCCGCGCCATGGCTGCTGCCGGCATGAAATCGCTGCTCGGCCAGGAAACGCCGGCCTTCGTCGTCGCCCCGGCGCTCACCGTCACCAAGGAGAACGTCTCCCAAGGCTGGAAAGACTCGCTGAACCGCGACGCGCCGCAATCGGTGCTCGACGCAGCGAAGTGACCGCCTGACTGCGGCGGCGCCAAACCGCCGCAGCCCCATCGCCCCAATGTTGCAGTTTCACGGGAGGAAACCATGCGTATCGCAACCACGCTCGCTTTGATGACCGGCCTTTTCGGCGCGCACGCCTTTGCCGCTGACGGCGCGACGACAGGCCCGCGCGGCGAGAAACCGACGGCCGCCAGCACCGTCACGCTCACCGCCGAGGAAGAGCAGAAGATCAAGGACGGAAAATTCACCGCGGCCCTCGTCTGGCACGAGATGAGCGAATACACCAATGCGGTCAATGCCGGCGCCCAGGACGAGTTCAAGCGCCTCGGCATCGAGGTTGTCGCACAGACCGATGCCGGCTTCGACGGCGCGCGCCAGAAAGCGGATGTCGAGACAGTGCTGGCGAAGAAGCCGTCGATCATCGTGTCCCTGCCGGTCGATCCGGCCAGCGCCGCTTCCGTCTATGACCCGGCCCGTGCGGCCGGCGTCAAGCTCGCCTTCGTCGACAATTCGCCGGCCGGCTACGAACACGGCAAGGACTATGTGACGATCGTCTCCGACGACCTCTTCCAGATGGGCAACAAGGCCGGCGTCGCCATGGCCGAGGCCTTGGGCAAGAAAGGCAAGGTCGGCTACATCTTCCACGATGCCGATTTCTACGTGACCAACCAGCGCGACCAGGCCTTCAAGAAGACCATCGAGCAGGATTACCCTGATATGAAGATCGTCGCCGAGCAGGGTATGGCCGATCCCGCCCGCAGCGAGGAGATCGCGCAGGCGATGGTGACGCAGCATCCCGATCTCGACGGCATCTATGTCACCTGGGCCGAGCCGGCGCTGAGTGTGCTTTCGGCACTGCGTTCGGCCGGCAACAGCCACACCAGGATCGTCACGCTCGACCTCAACGAGCCGGCCGCGCTCGACATGGTCAAGGGCGGCAGCGTCGCCGCGCTGATTGCCGACGAGGCCTACAATATAGGCGTCACGGCGGCCCGGTCCGCGGCGGGCGCGATGCTCGGCAAGGAGGCTGCCCCGTTCCTCGTCGTCGATTCCCTGGCGGTCACCAAGGACACGGTGAAGGAAGGCTGGAAGACGTCGCTGAACAAGGACGTTCCGCAGTCCATTGCCGACGCCTTGAAATAAGCGAAGCCCGGTCGGCTCTCATTCACGGAGGTAAATCATGTCCAGTACCAACCAGGGTGCCGCGGTCCGTGCGGCGGGGCTGGCCGGCCGCGTCAACCTGCAGCAATATGTCGTCTATTTCGGCTTCCTTGCGATCTTCCTGTTCTTCGCCATCGTGCTGAAGGACAGCGGGTTCCTGACGGTCCGCAACCTCTCGAACATCGTGCTGCAGACGGCGCCGGCGACGATCATGGCGATCGGTCTCGTCTTCGTCATGTCGGCGGGCGAGATCGACCTTTCCATCGGCTCGACGGTCGCCGTCGCGGCGCTCGCCGCGGCCGTCACCATGCAGAGTTACGGCATGGTGCCTGGCATCGCCGCCGGTCTCGGCTGCGGCCTGCTGATCGGTCTCGTCAACGGTGTGCTGGTCGCCTATGTGCGGCTGCCGTCCTTCCTCGTCACGCTGGCGACCCTCGGCCTCTTTGCCGGCGTCTCGCGCTCGATGACGGACCTGCGCAGCATTCCCGTCACCAACGAGACCTTCACCGGCTTCTTCGGCTCCGGCGCGCTCCTGGGCATTCCCTCGCTCATCTGGTGGACGGCCATCGCCGTCGCCTTCGGCCACATCCTCTACCGCGAGACCCGCTTCGGCGCCCATGTGCTGGCGGTCGGCGACAATGCGCGGGCGGCCAGCGTCTCCGGCATTTCCGTACCGAAGATGCGCCTTGCCGTGCTGATGATATCAGGTGCGCTCGCCGGGCTTGCCGGCCTGCTCTATGCCGGCCGTCTCCAGGCTGCGAAGTATACGCTTGGCGAGACCGACCTGATGACGGTCATCGCCGCCGTCATCGTCGGCGGCACGCTGCTCAACGGCGGCAAGGGGTCGATCATCGGCGCGCTCGTCGGTTCGCTGATGATGGGCATGCTCAACAACGGCCTCATCCTGATGGGCCTTTCCGTTTCCGACCAGATGATCGTTCGCGGTCTCATCATCCTTGCCGCAGTCGCCGTGTCGCTGCGTGAAAAATCCCGCTGAGGAGAACCTGAATGTTTCTCGACGTTCTGCGCCGGCGCAATCCCGGTTTCATCGAAGCCGCCCAGAAACTTCACCGCGAGGGCAAAATCCCGGCCAATGCCTATGTGATCGATCTCGACGCGATCGAGCGCAACGCCCGCATCCTCAAGGACGAGGCAACGCGGCTCGGCCTGAAAACCTTCGCCATGACGAAACAGTTCGGCCGGTCGAGCTCGGCTTGCAAGGCGATCCTCGCCGGCGGCATCGATCGCGCCGTCGCCGTCGACATGGCCTGCGCCAAGGCGACCCACCGGGCGGGCCTGAAGGTCGGCCATCTCGGCCATCTCCAGCAGGTTGCCCGTCATGAGGCGAACGGCGCCGCCGGTGTGCTCCAGCCGGATTACTGGACGGTCTTCAACGAGGCCAAGGCGCGCGAAGCCGCCGCCGGCGCCAAGGCGGCCGGCCGCACGCAGAACCTGCTCGCCCGTATCCACGCGGAAGGCGATACCTTCTATCGCGGCCATGAGGGCGGCTTCGACGCCAGCGATGTGGTCGCCGTTGCTGAGATGTTTGATGGCCTCGAAGGTGGCCGCTTCGCCGGCATCACGACATTCCCGGCGCTGCTCTTCGATCATCAGGCCCGCAAGGTGTTGCCCACCCCGAACCTTGCGACGCTGACGAAGACCGCCGAGGCGCTGGCGAAGGCCGGACGCCGCGACATCGAGGTCAACGCCCCCGGCACCACCTCCAGCGTGCTGCTTGCCGCGCTGGCGGAAGCCGGCGCCACGCAATGCGAACCCGGCAACGGCCTGCACGGCACGACGGCCCTGCATGTGGTGGAAGACCTGCCGGAGCTGCCCGCCATGCTCTACCTCACCGAGGTCTCGCACCTCTCGGGCGGCAAGGCCTATTGCTTCGGCGGCGGCTTCTACATCGATCCGATCTTCCCGGACTATGACGTGAAGGCCATCGTCTCCGACGAGCCGACTGTCGCCGCAAATGCCTTGCGCAGCGTCGAAATCCCGCCGCCCTCGGCCATCGATTATTACGCGATGATCGATGCAACCGGCCCGGGCGCACCAAAGCCGGGTGACACCGCTATCTTTGGTTTTCGCGGCCAGGCCTTCGTCACCCGTGCCTATGTCGTTGGCGTTTCCGGCATCTCCTCCGGTGCGCCGAAGGTCGAGACCATCGAGAATACGGCTGGCGAAACCGCCGCCTGGCCGATCTGGGAGCAAAGGGCATGAATGCGAACGCTGCCACTACGACCGGCCAGCCCATCCTGGCGCTGAAGGACATCCGCAAGACCTTCGGTGGCGTCGTCGCCATCGAAAACTTTTCGCTGGATGTCCATCCCGGCGAAATCGTCGCCCTTGTCGGCGACAACGGTGCCGGCAAGTCGACGCTGATCAAGATCATCTCCGGCGTGCACCCGCCGACCTCGGGTTCGATCGCCATCGAGGGCGAGCCCGTCGCCATGTCGAACGCGACGATGGCGCGTGCACACGGCATTGAGGTCGTCTACCAGGACCTCGCGCTCGCCGACCAGCAGACGGTCTACATGAACATGTTTCTGGGCCGCGAGCCGACCAGGGCTTTCGGTCTGCTCGACCGTCGCCGCATGATTGACGAGACGGAAAAGCTGGTGAAGGAACTGGACGTGCGCATCCCCTCCGCGCATGCGACGATCCGTGACCTCTCCGGCGGTCAGCGCCAGGGTGTCGCTATCGCCCGCGCGACTCATTGGGCCAGCAAGCTGATCCTGCTCGACGAACCGACCGCCGCGCTCGGCGTTGCCGAAACCGCCAAGGTGGAGGAGATCGTCGCCTCGCTGAAGACACGCAATATCGGCGTGCTGATCATCAGCCACAGCCTCGACCAGGTCTTCAAACTCTCCGACCGCATCTGCGTTTTGCGCCGCGGCAGGCAGATCGGTATCCGCGAGACGAAGAAGACCGACAAGAACGAGATCATCGCGATGATCACTGGCTTGCAGCAGAGCTGATTGCCGCTTTCAGGGTAACGGTATCTCGCCTGTGACATGCGGGACCGCGTAGCCGCGTTTCACGGGTGCGCGGCCTGCCATTGCGAGATACCAGCGCTGTACCTTGGGAAAGTCGCCAAGATCGATCACGTGGCGCTGGAAGCGCGAGACCCATGGCCAGATCGCGATGTCGGCGATCGAATAGTCGCCGGCGATATGCTCGCGACCGGCCAACCGTGCCTCGAGGGTGCCGTAGAGTCGGCGTGTTTCGCCCGCGAACAGGGCCTCGGCGAAGGGTGCCTTTCCGGGATTGTAGGTGAGGAAGGTATGCGCGTGCCCCAGTGTCGGGCCGAAGCCTCCTGCCTGCCAGAAGAGCCATTCGACGGCCTCGATCCGGGCGGGGCCGCTCGCCGGCAGCAAGCGGCCGGTCTTTTCCGCAAGGTAGAGAAGGATCGCGCTTGAATCGGAAAGCGTGACGCCCGTGTCATGGTCGATGATCGCCGGGATCTTCGAACCGGGATTGATTTTTCGGTATTCCGGCGAGAACTGGTCGCCGCGGGTGATATCGATCGTGTGGGGGCGATAGTCGAGGCCGAACTCTTCGAGCGCGATCGAGACCTTCAGACCGTTCGGAGTGATCCAGGTGTAGAGGTCGATCATCGTCAGTCGAACATCCTGTCCTCGACCGGCAGCGCCCGCATGGCGAAGCGCCCGGTCACGTCGTCGAGGCCTGCATAGAGCTGGCGCAGGGTATGCACGATCGCCTCGGCCCTTGGATCGCCGACACGATAGACGATCGCCTTGCCCTCCCTGCGCGCCATGACGATGCCGGCTTCACGCAGTTCGGCGAGCTGCTGCGACAGCGTTGGCTGGCGGATGCCGAGCTCCTCTTCGAGGGCAGAAACGGAGGCCTCCGTCTCCATGAGATAACAGATGATCGCGAGGCGATTGGCATTGCCAACCAGTTTCAGGAGCTCGCTGGCCTCGCCGACGCTGCGGCAAATTCGATTGGAGACCGGCTTGGTCAAGGACACACTCCCTATTGCTCTATAAAAAAGTAAAATGTCTCTCGCTCAAATTCAACGGCCGGGACAGCGCTTCGCCGACGGAAGCAGAAATATTCCCTATTCTATCGATTTAGTAGAATTCGCATTGCGATCACGCCCGCAGGCCGGGACAGCCTTCCTCGCTTTCAATCTATAAAAAAGTAAATTGTCTCGCAGAATTGACATGCGGGAGTGAAAATGCGGATCGGCGTCCATCCGAACAATCTACATTTGCGGCTCGCCCGGCTCTGGCCGGGCAGCTTCGCGAAACTTGACCCGGAATTCGTGCCTTATGGCGAAGGGCGCGATACCGCCCGCTTGCTTGAAAGCGGCAGGATCCATTTTGGCGGCACGGGCTCGACACCGCCGATCGAGGCCGATGCGCTGGGGCTCGGCGTGCAGTACATCGCGGCTTCGGCGCCGCGCCCGGCCAATGGCGCGATTTTCGTGCGGGTGGACAGCGATATCCAGTCCATGGCCGGCCTTGCCGGCAAGCGGGTTTCCCTCGTCGATGGCTCCTTTCACACGTATCTGCTGGCGCGCAGCCTGGAAGGCCAGGGGCTCGGCCTGGCAGATGTGACGAGGGTCGAGAGCGCCCACCACGATTCCCTGGAGGAACTTCTGGAGGGCCGGGTCGATGCCTGGGTCGCCATGTCGCCACGCCTCGAAAGGGTCTCGGGCAGGCCGGACCTGCGACTGCTCGTCCGCTGCGGCGGGACCATTCCAAACCGCTCCCTCTTCTGGACGCTTGAACGGCACGCGCTGCCGGCCGAAACGATCCGGACCATCACGGACGAACTCGATCGTGTCGGCCGGGAAGTGACGGCGGATCTCCGCAAGGCGGCGGAGCTGCTGGCCGCGGAAGAGAACAGCGATGGCGATGCGGATGCCTGGGAGCGTGTCCTTCGCTCTCGGGATTTCTCCGTCGGTCCGGCGGGCGCGGAGATTATCGCCGAACAGCAATCCGAGGCCGACACCCTTCACCGGCACGGTCATTTTTCCACCGGGGTCGCATTGAAGCGATCGATCCTGTCCGCTTGAGGAGCCTTCGATGAACGTTCTCTGGTATATGTGCGCTCCGGATGGGGCTTATCCTTGGCAACCAGAAGGCTCCCGCAAGGTCGATCTCGGATATTACAAGCAGCTCGCCCAGGCCTATGACCATCTCGGCTTTACCGGTGCGCTGTTTGCGACCGGTGCGCACGACGTCTGGGTGCTGGCAAGCGCGCTGCTGTCTTCCACGGAACGGATGAAACTCCTCGTCGCGATCCATCCCGGCCTCGTCGCGCCGACGCTGCTCGCCAAGATGGCGGCGACGCTGCAGGAGTTCTCGCGCGGGCGGCTGTTGATCAACATCGTCTCCGGCGACGCGAAGATGCTCGGCGCCTATGGCATGACCATGCCGCATGACGAGCGCTACGATATGGCGGATGAATATCTGCAGATCTGGCATCGGCTGTTTGCCGGCGAAACCGTCACGCACCAGGGCAGGTATTTCAAGACGGACGGTGCTCGGCTGGCGTTACCGGTCGGCGAGACCATCGCGCCGCCACCGCTCTGGTTCGGTGGATCCTCCGACAAGGCACTCGACGTCGCCGCCAGGCATGTCGACACGTATCTGTCGTGGGGCGAGACGCCGGAGCAGATCAAGGAAAAGGTCGACGCGGTGAAGGCGAGGGCGGACCGCTATGGCCGCAAGCTTGAATATGGCATCCGGCTCTACGTGATCGTGCGCGACACGGATGCCAAGGCCTGGGAGGCTGCTGCGGATCTCTACGACCGCATGGACGACACTGCAATTGCAGCCAATCAGCGCTTTGTCGGCCGGAGCGACTCCGTCGGCCAGCAGCGCATGACCGCGATGCACGGCGGCCTGAAGCCCACCAACCTGCGGGACCTGGAAGTCGCTCCGGATCTCTGGGCTGGCATCGGGCTTGTCCGGCCGGGACCGGGTACGGCGATCGTCGGCTCGCCCGATACCGTTATCCGGACGCTGGAGGCCTACCGGAAAGCCGGCGTCGAAACCTTCATTCTCTCCGGCATGCCCCTGCTCGAGGAAGCCTATCGTTTTGGCGAGACGGTTCTGCCGCGGCTCGATGTTTCCCGGGAGGTGTCGCAGGCGCGGCAATTCACCTGGTCGACACTCTTCGACCGCGACCTCTCGACGGTCAAGAGCGCCTGAGAGCGGAAAGGTAAACGCGTGGCCATCAGCCAGTCCTCCATCCTCGACGCGCCGGCCGCGCCCGCGCGCAATCTTGCCGAACATGCATTGAAGCGGATCGAAGATGCGCTCGGTGCCTTCGCGGCCTTCATTCTTACCGTGCTGCTTGCGGTTGTGCTGGTGAGCGTCGGATTGCGCTATTTCTTCTCGACCGGCTTCGTCGGCTCCGAAGATCTTGCAATCTGGCTGCATGTCGCGCTGATCGCGCTTGGCGCGCCGCTCAGCCTCGGCAGCGCGCTGGCTATGCGGCTCGATGTTTTCATTCGGTTGCTGCCGGCGCGTTTGCTGCCCCTGGCTCAGATGCTCGCGGATGTGTTCACGGTCCTTGCCGCGTCGATCCTGCTTTTTGGCGGCAGCGAGATTATGGCCATGCTGGGCGGCGTATCGCCGACGCTTGGCATCCCGGAATGGATCCGCTTCGGTTTTCTTGGTGCGGGAGGCGGCCTCGTCCTCGTCGTGCTTGTCCTGCGACGGATCGGAGAGGGCAGGATCGGCGGCGTATCCGCATCGCTCGTGCTCGGTGCGGCGGTCTATTTCGGTGTCCCGGAGACCGGATTTGGCACGGACCTGCCGCCAAGCCTCTTTCTGGCGGTCGTGGCGGGGCTTGGCCTGCTTCTGGCCGCGCCGCTGGCGCATGCCTTCCTTGCCGCGGCCTATGTCGCGATCGCCTTCGGCAGCAGCCTGCCGGAACCGGCGATCGTTTCGACGACCGTTACCGGCATGTCGAAGTTCCTGCTGCTCGCCATTCCCTTCTTTCTCCTGGCCGGCGGGCTCTTGACGGCGTCTGGCGTCGCCAACCAGCTCGTGCGTTTCGCCGCCTCCATGGTCGGCCACCGGCGGGCCGGGTTGGCGCAGACGACGCTTCTGACGAGCGTGCTGTTTTCAGGCGCCTCCGGCTCGTCTGTCGCCAATGCTGCCTTCGGTGCATCGACCTTCCAGCCCGAACTTGTCCGCCACGGTTATCCGCCGGCGCAGGCCGGTGCGATCATCGCCGCGACCTCGGTACTGGACAACGTCATTCCGCCCTCGATCGCCTTCCTGATCCTTGCTGCGGCGACCAACCTGTCCGTGGGTTCGCTTCTGGTCGGCGGTTTCTTTGCCGGCGGGCTGATGGCCGTCTGCCTTGCGGTGGCCATTCACCTGACGGTCCGGGAGCAGGTAGGGCAGGTCCGTGCGACGGGCGCCGAACGTGGAAGGGCCGCCATAGCGGCCATTCCGGCCTTCGGCCTTGGTATCATTGTCGTGGTGGGCATCCGCGTCGGCGTCGTCACGACGACGGAAGCTGCCGCCCTCGCTGCGCTCTACACGCTCGGCCTTGCGGCCTGGTCGAAACTCGGGTTCGGTTCCGTCTTTCTTTCCTTCCGCCAGGCAGCGACGGAAGCGGCTGCGATCGGTTTGCTGATCGGCACCGCCGGCCCCTTCGCGTTCCTGCTCGCCGTGGATGACGTCTCGGGCCTCGTCACCCAATTCGTGACAGTTTTGGGCGGAAGTGCGCTTGCGGTCCTCATCCTTTCGAACATCATCCTTCTCGTCGTCGGCCTCGTGCTCGATATCGGCGCGGCGATCCTGCTGTTCGGCCCGATCCTGCTGCCGGCCGCGGTGGCCGCCGGCATCGATCCGATCCATTTCGGGGTCATTCTGGTGGTCAATCTGATGATCCACGGCCTGACGCCGCCGCTCGGCATGCTCATCTTCGTGGTGAGCGGCGTGACCCGCACTCCCGCCACAGCGCTCTTTCGGGCCGTCGTGCCCTATCTCGCCGCGCTTCTCGTTTCCCTGGCGATCCTTTGCGCCTGGGCGGTCCTTTTCTAACGCATCTTGTCATGGGGACATCAGACATGGGCAATCTCAACCGCCGTACTCTTTTGAAGACCGCTGCCGCCACCGGGCTCGCCTTTGCGGCGCCGGCCTATATTCGCGCGGCATCCGCCAGCGCCACGACGATCACGGTCGCCTCGCTCTTGGGTGACGACAAGCCGGAAACCAGGGTGTGGGTGAAGATCAGCGAACTGGTGGAGGCGCAGCTTCCGGGCCAGTTCCGCTTCAATATCGTCAAGAACGGCGCACTGGGCGGCGAGAAGGAAGTGGCCGAAGGCGCCCGCCTCGGTTCCGTTCACGCCAGCCTTTCGACAGTCTCCTCGCTTTCGGGCTGGGTACCGGACCTGCAGATACTCGACCTGCCCTTCCTCTTCCGGGATGCCGCCCATGTGCGCAAGACGGTCGATGGCGACGTCGGCGCCGACCTCCGGCAAAAGCTTGCCGCGCAGAATTTCGTGGTCGGCGACTTCATCAACTACGGAGCGCGCCATCTCCTCACCAAGGAGCCGGTCACGCGCCCGGACCAGCTGAAGGGCAAGAAGATCCGGGTTATCCAGAGCCCGCTGCACACGAGGTTGTGGAGCGCTTTCGACACCACGCCCGTGGGTATTCCGATCACCGAGACCTACAATGCGTTGTCGACCGGCGTTGCCGATGCCATGGACCTTACCAAATCCGCCTATGCCGGCTTCAAGCTCTACGAAGTCGTGCCCTACATGACGGAAACGGGCCATATCTGGGCGTCGGGGGTCATCTTCTACGCCGCCGGCTTCTGGGGCCAGCTTAACGATGAGCAGAAGGCCGTCTTCCAGGATGCATCGCGCCAGGGGGCGGCCTATTTCAACCAGCTCATTGTCGAGGACGAAGCGAAGTCCATCGAGCAATCGCTGAAGAACGGCGGCAAGGTGCTGAAACCGGAAGCGTTTGACGAATGGCAGAAGGGCGCGCAGGGCGTCTGGCAGGATTTCTCAGCCGTCGTTGGCGGCGTCGAGCGTATCAGGGCCGTCCAGTCGGCATAGCCCTTGCCCCGTACAGGCGTTCAACACGGCTCTGCCGCCCGGCGTATTTTTTGCGCCGGGCGGTTCAACGACGGTCAGAACTCGATCACGACCTTCCCGAATGGTCCGCGATCGAGATGTGCAAAGGCCTGATCCGCCTCCTCGAAGCGATAGCGCCTGTCGATCACCGGCTTGAGGCCGATGCTGTCCACGGCCCGCACGAAGTCCTCCAGTGCCCGGCGATGACCGACCGAAATGCCCTGCACGACCGGCGACTTGAGAAGAAGCGCGGAGGCGGGACCGGAGATTTCGAACCCTTCGAACACGCCGATCAAGGAGACCCGCCCGCCGACAGCCACCGCTTTCAGCGCCTCTCCAAAACCCGCGCCGCCGGCGATATCGAGCACGTGGTCGGCGCCATGGCCGTCCGTCAGGTCGATGAGCTGCTCGACCCAGCCGTCACGCGGGAGCAGATGGTCGGCTTTGAGCGCGCGCAGCCTTTCGCGCTTTTCTGCGCTCGACGACGTGACGAAGGTCTGCGCGCCGTGCGCCCGTGCAATCTGCAAGGCGAAGA
This sequence comes from Shinella sp. 838, assembly GCF_029623935.1. NCBI lineage: Bacteria > Pseudomonadati > Pseudomonadota > Alphaproteobacteria > Hyphomicrobiales > Rhizobiaceae > Shinella > Shinella sp. 838. The sequence continues at coordinate 195,592 of NZ_JARSBQ010000005.1, forward strand.
GAGCGACCCCGCCTGTTCCCTGGATCAGCACCTTCTCGCCGGCCTTCAGGCTTCCGCTCTCGATGAGTGCCATCCATGCTGTAAGGCCGGCGCAGGGCAGCGTGCTCGCTTCCCCGGCATCCAGCGTCTTCGGTGCGGCAACGAACCAGTCGGCCGGGAACGTCACATATTCCGAGAGCACGCCGGGATGCGCACCGCCGAGCGTCCTGTAGGGCGGATTGCGCGCATCGCCCAGGCCCTTGCCCTCGATCCGGCCGGGCATGAAGGTGGAGATCACCTTGTCGCCCGCCTTGAAGCGGCTGACGCCGGGGCCGACGGCCTCGACCACGCCGGCCATGTCGGAGGCGGGCACGAAGGGATAGTCCAGCGGCAGGCCCATGCCGCTCTCCAGAACGAGCTTGTCGCGGTAGTTGAGGGAAACGGCTTCGGTGCGCACGCGAACCTCGCCATGCCCGGGTTCCGCGATTGCCGCAGTGCGGATCGCGAAGTCCTTCGGACCGATCGCCGCCATGCTCCACTGCCTTGCCATTGTCATCGCTATTCTCCTTCTCGATGCGTTGAAGGAAGCCTATCGTTGAAAACTCATCGGCAGTTGCGGTATTAATTCGCCACACTGGTTCCTGAATGGATACAATATGGAGCACCTGAAGGACGTCTCGGTTTTCGTGGAAGCGGTCGATGCCGGTGGGTTCTCGGCAGCGGCGAAGCGGCTCAACCTGACACGCTCGGCCGTCGCCAAGACGATCGCGCGCATGGAGACGCGGCTGAAGGTCAGGCTCTTTCATCGCACGACGCGCAGCCAGGGCATGACGGAAGAAGGCCGCTATTTCTATGAACGGTGCCTGAGGGCGATCGAGGAGATCCGGGCCGGCGAGGCCGAGCTGGAATCGGGCCGGCGCGATGTCCGCGGCAAGCTGCGGGTCACGATGCCTGTCATCTTCGGCCGCCAATGCGTCGCGCCGCTGCTGATCGGCCTGCTAGACCACCATCCGGGGCTCGAACTCGATCTGTCCTTCAGCGACCGTGTCGCCGACCTGCGGGCCGACGGGTTCGATCTTGCAGTGCGCAATGGCCGTCTCAAGGACGATGCCGACACCGTCGTCCGGCGGGTCGCCTTTCAGCGCCTGACGGTCTGTGCCTCGCCGGCCTATATCGAGATGCATGGCGAACCACAGCGACTGGAGGATTTGCCGAACCACGAGGGCATCATCTATGGCAAGAGAGAGAGCCACGATACGTGGGTGTTTCCATCGCCCGATGACCCCTGGCGCGTCGTCCTGCCCCGCTCCCGCCTAAGGCTGGATGATCTCGAATCGATCCGGGATGCGGCCTGCCGCGGGTTGGGGCTCGCCTGGCTGCCCTGCTGGATGATCAGGAACGATGTTGCTACGGGGCGACTTCGACAGGTCCTGAAGGCTGTGCCGTCGGTCACCTTCGAAACCCACGCTGTCTGGCCGCGCTCCCCCGTCATGCTGCCGCGCGTCCGGCTGGCGATCGATACCCTGGCGGTTGGGCTGCCCGGCATGATGGAGTAGAGGGGAGATGTGGGTGCCGGGTGGACATCCTTCCGGCGTCCCGGCAATATCCCTGCTTTGTCATTGTGACATTCGCATCTTCACCGGAGGCACGCCCGTTTTGAACCGGCCGGGACACCATCGCGGCGCGGGCTGGCGTCTGTTGCTCGCTTTCATGCTGCTTTTTTCCGCGCATGAAGCACGGGCGGCAGACCTGTCGATCATCACCTCCTATCCGCCTTCCTTCTACGAGCCGTTCCAGCGTGCCTTCGAGGCGCACAATCCGGATATCCGCGTTACGGTCGTGCAGCGCAACACCGGCAGTGCGAGCCGCTTCATTCTCGAAAAGCCCGAGGTCGCAGCGGATATCTTCTGGGCATCGGCGACGGACGCGTTCGAACTCCTGAAGCGCAAGGGTGCCCTGCGAGCGATCCAGCCGCGGCAGACCGGAGCGCCGGAGCGCATTCTCGGCTATCCCGTCAACGATCCGGAGGGCTTTTATCTGGGCTTCGCGCTGTCCGGTTATGGGCTCGTCTACAACGCCGCCTACCTCGCGCAATACGACCTGCCGGTGCCACAAAACTGGCAGGACCTGCTGATGCCCGTCTATGCCGGCCATATCGGCATCACGTCGCCCTCCCGTTCCGGTACCACGCATCTGATCGTCGAGGCGCTGTTGCAGACCTACGGCTGGGAGCGAGGCTGGGCGTTGCTGTCGGAGCTCGGTGGCAACCTCTCGACTGTGACGGCGCGCAGCTTCGGCGTCGCCTCGGGCGTTGCGCAGCGCCGCTTCGGCATCGGCGTGACGATCGACTTCCTTGCAAAGGCGCCTGATGTCTCGGGCGCGGAAAACGTCTTCGTGCTGACGCCGGATCCCGTCTACGTGCCGGCCAACATCGCCATCCTCTCGCGAGCAAGAAACGCGGAGGCTGCCGAGCGGTTCGTCGACTTCCTGTTCTCGCAGGAAGGGCAGGACATCCTCCTGCGCCCGGCGATCGGACGCATTCCGGTGCGGGCGGCGCTGAATGCCGGGTTGCTGCCCGCAGAAAATACTGGTGGGCTGCTGGCGGCGAACGGTTTCAACGCGCGCCTTTCGGCTGAGCGCTACGGCATCGTCAACCTGATCTTCGACGACTACATCGTCCGTCGCCGGGCGATGCTCGCCCGTCTCTGGGCACGGCTGCGGGCGCTTGAGGGCGAGGCTGCGGGGGATGCCGGCAGGCGCAGCACTTTGGCGAGTGTGCGCCGGCTGCTCGGCACACCCCCGCGCTCTTCCGACGATGTCGAGAGATTGGCCGAAGGCCTGAAGGGGGAATGGCCGCGGGGCATTGCCCGCACGACCGAACAGCAGGCCTTTGCACGCGACATCCGCGGCGCCGTCGAGCGGAATCTTGCCCGGGCGGAAAGCCTGCTTGTTGGCATCTCGACCGCGGCCGGGCGGCGATGATAGAAGCCGCCGCCATGGAGACGAGCAAGAAATCACGATGGAACGGGCAGAGCCGCTGGCGTTTCGGTATCGGTGCGCGTCTTGGCGCGGCCTTCGTCGCCATCGTCGGCCTCGCCGTCTGCGCCAGCCTTGTCGGCTGGCTCTCCTACCGGGAATTGTCGGGCGAGCTTTCGCGCATCGCTGAAGTGCAGATGCCGCAGCTCGCTTTCGCCTCCCGGCTTTCCAAGGCGGGTGCCGATATCGGCTCGGTCACCGCCGCGCTGACCGGCGCGGAGACACGGGCGGAATATGACGAGACGAGGCGTGTCTATGCCGAACGGTTGGCGGCGCTGCAGGCGCTCCTGGAAAACCACGAGCCGGAGCCGTCGGTGCAATCCCTGCTGCCATTGGCGGCGTCGATCAACGGCAATCTCGCCCGGATCGACCTTGCCGCCGGCAAGCGCTTCACGCTGGCCGAGGCGATGCGCGCGGATGTGGAGGAGCTGCGCTGGGTTCAGGCCGATCTTATCGAAGAGGCCGATCCGTTGGTCGACGATATCCGCTTCAACATCGAGGCGGAGACACGCAACGGCCGCAGTGCCGCAGCGCTCGGAGAACAGCGGCGCAGCGAGGCGCTGCTCACCGTGGTGTCGCAGGCCAATCTTGCCACAGGGTTGATCGCCCGGCTGGTCAGCAGCGCGACGGCGGAGGAGGTTCAGGAGGCCAATGCCTTTCTCGGTGACAGCGCGGACGAGCTTGCCGCGCGCCTTGCGACGCTGGAGGGCTGGCCGGACAGCCTGACGGTGCGCCAGCTCGCCCGGCGCATCCTGCAGCAATCCGATCCCGCGACCGGCACGCCCAACCGGAAGCGCTCCGAAATGCGCGAGGCGGGCCGGCTCGGAGAACTGGCAAAGGAGAACAGCCGGCTCGTCGCGGAACTCGGCCAACGCATCGAGGCGGAGGTGGTGGCGATCGAGGCACGGGCGGGTACGGCGGCGCAGCGGGCTGCCGCGGCCATCGATCTCGGGCGAAAGCTGCTTGCGGCCATCGCCGTGCTGGCGGTGGTGCTTGCCATCGGCATCGGCGTCTTCTACGTGCATCGCAGTCTGCTGGCGCGCATCGATCAGCTCGCCCATGCCGCGATGGCGATCAGTGCGGGCAATCCGGCGGTGCGGATTCCCGCCGGTGGTGACGACGAGTTGGCGGACCTCGCCCGGGCCCTTACCCTGTTTCGCCAGACGCGTGACGAGCTGGTGCAGTCGGCCAAGCTGGCGGCGCTGGGCCAGATGGCGGCGGGCATCGGGCACGAACTGAACCAGCCGCTCGCGGCGATCCGCGCGCATATTCACAGTGGGTCGACGCTGATTGCGCGCGGCAACAGCGAGCAGGCGCTGAACAATTTGGAAAAGATCCGCGCTCTGACAGCCCGCATGGCCGGCCAGATAAGCCATATCCGTCGCTTCGCGCGCCGGCCGGATGCGGAGCTGCACCCCGTCGATCTTCCGGCTGTCGTACATGAAGCCCTGAGCCTTCTAGAGCACCGCTTCGAGGAGGAGCGGGTGACACTGAAGCTCGCCCTGCCGCCCGATATGCCGCGCGTGATGGCCGAACCGGTGCGGCTGGAGCAGGTCGTGGTGAACCTCATCGCCAATGCGCTCGATGCCGTCGCCGGTCGGCCTGAACGGGTAGTAACAGTGACGGCCGAGAAAAGCGATGCGGGAGCGAGCCTGATCGTCGGTGACACCGGCGCGGGTATCGCCGCGAAGGATCGCGGCGCAGTCTTCGATCCCTTCTTCACCACCAAGCCGGTCGGCGCCGGGCTCGGGCTCGGCCTTTCCATTTCCTACAACATTATCAAGGACTTCGGCGCCGACATCGGCGTGCTGGAGACCGGGCCCGGCGGCACGCGTTTCATCGTGTCCCTGAAAGGAGCGGCATGACCGCATCGACCGACATCATTCTCGTCGACGACGACGCCAATGTGCTAGACGCCTGCCGCGAACTGCTCGAGATCGAAGGATTTCGCGTCAGCGCGCATGGCTCCGTCGCCGCTGCGCTTTCCGGCCTGCAGGCGGACAGCGAGGCGGTGATCGTGTCGGATGTGCGCATGCCCCAGCAGGACGGCTTCGACCTTCTCGCCGCCGTGCGGGCCATCGACCGGGAGATTCCCATCGTGCTGATGACAGGCCATGGCGATATCCCGATGGCACTGCGCGCCATGCGGGATGGTGCCTGGGACTTCCTCGAAAAGCCGGCCGACCCGGTCCATCTCATCGAGACCGTACGTCGTGCGCTCGCCCATCGCCGGTTGCTCGTCGAAAACCGACGTCTGCGCCTTTCCGTTGCCATGGATGGTTGGGAGGCGCGGCTGATCGGCCATTCGGCGCCGATGGTGCTGCTGCGTGAGCGACTGCAGCGCATCGCCGGGGCCGCGACCGACATCCTCGTTCTGGGGGAAACCGGCACCGGCAAGGAGGTGACGGCGCGGGCGCTGCACGATTTCAGTGGGCGCAAGGGCCGCTTCGTCGCGGTCAATTGTGGCGCGATCCCGGAGACCATGCTGGAATCGGAACTGTTCGGCCATGAGGCCGGCGCCTTCACCGGGGCGAAGGACAAGCGCATCGGCAAGATCGAACATGCCGACGGCGGCACGCTCTTCCTCGACGAGATCGAATCCATGCCGCTGTCCGCGCAGGTCCGCCTGCTGCGTGTGCTTCAGGAGCGCGTCATCGAGCGGCTCGGTTCGAACGACGAGGTTGCGGTCGATCTCCAGGTCGTTGCCGCGACGAAGGCGGACCTGCATCAGCTCGCCCGGCAGGGCAGGTTTCGCGAGGACCTTGCCTACCGGCTCGACATCGCCCGCGTGGAGCTTCCCGCGCTTTCGGCGCGTCGGGGCGACGTGGCGCTGCTCTTCCGTCACTTCCTCGATCTTGCCGCCCGCCGCCAGGGCCGCGCGGCGCCGCATGTGGATGCGACCTTCCTTGCCGATCTCGACCGCCGCAGCTGGCCGGGCAATGTGCGGGAGCTGCGCAATGTCGCCGAACGCTATGTGCTCGGCCTGGAAGACCTGCCGGTCGGCGGGAGCGGGTCATCCGGGGAAACACTGGAGGCGCGCATGGATCGGGTGGAGCGGGCGATCCTCGTCGACAGCCTTGCCGAGCAAGACGGCCGCATCGGCACCACAGCCGATGCACTCGGCATCTCGCGCAAGACGCTCTATCTCAAGATGCGCAAGCACGGCCTCGGGGGCGAGGAGGAGGCGTGAGGTTACCGTTCTGACCCCGAGAATTGGGGGCGATGTTACCTTTCTTTCCCATTCTCCGGGCGGAAACACCGGTTTTCCGGGATTTTCGAAACTGGCACGGGCCTTGCTGACATCCTGATGACCGCCGGAGAGCCGGCGGTGCCATTGGGAGGAAAACCATATGCTCAAGACCATTGCCGCGGCGATGCTGATGTCGGCTGCCGCTCTTTCGACTGTTTATGCTGAGGACGGCGGAAAGGTCACCGTCATCACGTCCTTCTCCAAGGACGTCACCGATCCCTTCAAGGCCGGCTTCGAGGCCGCCAATCCCGGCTATACGCTCGACGTGCAGAACAAGAGCACGAGTTCCGGCGTCAAGTTCGTCGACGAGACGAAGGCCAACAACCAGGTCGACCTGTTCTGGGCTTCCGCGCCTGATGCTTTCGAGAATCTGAAGGGCCGCAACCTGCTCGCCAAGTTCGCTCCGTCCGTCACGGGCCTGCCGGAGAAGGTCGGCTCCTATCCCGTCAACGATCCGGATGGCTACTATTTCGGCTTTGCCGCGTCCGGCTACGGCATCATGTCGAACGACCGCTATCTGGAGGCCAACAACCTGCCGCAGCCCACGGAATGGAGCGATCTGCTGAAGCCGGAGTATCATGATCACATCGCGATCGCTGCGCCTTCGCGTTCCGGCACGACGCATCTCACCATCGAGACCATCCTCCAGGGTGAGGGCTGGGAAAAGGGCTGGGCGACGCTGACGGGCATCGGCGGCAACCTCCAGCAGGTGACGGAACGCTCCTTTGGCGTGCCGGATGCGGTGAACTCCGGCCAGACGGGTATCGGCATCGTCATCGACTTCTTCGCCTTCTCCGCCAAGGCGAGTGGTTTCCCCGTCAGCTTCAGCTATCCTTCGATCACCACCGTCGTGCCGGCCAATGTCGGCATCATCGCCAATGCGCCGAACCCGAAGGGTGCCGAAGCCTTCGTGAACTACCTGCTGTCGGAAAAGGGGCAGGCCGTTCTGCTCGAACCGGCAATCCGCCGCCTGCCGATCAATCCGGCGCTCTACAAGGACGCACCCGAAGGCTTCCCGAATCCCTTCGAGGATCCGCGCTTCCAGTCGATGATCACCTTCGATTCGGATGTTTCCAAGAAGCGCACGGATGTCGTCGACGCCCTCTATGACCAGCTGATCACCTTCCAGCTCGACAGCCTGCGCGATGCGACCAAGGCGATCCATGCTGCTGAGAAGGCATTGGCGAGCAACGACCAGGCCGAAGCGCGGGCGCTGATCGCCGAAGCGCACGGCCTGATCTCCAAGATGCCGGTCACGGCGGAGGAAGCTGCGAGCGACGAAATGCGCGCCGCCTTCACCGGCGGCGAGGAGAAAACGGCCCGCCAGGCCGAGCTGGAACAGGCGTGGGCGGCATTCGCCGGCGAGAAATACGCTGCCGCCAAGACCAAGGCCGAGCAGGCGCTCGACCTCATCGACTGACGCCTTGAGGGTTTCCGCGTCTCCTTGAGAGCGGAAACCCTCTCCTTCCTGTTTTCCCGTCCTGTCTTCGTTCCCCCGGTGCCCATCGGCCGCCGGGCCGGCCGATCTCATTCCGGAGACTGCCTCATGGCTTTCGCACTTTCATCCCTTCCTGCCCGGCGCATTACGGCGCGGCCCGGCCAGGTTCTGGCGGTGACGCTGATTGCGCTGTTTCTCGCGATCTTCCTCGTCATTCCCGCCGGAACGGTGATCTACACCGCCTTCACGGAGAAGGGCACCGGCGCGCTCACCGCCGTCAACTTCGTCGACTTCTTCAGGACCGACCTCTTCCGTCGCTCCTTCTTCAATTCCGTCTATGTCTCGGCCATGTCCGTCGTCTGGGCGAGCGCCATCGCGTTGCCGCTCGCGGTACTGACGACGCGCTTCGACTTTCGCGGATCGCTGGTCATCCAGACGCTCGGCTTCGTGCCGCTCATCATGCCGCCCTTCGTCGGCGCGGTTGCCATGCAGCTGCTGTTCGGCCGCAATGGCACCGTCAACCTTCTGCTCAACGACTGGTTCGGCGTCCGCATTCCTTTCATGGAAGGCCTGAACGGCGTCATCTTCGTGCAGTCGCTGCACTATTTCCCCTTCATCCTGATCAACCTCTCCACCAGCCTGCGCAACATCGACCGGTCGATGGAGGAGGCGGCGCAGAACCTCGGTTCGTCCGGCATGCGCCTCTTCCGCCGCATCGTCTTCCCGCTCGCCATGCCCGGCTACCTTGCCGGCGCATCGCTCGTCTTCGTCAAGGTCTTCGACGATCTCGCGACGCCGCTTCTCCTCAACGTCAAGGACATGCTGGCACCGCAGGCCTATCTGCGCGTGACCTCGGTTGGCCTGACCGACCCGATGGGCTACGTCATCTCCGTCATCCTCATCGTCGTCTCGATTTTCGCCATGTGGCTGTCGGCGGTCGCCATGCGCGGCAAGGACTATGCCACCACCCAGCGCGGCGGCGGTGGCCTGTCGCGGCGCAAGCTTGGCCTCGGCGAAAGCATCCTTGCCTACGGTGTCGTCGGCCTCATCCTCCTGCTCGTGCTCTCGCCGCATATCGGCCTGCTCATGCTGTCCTTCGCCACGGTCTGGTCCTTCAGCCCGTTGCCGGATGCGGTGACGCTGGCACATTACGGCCGCGTCTTCGGTGAAAGCTCGATCTACATCAAGAACACACTGATCTACGCGACGCTTGCCGGCCTCATCGACGTGGTCGTCGGCGGTGCCATCGCTTATCTCGTGCTGCGCACCAAGATCGTCGGCCGCCGCTGGCTTGACTGGGCGGCGACCTCGGCGCTCGCCATTCCCGGTGTCGTGCTTGGCATCGGCTATCTGCGCACCTTCTACGGCGTGACGCTGCCGGATGGTACGCCGCTCGCCACGCTTTGGGTCATGGTCGTGCTGGCGCTCGCCATCCGACGCCTGCCCTATGCACTGCGGGCCTGCTATGCCGCCCTGCAACAGGTGTCGGAATCGCTGGAAGAGGCGGCGGAAAACCTCGGGGCGACCAAGCAGCGGACCATCCGCCGCATCGTGCTGCCGCTGATGACGGGCGGGCTTCTTGCTGGCTTCGTCACCAGTTTCTCGACTGCTGCCGTCGAGCTCTCCGCGACGCTGATGCTCATCCAGAGCAATTCCGACGCCCCGCTCGCCTACGGCCTCTACGTCTTCATGCAATCGCCGGCCGGCCGCGGCCCCGGCGCTGCGCTCGGCGTCATCGCGGTCGTCATGGTCGCGCTCTGCACGCTGTTGTCCCACTACGTCATCGAGCGCCGCCAGAAGGCGCTCGGCATCGGCAAATGATCCGGGAGGAACGGACTATGACCATCAACATCGACAAGACGTCCCTTGCGGACAGCCCCGCCAAGGCGATCAGCATCCGCGACGTGAACCTCTACTACGGTTCGCTGCATGTGCTGAAGGACATCAATCTCGACATCCAGCCCGGCGAGTTCTTCGCCTTCCTCGGTCCGTCCGGTTGCGGGAAGACGACGCTGCTGCGCCTTATCGCGGGCTTCAACCAGGCCCAGAACGGTGCGGTCGTCGTCGGCGGCGAGGATGTGCTCGACATGCCGCCGTGGAAGCGCGACATCGGCATGGTGTTCCAGTCCTACGCGCTCTGGCCGCACATGACCGTCGCGCGCAACGTCGCCTTCGGCCTCGAGGAACGGCGCCTGCCGCGCGCCGAGGTGGACAAGCGGGTGGCTGCGGCCCTTGCGCTGGTCGGGCTCTCGCATCTTGCCGACCGGCGACCCTCGCAGCTTTCTGGCGGCCAGCAGCAGCGCGTGGCGCTTGCCCGCACCATCGCCATCGAGCCGAAGGTGCTGCTGCTCGACGAGCCGCTGTCGAACCTGGACGCGAAGATGCGCGTGGAGGTGCGGCGGGAGCTGCGCGAGCTCCAGCAGCGACTGAAGCTCACCACCATCTTCGTCACCCACGACCAGGAGGAGGCGAACACGGTCTGCGACCGCATCGCCGTCTTCAACGAGGGCCGTATCCAACAGGTCGGCACGCCGATGCATCTCTACGAGAAGCCGGCCAATCTCTTTGTCGCCAACTTCCTCGGCACGGCCAATATCCTGGAGGGCAGTGTGAAGGGCGAGGGCGCGACGCGCAGCTTCGAGGTTGCCGGTGGCGGCAGCATCCCGGTCCCGGCCGGTGTCGAGGTTCCGGCCGGTGCCAAGCTCGTTTTCCGGCCGCAATATGCGACGATCGGCACGGTCGAAACCGATGCCGTCCCGCTTTCCGGCACCATCGCGCACCGGGAGTTTCTCGGTGCCACGGTGCGCTACGGCGTGGAGGTGGGCAAGGCGACGGTGCTGGTCGATGCCCCCTTCCATTCCGGCGACGGCCTGCTTGCTCCGGGCAGCCAGACGGTGCTCGGCATCAAGCCGGCCTCCGTTCTGTGGCTTGCCGATTGACCCTCATAGCCTTCGCCGCTCCGGCGGCGAAGGTTTCTCCATGCAAAGGCCTCATGACATGACCGATACTCTGCCCACCCTCCTCGTCATTCGCCACGGGGAGACCCAATGGAACGTCGCCGGGCGCCTGCAAGGAAGCCGCGATACGCCGCTCACCGCCAATGGCGTGCGGCAGGCGCAGGCCGTAGCTGTGCGGCTTTCGGAAACCGTGGCCGGCCTGCAGGATGCAGCCTTCTGGGTGAGCCCTCTTGGCCGTGCCCGGCAGACCGCCTCCATCCTCGCCGATATCTGGGCGGTGCCCTTCGACCGCTTTGCCGAGGAGCCACGGCTTGCCGAGCGCAGCTACGGCGTTTGGGAAGGGCGCCTGCACGATGAGATCGAACGGGATCTGCCGGAGCAATATGGCGCAAACGCATCCGACCCCTGGGAGTACGCGATGCCGAGCGGCGAGAGCCGGACGGGGCTGACCGGGCGGTTGCAGGCATGGCTCCAGACCCTCGATCCGGCCCGCCCGCATATCGCCGTCACCCATAGCGGTTGCCTGCGCGCCTTGCGTGGTCTCTATACGCGCGCCTCACGCGCCGAGATCCTTGCCTATCGCGAGCCGCAGACGGCGGCGTTTCTCCTGACCGACCGGGCCGAGAGGCTGCTCGACGTCGCCCCTAACCTGCTGAAAGCATTCGGATGCGAAGGCGAAGGGAGGACGGTCTGGATATAGGGTACGATGGCGGCTTGCCGCGTGCCTTCGGGTGCCCTGCCGAGAACGGGCGGCAGCCATCCCGGCGCGACGCCTGCACGCGGCAAGCCTCATCCCCCCGCGCTTCGACGGTAGGAGAAAAAACTACGCTATCCCGGGCAAGTTGGAATGCACGCTCTCGATTAGATTAAATTCTATAGATTATATAATTTATTGAACTGTCGAAGGAGAACACCGTGACGATTGCAGGTTGCGCTTTACCCGTCGCGTCTGCTCCTGACGGTGCGATCGATCCCGGCCACGCTCGGCAGGCGCTTGCCGATGCACGGGCGGTCGATCTCCAAAGGCGAGTCGTCAACGCCGTCCAGCGCCTTCGGCCGTGGAGCGGCCTGCGCATCGTTTCTATCGAGGAGCTTTCATGACCATCCATACCAAGCCCATCCATTTGCCGACGATCGATTTTTCCCGCTTCTATGGCGGCCCAGCCGAGCGGGAGGGCTTTGTCCGGGAACTGACCCGCGTCCTGCATGATCACGGCTTCTTCTACCTGACCGGCCACGGCGTGCCACAGAGCCTGATCGACGACGTGCTCGCTGCCTCCAAGCGGTTTTTTGCGCTGCCGGAGGCGGAAAAGCTGTCGATCGAAATGGTGAAGTCGCCGCATTTCCGCGGCTACAACCGGGCGGGCTATGAACGTACCCGCGGAGAACAGGACTGGCGCGAGCAGCTTGACATCAACACGGAGGGCACCGCGATCGAGACGGCGCCGGCGACGCCCTGGAACCGCCTCTACGGTCCGAACCAGTGGCCGGCGGCCCAACCGGAGTTGAAACAGCTGCTGCTGCGCTATCAGGCGGAGGTCACCCGTATCGGGATCGATGTGCTGAAGGCCATTGCGCTTTCGCTCGGACAGCCGGAAGACGCCTTTGCCGAGATCTACGAGCCGTCGCCTTCGCAGCTTCTGAAGATCATCCGCTATCCCGGCCGTGAGGCCGCTGGCAGCGACCAGGGCGTCGGGGCGCACAAGGACGGCGGCTTCGTCACGGTGTTGCTGCAGGACACGACACCGGGTCTGCGTATCCGTACGGAAGAGGGTGTATGGATCGAGGCGCCGCCGGTGCCCGGCACGTTCATCATCAACAGCGGCGAGCTTCTGGAGCTGGCGACAAACGGGTTCGTGCGGGCGGACGTGCATGACGTCGTCACGCCGCCTGCCGGCACCGAGCGTTTCTCCGTCGCCTTCTTCCTCGGCGCGCGCTACGACGCGACCATCCCCGTGATCGCGCTGCCGGAGGAGCTGAAGCGCGCCGAACGGGGCGTGACGGTCGATCCGCTGAACCCGATCTTCCGCGAAGTCGGCATCAATCATCTGAAAAGCCGCCTGCGTTCCCACCCTGATGTCGCTGCCGCGCATCATCCGGATTTGCTGCATCTGCTGGAAAAGCCGGCCAAGGGATGACACCTGTGCCCGCTCGGAAGGGCGGGCGTCCCACGACGCCAGGGGTGATGAGGTGATTGGTCCGGGTGGCAGGCTGCCACCCGGATCATTTGCGAGAGGAAGCCACGTCTACGATGCGGAGGTCAGCTTGACGTTGCCGCCATGGCCGCCGCCGCCGAAGACCTGATGGCCGCCGAAGGAGGAGCGCAGCTGGTTGCGCGGGCCGGGCAGACCGAGTTCCGGAAAGAGCAGCTCGGAGACGCGGTAGGCCTCCTCCACATGCGGATAGCCCGACGCGATCACCGTATCGATCCCCAGCGCCTGGTATTCGCGAAGCCGCGCCGCGACCGTCTTCGGCGAGCCGACCAGCGCCGTGCCGGCGCCGGACCGCACGAGGCCGATGCCGGCCCACAGGTTGGGCGAGACCTCCAGCCTGTCGCGCCGGCCGTTATGCAGTGCCACCATGCGCGCCTGACCAACGGAATCGGAGTTCTTCGTCAGCACGTCCTGCGCCGAGGCGATGGCCTCGTCGGAAAGCTTCGAGATCAGTCGATCGGCGGCCTCCCAGGCCTCCTCGTCCGTCTCGCGCACGATGAAATGCAGGCGGATGCCGAAGGTCGCGGTGCGGCCTCTGGCGGCGGCGGCCCTGCGGGCATGGGCGATCTTTTCGGCGACCTGGGCCGGCGGCTCTCCCCAGGTGAGGTACTTGTCGACGATGCCGCCGGCGAAGTCGATCGCCGCATCGGACGAGCCGCCGAAATAGATCGGTGGGCGCGGCGCTTGCACGGGCGGCAGGCCGAGCTTGGCGTCGATCGCCTTGATGTACTTCCCGTCAAGGGTGGAGCGGCCGGTCTCGATCAGCTCGTTGAAGACCTGGAAGAACTCGCTCGCGTGGTCATAGCGTTCGTCGTGCGGCAGGAAGATGCCGTCGCCGGCAAGTTCCTCGGCGCTGCCGCCCACCACGATGTTGAGCAGAAGCCGGCCGTTCGACACGCGGTCGAGCGTGGAGGCAAGGCGAGCGTAGTAGGCCGGCGTCGCGGTGCCAGGGCGGATCGCCACCAGGAACTTCAGTTTTTCCGTGCGGGCAGCGAGATCGGCGGCGAGTACGAAGGATTCCTCGCAGGCGGCGCCGACGGGAATAAGCACCCCCGAATAGCCGAGACGGTCCGCCGCTACCGCAATCTCGCGGAAATAGCCCGGATCCGGCGGGCGACTCAGATCGTCGGAGCCGAGATAGGCGCCGTCGCCGGAACTCGGGATGAACCAAAGGAAATCAAGGGGCTGGTCGGTCGTGCTCATGCTGTGTCTTCCGGATTGGAGTGGATCACAATATGATAATAAATTCTATAGTTTGAGTAAGGAATTATATTCTTCGTACCGCTAACGGTGGAGTTATTCCTTGCGCGGCGCCTTCGGGGCGCCGGTTTGCGTCCTGCTGCCCGAAAGCCGGCGCTCCAGCCACCGGCTGTAGCGGGACGCGCCAAAGCAGATAACGAAGTAGACGAGGGCGACGACGAAATAGGCCTCATTGTAGAAACCCAGCCATTGCAGATCGGTGGCCGCCGCACGGGCGGCGTTGAGAAGATCGAAAATGCCGATGACGGCAAGAAGCGATGTCGCCAGGAGAAAGCCGATGGCGAGATTGACCATGCCGGGGATGACGATGCGAAAGGCCTGCGGCAGGATGACGAGGTGCTGTGTCCTCCAGTAGCCGAGGCCGAGCGCCGTTGCCGCCTCCCGTTGCCCGCCGGGAATGGCCTGCAGCCCGGCGCGGATGACCTCGGCGATGTAGGCGGCCCAGAACAGCGTCACCATGAGGATGGCGCGCAGCATCTTGTCGAAGGAGAGGCCGTCCGGCAGGGCCATGGGCAGGATCAGCATGGCTGCATAGAGGATGCCGACCATCGGCGTACCGCGCATCAGTTCGATATAGAGCACCGAGAAGGTGCGCAGCCCGCCGAGCGAGGAGCGGCGGGCCAGCGCCAGCAGTACGGCGATTGGCGTTGCCGCGGCAAAGCAGACGGCCCAGACGAAGAGCGTTACCGGCAGGCCGCCCCACTGGTTGGAGGCGATGGGGGTCGCGGTGAAGGTTCCGGCCAGGAGAAGCCAGCAGGCAAGGATCGCCAGCGGCCAGGCGAGAAGCAAGGTGCGGCCCCAGAAACGGGGCAGGGCGCTTGCCGTCAGGATCGCCGCGATGAGCAGGATGACGAGCGCTGGCCGCCATTGCAGGTCCGGGGGATAGAAGGCGAACAGAATGAAGCGCAGCTTCGCCGAAACGAAGGCCCAGCAGGCACCCTCCCGTGTGCAAGCGCTCGCATCGCCGCTGAAAGTGGCATCGAGCACGGCCCAGCGCAGCAGTGGCGGCAGGGTCTGCGACAGGACAAGCAGCGCCGCGGCGGTAATCAGCGTGTTCGTGCGCGTGCCGAAGAGGCCGGTGCGGAGCGTCGCGAGGGTTCGGGTCGCCGCCGTCATCGTTTGCCTCCACGAAGGGCGACACGGTTGTTGTAGGTATTCATGAGTGCGGACAGCGAGAGGTTGATGGCAAGGAAGGTCCCTATCAGAATGATCAGCGCTTCCATGGACTGGCCGGTCGTGTTGGCGGTCGTGTTGATGATGCTGACGAGGTCGGGAAAGCCGATGGCGACGGCAAGGCTCGAATCCTTCGTAAGGTCGAGATAGCTCGATGTCGTCAGCGGCGTGATGACGCGCAGCGCCTGGGGCAGCACGACAAGGCGGATGATCTGGCCGTCATGCAGCCCGAGCGCACGGGCTGCTTCCCACTGGCCGGCGCCGACCGATTGGATGCCGGCCCGCACGATCTCCGCGATCAGCGCGGAGAAGCGCACGACGAGACCGGTCAACAGCGCGGCGAATTCCGGTGAAAGATTGAGCCCGCCGCGAATGTTGAAGCCGGAAAGTGCCGGGGTTTCGGCGACTGGTTGGGCGCCGGAGAGGAGGAGAAAGGAAAGCGGTGCGGCGGTGGCAAGGACGACCGCCGCAAGGCCGGTCAGACGTGTAAGCCGGTGCGCGGCGCGCAGCGCGAGAAGGAGCGCGATGGCGCCAAGACCTGCAAGCGCCAGCGCCGCCGGCAGGCCGAATGCACCGCCCTCCAGCGACAGAGAAGGTATGTAGATGCCGCGATTGGTGAGGAAGACGGCGCCGAGGAGCGCGGTGGCCTGGCGCGGGGCGGGCAACGCCTTGGCGAGCCCCATCCAGAAGAAGAGCTGCAGCAGCAGCGGCGTGTTGCGGGTGATCTCGATGTACCAGCGCACGAGCGAGGAAAGCAGGAGATTGCGCGAAAGGCCGGCAATGCCGACGGCAACGCCGAGGACCGTCGCAAGCAGGCAGCCGAGGAGGGAGACCTTCAGCGTGTTGACAAGCCCGGCAAGGATCGCGCGCAGATAGGTATCGCCCGCGCGAAAGGCGATCGGGCTTTCGCCGATCTCGAAATTGGCGGAGCCGGACAGGAAGCCGAAGCCGGGCAGGATACCGATGCGTGCCATGGTTTCGAGCATATTGTGAACGAAGAGGGCCACGAAAAGTGCGACGACGGCAAGGAAGGCGAGCTGGCTGAGCGGCCAGCCACCCCACCAGGCGCGCACCTTCCCGAAGATGCCGGGCCTTGATGGGCCCGGCATCACGGCGCGAAACACGCGTCTGTCCGACATCAGCGGAATGGCGGCGAGTAGAGCAGGCCGCCGTTGGTCCACAGGCTGTTGTAACCGCGGTCCCACCCGAGGGGCTTCAGGTTGCGATCGAAGATCTCGCCGTAATTGCCGACGGTCTTGATGATGGTATAGGCCCATTTCGGATCGAGCCCGAGCTCGTTGGCGAAGGACGGATCGACGCCAAGGAAACGCTGGATGGCCGGATCGTCCGTCTCCAGGAATTCATCGACATTGGCCGAGGTGATGCCCCACTCTTCCGCCTGGATCGTCGCGTTGACCGTCCAGTTCACCAGTTCCAGCCAGCGGTCGTCGCCGCCGGCGATCGCCGGTGCGAGTGGTTCCTTGGAGAGGCGCTCGGGCAGGAGCACGTAGTCATCGGGTTTCTTCAGCTGGGTCCGCTTGCCGACGAGGTCGGAGGAGTCCTGCGTGATTGCATCGACCCGGCCGGATTCGAGCGCGTCGATGAACTGTCCGGTATCCTCGATGGTGACCGGCGTGAAGGTCTTGCCTGTCTTGCGGAAGAAGTCGGCGACGTTGAGTTCGCCCGTCGTGCCGCTTTGGGCGCCGATGGTTGCGCCGTCGAGGTCGGCTGCCTTGGTGACGCCGAGGTCCTTGCGCACGAGAATGCCCTGGCCGTCGTAGAAGACCGTCGGGCCGAAGTGGAAGCCGAGCTTGAAGGCGCGGGTGGTGGTGACGGTCACGCCCGAGAGCAGGATGTCGAACTCGCCGCTCTGCAAGGCGGGAAGACGCTGCTGTGGCGAGGAGGAGGTGAACTCCACCTTGTCCGGTGTGCCGAAGACGGCGATGGAAAGGGCGCGGCCGAAATCGATGAAGAAGCCCTGCCACTTGCCGTTGCTGTCGGGTGCGAAGAAGCCCGGCGTGGTACCGACGCCGACCTTGATCGTGCCGCGCTGGTTGATCTTGTCCAGCGTCGGGCCGGCATGGGCGAGACCGGAAAGCATGGTGGTGGTGAGGAAGGCCGCGGCCGCGGCCGATTGAATGATCCGCCGGAAGGATCTTTGCACTATCATATTGAAATGTCCCCATTTTCAAAAAAAGGATCGAACTTCCGGTGTGCGGGCGCTTTGGCTTGCACGGAAGGTATGTAGATATTATCTATATAATTAGTGTATTTAAGAAATGAACGTTCAATTTTGCCTGGAAGGAGAAGAAATTTGCTTCCCTGTCGGCGTCGTAGCGGACGGTTTTAACCGGCCGGGTGGAAAAGAACGCGGAACGCTCTGGTCGATTTGCGATCAGCGTTACGCGCTCCGCGATGGGGCCTAGGTTGAGAGAGCGTTCCCCTGTGGCAAGTCCTCAAAGGGAGACGGAAAAAGGGCCCGTTCGGGTCTGCCGCAATCCTGTTTGGGGGCGACGCTCTCGGGGTGGGAGAATGCAGGAAGCGTGGCGCCAGCGAATGGCAAAAGAATATTCCTCCTTGAGGCAACGTTATAATCTATAAAATCTATAAACTATATCAATTTTTGATAGACTGGCCTCCATCATTTCGCGAGGGGACATCCGATGAGCCGGCAATCTGAAACCATTCTTTCCAAGGGCCTGTCGCGCCGCGGCCTGATCAAGGCTGCGGGCGTAACCGCCCTGGCTGCCACGGCCGGGGTGATCGGCGCACGGTCGACGCGCTATGCTGTCGCCGGCAATCTCATTCCGATCAAGCTGGAATGGACCGAGGTCGCGGCCTGCCATTCGCCCGTCGGCTTTGGTCTTTCCAAGGGCATCTATGCAAAGCACGGGCTCGACGTGGAGCTGTTCTATCAGGGTGCAAGCGGGCAGACGCTCATTCAGGCGCTCGCCACCCGCAAGGCCGAAGCCGGTCCGGGCCTGCTCTATGACTGGCTGAAGCCGATCGAGCAGGGTTTCGACGTTCGGCTTTTTGCCGGCTCGCATGGCGGTTGCCAGAGCATCCTCGTAAAGCCCGACTCCGAGATCAGGACGCTGACTGACCTCAAGGGCAAGACGATCGGCACCTTCGACGTCATGTCGCCCTCGCGCGTCGCCTTCTCCGTCGCGCTCGCCAAGGCCGGCCTTAATCCGGAAGCCGACGTCACCTGGAAGGTCTTCCCCTTCGATCTCGTTGCAGAGGGCGTGCTGAAGGGCGAGGCGGATGCCGTCGCGCATATGGATCCCTGGGCCTATTCCTATGAGAAACAGCACGGTTTCCGCCGTGTCGCCGATACGCAGACCGGCACCTTCCAGGACCGCGTCTGCTGCGTGCTCGGCGTCAACGGCGATTATTACGAAGCCAACAAGGACGCCATCAAGCGGGTTGCGGCCGCCAATCTCGAGATCCACCAGTACACGGCAAAGCACCCGGACGAAGTCGCCAAATGGTACTTCGATACGCTGAGGCCGGGCCTGTCGCTGCAGGATCTGACCGAAGTCCTCGCCGCCTTCACCTATCATGACCATTGGTTCGGCAAGGAACTCCTGAAGGAAGTGCAGATCGGCTATGAGGACCTCAGGCTGACCGGTGTCATCGATGCCTCCACCGATCCGGAGGAGATCGCAAACCGCATCACCATCGACATTTTCGCGTGACGGCATGAGCACGGCGATCGAGGAAACCTTCGGCGGGGCAGGGCGGCGTTCGCTTGCCCTTCCTTTTTCGGGCATCTGGCGCAACGGGCTTTGGGCGGCCGGCACATGGTCTCTTGCCGCAGCGCTCACCTACGGCCTGCCCGATGTCATTGTCTGGGGGGCGACGGAGCTGTTTGCTGCCGTCACGCTCGCCGGCGCGGGGATTTTTCTCGTGCTGTCGGTCACGGTCGGCAGGCTTGGCCGCGTCGGGCAAACGCTCATCCATTACGGGCCGTGGTTCATCGTGCTCGGCCTCTGGCTCTCTGCCTGGGAAGTGCTGACGGCCAAGCTCGGCTGGCTGCCGAAACCGTTCTTTTCGCCGCCGCAGGGCCTCCTGCATGTCTATGTCACGGACTGGGACAGGCTGCTGATCTGCATCGCCTATACGGGGCGCCTCTGGGCTCTCGGTTTCTTCTCGGGCGTTCTTGTCGGCTTTGCCGGCGGCGTCGCGCTCGGCTGGTCGAGGCGTTTCGCCTATTGGGGCATGCCGCTTTTGAAGCTGATCGGGCCGGTACCGGCGAGTGCCTGGATCCCCTGCACCTTCTTCCTCTTCCCGTCGACCTTCCACGCCTCCATCTTCCTCGTGGCGCTGGCATCGGGCATTCCGGTTGCCATCCTCACCGCGGCCGGGGTCAGCCAGGTGAACCGTTCCTTCTATGACGTCGCCCGCACGCTCGGCGCGGACAACCGTTTCCTTATTTTCAAGGTTGCGATCCCTGCCTCGCTGCCGAATGTCTTCGTCGGGCTCTTTATGGGGCTCTACTATTCCTTCGCCGTTCTGGTTGTGGCCGAGATGCTCGGTGCCAAGTTCGGGCTCGGCTGGTATCTCCAGTTCAACACGGCCTACTCGGCCTATGCCAATGTCTATGCCGCCCTCATCGTCATGGCATTGATCTGCGCGGGGCTCGTGCGGCTTCTCTTCCTCGTGCGTGATGAATTGCTCGGCTGGCAGAAGGGGATCCTCTGATGGCGCTCGCCCTTCCAGAAGCCCCCGCCGCCAGCATTGCGCTCGATGTGGAAGGCGTTTCCCACCGCTATGCGCTCGATGGCAAGGAGCTGCAGGTTCTCGACGATGTGAGCCTGAGGATTGTGCCCGGCGAGTTCGTCGCCCTGCTCGGCCCTTCGGGTTGCGGGAAGTCCACGCTGCTGCGCCTTGCCGCCGGGCTGGAGACGCCGACGGCCGGCAGGGTGCTGGAGGACGGTCGCCCGGTCACCGCGCCGAACCCGGATCGTATCCTGGTCTTCCAGGATGCGACGCTGTTTCCCTGGCGCACGGTGCGCGCCAATATCGCAACGGGTCTGGAAGCGCGGGGCCTCATCCGCGAGCGGGAATACCGCATCGACGAGGTGCTGAAGCTCGTCAAGCTGGAAGGCTTTGCTGATTTTTATCCGCACCAACTCTCGGGCGGCATGGCCCAGCGCGCCGCGCTCGCCCGGGCGCTGGTCAACGATCCCAAGCTGCTGCTGCTGGATGAGCCTTTCGGCAAGCTCGACTCCCTGACGCGGCTCAGAATGCAGAACGAACTCCTTGAACTGTGGAAGAGCGCCGGCTTCACCGCGCTGCTCGTCACGCACGATGTCGAGGAGGCGTTGCTTCTGGCCGATCGTGTGATCGTGCTCTCCGACAGGCCTGCCGCCATCGTCGCCGAGGTGCGGGTCGACCGGCCGCATCCACGCCGAAGGGACGACGCAAACCTCATCGCGCTGCGCCGCACGCTTCTCGAAACGCTCGGAATTTCCCATGACGTCTAGCGCGCGCCTCGGCCAGCATGTCGTTGCCCTTGCCGGCGCCGTCCTCGCCATCGCCGCCACCGGCTGGTGGTGGCTGATCTTCAGCAAGGTCGTCGAGAGCGACTATCTCACCGTTCGCCAGGCCGTAACATGCCTTGCGGGCGCAAGTGATCTCTGCGCGCTCGCCCAGGCGCTCTGCACCAACGACCATGTCTACGGCATCCGGTGGTACGCGCCGGAAGCCTTCTGGGCCGCAGCAAGCATCCTTGTCGCGGGCGTGGTTCTGTCCGTCCGCCCCTCCCACGCCTGAGCGCGCCCTACCAAAAGGAGAAATGCAATGACGATCCATCAATCCCCGGAGGCCGCCGAGCAGGATATCGTGACCGTCCCGGCCGGAACCGCCACCTTCAAGAGCCGCCATCCGGAAACCATCGCCCTGCACGGCGGCAGCTTCCGTTACGACCCGACGAGTGGTGCGGTCGCGGTGCCAATCTACCAGACCTCGTCTTTCCAGTTGCCCCGTACGGATGGCGCCGACAAGCTCTTCGCCCTCGAGGCGCCGGGGCATCTCTACACCCGTGTTTCCAACCCGACGCAGGACGCCTTCGAGCAGCGCCTTGCCGAGCTGGAGGGTGGCGCGGCCGCTCTGGCACTCGCCTCCGGCCAGGCCGCCTCGGCCTTTGCGATCCTCAATGTCGCCCGCGCCGGCGACAATATCGTCAGCGCCGCCGGTCTCTATGGGGGCACCTGGGCGCTCTTCGCCGCCACCCTGAAGAGCTTCGGCATCGAGACCCGCTTTGTCGATGCGTCCGACCCCGAAGCCTTCGAGACGGCGACGGATGCGCGCACGCGTGCCTATTATGCCGAATCCTTGCCGAACCCGAAGCTGGAGGTCTTCCCGATAGCGGAGGTTGCCGCCATTGGCCGCCGCCACGGCATTCCGCTGATCGTCGACAACACCGCCGCCCCCCTCGTCATCCGTCCACTGGAGCATGGTGCGGCCATCGTCGTCTATTCGACGACCAAATATATCGGCGGTCACGGTACCTCGATCGGCGGCGCGATCATCGACAGCGGTACTTTCCCCTGGACGGAGAACCCGGCCCGCCAGCCGAACCTCACCGAACCGGATGCGAGCTACCAGGGCAAGACCTGGATCGAGAAGGCGGCGGCCATCGGCTTCCACCCCTACATCCTGCGCGCCCGCGCCGTGCTTCTGCGCGATCTCGGTGCCGCCATCAGCCCGCAAAATGCCTTTCAGTTCATCCAGGGCCTTGAAACCCTGCCGCTGCGCCTGCGCCAGCACAACGAGAACGCGGTAAAGGTCGCGGACTTCCTGAAGGGCCATGCCAAGGTCGATCGCGTCATCTTCCCGAAATTCCAGGAGGGCGCCGCGAAGGCGCGTGCGGACAAATATTTCAAGCAAGGCCACTTCGGTGCGCTGGTCGGTTTCGAGCTGAAGGGCGGGAGGGAGGCCGGCCGTCGCTTCATCGACAGCCTTCAGCTTTTCTATCACCTCGCCAATATCGGCGATGCGCGCTCGCTGGCGATCCACCCCTCGACGACCACCCACTCGCAGCTCTCGCTGGAAGACCAGCAGGCGACCGGCGTCACGCCCGGTTATGTGCGCCTCTCCATCGGCCTCGAACATCCCGATGACCTGATCACCGATCTTGAAAGAGCCATCGCGCTGGCCTGAAGCCGGCCGGCTTGATCGGTGTATGACCCCGGCGCTGCCTCCTCGCGCCGGGGTCTTTTGTTTGGGCCGTCCCCGAACCGTCTGCGGAAAGAAACAGCATTCCATTTTATAGTATATAAAAAAGATAGAATTTCTGTATTTCGCTCGCGCGATGGCTACTCTCCTCGTCAATTCCAAGCGTGCCCCGCCCGCAAGGCCGGCACGGCAGCGACGAGTAGAATGCATGACGCAGATCGAGAATGCCTGGGGCGCCGGCCCCGGTGAAGCCTATGAGGCGCTCGCCGCGCCGTTCCGGCCGATTTTCGCCGAGATCGCCGCGGAGGCGACAAGGCGCGACCTGGAGCGTGACCTGCCGCACAAGGCGATCCGCCTGCTGAAGGAAGCCGGCTTCGGCGCGGTGCGCCTGCCGGTGGCAGCGGGCGGCAAGGGCGCGAGCCTGCCGCAGTTCTTCAACCTCCTGATCGAGCTTTCCGCCGCCGATTCCAACATCACGCAGGCGCTACGCGGTCATTTCGGCTTTGCCGAGGATATCCTGAACACCAGGGATGCGGCACGCCAGTCCCTCTGGTTCGGCCGCATCGGCCGCGGCGAGATCACCGGCAACGCCTGGAGCGAGATCGGCACGGGCGCGGCGCTCGAGCGCTTCTCCACCAACGTTGCCGAAAAGGACGGCCGGCTCGTCCTCAACGGCGCGAAATATTACACGACGGGCTCGTTCTTTGCCGACTGGATCGATGTCGGCGCATCCAATGCGGAGGGCGAGGGCATCTCGGTCGCCGTGCGCCGCGAGGCCGCCGGCGTCGAGGTGATCGACGACTGGGACGGTTTCGGCCAGACGCTGACGGCAAGCGGTACCACCACCTTCCGCGACGTCGCCGTCGAACCTGAGGACGTCGTCATCGACGACGAGCGCTTCAAATATTCCGCCGCCTTCTACCAGCTCGTGCATCTCGCCACCCTCGCCGGCATTGGCCGGGCGATTACCGCCGACGTCGCCAAAGCCGTGGCGGAGCGCCGCCGCACCTATACCCACGCCGCCGCCGCGCGCTCCAGCGAGGATACGCAGGTCCTTCAGGTCGTCGGGCGCATCCGCGCCGCAGCCTATGCGGCGGGCGCGATCACCCTTCAGGCCGCCGCCAGCCTCGAACGGGCCTTCGCGGCGCATTTCGAGGACGACCCGGAGGCCGAGGAAAAGGCCAATGCCGTCGCCGAGCTGGAAGCCGCGCAGGCCCAGACGGTCGTCTCCGACCTCATCCTCGACGCCTCGACCCTGCTCTTCGACGCGCTCGGCGCGTCCGCCACCAAGAAGTCCGCCGGCCTCGACCGCCACTGGCGCAACGCCCGCACGCTCGCCTCGCACAATCCGCGCATCTACAAGCACCGCATCATTGGTGATTTCGCCGTCAACGGCACGCCGCCGCCCTACCAATGGCGCATCGGCGCCAGCGCGGGCTGACGGCGATGATAAGGCTCGAACGCATCACCAAGAGTTTTCCCGGCAAGGAGGGCGCCGTCGCCGCGCTCGACGGGGTCGACCTCTCCATCGCCAAGGGCGAGATTTTTGGCGTTATTGGCTCCTCCGGCGCGGGAAAATCCACGCTGGTGCGGCTCATCAACCTCCTGGAGCGTCCGGGCGGCGGCGATGTCTTCGTTGCCGGCGAGCGGGTGACGGACGCAAGCGGCGCGCGCCTTCGCGCGCTGCGCCGGTCGATCGGCATGGTCTTCCAGCATTTCAATCTCTTGAGCGCCCGCACCGTCGCCGGCAATGTCGCCTATCCGCTGGAGCTGACCGGCGACTACGGCAGGATCGAGATCGCCGAGCGCGTTGCCGCGCTGCTCGCCCGCGTCGGCCTCACCGAACATGCGCAAAAATATCCGCGCCAGCTTTCCGGCGGGCAGAAGCAGCGCGTCGGCATCGCACGGGCGCTCGCCTGCGAACCCTCGGTCCTGCTCTGCGACGAGGCGACCAGCGCGCTCGACCCGCAGACAACAGGCGCGGTGCTCGATCTCCTGCGCCAGATCAACCGCGACCTCGGCGTCACCATCGTGCTCATCACCCATGAGATGGACGTCATCCGCCGCACCTGCGACCGCGTCGCCGTGCTCGATCGCGGCCGCGTGGTGGAGGAGGGGCCGGTGACCGACGTCTTCCTGCATCCGCGCCACCCCGCAACCTTGCGCCTGGTGCGCGAGGCCGAGCCGGACGGCGGTTCGCTCGACGCCGTCGCCGATCCCGGCGGCCGCACGGTGCGCCTCACCTTCACGGGGCCGGCGGCGCACAGGCCCATCCTCGGCCGCATCGCCCGCGAAAACCTCGTCGATTACGCGATCCTCGCCGGCCGCATCGGGCATATCCGCGAGACGCCCTATGCGCAGTTCATCGTCTCGCTCAGCGGGCGGGACGTGGCGGGCGCCATTGCGGGGCTGGAGGTGAGCGGCGTCGATGTGGAATTGCAGGGCGGCGCGCCGTTCGCCGTGATCGAGGAAAGGCCGCGCCATGTCGTTTGACAACATCTATTGGGGCGATATCGGCGCTGCGCTCGGGCAGACGCTCGCCATGGTCGGCGGCGCGCTGCTGCTCACCGTTCTCGTCGGCCTGCCGCTCGGCGTCCTGCTCTTCCTTACCGGTCGGCAGCAGCTCTTCCAGGCGCCGGTCGCCTATGGCGGGCTGTCCTTCGTGCTGAACATCATCCGGTCGGTGCCCTTCATCATCCTGCTCATCGTGCTGATGCCGGTCACCGTCCTTGTCACGGGCACCTCGCTCGGCATTCGCGGCGTCATCTTCCCGCTCGTCGTCGGCACCGCGCCCTTCTTCGCGCGGCTGGTCGAGACGGCGCTGCGCGAGGTCGACCGCGGCGTCATCGAGGCGAGCCTCGCCATGGGCGCTTCCACCAGCCAGACGATCCTGCGCGCCGTGCTGCCCGAAGCGCTGCCGAGCCTCTTGGCGGCCGTCACCGTCACGGCGATCGTGCTGGTCGACTATACGGCGATGTCCGGCGCGATCGGCGGCGGCGGGCTCGGCGACCTTGCCATCCGCTATGGCTACCACCGGTTCCAGACCGAAATCATGCTGGTCTGCGTCGCTATCCTCATCGTCTTCGTCCAGCTCATCCAGGCGAGCGGCAACCGTCTCGTCACCCGTTTTTCCCGCAAATGACCCGCGCCAGGAGGACCCCCATGCGCATCCTGAAATCGCTTACCATTGCCGCCAGCCTCGCGCTCGCCGCTTTCGGCTCCGCCAAGGCGGACGAAACACTCGTCGTCGGCGCCACCGCCATTCCGCACGCGGAAATCCTCGAATTCGTCAAGCCGATCCTCGCCAGGGACGGCCTCGACCTCGATATCCGCGTCTTCACCGATTACATCCAGCCGAACGCCCAGCTCGTCTCCGGCGAACTCGACGCCAACTACTACCAGTACCGGCCGTTCCTCAACGACTACAACAAGCAGCGCGGCACGGAACTCGTGCCGATCGTGCCCGTGCACATCGAGCTCTTCGTCGCCTATTCAACGAAGATCGACGCGGTGGAAAAGCTCGCCGACGGTGCGACCGTCGCGATCCCGAACGATCCGGTCAATGGCGGCCGCGGCCTGCTGCTCCTGCAAAAACTCGGCCTGATCAAGGTTTCCGGCAAGCCGGAGCTGACCTCGCCGGAAGACCCGCTGCCGACCGTCAAGGACGTTGTCGAGAACCCGAAGAACCTGAAGATCGTCGAGCTGGAATCGGCGCTGCTGCCGCGCGCGCTCGGCGAGGTTGACCTCGCGGCACTCAACGGCAACTACGTCTTCGAGGCCAAGCTCGACATCTCCAAGGCGCTGCTGATCGACCGCGGCCAGGACGGCTACAATGTCTGGAGCGAATATCTCGTCACCCGCCCGGAGACCAGGGACGACGCGCGCGTGGCAAAGCTCGCCAAGGCGCTGAACAGCGAAGAGACGCGGAAATTCATCGCGGAGCGCTACAAGGGACAGGTGGTCGCCGCCTTCTGATGTTTGCCTTTCGCCGCCGGGCTGCGCCTTGCCGCAGCCCGGCAACCCCTTTTTGAAGTGACGGCCAAATCCATGACCCCGACCCAAGCCACCGCCAGACAAACCCCTGTCGATCCCGCGCCCGGCGAAGCCGGCTGGCTGCCTGCGCCGCCAGCAAGGCCCGCCCATGTCATCCAAGACGACGCGGAGGCGATCGCTGTTGCGGAACGGCTGAAGCCGCTCTTCGCCGCCGAGGCCGGGGAGCGCGACCGCGAGCGGCGTCTGCCCTTCGCCGAAGTCGATCTCTTCTCCGAAAGCGGCCTCTGGGGTATCACCATCCCGAAGGAATACGGCGGGGCGGGCGTCTCGCAGGTCACGCTGGCAAGGGTTTTCGCGACGCTTGCGGCCGGCGATCCCTCGCTGACCCAGATCGCCCAGAACAGTTTCGAGATCATCGACGTCATCCGCCAGACCGGCAGCGAGGCGCAGAAGCGCGCGCTTTTCGGCGCGGTGCTGGCCGGAAAACGGCTCGGCAACGCCTTTTCCGAATTCGGCGGCAAGAACGCCGAGGCCTTCGAGACGAAGCTTGTCCGTGAGGGCGACCAGTTCACCGTCTCCGGCAAAAAATTCTATTCCACCGGCGCGCTCTTCGCTCATCTGGTGCCCATCGTCGCGCTCGATGAGGACGGCCATGTCGTCGTTGCCGTCGCGGACCGGGATGCGGCGGGGCTGGAGGTCGTCAACGACTGGTCGGCCTTCGGCCAGCGCACCACGGCGAGCGGCACGGTGATCCTCGACGCGGTGGCGATCCCGGCGGACCGGGTGCTGCCCGCCCATATCGTCTACGAGAACCAGAGCGCCATTGGCCCACAGAGCCAGCTCATCCACGCGGCGATCGACGCCGGTATCGCCCGCGGCGCCATCGAGGCGACCATCGACCTGGTCCGAAACCACGCCCGTCCGTGGATCGACAGCGGCTCCGACAGGGCGGCGGACGATCCCTATACGATCGCGGCGATTGGCGACCTGAAAATCCGCCTGCACGCCGCCGAGGCGCTGCTGGAGCGCGCCGGCCGCCAGCTCGACGAGACCATCGCTGACGTCACCGACGAGACGATCGCCAAGGCGAAGGTCGCGGTTGCCGAAGCCAAGGTGCTGACGACGGAGGTGGCGCTGGCCGCCGCCAACAAGCTTTTTGAGCTCGCCGGCACGCGCTCGACGCTCGGTGCGCACAATCTCGACCGCTTCTGGCGCGACGCGCGCACCCACACGCTGCATGATCCGGTGCGCTGGAAGTTCCATTCGATCGGCCAATACTACCTCAACGGCGTACAGCCGCCGCTTCATTCCTGGATTTGAACGGGAAGGGCGCGCCGTCCTCCGTAAGAGACATGCGAAAAGAAATCCTCCTCAACGCCTTCACCATGAACTGCGCCGGCCATATCAACCATGGCCTGTGGACCCACCCGCGCGACCAGTCGCACCGCTACACCAAGCTCAACTACTGGACCGAGCTGGCGGCGACGCTGGAGCGCGGCCTGTTCGACGGCGTGTTCCTCGCCGATGTCGTCGGGGTCTATGACGTCTACCAGCAGTCCGTCGACCTGACCCTGCGCGAATCCATCCAGCTTCCGGTCAACGATCCCCTGATGCTGATCTCGGCCATGGCGGCGGTGACGAAGGGGCTCGGCTTCGGCGTCACGGTCAACGTCAATGCGGAGGCGCCGGCGATTTTTGCCCGGCGCATCTCGACGCTCGACCACCTGACGGAGGGCCGCATCGGCTGGAACATCGTCACCGGCTATCTCGACAGCGCCGCGCGGGCGATGGGCGAAAGCGCGCTCGGCGAACACGACCAGCGCTACGACCGAGCCGACGAGTTCCTCGACCTCCTCTACCGGCTCTGGGAGGGAAGCTGGGACGACGACGCCGTCCTCCGCGATCGCCGCGCCCGCGTCTATGCCGACCCCGCCCGCGTGCGGAAAATCCGGCACGAAGGCCAATATTACCGCATGGAAGCCTATCACCTCAGCGAACCCTCGCGCCAGCGCACGCCGGTGCTCTATCAGGCCGGCACTTCCGGCCGGGGCCAAAAATTTGCCGCCCGCCATGCCGAATGTGTCTTCATCTCCCCGCCGGATACGGGCGTCGCCCGCACCGCGGCGCGCGCCATCCGCAAGGGTGCGGTGGAGGCGGGCCGGCGGGCCGAGGATGTGCGCATCTTCGCCGGCCTCACCGTCGTCGTCGACCGCACGGAGAAGGCGGCGAGGGAAAAGTTCGAGGACTATGCGCGCTACGCCAGCCCCGAAGCGGGCCTTGCGCATTTCTCCGCCGGCACGGGCATCGATTTCTCGCAATACGAACCCGACGAGCCGATCACCTACGGCACGGGCAATTTCGTGCAGACCTCGGTCGATCTCGCCCGCGCGCGCGGCTGGACTAAGCGCAGCATCCTCGCCGGCATGGCGCTCGGCGGCCGTTATCCGCTGGTCGTTGGCAATCCCTATCAGGTGGCCGACGCGCTGGAGGCGTGGATCGCCGAGGGCGAGGTGGACGGCTTCAACCTCGCCCGCACCGTCGCGCCCGAAAGCTACAAGGATTTCATCGATCTCGTCATCCCGGTCTTGCAGGAGCGCGGCCGCTACAAGACCGCCTACGCCGCCGGCAGCCTGCGCAACCGTCTTTTCGGCACGGGCGATCGCCTGCCGGACCGCCACCCGGGCGGCGCGTTCCGGGCGAGGGCGGTGGCTGCGGAGTGAGGAGAGTGGTGAGGGAACTTCCGTACTGGTCGTATTCGGCTTGAAGTCAATTTCACCGTCTTGGAACGCCGCTATCTTCACACTCGCGCCGGAGAGCAGAGAATAGATTGACTCCCGATTTCCCTAATGGTTGTGTTTTTGTGGAGCTAAACTTCTAGGGGATGGAGTCGAAATGCCGAAAAAAGAAAATTCGCGTTCGGAGCGAGGGATTTTTTCGGTCCTCTTCGCCGGTTTCGGGCTATGCGGCTGTGCCATTCAGTTGACGCCACCAACTCCGCAACAAACTGTAGACGTGGTTGTCGTGATCAACACCCTGAAGTGTGAGCTGGCGCAATATCTGACGAACCCCTCAATCACAAAAAATGACAAGTTGAGATTGAAGGGTGGAACGATCGCGGCAACTCTTTCACTCAATGTCGTTGATACCCAATCTGCCGGCATCTCGGTGGAGGCAGCCAAGCTTCTGGTCTTTGGAACGGGGACATCGGGCCCAACGCTGGGTGGTGGCTACAAGGTGAAGCGAACGGTGAATACGAACTTCACCATCAACATGAAGGCGGAGGCCGCGAACCAGAATGCTTGTCTTGACAAAAAGAGGATGGGAAATGGTGTCGGTCTCTACACTTGGCTTGAGACAATAAGCGGTCAGCTGCGGGGTGCTCCGGCTTACGAGCCAAAGGCAACAATGGGTGCTTTTAACTACGAATTGGTGTTTGGGGTCACGAGAAACACCAATGCCAAATTGAAGGCGGATTTCTTGCTTGCGCGCGTTGCCGCCACGCCCGAAATCGCCTGGGAAAGGGATGATGTTCAAGGGGTGAAGCTCGCCTTCGTGCCCGCGCCGATAACCGGCAACCCGGAGTTCTTCACCCTCAAATCGCGTATCGATCCAAAAATTCTGCTCCCAACTGAGTGACGGCCTTTTAAAGGGCTCGTTCGCCCAAGGCGCTCGAATATTCTCCCAACCCGCCCGCATTTTGGAAAATCCTGCCTGTCCTCGCTCGTTAGTCTATATAATTTATAGATTATATGACTATTGATCCAGCGGGGACATCATGACCGACGACACTCTTTCCGGCTTCAACCGCCGCAATCTCCTGAAGCTCACCGCCGTCGCCGGCGTGGTGGCGGGCGCGGGGCTTCTTTCCACGCGCACGGCCGCGGCTGAGGAGGGGCTTTCGTTGAAGGGCAAGCGCATCGGCATCAGCACGGCCGGCACCGATCATTTCTTCGATCTGCAAGCCTATAACGCCCAGATCGAGGAGGTGAAACGCCTTGGCGGCGAGCCGATCGCAGTCGACGCCGGCCGCAACGACGGCAAGCTTGTCTCGCAGCTCCAGACGCTCATCGCCCAGAAGCCGGACGCCATCGTCCAGCTTCTTGGCACGCTCAGTGTCATCGACCCCTGGCTGAAGAAGGCGCGCGATGCGGATATCCCGGTCTTCACCATCGATGTCGGCTCGGTCAACTCGATCAACAATTCCACCTCGGACAACTGGGGCATCGGCAAGGACCTCGCCCTCCAGCTCGTCTCTGACATCGGCGGCGAAGGCAATATCGTCGTCTTCAACGGCTTCTACGGTGTGACACCCTGCGCCATCCGCTACGACCAGTTGGTCAATGTGGTCAAATATTTCCCGAAGGTGCAGATCGTGCAGCCGGAGCTGCGCGACGTGATCCCGAACACCGTCCAGGACGCCTTCACCCAGATCACGGCGATCCTCGCCAAATATCCGGAAAAGGGCTCGATCAAGGCCATCTGGTCGGCTTGGGATATCCCGCAGCTCGGCGCGACGCAGGCGCTCACTGCCGCCGGCCGCACCGAGATCAAGACCTATGGCGTCGATGGCAGCCCGGAAGTGCTCCAACTCGTCGCCGATCCGAATTCGCCGGCCGCCGCCGACGTCGCCCAGCAGCCGGCCGAACTCGGCCGCGTGGCGATCCAGAACGTCGCCCGCCATCTCGCCGGCGACACGCTGCCGCGTGAAACCTACGTGCCGGCGCTCCTCGCCAACAAAGTGAATGTCGGTGACGTCTCCAAAAAGCTCGGCATCGGTTGATTTTTTAGGAGAAGCCCCCTCATCCGGCCCTTTCGGGCCACCTTCTCCCCTCGGGGAGAAGGTGCCGGCAGGCGGATGAGGGAGTTACAACGAGGACAACAGCCATGGCGGACACGGCAAAGAGCGGCGAGGCGATCATCCGCCTCGAAAACATCGTCAAGCGTTTCGGCGGGGCGCAGGCGCTTTCGGGCGCCTCGCTCACCGTTCGGCGTGGCGCGGTGCATGGTCTCGTCGGCCAGAACGGCGCGGGCAAGTCGACGCTGATCAAGCTGATCGCTGGCCTTCACCGGGCGGACGAGGGCACGGTGGAGATCGACGGCAAGACCTATGACCGGCTGACGCCGCATCTTGTGGAAGAACTCGGCGTGCACTTCATCCACCAGGACCGCCTGCTGGTGCCGACCTTCACGGTCGGCGAGGCGCTGTTCCTCGGCCGCGAGCTGCGTTTCCCCGGTACGCCCTTCCTCGACCGCGCGGCGATGCGGCGCAAATCCGCCGAAATCCTCGAACGCTACTTCGGCCTCGCGCTGCCGCATTCCGCGCTGATCGCCGATCTCTCGGCGGCAGAAAAGCAGATCGTGCAGATCACCCGCGCGCTGATCGCCAATCCCAAGGTGCTGGTCTTCGACGAGCCGACCGCCGCGCTCGTCCGGCGCGAGGCGGACCTGCTCTTCCAGCTCATCCGCCGCCTCAGCGCCGAGGGCGTGACGGTGCTCTACATCTCGCATTATCTCGGCGAGATCGTCGATCTCTGCGACACGGTCACCGTGCTGCGCAACGGCCGCGACGTCGCCACCCTGCCGGTCGCAGAAACCTCGGCGGCGGAGATCGGCGCGCTGATGGTCAACCGCGCCATCGGCGACCTCTATCCGAAGCCGGCTGTTGCGCCCGGCGCGGTGATCCTCGACGTCGAAAACCTCGCGCTGGCGGGCCGTTTCGAGGCGGTCTCCCTCACGCTGCGCAAGGGCGAGGTGCTGGGCCTCACCGGCCTCGTCGGCTCGGGAGCCAAGGAGGTGGTGCGCACGCTCTTCGGCCTCGACCGGCCGACCGGGGGTACGGTCCGTGTCAAGGGGGAGACGGTGTTCTCCGCCGATCCCGCCGCCGCCACCGATCGGCGCCTGGCACTGGTACCGGAGGATCGTCGTCGCGACGGCGTCGCGCTCGACCTCTCCGTCACCGAAAACACGACACTTGCCAGCCTCGCCCGGTTTTCCCGTGGGCTGATCGACCGCGGCGCGGAACGCCGCCAGACGCAAGATCTCGTCAAGCGGCTTGAGATCAAGGCCGACGGCGTCGAGGCGCTGGTGAAGACGCTTTCGGGCGGAAACCAGCAGAAGGTGGCGATCGCCAAATGGCTGAGCCGCCAGTCGGAAATCTACCTGCTCGACGAGCCGACGGTCGGCGTCGACATCGGCGCCAAGGTGGAGATCTACCGGCTGATCGGCGAGCTTGCCGAGCGCGGCGCGGCCGTGCTGGTGCTCTCTTCCGATATCGAGGAACTGCTCGGCGTGACCGATCGCCTCCTCGTCTTCTTCCGCGGCCGCGTCACGCGGCAATTCATCTCTTCCGAAACTAGCCCGGGTGAGGTCCTCGCGGATGTCACGGGCGCCCACGAGACGCTTCGCCATGCTGGTTGACGCCCCCTATATTCCGGCCTCCATCATCGAAATCGAGGCGCAGAAGGCTTTCGAGACAGGCAAATCCCACTCCGCTTTCGGCCGCCAGCTCGCCACACTCGCGCTGCGCGGCGGCGCGTTGGCTGTCTTCATTGGCGTTCTCGCGGTCTTCTCCGTAAGCGCGCCGTTTTTCCTCACCGTGGGCAACATCGGTAACGTGCTCGGCCAGTCGGCCATCGCGGGCGTGCTGGCAATCGGACTCACGATCGTCATCATCGCGGGCGGCCCGAATGTCGTGACCGGCGGCATCGACCTGTCGCTCGCCGCCAATATGGGCCTCAGCGCCGCCGTCTACGCCTCGCTGGTTCAGGCCGGGCAGGGTGATGGTGTCGCCATCCTCGGCGCGCTCGGCACGGGGCTCGCCATCGGGGCGGTCAACGCGGCCGCTGTCACGCTCGCCGGCATCGTGCCGCTGCTCGCAACGCTTGCCGTCATGAACGTCGTTGCCGGCCTTGAACTGGTGCTGACACAGAACACCGTCGTCCCCGCCTCGACGGATTTCCTCTCGGCGCTCTCCGCCGGCGGACCGTTCGGTATTCCAGTGCTCGCCTATGTCCTGCTCGGCTTCACGCTCATCGTCGCCGCCGTGGTGCAGTATACGCCGCTCGGCCTTCGCCTCTACGCGGTCGGCGCCTTTCCGGATGCGGCGCGCGCGGCGGGCCAGCCGATCAAAACCTTCGTTGCCGGCTCGTTCCTGGCGAGCGGCCTCACCGGCGGCATTGCCGGCATCCTCTCGGTCTCCTATCTCTCGGGCAGCACCACGGGGGCCGGCGACATGCTGCTGCCGGTCGTCGTCACCGCCCTGCTGGGCACGGTCTTCTCCCGCCGGCTGGTACCGACGATCACGGGCACGCTGCTCTCGGCGCTCTTCGTCGGTTTCCTCGTCAACGGCTTCCAGCTTCTTAACATTTCCAGCACGCTGGTCAGCGGCGTGCAGGGTCTTCTGATCCTGCTCGTCGTCTCCGCTACCACGCTGCTCGGCCGCAAGGAGACCGCCTGACATGGCGACCGCCGTCCTCCCCGCCTTCGCCCAAGGGCTGACGCGTTATGCGCTTGTCGCTGCGCTCGCCGCGGTCTTCGCCCTGTTCGCGACGCTCGCGCCTGGTTTCCTCTCCAGCGCGAACCTCCTCAGCGTGCTGGTCAACAATTTCGCCCTGCTCGCCATCGTCGCCATTGCCATGACCTTCGCCGTCTCGGTCGGCGGCATTGACCTTTCGGTCGGCACGGCGGTGGATTTTGCAAGCTTCGCCTTCGTCTCCCTCGTGCTCGCCGGGCAGCCGGTCGTGCTCGCGGCGCTCGGCGGACTTGCCGGCGGGGCGCTGGTCGGCCTGTTCAATGCCGTGCTGATCGCCGGCATCGGCATCTCGCCGTTCCTCGCGACGCTCGGCACGCTCTTCGTCGGGCGCAGCGTGCAGCAATTGCTGACCAATGGCGGCAACCCGGTCTACCTGCCGCCGGCCGGCGTGCCGGAGGCGTTTCGCTTCCTCGGCCATGGCGCGATGGCGGGCATTCCCGTGCCACTGGTCGTCACGGCGCTGGTCGTCGCCGGCGCCTGGGTCGTGCTGGCGCGCAGCCGCTTCGGCCGGGTGGCGCTCGCCACCGGCATCCAGGCGAGCGTCGTGCGCTATTCGGGCCTGCGCCTCTCGCGCATCACCGCGCTCACCTATATCCTGGTCTCGACCATCGCCGCTGTGGTCGGTCTTATCCTCACCTCCACGGTGACGGTCTACATCCCCTCGTCCGGCAACGCCTTCCTGCTCAACGCCATTGGTGCGACCTTCATCGGCACCACCTTCGATCCGCATGGCCGGCCGAACGTGCCGGGCACCGTACTCGGTGTGCTGCTGCTCGGCGTCGTCGCCAACGGGCTCCTGCTGTCGGGCCTCAATTTCTACTGGCAGCAAGTCGGCACCGGCCTTCTCATCTTCTCCGTCCTCGCCATCGGCTTTGCCAACCGCAAGGCCGCCGGCCGGGCGTGATCCCTGACTTTTCGAAAGGATTTTTCATGAGCAGCGTCACCCGGCTTGCCGACCGACAGGAAACCGCCCACCGCATTGCCAGCGAGGATGAGGCACTTGCCATTGCGCGCACGCTGGCTGCCGAATTCGAAGGCGGTGCAAGCCGGCGGGACTACGAGCGGGCCCTGCCGTTTGAGGAATTGGACCGTCTTTCCGCCTCCGGCCTGCTCGCCATCACCGTTCCCGCCGAATATGGCGGCATCGACGTCTCCAACGCCGTGCTCGCGGAGGTGACGGCGATCCTGTCGGAAGCCGACAGCTCGATCGGCCAGATCCCGCAGAACCACTTCTATATTCTCGAAGCGCTGCGCCACGACGGCAACGAAACGCAGAAGCGCTTCTATTTCGGCCGGGCGCTTGCCGGCGACCGGTTTGGCAATGCCCTTTCCGAAGTCGGCACGAAAACCGTCGGCGATTACAATACGCGCATTGCGCCCGATGGCGCGGGGTTCCGCATCAACGGTCGAAAATTCTATTCGACGGGCGTGCTCTTCGCCCATTGGGTGACGATCTTTGCGCTGGACGGGGAGGACCGCCTCACCATGTCCTTCGCCCCGCGCGAGACTGACGGCATCGAGATCGTCGACGACTGGGACGGTTTCGGCCAGCGCACCACGGGCAGCGGCACGACGATCCTGCGCGACGTCTATGTGCCCGCCGACGCTGTGGTGCAGCACCACAAAGGCTTCGAGCGCCCCGGCACGATCGGCTCGGTCGGCCAGATCATTCATGCCGGCGTCGATCTCGGCATCGCCCGCGCGGCGCTGAAGGAGACGATCGGTTATGTGCGCGACAAGGCGCGGCCGTGGACGGGCAGCGGCGTCGAGCGTGCGGCCGACGATCCGCTCACCGTCGCGCGTATCGGCGAACTCGCCATCCGCGTCGAGGCGGCCGAGGCGACATTGGAGCGGGCCGGGCGCAAGGTCGATCAGGCGCAGGTGAACCTCAATGCGGAGAATGCGGTCGCCGCAACATTGGCGGTGGCTGCCGCCAAGGTGCTGACGACGGAACTCGCGATCGACGCGACCAACGTGCTCTTCGAGCTGGCCGGCACCTCGGCGACGAAGCGTGGCCTCAACCTCGAACGCCACTGGCGCAACGCGCGCACCCATACGCTGCACGATCCGGTGCGATGGAAGTACCACGTCGTCGGCAACTATCACCTGAACGGCGTCACGCCGCCGAAGAACGGCGCGCTCTGAAATCCAACCCTCGTGGTGGGGGTGGTCCCCTGGCCGCAATCCTCTGGGATTGCGGCCCTTTTTTTGACCAACAAAAAAGGGCGGCCCTCCTTGCCGCCCCCTGGCAGGTCGTTTGAATGCCCTCAGCTATAGAGGCTTGGTTCCGGCACCCGGTCGTTCAGGGTAAAATCGCCGACCTCGCGCGCCTTGTAGAACACCGGATCATGCAGCGTGTGGGTGCGCACGTTGCGCCAGTAGCGGTCGAAGCGATGGTGCGCGGCTGTCGAGCGGGCGCCGGTAAGCTCGAAGATGCGGGCGGTGACGTCGAGCGCCACATGCGTGGCGTTGACCTTGGCCGCATAGGCCTCGATTGCAGCCTCGCCGCGTTCGCGGGCACTAACGCCCCGGCCACGCGCAAGCGCCGACTGAACGGCGGTTGCGGCAGCATCGGCAAGGGCGGCGGAAGCCTTCAACGCTGCACGGAACTCGCCGATGCGCTCCAGGATATAGGGATCGTCGCTCGCCTTCTCGACGCCCGACGTGATCCAGGGCCGCGTCGTGGTCCGCACATAGTCACCAGCAGCGATAAGCGCGCCTTCCGCGGTGCCGAGATAGAAATTGACGAAGACGAGCTGGATCAGCGGCGTGTTGAACGTCGCCTGCACGGGCGGAGCGCTGTCCTTCCCGGCTAGGGGCAGAAGAAAATCGGTTTCGTAGACCGGAAAATCACGGAACTCGACGCTGCCGCTGTCGGAAAGCCGCTGGCCGATATTGTCCCAGTCGTCGTTGGCGATGTAGCCGGGCCGCTCGGTCGGCAGGACGAGGTTGGCGATCTGGTCGCCGAAGGCAGCATTGGCGTTGATACGGTCGGAAACATGCGCGCCGGTCGAGAAGGTCTTCTTGCTGTTTAGCAGGTAGTGGTCGCCGCTGCGTGTCAGCACGAGGCCGGGATCGCGCGGGTTGACCGCGGCGCCCCAATAGAGCCGCTTCGCAACCGTCTCGACGCCGAGGTTCCAGGCCTTGTCCGGATCGTCCGCCGCCCAGTAGATGTACTGGCTGTTGACATAGTGATAGCCGAGAAGCTGGCCGATCGAACTTTCACCGCGCGCGAGAATGCGCACCAGCTTCAGCCCGTCCACCCAGTCGAGCCCGCCGCCGCCGATCTCGACCGGGTGTAGCGCCGTCAGCAGGCCCTCGCTCTTTAACCGGGCGATTTCCGCCTGTGGCGGCTTGCCTTCGGCATCGAGCTGCGCGCCGCGGCGGGCAAGATCGGCGGAAATCGCTTCGGCGCGCGCAAACAGGCGAGCCCGGTCGTCTTGAAGTTCAGGTTCCTTGACAAGATGCAGGGCAGTCATGGTCGGTCTCCAGCGGTCTGGCCGATACGCGGCAGGGCGCCACGGTCGGGTTTGGGGGATCGGTGCGTACGGGTGTTCGTCGCTCTGCCGCATCTTCCCAAAGCCCTCGGGCAGCGGCCAGAAAAGCCATTTCTGAAATTAGTATATATAAAAGATAGAAGTTCTGTATTTAAGATACGGAGGCGTTATTCTCGCCATATGTCCGTGCCGTCAGGCATTCCCGCATCCCTGGAGAGATTCCCATGGCCCGCCATATCCGCTTCAACGCCTTCGACATGAACTGTGTCGGTCATCAGTCGCCGGGGCTGTGGGCGCATCCGAACGACAAATCCTGGAAATACAAAGACCTGGATTACTGGCAGGATCTTGCCCGCACGCTGGAACGCGGCGTCTTCGACGGCATCTTCATCGCCGATGTCATCGGTTACTATGATGTCTACAAGGGTTCAAACTACCACGCGATCCATCAGGCGGCACAGATTCCGGTGAACGACCCGCTCCAGCTTGCCGCCCCCATCGCGCTTGCCACGGAGCATCTTGGTATCGGCATCACCGCCTCCACCTCCTTCGAGCATCCCTACACCTTCGCCCGGCGCCTCGCGACGGCGGACCATCATTCGAAGGGTCGCGTCGGCTGGAATATCGTCACCTCCTACCTGGAAAGCGGCGCGAAGAATGTCGGGCAGGGTGGTTTGCGCCGGCACGACAACCGCTACGAAGTCGCCGCCGAATATGTCGAGGTGCTCTATAAGCTGCTCGAAGGCTCGTGGGAGGAGGGTGCGGTGGTGCGCGACGGCGGCAAGCGCATCTTCACGCACCCGGAAAAGGTCCACGAGATCGCCCACAAGGGCAAGTACTTCGAGGTTCCCGGTTATGGCCTGACGGAGCCTTCGCCGCAGCGCACGCCGGTTCTCTACCAGGCCGGCGCGTCCGGCCCGGGCAAGGCCTTTGCCGCCGCCCATGCCGAATGCATCTTCGTCGCCGCGCCGACCAAATCGGTGCTCAAGGCCTATGTTGCCGATATCCGCCAGCGCATTGCCGCTGCCGGCCGCGATCCGAAGAAGGTCTATATCTACACGCTCGTCACCATCATCACCGATGAGAGCGAGGCGAAGGCAGAGAAGAAGTTCGAGGACTACAAGAGCTATGTCTCCTACGACGGCTCGCTCACCTTCATGTCCGGCTGGAGCGGCATCGACTTCGGCCAGTATGCACCGGCGGACGTGGTCGAGAAGATAGAGACCAATGCCATCCACTCCTTCGTCGAGCACATCGCCGGCGGAGACAAGTCCTGGACGATCGACGAGCTCGCCCAGTTCGGCGGCATCGGCGGCATGGGACCGGTCTTCGTCGGCTCGCCGGAGCGCATCGCCGATATTCTGCAGGAATGGGTTACGGATACGGACGTCGACGGCTTCAACCTTGCCTATGCTGTCACGCCGGACAGTTTTGAGGATGTCGTTGCCCATATCGTGCCGGAACTGCAGAAACGCGGTGCCTATCCCACGGGCTACCGCCCCGGAACGCTACGCGAAAAACTGTTCGGTGAGGGGCCGTATCTGCCGAAAACCCATCCGGCCGATGGTTATCGGGATATCGAGGCCGTCAAACGCCGTGACGCCGAGCGCATTCCGGCATTGAAGTCGGTCGGAGCGTGATGCCGGCGCTTCGGCATCGCTGCTGGACAGCAAGCGCGGCGGCGATGCCTTGGAGCGCGGCAGATAAAACTTGACCATTGGCGTCATGATAAAATAGGAGACATCAACTTCACCTCATCCGGAGCCTGTCGTGGTGTCTTCCTTGTTTTCTTCTCTGCGTCTTGCAATGCTGATCGCCGTGGCGGTGCCCGCTGCCGGTTTTGCGCAGCAAGTGTCGATCACCGATTCCCGCGGGCAACAGGTCACGATTGAGCGGCCGGTGGACAGCGTGGCGATCTTTCCGCTGCCCATCCCCGAAGCCATGATCGCGCTTGACGGGGGAACCCAGCGCCTCACCGCCATCAATCCGCGGGCGCAGGCGGCGTTGATGAACGGGGTGATCGGTCAGCTTTTCCCCGAGATTGCCGATATCCGCACCGATCTGGTCGCCGGCAACTTCATCCCCAATGTCGAAGAGATACTCGCTGCAGGCCCCGATGTGGTGCTGCAATGGCAGGCCAAGGCCGACGAGCGTGTTGCCCCGATGGAGAATGCGGGCATCAAGGTGGCCACGGTCAGCACGGAATCGCGCGAAACCCGGCGCGGCTACATCGCCATGCTCGGCCAGATCCTCGGCAAGGAGGATCGGGCCAAGGCCTTCCTCGACTGGGAGGACAAGACCGTCGCCGACATCGCCGCGGTGCTGAAGGCCGCAGGCAAGCCCCGGCCGCGTATCGTCTTCATCGACAGCATGAGCGACAACGAGTTCGTGGTGTTCGGCCGTGAGGAAGCCTATTTCGCAGCATCGGGCCTGATCAATGCCGCGACCGAAGCGGGCTTCACCGAAGGATCCGTCACCGTCGGCGCGGAATCGCTGCTCGAATGGAACCCGGACATCGTCCTCGTCAACTACTACAACGACACCATCAAGCCTGACGATATCCTCAAGCATCCCGTGCTGGGCGCGCTGGCCGCGGTCAAGGCGGCGCGGGTCTACAAGACCCCGGCAATCGACCCGGCGACGGCGGCTGGCGGCGAACTCGCCTACCAGTGGTTTGCCGAAATCGGTTATCCCGATCTGTTCGACACCAACATGCGCACCGCTGTCGTCGATGGCTTTCAGTTCCTCTACGGCAAAACCTTGAACGACGAACAGGTCGACAAGCTCATGCAGATGGAATGGAACGGCGGCAGCGCAGGCTACGCCGACGCCTTCGGGCGGACTCGATAGTTTTCGGGATCGAGCCAGGATCGGGGAGGGTGCCTTGAAGGATATCGGCTTCATCACGTCGGGTGACGGCGCGCAGCTGCAATGCTACCGCGATTATCAGGCCTATCTCGATGCGGAACTCTATCTGCGTACCCTCGACAAGGTCGATCTTACGGGGTTCCGCGCCATCGTCGTTCCCGATTTCTCCAACCAGGACCTGTTGCGGCGGCATGCCCGTCAGCTCAACGACTATCTTGCCGGCGGTGGCTTCCTCATCGTCTTCGAGCCCAATCGCATGGACGAATGGCTCGATGTCGTGGAGGTCCAGTGGTTCTCGCGTGAGACAGAGGACTGGAAATGGTGGATGCGGCCGGGAGGGCGCATGGAGGCGTATCAGCCGCGGCCCGAGCATTCCATGGCCCGGGCTATTCCCCTTGCGGATATGTGCTGGCATTTTTTCGGTGCCTTCCGGCTGCCGCCGACGGCAACGCCGATCCTCAATCTCGACAACGACGAAGGTTGCCTGCTCTATGATCAGGCTGTCGCCGGCGGCGGACGGCTGATTGCCTCCACCATCGACCCGCATACCCATCACGGGCGCCGTTTCATGCCCGCAACGACGCGGTTCCTCAACGGCTTCTATCCCTGGCTGAAGCGCGAGGTGCAGAACCATGGCTGACCGTGTTCTCCGCCATGACGGCCGCAGGCCGCATCTGCTCTATCTGCGCTCCACCCGCAGCTACAACCGCGATCGTATCGGCGGGCTTGTGCCGCAGGACTGGCGTTACAGCGCTGCCGATGTTTATGACCTCGAGACGATCGATCTTGCCGAGGTCGATGTGGTCATGCTCTCGGGCATGGCCGACCAGATCTTCCTGAAGTCCATCGAGGCGAAGCTGGTCGACTATCTCGCTGGCGGCGGCCACTTCCTGCTCAATGGCCATATCCTGCTGCCGTTCCTGCCCTGCCTCAGCCCGTTCCGCGCCGTTCCGCCAAAGCCGTTCACCAACTGGATGATCCGGCCTGCGCAGCCCGGCGCCTATTTCGGCCGGATGGACTTTGAAAACTTTCATCGGCACGAAGGGATCCTCGGCCAGTATGCACGCGGGTTTTCCGACGCGCCCGCCGGCGCGCAATGGCTTTGCCTCATCGGGGGGCCGGGGCCGGACGGCACCGTGCTTGAAGGCCCGGTCGACTGGGTCTGGCGCATGCCCGGCGGTGGCAAGGTCTTCATGCACAATGGCGACCATATCGAGCAGTTCTGCTCCGATCCCCGCCAGCAGCCCAACCTTTTCCATGACATTCTGAACGCGCTGGTCTTCTCCGACGAACCGCCGGCGGCTCCCGCGGAGGGGCGGCCGTGACGGATGGCGTCGCCGCGCCGGCTGCCGGAGACCCGCCGCTCGACGTGCGCATGGTCATGACGGGTCTGGTCGGGCTGCTGGTTCTTGCCATGATCCTCTCGCTTTCGGTCGGCCGCTATGGCGTGGGTCTCGGCGATCTCGCGACATTGGTCGGCGGTTGGTTGCGCATCGGTCCCGGTCGCGATGGCGTTGCCGAACCGGTCTGGCGGGTCGTCGAGCTGGTGCGCGTGCCGCGCCTGCTGATCGGCGCCACGGTCGGAGCAGGGCTGGCCCTGTCAGGTGCGGTGCTGCAGGGCGTGTTCCGCAATCCCCTGGTCGATCCGCATGTCATTGGCGTTTCCTCCGGTGCCGCCTTCGGGGGCGTGCTTGCCATCCTGCTGGGGCTTGGGGCAGCCGTGCTCTGGGTAATGGCGTTCGGTTTCGGGATTGGCGCCCTGCTCCTCGTCGTCGTGATGAGCCGCAAGTCCGGTCGATCGTCATTGCTCATGCTGGTGCTTGCGGGCATTGTCGTCTCGGCGCTGTTTTCCGCACTCGTATCGCTTGGCACCTATTTCGCCGATCCCAATGACACGCTGCCGGCCATCGTGTTCTGGCTCATGGGCTCGTTTGCCAGCGCAACCCCCGAACGGGCGCTCTACATGGTGCCGCTCGTCATGCTCTTCGCCGTGCCGCTGCTGTTGATGCGGTTCCGGATCAACGTGCTTTCGCTCGGTGACGAGGATGCCCGCGCGCTCGGCCTCAAGGTCGAGCCGACGCGGTGGTTGGCGCTCTGTTGCGTTACCGGCATTACCGCCGCCAGCGTTGCCAATTCGGGCATCAT
This sequence comes from Shinella sp. 838, assembly GCF_029623935.1. NCBI lineage: Bacteria > Pseudomonadati > Pseudomonadota > Alphaproteobacteria > Hyphomicrobiales > Rhizobiaceae > Shinella > Shinella sp. 838. Next base: position 238,114 of record NZ_JARSBQ010000005.1, read on the forward strand.
CGGTTGGGTGGGGCTGGTCATTCCCCATTTCGCTCGCACGCTGGTAGGCCCGGATCACGGCCGGTTGCTGCCGGCAGCGGCGCTGCTCGGCGCGATCTTCATGCTGCTGGTCGACACGCTGGCGCGCACGATGATCGCCGCCGAAATACCCCTCGGCGTGCTGACGGCGATCGTTGGGGCGCCGGTCTTCTTGATTTTGTTGCATCGCAACCGGGGGGACGCATGGTAGTCGCCATAGAAGCCCGCGGCGTCGGCTTCCGCTATGATGATGCCAATCCGTGGCTGTTCGAAAAACTGGATTTCACGCTGCGCAAGGGCCAGACGCTCGTGCTTCTCGGTCGAAACGGCCGCGGCAAGACCACGCTGCTCAAGTGCCTTGCCGGCCTGATGCAGCCAAGTACAGGTCATGTCAGCTGTGCTGGCATGCTCGGATATGTGCCGCAGCAGTTTGCCGCGCCCTTCTCCTATTCCGTTTTCGACGTCGTGCTGATGGGCCGCGCCCGGCATGTCGGGCTGTTCTCCAGCCCCACTGCGCTCGACCGCGAGCACGCGCGCGAGGCTTTGGCCCTGCTTGGTCTCTCCAGCTTTGCGCATCGGGCCATCGGGACGCTTTCGGGCGGTGAGCGGCAGCTGGTGCTGATCGCCCGCGCGCTCGCATCGAACGCTGACATCCTGTTGCTCGACGAGCCTGCCGCGGCGCTCGATTTCCACAACCAGGCGATCATGCTCGCCATGCTTGGACGGCTTGCCGCCGAGCGCGGCCTGACCATCGTCATGACCACGCACGAACCGACCCATGCGCTCGAAATCGGCGATCGCGCCGTTTTGCTCTACGGGTCCGGCCGCTGTGAAGAAGGGGCGGTAGCCGACATGTGTGCCCCGGAGCGGCTGTCGGCCCTCTATTCCATCGGCATGCAGCGCCTGGATCATGCAGACGGCCAATCCGCCAGCATCGCGGCCCGTTTTCGCTCGGTCGGGCACTGGCCGCAACCGGATGCCGGCAGCATGAAGGAACGCGGCCGCCGTTTTGCGGATCTTGATCAGGGCACGTGACAGCCTGCTCCTTTAGCTGCGTGGACAAGAGGCGGCGTCACCCGAACTGCGAGATGCCCCTTTCTGATGATGGCACGGTTGCACTGTCGGAGTGTGCCGCTTCGGTCCGCCAGGTCTGGAGCCACCGGTCAAATCCCGCTGCCCGCTCGGTGGCCTGTCCCGCGATCTCGTAAGCACCGACGATTGGGTTGATTGCGGGGCAGAGCTGGATGAGCTGGCCGTCGCGCAATTCCCGCTCGATGAGCGACGGGCTTGCCTGGCCGACGCCGAGGCCGGTCATGCAGGCATCGATGGAGGCCTCGTCTGTATCAAAGGTGAGACTGCCGCTGCGCGGCTGGAACGCAATGCCCGCCGCCTCGCACCAACGCTGCCACGACCAGGCATCGGCGGTGTCGAGCAGGATCGGCAGGCCCAGCAACGCGTCCGGCGTCACCGTCTTCGCCAGGCTGCCGATCAGCAGGGGCGAGCAGACGGCGACCGTTCGATCGAGCAGGAAGGCGCTGGGAAAGCGCGACTCGTCTGAGCCGCGCTTGTAGCTGACCGTGACATCGGGAACGTCGCTGGCGCCAAGCGCGAGTGACTGGATGTTGAGGTCGACGCTGGGATTTTCCTGAAGATAGGCGCCGAGCCTTGGAATGAGCCAGCGCCGTGCCAGGGTGATCGGTGCCTGGATCACCAGGCGTATGCGATCCGGCAGAACGGCGCGCGTGCCGTTCTCCAGCGTGGCGAGCGCTGCATTCACGTGGATCAGGTATTGTCGGCCGGCATCGGTGAGCGAAATCGCATTGTGCCCGCGATGGAAGAGCTGGACGCCGAGGGCCTCCTCCAGCGACTTGATCTGCCGGCTGATCGCGCCGGGTGTCAGGTGCAGCTCGCGCGCTGCCAGCGTCAGGCTGCCGGTGCGCGCGGCGATGGAAAAGGCCGGCAGTGTTGCCAGTGGCGGCAGTTTGGCGCGGACGGTTTGAGGATTTCTCATGCCGGCGTGAGAATCTTTCGCTTGCAAATAACTTGACCATATCTATCCACATTCTGCCAGAACGACAAGAATGATCGGGGAAGCCTGCCTTGAAGACCGACGTCCGTCATCCGTGCGATCGATGCGAACAGGGCTTTCCTCAAGAGCGCAGCATGCATTCTGTGCAACCGTTCATGCTGTCAGCCGTCCGCCACTGTCATCACGGATCACCTTGAGGGAGAGAACAATGTTTTCCAGTTTTGCCTTGCCGAGCAGGCGTGCCCTTCTGTCCGGCGTGTTTGCCGCCTGCGTCGTTGCGGGCATGAGCTCTGCGCTTGCAGAAGACGCCACGCAGAAAGTCACTGACGACCGCGGCGTCGAGGTGACGGTTCCTGCCCATCCGAAACGCGTCGCCTCCATCTCGTTCTTCGCCGATGACGTGGCGCTGGCGCTCGGCATCAAGCCGGTGGCGAGCACCTATATGGTTGCGGACCGCCCGCCGGAGTTCCTGCTCGGCCTCACCAGGGACATGGTGCAGGTCGGTCAGCGTGCCAAGCCGAACCTCGAACTTCTCTCGGAAGCAAAGCCGGATCTCATCGTCGCGATCCGCCGCTACACCGTCGGCAATGCGCCGCAGCTCGAGAAGATCGCGCCCTATGTCGCCTGGAACATGGAACTGCTCGACGGCAGCGACAAGGAAATCGAGGCGCTGGCGAAAATCCTCGGCAAGCCTGAGCGCGGCGTCGAGTTGAACAAGGAATTCCGCGCGCATCTTGCCGAGGTCGCGGCCAAGGCGCCGAAGGACAGCCATCCCCGCTACGCCATCATGTGGGGCGGGGAAGCGCCGTTCGCCTTCCATGACGAGAACACGTCTGCCTCGATCCTGAATGCCATCGGCGGCGAGAACATTGCCGGCGCCATGACGCCGGGCGGCGAATTCGGCGTGGATCTCAGCCTGGAGACCATGCTGGAAAAAGATCCGGAAGTCCTCTTCATCTATGATTACGGTCCGGATCGCCCGCACGAGAACAATCCGATCTGGCAGGAGCTCACGGCGGTCAAGAACAACCGCGTCTTTTATGTCGGCGACCAATGGGTGGAGACCAACGGCCCTATCGCCCGCGAGATCGTGCTGCGCGAAGCCGCACACTACCTCTATCCGGATGTTTTTCCCAAGGTTGACGTGAAGGCGGAAGCGGCCAAGATCATCCCGGCCGAACTCCAGAAGTAAGCGACTGACCGCGACGGCGATGGACGCACGCAAATCCTCGATAGCCATCGGTTGCATCTTCGTCGCGACCCTTCTCGTCATCGCTGTCGGCTTGATGCCCGGCGCGCGCACGCTTTCCGCCGGCGCGGTCCTGCAGGCGCTTTTCAGCCCCGACGGCAAGATCGAGTCGATCCTCGTCTGGACGCTCCGGCTGCCGCGCAGCCTCGCCGCCGCGACGGCCGGTGCGGGGCTTGCCGTGTCGGGCTATCTTCTTCAGGCGCTGACCCGAAACCCGCTCGCCGATCCCGGCATAACCGGCGTCACCGCCGGGGCGATCGCGCCGATCGTCACATGTTTCGTCTTCCTGCCCTGGGTTTCCGGGCACTACTATCCGCTCGTCGGACTCGCCGGCGGACTTGCCGCCGCATCGGTGACGTTCTGGGTGGCGCGCGGCGGCAACAGCCATCCGCTGCATCTGGCCCTCGGCGGCGTCAGCGTCTCGCTCTTCCTCGGTGCGATCACCATCTACGTGCTGCTTTTCGCCGGGCCGCAATCGACGGCGCTGCTGTTCTGGCTGGCCGGGGGCTTTGCCGGGCGGACCTGGGGGCATCTCGTCCAGATGTTGCCCTGGGTGCTGGTCGGGGTGTCGGGCGCCTTCTTCCTTCATCGGGTGATCGCCATGTTCGCGCTCAGCGACCATTCCGCCGCGGCGATGGGGGTACAGCTCACGCTCTGGAAGCCGGTCCTCCTCCTGCTCGGCATCTGCCCGGTGGCGGGGGTTGCGCCCGTCGCCGGGCCTGTCGCCTTCGTCGGTCTTGCCGCGCCGCATATCGCGAAGTTGCTGCGCCCGCGCGGCATGGCCTGGGAGATCGGCCTTACGGCCGCCATCGGGGCGCTGATCGTGACTGCGGCAGACCTTGTCGCGCGCACCGTCGCCATTCCCAAGGAATTGCCGGTCGGCATCGTCACCGCGCTCATCGGCGGGCCGCTTTTCGTCTATCTCATCCAGCGCGGCCGGCTCGATTTCAAGGGAGAGGGCGCATGAGCCTGGGCGCCCCGACGATCGGTCGGCCGAAGCGCTGGATCCTGCCTGCTGCGCTTGCGCTCGTCCTCCTGTCGTTCGTCGCCGCCATCTTCCTCGGCATCGTCGACCTGCCCGTCTGTGATGTCCTGTCGGCGCTGACTGGAAGCGGTTCGCCGGAGGCACGCTCGATCATCCTCGATATCCGGCTGCCGCGCATCGTGACCGGCATTTTGGCCGGCATGCAGTTCGCGCTCGCCGGCCTGCTTCTCCAGACCATCACCCGCAATCCGCTTGCCGATCCCTCGCTGATGGGCGTCTCGCAGGGCGCGACGCTGACCGTGACGCTCTTCCTTCTCTTTACGGTCTATCTCGCCAATCCCGACTCTTACTCCGTCAACGAGCTCCCGATCGCCTGGCTCCCGCCCGCCGGCATGATGGGCGGTATGATCGCCGGCGGTATCATCTACCTGCTCGCCTTCCGCCTCGATCTCAGTCCGCTCCGGATCACGCTCTGCGGCATCGCCATCGGCGCGGTGCTGCACGCCATAGCCATCGGGCTCATCGCGGGCTGGGGGTCGGCCCGCATCGAGATCATTCTCGAATGGCTCTCCGGCAGCCTTTATGCACGAACCTGGGACCATGCGCTCTTCCTGTTGCCGTTCACGATTGCGGGCCTTGCAATGCTGCCGCTGATCTACCGCCCGCTGATCCTGCTGCGGTTCGATGCGACTGTCGCTCGCTCCTTCGGCCTTCCCTACAAGGCACAGTTCTCGCTGGTCCTGCTTGTCTCCTGTGCGCTGGCATCCAGCGCCGTCGGCGCCGTCGGGCCGGTCGTCTTCGTCGGCCTCATCGTCCCGCATCTGGCGCGCTTCCTCGCCGGACGGCATTTTCCGCTGGTCCTTCCGCTCACCGTCGTGCTCGGCGCCGTCATCGTCACGCTGGGCGACCTGATCGGCCGGCTGGCCGGCGGGCCGGAGGAAGTGCCGATCGGCGTCGTCACCGCCCTCATGGGCGTTCCTGTCCTGCTTGCGCTTCTGCGCAAGGTTCCGTGAGATCGCCCATGCCGCTCACCGCTTCACACCTGTCGGTCCTCTACGGTCGCCGCAAGGCGTTGACCGACTTCTCGCTGTCGATGGAAAAGGGCGAAATCCGCGCCCTCATCGGCCCGAACGGTTCGGGTAAGAGCACGGCGCTCCAGGTGCTGGCCGGTCTCATCACACCATCAGGCGGCAAAGCCCAGATCGAAGGCACCGCCGTCGCCGCGATGTCGCGGCGCGCGATCGCGAAAAAACTCGCCTTCCTGCCGCAGCAGCCGGCAGCGCCCGACGAGATGACGATCGCCCAGCTTGTCCGGCAAGGCCGTTTTCCCCATGTCGGCCTGTTCCGCTCCTATGACCGGAAGGACGAGGCGGCGATCGAATGGGCGCTTGAAAGCACGGGCCTCACGCGCTTCGCCGACCGGACGCTACAGGAGCTTTCCGGCGGCGAGCGCCAGCGCGCCTGGATTTCGGCGGCGCTGGCGCAGGAGGCGGGCATCCTGCTTCTCGACGAACCGACATCCTTCCTCGACATCGGCTACCAGGTGGAGGTGCTCGACCTCGTGCACCGCCTCAGCCGCGAGCGCGGCGTGACGATCCTGATGGCGATCCACGACATCAATCAGGCGATCGCCGTCAGCGACCGCATCTCTCTTCTGGAAAAGGGCGAGCTTCGTTTCGACGGCGCGCCGCGGGCGCTCGCCGGAAGCGGCCTGATTGAACGGACCTTCCGGGTGAAAGGGCGGTTCGTCGAGGTCGCGCCCGACAAGCCGCCCCATTTCGATGTCGAGCTTACGACGCTGCACCGGCTGGGGTCTTGACCAGCCGGAAGACGATTTTGGTCTGCGTGTAGTAGTCGAGCGCGTCGGCGAAGTCGGGCGTCCAGCCGTCTTCGAAGAACGGGATGAAGCCATCGTATTCCAGCTTGCGGCCGGAGACCGTGAAACCGGCTTTGGAAAACGCCCTGGCATAGTCGGTGATCGACCGGTCCTGCACGACCGTGTTGGTACGTTGGGCGACGAGATCGCGCCACTTCGGCCAGAGCGGATTGTCGGTATGGCAGCCCGTGACGGCGTAGTAGACGCCCCCCGGCTTCAGGGCCTTGAAAATATCGGCGGCATGGGCGTCGATGTCGGAAACGAGATAGATCACCTCATGGCTGATCGCGAGATCGAACTCCTCGCCCCAGCCGTCCAGCGTTCCGCCGACAGCGTGCTGGACGGGAATATTGCCCTTGAATGCCTCGGCCTTGGCGATCGACTGCTCGGCGATATCGATGCCGAGCGCCTTGCGGAAGGGCCTGATGGCATAGAGGTGCCGCAACAGGCCGCCCTGGTTGCAGCCGAAATCGAGCACGCTTTTCTGGCTGAGGTCGCGCTCGGAGATGAGATCGATCAGGTGCCGCCAGATGGGCGCATGACCATCCGACATCCGGTCCTCGGCGTCCGGATCGACATACCAGGTGGTGATGGTCTTGTTGTTCTGGCTCACGGCAAACCTCCGGTACCATCCTCGTCGTGATGGTGTTCTAGAGCAACGGGACTCCTGCGGGTAGCCCCATTCATGTGCGCAACGGGCTGCCGGCCAAGATAGTCCTGGCATCGCAATCAGATCCGAAATCCGCGACCTGCATCAGCGCTCCGCGACGCCCCTCTCTGGCAATGTCGACCGCGCGTTGCCGGTCCGTTTCCCTGAAGGTCTTTTGCCATTTCTGCAAAGATGCGACCGGATTGAGTGCGTCCTCAAGGCTGGGACACCCTGATTTGGCTAGACATTGCCGGGCATGCCGCTGCGTCCTGCCGATAGGGGGCGCTCGTTTGCGTCCTCGGTGATCAGCGCTGGCGCTTGACAGGCTCGGCTAAAAGAATGCAGGATTTGTAACAGTGCAGGTTTAGGCCTCACATGAAATGCCCCGCTCAACGCAAGTTGATGACGATCCGGAGCTCGCACCTCCTGGAACAGGGTCCTGGCGAAACCGGTCAACCGACCGGTCCAACTGTGGAAACTGGTGGGGCATGCAGAGAAATACTCTCTTTCCAGATGACTGTTGTTTGGGCCGCGCTTCGGCGCCCTTGTTGCCGTCCGCTCAGCGCCTGCTTGGCAATGTGCCATCGGGTTTTTCGCGTGCGCCAGTACTGCAACCGGCAGGGAGCGCCGGCGAGAGGTGAGGTTCCGGTATGCGCCAGCGCCCCGGCGCCATGCCGAAGCAATCGACTGAAACGGGGCAAACCGCAGAATTCAACGCAAGCAAAGGTAGGGAGGAGTTTACCTTGGCACATGCAGACGAAGAAAGTGCAACCGTCGCACGCCCGGAAGACGAAAAACTAAGCGTCGGCGCCAACATCGCCTATGGGCTTCAACATGTCCTGACGATGTATGGCGGTATCGTCGCCGTACCGCTGATCGTCGGCCAGGCCGCGGGACTGAGCCCGAGCGATGTCGGCCTGCTGGTCACGGCATCGCTGTTTGCCGGCGGCCTTGCCACCATCCTGCAGACCCTCGGACTGCCATTCTTCGGCAGCCGCCTGCCGCTGGTGCAGGGTGTTTCGTTCTCCGGCGTTGCGACGATGGTGGCGATATCGGGCAATGGCGGCATTCCGTCCATCCTGGGCGCCGTTATCGCCGCTTCGCTGATCGGGTTGCTGATCACGCCGGTCTTCTCGCGCATCACCCGCTTTTTCCCGCCGCTCGTCACGGGCATCGTCATCACCACGATCGGGTTGACGCTGATGCCGGTCGCCGCCTTCTGGGCCATGGGCGGCAACAGCAGCTCGCCTGATTTCGGTAGCCCGGCCAACATCCAGCTCGCCGCTGTGACACTGGCCATCGTTCTCCTGCTCAGCAAGGTCGGCAGCGCTTCGATCTCGCGGCTGTCCATCCTGCTCGCGCTTGTGATCGGGACAGGCATTGCCTATGCCGTCGGCATGACCGATTTCTCGCAGGTGTCGAACGGTCCCTTCTTCGCGCTGCCGACCATCTTCCACTTCGGCTACCCGACCTTCGAGATCGCCGCCATCATCTCCATGCTTATCGTCATCATCGTCACGCTGGTGGAGACATCGGCCGATATTCTCGCCGTAGGCGAGATCGTCGAGACGAAGGTGGATTCGCGCCGTCTGGGCGATGGCCTGCGCGCCGATATGCTGTCGAGCATTCTCGCACCGATCTTCGGCTCGTTCACGCAAAGCGCCTTTGCGCAAAATGTCGGGCTTGTCGCCGTCACCGGCGTCAAGAGCCGCTATGTGGTGGCGACCGGAGGCCTTTTCCTCGTGATCCTCGGCTTGCTGCCGGTCATGGGGCGTGTCGTGGCGGCAGTGCCGAGTTCGGTTCTCGGTGGCGCCGGCATCGTGTTGTTCGGCACGGTCGCGGCCAGCGGCATCCGAACCCTCTCCAAGGTCGACTACCAGAACAACATGAACCTGGTGATTGTCGCGACCTCGATCGGCTTCGGCATGATCCCCATCGCCTCGCCCGGCTTCTACGAGCACTTTCCGGCCTGGGTCGCGACGATCTTCCATTCGGGCATCAGTTCCGCTGCCCTGATGGCGATCGTCCTCAACCTGCTGTTCAACCATGTCAAGGCCGGCAATTCGGACCAGCAGTCCGTCTTCGTGGCGGCCACCGAGCGAACGATCCGCTACACCGATATCGCCCGACTTCATGACGGCGACTACTTCCTCAATGGCAAGCTCTATGACGCCAAGGGCGTCGAGATCCCGATGATCCCGGAGGCTGCGCACTGAGGGCGCCCGACACCCCCTTGCTCCGGATCGTGCCCTGTCCCTGATCCGGACCACCTTTTCCCACGACACCAACGGAGACACAATGTCAGAAGAAACCGAAACCCGAAGCCTGCTCGATGCCCTGTTCGGCACGATGGAGGACGGCATCATCCCCACCACGGAGGCCGGCGTTGCTGCCGGCAACAAGGTCTTCGGCGCGGCGCTGCTGCGCAAGTCGGACCTGTCCACGGTGCTCGTCGAGACCAACAACGAGACGGAAAATCCGCTGTGGCACGGGGAGGTCCACACCCTGAAGCGGTTCTACGAGATGCCGCAATGCGATCGGCCGGACTCCAAGGACCTCATCTTCCTGTCGACGCACGAGCCTTGCTCGATGTGTCTGTCGGCGATCACCTGGGCCGGGTTCGACAATTTCTTCTACTTCTTCAGTCACGAGGATTCCCGCGACGCGTTCTCCATCCCGCACGACCTGAAGATCCTGAAGGAGGTCTTCACGCTCGACGCCGGCGGCTACAACAGAACGAATGCCTTCTGGAAGGGACAGTCGATCCACGCACTGATCGACCGTCTTCCCGAGCCGCAGCGGTCGCAGTTCAAGGAACGCGCCGAGGCCATCCGGCTGAAATATGACGATCTCTCGGTCGTCTACCAGACAAGCAAGGACGGCAACGCCATCCCCCTCAACTGATACCTCCCCCGGATACGCCGCCGGCGGCTTGTCCCGCCGGTGGTGCGTTTGGCGTTGGGGCACCGACATCCGGTCGGAGCGACGAGCCGGCGAGGCACATGCGCTGCGGCTCGCCGGAAGCAGTCTCTACCGGCTTGCCACGAAGTCCGCCATGCGGCGGATGAGGAAAGCCCCCACTGTCGCGCCCGCATCCTGCAGGCCGATGGTCTTTTCCTGGAAGGCCGCGGCCTTGCCATGCTGGGCAAGCAGGGACTTGGTGGCTTCGAGCGCCTGCTCGGCGGCGTCTGCCGCGGCGTTGAGCGCATCGGCAAGCGAAGCGCCGGCAACGGCCTGTGCTTCCAGTGTCACCGCAATCGGGTCGAGCACGTCAAGCAAGGTCTTGTCGCCGACCTTCGCCTTGCCGCGTTCGGCAACGCCATCGCGATAGGCGCGCCAGAAGGCGGCCATGTCCGCCGTTTCCAGCACATCCTTGCCCTCAACGGCCTTGCTGGCCCGCAGGAATCCGGTCGCCGTCAACGTACCCATGGTGGAGGGAGCGGTGCGGGCCATTGTTGCCCCGGCTGTACGCAGGAGCTTGGCGATACCTGCCGCTTCGCCCTCTGCCTCCAATGCATCGGCAGCGGCGGCGAAGGATTTGCTCATGGTGATGCCGAGGTCGCTGTCGCCTACCTTGCCGTCGAGCGCGATGAGGAATTCACGCTGTTCGGAAAAGAGATCCTTCCAGCTCTTGAAAAGGTCGATCAGGCCTGCGGCATTCAATGTCTCGATCGTCATCGTTTCACCCTGCAATGTGCTGGAAGAACGGCGTGTTGGCCGGAGCGGCGACAAGGCGGTCGAGCTCGTCGTCGAGATGCAGGATCGAGATCGACGCGCCGGCCATCTCCATCGAAGTGGCGAATTCGCCGATCCAGACATGTTTCGCGGTAACGCCGCGCGCTTCCAGAAGCTGCGCGACGCGGCGGAAGAGGATGTAGAGCTCCTCCAGCGGCGTGCCGCCGAGGCCGTTGACAAGCACGGCGACGTTGTCGCCGGACTTGTAGTCCGTTTCCGCGAAGATGCGCTCCATCATCTCGTCGACGACCGCATCGGCCGGCGCCAGCGTCTTGCGGCTGATGCCGGGTTCGCCATGGATGCCCATGCCGATTTCCATCTCGTCTTCACCTATGGAGAACGTGGCGTGGCCGATTTCCGGAACGACGCAGCTGGAGAGTGCGACGCCCATGGTGCGGGTATGCAGCCGTGCCTTGTCGGCAAGGCGCGCGACCTCATCGAGCGGGAGGCCTTCGGCGGCCGCTGCACCGGCGGTCTTGTAGATGAAGAAGATGCCGGCGACGCCACGGCGCTTGTGTTCCTCCCCGACCACCGAGGAGGCGACGTCGTCATTGCCGACGACCTGCTTGACCACGATACCGTCAAGATCGGCAAGTTCGGCAGCCATGTCGAAATTGATGATGTCACCGGTGTAGTTGCCGTAGATGTAGAGGACGCCGGCACCTTGATCGATATGCTTCGTTACCTGGTACATCTGCTCGGCGCTGGGCGACTGGAAGACGCCGCCAACCGCCGCTCCGTCGAGCATGCCCTCGCCAACGAAGCCGAGGAAGGTCGGCAGGTGGCCCGAGCCACCGCCGGTCGCGATGCCGACCTTGCCGGGTTTGGTTCTTGCGCTGACCAGGCAGCGCAGGTCGTTGGCCGTATAGGTGACGGCGGGATGCGCCTTGTAGATGCCTTCCAGCATCTCGTCGACGAAATTGACGGGGTCGTTCAGAAACTTCTTCATGCTCTTGCTCCGGGAATTGGGGATTATTTCTTGCGCTGGCGCGTGACGAAGAAGGCGGCGGCCAGCAGGATGAAGCTGCCGACGACGAGCCGCTGCCAGGTGCTGGGAATGCCGACCATGACGAGCACGCTGTTGATGACAACGATCAGGAGCACGCCGAGTAGGGTGCCGAGGACCGTGCCGGTGCCGCCGGTGATGCGCGCGCCGCCGAGTACGACGGCCGCGATGACGTTGATCTCGGTGCCAACGAGATCGAAGGGATTTGCCTGCCGGTTGGCGCAGACATGGATGATGCCGGCAAGGCCCGCGAGCGCGCCCGCATAGCCGAACAGGAAAACATGCACGGTGCGCAGGTTGTACCCGAGGCGGCTTGCGATGTCGGCATTGCCGCCGACGGCGAAGATGGCGCGGCCCATCAGGGTACGGTTGAGGATCCACCAGGTCACGAAGGCGGCAATGGGCAGGACGAGGAAGTAGAACGGCAGCGTGATCAATGCGCCATTGGCGGATTCGAGCTGCAGGAGCGGCATGCGCCCGAAGCTGCCCATCTGCGGCGGCAGCGACATGATCCAGACCGTACCGATGAAGGAGAGCAGGAAGCCGCGGAAGAGATACTGTGTGCCGATGGTGACGATCAGCGATGGCACCTTCAGGTGATGAACGAGCAGTCCGTTGACAATGCCGAGCGCCGCGCCGCCGACCGTTGCCATGAGAATGATGAGGGCGATGGGCAGGTTCGGCAGATAGGTCTGCACCAGCACGGTCATCGAATACATGGTGAAGGCCGCGATCGCCGTGAAGGACACGTCGATGCCGCCTGCCGCCAGGATGATGAAGACGCCGAGCGCGAAAAGCCCCATGACCACGCTGGCGCGGCCGATGTCGATAAGCGTCGAGGGTTGCAGGAAGGCCGGGTTGGCGATGGTGACGCCGACACAGATCGCCACCAGAAGCAGGAACGTGATGGTTTCCGGTCGGCGGCGCACGAGTTCGCTGAAGCTGAAGGAACGCGACGGGCCGGCGGTGCCGTGGAGTTCATCGGTTCGTGAGGCACTCATTGCATGGTCTCCGTCGTGGTCGCCAGCATTGCTTTGTAGAGCTGGTCTTCGGTTGCCTCTCCGGCGCCCATTTCCGCGACCACCCGGCCGCTGTTCATGACGAGGATGCGGTCGGCGTTCTGAAGGAGTTCGGGCAGGTCGTCGCTGACGATGACGAGCCCCATGCCCGCTTCGGCAAGGGCCTGTATGACGCGATAGATCGTGTCCTTGGAGCCGACATCGACGCCGACCGTGGGCCCGTGCAGCACCAGCAGTTTCGGTGCGATGCTCAGCCACCGGCCGATCAGCACGCGCTGCTGATTGCCGCCCGAGAGCGCCCCGACAGGCAGGTCGAGATTTTTCGTGTTGAGCCGCATCTCCTCGGAAAGACGGGCGGCGATCCCGCGTCCTTCTTCCCGGTCGACAACGCCAAGCGAATTGGCAAGGCGCGAAACGATGAGGGCGATTTCGTTCTCGAAGATCGACTTGTCCAGGAAGAGACCTTCGGCAAGCCGGTCCTCCGGGACATAGCCGATACCATGCGCGATGGCTTCCGCAGGCGAGCGGACGGAAACGACCTTGCCATCGAGTGTCACTGTGCCGCCCGTGGCAGGGGCAACGCCGGTCAGGGCCAGGGCAAGCTCGTTGCGGCCGGAATCGGCAAGACCCGTGATGCCGAGGATTTCGCCCTTTTTCAGGGAGAAGCTCATCTCCCGCACGCCATCGACAACGAGCCGCTCCACTTTGAGCAGCTCCTTGTCTGACAGTTTGCCCGTGCGGTAGCGCTGGGCATCGATGGAACGACCGGTCATCAGTTCGGCGAGTTCCTTCTTGCTGTAGGTTTCGATAGGCCCCTGAGCGACGCACTGGCCATCCCGGAAAACGACGGCGTGGCCGCCGATGCGATAGCATTCGTCCAGCTTGTGCGTGACGAAGAGTACGGCGACGTTTTCAGAACGCAGGCGCTCGACGACCTGGATGAGATTGTCCACTTCCCGGCGTGTCAGTGACGTGGTCGGCTCGTCCATGATGACGAGTTTGGCGCGGGTCGCTATGGCCCGGGCGATCGCGACAAGTTGGCGGGAGGCGAGCGGCAGGTCGGAAACGATTGTGTTGAGGAAGGTCCGGTCGCTCGGCAGGCCTACGGCGGCCAGCGCCCGCTCCGCGGTTTCCTTCAACCGCTTGCGATCGAAGAGACGTGCAAGACGGCCGCTGGCGTTCACCAGCTGCTCGTTCATCGCGACGTTCTCGGCGACCGTCAGATTGGGCAGCAGCGACAGATCCTGGTAGACGGTCTCGATGCCGGCGGCGAGCGACTGGATCGGTGTCAGCGACGCAAAGGTCTCGCCACCCAGCACGATCTCGCCTGACGTCGGGGCATGCGCACCCGACATGATCTTGATGACGGTGCTCTTGCCGCACCCGTTCTCGCCAAGAAGGTGGTAGGCCTCGCCCGGATGGAGCGTCAGATCGATGCCGCGCAGGGCATGGACGCCGCCGAACCACTTCTGGATGTTCCTGAGTTCAAGGAGCGCTGCCGGTTGCTGCGCTGTTTGTGCTTGTGCCGCCACGGAAATTGTCCTCATGCTGACCGGCGTTTTGCCACGCCGGGCGATCCCGGCCGGAAGGGGAACCTTCCGGCCGGCTGACGGTTTGTCGATTAGAACAGGTGTTCCTTGTAGGTCGCCTTGTCGGCGAGGACCATGCCGTTGCCGAGGATCAGCAGGCCCTTGCCCGGGCCCTGCTTGACCGAGACCTTGTTGTAACCTTCGACGCCGAGGTCCATGCCGTCGGTGACTTCCTTCTTCTCCAGCAGCAGGCGTGCGACGGCGTTCATCGCCATGCCGGCCTTCTGCGGGTCCCAGAAGCCAATCGCCGTGATGGCACCGGATTCCAGCAGGTCGGCCGAGGGGTTCGGCAGGCCGGTGCCGACGAGGCAGACCTTGCCGCTCAGACCCGCTTCGTCGATAGCGCGGCCGACACCGAGCACGTCGTTGCCCGCCGAGGTCTGGAAGCCCTTGATGTCGGGGTGCTTGCGCAGGATTTCCTTGGCTTTCTCATAGGTGCCGTTGGCATCGTCGAAGGATTCGTTGTTCGGATCGACGAGTTCCATGCCGGCATGTTTCTTGGCGTTCTCCTCACCGGCGCCGACCCACTGCATGTGCGTGCGGCTACCGAGCGAGCCGACGAAGGTCGTCCACTTGCCTTCCTTGCCCATGCATTCGGCGAGGCGTTCGTTCAGGGCCGAGCCATAGTCTGCATTGTCGAAGGCCTCGACGTCGGCATGGGTGTTCACCTGGTTATCGGCTTCATGGGTGACGACGACGATGCCGCGCTCCATGGCGCGCTGGAAGGTGCCTTCCAGAACGGCCGGGTCCATCGGCACGACGGCAAGGGCGTTGACGCCCTTGGCAACGAGGTCGTTGACGATCTGCAGTTGCTGGGCCGAGTCCGCTGTTGCCGGGCCACTCTGGCTTGCAACGACGTCCGGATTGGCTTCCTGATAAGCCACGACGCCGGTGTTCATGCGGTCGAACCACGGAATGCCGCTGATCTTGACCACGGTGGCGATGACCGGCTTTTCCTGTGCGACCAGCGTGCCGATCGAGCCGGCAAGCGCAACGGCCGCAACTGTCGTTCCAGCCAGTACCTTCTTCGAAAACGATTTCATGTTTTCCTCCACGAATTTTCCCTCCTGTTTCACTTCGGCGTTTGAGGGACAGGCACCGAAGGGGTTGGCGAGCGGCGTCCCGGGGACAGGAAGCCAGCGATGTCGTAGCGGCCGACGGCCAGGAAGGTGAGCAACAGCAGCCCCCAGGCGAAATCACGCACGAAATTGGAAAGGCCGCTGAAATTGAGCAGGCTCGACATGAGCTGCAGGGCGATGGCGCTGAGGACGACGCAGACGACGCGCCCATAGCCGCCCTCCGGCTTCACCCCGGCCATCACGGCAATGAGGATGGCGATGAGCAGGTACGAGCTGCCGTAGTCGAACTTCACATTGACGTTGCGTGCCGCGATGATGATGCCGACAAGGCCCGACAGCAGGCCGGATATCGCGTAGGTGGCGACGATCACGCCGTTTCTGGGAAAGCCTGCATAGACGGCGGCCTTGGGATTGGTGCCCATCAGCATCAGCCACAGGCCATAGGGCGTGAACTTCAGCAATGCGGCGACAGCGGCCGCGACCAGAACGAAGACGAGGAAGCTGATCGGAACCCCGGCGATCATGTCGTTGCCGATGCCCGACAGCAGCGCTGGGCTGCCGACCGTCACGGCCTTGCCGCCGGAGACGACCACGGCGAGCCCCATGAAGGCCATCTGCGTCCCGAGTGTGCAGAGGATGGGCGTGATGTTCAGCCGAGAGATGAGGACACCGTTGATGATGCCGCCGGCAAGGCCGACGAGGAGGGCGCCCAGGATGAAGGCGAGACTGAAGGCCGTTCCGCTTTCCGCCGCCGAGATAAACGACGAGACGATGACGGCCGACAGGACGCCGGAAAGGTTAGCGAGCGCAATGCCCGAAAGATCGATACCGCCATTGCCGGCGCACATGGCGAGCATCACGCCGATGGCCAGGAGACCGATTTCCGGAACCTGGCTCGCCATGGACTGGAGATTGAAAAGGGAAAGGAACGAGCCGCCGGAAATCAGGGCGCCCGCCACCAGCAAAAGGCCGTTTATCACAGCAAGCATCGCCAGCTGTCTGCCGGTTTTTTGCATGATTTCCTCCCATTTGTTTACTAAATAAAGTCTAGCTTCACTAAAACGCTAGCAAAGGACTTTTGGCCTGACAAGCCCCGTCGGAGTGGAAAATTGGTTGCGAATGGGGTCGATTTGCCCTAGGTCTCGCAAAGTTCATCTAAATCGTTTAGTAAACTTGTTCGCAGTCGCAGCATGAAAAGGCCCGCATCTCCGCATGAAGAAACCGGGAAAACCGACCATCAGGGATATTGCCGAGACGGCAGGCGTATCGCCCGCGACGGTTTCGCTCGTGTTGAACGGCAAGGGAGAGATTTCCGGCGTGACGCGGGCGCGGGTGCTGGAGGCGGTGGCAAACCTCAACTACGTACCCCGGGCAACGCGAAGCAGCGCGGAGCCCGGCGAAACACTGCGTTTCCTGAAGATCGCCAAGCATGGCCATACCGTCAACCGCGACCATAGCGTCTTCATCTCCGACTATATCGACGGCATGTCCGCCGAGGCGACACGGCGCAACTACACGCTGGAGGTCGTGAGCTTCGAGGGCCAGCCGATCAGCACGGTGGCGGAATCGCTGGCCGGCGCGCCGATATCAGGCGTCATCGCGCTCGGTACGGAGCTGACGGAAGCCGATATCAGGCTTATCCAGGGCCTGGGTTTCCCGACCGTCTTCATCGATACGTTCTATGACGTGCTCGAAGCGAATTTCGTCGATATGAACAACGAGGATGCGGTCTACAAGGTGGTCTCGCGTTTCCGCATGCAGGGGTTCCAGCGTATCGGCTTTGTCGCTTCTCATGTCGACACGACCAACTTCCGCCTGCGCCGCGAAGCGTTCTTCAAGAACATGGAGCGGCTGGGCCTGCCGGTGAACGGGGCTGACATCCTCTCGGTGGAATCGACCTATGACGGCGCCTATCTCGATACGCGCGCGCTGCTGTCGGCCGGGCTCGATCTTGCGGAATGTTATTTCTGCACGAACGACATCATCGCCTACGGCTTCATCCGCGCACTTCGCGAACATGGCATTTCGATTCCGCAAGACGTCTCGATCATCGGCTTCGACAACCTGCCGCAGAGCGCGACGATGGAACCGGGGTTGACGACGATCGACGTGTCGAAGCGCAAGATCGGCTATCTCGCCGTCACCGTGCTCGATGACCTCATCGCCGCCGCCGAGCCTCAGCCGCCGGTCAAGATCCTCGTTGGCGCGGAGCTCGTTCTGCGCGCCAGCCACGAGCACGGTGTCTCGAAGACGGTGCCGGAGCGCCCGAAGCGCAAAACCCGGCAGCCGGCGCAATAGAACCTGGGAGAAGCATCATGGAATACAGGACGCTCGGCCGCACGGGCCTCAAGGTTTCGGCGATCGCCATGGGCACCTTCTCCTTCGGCGGGGTCGGCGCCTTTGCCCGGGTCGCCAACCAGGGTGTCACCGAAGCGCGCCGTCTCATCGACTGCTGCATCGACGGCGGTGTGAACCTCTTCGACACGGCCAACATGTATTCGCTCGGTCGCTCGGAGGAAATTCTCGGTGAAGCGCTCGGTGACAAGCGCGAAAAGGTGCTGATCTCGTCCAAGGCCCGCATGCGTATCGGCGATGGGCCGAACGATGAAGGCACGTCGCGCTACCATCTCATCCGCGAATGCGAGCGCAGCCTCAAGCGGCTGAAGACCGACCACATCGACATCTACTTCATGCATGAATGGGACGGTGTGACACCGGTCGAAGAAATGCTGTCGGCACTCGATACACTGCGCCAGCAGGGCAAGATCCGCTATGTCGGCTGCTCCAACTATTCCGGCTGGCACATCATGAAGGCGCTCGGCTTGGCGGAGGCGAAGAACCTGCCGCGCTTCGTGACCCAGCAGATCCACTACACGCTTGAGGCACGCGAAGCCGAATACGAGCTTCTGCCGATTTCTGTCGATCAGGGCCTCGGCGTCATGGTTTGGAGCCCGCTCGCCGCCGGTCTGCTTTCCGGTGCCTTCGGACGCGACAGGACGCCTGCCGATTCCCGTCAGGCCGTCGGTTGGAGCGAACCACCGATCCGGGACCGGGAGCGCCTGTGGTCGATCGTCGACGCGCTTGAGGTCATCGCCAAAACCCGTGGTGTCTCGGTGGCACAGGTCTCACTGGCCTGGACCCTCTCGCGCCCTGCCGTTACAAGTCTCGTGGTCGGCGGCCTCAGCGAGGATCAGTTCCGTGACAACATCGCCGCTGTCGATCTGAAGCTGAGCGAGGAGGAGCTGGACGCGCTGAACAAGGTCAGCCGCCCACCTTACATCTACCCTTACTGGCACCAGCACAACTTCGCCGCCGCGCGCTTCAGTGCTGGCGACCAGGCCCTGCACGACAGCTACGCAGATCTCGGCATGATCTAGGCTCAGGGCTCGTTGATCAGATCCAGAATATGACGGCGGCTGTGATGCAGATGGCGGATAAGAATGTGTGTGCGCACCGGTCGTAGAGTGTTGCGATGCGCCGCCAATCCTTGAGTTTGGCGAACAGGTTCTCGACCTTGTGGCGCTGACGGTAGAGCGTCTTGTTGTAGGCGAATGGGACTTTGCGGCTGCGACTGGATGGGATGCAGGGCTCGATGCCTCTGGCTTCGAGCTCCTGGCGGAACCAGGCGCTGTCAAAACCGCGATCGGCGATGAGGTGTTCGGCCGGTGGCAGGGCATCAAGCATGAGGCGCGCGCCTTTGTGGTCGCTCATCTGGCCTTGCGACAGGAGCAAGATGATCGGCCGGCCGTCACCGTCGCAGACGGTGTGGAGCTTGGAGTTCAGCCCGCCCTTGGTTCGCCCGATACGACGGGAAATATCCCCTTTTTTAGTAGGCTCGCCGCGGTGCGATGAGCCTTCAGTTGCGTCGATCATGATGCGTTCGGGTTTTGGCCCTTCACCCGCAAGGCCAGCGAAGATGCGGTCGAACACGCCCATTAGGCTCCAGCGGACGAAGCGGTTGAAGAGCGTCTTGTGCGGGCCATACCCTATCGGCGCGTCCTTCCACTGCAAGCCGTTCCTGATGACATAGACGATGCCGCTGATCACTCGCCGGTCGTCAACCCTCGGAACACCGTGCGACAGCGGGAGGAACGGCGATATCAGCGCCATCTGGCGCTCGCTCAGCGCAAAAGATCACCCATCACAGCCTCCTTCAACAGAGATCCTGAATCACATCTCAATCCAAATTAATAGGTCCTGAGCCTAGGCGATATGTAAGGATTCGGTTGCGGCAAGTTATGGCGCTTCTCTCGCATGCGGAGATGATCCTGCATGTGAGGGAGGCGCCATAAATTATTGATTATGCTCGGGAGGATAGCAAAGTCAGTGTCTGCTGGCAGTCTTGCAGGCGCGGGATCGCGCGTGCGGTGCTTTGGCCGTCATCCTACCTGCTGCGCGAGGTCCGGGTCCACTCGGTCTTCGGATTCGTGATCGAGACCGTGCCGAGCCGCTCGTTCGTCCGTTCGACCTTGCCATTGTCGAGTACGCGGAACGTGACGTCGGGGTCGGAAAGCGAGCGGGCGGTATCGCCCGGCTTGCCGTGTCCCTGGACGATGCTGCCCAGCACGCTGCTTGTCGCGTTCATCCCGCTGTTGGCCGATGCCGAAGCCGAGGCGGCGGCGAAGAGGAGGAGGGTGATGGTGGCGATCTTGATGGTCATGGTGTTGTCCTCGTCATAGCGCTGCTTCGTTGCAGCAGGAGGACAGTACGAAGCGGATTTCACGCCCCCATCGCGTGAAGCTTACAAATTTGTCAAAGCATAGTGCGGGAAAGCGGGACTTGTTTTGTCTGGATATGCGCTCATGGATGCTTCTTTCTGTCCAGGCGCAAGGCGAACCCTGCCGGTTGTCTTGAATGATCCATTCTCTTTCAAGAGGACAGAGGAAATGTATCAAAAATACAACAATCTCTCGCCGAGCGCCCGGCTTACAGTGCTGTAAACTTCAGGAAAATCTGCCGAAAACTTGGGCGCGCCAAGTGGAGCGGCCCCGACATTGGGGTAGTTGCTCTTCTTGAGGTGAAAGATGAAATCCATTCGCACCGTCCTGTTGGCCGCCGCTGCTGCGTCAACCTCTTCCCTTGCCTACTCGGCCGATGCCGTGGTCGCCGCCGACCCGGAACCCATGGAATATGTCCGCGTCTGTGATGCCTTCGGCAACGGCTATTTCTACATTCCCGGAACGGAAACCTGCCTGAAGTTCAGCGGCTATGTTCGCTTCGACGTTCAGGGCGGCGAGGCGCTCGGCCGTGACACCGATCTTGACGGCGATGGCGATGCCTTCGATGCCCGTTCCCGTTCGTTGCTCCGCATCGATACTGCGTCCGATACGGAGTATGGCCCGCTGAAAACGCATACCGAGATTCGATTCAACTATCACGGCGGCTATGCAGGCCCGAACTACGCCTCGTCGGGTTATGATGCCGGCACAGACATCTTCCTCTACCAGGCCTTTATCGATTTCTATGGCTTCCGTGTCGGTAAGGGCGAGTCCGCATTCACGACATACACGAACTACGCCGGCAATGTCATTCAGGACTGGGTGACGAAGTACGGACCGTTCGAGACCAACTTTATCGCCTACAACTATGACAATGGTAACGGTCTCACCGGCGTGCTCAGCCTCGAAGACGACCGCGGCGAGGGCAAGGGCTACATGCCCGATTTCGTGGTCGGTATCGGTTATTCGGCAGGCGCCTATGGCGTCAAGCTCGTCGCGGGTTACGACGAATCGATGAAGGAGGGCGGGATCAAGGCCCGTGTTGACGGATCCTTCGGCGGTTTTTCTGCCTTTTTCATGGCCGGCTGGAACACTGATGGCGACCGCGGGCCGAATCGCTTCGCTGCCTGGTCCGGCGACTACGCGCTCTGGGCTGGCGTTTCCGCGCCCCTGGCTGAAAAATTCGTGCTGAACACCCAGCTTTCCTATGACGAAGCCGACAATTTCGCTGCGGTCGCCAATGTGGACTTCAAAGTCGTGGACGGCTTCACCGTCACGCCGGAGGTTCTCTACATGGACAATTTCGACCGCAAGGACGCCGACGCCTGGGGTGGCATGCTCCGCTTCCAGCGCAAGTTCTGACCATGAAGACCGGGCGCCCTTGGTGCCCGGTCCCGAAGCCTTTCGCATATATCACAAATTTGTAAACAAGCTTGTCTCAGTTTCGTCCAAACAACCCGCAATCGATCTGGCGGGCGGCGCTGCTTCCATCTGCGCTTCGCCCGGTGGAAGCATGAGGGCCTGAATGAAGATTCTTTTACTCGAGGACGACAGCAAGACGGCCTCGTATCTGGTCAGGGGCCTCTCCTCGGAGGGGCATGTCGTGGATCATGTTACGGATGGGCGGGATGCGCTGGCACTTGGTCTCGATTGCACCTACGAGGTGATGATCGTCGATCGCATGGTCCTCGGCCTCGATGGCCTGAGCCTCGTCAAGGCGCTGCGCTCGGCCCATGTCCAGACACCCGTCCTGTTCCTGACCGCGATGAGCGGTATCGACGACAAGGTCGAAGGTCTGCAGGCCGGCGCTGACGACTACCTCGCCAAACCCTTCGTGTTTTCCGAACTGATGGCGCGGATCGGCGCCCTGACACGCCGGCCCCCGCTCTCCCAGGAAAAGACGCGCCTCAAGGTGGGAGACCTGGAGGTCGATCTGATGCGCCGGACCGCCGAGCGCGCCGGTACACCGATCGAGCTGTTGCCGCGCGAATTCGCTCTGCTGGAGCTCCTGATGCGCAATGAAGGCCGGGTTCTGACGAAGACGATGCTGCTCGAGCGGATCTGGAACTTCAACTTCGATCCGCAGAGCACCGTTGTCGAGACCCATATCAGCCGGCTGCGGGCCAAGATCGACAAGCCCTATGGCCGCTCCCTTCTGCATACGGTGCGCGGCAACGGATATTCCCTGCATGCGCGGCAGTAGCTTCCTGCGCAGTACGGCGCTGAAGCATGCCGCCGCCTACATGATGCTGTTTGCGGTTGCCAATCTCAGTGCCAATCTTATCGCCCATCGCATGGTGCTGAATTTCCTCGACGATCGCCTCAATGCCAGTGTCCTGGAGCGGTTTCGCGAAATCTCCTCCGCCTTTGATGTGGGGGGCGTTGCCGCGGCGGTCACGATGATCAAGAGCCACGGGCCGGCGATCCGGGGGGAGGAATCCGTCTACAATCTGCGGGATCCAGGCGGCCGGCTTCTCGCTGGAAATGTCGAGCTGCCGCAGGCGGGCAAGGGGTTCTCGAGCCTCAATCCGGCGCGTTCGGACGACGGCGCACTCGCCTACAAGCTCTATCGCGGCGACCTTGGTGACTATGCCCTGACGGT
Source organism: Shinella sp. 838 (assembly GCF_029623935.1). Taxonomy (NCBI): domain Bacteria; kingdom Pseudomonadati; phylum Pseudomonadota; class Alphaproteobacteria; order Hyphomicrobiales; family Rhizobiaceae; genus Shinella; species Shinella sp. 838. The sequence continues at coordinate 260,668 of NZ_JARSBQ010000005.1, forward strand.
GGGGGTGAGCTACAAAGACACCGACAGGCTGACGCGGATCGTGACGACCAGCTTCGGCTGGGCGACGGCGATCTCCTTCGGCCTCGGGACCGGGGGCGCCATCCTCGTTGCCGGGCGGCTGCGCCGGCGCGTCCGAAGGCTGGTCAGGGTCGCCCATGCGATTGGCAATGGCGAACTTGCCCTCAGGCTTCCAGTCTCCCGGCAGGATGATGAAGTCGATCATTTGGCCAAGGAACTGAACGGGGCCATCGGGCAGCTGGAATCGAGCGTCACCGCGCTGAAGCAGGTGACGACCGACATCGCGCACGACCTGAAGACGCCGCTCGGCCGGATCTTTCTGATGCTGGACGAGTCCCTGCAGGCGCAGGATGCAGAAAGCGGCCGCGCCTTTACAAGTGCCGCGCTCTCGGAGCTCGCCGGCATTTCGACCACCTTCGATGCCCTCCTGCGGATCGCCCAGATCGAGGCGCGCGACCGCCGCACGAATTTCCGGTTCTTCGACCTGCAAACCCTTCTTGCCGATATCCACGATGCGTTCCGGCCGATTGCGGAGGATGACGGCTACATCCTGCATCTTGAATGCGACGGCGCGGCCATCGTCTTTGGCGATGCCGATCTCATCCGCCAATTGTGCGTGAACCTTCTCACCAACGCGCTGCGCCACACGCCGCCAGGCACGACGATCGAAATCGCATCGCATCTCACGCCCGGCCATGTGCATCTTGTCATATCCGACAACGGTCCGGGCATTCCCGATCGCGAGCGCGGGAAGGTCTTCGACCGCTTCTACAGGCTGGACAAGAGTCGGAATTCGCCGGGAACCGGCCTCGGGTTGAGCCTCGTCAAGGCGATCGGTGAATTGCACGGCGGCACAGTGGCCCTGTCCGACAATGCGCCCGGGCTTGTCTGCACCGTGCGCCTGCCGTCTGCCGGCTGATCCGGACGGTCCACCCTTCGCCAGTTTGAATTTTTGTAAGCTTCCCGCCGAACTGCCACAAAGTCCGCGCACTATCATTGGCGCGGATACGGAGGAGACCTGCCCATACCGTTTCCACTGCCGCCTGCTCGAGACTGACCTCCTCGGGCAGGCGGCATGCGTTTGTCCGGGGTGGATCGCCGTCCTCACGTCGAAGCGAGTTGGGAAAGCCGCACGACGATGTTCTCGTCTTCAACTATCCGGCAGATTTCGCCGCGTCCACGTCCTCCGCATCCGCAAGTGCGCGAAGGAAATGGTCGTTCTCCTCCCGCGAGCCGATGCTGACACGGATGAATGTCTCGAAGCCGGGTTGCTTCCAAGGTTTGACGATGACGCCACGCTTCAGCAGCGCCACGGCCAGATCCGAAGCATTCTTTCCAGCATCGATGAATAGGAAGTTTCCTTTCGACGGCGCGATCCGGTAGCCGGCGGCAGCGAGGGCTGTCTTCAGCCGTTCCCGTTCCGTAAGGGCGCTCTTGACCGATTGCGCGAGGTGATCCAGGTCTTCGAGGGCGGCGACCGCCGAGGCCTGGGCAATGGCGTTGGTGTTGAACGGGGTGCGGGCGCGGTTGAAAAAATCGCAGAGACCGGTGTCGCTGACGACGCCGTAGCCGATACGCAGGCCCGCGAGGCCATAGGCCTTGGAGAAGGTGCGCAGCACCACCCAGGGGATATCCTTGCCCTTGAGCATGTCGATCGCCGACGGATAGTCGTCGCCGGCGGCATATTCCGCATAGGCCTCGTCGATGACCAGCAGCGTCTCTGCGTCGAGCGCGGCGATGACCGCCGCCAACTCATCCGGTGTCAGCCAGCAGCCGACCGGGTTCATCGGGTTGGAGAACATCAGCATGCGCGGCTTGCGGGATGCGGCGGCAAGGAGCGCCGCCTTGTCGATGGTCAGGTTCTCGGTCACCGGCACGCGCTCGATCCGGCCACCCATCAGCGCCGTATAGTCTTCATGCAACGGGAAGGAGGGGTAGAGCGTCGCGACCGTGTCGCCGGGGCGCACGACCGAGCGGCAGATGACGCCGATCAGGTCTTCCGAGCCGTTGCCGAGGATGACCTGCCGGCTATCGACGCTGAAGCTGGCGGCGAGCCGGGTGCACAGGGCGCGGCCCTGTGGATCGGGATAGAGGCGGGCGAGTTCGCCGATGTCGGAAAACAGCCGTCGCAAGGCCGGCGAGGGGCCAAGGGGGTTCTCGTTGGAGCCGAGCTTGGCGATGGTGTCCACCTGATACGTGGCCCGCACTTCTTCGAGCGTCAGTCCGGCATTGTAGGGCGGGATAGAGCGGATTTCTCCGCGGATCAGGCTTGAAGGGTCTGCCATTTTGCGGCTCCATGCGATCGGTTTGCCATGCCGCATTCATACGCCCGGAATTTTGATCTGTATATATGTATAGACATTTTCTTGCGGAAGTGCTGTCCTCTGGCAGGAAGTCAATCGAGGTGCCGCCATGAACCGTCCGATCTTCGATCTCTCCAGCCGCCGCGCGCTTGTCACCGGGGCCAGCCGCGGGATCGGCCAGGCCATTGCGGTGGCGCTTGCCGAAGCCGGGGCGGATGTCGCCGTCACGGCGCGTGCGCTTGAGGGGCTGGCGGAGACCCGGGCGCTGGTGGAAAAAGCCGGACGGCGCTGCGTGGCGCTCGTGCAGGATGTCCGCGACGTGGAGGCCAGTGCGGCCGTGACGGCCGTGGCGGCCGATGCGCTGGGCGGCCTCGACATCCTCATCAACAATGCCGGCTTCGAAAATGTCCGCCCCTCCTTCGATGTCGATGAGGCCCTGTGGGAATCGATCCTCTCGACGAACCTGAAGGGCGCCTTCTTCTGTGCGCAGGCGGCGGGCCGCATCATGGCCAGGTCCGGTGGCGGCGCGATCGTCAATCTCTGCTCGCTGACCTCCTATGTCGGCATTCCGACGGCGGTGCCCTATGGAGCGTCGAAATCGGGTCTTCTCGGCGTGACGCGGGCGCTTGCCACGGAGTGGGCGCCGCACAATATTCGCGTCAACGCCATTGCCCCCGGCTACTTCCGCACGGCCATGACGGAGGCGTTCTACGAGAACGAGGAGTGGCAGACGCGGATGCTGGACAAGATCCCGCAACGCCGCTTTGGTGGTGAAGGCGATATTGGCGGTGTGGCGGTTTTCCTGTGCAGTGATGCGGCCGCCTATGTCACCGGCCATTGCATTCCGGTCGATGGCGGCTACCTTGCCTCGATCTGACAGCGCCAGCGCCTTGTATCGCTCGTGCCGTCTTTAGAGGCAGGCATGAGAGGCGATTTTTCGCTATTGCACAAAATTTAGGCGGATGGTTTTGCAGTGCAAAAAATGCGCATATTTGGTTGACGGAGCTTGTATGCATATGTATAGACAACCTTACGAGATGCTCGGTCGCCCGCCCGCGGCCGTAGTGGCAAGAGGAAGCCTTCCAGCGCCCCTGCGTCGCCGGTAGGGCAGCACAGGGGAATGTCATGGGCGTTGTCGATGCCGAACAGCGTGCGGCCGAGCCGCTCGACCGGATTGCGGTCTCCGTCAAAGATGTCAGCATGGTCTTCGGCAATGTCCATGCCGTAAAGAGCGCATCCTTCGATCTGCCGAAAGGCCGGTTTCTCACCATCCTCGGGCCTTCGGGATCCGGCAAGACGACCTTGCTGCGCATGATCGCGGGCTTCGATCGCCCGACCGGCGGCGAGATCTTCATCAATGGCCAGCCCGTCAGCGCCGTGCCGCCGCATGGCCGGGCTATCGGCATGGTGTTCCAGAAACTGGCGCTTTTCCCGCACATGACAGCGGGGGAGAATGTCGCCTTCCCGTTGAAGATGCGCCGCCACGATGCCCGCCGCATACCGGAGAAGGTGGAGCGCTATCTCGATCTCGTCCGCCTTGGCGGCTACGGAAACCGGCGTATCAACGAGCTTTCCGGCGGCCAGCAGCAACGCGTGGCCATTGCCCGTGCCCTGGTGTTCGAGCCGGATCTCCTGCTGCTCGACGAGCCGCTTGCCGCGCTCGACCGCAAGCTGCGTGAGGAAATGCAGCTGGAGTTCCGCCGTATCCAGAAGGAGCTCGGCGTCACGACGATCAACGTCACACACGACCAGCGCGAGGCACTTGTCGTTTCCGATGAGATCGTCGTCATGGACGGTGGCTCGATCCAGCAGAAGGCGCGCCCGGTGGATGCCTATCGTGCGCCCTCGAACGCTTTCGTCGCCAACTTCATCGGCGTCACCAACTTCATCGAGGGCAGGGTGGTCGAGCTTGCCGGAGCGCGCGCGACGATCGAAGCCAGCGGTCTTCGCCTTGCCGGCCTTGCGGCGGACGCAACGCTTGCGACCGGAAAGGCCGGCACCGGCGCGGTGCGGGCCGAGCAGATCCGCGTCGCGCCCAGGAACGGTCGGCTGGATGGCCTCGAAACCGTTGTCGATGGCCTCGTGGACGACTGCATCTTCGAGGGCGAGCGCGTCGTCTATGAAATCCGGGTTCCACAGCTCGGCGACGTCATGATGCGCGTCTTCGATCACGACCCCGAATCCCATTTGCAGTTCGGCCCGGGCGACGCGGTACGCCTCGGCTGGAATGCGAGGGACATGCATGTCTTTGCAAGATAACCAACGAAGGCTGAGCCAGAGGAGAACGCGTAATGTCGCATGATAAATTTTCTTCCATGCAGATCCGTCGCCGCACGCTGCTGGCGTCGATGGCCGCGGCCGGTGCGTCCGCGGGTCTTTCGACGCTCGGCGTCAGCCGCGCCTTTGCCCAGGAGCCTGAAAAGCCGGCCGAGATCATCGTCCGCGCCTGGGGCGGAAGCTGGGTCGAGGCGCTGAAGGCCGGTGTTTCCGACAGCTTCACCAAGGCGACGGGGATTGCCGTCCGTCATGACCTGACGGAAGACAACGAGATCCAGCCGAAGGTCTGGGCCGCCGTCGCCCAGAAGCGGGTGCCGCCGATCCACATCAACTGGGACACGACCACCAACGCCACCAAGTCGGCGCTGCGCGGTGTGACGGAAGACCTGTCGGACCTGCCGAACCTCAAGAACACCACCGATCTTGCCAAGCCCGTCGGGCTCGATGGCTATCCGATCGTCAACACCTATGGTTATGTCTACGTGCTGGCCTACCGCCCGTCGGCCTTCCCGAACGGTGCACCGAAGTCCTGGAAGGATCTTCTTGATCCGAAGCTGAAGGGCCGCATCGCGCTCTACAACGACGGCATCGGCTTCCACTTCCCGGCGCAGGTCGCCGGCGGCGGCAAGTTGGAGGACATTCCCGGCAACATGCAGCCGGCCTGGGACTTCATCTCGAAGATCAAGGAGCAGCAGCCACTGCTCGGCGAGGATCCGGACTTCACCACCTGGTTCCAGAAGGGTGAGATCGACGCCGCCTGCACCATTTCGACCAATGTGCGCGAAGCCAAGAAGAACGGCATCGAGCTTGCCTGGGTGGTGCCGGAAGAGGGCGCCAAGTTCGATACGGACGGCCTGTGGATCCCGAAGGGCCTGCCGGAAAACGAACTCTACTGGGCCAAGCAGTACATCAACCATGCGCTGACCAAGGAAGCCCAGCAGGTCTGGCTCGACGGTCTCGGCCTGCCCGGCGTCGTGCCCGGCCTTACCCCGCCGGCCGATCTCGTCAACGACCCGTCCTACCCGACCACGGAAGAGGCCTTCAAGCACCTCATCCGCATCTCGTCCAAGGTGCAGGTCGAGAACGAGAGCCAGTGGTTCGCCAAGTTCAAGGAAATCATGCAGGGCTGATGCCCTGTCTGCCCGCCGCACACCATCGGCGGCGGGCACTCTCCTTTCGTTAAGAGGATCGGTTCATGCGCACTCCCCGTGCCGCATATCCCGTGACATGGCGTGTCATGGATATGCTCGAACGCCTTGCGGCCGCCGTCTGGCCATCGAGTTTCCAGCGGGGCTTGCCCTATCTCATGCTCATGCCGGCGATCGTTCTGGTGGGGCTGCTGGTGCTCGGCCTCCTGCAGATCGGCGATACGAGCCTCAGGACGCTCGATACCAGCACGTTTCTGATGTCGGAGACCTATACGCTCGCCAACTACCAGCGTGCGCTGACGGAGAGTTTCTTTGCGACGGTGGCCGGCCGCAGCCTGATGGGCTCTCTGATCGTCACCGCGGTTACGCTGCTCTTTGCCTTCCCCTATGCCTACCTGATGGTGCGCACGCCCTCCTCGGCGCTGCGCAAGTTCCTGCTGGTCGCTCTCTTCCTGCCGTTCTTCATCGGCCAGGTCGTGCGCGCCTATGGTTGGCTCATCATCCTCGGCAACCAGGGCATGGTCAACGAGGCGCTGGGGCTCGTCGGTGTGCCGCCGATGCGGCTGCTCTACAATTATCCGGCCGTGCTGTTCGGCCTCGTGCAATACATGCTGCCCTTCGCGGTGCTGATGCTGGCTCCGGCGCTGACGGCCATCCCGAACGAGCTGGAGGCTGCTGCCGCCTCGCTTGGCGCCGGTTGGGTGCGTACCTTCCGCCATGTCGTGCTGCCTTTGTCCCGTCCGGGCCTTGTCGGCGCCGGCCTCGTCGTCGTCACGCTGTCGCTGACGGACTTCGCCATCCCCGCCATCCTTGGCGGCGGCACCCAGGATTTCATCGCCAATGCGATCTACGACCAGTTCTTCCGCACTTCCGATCAGGGGCTCGGCGCGACGCTGTCGCTGATGCTCGTCGCCGTCGGATCCATCCTCGTCGGGGTCGTCTTCATGCTCTTCGGCGCCGGCACGCTTGCCATGGGGGAGACGCGTAAATGACCGGTAGCCGCAGCAAATCCGTCGTCCTGTGGACCTTCGTCGTCGCCGCGCTTCTCATGCTCTCCGCGCCCACCATCGTGGTGCTGGGCGCCTCGTTCACGGCCGGCAACATCATCACCTTCCCGCCGGACGGCCTCTCTCTCAAATGGTACGGCGCGATTTTGCAGGCAAGCGATCTCCGGCAGGCATTCCTGCGCTCGCTGATCGTCGCCACCATCTGCACCATCGTCGCCATCCCCGTCGGCACGCTTGCCGGCATCGCCCTTGCCAAGTACCGCGTGCGCTTCGCCCGCTCCATCCAGATTTATCTGCTGCTGCCCTTCACCATCCCGTTGATCGGCTCCGGTATCGGCCTGATGCTGGTCTTCGGCAATGCCGGCGTGCTCGGCAAGCTCTGGCCCGTCGGCATCGCCTGCTGCGTCATCAACCTGCCCTTCATGATCTGGGCCGTGACCGCGAGTGCCAGCAACCTCTCGCCCGACCTGGAGCTGGCGGCGGCCAATTGCGGGGCGCCGCCCGTGCAGCGTTTCCTCTACATCACGCTTCCGGCGGTGCTGCCGGGCGTCATCACCGGCTCGCTCCTGATGTTCATCCTCGCGCTCAACGAGTTCCTGGTCAGCCTGCTTCTGGTGGATGCCCGAAGCGTTACGCTGCCGGTGCAGATCTACAATTCCATCCGGTCGATCATCACGCCGGATCTGGCCGCCATCTCGGTGGTCTTCATCGCCTGCGCCGCCGTGGCGATCGCCCTGCTCGATCGCCTGGTCGGTCTCGACATCTTCCTCAAATCGAAGTGACCCTTCGGCCCTTAGGGGCCAGCCATAAGGACAAGACGATGACATCAGTGTCTTTCTACGAGTATTCCAGGCTCAACGCCGAGGAGAAGGCGGCCCTCCTGCGCCGGTCGGAGAGCGATATTTCGAGCTTCATCGAGAAGGTCGCGCCGATCCTGGAGGCTGTGCGCACCGAGGGCGACAAGGCGCTGGCGCGTTTCGGGCGCGAGCTCGACAAGGCCGCCGTGACCGAAGCCAACCTCAAGGTCACCGAGGCGGAGTTCGACGCGGCCTTCAAGCTGGTCGATGCGAGCGTCGTGGAATCCATCCAGTTCGGTATCGACAACATCCGCACCTTCCATGAGGAGCAGAAGCCGGAGGCCATGTGGCTGAAGGAGATCCGGCCCGGCGCCTTTGCCGGTGACCGTTTTACGCCCATCCAGTCGGTCGCCCTCTATGTGCCGCGCGGTAAGGGCTCCTTCCCCTCGGTGACGATGATGACCTCGGTCCCTGCTGTCGTGGCCGGCGTGCCGAAGCTTGCCATCGTCACGCCGCCGGCGCCGGACGGCTCTGTCGATGCCGCGACGCTGGTCGCCGCGCGCCTTGCCGGCGTGGAGACGGTCTACAAGGTCGGCGGGGCCCAGGCCGTGGCCGCGGTCGCCTACGGTACCGAAACCGTCAAACCGGCGCTGAAGATCGTCGGACCGGGCAGCCCCTGGGTGGTCGCCGCCAAGCGCTCGCTGTCCGGTGTCATCGATACCGGCCTTCCGGCCGGCCCTTCGGAGGTGATGATCCTTGCCGATGAAACGGTGCATGGCGGGCTTGCCGCGCTCGATCTCTTGATCGAGGCCGAACACGGCCCGGATTCGTCTGCCTACCTCGTCACCCACAGTCGCCGGGTCGCGGAGGAGGCGCTTGCCGCCCTGCCGGACCACTGGGCGCGCATGTCGGAGCAGCGCGTCGCCTTCTCCAAGGCTGTGCTGACCGGCAAGACGGGCGGCATCGTGCTTACGAGCTCGATCGAGGAAAGCTACGCCTTCGTCAATGCCTATGCGCCGGAGCATCTCGAGCTCCTCTCGGAAGAGCCCTTCATCCATCTCGGCCACATCACCGAGGCGTCGGAGATTTTGATGGGCACGCACACCCCGGTCAGCATCGCCAACTTCTCGCTCGGGCCGAACGCGGTCCTGCCGACGAGCCGCTGGGCCCGCACTTTCGGTCCGCTCTCCGTTACCGATTTCGTCAAGCGCAGCTCGATCGGCTATGTCACCGCGCCAGCCTATCCGGAGTTTGCGCGGCATTCGCACAATCTGGCGGTCTACGAGGGCTTTTCGTCCCATGCGCTGGCCGTGTCGCCGTTGCGCCAGACCTATCTGAAGAAGGGCGGCTGAGACCATGAAGGCGGTGCGGCTCCACGATGCGAAGGACCTGCGGGTGGAGGCGGTGGCCCCGCTTTCCGCACCGTCTGCCGGCTTCGTCAATCTCGCGGTCCGGGCCGCCGGCATCTGCGGCTCCGACCTGCACAACTACCGCACCGGCCAGTGGATCACACGCCGGCCTTCGACGGCGGGGCATGAGTTCTGTGGCCGCGTGACGGCGGTCGGCGAGGGCGTCGGCCATGTCGCCGTCGGCGATATGGTCTGTGCGGATTCCCGCGTTGGATGCGGCACCTGCCCGGCCTGCCGCAGCGGGCGCATCAATGTCTGCGAAAGCCTCGGCTTTGTCGGCGAAGCCTGCGATGGAGGCTTTGCCGAGGCGGTGCAACTGCCTGCCCATCTCGTGCTGCGCCATGATGCGGCGCTTTCGCCGCGTGTCGCCGCGATGGCCGAACCGCTGGCGGTGGCGCTCCATGCCGTACGCCGGCTGGCCGCTCCGGCGGGTGAGCCGGTGCTCGTCGTCGGCTGCGGCACGATCGGCGGGCTGAGTGCGCTGCTGCTCTCGCGTCTGCACGACGGCCCGCTTCTTCTCGCAGACCTCAATCCTGAAAAGGCGGCGCTGGTAAAGGTGGTGGCGGGCGGTACGGTGGTTGCCCTGGAGCGGGATGCCCTCGACACGGCGCTTTCCGGCCGGCGGCTGCGCTATGCGCTTGATGCGACGGGCAGTGTCCGGGCCATTGCCGGTGTGCTGGACCTTCTCTCCGGCGGCGGCGCGCTGGCCCTCGTGGGCATCGGCCACGGCAAGCTTGATCTCGACCCCAACACCCTCGTTGAGCGGGAAATTGCGCTCGTCGGCTGTCACGCTTTCGCGGGCGAACTTTCTGAGGCTGTCGGCCTGCTTGCCGAGCTTTCCCCGGCGCTTGAGCGCTTGATCGAGGTCCTGCCGGGGCTCGATGCGGTACCGGCGGCCTATGAGCGGCTTTTGCGGGGAGAAAGCCGGGCGCTGAAGACAATCGTCGCCGTGGCCGACTAACCGCTGCGTCATTCCGGTTGCCGGCCCTTCATGCTGGTGGAGACAGTGAACCATGAACACGCTTTCGGATTCGGCATCGCCGCTCTACGAGAAGGTCAAGGATTTCGTCCTCGGCAATATCGGCAGCGGCAAATGGAGCCGCAACAGCCGGCTCCCGTCGGAGAACGAGCTCGTCTCCGCGCTCGGCGTCTCGCGTATGACTGTACACCGGGCCTTGCGGGAACTGACCTCGGAGGGGCACCTGCGCCGCATCCAGGGCGTCGGCACCTTCGTTGCGCCGCCCAAGCCGCAATCGACGCTGATCGAGATCAGCAACATCATCACCGAGATCAAGGCGCGCGGCAGCCGCCACCGGGCCGAGGTGGTCGTGCTGGAACGCATCAAGCGGCCGGATCCGGAGCTGCTGCTCGCCTTCGAGTTCGAAGCCGTCCGGCCCGTCGACCATTCGGTCTTGATTCATTTCGAGAACGACCTGCCCGTCCAGCTCGAGGAGCGCTACGTCAATCCGGACCTCGTTTCCGGCTATGTCGAGCAGGATTTCAGCATTGCTGCGACCTACGACTATCTGCAGACCGCTACGCCGCTGACCGAGGTCGAGCACCTGATCAGCGCTTTACCGGCCGGCGAGGAAAATGCGCGGCTCCTGCAAATCCGCCCAGGCGACAGCTGCCTCGTCCTGCACCGCAAGACCTGGACGGGGCCGGTCGTCGCCACCGTCAACACGCTGACCTATGTCGGCAGCCGCTATTCGCTTGGCAGCCGATACCTGCACGGCAGCAAGTAAACCCCGTCCACCCGGAAAGAATGCCATGACCCAACCCACGAGCCGCACAGCGGAAATCAGGAAGCTCGCCAAGACCGGAAGCGGGGAGGCGGAGCGGCTTTTGGCCGACCTGTTGCGCGATCTCTTTGCAATCGACGCGCGCAATGTGGCGATCAATCACGACCAGTACAGCCTCAACTCGCTGAACGGCTTCTTCGAGACAGACGAGGGCGCCTTCTTTTTCAAATTCCACCAGGAAGAGGGGGAGGAGGCGATGAGCGGCGAGTATTATCGCGCCGACATTCTGGCGAAAGCCGGCCTGCCGGTGGACCAGCCGCTCTTGATGTCGGTGCTGCCCGGCGAGCAGATCCTCGTCTATCGCCGCCGCACCGATCCGCGCTTCTCCGACGTCTTGCGGGCGCTGGACGTGAAGGACGATGTCGCGGCACGCGAAAAAGCCGTCGAGGCCGAGCGCGGGCTGAGCGAGGCCGTGCTGAAGGTCTATCTCGACACGCTGCATCCGGTGAGTGCCGCCGAGGTTGCCGCCGAGCCGATCCACCGGCTGTTCTACGAGCGCCTGATCGATGCGCCGGCCGGCAGCTATCCCGGCGGGCGGCTTTCGCGCTTCTATGTCGGTGAGGATTTTGCCTTACCCGGGCTTACGCTTGGCTGGGACCAGCTTTCGCGCTGCCGTTTCGTCATCAACGGCATCGAATACGAGGAGGGGATCGGCGCACTTTTCGACGCCGCACATCAACGGCTCGCCCCGGCGTGCCTCGCAGATGCCGGCGGTGTCGTCGCCCATGGCGATGCTCACAATGCCAATGTCTGGTACGAGGAGCACGATGGCTCCGCGCGCCTTGCCTTCTTCGATCCGGCCTTTGCCGGTGAGAACATCCCGACGCTGCTCGCCGAGGTGAAGACAACCTTCCACAACATCCTTGCCCATCCCTTTTGGCTGTACGATCCTGCCGAAGCAGCAGCACGGTACGAGGCCAGCGCCGTCCTTGCGGGTGACCGGCTGCACGTCACCATGGACTTCACGCCGAGCCCGGTTCGGCTGGCGCTGCTGGACGTCAAGGCTGAAGCCCTGTGGCGTCCTTTGCTGGCGACCCTGAAGGCGCGCGGCCTGCTGCCCGCCGATTGGCGCCGGGTCGTCAGGCTCGGGCTCTTCCTCTGCCCGACGCTGGTGATGAACCTTCGCGCCGGTGCCACGAGCCACAATCCCGTATCCTCGCTCATCGGCCTTTCCGTTGCTGTGATGGCTGGCAGCGAGTCGGTGGCGGGGGAGGATGCTGTCACCCGCTTTCTCGATGCGATCGACCCCGGCAGAGGCTGATATGGCCCCGGTCAACATCCACGACTTCCGCGACCTCGCCCGGCGTCGCCTGCCGAAGATCTTCTTCGACTACATCGATGGCGGGTCGTTCGAGGAGGAGACCATGCGGGCGAACCGGTCGGATTTCGCCCGCTACGGCCTGCGCCAGACCGTGCTGGTGGAGCCGCGCCCACAGGATCTTTCGACCGCCTACCTCGGGCGCCGCCATCCCCTGCCGTTCATGCTGGGGCCGGTCGGTTTCCTTGGCCTCTATTCCGGCGATGGTGAGGCAAGGACCGTGCGTGCCGCCCATGCCGTCGGCATCCCCTTCTGCCTGTCCACCTTCTCGATCGCCTCGCTTGCCGATCTTCGCGCGGTGACGAACGGGCCGCTGCATTTCCAGCTTTATGTGCTGGAGGATCGCTCGCTTTGCGAGGAGTTCTTGCAGGCGGCAGAAGGGGCCGGCGTCGATACACTGTTCGTCACGGTCGACACGGCCATTACCGGTATTCGCGAACGGGATGTGCGCAACGGCTTCCGCTCGCTGACGCGGGTGACGCCGGGGCTTCTCGCCCGGCTGGCGTTGAAGCCGCGCTGGCTTGCCGATGTCGCACTCCGCGGTATGCCCTCCGTCCGGGCGATCGAGCATCGGCCGGACTTTGGCCGTGGCGCCCTGGAACAGGCGGCCAATCTGTCGCGCCGCATCGACAAGACGCTGTCCTGGAAGGACATCGCCTGGCTGCGGGAGCGCTGGACCGGAAAATTGGTCGTCAAGGGGGTCCTCGCGCCACAGGATGCCGTTACCGCCCGCGACCTCGGCTGCGATGGCGTGGTGATCTCCAATCACGGCGGCCGCCAGCTCGATGGTGCGGCGAGCACCATCGGTGCGCTTCCGGCGATCCGCGCCGCCGTCGGCCCGGATTTCTGCCTCATGCTGGACGGCGGTATCCGCCGCGGTACCGATATTCTCAAGGCAGTGGGGCTCGGCGCCGATGGTGTGATGCTCGGCCGTGCCTATGCCTATGGCCTTGCCGCGCAAGGAGAGGCCGGTGTCGCCGAGGTCATCGCGATCCTGACCCGTGAAATCTCGATCAGTCTCGCTTTGATGGGCATCGCCTCGATCGATGAGCTCAAGGCCGCGGGCAGTGCAGCCGTACAGTATAAGGGCGGTGGGGGCTGACCCAACGGTCTTCACGCGAAAACGCTTCAGCGGGGAGTGGGACTGAAAACCCTTTCCATCCCCCGGCAGGGTGGCCCGGGTTGCGTCTTGACGAACTTTGTAATCATGGATAAAAAATATCCGTGATTAGTGAGGTGCAAGATGAAACTCAGCGATGGCGTGGAGCAGGCCATTCACAGCGTGACGATGCTCTCGGGGCTTTCCGCAGATGGCGTTCTGTCGGCAGCTGCCCTCGCGGAATTCCACGGGGTTTCGCCGAGCTATCTTTTGAAGCACCTGCAAGCGCTGTCGGGGGCCGGCATTGTCCAGACTCTTCCGGGTCCGAAGGGCGGATACCGGCTCGCGCGGCCCCCCGAAAAGATCACGCTGCTCGACATCGTGCTCGCTGTGGAGGGGGCAGGCCCGGCATTCCGCTGCAACGAGATCAGGCGGCGCGGGCCAAACCCTCTGCCCGCCCATCTGCTCACCAAGCCCTGCGGGATCAATGCGGCGATGTTGCGCGCGGAGCAGGCCTATCGCGCTGAACTGCGCCGGGTGAGCATTGCCGACATTCTCGCCGATGTCGGTGCGATGGACGATGGCACTATCGTCGCAAGAGGTTGTGCCTTCCTGGACATCCACGAACGAAAGTCAGGCAGCAAGGCCTGATCCGGACATTCCAAACCCTCAAAAGGAGAACACCATGCAGGCACGTTTCGATTTTCCGAAGGCCGCACCTGACGCCTACAAGGCCGTCGCCGCGCTGGAAAAGTATGTGAGGGAGGATTCCGGTATCGACCACCGCCTCCTGCATCTCATCAAGCTGCGGGCCTCGCAGATCAACGGCTGCGCTTACTGTGTCGACATGCATGTCAAGGAGGCGCGTCGTGACGGACTGAGTGAGCAATGGATCAACATGGTCAGCGTTTGGCAGGAATCCCCGGTCTTCGATGCGCGTGAGCGAGCTGTCCTCGGCTGGACCGAAGCCCTCACCAATGTGGCCCAGACACGCGCGCCCGATGCGGATTTCGAGCCGTTGCGCGCCTTCTTCTCCGAACCGGACATAACGAGGCTGACGGTCGCGATCGGCACGATCAATGTGTGGAACCGTCTTTGCGTCGGCTTCCGGTCGCAGCACCCGCTGGACGCGGCATAGGGTTGTCCAGCCTCTGTCATGGCGCGCCTCTCCCATAGGGAGGCGCGTCGAAAGCAAGGCTCCACGGCTTGTGGTCGAGGACCTCAAGCGGCATTGCCATCCTGCCGTCACGGAACGGTGCCTGATCGGCGGCCACAAGGTGACGCCGATCCGCACTGCCTGCATGGGCATGGGTTTGTTGGGCTCCCGGAGGACTGTATCCGAGAGGAATCGGGGCCGGAAAGCTGAAACCGTTGCCGCTCCAAGAAGGGGCGGAACAATAGCCCGCGATTTATCTTGTCTATCTCGATCCTGATGATGCGGGGCCTGGTGCCGTGAGGCTTGGCCAGATCATCCAGGAGGAGGCGCACAAGTGCAAATGGCGCTTGTGCGACGACTGGTGGCGCGCCCGCGCCGCCTCATGGAATCGGGGGGGGCGCTCCGCCGCCGCTGCCAGTCTCTCCAACCGTCACCGGCGTCGTTGGAGGCGTGGCTCTCGATCGACATATCCCACCTGTTCTGCCGGATGTGGTTGCAAAACACGCCGTTTTGTATCGGTGCGCGTGGTTTTCGCGGGAAGCCTATTGACAAGCGGCCGCTCATCAAGCTTCATGCATTCGTCCGATAAAGCAGACATATGTACATTATATCGGACATATGAATTTCTTTTGGGGGAGCACCATGACCATTTCCTTTCGCGCCGGCGCGCTGACGCTGGCTGTTTCCGCTGCGCTGTTTTCCACGCCGGTTCTCGCCGACGGCAGCAAGCTCGATGAAGTCATTGCCCGCGGCCACCTGGTCCTCGGTACCGGCAGCACGAATGCGCCCTGGCATTTCAAGAGCGCGGAAGACAAGTTGCAGGGCTTCGACGTCGATATGGGCCGCATCATCGCCAAGGCACTGTTCGGCGACCCGGACAAGATCGAGTATGTCAACCAGTCGTCCGACGCGCGCATCCCGAACATCACCACGGACAAGGTGGACATCACCTGCCAGTTCATGACGGTGACGGGCGAGCGCGCCCAGCAGATCGCCTTCACCATTCCCTATTATCGCGAAGGTGTCGGCCTGATGCTGAAGGCGGACGGCAAGCATGCCGACTATGCGGCGCTGAAGGCGGCGGGTTCCTCCGTCACCATCTCGGTTCTGCAGAACGTCTATGCCGAGGCGATGGTGCATGCCGCACTGCCCGAGGCGACGGTCGACCAGTACGAGTCCGTCGATCTGATCTACCAGGCGCTGGAATCCGGACGTTCCGATGCGGTCGCCACCGACCAGTCGTCGCTTGCCTGGTACATGACGCAGAATCCCGGCCGCTACAAGGATGCCGGCTACGGCTGGAACCCGCAGACCTATGCCTGCGGCGTCAAGCGTGGCGACCAGGACTGGCTGAACTTCGTCAACACGGCCCTGCATGAGGCCATGACCGGCGTCGAGTTCGATTTCTACGCCACGTCCTACAAGACCTGGTTCGGCAAGGAACTGACGCCTCCGCAGATCGGCTTCCCGGTCGAATTCAAGTGATTGTCAGGGGAGCGGGGCCTGCCCCGCTCTC
The DNA here is from genome assembly GCF_029623935.1 of Shinella sp. 838. NCBI lineage: Bacteria > Pseudomonadati > Pseudomonadota > Alphaproteobacteria > Hyphomicrobiales > Rhizobiaceae > Shinella > Shinella sp. 838. Next base: position 276,518 of record NZ_JARSBQ010000005.1, read on the forward strand.
CGAATCGGGATAGCCTGCCATGGGTTACACGCTGAACTTTGCCGCCGTCTGGCGCAGCTTCGATCTCCTGCTCAGCGGCCTTGCCCTGAGCCTCGGCCTTGCCGTCATCTCCATCCTCATCGGTGCGGCCATCGGCCTTGCCGTCGCCTTCGCGCTGACGTCGAAGAGCCGGTTCGTCAGTGCGCCGGCGCGGCTCTACGTCACGATCATCCGCAACCTGCCGATCCTCGTGCTGGTGCTCTTCGCCTATTTTGCGCTGCCGCAGATGGGCTTCCGGCTGGGCAAGATCGAAAGCTTCGTGCTGGTGCTTTCGCTCTATTCCGGCGCCTATCTTGCCGAAGTCTTTCGTGCCGGGCTCCTGTCCATTCCGCGCGGGCTGACAGAGGCGGGGCTTGCCATCGGCCTCACGCCCATGCAGATTCGCAGCTCGATCATCGCGCCGCTGATGCTGCGCAACGTGCTGCCCTCGCTCTCCTCCACGGTCATCTCGCTCTTCAAGGATACTTCGCTTGCCGCGGCGATCGCCGTGCCGGAGCTGACCTTCGCGGCGCGCAAGATCAATGTCGAGAGCTTCCGCGTTATCGAGACCTGGATGGTGACCTCGGCCCTCTATGTCGCCACCTGTTTCCTCATTGCCGCATTGCTCCGCCTGGTCGAGCGCCGGCTGGCCCTGCCGAGGTAGACCCGGATGACCTCCTTTGCCTTTCTCGAACAGCTCTGGATCGCGCGCTACGTCATCATGACGGGCCTTGCCACCACGGTCTCCATTTCCCTGCTCGCCATCGTTGCCGGCTCCCTGTTCGGCGTGCTCGTCGGCCTTGCGCTCGTCTATGGAGGGCGCGTGTTGCGCTTCATCGTGCGCGCCTATACGGATATCATCCGCGGCACGCCGGTGCTGGTGCTCGTTCTGGCGAGCTACTACGTCTCCGCTGCCGCCGGCGTGGATCTCGGTCCCTTCTCGGCCGGCGTCCTGGCCCTTGCCGTCTTCTGCTCGTCCCATATCGGCGAGATCGTGCGCGGCGCGCTTCAGGCCATTCCGAAGGGGCAGACCGAGGCGGCCAAGGCGATCGGCCTCACCTTCGGCCAGACCTTCACCTCGGTGCTCTGGCCGCAGGCCCTGCGCCAGTGCCTGCCGGCCTGGGTCAACACGGCGGCCGAGATGGTGAAGGCCTCGACGCTGCTGTCCGTCATCGGCGTTGCGGAACTTCTCCTGCGCACGCAGGAGATCATCTCGCGCAACTTCATGAGCCTCCAGTTCTATTTCCTGGCCGGCGCCCTCTATTTCATCGTCAATTTCGGCATCGAGCGCCTCGGCAAGTATGTCGAGCGCAAGACCGCCCTGCCGTCCTGAGGAGACCCCGATGGCCAAGACCATTCTCGACATCAAGGGCCTGCGCAAGACCTACGGCCAGAACGAAGTGCTGAAGAGCGTCGACTGTGCCGTGGAGGAGGGCGAGGTCATTTCCATCATCGGCTCGTCCGGCTCCGGCAAGACGACCATGCTGCGCTGTATCAACATGCTGGAGGAATTCCAGGGCGGCACGATCCGCCTCGACGGGGAGGAGATCGGCTATCACGCCGAGGGCGCCAAGCGTCGGCGCAAGAGCGAGAAGGAGATCGCCCGCCAGCGCGCGCTGACCGGCATGGCCTTCCAGCAGTTCAATCTCTTTCCCCACATGACTGCTGCCGAAAACGTCATGCTCGGTCTCGTCAAGGTGAAGAAGATGGCCAAGCCCGAGGCTCGCGCCATCGCCGAGAAATGGCTCGACCGGGTCGGCCTTGCCGCCCGCACGAACCACTATCCCGGGCAGCTTTCCGGCGGCCAGCAGCAGCGCGTCGCCATCGCCCGCGCTATCGCCATGTCGCCGCGCCTGATGCTGTTCGACGAGGTGACCTCGGCGCTCGACCCGGAACTGGTCGGCGAGGTGCTGCAGGTCATCAAGGGTCTTGCGGCCGACGGCATGACCATGCTGCTCGTCACCCATGAGATGCGCTTTGCCTTCGAGGTCTCCTCGCGGGTCATCTTCATGAACCAGGGCGTCATCTGCGAAGAGGGCGACCCGAGGGAGATGTTCGTGCGCCCGAAGACCGAGCGGCTCGCCGAATTCCTGAAAACCTCCAGCTTCAACTGACAAGGAAACACATCCCATGACGATCAAACGTTACGGTGCCGGGGAAACCGGTGCTGGCGGCCAGCCGCTGCCCTTCGCCCGCGCCACCGAAGCTGCCGGCTGGCTCTATGTCTCCGGCCAGGTGCCGATGGAGAAGGGGGAGATCGTCTCCGGCGGCATCGTCGCAGAAAGCCGCAAGGCCATCGAGAACATGATCGCCATTCTCGACGAGGCCGGCTACGGCCTGGAGGATATCGTGCGCATCGGTGTCTGGCTCGACGATCCGCGCGATTTCTGGAGCTTCAACGGCGTCTATGCCGAATATTTCGGCAAGAACCCGCCGGCGCGCGCCTGCGTCCAGTCGCGCATGATGGTCGATTGCCGGGTCGAGATCGACTGCGTCGCCTATCGCGCCGATCGCGCCTGACGGCTGAACACCAGCCCGGGCGGGTCAGCCGGTCTGCGGCGACCCGTCCGGCAGCTCCGCGCCGAAGCTTCTGAGCGCCCAGCGTCTTCCATCGCTGGTCAGAGCCAGCAGTCCGAGCGGCTCGACGTCGATGCGCCAGATCGAGGTCAGCGGGGCGCAGACTACATGCAGGAAGAGCAGCTTCAGGACAATGGCATGGGTCACGGCGAGCATGTGCCCGCCTTCTGCAGGAAGCTGGTTCAGCCAGGCCACGGCCCGGTCCTGCACTGCCTGCAGGGTTTCACCGCCATGCGGAGCGGAGGATGGATCAGACATCCAGCACTGCAGATCCTGCGATGATTCTTCCGCTACCTCCGCCACCGTCCGGCCGTTCCACCGTCCGTAATCGACATCCCGGAGCGCGAGGCATGCTGCTGCGCCTGGAGAGAAGGCGGCGGCTGTTTCGGCCGCAGAATGTTCGGGTGCATGCAGCACGGAGGTGAACCGGCCGAGGTTTTGGGCCCGGTTGCTCAATCGAACCCGCTCCTTGGGCAAGAGCGGAGCATCGGAGAAAAAGCGGGATTGCTGGTTGGCCGCGGTCGCACCACGGCAGAGGATCGTCAGGCGCGTTGCCCTGACGGCCGTCGGCTTCGGCTCTTCCGCGGGTGTGTTCATGGTTCCCCAGCCTCCTGAAATCGGCTTCACGCTGTCGATGGATGCAGTCTCGTGTCGAGGGCAAAGCCTTCCTGGAATTTCAGGGTGTAGGCGCTGGGGGCAGCACCGGCGAGAAAGATCAGGTTCCAGCTGTGCGGCGAGACCGCGCTTGGAATGGCAACGAAGCGGTGCCGCCGGAGGAGATCATCGCCGAAGGCCTGTTGACCCGCGCCGGGAATGCCGGGGCGTAGCCAGTTGGGGTTGGGCACCGTTTCCGGGTCGACGATGTGGACATCGCCGATATCGGCGATGACGGCGGCCGTCATGCGGTGCGCGACGGTGTCGAGTGCCCGAAACCCCTTGTGGACCGCCACTTCGAGAATGGCCGTGGCAGGATCGAGCGAGCAATAGACAGCGCGTGTGCCCTTGCTGTTCCAGCGGCCGCCGACGCGGTAGGCGCCTTCGCCGCTGTCCCAGGTCGGCGCATGGATGGCCTGATCGAGCCGCCAGGCGACCAGCTCGCTCCCGCCGAGCGCAATGGGCAGAAAGGTCATGCGTAGACGCCGTATTCCAGACGGTCGAGATGGTCCTCGACGAGCTCCACGCCGGCAGGCGTGCCGAGAAGGTCGATGGGACGACGCTGGTCAAGCCCGATGGCCGGCCGCTCCAGCCATTGCTCGGCTTCCGCCTGCGATCCGAAGATATCGGTCGCCTTTGCCAGGATCTCGGCGAATTTCCACGTCCGTCCGCTCTGTTCCAGGCTGAGTGGCTTGGAGGGCGTGTCCTTCCGCCGCTGCCAGGTGCGCAGGCTCATGCCCACGGCCTTTTCGAGCGACTCGTTCTTGCCGATGAAGACGAGGCTGCCGACAAGGTGATCGAGTGCCGAGGCGGGCAAGCCGTGCAGCAGCAGTTCATGGGCGTCGAGCGCATTGGTCAGGCGGCGCGACAGGATGCGCGAACCGCCGAGCAGGGCTTCGATTTTCTGCAATTCGCCACCGGCTGCTGCCGGGATTGCCTTTGCCGCGACGGCCATACCTCTTCTCCACGTCATATGTCGCTTGAAATATGCCATCTGTCGCAGGCGATTTCAAGCTCTGGACCGTGCCCGCCGCTAGCTGTCGTATCCGTGGGGGCTTTTACGCCGGCGGCATCCGGTCGAATTTGGGCAAAGCCGGGTCGAGATGGTCCCAGGCATGGCCTGCAGCGGTCCAGGAGACGAGTTGCGGCCGGTAGTGGCCGGGGTCGTCGAGGCTCGCCGGTGTGACGATGAAGACATCGGGCATGTCGGGAAAGCGCAGGTAGACGGGCGCGCCGCAGGTGGGACAGAAGCCGCGGCGCTTGACGGTTCCACCATCCCCGACCGTCTGCCAATGGGAGGCCTCGCCCGTGACCTTCACCTCGGCCGTGACAAAGGTCAGGTGCGATTGATGGCCGGTGCCGCTGTCGCGCTGGCACTGTCGGCACTGGCAATCGACCATGACAGCCGGTTCGCCCGAGATTTCATAGCGGACCGCACCGCAAGCGCAGCCGCCGGTATAGGGCATGGGCATGACGTTCTCCCGTTCTCTCAATGCTGTTGCTCTGAGGTGGCCACTTCGGTGACGACAGTGTCGAGTTTTCTCACCACCTTCTTCCAGCCTTCGCTCATGTTGCGATAGGCGGTGTCGTTTTTCGGAAGCTGGAAGCCGGAATGGGTGAGGCGAAGGCGTGTGCCCGCCTCGGCCGCGATCAGGCTGAAGGTGACGACGGTTTCCAGTTTCGAGCCATAGCCCTCGTTGCGCTCGTCGCCGCCCCGCCAGGCATAGGAGAGCTGCTCATTCGGCACGACCTCCAGGATTTTGCAATGGATGGTGCCGTCCCAGGCACCGGCGGCGACCGTCTGAAAGGTGAAACGGTTGCCGATCACGGGTGCAAAACCCTGCGGGGCCATCAGCCAGCGGCCGATCAGGTCGCCGCTGGTCAGCGCTTTCCAGAGGACATCGGGCGCATGCGGGAAGACTTCGTCGAGCACGATGACCTGCATGTCCGGATTGGCGGTCTGGTTCATGGGTCGATTTCCTTCAGCAGGGTTCTCAGATTGGTGAAGCGTTCGCGCCAGAAGACGCCGTAGTGGCTCATCCAGTCCGCCAAGGGCTCCAGTCCGCCGGGCTCGGCTCGGTAATAGACATTTCGGCCCTCCGGGCGCTCGCTGACGAGGCCGGCCTTTTTCAGCGCCTTGAGATGCTGGGAAATGGCGCCCTGCGTGACAGTGCTGCTGCGCGTCAGTTCGACGACCGTAATCTCATCGGAATGGACGATGCGCTCGAACACGGCCCTGCGGGTGGGGTCGGCAAGGGCGCGCATGACGGTGGTGATGGTTTCTGCCTGGATCATGAGAATCAAATAGCCGATACTAATCAATTAGTCAATGCTATTCAAATATGCTGCCTACCGTCTGTCTTCCCGGTGGATTTCTGCCCGCAAGCAATTTCGCAGATCCGGACGTGCGACTAAGGTGCCGCTACCATCGCAAGGGGACTGCACATGCGGAGAGCGGCCGAATGACCACCATCACCGTGGACGACGTACTCGACCGCGCCGGCGCCGGCGCCTACCAGCGGCGGCTTCTGGCGATCTTCGGGCTGGTCTGGACTGCCGATGCGATGCAGGTCCTAGCAGTCGGCTTCACGGCCGCCTCCATTGCCGCGACCTTCGATCTCACCGTTCCGCAGGCCTTGCAGACCGGCACGCTTTTCTTCTTCGGCATGCTTCTCGGTGCCGCCGGTTTCGGCCGGCTTGCGGACCGCATCGGCCGCCGGCGGGTCCTGATCGTCACGGTCGCCTGCGATGCTCTCTTCGGCACGCTCTCCGTCTTCGCGCCCGATTTCACCATCCTGCTCGTTCTGCGTTTCCTCACCGGGGTTGCTGTGGGCGGCACGCTGCCGGTCGATTATGCGATGATGGCGGAGTTCCTGCCGGCGCGAAACCGCGGCCGTTGGCTAGTCATGCTCGAGGGGTTCTGGGCCGTCGGCACGCTCCTTGTCGCGCTAGTCGCCTGGGCCGTCAGCCTTGCGGGCATGGCTGACGGCTGGCGCTACATCTTCGCAGCGACGGCAATCCCGGCGCTGCTGGGTATCGGCCTGCGCTTTCTGGTGCCGGAATCACCGCTCTATCTCCTGCGCCTCGGGAAGATACGGGAGGCGAAGGCCGTTCTCGACGGGATCCTCGTTACCAACGGCAAGACGCCACTGGCGGCGGATGCGTCGCTGGTATCGCTTCCCAGCACCGGGCGGTCCGGCATCTTCGGTGCGGATCTGCGCCAGCGCAGCCTGATGATCCTGATAATCTGGTTCCTGGTCTCCGTCTCCTATTACGGCGTCTTCACCTGGCTGCCGCCGAGGCTTGCGGGCGAGGGCTTCGGCTTCGTCCGCGGTTACGGCTTCCTCGTCTTTCTCGCGCTGGCGCAGATCCCCGGTTATGCGCTGGCCGCCTATGGTGTGGAAAAATGGGGCCGGCGGCCGACGCTGACGGGCTTCTGCCTGCTCTCGGCGCTGGGATGCCTGCTGTTCGTCGTGGCCGGCACGGGCACGCTGATCGGCGCCTCCCTGCTGCTCATGAGCTTTGCCTTGCTCGGCACCTGGGGTGCACTCTATGCCTTTACCCCTGAACTCTACCCGACAGCCTCGCGGGCGACAGGCATGGGCACGGCGGGTGCGGTGGCCCGTCTCGGCGGCCTTCTGGCGCCGTCCCTGACGGGACTGGTCGTGGAACAAAGCTTCGGTCTTGCCATTGGCATTTTCGCCGGCCTTCTGGTCGCTGCCGCGGTTGCAGCCCTGCTGATCGATGCGGAGACGCGCCAGGCATCGCTGGCCTGAACCGGGCCCGCCAGCTATTCATGCATCGTGGCGGGCAGCCTTGGCAGGCGCCCGCCATTGACGTCGCACGACGGGCCGGTGCCGCCCGGCACAGAGCCAAACGGTGCCAGCGGAGACTTTGCCGCGTCAACCCGCAGCGAAGGGGACGGTGACGAAGCTTTGCTCGTCCTGGCGCTGCACCAGCAGTAGAACGGCCTTGCGGCCCGCCTTGCCGGCTTCGGCGACGGCGGCCTTCGCCTCGCGTGCCGAGGTGACGGGCTTCTGGTTCACCGAGAGGATGACGTCGCCGGGCTGGAGGCCCATCTCGGCGGCAGGCTTGTCGGGGTTCACGCCTTCCACAACCGCGCCGCTTTCGCCCTTCGGCAGGCCGAGCGACTGGCGCATGTCGGCGGTGAGGTCGCCGAGCTGGACACCGATCGTCGGCACGCGCTGGGCGGCTTCGCCCGATTTGCTGCCGGCATCGGCGAGGACCTGGCGATCGCCGTCGTCATTATTGCCGATGGTGATGGACAGGTTTTTGTCGCTGCCGTCGCGCCAGACGGTGACGCGTTCCTTCGTGCCCGGTGCAAGGTCGGCAACGATGCGCGAGAGTTCGCGTGGCGAGTTCACCGTCTTGCCGTCGAGCATGGTGATGACGTCGCCGGACCGGATGCCGGCTGCGGCAGCCGGGGTGCCTTCATCGACCTTCGCCACCAGCGCGCCTGCGGGTTTTGCAAGGCCAATCGCATCGGCGACATCCGAAGTCACCGGCTGGATCTGCACGCCGATGAAACCGTGCTCGATCGAACCATCCTTCATCAGCCTTGCGACCACCCGCTGCGCCTGATCGGACGGAATGGCGAAGCCGACGCCGACGCTGCCGCCGTTCGGCGAATAGATCGCCGTGTTGATGCCGACGACCGTGCCGTCGGCGCCGACGAGCGGGCCGCCGGAATTGCCGTGGTTGATCGGCGCGTCGATCTGGATGAAGTCGTCATAGGGGCCGCTGTGCAGGTCGCGGCCACGGGCCGAGACGATGCCGGCCGTCACGGTCGTGCCGATGCCGAAAGGATTGCCGATGGCAAGGATCGGGTCGCCGGCGCGCAGCTTGTCCGATTCTCCCCAGGCGATCGTGGCGAGCGACTTGCCGCTGTCGATCTTCAGCACGGCAAGGTCGGATTTCGGGTCGGCGCCGACAAGTTTTGCGGGCAGTTCCGTGCCATCGTCCAGCGTCACCCTGATCGTGCTCGCCTTGTCGATGACGTGATTGTTGGTGACGATGTAGCCGTCGCCCGTCAGGATGAAGCCGGAGCCGAGTGCCTCGGCCTTGCCGCTCGGCCGCTGCTCCGGCATCGGCATTTGCCGTTCACCGAAGAAGTCGCGGAACTGCTGATCGAAGGGCGAAATGCCGCCGAAGGGGGAGATGCCGTCGGCGGAGGCGTTCTCCGCCTTCAATGTCGTGGTGATGGTGACGACGGCGGGCTTGTCGGCTGAAACGATCGCGGCGAAGGAGCCTTGCGCAAGGGCCGTACCAGAGCCTTGGGCGGCGGCGGCCTGGGCCGGCCGGGTGCCAACGAGGCTGGAAGCGGCGATCGGCAGCACGAGAAGAGCAACGCCGAGAAGCGCTGCAACGCGGTGTCTTTCGATGATCCTGGTCATGATTGTCGTCCTTTGTTCAGCGCTCCGGTGCCCGCAGGGCCGGTGCCGGAGCGCACGAAACCGGGCCGCAGGTGCAGGGCGGCCGGTCTCGTCTTCGTGGTCCGGGTGTCTTTCCGATCAGGCTGTCCGGTGCCGTCGCGTCGCGGCTTTTCATCCGCCGGCGGCATCCAGCCTGGCATCATCTATAGGCCCGGCAGGCGGGGAAGGTCATGTTACAATTAAATAAAGTTCCGGGCGGCGATTTTGCCAAACTATCGCCCGGATCGAGGCGTGCGCGTTGCGGATTTCCGTAAAGAGTTGTTTCTGCTCAAATGCTTATGATTTTTCATGCGGCATCGAGGTGGTCCGCGGATCATGACCGGATTGTAATCTTTCCCTCCGCCTCGCGGGAGGCCCGCCACCCACCGGCGGTATAGCGGCCACACGGTTCTCGGCAGGCCATGCGAAAACCTTGAGCCCCCCTGCGCGGTTTCGCGCCGCTGCAAACCCTTGTCTTTCCGGTCTGCATCATGGCATGAGGGCGTCTTCATGCGGAGACTGGTACATGATCAAGAACACAATGACCGGACGACCATGGAAGAGCCTGGTGCTTGCTGCGTCGCTTTTCATGGGGGTGGCGGCAAACGCAACGCCGGTGCTCGTCGTGGATGCCGACAATCATCAGGTCCTGCATGAGGAGGATGCCGGGGTACCCTGGTATCCTGCCTCGACGACCAAGCTCATGTCCGCGCTTGTGGTGTTCGAAGCTATCCGCGCCGGTGAGGTGAACCTGACGACGCCGGTCGTCATGTCCCGCAACGCGACGAAGCAGGCTTTCCTGGAATCCGGCCTGGTCCTCGGGCGCACGATGACCCTGGAAGACGCGCTCTTCGCCATGATCACCGCATCGGCGAACGACGTCGCCGTCGCCTTGGCGGAAGCGGTGGCCTCCGACGAAGCCTCCTTTGTGCAGCGCATGAATGAGACGGCCGCTCGTATCGGGCTCACAGGTACGCATTTTTCCAACCCGAACGGCCTGTTCGACCGGAAGAACTATACGACCGCCCGCGACCTTGCGCTGCTGGGCATGGAAGTGGACCGGCTGTTTCCGGAGTATCGCCGCTTCTTCCTGGCGTCTGCCGTTTCGATCGACGGCAAGGAGATCAAGTCCAACAATCTGCTTTTGACCCGCTTCAACGGCACGGTCGGGATGAAGACTGGCTTCCTCTGCGCCTCCGGGCGCAATTTCGTGGGCTTGGCGACGCGCAACGGACGGCGCGTGATGGTGGTCATTCTCGGTGCGACGACCGAGCGGGAACGCAACGAGCGATCCGCTCAATATCTGACGCAGGCCTTTGACGGTCGCCTGTCTTCCAATGCGGGGCTTCTGGAAAACCTGCAGAACCGGGCCGATGTCGCACCGGAGGACATGCGCATCCGCCTCTGCACCGACAAGAGCGCGGCCTATGAAGCGAGCCGGGATGCACTGTATCCGATGGGCCTGCCAGGCCACGAGACCTATCTGCAGGACCAGATACCGGCCCAGATCCGTGCGATCAGCACCTGGGCTACCGACATCGCGGATGACGTACCGGTCCCGACACGCCGTCCTTCCTGAACGGCGCGATCGGGGTCTGCAAGGGCCTCAGGCGTAGCGCGCGACGGCAAGGTCGGTGGCATCGATCTCGGGCTTCCTGCCCGAAACGAGGTCTGCGACAAGGCGGGCCGAGCCGGAGCTCATCGTCCAGCCGAGCGTGCCGTGGCCGGTGTTGAGGTAGAGGCCGGCGACCTTCGTCGGGCCGATGACGGGCGTGCCGTCCGGTGTCATTGGGCGAAGACCTGACCAGAAGCTTGCCTTCGACACGTCGCCACCGGGGAAGAGATCGGTCACGGAGTGCTGCAGCGTCAGGCGGCGGGGCTCGCCAAGATCGTTGGTGTAGCCGGAGATTTCCGCCATGCCGCCGACGCGGATGCGGTCGCCGAGCCGTGTGATGGCGATCTTGTAGGTTTCGTCCATCACGGTCGATTCCGGCGCGCGCGTGGCGTCGGTGATCGGGATCGTCAGCGAATAGCCCTTGACCGGATAGACCGGCAGGCGGATGCCGTGCGGACGGACGAGCAGTGGCGAGAAGCTGCCGAGTGCGACGACAACGGCATCGGCCGTGAGCACTCCATGGGCGGTAACAACGCCGCGCACACGGCCCCCTTCGACGTCGAGCCCCCGGATGATGCTGCCGTAGTTGAAGCGCACGCCGAGCGCCTCGGCCTTTGCGGCCAGCGCATTGGCGAACTTGAAGCAGTCGCCGGTCTCGTCCTTCGGGGTCAAAAGGCCGCCAACGATCTTTTCGCGCACATGCTTCAGCGCCGGTTCGACGCGGATGCAGCCTTCGGGATCCAGCACTTCGTAGGGAATGCCGTCGGCGGCGAGCGCCTTGACGTCCTTGGCCGAGGCGTCGAGCTGGGCTTCGGTGCGGAAGAGCTGCAACGTGCCCTGCATGCGTTCGTCGTAGGCGATACCCGTCTCCTCGCGCAACGCGGCGAGCGAGATGCGGCTGTAGTCGGCAAGGCGCAGCATGCGGCTCTTGTTGAGGGCATAGCGCGCCGAGGTGCAGTTGCGCAGCATCTGCGTCATCCAGGAAAGCATGGCCATATCGACCTTGGGGCGCAGGATCAGCGGCGCATGCTGCATGAACAGCCACTTCATCGCCTTCATCGGAATGCCGGGGGCGGCCCAGGGCGAGCAATAGCCGAAGGAGACCTCGCCGGCATTGGCAAAGCTCGTCTCCAGTGCGGGGCCGGGCTGGCGATCGACGACCGTGACCTCGTGGCCGGCACGGGCAAGCTGGTAGGCCGAGGTGACGCCGACGATGCCGGCGCCGAGAACGATGACTTTCATGATGTCCTCATTGGGGAAGAAACAGGCTCAGCGGTATTGCCGCTGGTAACGGTGACCGAGGCCGGTCAGGATTTCATAGGCGATGGTGCCGGCATCGCGCGCCACGTCCTCCAGGCTCTGGTGCGGGCCGAGGATTTCGACGCGGCTGCCTAGGGCAAGGCGCCCCTCCGGCAGGGCGGAGATGTCGATGGTGATGCTGTCCATCGATACGCGGCCGACTATGGGCAGGCGCACGCCGTCGCAATAGGCGGCGCCACGGCCCGAGAGGCTGCGCGGCAGGCCGTCGGCATAGCCGGCGGCGATGGTGGCAAGGCGTGTCGGGCCGGCCGTGACATGGGTGGCGCTGTAGCCGACGCGTGTGCCTGGGGGCACGCTGCGGGTCTGCACCACGGCAACGTCGAGCCTGACGACCGGTTCCATCGGGTTCGCCCGCCCGCCGGTCGGCGCGCCGCCATAGAGCGCGATACCGGGACGGGCGAGCACGCCGTGATAGTCTTTGCCGAGGAAGATGCCGCCCGAATTGGCAAAGCAGACGTCGTAGGCGGGAAATTCCGCCGCCACGCGATCCATCTCGGCGCGCTGGTCGCCGTTCTGCCCGCTGGCGGGGTCGTCGGCGGAGGCAAGGTGGCTCATCAGGAACAGGACGTCGATGCCGCCACCGGCAGTGACGAGGCCGGCGAGCGCCGCGCGCTCCTCCGGTGGCACGCCGAGGCGGGACATGCCGGTGTCGAACTGCAGCACCGCCGGCAGCGTGCGGCCGAAGGCTTTCGCGGTGCCGCTCCACGCATGCCACTGCTCCAGCGAATTGACGACCGGCACGATGTTTTCGCGGGCGCAGGCACTTTCGTTGCCGGGCTGCAGGCCGTTCAGCACGAAGACCGTGGCATCGGCCGCCAGAAGCGGGCGCAGGCGACGCGCTTCGACGAACTGGGCAACGAAGAAATGCCGGCAGCCGTGGGCGTAGAGTTTTGCTGCTACCTCGCCGGCGCCGAGCCCGTAGGCATCTGCCTTGACGACGGCCGCAGCGCGTGCCGGGGCGACCTCTGCGGCAAGCTTTTCGTAGTTGCGGGCGAGGGCGCCGAGATCGATGCTCAGATAGCCTGATGCACCGTCGATCACCGCCGTCGCGCCGCTTCTGTTGCTTTGCAATCCACCGTCCATCCCAAGCCCCCTCAAGTGTGCGAAGCCTAGTGAAACGATCGTGAAATTACCGAGGAATCAGCGATTGATTGTTGTGTCAAAGCATGATTTTTGAACGAAACGATGACGATTTGGAATGATCTGCCATGGCTGCCCTCGATGCGATCGACCGCAACATCCTCCGGCTCCTGCGGCTCGATGCGCGCATGAGCAATGCCAGCCTTGCGGCCGATGTCGGCCTGTCGCCGTCTGCCTGCCTCCGCCGGATCAAGCTGATGGAAAAGGCGGGTGTCATTCGCGGCTATACAGCGCTGGTGGACACATCGAATGTCGAGGCGACGATCGCCGTCATCATCAACATCACGCTGGAACGACAGACGGAGGACCACCTCGACCGCTTCGAGGCGGCGGTGCGCAAGCACCCGGAAATCCGCGAATGTTTCCTGATGACGGGCGGTTCGGATTATCTGCTGCGTGTCGAGGTGGCCAATGCCGGCGAGTTCGAGCGCATCCACAAGGAAATCCTCTCGGCCATGCCGGGCGTCTCACGCATCCATTCGAGCTTCGCGATCCGCAATGTGCTGGCGACGCGGCCACGCGGGCGGCGATAGACGGCCTGTCGTCTGTCAGGTCCGGTTGCCGTAATATTTCTCCGCAATGCCGCGGGCGGCGGTGGCGACCTTCCGGCCGATCTCCTGCATGCGGGCAAGGTCGGCGCGCGCGGTCGGCGCCGCCACGGCGAGCGCGCCCACTGGCCGCCCGCCGGGTGTCAGGATCGGTGCTGCGGCGCTGATGACGCCGATCTCGAACCCCTGCTGGCTGATCGAATAGCCGCGCTCCAGCGTTTCACGCAGGAGCGTGCGCACGGCTCCGGCATCGGTGACGGTCTCGGCTGAAAAGCGCTCCAGCGGCCGCGCCAGCGCGCGGTCGATCTCGTCGGGCGGAAGGAAGGCGAGATAGGCGAGACCCGAGGCGGTGGCATGGAGGGGCAACACAGCCCCGGGTTCGACGATCACACGGTGGGCCTGCGACGAATCCTCAACATGAATGGTGGAGAGCCGCCCGCCGGAAAACTCCGAGAAGTGCACCGTCTCGCCGGCCTGTTCCGCCAGCGCCTTGGCGAAAGGGGCAGCCACGGCGACGAAGGGGAAACGCGCCTGGCGAAGGCGCGCCAGCCGGACGGGCGCCGCGCCGAGGCGATAACGGCGCGTGTCTTCGTCCTGTTCCACGAAGCCGTGCCTTTCGAGTTCCACGAGAAAGCGTCGCGCGGTCGCCTTGTCGAGTGCGGAAAGCCGCGCGAGGTCGCTGAGGCCGATATCCTTGTCGAGCTCGGAAATCAGATCGAGGAGGGAAAGGGCCTTTCCAATGGTGCTCATGCATGCGCTCCACAGTGTCCTGCCAGTCTCCTGCGAGCGGTCGTCCTCTCCGTTACCGCTCCTGTTCCGCACGCTCTATAAGTCGAGATACTTAACATGAGAAATAACTTGACGCCGGAACTGGCTTTTGCAAATCTATAATTAAAATAACGGTTCAAATAATGAACCACAAGGAAAATGTTTCGTGGGAACCGCCGTCGCTTTTGGCGCGGCATCGGACACGCGGCCGCCGGATGTATGAGGGCAGCCGCCAGGATGGGAGCAAGATCATGACAGAACACAGCGTGCCGTCTGGCGGCGCGAACCAGTTGCGCAAGAACAGCCTCGGTGTCGGGGCTGTCACATTCCTCGTCGTCTCCGCGGCTGCGCCGCTGACGGCGGTTGCTGGCGGCGTGCCGCTGTCGATGATGCTGGGCAACGGCCCAGGCATTCCGCTGACCTTCGCCTTCGTAACGACGGTGCTGCTGCTCTTTGCCATCGGCTATGTCGCCATGGCCCGGCATATCAGCAATGCCGGCGCCTTCTATGCTTATACGGCGCAGGGCCTCGGCGGTCTTGCCGGCGGCGCTGCCGCGCTGATTGCCATCCTCGCCTACAATGCCATGCAGATCGGCGTCTTCGGCCTGTTTGGGGCGGCAACGGCCGGCTTTTTTGCCGGCTATGGCCTCGACCTGCCCTGGTGGGTCTGGACCTATATCGGCATCGCCCTCGTTGCGGTCTTCGGCTACCGGCGGGTGGACTTTTCCGCCCGCGTGCTCGCCGTGCTCGTCGTGCTCGAATATCTGGTCGTGCTGGTCATCGATGCGGCCATCCTCGTAAAGGGCGGCGACAGTGGCCTTTCCGCTGCGCCCTTTACGCCGTCAGCCTTCTTCTCGGGGACGCCGGCCATCGGCATCCTGTTCTGCTTTGCCGCCTTCATCGGCTTCGAGGCGACGACCATCTACAGCGAGGAGGCCCGCGAGCCGGAAAAGACCGTGCCGCGCGCCACCTACATCTCCGTGCTGATCATCGGCCTCTTCTACATGCTGACCTCCTGGCTGATGGTCAACGGCGCGGGCGTCGACAAGCTGGTGCCGGAAATCCAGGGCCTTGCCGATCCGACCACCTTCCTCTTCGGCCTCGCGGATCGCTATGTCGGCGGCGGCATCACCACCATCATGAGCATTCTCTTCATCACCAGCCTCTTTGCCGGCGTCGTCGCCTTCCACAATGGCGTTGCCCGCTATCTCTATGTCGCCGGCCGCGAAGGTCTGCTGCCCAAGGCGCTCGGCGTCACCCATCCGGTGTTCCAGAGCCCGCATGCCGGCTCGGTCGTGCAAACGATCATCGCCGTCCTCGTCGTGGCGCTCTTCGCCTTCACGGGGCAGGATCCGGTGCTGGCGCTGTTCTCCTGGCTCACCAATGTCGGCACGCTGGCGATCATTCTCCTGATGGCGCTGACTGCCTTCGCCATCGTCGCCTTCTTCGGCCGCAATCCGGGCCTCGAAGGCAACCGGATCGTCACGACCGTGCTGCCGGTATTGACGGGCCTCATCCTGCTGGCGCTGGTGTTCTATATCGCAACGAACTTCGGCGCCCTGGCCGGTGCGGAGGGACCGCTTGCCGTGTTCCTGCCGGGCCTTGTGCTGATTGCCGCGATCATCGGCCTCCTTTGCGCCCTGCGCCTGAAGGCGGGCGATGCCGGCGCCTTTGCCCGGCTCGGCGTCCGCCGGGAAGTGTGAGACCAGGGGTGGCGCTTCGGCGCCACCTGCCCTTTGAGGAAAGACCATGCAGGAAAAGATCAACGCACTCCGCAATCTGGCGGTCGCTCCGCAGGCGCTGTTTATAAACGGCATTTGGCAGGACCCGGCGGATGGCGCGGCGCTGGATGTCGTCTCGCCCATCGACGGGCGCACGCTGACGACGATTGCCGACGCCGGTGCGGCCGATGTGGACCGGGCGGTAAAGGCCGCCCGTACCGCTTTCGAAAGGGGGCGCTGGGCAAAGGCGGCGCCGGCCGAGCGCAAGCGGGTGCTGCTGAAGATCGCCGACCTGATCGAGCAACACGCGCTGGAGCTTGCCGTGCTCGGCGTGCGGGACAACGGCACCGAGGTTTCCATGGCACTGAAGGCCGAGCCCGGCAGCGCCGCCGGCACGTTCCGTTACTATGGCGAGGCGATCGACAAGATCTATGGCGAGATCGCACCGACGGCCGGCGACATCCTCGGCCTCGTCCACCGCGAGCCGGTCGGTGTCGTCGGTGCCATCGTGCCGTGGAACTTTCCGCTGATGATCGGCGCCTGGAAGATCGCCCCGGCGCTCGCTGCCGGCAACTCCATCGTGCTGAAGCCGGCGGAGGCCGCCTCGTTGACGCTGCTGCGCCTCGCTGCCCTTTGCGCCGAGGCGGGGCTGCCGGAAGGCGTGCTGAACGTCGTGACCGGTCGTGGCGCGGTTACAGGTGAGGCGATGGGGCTGCATCCGGACATCGACGTGCTGGTCTTTACCGGTTCCGGCCCCGTCGGCCGGTGCCTCCTGGAATATTCCGCCCGCTCCAACCTGAAGCGCGTCTATCTTGAACTCGGTGGTAAATCGCCGAACGTCGTCTTCGCCGATGCACCGGACCTCGACCGCGCGGCCAAGGTCTCGGCCTATGGCATCTTCCGCAATTCGGGGCAGGTCTGCGTGGCCGGTTCGCGGCTGCTCGTCGAGCGTTCCATTGCGGAGGCGTTTTCGCAGAAGGTGGCGGAGGTTGCCGCGGCGATGGCGGTCGGCGATCCGCTGTTGCTGACCACCGAGGCCGGTGCCATTTCCAGCGAGGCGCAGCTTGGCAAGAATCTCGGCTTTGCCGAACAGGCGCTATCCGAGGGCGCGCGGCTGCGCACCGGTGGAAAGCGTATCCTTGCCGAGACCGGCGGCTTTTACATGCAGCCGACCGTCTTCGACGTTACGCCGGGCATGACGCTTGCCCGCGAGGAGGTGTTCGGACCGATCCTCTCCATCATCCCCTTCGACGGTGAGGATGAGGCCTTGCGCATCGCCAATGGCACGGACTTCGGCCTCGCCTCGGCCGTCTGGACCGCCAATCTGTCACGGGCGCATCGCATGGTGCGCGGCATCCGTGCTGGTGTCGTGCATGTCAACACCTATGGCGGGGCGGACAACACGGTGCCGCTCGGCGGCGTGCGCCAGTCCGGCAACGGGCACGACAAATCCCTGCACGCGCTGGACAAGTATCTCGACCTGAAGACGGCCTGGATCCAGCTTTAAGTCCCCACGATTTTGCGTAGGAGCCCGACTGTCCGTAAGGATACGCCGGGCTCCGGCGCATGTCATGTCAGCGAGCGGGCGATTTCCGTAATGACCGCGAAGGCGTTGTCCGCGTCGTCGCGGGTCATCTCGAACTGGCCGGCCTGGAAACGGATGGCGATGCGTCCATCGACGCGGGTCTGTGTCAGGTAGATACGTCCGTCGTCGTTGATGGCGTTGACGAGGGCGATATTGTGCTGGTCGGCCTCTGCGCCGCCCGTGTGGCGGAAGGAGAAGAGCGAGAGCACCGGTTCGCTGACGATCTCGAAATCCGGCTCCCCGGCAAGCCGCTCCGCCAGTTCCCTCGACCAGGCGACGTGGTTGCGGATCATCGTGCGCAGGCCTTCAAGGCCATGATAGCGCATCAGGAACCACAGTTTCAGCGCGCGGAAGCGCCGTCCGAGCGGTACAGACCATTCGGAATAGTTGATAATGCCGTCATGGCCGTGCGTCTTCAGGTATTCCGGCTGGATGGCGAGCGTGCGCACCTGGTCCTCGGGACTGCGGATGAACTGCACCGAGCAGTCGAAATTGGCGCCGAGCCATTTGTGCGGATTGAAGACGATGGAATCGGCGGCCTCGATGCCCTCCCAGAGGCTGCGGAATTCCGGGCAGATCATGGCCGAACCCGCCCAGGCGGCATCGACATGCAGGTAGAGACCATGTGCCTTTGCCACTGTTGCCACATCGCCGATCGGATCGCAGGCGCCGATGGAGGTGCCGCCGGTGCAGGCGATGATGCCGGCCGGGACGTGGCCGGCGGCAAGGTCCGCGCGGATCGCGGCGTCGAGCGCCTCGGGGTCCATGCCGTTGAGCGGCCCCTTGGTCGGAATGCGCACGAGGTTCGCCTCGCCGATGCCGGCAATCCAAATCGCCCGGTCGATCGAGGTGTGCACCTGTTTCGAGGCATAGACGCGCACTGCGCCGTGCGCCGCCAGTCCCTCGCTGTTGCCCTTCCAGCCGAGTGCCTTCTCGCGCATGACCAGCACGGCGGCGAGCGTCGCGGTGGAGGCGGAATCCTGGATCACACCGGAAAAGCCATCCGGCAGACCGAGCGCCTGGCGCAGCCAGTCGACCACCCGCGTTTCAAGCTCGGTGGCGGCGGGCGATGTCTGCCAGAGCATGCATTGGGCCGCGACGGAGGTGACGAGATAATCGGCGATCACCGAAACGGGCGCGGCATTGGCAGGAAAGTAGGCGAAGAAGCGCGGGTGCTGCCAATGGGTGAGGCCATCGGGGATGATGCGCTCGAAATCCGCGAAAATCGCCTCCATCGCCTCGCCCCCTTCCGGGGCCGTATCGGCGATCTGCCTGGCGATGTCGCCAGGCTTCGTCTGCGCCCGCACCGGCCGGTCGCGCAGGCCCGCCCGGTAGTCGGCGCCCCAATCAGCTACCGTGCGCGACCACCGGCGGAATTCTTCGCTATCCATGTCTTGCTCCCTGTTTGCGTTGCGCATTTCTCGATGCTTGCCCTGCGATTTGCAATGTCTTGTCGGCATGTTGTGCCGATAGGCGCGCGTATGCGCCGGGGCAGATGTGCCGGATTGCGGTTAATTAACACGTTAATAAACTGGCGGCTTCTGTCAAGAGTGCCCAGGATATCGGGCCACGTCCCTTTGGTAGCTTCCGCTTGAAGGAGCCTGGATCGGAAAAGCAGAAAGGATTCCAACGGTTCATTATGCAAACCATAGCTTCAAATACAGACTTGCAAACGATCAAACTTCCTGCCAGATTAATTCGCATGTTAAGTATCTGTCGTAACATCTCGCGACAGCGCCTGAGGGGAGCCGGGCTTGACGGGGAGAGAACGGGTATGAGTGCCACAGCCAGCATGGGTCGGGACGTCATGTCCGTGAAGGGCGCGGGGAGGGGGCTGACGCGGATGGCGGGCGCCGGGTATCTTCTCGTGCAGGGGCGCCGGGCGCCGGGCCACGCATCGGTTGGTTCCAATGCATTCTATCAGGTCGGCCGGAAGGTCGGTTCCGCCATTCAATCGAGGAGGAATGGTCGATGAGCGCCAGCGCCCGTCTGCCCCATATTCTGGTGATCGGCACCGGAGACACCAAGAGCGAGGAACTGCTGTTTATGGCCGAGGTCATCGGCAAGGCCGGTGGCGTTCCCGTTCTGGTCGATGTCAGCGTGCTCGGCGACCCGCCCTATGTGCCGGGCCATTCCAAGCATGACATCGCCGCCGCCGCCGGCACCACAATGGAGGCGATCACCAGCAGCGGCGACGAGAACACCGCTATGGCGCTGATGGCCAGGGGCGCGGCGGCGCTGGTGCGCCGGCTCTCTGATGCAGGAGCGGTGGACGGCATGATCGCGCTTGGTGGCTCGCTCGGCACCGACCTTGCGCTCGATGTCGCAGCCGTGCTGCCGCTCGGCGTGCCGAAGTTCATCGTCTCCACCATCGCCTATTCCCATCTCCTGCCGCCGGAGCGCATCGCGCCCGACCTGATGATGATCCTGTGGGCCGGCGGGCTCTACGGTCTCAATCCGATCTGCCGGGCGGTGCTGTCGCAGGCGTCCGGCGCGGTCGTCGGCGCTGCCAAGGCTGGCGAGCGGCCCGGCCGCCAGCGCCCGCTGGTCGGCATGACCTCGCTCGGCTCCTCCTGCCTCAGCTATATGAAGGTGCTGAAGCCGGAGCTGGAGCGGCGCGGCTACGACGTTGCCGTCTTCCATTCCACAGGCATGGGCGGGCGTGCCTATGAGGCGGTCGCGGCGCAGCGGGGCTTTGCCGCCGTCTTCGATTTTTGCATCCAGGAAGTGACCAATGCGCAGAACGGTTCGGTCGCCGTCTCCGGGCCGGACCGTATGGAAAATGCAGGCCGCGCCGGCATTCCGCAGATTGTCGCGCCCGGCGCGGTCGATATGGTGGATATGCCCGCCTGGCAGGAGACGCCGGATCGTTTCGCCGGCCGGCCCTATCATGCACACAATCGGTTGATCGCCTCCGTCACCGTCTCGCCCGATGAGCGCCGCGCAGTTGCCCGCGTGGTCGCCGCCAAGCTGGGAGGCGCGAGTGCGCCGGTCGCCTTCCTGCTGCCGACGCAAGGCATCCAGGAATGGGACCGGGAGGGCGAGCCGCTGCATGAACCGGATGCGCTGGATGCCTTCCTCGACGAGATGCGCCGTGCCATGCCGGCCTCGGTCGCCTTCGAAGAGGTCGATGCGCACATCAATGCTCCTGACTTCGCCGCAAGGGCGCTGGAAGTTTTCGACCGCTGGGTCGCCGAAGGCATCGTCGAGAAGGGGCAGGCGGCATGACGGAAGCGCAGCGGGCATTGATCCTCGATTTCGGCGGTGTCGTCACCCGCACGCTGTTCGAAACGCACGACGTTACCGAGCGGACGCTCGGCCTTCCGGCCGGCACGCTGACCTGGCGCGGTCCGTTCGACCCCGCTACCGACCCTCTGTGGGTATCGCTGCAGACGCGAGAAATCACCGAGCGCGACTATTGGATGACGCGCACGCAGGAGGTCGGCGCGCTGCTCGGCGAGGACTGGACGGACATGAAGACCTTCGTACAGCGGGCGCGCGGGGCGGATCCCGAGCTTGTCCTGCGCCCCGAGGCGCGCGATGCGATCCTGAAAGCCAAGGCGGCCGGGCTGAAGCTCGCCATCCTCTCCAACGAACTCGACCTTTTCTACGGCGAAAGCTTTCGCAAGCGCTTTCCGCTGATCGACCTTTTCGATGTCATCGTCGATGCGACATACACGAAGATCCTGAAGCCCGATCCACGCGCCTACGAACAGGTGCTGGCGGAACTGGGGCTTGCCCGCGCCGACTGTGTCTTCGTCGATGACCAGAAGAAGAACATAGAGGGTGCGGTGGCCATCGGCCTTCCCCATGTGCATTTCGACGTGACCCGGCCTGCCGAAAGCTACGCGCAGGCGCTGAACATGCTTGGACTTTGAAAGGATATCCCATGCGCGATTCCAACTTCCTGATCGAGAACAACGCCCGCCATCTCTGGCACCCCATGGCGCATCCGGCCGAAATGCAGGCAAAGCCCCCGCGCATCATCAATGCAGGCGAGGGCGTTTCGGTGGTGGATATCCACGGCAAGACGGTGCTGGATGCCGTCGGTGGCCTGTGGAACGTCAACCTCGGCTATTCCTGCGAGCCGGTGAAGAAGGCGATCCGCGACCAGCTCGACGAACTGCCCTATTATTCCACCTTCCGCGGCACCACCAATTCGCCGCTGATCGAACTGTCCTATGAGCTGGCGGCGTTTTTTAAGGAGGACGGCCTTACCCGCGCCTTTTTCACCTCGGGTGGCTCGGATTCCGTCGAGACGGCACTCAGGCTCGCGCGCCAGTTCCACAAGATCAACGGTCAGCCGGAGCGCACCAAGTTCGTGGCGCTGAAGAAGGGCTATCACGGTACGCATTTCGGCGGCGCCTCGGTCAACGGCAACGCCAATTTCCGCCGCAACTACGAGCCGCTGCTGCCCGGCGTCTTCCATCTTGCCGCGCCCTATCCCTATCGCAACCCCTTCAACACCAGCGACCCGGCTGAAATCGCCCAGGCGATCGCCCGCCAGTTCGAGGACGAGATTGCCTTCCAGGGCGCCGACACCATCGCCGCCTTCATCATGGAGCCGGTGCTGGGCGCCGGCGGTGTCATCGTGCCGCACGAGACTTTCATGCCGCTGATGCGCGCCATCTGCGACAGGCACGGCATTCTCCTCATCGCTGACGAGGTTATCACCGCCTTCGGCCGCACCGGGGCCTGGACCGGCTCGCGCGGCTGGGGCGTCAAGCCCGACATGATGACCACCGCCAAGGCGATCACCAACGGCTACTTCCCCTTCGGTGCGGTGATGATCGCCGACAAGGTTGTCAATGCCTTCGAAGCCAACAAGGATTCCTTCGGCGCCATCGGTCACGGCTATACCTATTCCGGCCATCCGGTCGGCGCGGCGGCGGCACTGGCGACGCTGAAGGAAACCGCCCGCGTCGACACCGCCGCCAATGCGGCCGCACGCGGTGTCGAGCTGATCACCGGTCTTGAGGGGCTGAAGGCCAAACACGAACTGGTCGGCGATGTGCGCGGCAAGGGGCTGATGGTGGCGCTGGAGCTCGTCTCCGACCGCCCGAATAAGAGTGCAGCCGCCAAGGATGTGGTGCAGAAGGTCTACGATGTTGCCTATGATGAGGGCGTGATGGTCCGCACGTCGGGCAGCAATGTCATCATCTCGCCGCCGCTCGTCATCACGGCCGCTGATGTAGAGAAGATCGTCTCGGCGCTGGATGCCGGCCTCAGTGCGGCGGAAGGGCGCTAGAATGACCGGCGCACAAGCCTTGCGCGCCCGCCGCGAGCAGCTGCTCGGCCGCAACATGTCGCTCTTCTATGACGACCCGGTGCATCTGGTCAGAGGCGAGGGCGTCGTTTTGTGGGATGCGGACGGGCGCAAATATCTCGATTGCTACAACAACGTGCCGCATGTCGGCCATTGCCATCCGCGGGTGGTCGAGGCGATCTGCCGGCAGGCCTCGACGCTCAATACCCACACACGCTACCTGCATGAAGGGATTCTTGACTATGTCGAGCGGCTGACGGCGACCTTCGACAGAAGCCTCGACACGGCCATCCTTACCTGCACCGGCAGCGAGGCCAACGACGTGGCCTTGCGCATGGCGCAGGCGGTGACCGGCAGGACGGGTGTCATCGCCACCGATTTCACCTATCACGGCAACACGACGGCGGTCTCGCAACTCTCGACGCGCATGCCGCCGGTCGGCGGCTACGGTGGCCATGTCCGCCATGTGCCGGCGCCGGATGCCTATCGTCCGCTCGGCGGGGAGGGCGGCAAGACCTTTGCCGAGGCCTGGGCCGCTGCGGTGGAGGCAGCAATCGCCTCGCTGCAGGAAAGTCCCTTCGGCTTTTCCGCGCTGATCATCGATCCGTTCTTCGCCAATGAGGGTTTTCCGGACCTGCCGGAAGACTTCCTGGCGCCCGCCGTCGCGGCGGCAAGGAAGGCCGGAGGCCTTGTCATCTGCGACGAGGTGCAGCCCGGTTTTGGCCGTACCGGCACCCACCTTTGGGGGCACCAGAAGGCCGGCATCCTCCCTGATATCGTCACCCTCGGCAAGCCGATGGGCAATGGCCATCCGGTCGGTGGTGTCGTCGCCGCATCCGAAACGCTGAATGCGTTTCGAAAGGCGTTTCGTTACTTCAACACCTTTGGAGGCAATCCGGTCTCCTGCGCTGCGGCCATGGCCGTGCTCGACGTGCTGGAGGAGGAGAAGCTGCAGGAGAACGCGCTTCATGTCGGCGCCTATGCCTGTGCGGGGTTGCAGAAGCTGGCGGACAAACACCCGCTGATCGGCAATGTGCGTGGCAGCGGCCTGTTCTTCGGGGCCGAACTGGTGCTCGACCGGCAGGAAAAGACGCCCGCCTCGGACATCGCCACGCGGGTCGTCAACGGCATGCGCGAGCGTGGTGTGCTGATGGGCAAGCTCGGCATCCACCAGAACGCCACAAAGATCCGCCCGCCCATGCCCTTCTCCCGGGAGAATGCCGATTTGATGCTGGCAGCGCTCGACGACGTGCTGGGTGGGCTGTGACGCGATGGACGACATGATCGCAACCCTGACGGCACGGGCGGCGAGCGCCATTGCGCATTGGAACCTGCCGGACCAGGTGCCTGAATTGTTGAAATACCGCGAGAACGCGGTCTTCAAGGTCCGCCTGCGGGATGGCCGTCCGGCGGCCTTGCGGCTGCACCGCCCTGCTTATCATTCGCCCGTGGCGCTTGCCTCCGAACTCGCCTTCATGGCGGTGCTGCGTGAGAAAGGCATATCCGTGCCGCTGCCGATCGCCGCGGCGGATGGCAGCCTGCTCGCCGTCCTGCCTTCTCCGGAGAGCTCTGCTCCGCACTATGCCGATCTGATTGGCTGGATGGAGGGCGAGCCGCTCGGCCATACCGGAGCTCCGCTTCCGCGTACCGGCCGCGACCTGCCGGCGCTCTTTCGCGTCATCGGGCAGGAAATGGCGCGCCTTCACGACGTAGCCGATGGTTTCGTGCAGGCGGCGGGATTCGAGCGCCCGGCCTGGGATGTCGAAGGGTTGCTGGGGCAGGCGCCCTTCTGGGGCCGGTTCTGGGATTGCCCGCTGCTTGCGCCGACGCAGCGGGATGACCTTGCGCGCCTGCGGGACCGTCTGCTGCCACCGCTTTCGGCGCTGGCGCCAGGTCTGGACTACGGCCTGATCCATGCCGACCTCGTGCGCGAAAACGTCCTCGTGGCGGATGGCGCGGTCGCCTTCATCGACTTCGACGACTGCGGCTTCGGTTTCCGGCTGTTCGATCTGGCAACCGCGCTGCTGCGCAACAGGCACGAGCCGGACTACCCGCAGCTGCGCGCGGCCTTGCTGGAAGGCTATACTGCCGTCCGGCCGCAGGCGGAACCGGATTTCCAGCACCTGCCGCTGTTCCTGCTGCTGCGCGCGCTCACCTATATCGGCTGGGCGGCCGCGCGACCGGAGCTTCCCGACAATCCCGCCCGTTTGCGGCGGTATCTCGGCGACATCGAAACGCTCGCGAAGGATCTTCGCGTTTGAAGAGCGCGTGCCCCCGCCGATCGATGCGATCAGCGGGATTGCCGTGAATGGAAAGGTCGTTGGCTTCGGTAGGCCTGCGGATTCGTGCGACAGCAAAAGCGTTGCTCCAACGTCCAGCCTCCTGTCCTTCTGGCACCACGAGCACCCGCGAGGTGAGATATGCGTGGGGGCGAATTCGGAATGGCCACCCTGCCTGGCGGATGTTTGCCGGGGTGCAGCTGCGACGTGCTCCTCGAAGACAGGCCAGAAACCCTGTTTCCCCGCGAATAGTTTTTCCTCTGAAATGACAAATGTCTAATATTTGCCTCGGATCGCGACATTTAATTCTGTATTTTTCATTCATTTTATAAGAAATTCTTTGAATCGTTATATCTGTGCGAATATATCGACAATTGATATTGCGCAAAAGTATTCTTGAGTAAAATGGAAATATTTATTTCACTTTATTTTCAGGGGGGCAATGCTAGTATTGCGGCACTGAATGGTATCGGAGGACATGTTCCTTGTCTGAGGTCGCCCCGGAACAACTGACGCCGCAACAACCCGTATCTCGACGGCGACGGGAGCTTGTTACGTTCTTTGTCCTTGCTTTCGGCATCTGGCCGATCGTCGCTGTCGGTGTGGTCGGCGGTTATGGTTTCCTCGTCTGGATGTTTCAGATCCTCTACGGCCCGCCGGGTCCGCCCGGTCATTGAGGCACGGTCATGACGCAGCAAGTCCTTTCCAGGCGGATGTTTCTGAGCGGTGGCAGGCGCGCCGCGGTCGCCGGTATTCGCCCGCCCGGGATTGCGGAAGGCGGGCTTGCAGCCTGCACGGGCTGCGGGCAATGCGTCGAACACTGTCCGACCGGCATTGTCGGTCTTGTCGATGGAGTGCCTCTTCTCGATTTTTCCGTGGCGGAATGCACTTTCTGCGGCGCCTGCGCGCAAAGCTGTCCCGAGCCGGTGTTCACCGATGGGCTTGCCGCCCGCTTCGATCATGCCGTTGCCATCGGGCCTTCCTGCCTGCCGTTCCAAGGGGTTGATTGCCAGGCCTGCCGTGACGCCTGTCCCACCGGCGCCATTCGCTTTCGGCCGGTGCGTGGCGGGCCGTTCGTGCCGGAGCTGACGGCCGAGGCCTGCACGGGCTGTGGCGCCTGCATTTCCGTCTGTCCCGTCGGCGCGGTTGCGACCGCGCCGCGAGGCGCGGAGGCCGCCCATGTCTGAACAGCGGCGCCATCATATCTCCAGCGCTGTGGTCGCCACGAAGCTGGGCGCGCTTGACAGCGTGTTGGCGACACTTGCGACCATCGACAATGTCGAGGTGCACGGTGCGGACAAAGGCAAGATCGTCGTCGTCATAGAGGGGCCGAACACCGGTGTGCTCGGGGATACGCTGATGCGCATCTCCGTCCTCGACGGCGTGATCGCGGCGAACATGGTTTTCGAGCATGTCGAATTGGAAGAGGACGAGGTGCATGGGCAGCGAACTGACGCGGCGTGACATCCTGAAGGCCCAGGCGGCGGGCGTTGCGGCGGCGGCGGCAGGCATCGCGCTGCCTGCCGTCGCCCAGCCGGTTCCGGGCGGGGTGAGCGCGCTGGAGATCAAATGGGACAAGGCGCCCTGCCGCTTCTGCGGCACCGGCTGCGGCGTCATGGTGGGCGTCAAGGAGGGCAAGGTCGTCGCCACGCACGGTGACATGCAGGCTGAGGTCAATCGCGGTCTCAACTGCATCAAGGGCTATTTCCTGTCGAAGATCATGTACGGTACGGACCGCCTGACAGCGCCGCTTCTGCGCAAGCGAAACGGCGTCTATGCCAAGGACGGCGAGTTCGAGCCGGTGACCTGGGAAGAGGCCTTCGACGTGATGGCCGACCAGGCCAAGAAGGTGCTGAAGGAAAAGGGGCCAACCGCTGTCGGCATGTTCGGTTCCGGTCAGTGGACGATCTTCGAGGGCTATGCCGCGACCAAGCTGATGCGCGCCGGCTTCCGCTCGAACAATCTCGACCCGAACGCCCGCCACTGCATGGCCTCTGCCGCCGTCGCCTTCATGCGCACCTTCGGCATGGACGAGCCGATGGGCTGCTACGACGACTTCGAGCATGCCGATGCCTTCGTGCTCTGGGGCTCGAATATGGCGGAGATGCACCCGATCCTGTGGACGCGCATCGCCGACCGGCGGCTTGGCAACGAGCATGTGCGCGTGGCCGTTTTGTCCACCTTCACCCATCGCAGCATGGACCTTGCCGACATCCCGATGGTCTTCAAGCCGGGCACGGACCTGGTGATCCTCAACTATATCGCCAACCACATCATCCAGTCCGGCCGGGTGAACGAGGATTTCGTACGCAACCACACGAAGTTCGTGCGCGGCGTCACCGATATCGGCTATGGCCTCAGGCCGGACGACCCAGTGGAGGTCAAGGCGGCCAATTCCGCCGATCCGGGCAAGACGGAACCGATGGACTACGAAGCCTTCAAGGCCTTCGTTGCCGAATACACGCTGGAAAAGGCGGTCGAGATGACCGGCGTCGAGGCTGGCTTCCTCAAGCAACTCGCCGAGCTCTATGCCGACCCGGACCGCAAGGTCATGTCGCTCTGGACCATGGGCTTCAACCAGCATGTGCGCGGCGTCTGGGCGAACCAGATGGTCTATAACCTCCATCTTCTGACGGGCAAGATCTCCGAGCCCGGCAACAGTCCGTTCTCGCTGACCGGCCAGCCGTCGGCCTGCGGCACGGCGCGCGAGGTCGGAACCTTCGCCCACCGCCTGCCGGCCGACATGGTGGTGACAAACCCGGAACACCGCAAGCATGCGGAAGAAATCTGGCGCGTGCCGCACGGGCTCATCCCGGAAAAGCCCGGCTACCACGCCGTCCAGCAGGACCGCATGCTTCGTGACGGCAAGCTCAATTTCTACTGGGTGCAGGTCAACAACAACGTCCAGGCCGGTCCGAACACCTCGAACGAGACCTACAAGGGCTATCGCAACCCGGAGAACTTCATTGTCGTGTCGGATGCCTATCCGACGATCACGGCGATGAGCGCGGACCTCATCCTCCCAGCCGCCATGTGGGTGGAGAAGGAGGGCGCCTACGGGAATGCCGAGCGACGAACCCATGTCTGGCATCAGCTTGTGCAAGCGCCGGGCGAGGCGCGGTCCGATCTCTGGCAGATGGTCGAGTTCTCCAAGCGCTTCACCACGGACGAGGTCTGGCCGGCGGAGATCCTGGCGGCCAACCCCGCCTACAAGGGCAAGACGCTCTACCAGGTGCTGTTTGCCGAGAGCGATGTGGCGAAGTTTCCCGTCAGCGAGATCAGTCCCGACCACGCCAACAACGAGGCGCAGCAGTTCGGCTTCTACCTGCAGAAGGGGCTGTTCGAGGAGTATGCTGCCTTCGGCCGCGGCCATGGCCACGATCTTGCGCCTTACGACACCTATCATGAGGTGCGCGGTCTGCGCTGGCCGGTGGTCGACGGCAAGGAGACGCTGTGGCGTTACCGTGAGGGTTACGATCCCTATGTGAAGGCCGGCGAAGGGGTTAAATTCTACGGCAACAAGGACGGCAAGGCGGCGATCATCGCCGTGCCCTACGAGCCGCCGGCCGAATCCCCCGACAACGAATACGACACCTGGCTCGTCACCGGCCGCGTGCTGGAGCACTGGCACTCCGGCTCGATGACCATGCGCGTGCCAGAGCTCTACAAGGCCTTCCCCGGCGCGCGCTGCTTCATGAATGCCGACGATGCGCGCAAGCGCGGCCTCAACCAGGGATCGGAAATCCGCATCATCTCCCGGCGCGGCGAGATCCGCTCGCGCGTCGAGACGCGCGGGCGCAACCGCATGCCGCCGGGCGTGATCTTCGTGCCGTGGTTCGATGCCAGCCAGCTCATCAACAAGGTTACGCTCGACGCCACCGACCCCATCTCGAAACAGACGGATTTCAAGAAATGCGCAGTCAAGATCGAACCCGTCGCCTGACCCCGAGCCCCGGATGGATTTTCGCCGCGATCGGCGTTGCGGTGCTTGCCACCGGGGCCATGGCGCAGATGGTGCCGCAGCTTTCCGGCCCGCAGGGGGACGCGATGCAGACCCTGCCGGCCGATCCCCTGCCGAAATGGATCGTCGACGATATCAGGCGCATGCGCGCCTACCCGGAACAGCCGCCGGTCATCCCGCACTCGATCGACGGCTACCAGTTGTCGGTCAATGCCAACCGCTGTCTTTCCTGCCACAAGCGTGAATTCTCGCAGGATGCCGGCGCGCCCATGATCAGCATCACCCACTACATGACGCGCGAGGGCCAGATGCTCGCGGACGTCTCGCCGCGGCGCTACTTCTGCACCGCCTGCCATGTGCCGCAGGCCGACAGGAAGCCGCTCGTCGAGAACACGTTCAAGGACATGAGCGAGATGGGTGTCACAAAGGCGGGAAGCGAGTGATGGTGGCGCGCATCAAGGCACTGATCGCTTGGGTCTGGACCATGCTGACCACGCCCGCGGCAACGCTCAGCCTCGCCTTCCTGACGCTTGGCGGCTTTGTCGGCGGGGTCATGTTCTGGGGTGCCTTCAACACGGCGCTGGAGCTGACGAACACGGAGACATTCTGCACCTCGTGCCATGAGATGCGGGACAACGTCTATCAGGAACTAACCAATACGGTGCATTTCACCAACCGCTCCGGCGTGCGTGCCTCCTGTCCGGATTGCCATGTGCCGCATGAGTGGACCGACAAGATCGCCCGCAAGATGCAGGCATCGAAGGAGGTCTGGGGCAAGATCTTCGGCACGATCAACACGCGCGAGAAATTCCTCGACAAGCGGCTGGAGCTTGCCCAGCACGAATGGGCGCGGCTGAAGGCGAATGACAGTCTGGAATGCCGCAACTGCCATTCGTCCGTGGCGATGGATTTCACCAAGCAGACCCAGCGTGCGGCGGACATCCATGCCAAGTTCCTCCTGCCCGGCAAGGCGACCTGCATCGACTGCCACAAGGGTATCGCTCACGAACTGCCCAACATGGAAGGCGTCGATCCCGGCTGGAAGATGCCGCGCGAGCTGGAGGGCAAGGAGCGTCCCACGGCATCCAACGGCGCGATCGAGGACTTGCGCAAGGCGGTGGCAAGCGCGCATGGGGCAATGACGTTCTAATGGCGGGACTTGAGCGCTACGGCTGCTTCCGCGCCAGCGTGTCCGTCAGGCGGTTGCGGCCGACGCGGATAACCGTTTCCATGGCACGCCGGGCGCCGTCTTCGTCGCGCCGGCGAATTTCCTCGACGATACGCATATGGCTCGCGGCGACGTCGCCGATCTTGATCTGGTCGGCGGCGGGCGAAGAGAGCTTGAAGATGCCGGCCAGCGCTGCCTCGATGAGGCTGCCCACCGTACGCATGAAAGGATTGCGCGCGGCGTCGATCACGCTGAGGTGGAAACGAAGATCGGCGAGCGCCAGGGTTTCCGGTGTGTGGGCCGGATCGCCCATGGCGACGGCAAGCAGCATCATCTGGTTGATGTCGGTCTCGCTCGCGTGGCGGGCGGCGAGGGCGGCGGCCTGTGGCTCGAAACCGAGGCGGATCTCGCTGAGGTGAACGAGGAACTGCTCGTCCACACCGACGGCGAAGTGCCAGGTAAGAATGTCGCTGTCGAAGAGGTTCCACTGGGTCTTTGCCGTGACGCGCGTGCCGATGCGGGCGCGGGGAACGACGAGCCCCTTGGCTGCCAGCGTCTTCATCGCTTCGCGAAGCACCGTGCGCGAGACGCCGAAGCGGGCCTCGAGTTCCGCGTCGCCCGGCAGCGTGGCGCCAACCGCAAATTCGCCGGCGACGATCGCCCTGCCGAGTTCGCCCACGACCTGCGAGTGGCTGGTGCTGGCCACGGGTCCGTTCATCATCGTTTCGAGCAGGCCCTTCTTGCGCACCGGTTCGTCCCCGCCTAGCCGTCGGGGTTTCGGATACGGGCGAAGGCGGCAGGATGCGTTTCAGGCATGTTGCCTCCGCCGATCCGCCACGAGGATCAGGCCCTTCTGGAGCAGGATGAAGGCGAACAGCAACAGGCCGATCAGGATCTTCGTCCACCAGCTCGACAGCGATCCATCGAAGGTAATGTAGGTTTGGATGAGGCCCTGAATGAGGATGCCGACCAATGTGCCGGCGACGAAGCCGGAGCCGCCGGTCAGCAGTGTGCCGCCGATCACGACCGCGGCGATCGCGTCGAGCTCCACGCCGACGGTGGCAAGCGAATAACCGGCAGAGGTGTAGAGCGAGAAGACGATGCCGGAAAGCCCTGCAAGAAAACCGGAAAGGGCATAGATCATCACCGTCGTGCGCCCGATCGGCACGCCCATCAGCCGTGCCGTCGCCGTGCCGCCGCCGAGCGCGTAGATGTTGGCGCCGAAGCGGGTGCGGTGGGCGATCAGAATGCCGGCAGCGAAGACGAGGAGCATCAGCCCGCCGATGAGGGTGATGCGCCCGCCACCGGGCAGCTTGTAGTAGACGCTCTTCAGGGTAGCGTAGAAGGGGTGCTTGATCGGGATGGAATCGATCGACAGCACGAAGGCCATGCCGCGCGCCAGGAACATGCCGGCGAGCGTGACGATGAAGGGCGGCATTTCGAGGTGATGGATGATCGCACCCATCAAAGCGCCAAAGGCGGTGGTGACGAGAAGCGCCAGCACGAAGGCGGCAAGCGGATGGATCGCCGTCGATTGCAACAGCACGGCGAGAAGCACGCCCGTGAAGGCGATGATCGCACCGATCGATAGATCGATGCCGCCCGACAGGATCACGAAGGTCATTCCGACCGCCGCGATTCCGAGGAAGGCATTGTCGGTCAGGAGGTTGCCGATCACCCGCGTCGACAGCATGTTGGGGTACTGCGCGAAGCAGACGGCATAGGCGATGAGGAAGATCGCAATCGTAGCGGTGAGGGGAAGATAACGCGGGTTCATTTCGTCTCCTCGCCGGTCTTGCTTGCCGCCGCCTGCGCGCGGGAGAGGAAGACGAAGGCCGACTGTGCGCGCGGCGACTGGATGACGAGGATCAGAACGATGATCGCCGCTTTGATGATCAGGTTGAACTCGGGCGGGAAGCCGGACAAGAGGATGCCGGTGTTGATCGACTGGATGATGAGGGCGCCGAGCAGCGAGGCGGCGATGGAGAAGCGCCCGCCGAGCAGCGAGGTGCCGCCGACGACGACCGCGAGGATCGCGTCGAGCTCCAGCCAGAGGCCGGCATTGTTGGCATCCGCGCCACGGATATCGGCGGCGGCGATGATGCCGGCGAGGGCGGCGCAGAGGCCCGAGAGCACATAGGCGGCGATCAGCAGCACGCCGGTGGAGACGCCCGAGAGCGTGGAGGCGCGCCGGTTGACGCCGAGCGCCTCGATGAGCATGCCGAGCGCCGTGCGGCGCACGAGCATGGCCACGGCAAGGCCGAAGACGAGCCAGATGACGATCGGCATGGGCAGGCCGAGAAACGAGCCGCTGCCGATGAAGATGAGACCGGCATCGTTGAAGGTGAGGATCGCCCCTTCGGTGATGAGCTGGGCGATGCCGCGTCCGGCGACCATCAGCACCAGGGTCGCGATGATCGGCTGAATATCGAGCACGGCAACGAGGACGCCGTTCCACAGGCCGCAGAGAAGTCCTGTGCCGATGGTGATGGTGAGCGTCGCCACCAGCCCGTAACCTTCCGTGATGCAGGCGGCGGCCACTGCCCCACAGATCGCCATGATGGCGCCGACCGACAGGTCGATGCCCTTGGTGGCGATGACGATAGTCATGCCGATCGCCAGCAGCGCCACCGGCGCGCCGCGGTTGAGGATGTCGATGACGCTGCCATAGAGACGGCCGTTCTGCATTTCGAGGCGAAAGAAGTCCGGAAAGGCGATCGACACCATCAGGAGGATGATGGCGAGCGCCGCGATCTGCGGAAAGAGCCTGATGGCGTAGGTTTTCACGGTCGTGTTCATGCGTCGATCCTCCCGGTGGAGGTAGCGATCGCCTCGACGATGCCGTCCGTGGTGACCGCGCTGCCGGTGAGTTCGGCGACATGCGCCCGGTCGCGCAGCACGATGACGCGGCTGGAATAGGCGACCAGCTCTTCGAGTTCGGAGGAGATGACGATCAGCGACATGCCTTTCTCGCAGAGGGATTCGATGAGCCGGATGATCTCCGTATGCGCGCCGACATCGATGCCGCGCGTCGGCTCGTCGAGGATGAGGAAGTCCGGGTTGGTGGCGAGCCAGCGGGCGAGGATCGCCTTCTGCTGGTTGCCGCCGGAAAGCAGCTTGATCGGCTTCTCCCGATCGCTCGTGCGGATGTCGAGCGCCTTGATGTAGTGGTCCGCCAGCCGGTCCTGTTCGCCACGGCTGATCGGCCGCGCCCAGCCGCGGCGGGCCTGGAGGGCGAGTGCGATGTTTTCGCGCACGGAGAGGTCGCCGATGATGCCGTCGATCTTGCGGTCTTCCGGGCAGAAGCCGAATTTCTCGCGGATGGCGGCGCGGGGGGATGAGAGGTCGAGTGCCCGGCCGTCGCCCTCCGCCGTGCCGCTGTCGGCGCGCTCGGCGCCGAAGAGGATCTCGGCGGTTTCCGTGCGGCCGGAGCCGAGCAGGCCGGCAATGCCGACGACCTCGCCGGCGCCGACATCGAGGTCGAACGGCTGGATATGGCCCTTGCGGCCGAAATTGCGGAAGCGGAAGCGGACCGCGCGGGCCTCGGCCTTTGCGCCATGTTCAGCCGAAACTTCCTGCACCAGTTCGCGGCCGAGCATCATGGCGATCAGGTCGCGGCGCGGCAGGTCTGCCGTCTCGCGTGTGCCGACGCGTTGGCCGTTGCGCAGCACGGTGATGCGGTCGGAAATCTCGTAGACCTGCTCGAGGAAGTGGGTGATGAAGACGATGCCGAGGCCGCGGGCCTTCAACCGACGCACAATGCCAAACAGCATCGCCACTTCGTGCGTGTCGAGGCTGGCGGTTGGCTCGTCGAGGATCAGCACCTTGCCCGACAGGTCGACCGCGCGGGCGATGGCGACGACCTGCTGTACCGCGACGGAATAGGCAGCGAGCTCGGCGGTGACGTCGATGTCAAGATCGTATTCGGCAAGCAGCGCTCTCGCCCGGTGGTTCATCTCGCGGGTGTCGATAAGACGGAAACGTCTTGGCTGACGACCGAGGAAAAGGTTCTCGGCGACTGTCAGGTTCGAAAGCAGGTTCACTTCCTGGTAGACGGTGCCGATGCCGAGGTTCTGGGCCTCCAGCGTGCTTTGCGGATCGACGTCGGCGCCATCGACGAGGATGTGTCCGCCATCCCGGCGATAGGCGCCGGTGAGGCACTTGACGAGCGTCGACTTGCCGGCACCGTTTTCGCCGAGCAGCGCATGCACCTCGCCGCGCCGCAGAGAGAAATCGACGCGGCTCAGTGCCTTGGCGCCTGGGAAGATCTTGTCGATCCCCGTCGCCGAGAGAATGTAGGAACTGGCAGGCTGCATGATCCCGACCCGGATGTGGATGGCCGCCCGCCGCCTCCAGGAGAGGCAGCGGGCCTGGCAGTGCGCCGCGCCGGCCGGTGGCCGGATGCGGGGCTCCAGAGAGATCAGTAGCCGAGGCCCTTCTTCTCCTCGTAGACCTTCGCCGGATCATCAGCCTGCGTATAGAGCTTCGATTCCGTCTGGATCCACTTCGGCGGTGCCTTGCCGTCCTTGCGGAAGGCATCAAGCGCGTCGAAGGCGGGGCCTGCCATGTTCGGCGTCAGCTCGACCGTGGCATTGGCTTCGCCGGCGGCCATCGCCTGGAAGATGTCGGGTACGGCGTCGATCGAGACGACGAGGATGTCCGTGCCCGGCTTCAGGCCGGCTTCCTTGATCGCCTGGATCGCGCCGACGGCCATGTCGTCGTTGTGGGCGTAGAGCGCGCAGATGTTCTTGCCGCCGTCTTCCGCCTTCAGGAAGCTTTCCATGACTTCCTTGCCCTTGGTGCGGGTGAAGTCGCCGGTCTGACTGCGAATGATCTTCAGGTTGTCCTTGCCGGCCAGCGCCTCCTCAAAGCCCTTCTTGCGGTCGATGGCCGGCGAGGAACCGGTCGTGCCCTGGAGTTCGACGACATTGCACGGCTTGCCGGCGACGGTGTCGACCAGCCATTTGCCGGCGACATTGCCCTCGTGCACGAGGTCGGAGGTGACGGCTGTCAGGTACAGGTCCTCAGAGGCATCGACCGTGCGATCGAGCAGGATGACCGGGATTTCCGCATCCTTGGCTTCCTGCAGCACCTCGTCCCAGCCGGTTGCCACGACCGGGGCGACGAGAATGGCATCGACACCCTGCGCAATGAAGGAGCGCAGCGCCTTGATCTGGTTTTCCTGCTTCTGCTGCGCATCGGCGAATTTCAGGTCGATGCCGCGCTGCTCGGCCTGCTGCTTGGTGAGCGTCGTCTCGGCGGCGCGCCAGCCGGACTCGGACCCGATCTGCGAAAAGCCCACGGTCAGCTCGGCGGCGGATGCGGCGCTGAACATCGAGGCAGCAAGGATCGTGGCACTCGCGAGTGCGATTTTGAATTTCATGATGTCCTCCCAAAGAAAGCTGCTCCTCAGCAGCGCGGGTAAAACATCATATTGTATTACTATTGTAAACCATCAAATTTGCGGGGCCGCGATTTTCCTTGCCCGGAAGGGCCAGTGGGTGGCAACCGCGGGGTGGCTTTGGTGAGGTGTTTCAAGGCGTTGCCGGCTGGTGCGAGAAATCGCCGGCCCAGCCGTAAAATCGCTGCGCGTATGGGGATCGAACGTCGAGGCCGCTTGTGGATCCGTCTTGTCGAGCAAGAGGGAGGGGAGGGCAGGGCTGCGGATTGGCGATAGCCGTGCCGTGGAGGTCCGATCCGCAATTGGAACCTGCTGTCGGCGTTGCGCGTGCCGCAAGAAAAATTCGACGCGGATTTGCCTCGCATGGGCGCAGCGGCAAGGGAGGCGCCGCCGTCAGGGTAGGGCGAAACACCGAGGCCGCTAAGGTGGTGCGGCTCCTACCGGCTGGAGCCTTCCAGCGTTTCGCTGACGCGCTCCCAGGCCTTCTTCAGGTGGCGTCCGAGAACTTCGGACAAGCGGCCGGCATCGCGCGCTTCCAGCGCTGCCACCATTTCCTCGTGTTCGCCAACCGCGGCAGCCCACTTCTCCGGACCTTCATGGCCGACGAAGCGGATGCGCTTTAGCCGGGTCTGCAGCATGCCGTGCACCTCGGCGAGGGCGGCATTGCCGGAAATGGCAACGATGCGCGTGTGGATCGCCTGGTTGAGCTTGTAGTATTCCAGGCGGTCTCCTGCCTTGTAATGCCGGACCATGTCATCGTGCAGACGGCGGATTTCCGCGATCTCCTCGTCGCGCGCGCTCGCGCAGGCAAGCCTGCCGGCCAGTTCCTCCAGCGTGGCTAGGACCGAGAGCATGTCCTTGACGTCCTTCGCCCCGAAACGCTTCACGACCGCGCCGCGGCTGGGAACGAGTTCGACCAGACCTTCGCTCGCAAGATATTTGATGGCCTCGCGCAAGGGCGTCCGCGAGACGCCGAGCATCTGGCCGAGCTGACCTTCGTTGAGGCGCGTTCCGGGAGAGAGGTGCCCTTCGATGATCATGTCGCGCAGACGGCTGACGAGCGTGTCGTGCAGGGCCGTGCGGCGGATCGGTTCCGGCAGGCTGCCTTCCGGGAGCCCCAAGCTTCTGATCTCATCCATGTCTTTGATCTTGCGTCTTTCAAGTCCAGCCCGAGGGCGCCGGCCGCGTTGGCGATTTGGTGCGAGCATGAAGAGCCCGGGCGGTGGCGTCAATAAAAAATGCTGCATACAGAATACAAAAGACTTGATGCAGCATTTTTGATGCCGTATGAAAGCTGCATACAGAATGCAGCGGAGGAGTTTCATCATGACCGAGAGCGCAAAAGACGCGCGCCCCGTTATCGCGCTCGCCATGGGCGATCCGGCCGGTATCAGCCCGGAGCTGACCGCCCGCATCATCGCGCTCGACGATGTCAAGGCCGCGGCCCATCTCGTGGTCATTGGCGATCGCCGTATTCTCGATGAGGGCGCCAAGGCGGCTGGCATCGATCTCGACCTGGAAACCGCAACGCTCGAGACCTTCGGTGCGGCGAGCGGCGAGCGCCATGTCTTCATCGATCTTGCTCATCTCGACCCGGCGGATGTGGTGCGCGGCGAGGCGACGCTTGCCGGCGGCACCTTTGCCACCGCCAATTTCCGCACAGCGTTGCAGCTTGCCGACCAGGGCAAGGCTGGTGCCGTCTGCTTCACGCCCTTCAACAAGAAGGCCATGCGCTACGCCTATCCGGGTTATGACGACGAGATCCGCTTCGTCGCCGACGTCATCGGCTTCACCGGAAAGGTCCGCGAATTCAACGTGCTGGAAAAGGTCTGGAATGCGCGTGTCACCTCGCACATTCCGCTGAAGGACGTGGCGGCGGCGCTTTCGCTCGAGGCGATCCTCGCCGAGATCGAGCTGACCAGCAATTGCTTGAAGAATGCGGGCTACGACAATCCGAAGATCGCGGTCGCCGGCCTCAATCCGCATGCGGGCGACGGCGGTTCCTTCGGCATGGAGGAGATCGACATCATCGAGCCCGCGGTCGCCGCGGCGAAGGCGCGGGGCTTCGATGTCGAGGGTCCGTTCCCGGCCGATACCGTCTTCCTGCGCGCCCTGAAAGACGGCTTCCAGGCGGTCATGACCATGTATCACGACCAGGGCCAGATCGCGATGAAGCTCATGGGCTTCGACAAGGG
Organism: Shinella sp. 838; assembly: GCF_029623935.1. Lineage (NCBI taxonomy): Bacteria > Pseudomonadati > Pseudomonadota > Alphaproteobacteria > Hyphomicrobiales > Rhizobiaceae > Shinella > Shinella sp. 838. The sequence continues at coordinate 314,166 of NZ_JARSBQ010000005.1, forward strand.
CGTCACCATGATGGGTGGCCTGCCGTTCCCGCTCTGCACGCCGGCCCACGGCACGGCCTACGATATCGCCGGAAGGGGCATTGCCGATGTCGGGGCGAGCCGCGAGGCGCTGCTTCTGGCCGCGCGCATGGCGAGAAAGGCCGCCGCGCTTTCGGCGGCCGCCTGATCGATCGAAATTTTGAGGTATACCGGCACGGAGGAGGTTCGTGCCGGGATCATCCCAACGGAGGAGCAAGATGAAAAAGTCCCTTACCATTGCCTGCATCGTCGCGGCTGCATCGGGGGTCGCGCTGCCGGCCTTTGCCTTTGAGCCGGAGCGCCCCGTCGAATTCGTCGTCACGGCCGGCCCCGGCGGCGGCACCGATATCTTCGCCCGCACCATCCAGTCGATCATCGCCAAGTACGAGCTGATGAAGGCGCCGGTGGTGGTGACGAACAAGGGCAGTGCCGGTGGTGCTGAAGGCTTCGTCTATGCCGCGACGGCAAAGGGCGACGCCCACAAGCTGACCTTCGGCACGAACAATGCCTATCTGCTGCCCGTGCGCGCCAAGGTGCCCTACACCGCAGCCGACCTGACGCCGGTCGCCGCGCTCGCTTCCGACGAATTCGTGCTCTGGGTCAACGGCAAGTCCGACATCAAGACGGCTGCCGACTTCGTCGAGAAAGCCAAGGCGGCGCCGGGCACGCTCAAGGTCGCCGGCAGCCAGTCCAAGGACGTCGACCAGATCCTCACCTCCATGATCAACGAGGCGACCGGTTCCGATATCGGCTACGTTCCCTTCAAGAGCGGCGGGGAGGCGGCCGTTCAGCTCGCCGGCGATCACGTCGCGGCGAATGTCAACAATCCGAGCGAGAATCTCGGCCAGTGGCAGGCCGGCATGGTCAAGCCGGTCTGCGTCTTCAAATCGGAAAAGCTGAAGAGCGATGCGAAGGTGGCCGGCGACCAGGGCTGGGCCGACATCCCGACCTGCAAGGACAGCGGCATCGCCATCGACAACTACGCCATGCCCCGCACCGTGTGGCTTGCCGCCGGCGTCGAGTCCGATGTCGTCAGCTTTTATGCGGATGTCCTGAAGAAGGTGTCCGAGACGCCGGAATGGCAGAAATATCTTGCCGACACCTCGCAGTCCGGCACCTATATGAGCGGCGCGGAGTTTGCGGACTTCATCAAGAAGGACGAGGCCACCGTCAGCGCCGTTCTGAAACGCGAAGGCTGGCTTGCGAACTGAACCTCCCAAGGTTCCGCGCGGATGCCGACACGGCATCCGCAACCCCTTTCGGAAAGGTCTGATCCATGCGTGAGAACAGCGCGAATGGGCTTTCCCGTTTCGCCATGGAAACGGGCGTCGCACTCCTGACAGGCGCCTTCGGCATCGCCGTCGCCTACGGCTCGATCGAGGCCGGCGCGGGCTGGACGGAGATGGGGCCGGATGCCGGCTATTTCCCCTTCTATATCGGTCTCCTGATCGTCTTCGGCAGCGCGATGAACCTTGCCTATGCTGTCGTCAAGCATCGCGGCAGCGGCGAGATCTTCGTCGACATGGCGCGCTTCAAGGTCGTGCTCGGCTTCCTGCTGCCGCTTGTTGCCTTCGCTGCGGTCGCCACCTTCCTCGGCCTCTATGTCGGCACGGCGCTCTACATCGCCGGCACGATGACCTTCCAGGGCAGATACAAGTGGTGGGCGAGCCTTGCCGCGGGCGTCGGCGTCGCCCTCTTCTTCTTCGTCATTTTCGAGATCGGCTTCAAGGTTCCGCTCCTGAAGGGTCCGGTCGAGGCCTTCTTCGGGATCTACTGATCCGCGCGAAGGCGCCGGTCTTCGGAGGAAAGACATGGAAAATATCGGTCTTCTCATGGATGGCTTCGGCCATATCCTGAGCTTCAACCACATCCTGCTCATGATGCTTGGCGTTACGCTCGGCATTCTGGTTGGCGTGCTGCCCGGCCTCGGCGCGCCGAACGGCGTGTCGCTGCTCCTGCCGCTCACCTTCTCGATGGATCCCATCTCGGCCATCATCCTGCTCTCGTGCATGTATTGGGGGGCGCTCTTCGGCGGTTCCACCACCTCCATCCTCTTCAACATTCCCGGCGAACCCTCCTCCGTCGCCACCACCTTCGACGGCTATCCGATGGCCAAGAAGGGCGAGGCAAGCCGCGCGCTGACGCTTGCCTTCGTTTCGGCCGGCCTCGGCGCGCTTGCCGGCGTCGTGATGATCACGCTGCTCTCCGGCTGGGTTGCCAATTTCGCGCTGCGCTTCTCATCGCCGGAATATTTCGCCGTCTATTTCCTCGCCTTTGCGAGCTTCATCTCGATGGGCGCCCAGTCGCCGTTCAAGACGCTCGTCTCCATGATGATCGGCTTCGCGCTCGCCTCCGTCGGCATGGATACGATTTCGGGCAACCTGCGCCTGACCTTCGACATTCCCGAACTCATCAAGGGCGTCTCGTTCCTGATCGCCGTCATGGGCCTCTTCGGCATCGGCGAGCTGCTGCTGACGACGGAGGAGGGGCTGCGCTTCGAGGGTATCAAGGCCCACGTCAAGCTCGGCGAGATCGGCCGCACGCTGGTCGAGATGCCGCGCTACTGGTTCACCATCGCCCGCTCCACGCTGATCGGCATCTGGATGGGCATCACGCCCGCCGGGCCGACGGCCGCCTCCTTCATGAGCTACGGCGTCGCCCGCCGTTCGGCCCGCGACAAGTCGCAGTTCGGCAAGGGGGATCCGCGTGGCATCGTGGCGCCGGAGACGGCCGACCATTCCGCCGGCACCTCCGCCCTCCTGCCGATGCTGGCGCTCGGCGTGCCGGGCTCGGCCACCGCGGCCGTCATGATGGGCGGCCTGATGATCTGGGGCCTCACGCCCGGCCCGACGCTCTTCACCGACCGGCCGGATTTCGTCTGGGGCCTGATCGCCTCCATGTATCTTGGCAACATCGTCGCCGTGGTGCTGGTGATCGCCACCGTGCCGCTCTATGCGTCGATCCTGCGTGTGCCCTTCGCCATCATCGGGCCGATCATCGTCGCGATCATCCTGTCCGGCGCCTACCAGGTCGGCAACGCCGTCAGCGACATGTGGCTGGTGCTTCTCTTCGGCCTCGTCGGCTATGTCTTCAAGAAGCTCGACTACCCGCTGGCCCCGCTGGTTCTTGCCATGGTGCTCGGCGACAAGGCAGAGGATGCCTTCCGGCAGTCCATGCTCCTGTCCGGCGGCCAGCTTTCGGTCTTCTGGTCGAACGGGCTGGTGACGACGCTGATGCTGATCGGCCTTGCGCTGCTCTTCTCGCCGCTCGTCTTCTGGCTCCTCGGCGTCTCGCGCCGGCGGCGGTTCGGCGTTCCCAAATCCCCGCAGGGCGGCAGCCCGACGGTCTGATCCGCCGGTGCCCCACCCATCCCCCATCAGGAGTTTGCCATGACCGTTCCTGCGCCCGCATGGACCCGTGAAACCTGGCCGATCGCGGCCGCGATGATCCAGTATCCGAACCTCCTGGCGGACGGCCGCTCGGTGCAGGACCAGTCCGTCGAGGAATGGGCCGAAACGCTCGATGACGTCGTCGATGCCGGCTTCACCGAGCTCGACCCGACAGACAGCTGGCTGCGCCTTGCCGACCTTTCGCCGGGACGGCTCGACACGTTCATGACGCTGGTGGGTTCACTCGGCCTGACGATCCCGGCAATTTCCACCTCCCGCCACAGCGTCATCGATCCGGTCCACGGCGATGCCCATCTCGCCTATGGCCACCGTGTCATCGACACGGCAAAGGCGATCGGCGCGTCCGCCGTCTCCTTCGGCCTCTTCGAGCCGCTGACGGCTGAGCAGAAGAAGGCGCTCTGGTTCTGGACGGTCGACGGCCCGCGCAATCCCGATGATCCGGCCGTCTGGCAGAAGGCCGTCGAGCGCATCCGCGCACTCGGCCGCCATGCCGAGGAACTCGGCATCGAGGTGGCGCTGGAAATGTACGAGGACACCTATCTCGGAACCGCCGAGAGCAGCGTGCGCTTCGTCGAGACGGTCGGCCTGTCGAATGTCGGCATCAACGCGGATCTCGGCAACCTCATCCGCCTGCACCGCCCCGTCGAGCACTGGCAGGAGATGATGGCGAAGGTCGCGCCCTTCGCGAAGTACTGGCACGTCAAGAACTATACGCGCACGGAGGATCCGGGAACGGGGGCGATCATCACCCACCCCGCACCGCTGGAGAGCGGCATCATCAACTACCGCGCTGCCATCCGCATGGCGCTTGCGCACGGTTTCCGCAGCGCCTTCCTCTGCGAGCACTACGGCGGCGATGGCCTTTCGGTCTCGGCTGCCAACCGCGACTACCTGCGGCGCATCCTGCCGCGCCGCTGACAAGACGATCCAGCAAGACGAGGACGATCACCATGACCACCATCTTCGATGCACCGGAGGATTTCGCGGCCACCGCACTCGCCGGTTTTGCCGATCTCTACAGCCGTCATGTGCGTCTCGTGCGCGGTGGCGTGGTACGTGCGACGCAGGTACCGCAGGGCAAGGTTTCGGTCGTTGTTGGCGGCGGCTCGGGGCACTATCCGGCCTTTGCCGGCTATGTCGGCCCGGGTTTGGCGGACGCGGCGGTTGCCGGCGACGTCTTTGCCTCGCCCTCGACGGCGGCGGTCGCGCGCGTCTGCCGGCAGGCCCATCACGGTGGCGGCATCCTGCTCGGCTTCGGCAACTATGCCGGCGACGTGCTGAACTTCGGCGTTGCTGCCGAACGCCTCAGGGCCGAGGGCATCGACGTGCGCATCGTTCCCGTCACCGATGATGTGGCGAGCGCGCCGTCCGAGGCGCATGAAAAGCGCCGTGGCATTGCGGGCGATCTCGCCGTGTTCAAGGTCGCGGGCGCGGCGGCGGACGCCGGACTTTCCCTCGACGAGGTGGAGCGCATCACGCGCCATGCCAATGATCGAACCGTCTCCTTCGGCGTCGCTTTCGGTGGTTGTACCTTGCCCGGCGCGGGCGGTCCGCTTTTCACCGTGCCGAAGGGCCGCATGGCGCTCGGCCTCGGCATTCACGGCGAGCCCGGCATCCGCGAAGAGGCCATCGTGCCGGCCGGGGATATCGCGGCGTTGCTCGTCGAAAGGCTTCTTGCCGAACGCCCGCAGGGCGTTACGCGCGTCGCCACGGTGCTGAACGGTCTCGGCGCCACGAAATACGAGGAGCTCTTCGTCCTCTGGACCCGGATTTCCAAGCTGTTGAAGGAGGCGGGGCTGGAGATCGTGGCGCCCGAGACGGGTGAATACGTTACCAGTCTCGACATGCAGGGATGTTCGCTGACGCTGATGTGGCTGGACGCGGAGTTGGAAACCTACTGGACTGCGGCCTGCGATGCACCGGTCCTCCGGCGCGGCAACGGTATTCGCACGGAGCCCGCCACCGACGCTATCGTCAATGACGATGCCGTGCCGACTTTCGGCCCGTCCTCGGCCGCTTCGCGCGAGGATGCGGCCTGTGTCGCAAGGCTTCTCGGCCTCGCCGCGAAAGGCTTGAAGGATGCGGAAGAGGAGTTGGGTCGCATCGATGCGCAGGCCGGTGACGGCGACCACGGGCAAGGCATGCGCCGCGGCTCCGCTGCCGCCGAGGACGCCGCCGGACAGGCGCTTGCTGCCGGTGCGGGTGCTGCGAGCACACTTGCTGTTGCCGGTGACGCCTGGGCGGACCGGGCGGGCGGCACGTCGGGCGCTATCTGGGGCCTTTTGCTTCGCGCCTGGAGCAATGCGCTTTCCGACGATGCTGCTCTCGACGATGCTGGCGTGGTCAAAGGGGCGCGCCTTGCGCTTGATGCCGTGACGCGGCTTGGCCGTGCTCGTGTCGGCGACAAGACCCTCGTCGATGCCCTGGTGCCTTTCGTCGAGACGCTGGAAGCGTCGTTTGCTGCCGGAAAGTCGCTGAAAACCGCCTGGATCGACGCGGCATCTGCGGCGACGGCAGCGGCCGGCGCCACCGCCGCGCTGACGCCCAAACTCGGTCGTGCTCGTCCGCTCGCTGAACGCAGCATCGGTCATCCGGATGCCGGCGCGGTCTCGCTGGCACTGGTCGCACGGATCATCGGCGAGGCTATCTGACCGGCTGGCAGAGCCACTCCGGAGGCGGGCGCGGTGATTGCGCCTGCGCCCTTTCGGATTCGCTTGCTGTCGATGGCGTCAGGCCCTCAAGGCGGCCGCTGGGCTGAGGCGGAGCGCGCAGAGTGCCGGCACGATCGAGACCAGCACGGCGACGACCATGAACCAGATTGCCAGTGAAAGATCCGCCCTGGCGAATTCCACGGGCATGTGGACGGCTGTTGCGGCGGCGAGGGTGGCGGAAACGGCCTGCGCGGCGCCGTAGCCGATGGTGATGCCGAGGGCACAACCGGCGAGGAGCAGCAGGAACAGTTCCCCCCAGACGATCGCGAAGACCGCTCGTCGTGGCGCGCCGAAGGCCCTCAGCGCGCCGATCTGCCGCCGGCGGGCGCCGACATGCATGATCGTGACGAGCAGGATGGCGGCGACAACGATGGCCTGCGTTCCGATGGCGATCGCAAGCAGCAGGCTGCGCGCATCGCCCAGCGTCGCATAGAGGCGGGTCAATACCTCGGCGGGGAACACGGCGAGCGTCGTCTCGCTGCGATATTCCTGGCGCAGGCGATAGGCATCGCCCATGGTCTTCGGCTTGACGAGGACGGCTGGAATAGCGGGCGTCCCGGCGCCAAACTCCTCGTCAAGCGCCGCGTCGGCCTCGACGTGGATTTCGTGGTCGTGATCCTCTGCAGCAGAACCTTCCGCTTCCTCGCCGGTGTGGCCGTGGTCGTTCTCTCTGCCCATGCCATGCAGCTGCCAGACGGCTTGGATCGGCACGAGGATCGCGCGGTCCCAGGCAGTGCCGGTCGGCGCCATGCGGCCCCGTATCTTGTAGGCGATCTCGACATGGGTATGGCCGCCGGTATCGGCGGCCCCATGCATCGGCTTGATCTCTGCGCCGAGTCGCATCGGTACGTCGGCGCCGACCACCGCCTCGCCAAGGCGGGTGAAGACCGAGCCCTCTGCAAGTGTCGGCGACAGGGCGGCAACCAGCGCCGTCGTCGTACCGACGACCGGCCGGCCATCCGCGGAATCGCCGAAGCCGACGGGGGCGGCAAAGGAGACGCGCGGATCACGCCCGAGTTTCTCCAGCACGGCGCCAGACATCAGCGGCAAGGGGGATGGCTGGAGAAAGACGGCCGACAAGGCGAGCTGCGTCTCGCTGCCGGCGGCGCCGACGACGAGGTCGAACTTTTCCGCCGCCCGCGCGCTGCCCAGCCGCACGGCCCGTTCCTGGAGGGTGACGGCAACGCTGAGGGCGATGGAAAGGGCGACCAGCACGATGACGGCGAACGTGCCGCCCTTGAACCGGCGAAGGTCCGCGAGGATGAAGCCGATCATGCCGCTTCCGCCTTGCCGGCAGCTTCGAGGATGCGGCCACCGTCAAGGACGATGTGCTGGCCGATGCGCTCCACCAGGGCCGGGTCATGGGTCACGACGAGCAGCGTGGCGCCTTCTGAGCGGGCGAGCTGGACGATGAGGTCGGCCACCTCGCCGCCGGTGCGCCGGTCGAGGCTGGCCGTCGGCTCGTCGGCCACGATGACGCCGGGCTTCGACAGCAGTGCTCGTGCCACTGCCACGCGCTGCATCTCGCCGCGCGACAGCGTTTCGATAGGTTGACCCGGGCGGGCGATGCCGGTCATTTCGAGGAGATGAAGGGCCCGCTCGCGATCGGTTGGCTTCAGGCGCCGGGCAAGCCGTATCGGCAGCACGACATTCTCGTAGGCTGAAAGGCCGGGAAAAAGGTGGAAATCCTGCATCACGAGGCCGATATTGGCAGCGCGGAAGGCATCACGCCGACCCGTGGACAGGCGGCTGATCTCCATCTCTCCCCAGCGGACACAGCCCTTCGTCGCGGGCTCCAGCCCGGTGACAACATTGACCAGCGTGCTCTTGCCCGACCCTGAAGCGCCGGTGATCGCGAGCCCGTCGCCGGCGGGAAGGTGCAGCTTTTCGATGGCGAGTACCGGCGTAGCCAGGCCGGGAAAGCGCATCTCCAGGTCGGCAATATCGAGCGCGAGCATCGTCAGACCGTATCGAATGCGGCACCGCGCAGGCGCAGCTGGCTGACGAAGCCGGTTTCGGGATCGACCCACGACCCGTATTCCAGCACACCCTGTGCCTCGATCGGCGCATTGTACTGCACGAAGGTCTGCCGCTCGGCGAGATAGACGACGAGGATATTGTCCGGCCAGTCGGCATCGGAGGAGCAGAAGGGGCAGAGCGACATTGGAATTTCGGTAAGCACGAAGAAGTTCGCCTCGGCCTTCAGCGGCGGCGCCATGAAGCCCTTCACGGCCACCTGCTGCCCGGAGAGCCGTTTGACCTTGTCCGAGAATTCGAGACCGAGGACGCCGAAACGCTTGTAGAGCTCGCCAAAGCCAAGTGTTTCGCTGGCCATGGCGATGCGGGGGAGGGCAAGCATGGGCAAGGCCGCGAGCGTCAAGAGCAGGCCCCGCCTTTCGAACGACACAGGGTCTGTCTTCGTCATGACCAGGCTTCCTTCTTTCATCTGTGAGGTTGTGGACAGGCGGCGCGGGCCGCCTGTCCACAAGACGCCGCTCAATCCTTCGGCACGCCGAGGGCAAAGGCGTCGGCCAGCACGCGATAGACGTCGCTCTGTTCCATGTAGCCGCGGAACCCTTCGGAGCCCGGACCGGCGGCCTGCAGCACGACGTCATCGACCGCATGCACGCCCGTGTCGTCTTCCTTCGGGATGTTGCCCGGGACGAAGACCGCGCCGGGCACGTCCTTGTAGGCTTCGTTGGCGACATATTCTTTCGCCTCGTTCTGCACGGCCGGGACGAAGGGGCCGTCGAGCTTCGGGCGGAAGGTCTCGTAGTGATCCGGCCCGTTGTTGGCGGCCAGGAACAGGCGGCGCGAGACGTCGATGCGATCAGGATAGCCGTCGCCGTCCTTGTCCTCGTAGTTCGGGAAGCCGGCGCTGTCATAGGTGCCGACCTTTTCGCGCATCTCTTCGCCGGGCTTCTCGTCGTCGACCGTGCCGATGATGGCGACGCCATGCGTGTGGTCACCGGTCACGATGATCAGCGTGTCCGGGTTCTTCTCGGCGAACTCGCGGGCGATACCCACGGCCTTGTCGAACTCGATCGTTTCGACGAGAGCGCGATCCCAGTCGAGTGGATGGCTCATCTTGTCGACGGAGGCGGCCTCCACCATCAGGAAGAAGCCCTCCGGGTTCTTCGAGAGCTTGTCGAGTGCGGTCTTGGTCATGTCGACGAGGCCGGGCTGGTTCGGGAACTTGTCGACCGTGCCCTTCTTGAGGAATTCGCGATCGAGCGTCACGTCCAGATTGCCCGTGTGGAACAGGCCAAGCAGGCGCTCCTGGTTCGAACCGGCGGCCGCGTCAAGCTCGGCCTTGTCGGTTGCGATTGCATAATCAGCATTACGGAACTCAGCGATGTAGTCCTTGTCGTCCTTGCGCTTGGAGCCCGGCACGTCCTTCGAGAGGAAATAGGCCGAGCCGCCGCCGAGCAGCACGTCCGGCTTGACGTCGAGCATCATGCCGACGATATCGGCCTTGTCGGCCCGCTTGCGGGTATGCGCGACGAGTGCAGCGGGTGTCGCGTCCTCTACCTCCGAAGTGGTGACGATGCCGATGGATTTCTTGGTGTTCCGACGCAGGGCCTCGGCAATGGTCTCGACCTTCGGATCGTCTAGGCTGGCCGGCGTGCGGTCGGCGTAGACGCCGAGCGCGTTGACGCGCGACTTGTGGCCGGTCATGTAGGCCGACATGGTGTTGGCGCTGTCCGTGGCGATCGAATGGGTGGAAGACGTGCCGATGAAGGCGACGGGCGGGATGTCGTCCATTGCCAGGCGGCCGTTCGCCTTGCCCTCGGTCATGCCCTTGGACATGATGCGTGCACCGGTCCGATGCGCGACGGAGAGGCCGTCGGCGATCAGGAAGATGATGTTCTTCGCCTTCGGCTGGGCGACAGTCTCATAGACATCCCAGTTGACCGACTGCGTTTCGCCGCCGGCGGAAACCTCGACCTTGTACGCGCCGGCCGTGCCGATTGCGAGATCGCGCAGGATGAGCGCCGACCCCAGCACCTTGTCCTCAGCGCCCTTCTCTTCCGCGACGAATTCGGCGGTCTTGCCGAAAATCTCCGCATAATCCTTGCCGTTGACCGTGACCTTGACGTCCTCCGGCTTCACCACGGCATCGAATTCGACCTTGAAATCGAACGGCGAGCCGATGAGGATCGTCGCCCGGTCGATGGGATAGACGGTTGCAGCGTTTGCGGCGCCGGCCAGGAACGTTGCCGATGCCAGGGCGAGGATGAGTTTGCGCATGGGAGAACCTCTCTTGAGCGGTGCGTTGCCTCCCAGCGCATAGAAAGCGAGCATGACAGGCGTATTACACCGCGGTGACCATGCTGTGACCAAAGTGCCTGCATCGGGCTTTCAGCCAATCGACGGATGGAAGACGGGCCGATAGCCGGCACCAAGCGCCAGGACCGTCGATGGCGGGGTCAGCAGGGCGTCCGCCTTGCCGAGGTGTTGCGGCGGCGCGTAGCCTTCGACCGTCCAGCGATGGGCAAGACCGCCACGAAGCGTGTAGGCGTGCCCGGCTGCCGCAAGGACGACCCCATCGGGAAGCTTTGCCAGCGGCCCGGTGATCGGATGCAGGCGCTTGCGCCGGCGGTCCAGGCGCTCACCGTGCAGGACCGCGTCCATCGTGCCCGCGGAGGGCAGCGTCTCGCCTTTCGCGGTTGCCCAGCATGCCTGGAAGTGCAATGCGGATCCCCGCCGGCAGAAAAAGCAGGGCCGATGGCCGGCGGCAAGTGCGACCGCCTCGTCGAGGAAGAACAGTTCGGTCCAGCTCCGTCCCCCCATGACCGGCCGCCGGCGATCCTGAAAATCACAGAGGCAGATGAGCCAGGCCTTCGACGTCCAGCGCTTCGAAAGCAGTGTCTTCGTCGCCGGATCGTGAAGGATGCCCCGATTGCCGGTAAAGAGGCCCCGCTGCGGCAGCGCGACGATTTCGCCAAAGGGCGTGACGCGGTTTTGAAGAGGCATGGCGCTCCATCTCGCTCGAATGACGGTGCCCTACCCTATCCTCAAGCGCAATGCCGCGTCTCCCTTCCTCTCGCCGAGGGCGAATCTGGTGTGGGCGAAGTATCGCCCGGTGAAGTGGCCGTCTTCGAGTGCCCGCATCGGCGGGTTTAGGATGGACCAGGAAGACGGGAGTTCCGCCGGGTTCACAACAGGTCGAGATAAGTCGCAAGCTCCCGGGCCGCCGCCGCGCCTGCGCGGTTGGCGCCGATGGTCGAGGCGGAGGGGCCATAGCCGACGAGATGGATGCGCGGGTCCTTCTCCACCTGCGTGGCGAGGCGCCCGGTCATGACGATCCCGCCGTTCTCCCCGCGCAGCTGCAGGGGCGCGAGATGGTCGAGTGCACTGCGAAAGCCGGTTGCCCAGAGGATGACATCGGCCTTCTGCTCCGTGCCATCCGGCCAGTGCACCCCCTGCGCGGTGATCTCGCTGAACATGGGCAGGCGTTCCAGAGCGCCCCGCGCGGCGGCGGCCCGCAGCGCGGGTGTCCAGGGAATGCCGGTGACGGAGACGACGGAGCCCGGGACCAGGCCGTTGCGCACCTTGTCCTCGACGATGGCGACGGCTGCGCGGCCGTCTTCCGGCGTGAACGGCGTCTCGCGAAACTGCGGTTCACGGCGCGTGACCCAGCTTGTCGTCGTGACCTTGGAGATTTCGTCGAGATGCTGGAGTGCGGAAATGCCGCTGCCGACGATGATGACATGCTGGCCCGCAAATTCCTCGGCTGTGTGGTAGTCACGCGAATGAAGCTGTCTGCCCTGGAACAACGCGGCACCGGGATAGTCGGGGATTTGCGGGTTCTCCCAGGTTCCGGTGGCGTTGATGAGGCCACGCGCGGAGAAGGCCTCGCGATCCGTCTCCACCCGCAGCCTTTCGAAACGGTCGCAGACCACCTTGACCGTGACCGGGCGGTAGATGGGCAACCGGAAGCGTTCTTCGTAGGCGGCGAAATAGTCGGGCACTGCGACGGACGCCTTGGCCTCGGTCTCCCCCGCCGGCACCACTTCGGTAAAGCCCATGCCCGGCAGGTCGTGCACGCGGTTGACGGTGCTCAGCGTCAGCGAGGGCCAGCGGTGTTGCCAGGCGCCGCCCGGCTTCTCGTTCCTGTCGAGCACGATGAAGTTGCGGCCCGGTTTGAGGCCGAGCTGCAGCAAGTGGTAGGCCGAGGACAATCCGGCCTGGCCAGCGCCGATCACAACGATGTCGATCTTGATGGCGGCGCGCAGGCTCGCCTCGTTTGCTGGTGTTGTGGATGGCGATGGCAAATCGATCCCCGTTGCTTCGGCTGCTCGCACCCTTCGGTATCCCATTGCTGCCCTGGAGGAAACCGGGCGCAGCCAGGACAGTCAAGCCGCCCGCGCGTGGTGCTGCCCAGACCTTGCCGCATATTGCGTGCGATGAGCCTGTCGATGCCCTCAGTCGTCGGCCCCGGCGCCCTGCCAGGTCCCGACCAGCATGCGCCGGAAATGCTCGGCGGCGGGCGAGAGTGTGGCGGAGCGGCGGCGCACGATGCCGATGGTTCGGGAAATTCGTGGAGCACCCAGTGGCCGCGTGACGATGATGGGATGGTCGGGGCCCGGGGTTGCCGTGCGCGGCAGGACCGAGATGCCGAGGCCCGCCTCCACCAGGCCGAGGGATGTCGACAGATGCGTCACCTCGTAGGACCAGCGCAGTTCGATATTGGCCCTTGCCAGCGCCGCGTCCAGCATGGTGCGGTTGCCGCTGGAGCGGTGCACGGTGATCAGCCTGTAGGGGGCAAGGTCGGTCCAGGCGACCTCATGCCTTTTCGCCAGCGGATGGTCGCGCCGCGCCGCCAGCACGAACGGGTCCTCTGCAATCCGGTCGAACAGGAGGTCGGGATCCGAGGTTCCCATGAAGTTGATGCCGAATTCCACCTCCCCGCGCGAAACGGCCTGCAGCCCCTCGGTCGCCGTGAGGTCGAGGATGCGGAAGCGGATATCGGGATATTCCTGATTGAACTGCTTGATCACGGTCGGCAGGAAATAGAATGCCGCCGTCGGCAGGCAGGCGATCGTCACCAGTTCGCTGCGCCTTAGCCCCCGGTCGCGGGCGGCGAAGAGTGACCCATCGAACTCCTCCAGCATACGCTGCACAAGCGGCATCAGTTCGAGGCCGAGCGCCGTCGGGGAAACGTGCCGGGTGGTGCGCTCGAGAAGCGGTGCGCCGATGGAGGCTTCCAGCTTCTGGATGCGGCGGCTGAGCGCCGGCTGTGACAGGTTGAGCGCTTCTGCCGCCCGGTGGAAACTCTCCAGCTCCACCACAGCGAGGAAAGCCCGAAGGTCGAGGATTTCGCAATTAATGCGCATTGTGCATCATTGATCCAAAATTTTGCACTTAACTTAATAATCCATGTGGCGCATACCCCTCAAGGGAGAAAGAAGGGATGATGTCTGCCCGGGGCGATCATGGGCTTGGCGTTTCCGACTTTCATGTGTACCTTTGTATACATTTGAACGCATTGCCATTGTGGGAGGAAAAAACATGGCTGATTTTACGCGTCGTCAACTGCTTGCCGCCGGCTCGGCCGCCGCGGCTGTGGGGTTTATGGGAGTGCGCCCCGCCTTTTCGCAGGCATCGGTCGATTTTGCCGGCAAGACGGTTGAATGGTGGATGCCGTTCTCCGAAGGCGGCGGCTCGGATGTGTGGGCCCGCTTCTTCGCACCGTACCTGTCGAAATATCTACCGGGCAACCCCAATGTCGTCGTGCGCAATGTGCCGGGCGGTGGCTCGATCACCGGCTCGAACGAGTTCGTCGCCCGCGCGCGGCCGGACGGGCTTGCCATTCTCGGCACCTCAGGCTCCACGCAGTTCCCTTTCCTGCTCGGCGATCCGCGCGTGCGCTACGATTATGCCAAGCTGATCCCCGTGCTCGTTTCGCCGACCGGCGGCGTCTGTTATCTGCCCGCCAAGTTCGAGGTGAAGTCGCCGGCTGACCTTGGCAAGATCAAGGATCAGGAGCTGGTCTATGGCAGCCAGGGTGCCACCTCTCTCGACCTCGTGCCGATGCTCGCCTACCGTCTGCTCGGCCTCAACGTCCGCCATGTCTTCGGCATGCAGGGGCGCGGCGACGGGCGGCTCGCCTTCGAGCGCGGCGAGGCGACGATCGACTACCAGACCTCCTCGGCCTATCTGACCAACGTCACCCCGCTCGTCGAGGCCGGCACGGCAGTGCCGATGTTCTCTTGGGGCGTTCTCGATGCAGACGGCAATGTCGCGCGCGATCCGACCTTCCCCGACCTGCCGCATTTCGTCGAAGCCTACGAGATGATGCACGGCAAGAAGCCGTCGGGCGTGGAGTACGACGCCTATCTCGCCTTCTTCGGTTCCGGTTTTGCGGCGCAGAAGCCGTGCATGCTGCCGGAAGGCACGTCGGACGATATCGTTGCGACCTACCGCAAGGCCTTTGCCGATGCGGTGGCCGACCCCGAATTGCAGAAGGCCAAGGCTGAGGTTCTCGGCGACTACAAGCAGGCCGTCGGCGGCGATATTGAAAAGCTCTATGCCGTGGCGACGTCGATCAAGCCTGAAGCGCGCGACTGGGTGCGCAACTTCCTGACGACGGAATACCAGGTCAAGCTCTGACCGGAAGCGATCCCGCCGCTGAAAGGGCGGCGGGCACGCCCGCCCGAAGCCATCGGGCTTGAACAGCCATCTGCCGACACTGACGAGGCCGGAGCACCCGCGCCGTCTCGCACCTGTTGCTATCGAAAGGACAGCCACAGTGATCGATGTCTTCGTCACTTCGCTCCACAACCTGCTGACCCTCCACCATCTCGGTTACATGATGATCGGTGTCGCGGTGGGCCTCATCGTCGGCATCCTGCCGGCTCTCGGCGGCATTGCCGGCATGTCGCTGCTGCTGCCCTTCGTCTACGGCATGGAGCCGACCGCGGCGATCGCCATGATGGTCGGCCTGCTGGCGGTCATCCCGACCTCGGATACCTTTTCCTGCATCCTCATGGGCATTCCCGGCTCGTCCGCCTCGCAGGCGACCGTGCTGGACGGCTTCCCGCTTGCCCGCAAGGGCGAAGCGGCCCGCGCACTCAGCGCCTCCTTTTCAGCCTCGATGATCGGCGGCCTCTTCGGCGCGCTCTGTCTCACCGGCATCGTCATCGTCGCCCGGCCGCTCATCCTGAGCTTCACGTCGGCGGAGCTCTTCATGCTGGCGATCTTCGGTCTCTCCATGGTGGGTGTGCTCTCGGGCAGCAGCCTGGCGAAAGGCATCGCCGCCTGTACGCTCGGCCTTGCCTTCGGTGCGATCGGCACGGCACCGGCCAATGGCGGCGAGCGCATGACCTTCGGCTCGCTCTACCTGATGAGTGGCCTCGAGATCACCATCATCGGCCTCGGTATCTTCGCCCTGCCGGAGGTGCTTGACCTGCTGCGCGGTAACTCGAGCATTTCGAGTACCGGCAAGCTCGGCCGCGGCTGGCTGGACGGTGTGCGCGACACCTGGCGGGAGAAGTGGCTGACGCTGCGTTGTTCGACGATCGGCGCCTGCGTGGGTCTGATGCCCGGCCTCGGCGGCAGCGTTTCCGACTGGATCTCCTACGGTCACACCGTGCAGAGCGCCAAGGACAAGTCGCAGTTCGGCAAGGGCGATATCCGTGGCGTGATCGGCCCGGAAGCGGCCAACAACTCCTGCGCCGGCGGCAACCTCATTCCGACCCTGCTCTTCGGCATCCCTGGCTCCGGCTCGATGGCGATCTTCCTCGCGGCGATGATCCTGATCGGGCTTCAGCCCGGCCCCGGCATGGCCGACCCGAACCGTGACCTCAACCTCACCTATACGGTCGTCTGGACGCTGGCGCTCGCCAATGTCATCGGCACGGCGGCCTGCATCGCCCTGTCGCCGAGCATTGCGCGGCTGACGACCATTCGCTTCGTGCTCTTCGCGCCCTTCATGATCCTCATCATCGTGTTCGGCGCCTTCCAGTCGACCCGGTCGTTCGAGGACATCGTGGCGCTGCTGATCGTTGCGCTGACGGGCATTTTCCTGAAGCGCTTCGGCTGGCCCCGCCCCGCCTTCCTCATCGGCTTCGTGCTCGCCGGCCAGGTCGAGACCTATTTCTACCAGGCGGTGCAATTCTACGGATACGGCTTCCCGCTGCGCCCGATCGCCATCGTCATCGCGCTCGTCACCGTCGCCTCGCTCTGGTTCACCAGCCGCTCGCGCATGCGCCAGAAGGAGGAAACCGTGCCCGGTGGCATCACCACCGATATCGATTTCGAGCGCGAGGAGGACGAGACGGCGGCCGCCAGGAACCTCTGGCCTCAGGTCATCTTCACCGCCATCGCTGTCGCCTTCTTCGTCTTTACCATCGTCGAAGGCGCGGAGAACTCGTTCCTCGACGCGGTGTTCCCGATCACCGTCGGCACGGTCGGCCTGTTGACCGCCGCTACCGTATTGTTCTGGCAGGTCCGGGGTGCCACGGGACGCGGTACGGCCGGTACCATGAACTTCGATCTCGATGACGGCGCGACCAGCGGCAGCCTCTGGCGCTTCGTCGGCTGGCTGGTCGGCTTCGTCGCGGCCATCGGCCTCGTCGGCTTCACGCTGGCGCTGATCGGCTTCTTCGTCGCCTTCCTGAGGATCGTCGGAAAGTCGAGCTGGCTGCAGACGCTGGTGCTGACTGGCGCTGCCGTCGGCCTCGTGCTGGTGCTGACCTCGATCCTGCACATGAACCTGCCGGGCGGTCTCCTGCAGAACCGGTTCTACGACCAGCTGGTCTGGCCGCTGCGCTGACCCTCAGCCCCGGCGGCAACGCCGGGGTTTCGCACGCCGATTTGCAAGGTGTGCAATTGCATTCAATTGACTACATCAATCAGCGAGGGCATCATGCCAGCACAACATCCCATCCCCTGCATTCTCATGCGCGGCGGAACGTCGAAGGGACCCTACTTCAAGATGCAGGACATTCCGCAGGATCCCGATATCCGCGCACGTGTGCTGCTGGCGGCGATGGGCTCGCCGGATATCCGCCAGATCGATGGCCTCGGCGGCGCCGACACGCTGACGAGCAAAGTCGCGATGGTCGGTCCGTCGAGCCGCGAAGGTGTCGATGTCGACTATCTCTTCGCCCAGGTCTCCGTCGACAAGGCGATCGTCGATACCTCGCCCTCCTGCGGCAACATGCTGTCCGGCGTCGGCCCCTTCGCCATTGAGACGGGTATGGTGCCGGTCAGTGGGGAGAGGACCAGCGTCGTCATCTACGACATCAACACCCAGAGCCGCATCGAGGCGATCGTCGAGACGCCCGATGGAGCCGTCAACTATGAGGGCGACGCCCGCATTGACGGCGTGCCCGGCACCGCCGCGGAGATCCGGCTCAATTTCATGGATATCGTCGGTTCGAAGACCGGCGCCTTGCTGCCGACCGGCAAGCCGATCGAGGAGATCGACGGGGTCAACGTGACACTTATCGACGTGGCAGTGCCGATGATGATTGTGCGGGCGGCCGATGTCGGCAAGACCGGCTATGAGAGCGCCGCCGAACTCGATGCCGACAAGGCGTTTTTTGCACGCATGGAGGCGATGCGCATGGAGGCGGGCCGCCGGATGGGCCTTGGCGACGTCACCGGCAAGGTGGTGCCAAAAATGGCCATGCTGGCCGCCCCGCGAGATGGCGGCAACGTCGCCGCGCGCTATTTCGTGCCGCACAAGACCCATGCGGCCTTCGCGGTGACGGGCGGCCTCTGCGTCTCCTCCTGCGTGCTGGTGCCGGGCACCGTGGCGGATGGCCTTGCGGAACGGCCGGAGGGGGACGATTGTACCGTAATCATCGAGCATCCGACCGGCATCATCGACGTTGCGATGACGAGCAAGCCGGATGGCAATGCTGTGGAGATCATCAGTGGCGGCGTGGTGCGCACCGCGCGCAAGCTGATGCAGGGCAACATCTTCGTGCCGGCGGCGGCCCTGCTGTCGGCGCCTCCTGCGGCTTGAGCCACCGGTATCGCAGGGTAACCCCGCTTTCTGTTTCTGGAGTTTATGGAATCATGAAACTGCTTGTTCTCCCGGGCGATGGCATCGGCCCGGAAATCGTTGGCGCTACCGTCGCGGTGCTGGATGCCGTCGACCGGCGCTTTGCCTTCGGTTTCCGCTACACGACGCGTGACATCGGCTTTGCGTCACTGGAGAAAGCCGGCACGACGCTGCCTGCGGATCTGCTCGATCAGGCCCGCGGGATGGATGGAACTCTGCTCGGCCCGATCTCGCATCTCGACTATCCGCCGCGCGACAAGGGCGGCATCAACGTCTCGGCGGCTTTCCGCACCCAGCTCGATCTCTTCGCCAACATCCGCCCGGCCCGCACCCGCAAGGGCGTCTTCCACCGGGGCACGGATATGGACCTCGTCATCATGCGCGAGGCGACGGAGGGCATGTATCCGGATCGGAACATGTTTGCCGGGACCGGCGAATACATGCCGACGGAGGATGTGGCGATCTCCATGCGCAAGGTGACGGCAAGGGCGATCGAACGCATTGCCAGGGCCTCCTTCGAGCTCGCGCGCCTGCGCCGGCGGAAAGTGACCGCGGTGCACAAGGCCAATGCCTTCGTGCTGACCGACGGGCTCTTCCTGAAGGAGGTGCGCAAGGTCGCCGCCGGCTATCCCGACGTGGAGCTCGAGGAGGTGCTGATCGACGCGATGGCGGCGCTGCTCGTGCGCGATGCGAGCCGCTACGACGTTATCTGCACCACCAACTTCTATGGTGACACGCTGTCCGATCTCGCTTCCGAACTGTCAGGCAGCCTCGGTCTTGCCGGGTCGCTGAATGCCGGTGCCGACCATGCCGCCGCGCAGGCACAGCACGGTTCCGCCCCCGACATTGCCGGGCAGGACAAGGCGAACCCGACATCGATGATCCTGTCGGCCGCGATGCTGCTGCGCTGGCACGGCGAGCGCACCGGCGATGCGCGCTATGGCGAAGCTGCGACCCTCATCGAAGGCACCATCGACCGGGTGCTTTCCGATGCTGCCACCCGCACCCGAGATCTTGGCGGACCACTCGGCACGGCGCAGTTCACCGAGACGGTCGTTGCGGCCCTTGGCTGAGCCGGCAAAGAAAACGGCACCGGGGTGTGAACCCCGGTGCCGCTGCAACATGATCGTTTTGCCGGCTCCGCTCAGTTGGCGGAATGGACCGGTCCGTCCGCCACCAGCACGCCATCGGCATCCGCATAGAGATAGGCCCCCGTGCGGAATTCGACATTGCCGAAGACGAGCGGCACGTCGCGGGCGCCATGGCCGGTCTTGCCGCTCTTCTTCGGCGCCTGGCCGAGCGCCATCACGCAGAAATCCATCGTGTCGATATCGGCGCTGTCGCGGATCGCGCCGTTGATCAGCAGGCCCCGCCAGCCGTTCACCTGGCCAAGGGCGGCGATCTGGTCGCCCACCAGCGCGCAGCGCAGCGAGCCGGCGCCATCGACGACGAGCACTTTGCCCGTGCCGTTTTCCTCAAGCGTGGCGCGCAGCAGGCGGTTGTCCTCGAAGGTCTTCAGTGTGACGATCTCGCCATGGAATCCCTTGCGCCGGCCGTAGGATTTCCACTGCTTCTCGCAGAAGCGCACCTCGGCATCGTGGCTGTCGACCAGATCCGCCGTCTTGATGATGTCTGTCACGGTCTTCCCTCCGTTTTCGGTGCGGCGAGCACCCGCACGGGCGCACCGTCGCGCCAGGCCCTGATATTGTCCACCGTGTCGCGGTAGAAGGCGGCATAGGCGCCTTCGGTGACATAGCCGAGATGCGGCGTCAGCACGGTATTCGGCAGGGTGCGCAGCGGGTGATCGGCCGGCAGCGGCTCGATGTCGAAGACGTCGAGCCCGGCCTTGATGCGGCCCTGCCGCAGTGCTTCGATCAGCGCCGCCTCGTCAACCAGCGGGCCGCGCGCGGTGTTGATCAGCCATGCGCCCCGTTTCATCAGGCCGAGTTCAGCGGCGGAGACGGTGTGCCGGCTGCGTTCGCCAAGGATGAGATGCAGCGAGACCACGTCGGCCTCGCGAAACAGGATCTCCTTGTCGACGCGGCGGGTGCCGGCCTCGGCGGCGCGTTCGTCCGTCAGGTTCTGGCTCCAGGCGATCACCTCCATGCCGAAGGCTTTGGCGATCGGCACCATGCGGCCACCGAGTTTGCCGAGTCCGACGAGCCCCAGCGTCTTGCCGCCGAGTACGGTTCCCACCGTGCGCTGCCAGCCGCCAGCGCGGATGCGGGCGTCCTCTTCGGGGATCGACCGGGCGAGCGAGAGAATCAGCCCCCAGGCGATTTCCGGTGTCGCATGGGCGGATTCGCCGGCATGGGTGTGGCAGACGGTGATGCCGCGGGCGACGGCGGCCTCCATGTCGATGGTGCGCACGCGCGCACCGGTGACGACGATCAGCTTTAGGGCCGGCAGCCGCTCGATCAGCCCGGAGGAAAGTGGCATGCGCTCGCGCATGAGGCAGAGCACGTCGAATCCGGCGAGCGATGCTGCGGCCTCATCCTCGCTCGCAAGGTTGCGGTCGAAACGGACGATCTCGCAGTCGTCGCCGAGCAAGGTCCAGTCCGCAAGGGAAAGTGCCACATCCTGATAGTCGTCGAGGATCGCGATCCGCAGCATGGTTCAAACCTTTCCGAGCGTGTCGAGGTCAACGGTGAGGCCGGCGAGACCCGCCTGTTCGCGCAGCATGGCAAGGTCGGCTGCGGTAAGCGGGATCCCTTCGGCAAGCCGCGTTTTCATGCGGTTCGCCTCCGGTTCTCCCGGCATCAGGATCGGCTGATCGTCGTCGATCCGCGGACAGGCGCGGGCGCGGGTGACGAGGTCGCCCATGCGCGTGCCATAGACCGCTTCGCCGAGGAAAAGCGAGGGCCGGAAGGCGATGAAGCTGTGGCCGACATTCTGCGGCCGGTCGAGATCGCGATACTGGTCGCCGACCGTGCCGCCATAGGCCGCGCCGCTCATCACGCCGGCCAGGACCTCCATCATCAGCGACAGTCCCGATCCCTTCGGGCCGCCAAGCGGCAGCACGATGCCTTCATAGGCCCGGCGGGCGTCCGTCGTTTCCCGGCCTTCCGCGTCGAGCGCCCAGCCAGCCGGGATCGGTTCGCCTTGCTGAATCGCGCGGCGGATTTTTCCGCGCGCGACGACGGAGGTCGCCATGTCGAGCACGATCGGCGTCGAGCCCTCGCCACCCGGCGCGCCGAAGGCGAAGGGGCTGGTGCCGAGGAAGGGCGTGCGTCCGCCCCAGACCGGCATGGTGGGCGAAGCGTTGGTGAAAACGAAGGCGGCATAACCGGCGTCGATCGCTTCCAGCAGATAGGCCGCGGCCATGCCGAAATGGGTGCTGTTGCGGACGCTCGCCATGCCGATGCCGCATCGCTCTGCGGCAGTGATCGCCTCCTGCATGGCCCGGCGGGCAACCACAAAGCCGAGACCATCATCGCCATCGACATGCGCGGCAGCGGGCATCGGATGCGTGACGCGGATATCAGGTCGGGCGCGCACCAGGCCGCGGCGCAGGCGGTCCGCATAAACTGGAATACGTGAAACGCCGTGGGTGCCGACACCGCGTAGATCGGCAAGCACGAGATAGCGCGCGACGGAGGCAGCATCCTGTTCGGGGACGTCGAGGCCGGCGAAAATCGCGGCGACCAGCGCCTCCAGTCGTTGCGCGTCCACATGCGCGATCGTGTCGTCCTTTCCCGGCATGCGCCCATCCTCCTGCAGGAAGTCCAAGGGTATGAGAGCAAGGTCTACCAGTGAAGGATGCGAATGTATACTATTGTATCCAGAGAATCTGGATGACATGCCGCCCTCGATCTTGACTCTAGCCTGTGCGGGCCAATGCCAGGAACTCCCGGATCGGTCGGGAGAGCGGGCTCGATCCGCGCCGCACGGAAAGCAGCTTTCGGCTGGCCCATTCGTCCGAGAGGCGCACGCTGGTGACATCCGTTCCCGCAAGCAGATGCAGGCTTGTCGAGCGAAGGAAGCCGATGCCGAAACCTGCCTCGACCATGCGCACCAGCGACGGGAAGGTTTCGACGCGCACCCGCTCGCCGAGCGCCCGGCCGCTGCGCGCGGCAGCCTCATTCAGCAGCCGGTCGAGCGCCCCGCTCTGGTGGATGCCCACCATTTCGTATTCGGCCACCGTGTCGAAGCTGACCGGTTTTCCCGATTGCAGGCATGCCGCCAGCGGATGATCCGGCGAACACAGGACGAGCACGTTGTCATCCTCGAAGATCTCCGTTTCGAAGCGTGCGACATCATTGTTGTCTGCGACAAACGCGATGTCCGCCTGCCCATCGTCCATCGCGGCAAGCGCAAGGGCCGCCGACATCTCTTGTATGTCGAGGCTGATGCCGGGATGGCTCTGTGCATAGATTGCCAGAAGCTCCGGCAGCCGGCCCGACAGGGAGGAGCTGGTGCAGGCAAGCCGCAACGAACCGCGCGTGCCCGTCGAGAAATCGACCATCTGCGTGTTGAGGTCGGCGACCTGCCGCAGAATTTCCCGGCAGCCGGAGACATAGACCTCACCCGCCGGCGTCAGGCGTGCGCCCTGCAGGGAGCGGTCGAACAGCGCAACGCCAAGTCTCGCCTCCAGCTCGCTGATGCGCCGGCTGACGGCGGACGGCGCAATGTTCTCATGCTCCGCTGCCCGCCCGATGGACCCGTACCGGGAGACCGCGACGACGAGGCGTGCCGTTACCGGGTCGAAGGGCTGCATGCTGCGCCTCCGTTGCTGTCGGCGGCAGGGATGGATCGGCAAGGCCGAAGTCGCGCCGCACCCGCGCCACGAGGCTCGCGTCGAAACGGTGCAGCGAGTAATCCCCGCAGCGTCGGATGAAGGCGAGATAGCGTTCGATGGCGGAGGCGAGGTTGGAAAGGATGACCAGGATCATGGCACGTTCCACCGATTGGGGGTTGCTCGATATCCATGGCCTATCGGTTCCTGTTGCTGGTGGGTAGCGACGGTTGGCGAGGAGGGCATCGCGCCTCGGCAACACCTGTCTCCTGCCTTCAGCCCTTACCCTCCCCGCCCGACAACCGCAACCAGAGCGGCAGGATCGACGGCGCGGCCAGAACGACGATGATCACGCGACACAGGTGATGCAGACTCACGAAGGCTGGATCGGCATCGAGCGAGATGGCGATCAGGCTCATCTCCGGCAAGCCGCCCGGGACCAGGGCGAGCAGGCCGAGCGCGAAGGGAATATCGAGATAGCGGTCGAAGGCGATGGCGAAGAGTGCGGCCAGGGTGAGGCTGAAGCAGGTGAGAACGAGGCCGAGCACCACGCCGGTCAGCATCGTGCGCCGTGCAACGCCGGCAAAGTGCTGGCCGATCGTCGCACCGATCACCACCTGAGCGACGGCGATGACGAGGTCGGGTACTGCCGCATCCGTCAGGCCTGTCATATGGGCAGCGGCGCTCAGCGCCAGCGGACCGGTCAGGTTCGCCGCCGGCAGGCGGAGGCGGCGACCGAGGATGATGCCGAGCGCGGCGCAACCGGCTAGAATGGCCGCATCCAGCGGCGAGATCGTCAGCGCCCAGTGCATCGTCCTGTCGACCGTGCGCCCGGTGAGCGCGGCAAGCGCGCCGGAAAGGGTGAGCGACAGCGGCACGATCGTGATCAGGAGAACGAGGCGCGTCGCATGCACCATGCTGACACTGCGTACATCCGCCTTGAAGGCGGGCGCCATGGAGATCAGTTCGCTGAGGCCGCCGGGCATGCCGCTCGAGGCGGCCGTTGCCGGATCGAGCCGGCCGAGCCGGCGGCATACGACGATGCCGAACGCTGCGACGATGACGGTATAAACGGCGACGGCGGCAAGGCTCACCGGCCACTCGGCCGCCTGGCGCAGCACTTCAGGCTTGAAGGCGCTGCCGACCATCAGTCCCACAACCGCGATCATCGCCGCACGCGGCTTCGGCGAGGCGCTCACGCGTATACCGACAATCGCCAGCGCCATGGTCAATACCATCGCACCCAGCAGCCAGCCGAGCGGCAGGCCGAGCATGTAGCCGCACCAGCCGCCGACCGTACCGATGGCCAGTGTGCGGAGGGTCTGATGCAACGGAACGGTCTTGCCGTGCCCGGCCGCCTTCAGGGGTGGGGTCTCATGCTTCGACAAAGGTCGTACCATTTCGCTTTTGCTTTGCATCCAATGGCATGCAATTAAACAAGCCCGTGGACAACGCCTTTTTCCTTCTGTAGCCGGAAAGTCCACACGGACGGGAGAGCCAGCCATGACCGCATCCAAGGACCTGCTTTCCAAGACGCGCGGCCAGAGCACCTATCAGGCCATTCTGACGGCCATCCGCGACGGCATCTATCGGCCGGGCGATCCGTTGCGCGAGGAGGAGGTGGCGACCCGCCTCGGGGTCAGCCGCACGCCGGTGCGCGAGGCACTGGGTCGCTTGCAGGAGAAGGGCCTTCTCGAGGCGGCCCCTGGCCGCGGGGTCGCCGTTTCGATCCTCTCCATGCAGCAGATTTTTGAACTCTATGCCATGCGCGAGGAGCTGGAGGGTGTCGTCGCCCGCTTTGCCGCCCGCCATGCGACCGAGGCCGAGATCGCCAATCTGGAGCGGCTCAATGCCCGTTTTGCCGCCTCTGAGGATCCGAAGGTTGCCGCCCAGTGGAACCGGCAGTTCCATGCGCGCCTCTACGATGCCGCCCGCAACCGCTACCTTCGCCAGGCGGTGGAGGACCTGCAGGAGACGATCGCGCTTTTGCCTGACACGACCTTCATCCAGCCGGGCCGCACGACGACGGCGACCGACGAGCATGTCGCAATCATCGAGGCGATCCGTCGGCGCGACTCGGAGGGGGCGGAAAAGGCGGCGGTCGGCCATATCAAGGCGGCGCTCGAGGTTCGTCTCGTCATCACCAGGACCGAGAGCTGAAGCATTCCTGCGCCTTGTCGCCTGCGCCGCCGTCATGGCTGTGGCCAACAGGCGGGATCGCTGCCGAGCGGCACGGGCATGCGGCTCCAGACGGCGCGCACACCGTCGAAACGAAGCGCCGGCCGCAGGGCGGTGACGCGGCCGAAGGCGGTGTCATGCGTCTCCAGCAGATCGGCCACGGCGGCAAAGTCCGGGTTGGCGGACGGGTGCGCGGCATCCTCACCCAGCGTGTCGCGCATGCGCCACATCCAGTGCGCTGTCGCGGCAAGTGACAGCGTCGCCTGCCAGCGACCACCCTTTTCATGGCGCCGGATGAGGGCGAGCATGGCGGCGAAGGCGGCGAGATAACCGGTGAGATAGTCGAGCGGCTGGCACGGCAGCAGCGCTGGTCCCCTGCCCTCGCGTCCCTCCATCGCCATGCCGGTCGTTGCCTGCACGAGGCTGTCATAGCCCCTGCGCCCCTGCCAGGGACCTTGCAGCGAGAAGGCGGACAGCGAGAGATGGACGAGATGGGGATTGAGACGGTAGAAATCTTCGCGCCCGAAGCCGCGTTCGCGGAGCGATGATGGCCGGTAGGCGTCGAGAACGATATCGGCATCGGCGGCGAGCGCCCGCAAGGACGCTATCCCCTCCGCGGTATCCAATTCGCAGAAGGCCGCGTGTTTCCCGAAGCCGGTATCGATCACCAGGGAGGGGATCGACGGAAGGCGGGGGCTGGAGACGCGCATGACCGTCGCGCCGTGCTCGGCCATCGTGCGGCCGGCCATGGGGCCGGCGATGACGCGGGAGAGATCCAGCATGCGCAGGCCGGAAAGCGGCCGTTCGCCACCCGGTGGCAGCGGCATGGCCGTGGCTCCGCCTTGTTCGAGACACACGAGAGGCTGCGCTGCGATGGCTGCGGCCTGCGGTTCGCGCAGCCAGTCGACCCGCCCCCGCACCCGGGCGGCGCACAGGCCGCGCCGGATTGCCTCCGTCTCGATGTCCTCTGCCCGGCGCTTGGCCACCGCCGCCCGCACCGCAGCGCCATCGTTGGCAACGCCCAGGAGAGCGAGCAGGCCGTCCCGCAGATGGGGAAAATTGCCGTGCAGATAGACCCATTCCCCTTCCGCCGCCGCATAGAAGCCAGTGAACGGATCGCGGAATTTGGCGGGCTTTGCGTCGACCAGCAGGTAGCTGGAACTTGCCATGGCAAGCTCCGCCTCTCGCGTGTCCAGCGAAACGTGTGGGCACTTGCCGGTTTTCAGTTCGCTGATGCGCGACGCCGCCAGCCCCACCGCGCCGAGCACCGCGGTGGCAAGCGGCGCGATGGGCCAGGACGTGGCGAGCGCCTTGGGCCGCTCCTCGATAGTGAGACGCTCGAGGGGCGCGTCGTCCCACCTGGCAGCCTTGAGGAGGTCCTGAAGCGGCCTTTCCGCGGCGCCGAGGCTCATCGGTCCCCCTCCCCTTCAAATGGGGCGAGGGCCACCTCGCCCTGCATCAGGCGCCGTGCCGTGCGGTAGACCCGGCCGCTCTCGACATGCCAGCCGTTGCCGCGTTGAAACACGGTCGCACCGGCCTCGACGATGCCGGAGGGATGGGCAACCCGGATGGCTTGCATGTCCGCGTGTCCGGAGCATAGCCGATGCGGCAGCGAGCCCTCGATCCGGCAGGCGACGGCAAGGCACATGGCACCGGTCAGCGTAACCGCCCGGTGCGCGCGTTCCATGGAGAGCATGCGGATCGCGATGTCCTGTGCCGCGCCCTCGACGGTCCGGCCGTCGAGCGTTACGAAGGTGGCAGGCGCCGAGACGACGGCGACCTTGGGATTGGCCAGGCCAACACTGTCGAGTGTCTGCCCAAGCCCCATCCGCACAGCGGCGGCGCGGCGCAGCCGGTCGAGCAGTGCCATGACGGCGCGGTCCGTCTCGATGGTGTCGGGATGCTCCGATCCGGCAAGGCCGACATCGTTCGCCGCAACGAAGGCGACGGGGTTGCTGGCATCGACCAGCGACATGTCGAAGGCGCGGCCATCGATCTCGATCGTCTCGATAACCTGCCCCGTCGGCAGGAGGCCGGATGTCACCGTGCCGCCGGGATCGAGGAAGTCGAGGGCGATGGGCGCTCCTGTTCCCGCAACGCCGTCCACGGTGGCATTGCCCGTCGTTACGGCCTTGCCGTTGCGAACCGGAAAGCGGGCATGGATGATCTTCTTCGTGTTGACCTGATGGATGCGCACCAGCGCCTCGCCGTCCGCCGCGCACACCAGCCCTTCGTCCACCGCGAAGGGGCCGACGGCTGAGGAGAGGTTGCCGCAATTGGCGCCCCAGTCGACGACCGGGCGGTCGACGGCGACCTGCGCGAACGTATAGTCGACATCGGCGTCCGGATGCGTCGGCGGGCCGATGATGACGGCCTTCGACAGCGACGAGGTACCGCCGCCCATGCCGTCGAGCTGGCGGCCGTAGGGATCGGGGCTGCCGAGAGCTGAGAGCAGCATCCGTTCGAGCACTGCATGATCCGGCGGACAGTGCCGGGCATGGAAGAAGAGGCCCTTGCTGCTGCCGCCGCGATAGAAGACGGCCGGTATGAACGTCTGTGTCATCGTCCCTCCTTCCCGCCCGGGCCTTGCCTCAGGCGAGCTGCATGATCCCCGAAACGAAGTAGACAGCGCCGATCCCGGTCACGATCCAGCGCGTCCAGGCGCGGAAATTGGCATCCGTCATGCGGTGCAGGATGATGTTGCCCGAGCGTGTGCCCAGCACGGCGATGGGCACGGCCGCGGCGACCGCCAGCCAGCCCTCCGATGAAAGCGTCATGGCTGCATCCCAGTAGAAGATCACCTTGGTCGCATGGGTGAAGAACTGGATGGCGGATTTGGTGGCGATGACCGTGCGGCGGTCCATGTTGGTACGGATGAAGAAGACGTCGATGCTCGGCCCGGAAACGCCGACGCCGATCGCCAGCCCGCCGGACACGAAACCGCAGACAAAGGCGTGCAGCGGTTTCGACGCGTCG
Organism: Shinella sp. 838; assembly: GCF_029623935.1. Lineage (NCBI taxonomy): Bacteria > Pseudomonadati > Pseudomonadota > Alphaproteobacteria > Hyphomicrobiales > Rhizobiaceae > Shinella > Shinella sp. 838. The sequence goes on from NZ_JARSBQ010000005.1 coordinate 342,213, forward strand.
AGTTCCAGCTTGCCGAGCGGCAGCCAGACGAGGATCGGTAGCAGGCCGACGACGATCGAGACGACGATGAGGCTCGGACGGTAGGCGACGAGCAGGAGCAGGATCGCGGCGCTGAACAGGCCGGCGGTGAGGACGGCGAGGATGCGGTAGTCGAGGTAGTCGCGGGAAAACCAGGCCCGCGACCCGTTCGATACCATCTGTACCAGGCCGTGCACGGCGATGGCGGTGGCGACAGGCACAAGGAACAGGAGGACCCAGAGCAGGATCATCCCGCCGGCCATGCCGAAAATGCCTGACAACAGCGATGTCAGGAACACCGTAACGGTCATGCCGGCGAAGAGTACAACGGTCATGGAGAGCTCGGGATTGTCCGGGCGAAGGGCCGGCGCGGCATCGTTCGGCAGCGGCGGCGCCGCCTTTCAGGGTTGGGCACCGGATCGATCACGACCCGGTGCCCTTTATCTCGTCAAGCTGCGAGGTCTCTTAGGACGGTTTGCAGGATACCTCCGTTGTTCATGTATGTGACCTCGTCGAGTGTATCGATGCGGCAGAGGAGGGGGACGTTTTTCACGGTGCCGTCGGCATAGGTGATGGTTGCGATCTTCTTCTCGCGCGGCTTGATGTCGCCTTCCAGGCCCTCGATGGTGACGGTCTCGTCGCCCTTGAGGTCGAGGGAGGCCCAGGTCGTGCCATCCTCGAAGACGAAGGGCACGATGCCCATGCCGACGAGGTTGGAGCGGTGGATGCGCTCGAAGGACTGGGCGATCACGGCCTTGACGCCGAGAAGGTTGGTGCCCTTGGCCGCCCAGTCGCGCGAGGAACCGTTGCCGTATTCCACGCCTGCGAAGATGACGAGCGGAACGCCCTCCTGCTTGTATTTCATCGCCGCGTCGTAGATCGACATCTCTTCCTTGGAGGGATAGTGGATCGTGTAGCCACCCTCCTTGCCGTTCGGGCCGAGCATGTGGTTGCGGATTCGGATATTGGCGAAGGTGCCGCGCATCATCACCTCGTGATTGCCGCGCCGCGTGCCGTACTGGTTGAAGTCGGCAACGCCGACGCCATGGCCGATCAGGTAGCTGCCGGCGGGCGAGGCCGCCTTGATCGAGCCGGCCGGCGAGATGTGGTCGGTGGTGATCTTGTCGCCGAAGAGGCCGAGCACGCGCGCGCCCTTGATGTCGGACAGGCCCGAGCCGGTCTTGCCCATGCCGACGAAGTAGGGCGGGTTCTGCACATAGGTCGACTGGTCGTCCCAGGCATAGGTCTGGCCCGCCGGCACCTGCACGGCCTGCCAGTTGGCATC
>NZ_JARSBQ010000006.1:0-326208 GCF_029623935.1 Shinella sp. 838
CAGCACAGAAGAGAGGAGAAAAGGCCAATCCCTTGACCAAACCCTGATCAGAAAACCATACTCAGAAGTGGCTCACTTCTCGGTGGAAAAACCGGCTCAGTTCCGCGCGGAAACCAACATCCCGGGAACTGTGCGGCAGATGGGGTACTTTCACCGACTATCTCGCCGATAAACGCTACGATTGCCTTCCTTTCAGGCTCGCCGACGCCGGCTTCGCGACGATCAGCTATGACGGTTTCAAGGGCGGGCTCCTTGCCCTGCGAGACTGGTATCCGAGCATCGGACTCAAGACACTGAACTTTCGCGACGACCTGGAGAGAGATCATCCGTCCGAGTTTACCCGCCAATGCGGATCCGCTTTGAAGGGGCTCTGCGACAGTGATGTCGGAAAACGCGTCCATCGCGAGCTTGCCGCCTCGAACGGCCAGCGAAAGTTCGTCTATTGGCTCACGCTGAACAGCCATCTGCCGTATGTTCCCGTCGAAAACGGCCCCCTGGCATGCAATTCGGCTCAGGCCCGGATAACCGACCGCATTCCGTGCGAGCTGACGGAAATCTGGATGGAGGTGTTCGACGCCGTCGCCGCGATCGCCGCCGATCCGGACCTGCCGCCCCTCGACATCATGGTCGTCGGCGATCACAACACGCCGATGTGGTCCCGGGCTGCGGCCAGCCATTTCCGCACCGGCCTCATCGACTGGTATCGATTGGAATATGTTGCAGACCGCTAGGGAAACAGCGGATCTCGCGGGCGGGACGGCAACGTCCGGTCCGGAGAAACCGCCTTTTCCGCGAGGGGATCTCCAAGAAGGCAAAAGCCGTCATTGATCGGGGCGGGAACCCTCTGTAGTCCAGTGCAATGAGATCCCTGAGCCTCCTCCTCCTGTCGGCCGTCCTTGCCTTCTGCGCCAGCCTCGCCGTCGCGGGTCTGTTTCTTCCGGTCTACAGCCTTTTCGAGGGTGGGACGCACAGCTGCCTGGCGGGCGGCCTTGCGCAGTGCCTGTCCTGGATCCCCCTCAGTGCCCTTTTCTACGGGCCGCTGTTCTCCATCGTCGGCGTCGTGCTCGGCACGCCGCTTGTCATGACGATCCTTGCATGGCGCGCATGAGCGCGGCAGACTCCGGCGCACAGCATACCGAAATGGCCCACGCCAGGCCGGAGCTGCCGGCCGGGTGACCAAACAGGCTGCGTGCCGGGCGTCCCCCTCCCCCCAAGGACGGGGCGGCTGTGTCCCCTTCGACAACCGGCTCTTTTCTCCATGCCGGAGAAGACCGCAGTGTTGGAAAGGGACGGGACGCCAACGCAAGGCAGTGTGTTTTCCCCTCCCCCAGCCCCCTGCGCCAAAGCATTTCCGGTGAAAGCGGGTTTACTGGAGGCCTTCTATCTCCTTGTTTTTCCGAATTGTCCGACGCCGAAGCGGTCCCGCTTCGGCTGGAAATGCTCAAGGGCCCGCAGCCGTCTCCTGCCGACAACAGCACAGCCCTCTTGCGTATCCAAAAATGTTATCGTAAATTGGCGCCAATCTTGGATACCATTTGCAAGGCAGAGACGTGATGATGAATTCCGATGCCATCTGGGGCCTCGTCGAGGCGAAGCGGGCGGTGTTTTTCGACCTCAGCGACCGGGTGTGGGACACGCCCGAAACGAACTATGCGGAACATGCCGCCGCCGAGGCCCATGCAGCGGTTCTGGACGCGGAAGGCTTTCGTGTCGCGCGGGGCATGGCGGGCATGCCGACGGCGGTGATGGGGGAAGCCGGGCAAGGCGGGCCGGTCATCGCCATTCTCGGCGAATTCGATGCGCTGCCGGGCCTCAGCCAGGTGGCGGGGCTTGCCGAGGAACGGCCGCTCGTTGCCGGCGGCAACGGGCATGGCTGCGGCCACAACCTGCTCGGCGCGGGCGCGCTGATGGCCGCCACCGCGGTCAAGGACTATCTTGCGGCACACGGGCTTGCCGGGCGCGTCCGCTACTATGGCTGCCCCGCCGAGGAGGGCGGCTCCTCCAAGGGCTTCATGGTACGCGCCGGCCTGTTCGACGACGTCGACATCGCGATATCGTGGCATCCGGCGCCCTTTGCCGGCGTCAACAATCCCGTCTCGCTCGCCTGCAACGAGATCGACTTCCATTTCTCCGGCCGTGCCGCCCATGCCTCCGCCACACCCCATCTCGGGCGCAGCGCGCTCGATGCCGTCGAGCTGATGAATGTCGGCGTCAACTATCTGCGCGAGCACATGCCCTCCAGCGCCCGCATCCACTATGCCATCACCGACGCTGGTGGCCATGCGCCGAATGTCGTGCAGGCCCGCGCCTCGGTGCGCCATCTCGTGCGCGCCCGCAGCCTGCCGGAACTGCATGCCCTTTCGGCCCGCGTGCGCGCCGTCGCCGAAGGCGCGGCGATGATGACCGGCACGACCGTCACGAGCCAGATCGTCAGCGGCGATGCCAATCTCGTCGGCAACACGCCGCTCGAGACCCTCATGCACCGCCATCTCGAACGGCTCGGCCCGCCGGCCTTCGACGCGGCCGACCGCGCCACGGCGGAAGCCTTCCAGAAGACCTTCACCGCCGAGGACATCGCCTCGGCCTTCGAGCGTTTCGGGCTGAAGCTGCGGCGCGGCGTGGCCTTGTGCGACACGATCTTTCCGCCCGAAAGCGGCGCGGGCACGCTGGTCGGCTCCACCGATGTCGGCACGGTGAGCTGGGTCGTGCCGACGGTGCAGATGCGCGGGGCGACCTATGCGATCGGCACGCCCGGCCATTCCTGGCAACTCGTGGCGCAGGGCAAGCTCCCCGCCGCCCACAGGGGCATGGAGCACGCCGCCAAGGTGATGGCCGCAACGGCCCTCGACCTCATCGCAGATCCCGCCCTCATCGCTGCCGCAAAGGCCGATCACGCCGCCCGGCTCGACGGCACGCCCTTCGTCAACCCCATCCCCGACGACGTCGATCCTCCATTGCCGGTGACGTCCAATGCGTAATCCGCCTCGTCCCGACCGCGCGCGCCTCGCCGCGCATATCGAAGAGTTCGCCCGCCGCATCAAACTCTCCGGCACAACGGAAGAGCGCGAGAGCTTTCGCTATCTCGAACGGGAGATGGCGTCCTACGGCTACCGGACGGAACTCCTCGCCCACGACGCCTATATCAGCCTGCCCGGGCGTGCCCGCATCGAGGTCGGGGGCGAAGGCCTGCGATGCATCACGCATTCCATGTCTCTTTCGACCCCGGCCGAGGGAATTTGCGCACCGCTTGTCTATATCGGCGACGGCAGCGCTGTGTCCTTCGCCTCGAACAGCGTTTCCGGCAAGGTTGTTCTGGTCGACGGGATCGCCGACGAACAAGTAACCGCACTGGCCGCCCTTCATGGAGCGGTGGGTCAGATCCATATCAGCCCAAACGAACATCTCTACGAGATGTGTGTTTCGCCGGTATGGGGCAATCCTTCGCAGATAACGCGGCCGCTGCTGCCATCCACGGTCGTTTGCACCATCGCCTGTGATGACGGGGCTGCCCTGAAGGCGCGCTCACTGAGCGATGAAACCCTCTCCGTGAAGCTCTGGGCCGAGGTGGATACCGGCTGGCGAAAGACGCCGCTCCTTGTCGCCGAGTTGCCGCCGGCGAACGCGGAGCACACCGACCATCCGTTCGTTCTGCTGTCCGGCCACCACGACACATGGCACTACGGCGTCATGGACAATGGCGGCGCCAACGCCACCATGCTCGAAGCAGCGCGGTTGCTTGCCGAGCGACGCGACCTGTGGAGGCGCGGCCTCAGGCTCTGCTTCTGGTCCGGGCACTCCCATGGTCGCTATTCCGGATCGGCCTGGTATGCGGATGAACACTGGGATGAACTCAACCGGCGTTGCGCCGTCCATGTCAACGTCGATTCGACCGGCGGCGCGGGGGCAAGCGTTCTTGCAAACTCGGCGGTCATCGACGAGCTGAAGACGCTTGCCGCCGAGGAAATCGAGGCGGTGTCCGGCCAGATTCACGCGGGGCGCCGCCACCAGCGGGTTGCAGACCAGTCATTCTGGGGCATCGGAATACCTTCGATGTTCGGAAGCATCAGCCATCACCCTCCCGGCGGCGTGAAGCGCCCTTCGGCCCATGGCTGGTGGTGGCACACGCCGCACGACCTGATCGAGCACATGGACCTCGACAACCTCGATCGCGATACGGCGATCGTCCTGGCCGTGCTGTCTCGCCTGCTCATCGATCCGGTCCTGCCGTTGGACTATACGGCCTTCACCGCCTCGATGCGTTCGGAACTCTCGGCGCTGGTGGCCGGCCTCGATGGCCGTCTTGATATCACCGGTCTGCTCGGCCGCCTCGATGCGCTTGAGGCGGCGGCCCGAACCGTGAACGAAATGGCCAAGAGCGCGCGTGAAGGCCAGCGGGCCGAGATCGACCGCGCCCTGATGCGTGTGTCGCGTGCCCTCGTGCCGATCAACTACACGAGCGGCAATCGGTTCAGCCATGACAGCGCGCTGCCGCATCCTGCCTGGCCCTCGCTTTCCGGCCTTCGCGCGCTCGCAGAGCTCTCCGAAGACGCTGCGGACACCGCCTTCCATGTCGTCTCCGCACGACAAAGCAGAAATCTCGTCACCCATAGCCTTGGGGAGGCACAGGCGGTGCTTGCCGCCCTCATCGAGCGCAGGGAAGGCTGACAAAACGCATCATTTCACCGCAGCACAACCGAGAGACATTCGGCAATAAAAAGGGAACGGAAAGATGAAACGGAATGCATGGATATCGGCAATTCTCCTGAGCAGCATTGCCCTTGCGGCGTCTACGGCCGCCGCCAGGGACTGGACCCATGTCCGGGTGGGCATAGAGGGTGCATTTCCGCCATGGAATGCGCTCGACGCGAAGGGGCAACTGTCCGGCTTCGACGTTGACCTGATCAAGGACATATGCGCCCGCGCCAAGGTCGAATGCGAGTTGCAGGCGGGCGAGTGGACGAGCCTCATTCCCAGTCTGAATGCCGGAAAATTCGACCTCGTCATGACGCTCGGCATCAACGAGAAGCGCAAGAAGGTCGTTGACTTCACAGTTCCCTACGCCAGTGGCGTCGCAACGTTCCTGATTGCCAGGGACGGACCGGTCGCAGAACTTCCCATGACGGGAGAACGCCTCAATCTCAACGACAAGCAAAAGGCTGAGCCGGTCATGGCGGAGATCGGCAAGCGCCTCGAAGGCAAAACGATCGGTGTCGTGCAGTCGACCAGCCAGGAGCAGCTCATCAATGCGTATTTCGGCGACGCCGTCACGGTCCGCACCTACAAAAGTTCGGGTGAACGCGACCTCGACATCAAGGCTGGCCGCCTCGACGCAGGCTTCGACAGCGGCGTCTACGGCACGAAGATGCTTGCCGAGCCGGGCAACGAGACCCTGGCGATGACCGGCCCGCTGGTGAAAGGCGCAATGCTGGCGACGGAAGTCGCCATGGGTATGCGCAAGGGCGAAGTCGAGTTGAAAGCCAAATTCGACGAGGCGATCAAGCAGGCTGCTGCCGATGGTGTCATTCGTGCCCTCTCCACGAAATGGAGCAAGCTTGATCTAACCCCTTCCTACCAGTGAACCGAGCCCGCCGGGTGGGTCTTTCAGGACCCATCCGGCCCTCGTCAGGCGGACACACCACAATGAACAGATGGCCAAACTCGATACCGGCGGGCCGGGGACCCTTCTCGCCATGAGCCAACCCAGCATCCTCGATCTCGTAAGCTTCGGGCCGAACGGCTGGGGCCAGGCGCTTGCCGCCGGCGCCACCATGACGATCCTCATCGCGCTGGCCGGCTTCTTCATCGGCGGCCTGATCGGCACGGCGGGCGCCTGGGCGAAGATTTCCGGCGGGCCGGCCGTGCGGTTCGCCGCGGAAACCTACACGACGGTGCTGCGCGGCATTCCGGACCTGCTCGTCATCTACCTCTTCTATTTCGGCGGCAGTGCCGTCGTCAGCGCGGTCGGGCGGCTGTTCGGGGCGGAGGGTTTCGTCAGTTTTCCGGGCTTTCTGGCCGGCGCCCTTGCCGTCGGCGTCACCTCGGGCGCGCAGCAGACCGAGGTCTTTCGCGGCGCCTTCCGCGCCGTGCATCCCGGCGAGCTGGAGGCGGCAACCGCCTGCGGCATGGGCCGGGCGCTGAAATTCCGCCGGGTCGTCGCGCCGCTGACGCTCCGCCATGCCCTGCCCGGCCTCGGCAATGTCTGGCAGGTGGTGCTGAAGGAATCCGCTCTCGTCTCGGTCACCGGCGTCGTCGAGCTGCTGCGCCAGGCGCAGATCGGTGCGGGCTCCACCAGCCTGCCCTTCGATTTCTACCTGATCGCGGCGCTGATCTACCTCGCCATATCCACCCTGTCCGGCTTTCTGCTCCACACCTCGGAGCGCCGGTTCTCGCGCGGCGTCAGGAGGGGCTGATGGACATCGTCTTTCTCTGGGAAACCTTCGTCAGCCTGCTTGGCGCCTTGCCGCTGACGCTGGAGCTTGCGGCAACCGCCATCCTGCTCGGCGCGGGCCTTGCCCTGGCTCTGGCGCTTGCCCGGCTTTCCGGCATTTTCCTGCTCGACTGGTCCGCCCGGCTCTATGTCTTCCTCTTCCGCGGCACGCCGCTTCTGGTGCAGATCTTCCTCATCTACTACGGCCTCAGCCAGTTTCCGGCCGTGCGGCACTCCTTCCTCTGGCCGGTGCTGCGCGAACCCTACTGGTGCGCCGTCCTGGCGCTGATGCTGAACACGGCCGCCTATGCCAGCGAGATCATCCGCGGCGGCCTGCTCTCCGTGCCGCATGGCCAGGTCGAGGCCGCGCGTGCCTGCGGCATGCCGCGCTTCATGATCTTCCGCCGGGTCGTCCTGCCGCTCGCCATTCGCCAGGCGCTGCCGGGCTACGGCAACGAGATGATCGCCATGGTGAAAGCGACCTCGCTCGCCTCGATCATCACGCTGATGGAAATCACCGGCGTCGCGGCGCGCATCATCTCGGAAAGCTACCGGGTGATCGAGGTCTTCGTCGTCGCCGGCGCGCTCTATCTCGTGCTCAATTTCGTGCTCACCCGGCTCGTCGCCGCGCTCGAACACCGGCTGAGCCCGGCGCAGCGCCGGCCGCTGCCCCTGCCCTCCTCCGCCGCCCTTTCGGGAGAAACCCCTTGACCCAGACCCACACCGCACCGCCCGTCGCCATCGCCGTGCGCGACCTGAAGAAGCGCTTCGGCCCCATCGAGGTGCTGAAGGGCATCGGCCTGGAAGCACGCGAGGGCGAGGTCGTCTCGATCCTCGGCTCCTCCGGCTCCGGCAAGTCGACGCTGCTGCGCTGCATCAACCTTCTGGAAGTGCCTGATTCCGGCTCGATCTGCGTCGCGGGCGAGGAAATCCGCCTGAAGGCCGCCGGCGATGGCCGCAGCCGGCCGGCCGATGCGCGGCAGGTCGACCGCATCCGCGCCGAACTCGGCATGGTCTTCCAGAGCTTCAATCTCTGGTCCCATCGCACCGTCCTGGAAAACGTCATCGAGGCGCCCGTCCATGTGCTGAAGCGCCCGCGCCGCGAGGCGATCGAGGAAGCCGAGGCGCTGCTGGCCAAAGTCGGCATCGCCGACAAGCGCAACCACTATCCCGCCCACCTCTCCGGCGGCCAGCAGCAGCGCGCCGCCATCGCCCGGGCGCTCGCCATGCGGCCCAAGGCCATGCTGTTCGACGAGCCCACTTCCGCGCTCGATCCCGAGCTCGTCGGCGAGGTGCTGCGCGTCATGCGCGGCCTTGCCGAGGAAGGCCGCACCATGCTGGTCGTCACCCATGAGATGGGTTTCGCCCGCGACGTGTCGAACCGCGTCGTCTTCCTCCACCAGGGCGCCATCGAGGAGGAAGGCACGCCCGACGAGGTCTTCACCCGCTCCGGATCCGCCCGGTTCCGACAGTTCATCAGCGCCTGAGCGCGTTTCAGCCGCAAAACGCCACCACCACCAAACAAAAGGGGAATGCACATGAAGAACACAGCCAAGATCGCCCTAGCGGCCCTCGGCCTCGCCACGACCGTCACGGCCGGCGCGGCCATGGCGGAGGAGAAGACGTGGACGACGGTGACGATCGCCACCGAGGGCGCCTTCCCGCCCTACAACCTCACCAAGCCCGACGGCACGCTCGACGGCTACGAGATCGAGCTCAGCAAGGTTCTCTGCGCCCATATGAAGGTCGAATGCACCATCGTGCCGCAGGCCTTCGACGGCATCATCCCGGCGCTGAACGCCGGCAAGTTCGATGCCATCATGGCCGGCATGTCGGCGACGGAAAAGCGCAAGGAGGTCATCGACTTCTCGCTGTCCTACGGCAGCACCGGCCAGGCTTTTGCCACCCTGAAGGGCAGCGACCTCGAAAACATGCCGATGAAAGGCGAGCTTTTCTCCCTTGCCTCCAACGAGGCGGGCGCCCGCAAGGCCGCAGAAGACCTGAAGCCGCTGCTCGACGGCAAGACCATCGGCGTGCAGAGCGCCTCGATCGCCGCCCGCTTCATCGACGAATACCTGAAGGGCGCCGTCGAGGTACGGGAATACAAGACGACCGAGCAGCACGACCTCGACCTCATCGCCGGTCGGGTCGATCTCGTCATGGCCTCCATGGGCTACCTGATGACCGCAGCGGAAAAGCCGGCCAATGCGGACATGGCCATCGTCGGCCCGCGCTTCCAGGGCGGGTTCCTCGGCGCCGGCAGCTCGGTCGGCCTGCGCAAGAGCGATCCGAAGCTGAAGGCGCTGTTCGATGCCGCCATCACCGCCGCCAAGGACGACGGCACGATCAAGCGCCTGTCGGAAAAGTGGTTCGGCTTCGACCTGACGCCGCGCTGATGCCCGGTTGAAGCCGGCAAGAGCAAATCCCTGATCGAACGCGCCCTGCAAGGATCCCGGAAACGGGCGGCTTGCAGGGCGCGAGCGGCCGGCTGTTGACAGCCCGTCGCGGCTACCCTACAGCGGAGGCTCCCGAGAGAAGGAGATTTATGCGCAGAGGTCCCGTCTGAGCCGCCCTATGCGGTGCTGCCCGGCATCCCGGATGCCGATCCCCTTTGCACATCCATCTTTCTGTGGAGTTTTCGTGAAAAACGACATCATTCTCCGTGCCTATGACCCGGCATCGGACCTCAAGACCCTGTCCAACATCTGGTTCGACGCCTCGCTGAAGGCCCATGCCTTTCTGGGCGAACCGCGTCTGCGTGCGCAGCAGACGCTGATCGAAACGACCTACCTGCCCGCAGCCGAAACCATCGTCGCCTGCCATCGCGAAAGGCCCGTCGGCTTCATCAGCCTGCTCGACGCCTTCGTCGGCGGCCTGTTCGTCGCGCCGGGCCAGCAGGGCCGCGGGATCGGGCGCACCCTGATCGCCGAGGCGCTTGCCCTGAAGGGCGAGCTGGTGCTGGAGGTCTATACGCGCAATGCCGAGGCCTTTGCCTTCTACGGCGCCCTCGGCTTTGCGGAAATCTCCCGGCGGCCGAGCGACGACGAAGGCCTGCCGTTCGAAAATGCCCGTCTGCGCCTGAAAGCCTGACGGCCGGCCGGAGCAGCACGCCTGCTCCGGCTCCTTTCGCCACTCAGCTGCGGATCGGGGCCTGGCGGATGTGGATTTCGATCAGCCGCTTCAGCTCCGCGACATCGCCGGCCGCCAGCGCATCGACCATCAGGTGGTGCTCGCGGGCGGATTGTTCGATGCGCGCGCGGGTACGCCACTGGGAGACCGGCGCCGAGGCCGTGCGCTGGCGGATTTCCGCGACGAGTTCGACAAGTTCGAGATTGCCCGAAAGGAGCAGCAGCGCCCGGTGGAAGGCGAGGTTGGCGTCGTAGTGCTCGATGATCGTGCCGCGAAACGACATGTCGTCGAATTGCCGGGCAAGGCCGCGCAGGGTCTCGATCGCCTCGGGTGTCGCATGAGCGACCATCCGGTCGGCAACGGACGTCTCCAGGATCACGCGGATGTCGCTGATCTCCTGCGTGCGGGCATCGTCGACCTCGTAGACCTGGTAGCCGCGGTTGGGAATGTGCTGCACCAGCCGCTTCTGCGACAGACGGTCGAGCGCCCGGCGCACCTCCGGCCGCGTGCAGGCGTAGCGGCGTTCGAGGTCGATCTGCTTCAGCCAGGTGCCTGCCGGCAGGGTTCCCGTCAGGATATCCTGCAACAGGAGATCCGTGACATCCCGTTCCTCCGCCTCGACTGCCGCTTCCGTCTGTGCCGCCCGCATCGTCCGTCCCGCTTTCTGACCGCGCGCCGCTCTGCTTCGGTCGCGGAATTGGCGCCATTTTTGGAGAAACTATGATAGCTGCCCGCGCAATTCAATGCGGATTGCCGTTTTCAGTCAAAAGCTTGCCGAGTTTCCCGTCCTGCCACCCTGCAGCATCAGTCATCCCCGACCGCGCGTCCCCGCTCCAGCGCCTGCAGCATCGGATAGATGCTGAACGCCCCACGGCCGGCCTTTTCGGTGAGATCGCGGAGATAACCGCCGGGCGAGCGAATGGCTTCACCCCGTTGCAGGAGCGCGGCGATCACCACCGCGGCCGCCTGTTCGCCCATCGCGGCCTTGGCCTTGCGCCAGGCATCGGGCGAAATGCCGAGCATCGAGCGCACGAGGTCGGCCGCTGCCAGGAGATCGGCCCAGCTGGTAACGCCATCTCGTCCGTAATCGGCGATATCGGGGCAAAGTTTGACCAGCCGAGCAAGGCTGATCGCCATCTTCTGCTCCGGTGCCGGCCGTGCCTCGTTCACCGCCTTCACCTTTTGAGTTTCTCGGCTATAGGATTCAAATTTTTGGTCTGTGTTTGAATTCTGTATATGCTGCTCAGTCTGAAGGTCACTGCCGCTCAATTCTTCTTCCGAAAGGCTTGAGAGATAAGCGTTTTCCACTTTGGCCCGAAGATGCAGCAAGGCCTCTCGCCGATCGGCCAGGAGATCGCGGGCAGCGCCGCGGCCAAGCCCGGCAGCAAGCTGTGCAAGACGTGCGGCGTAATCCAGCCAGTCGCCAGCCCTGCCCTCCTCCAGGGCCGTGGCAACGATCTTGGCGATGTCACGCTGGTGCAGCGTCACCTCGCCGCGCAGGGCCCGCTGGGCGCGATCCTCTGCCCGCACGGTCTCTGCCGCCTCGAAAATCTCGCCGGCCCGCAGCGCCAGCGGCGCCAGGTCGAAGCCGAAGGCATCCTCCAGCGCGCCCGCCTCGTCCCGGCGGCAGAAGCGCTTGCCGTTGGCGCTGTCGCGGCGGAAGATCATGCCGGCCTCGACGAGCGCTACGATATGGCGCCGGATCGTCGCCGGGGCCATGCCCCGCGCGCGCAGCGAAAGCTCGCGATTGGAAGGAAAGACGATGATCGGCGCCGTGCCGTCGAGCTCGCGCTCCGTGGCGAAGGAGACGAGCGCCTCCAGCACGCTGATCGTGCGGTCGCCGATGCCGTAGACCCGGCGGGCTTCCGTCACGGCGCGCATGAGCTGCCATTTGTCGGCGCGCCCGGTGTCGTTGCCGCCTTCGCCGGCACGCAGCTTCTCCTGTCGCTCCGTCGTCGCGCGCTGCCTCAGGAAAAGGCGCGCACTCATCCGTCCGCCGCCAAAAGGCGTCGTTGCAATCTGCTCCATCATTGTCGGGTCCCCTTTTCTGAGGCAAGGAGGTCCCGTCAACGCCGGCCATCAGGCAGACGAAGGTCTTCGTTTCGCGCGGCAACAGGGCCGGACGACTCTTGACTTTGACTGTTGGAAGTGATTCTCTCGAATTGCTACATAGAAGAGGGCTTCCGAAATGGTGACGTTTTGGGGGCCTTTTTTCTTGTCTCCGCGTATCCTTCCGCTGGTTTCTCAGGTGTTTGCCAGCCGCTCACGCGGCCGAATCAGGTGTTTACCTGCTCAGTCCTTCCCCGCCTTTTCGGCAAGAAAGACCGCATAATCCTCCCGCAGGCGGCTCTTCAGCGCCGCAATGAAGGCCGGATCGACATCTTTCGCGAAGGAAAGACGCACCGCCTTGCCCTTGCGCTCGACCGTGGCAAGCAGCGCGCCGTCAGCCCGGACGATCTCCTCAGCAGCAGCCGGCGCCTTCTGCGCCGGGCGCAGCAGGCGGTCAAACAGCATCTGGAAGCGCTCGTCGCTCGCTGCCGCCGCAAAGCGCGCGGAGGTCGTCTCGTCGTCCGCCTTCTCGATCTCCGCTCCGTTGCCGTTCGCAAACAGCGCACCGAGCGCCATCCAGCGCTCGCGCCCCGCCTTCGGCGCCGGGCCGATCGCGCGGATAAAGCGCAGCGGCACCGCATCGGCCACCTGCAGCAGCCGCGACAGTTCGCTCTTCTGCACCGCCAGCGCATCGCAGACGAGCCGGCGCTCGAAACTGCGGCCGACAAGCGTATGGGCAAAGAGGGCGCGCTCGATGAAGCTCAGATTGCGCCGCTCGGCATTTTCCTTGCCTTGGGCGAGCACCAGCTCGTCATCGGTGAGCGGCCGCACGACCGCCTTGACCTTGACGCTGAGACGGCGGGCCGCCTTCAGGCGGCGGTGACCGTAGGCAACCTGGTAGCGGCCTTCGCTCTCGCCTGCCCCATCCGTGGCTGAGGACGGGCGCACGAGGATGGGCACCTGCTGGCCGTTCTCGCGCATGCTCTCGACAAGCGCAAGAAAGTCCGGATCGTCGCGCTCCTCGTCGGAGAGACGGTCGCTGACGAAGGAGACGTCGATCCGCCCGGTATCGAGCGAGACGATGCGCTCGCCCTCTTCCAGAGCCTGGCGCAGCACCCGTGCCTCCTCCGCCTCGCGGGTGATGGAGGACAGCGTGAGCCCCATCGCCTTGACGGCGCCGGAGGACGTGCGCCCCGGCGTGGCGGGCGTCTCGGCGACGGGGAGCGATTTCGTCTCGGGCGCACGCTCCGCGCCGGCGGGCAGGATATCCCCGCCGAACAGCGCCTTGATCGAGTTCTTGCGGTCGCGGCCGGTCATCATGTGCGACCCCATGCGCTGTGGACGAGCTGTTCGATTTCCTGGTTGACCGCCTCGAGCGAATCCATCGCCCGGTCATAGGTCCCGCGGGAAAAATTCTCGCGGCCGACCTCGTAGAGCGTCTGCTTGGTAAGGCCGGCATCGGAGACGGCGGTGGATTTCAGCATGGTCGAGGTCAGGACGCGGTTGCCGAAGAGCGAGCGCAGGAAGCCGACGATCTGCGCCTGCGGCCCGTCATGCGGCTCGTAGCGGGTAACGAGATAGCGCAGGAAATCGAAATTGAGCTGGCCGCCCGCCTCGCGCACCACGCCGAGCAGATCCGAGGTCATGAACAGGAACTGGCTCATCGAGGCAACGTCGAGCATCTGCGGATGCACGGTGACGATGACCGAGGTGGAGGCGCAGAGCGCCGAGAGCGTGAGATAACCGAGCTGCGGCGGGCAATCGATGACGACGACGTCGTAGTCGTCGGCGACCGAAGCGAGCGCCGCCTGCACGCGGGTGAAGAACAGGCCGTGCGCCTCCCCTGCCCGGCGCTCGGCAAGCGCACGCGGTGTCGCATGCTCGAATTCCTGCAGTTCCAGATTGCCCGGCACGAGATCGAGATTGTGGAAATAGGTTTTTCGAACGATGGCGGACAGCGGACGGGCTTCGCCGTCATAGCGGATCGCGCCGTAGATCGTGTCGTTGCCGGCAAGGTCGAGTTCCGGCTGATAGCCGAAGAGCGCCGAGAGCGAGGCCTGCGGGTCGAGGTCGATGGCAAGCACCCGGTGGCCGGTCATGGCGAGATGCTGGGCCAGATGCACCGTGGACGTCGTCTTGCCGGAGCCGCCCTTGAAATTGGTGACCGAGATGATCTGCAGGTGTTCGCCACGCGCCGGATCGCGCCACTTCACATAGGAACGGGCCTTTGCCGCATTGCCCTTGGCGCGCGCCTGTTCGGCGAGGTGATGGCGCAGCGCATCGATATCGGCGAGCGAATACATGCGCCGGCCGCCCGGACCGGTCGCCAGTTCCGGCCCCTCGCCCGCCAGCGAGATCTGCCTGAGATAGCCGTCCGAAACGCCGATCAGCCGCGCCGCCTCGCCCGAGGTGAAGCTGCGCAGCGTCTTCTGCGAGGTCGGCGGAAACAGCCGGTCGCGCATGGCCTGGAGCTGCACGGACAGCGCCTGTGCGTCTTCCGCAATGGTTACGTCGGCCGGGCGAAGCGTCGACATGGATTCTCCAAGGGCTGTGTGCGACGGCTTGGCCATCGGCAGTCTCCGTTCATTCCCCGATCCGCGGCCCCTCATGGTCCGGCAGACCGGCTTGCCTATAGTTTCTCCGATTCTCACCCCGGGGATATGCGGGGACAAAGAAATCTACAGAGGCTTTCGGCAGTTACGGCGAAAGTCACAATCTTCGCCCGGCTCCGTAAGAGACGGTGGGACAGGTTCCGAGTCGCGTCAAGCGTTTTTTGGTTAACGACGCCCTGGCGGGCGAGGGCCGGAATCCCGCGGAATCAGGACTCTGGCGGTTCCCGGCGGCGCGTCATCCACCGGATTCTGACTCCGTCCCGCGCAAGGTCGGAGGCGCTTTGCGCCGGGCCGCAGCCGAATCGTCGGCCACGCCTGCCGATTCTCGTTCCCACCTTGCTCAAGGGCTCCGTTGACAGCTGTCAACCGCGCGATCCATCAGCATCATGAATCGATGCGCAGCCATCGATTCCAAAAATGCGTTGGACGGGATTCGCCCTGCCGGCGAGACTCGCCCCATGGACGAGACGAGGTCAAGCCATTTCGAACGCCGGGACGCGACCCGCAACATGCAGCGCTTCTACCGCCTGACGGTGACGCGGGATCTTTTCGGCACCGTGCTCTTGGTACGCGAATGGGGACGCATCGGCGTCTATGCCCGCGAGCGCAGGGAGGCGAAGGAGAATCTTGCCGCCGCCTGCCGGGATGCGGACCGGCTGGCGGTGCAGAAACAGCGGCGGGGCTACAGGCTGATCGAGGCCGATGGTGGGCGTTGACAGCTGTCAACACACCGGCCGCCGGGCGGGGTGAGGCGTGGACGAGATGCCGGCCCCGATACGCGGCATTGACAATGCCGGTAGTGGCGTTCCGCCATTCGCCGACCCGCCGATTTGACATTCCGGAACCCTACGCACGTACAGCAACACCCGCCAACGCGCTCCAGCAATCGCCCGCGCATCGCAGCGATGACCAGCGGGGCCGCATCCTTCTTCCTGTCCTGTGCCGGCAGCTCCAGCCCCTCGGCAACGAGCGCTTTCTTGTCGGGGGCGTGGGGCGTGGGGCGTGGGGCGTGGATCATCATTTGGTTGCCAGCTGTCAACTCGGCACGGCCCCGATGGGAGCAGTACGCCAGGCTGGCAGGCGCGTCCGATGGTGTAAAACGCCAGCACCATGGTCGGGTCGACCATTCCGGCAGACCCGCCCGACCGCCACGTCGCAGAGGGCGCCAAACCGCGATGTGCCGCTCGGGCCCCCAGCCGCCCGGGACAGCCGCGTGGCACTCCTTACCGCAACGCAGAGCAAGCAATGGAGGAAAACAGGCGCGGCAATGGATGGCACTCCGGGAACGGCGCAGAATGCCGGCATGCAAGGGTACCAAAAAAGCGGAATCCCGCTCTCTGCGCCAGGAAAAGCGGAATCCCGCTTTTTTGTAAGCCCGTTCCATGGTATGCGGAAATCCGCTTGTTTTGCAGCAAAGAGCGTCTTTCCGCATGAAATCCTCCGTCGCCGAAAATCTGGGCGCGCAGCTGCGCCGCACCCGCAAGGGCCGCGACCTCACCCAGCCGGCGCTGGCGGCGCGGCTGGGGCGGGATCGGGCGCGCATTTCGGAGCTGGAGCGCGACCTCATCCAGGGACGTCTCGGGCGCGACCGGCTGGCGCTGCTCCTGGAGATCTGCGATGCGCTCGACCTTTCGCCCGTGCTGGTGCCGGCCGAACGGCTGGCGGCGGTGCAGGTCCTGCTGGCGCCCGCCGGACCGAAAGAAGACGCCGCGCGCCCGGACGGCACCGCCTTCGACGACGTTTTCATCGACCTTGCCGACGGAGAAGCGTAATGGCGCGCGCGGCGGTGCTCGGGGTGCACCTCCTTGATCCTGCGGGCCGGCCCCGGCGGGTCGGCATCCTGTCGCGCGACGGGGAGGGGGCGACGGCCTTTATCGTCGACGAGGCCTATCTGCGCGATCCGGCCCGGCCGGTGCTGAGCCTCGGCTGGCAGGTGCCGGGCGACGAGGCGGCGACGCGCGGCCGGCTTGCCGCACGCGGCGACAAGATCGGCCTCAACGGTCACCTGCCGCCGTGGTTTGCCGGTCTCCTGCCCGAGGGCGCGCTGCGCGACCTCGTGCTCGCCGAGATGGGCCCGGGCCGGCACGATCAGTTCGATCTCCTGACGCGACTCGGCGGCGACCTGCCGGGTGCCGTGCTGGTGACGTCAGAGACGGCGCCGCCCGAGACCGCCGGTCCCCTCCATCTCGAACGGTTCGCCGGGCTCGACCTGCCGCAGCCGGAAGGACTGGTCAAATTCTCACTGGCCGGCGTGCAGCTGAAATTCTCCGCCGCCCCCGCCGGCGCCCGGCTGACCGTGCCGGCGCGGGGCGGGGAGGGACGGGCGATCCTCAAGGTGCCCACGGCGCGCTATCCCGGCCTGCCGGAGGCCGAATTCGCCGCCATGACGCTCTGCCGGATGATCGGCGTGACGACGGCCGATTGCCGGCTCGTGCCGGTGGGGGAGATCGACGGCCTGCCTGCCGGCCTGCTTTCGGGTGGCGCGATGGCGCTCGCCGTCGACCGGTTCGACCGGCCGGGGGAGGGGGAGCGCCTGCACATGGAGGATGCCGGCCAGGTCGTCGGTGCCGTCGGCGAGCGCAAATACACGATGGCGACCTACGAGACGATCCTCAACATGATCCGCCGCTTCAGCACCGACTGGCGTGCCGACGTGCTGGAGGGCATCCGCCGCATCGTCGCCGACGTGCTCATCGGCAATGGCGACAACCATTTGAAGAACTGGTCCTTCCTGTTTCCGGGAGGCGGGGCTGTACGGCTGTCGCCGGCCTACGACATCGTGCCGACCGTGCTCTTTGCGCCCGACGACCAGCTGGCGCTGCGCTTCGTCGGCACCCACGGCTTTTCCGCCGTCACCCTGCGCCGCTTTCGCCGCGTCGCGGACTTCCTCGGGCTCGATCCGGACTGGATCGAGCGAGAGGTGCGCGACACCGTGCTGATGGCACTCGATCTCTGGCCCGAAGCGCTGAGGGCGCATCTCGGCGCACCGCAGGCAGACCGCCTGATTGCGCGGCTCGGGACGCTGGCGCTGGTTGAGGAAGCGCGGGGTTGACCCTCCTCCCCTCTCCTCCCCACGACAGGGGAGGGGAGGGGAGGGCGCGCTCAGAGCAGTTCCGCTTTTCCCTGACAAGCTCTAGCCGTGCGCACGCACCTGCGCGGCGGGGAGGCTGGCGGCGATTGCGCGGGCGACGAGCACGGCGTGCTCCGTCACCTGCGGCAGGCCCATCAGCTCGCCGAACGTGCCGCGCGCCAGCGGGCCGGCAACGAAGAGCGTGCCGGAAGGCCGGCCGCTGGCGGCAACGCTGCGGCTTTGCTCATCGACCAGCAGGCCGAGACCCACCGGGTCCGCCCGCACATGGCCCGCGGCGGCAAGACCGGAGAGATAGGGCTGGCTTTCCAGCACCGCCTCGTGGCCCGGCCCCGTCGTCACCACCACCGCATCGAAACGGCCGTCTTCGAAGCCTCCGCCGTGCCGCAGGCGCAGGCGCACGGCAAGGCCGCCCGTAGCATCGTGTTCGGCTGCCGCAATCGAGCCGGCGCGAAAGGCGAGCGTTCCCTCGGCAAGGCGCTGCTCCAGCACGGCTTCCACCTGCGGGGCGATGCGGAAGCGGTGCGCATCCCAATAGGGCCGCAGGAAGCGCAGGAGCCGTCGCTGCTCGGCGAGGGGCAGCGCGCGCCAGATCGTACCGCCCTCCGCCCGCACCCGGTCGATGACCGCATGCCAGCCGACGTCCTGCGCTCCGGCCTCGGCGACGGTCTGGCGGATCCGGCGGAGCAGGGCGCGCGCCGAGCGGGCGGGCGGGGCGGTGAAATTGCCGAACGGCGCAGGCGCGGCAAGATCGTGCCCGCGGGCACGCAGGCCCCGGCGCGAGACGGCGGTGATGAGGCCGCGATGCCCGCGGGCATCGAGCGCGGCGATCACATCCGCCGCGGTGAGGCCGGCACCGACGACAAGAACCCGGTCGAGCGCCCCGATGCGCCGGAGCGCGCCGGGCACGGTGGCATCAGGGACGTAGCCCGGATGTCCGGCGAGGGCACGCGCCAGCACGGCCGGGGCGCGCGGCGCCGGGTGGGTCGTGGCGATGACGACGGTGTCGGCGAAGAGCACCGTGCCGTCGGCGGCCGCGATGCGCCAGTCGCCGCCCTCCTGCCGGGTCATCGCGGCGACGCGGCCGCGATGGTGCTCCACCGCCCCGCTGGCGAGGAGCGGTGCGAGCTGGTTGGCGACGTAGCGGCCGAAGGCCGAGCGACGGGTGAAGACATGGCCGTCCGCCGTCTCGGCATCGGGGTCCGTCGCAAGATAGCCGGTCACCCGCAGCCAGCGGGCGAAATGCTCGCCATCCTCCGGCAAAAGCGACATGCGTGCAGCCGGCACATTGATGCGGTTGACCGGTTCGTCCGTGTCATAGGCAAGGCCGCCACCGAGCCGGGCGCGGGGCTCGAACACGACGATGCGCGCCGCATGCGCCGG
Source organism: Shinella sp. 838 (assembly GCF_029623935.1). NCBI lineage: Bacteria > Pseudomonadati > Pseudomonadota > Alphaproteobacteria > Hyphomicrobiales > Rhizobiaceae > Shinella > Shinella sp. 838. The sequence continues at coordinate 18,689 of NZ_JARSBQ010000006.1, forward strand.
CAGCGCGCGCGCCAGGTGGTAGGCGACCGCCGCGCCGCTGAAGCCGCCACCGACGATCGCCACGACCGGAAGGAAGGATGAGGTGCTCATGCGCGTCTTTCAGTGGAGGGCTGCGGGGGAAAGGCCCGGGGAGGGGAGAGGGGACGGCAGGCGCCCCGTTGCCCGGCCCGCACCGGCCGCCCGCGTTTTCAGAAGTTCGAGGAAATCATAGCCGGCGGTCCAACGGCCGAAACCGCTGGCGATGTTGATATGGCCGGCATGGCCGATATCGACGAGGTCGCTGCCCCAGGCGCGCGCCGTCTGGCGCAGCCGCTCGGCCGGCATGTAGGGATCGTTGAGGCTGCCGACGACGAGCGAGGGAAAGGGCAGCGGGCGCTCCGGCATGGCACCGAACCGGATGATGCAGGGATGCAGCCCTTCGGTCGTCTCCAGATCGCAAGGCGCCACGAGCAGCGCGCCACGGATGCGCCCGGCGAGCCGGCTTTCGGCAAAATGCGCCGCGAGGATGCAGCCGAGGCTGTGGCCGACCAGCCAGACGTCGTTGCTCACCATCTCCACCACCCGTTCCAGCCGGACGAACCAGTCCCGCTGCTCCGGGCAGGACCAGTCGTGCTGCTCGACCACGCGGCTTTCCAGGTTGTCGCGCGCCCAATGGCGCTGCCAATGCGCCGCCGGCGAGCCGTTGAGACCCGGCAGGATGAGCGTATCGACGGGAATATCGAGCGACGGCATGGTGGCCTCCAGACGATCGGGATGCCCTGCGGCATCGATACCGGGGAGGATAACGCGTTCGGCTGGCGAGTATAGGAATTCTATCTTTTATATGGACTAATTTTCGAAAAGCCTTTTCACCCGGAACGGGAAGCATAACCTGCAACACTCGAAGCCCACGCCCCGCCAAGGGCGGCCATCGGCGATAGAGGCCGTGGCCCTTGCCCGCGCAGGCGGCGCCGGTTTCAGGACACCAGGCGTCTGGCCGTGATGGCCTCGATCTCTTCATGGACAAGGATGCTGGAGACGGCCTTGAGCAGCGGCTGGGGCCTGCCGAGCAGGAAGCCCTGGGCTTCCGTGCAGCCCGCCTGGCGGATCGCTTCCAGCTGGGCCGGGGTCTCGATACCCTCGGCCGTCGTCGTCATGCCCAGCTCGCCTGCAAGCGCCGCGATGGCCGAGACGATGGCGGCGCTGTCGGGGCGGACCGTGATGTCGTTGACGAAGGAACGGTCGATCTTGACCTTGTCCAGCGGGGCCAGCCGCAGGTGGCTGAGGCTCGAATATCCCGTGCCGAAATCATCAAGGACGATGCGCACGCCGAGCGCCTTCAGGCTCTTCACCGCGGCAAGGGTCCGGTTGTCGTCGTCGAACAGGGCGGTCTCGGTGATCTCCAGCTCGAGCCGCGCCGGATCGAGGCCGGTCTCGGCCAGCACATCCCGGACGATCGCGACCATGTCGCCGAAGGCGAGCTGCACCGGCGACAGGTTGACGGCAATACGCGGCGCGCCCGGCAGATGCACGGCATCCCGGCACGCCTGCCGCAAGGCCCAGGCGCCGATCTCGACGATCAGCCGGGTCTCCTCCGCCAGCGGAATGAACTCCCCCGGAGACACGGAACCGCGCTCGGGATGCTGCCAGCGCAGCAGGGCCTCGAAGCCGCTGAGCGTGCGGGAGGCCAGCTGGTAGATCGGCTGGTAGGCGAGCTCGAACTGCTCCTCGGCAATCGCCCGTCGAAGGTCCGCCTCGAGGGCGATGCGGCCATGCAGCTGCTCGTCCATTTCCTCCGTGAAGAAGCAGAACGTGCCGCGCCCGCGGGACTTGGACTGGTAGAGCGCCACATCCGCCTGCTTCAGCAGCGTGTCGGCATCCCCGCCCGCACCCTCGGCAATGGCGATGCCGATGCTCGTCGATATGGCGATCGCCCGGCCCTCGATGGAGAACGGCTGGCTGAGGACATCGACGATGCGGGCGCTCAGCACTTCGGCGGATTGCGGCTGGTCGTGCCCGGTGCACAGGATCGCGAACTCATCGCCGCCAAGGCGCGCGACGGTGTCGGTCTTGCGCACGCAGGCGGACAGGCGCCGCGCGACGTCCCGCAGCAGCTGGTCGCCGACCGGGTGGCCGAGCGTGTCGTTGATGTCCTTGAAACGGTCGAGATCGAGGAACAGCAGCGCGGCCTGCCCACCCCTGGTGCCGATCTGCTGCAGGACATCGGCAATCTGCGTGCGGAAGGCCAGCCGGTTCTGCAGGCCGGTCAGGTCATCGTGATGGGCAAGGAAGCGGATGCGGCTTTCCTGGCGGGTGAGGGCAATGTTCTGCCGCTGCGCCTCCTCGACCGCGGCATTGGCGCGGGCATTGGCCGCGGCGAGCTCCGCGTGGGCCGCCTTCAGCGCGGTGATGTCCGTGCGGATGCCGACGCGGCCGCCATCGGCCGTCCGCCGCTCGCTCGCCAGCACCCAGACGCCGTTCGGCAGCATGCTCTCGATCGCGCCGCTGTCCCCGCTGTGCCAGGCGACAAGATCGCCGATGAAGGTATCGATGTCCCCCGTAAGCTGCGGATACTGGCCCCTTTCGGCGCCCTGGCGAACGATATCCTCGAAACGCGCGCCTGCCTCGATGAAGGGGGCGCTCAGCGCGTAGAGGTCGCGGTAGCGCTGGTTGCAGGTCACCAGCCGGTCGTTCTCGTCCCACATCACGAAGCCATCGGACATCGCCGCGATCGCATTGTCGAGGACGGCAGAGGCGCGCTCACGCTCCGCGCCGACCTTTTCCCTCTGGCGGATGGCGACCAGGATCGCCGCCGCGAAGGCGAGCACGAACAGCGCGACGATCCCGGCGCCGAGAACGATGCCGTCGCGCGCGCTGCGCCAGTCGGAGAGCAGAACCGCGTTCTGTGCGCTGAGCACCACCCTGATGTCACCATAGAGCGACTGCCGGGCGACCGTCAGCACGCCATCGTCCGCACCGGTCTCGGTGGCCGGGAAGGCCACGCCGTTCACCGCCCCCTGCTGATGGGCAGCGCCATGGGATTTGCCGATCAGCAGCTCGTCATGCGGCTGCGAGGCGATAACCCTGCCATCGGCGCGCTCCAGGAAGATCCGCGTACCGCGTCCCAGATTGGTCTCCGACACCAGCTTCATCAGGGTCTGCAACGGCACTTCGGCGACCGGAACGATGCCGATCCATCCGGGAATCGGACGCGCGACATAGAGCGACCAGTCGCCGGTGACGGGATTGTGCACCGGGCCGATCAGGGTTGTCGGATTACGGCCCACCAGCGCGACATCGGTCGGCAGCGGATGACGCACCGTCATCGATTGCCCGGACGCCACCACGCTGCCATCCGGCGCAACCAGCAGGAGATCGCGAAAGGCCATTGTCTGAAAGCTGATGCCGCTCAGCAGCTGGCCGGCCGGCCCGGCCTGGCCCGGGGCGATCTTCGCCGCCTTGAACAAAGCCGGGAGGCTCGCCAGCGCGCCGTCGACCTGAAGCAACTGCCGCTCGAGCGCGTTCTCCACCGCCTTGGCGGACCCTTCCAGCGATTGCCGCGCGGCCAGCCAGGCAGCCCGTTCCGCCTTTTCCACGACATGCACGGTGCCAAGCGCGATGATCGTCAGGATGGCGGCCGTGCCGGCGCAGACGACGAGCTGAAGGCGTTTCATCACGGCAGGATACCCCGGCATTTCTGGTTGGTCATGGGCTTTGGGGCTCGTTTGCAAGGACGGGTTTGAGATAGGTGTTCCAGGTCTGCTCGCAGCTCTTTCCGCATCGCTTGAACCAGCGCGGCAGCACGACATCGAGCAGCAGGCGCTGCCGCCGCACTTCGTCCTCCGGCGATGTCGGCACGATGGTCATCGCCGCCTGGGTTTCGCCGGAACAGTCCGGCGCGCCGGCATTGCAAGCGAGCCCGCGCGCCGTGTCCGCCTCGGCCTGGGCCCAGATCCGCTGTTCGAGCTGGCGCACGCCCTGCGCGACCGTGCTGCGCACATCGACGGGCAGGTTGTCCCAATAGGGCCGGTTGACGCCGAAGATCGATACGCCCCAGCTCAGCGCCATGGCATGCACATAGGATGTGACCTCCGGCAGCCCGATCTCGTAGCCGCTCAGCGTGCCGGTGATCGCGCAGTCGACGAGGTCATCGCGAAGGCTCGGCACGATATCGGCAAAGGGTATGCTCACCGGCACGGCACCGAGCGCCGTCACCAGTTCCGATTGCGCGACGGAGGACGTCCGGATCCGCCGGCCGGCGAGGTCGTCGAGACCGGTGAACGCGTCGACGCAGAACAGCACCTGCGCCGGATAGGCGTAGACGCCGAGAAGCCGGATATCGTAGCGCTGGTCCAGCACCATTTCCAGGTGCGGCCGGTAGGCGCCGACCGTCCGGCGCAGCATCGCCACGTTGGGGTTCAGCGTCGGCAGGTCGATCGCGCTCAGTTCCGGCTCGTCCCCGGCGGTGGCGCTCAGCAGCACGGTCCCGAAGGAGACGACGCCAAGCCGCAAGAGCTGAAGCATTTCCTGGGCACGCAGCCCGCCGGCATCCAGCGGGCGGATCGCCGCGCTGATCCGGCCCTGCGACAGCGGCCCGATTTCCGTTTCCCAGAACGGCTGCTCGATCTTGGTGAACTGCGTGACGCCTGCAAGACCGCCGATGACCTGCAACCGGACCTGATCGCCTGAAGATTGCTGGGCGGAGGCACCGCCGGCACAGCCAAGCAGCGCAGCAAACAGGGTGCACGCCAGCCATGCGCCGGTAAAGCGGCCTGCCGCTGCACGCCCGCACCCTCGTCCGCTCATTCGTTACCCCCGGCTTACTCTTCTCCCAGCGTGAAATCTTCCGTCATAGAAGTTAACGGACCCTGTGTCCGAACTGCGAAATATGACATCTTGAGTTGCATCGATACGCCCGCGTTTTCCGGGATGCTCCGCAGTCTGGCTTGCCCGCTGCGATTTCGTCGAATAGGGCGGGATCGATATCCGGCCCCTCTTGAACCGGCCGCTTCCGGACGCCAGATAGGCGCTCGGACCGCAAGGAGACTGATGCTTGAACACGACCTGCCCCGTTCTCACGCCCGCAGAGAAACACTATGTCGAGATACAGGAGCGGGTGGAGAAGGCCATGATGGCCGCAATCCACGCGGCGCTGAAGACCGCGATCGAACAGGCTGCCGAGGAATTGAAGGCCGTCGGCCTCGACGAGCCGCCGCCGGCCTACGACTATTTTGTCGCCCACGCACAGCAGCAGCTGTTCCTGCACCTGTGCGGCGCGGACCCCGAGACCTTCGAGGGCGGCGATCCCGACATCGCCACCTTCGTCATCCGCAACGGCCAGAACATCCGCGACCACTACTGGGCCAAGGACAGGCCGGCGTCCGACGACGCCGAAGGCTGACCGGATCCCCCGCCGAGATCAGGCGGCCATAAGCTCGAAGCGGTGCATCTCGTCGTCGAGGCCGCGATAGGTCCATGCCAATGCCGTGAAGAAGGCGTGGGCCGCGTCGTTCTCGTGATCGACGAAGGCCATCCAGCCGGCGGCCGGCGGATGGCCGTCCCAGCCGACGACCGCGGCAAGCGCCCGGCGGCCCAGGCCCGTGCCACGCACGGCGGGGCGCACCGCGATATCCGTGATCCCGTGGAGCCCGCCTGGCTCGGGACTCCACACACAACCGACGAGTGCAGCGGGCGCACCGTCCTCGACACCGACGAGCTGGACGCCGTCCGTTGCGTGCAGGACGTGATCGAGCCATGCCTCGTCGAGCGGACCGAGTTCCTCGTTGAGGCGTTCGTCCTCGAACCAGTGCTGGATCCATGGCCAATCCTGCGGGGTGATCCGTCTCAACTGCATGCGCGTCCTGTGCTCCCTGACCGATGCCCCGAAGATGGGAGCGCCGGACCGGAAATTCCATGGGGCCGGGTGAGGGCGATCGCCGGTGTCGGATGGAGTGCGCGGGCCCCCTCTGCCCGGCCGGCCATCTCCGCAGACCCCACGCGATCGCCCCCGGCGGGGAAATGCCGCGCTCCTTTCGAGAGCGCGGCCTCCCGGCCTTACTTCACCTGCGTGACCGTCAGCTTGCCATTGACCCGCTCTGCGACGAACTCGACCTTTGCGCCGGCCTTGAGCTTCTCCATGAGCGCCGCGTCGGCGACCTGGAAGACCATGGTCATGGCGGGCATTTCGAGGTTCTTCAGCTCCTCGTGGACGAGCGTGACCTTCTTGGCCTTCTCGTCCACCTTCTTGACCGTGCCGTTCGTGAATTCCTGCGCGAAGGCGCCGGAGGCGGCAGCAAGGACGAGCGCTGCGGAAAGAGCGATTTTTGCGATGAATTTCATGATGTTCTCCTTTCTTCTCACTTCTTGGCGACGGTGATGTCGCCGTGCATGCCGGCGTCGTAGTGCCCCGGCACGAGGCAGGCGATCTTGAAGACGCCGTCATTGGTGAACTTCCAGACGACCTCGCCGGCCTTGCCGGGGGCAAGGCGGATGGCATTGGGATCCTCGTGTTCCATTTCCGGGAACTTCTCCATGACCGCCTTGTGCTTCATGACCTCCTTCTCCTCGTCGAGCACGAATTCATGGTCGAGCTCGCCGGAATTCTTGATCGCGAAGACGATCGTCTGGCCCTTGCGGACCTTGAAGGTGCTCGGCGTGAAGATCATCTTGCCGTCGTCGGTCTCCTTCATCGTCACGCGGATGGTCTGGGTGGCCTCGGCCTTCTTGCCGGGTTCGCCGACAGCCATGGCACCGTGGCCGGCATCGGCAAGGGCGCTCGTCGAAAAGCCCGCTGCGAGCAGCAGCGCGGTCAGTGCGGTCTTCATCATTTCATATCCTTCGTTTCGAGGGGGTTGGCTCAGCCGTGCTTGGCGTGGCCGGGGGTAATCGTGGTCTTCGCGTCCTTGGCCTTGGTCGTTTCGGGCAAGGCGCCCGTCCACTCCCAGGCCTGCGTGCCGGGCGGGTTTTCGTACCAGCCCGGATCGCTGTAATCGCCCGCCGAGATACCCTCGCGGACCTTCACGACCGAGAACATGCCACCCATTTCGATCGGGCCATGCGGGCCCCAGCCGTTCATCATGGGGATCGTGTTCTCCGGTATCTCCATCGACATTGCGCCCATATCGGCCATGCCGGCGGTGCCCATGGGCATGTATTCGGGACGGAACTGTCTGATTTTCTTGGCGACCTCCTTCTTGTCGACGCCGATGAATGTCGGGACGTCGTGCCCCATGGCGTTCATGGTGTGGTGCGACTTGTGGCAATGGATCGCCCAGTCGCCGACATATTTCGCGTCGAACTCGTAGGCCCGCATCGCCCCGACGGGGATGTCGATGCTGACCTCCGGCCAGCGCGCTTCCGGTCGGACCCAGCCGCCGTCCGTGCACGTCACCTCGAAATCGTAGCCGTGCATGTGCACCGGGTGGTTCGTCATCGTCAGGTTGCCGACACGCACGCGGACCTTGTCGTTCTTGGAGACCACCAGGGGGTCGATCCCCGGGAAGACACGGCTGTTCCAGGCCCACAGGTTGAAGTCGGTCATCTCCATGATGCGCGGGACATAGGCGCCGGGCTCGATGTCGAAGGCGTTCAGGAGGAACACAAAATCCCGGTCGACGGGCATGAAGGCCGGGTCCTTCGGATGCACGACGAAGAAGCCCATCATGCCCATCGCCATCTGGACCATCTCGTCCGAATGCGGGTGGTACATGAAGGTGCCGGACTTGATGAGGTCGAACTCGTAGACAAAGGTCTTTCCGACCGGGATATGCGGCTGCGAGAGCCCGCCGACGCCGTCCATGCCCGAGGGCAGGATCATGCCGTGCCAGTGGATCGTCGTGTGCTCCGGCAGCTTGTTCGTCACGAAGATGCGCACCCGGTCGCCCTCGACCGCCTCGATGGTCGGGCCCGGCGACTGGCCGTTATAGCCCCAGAGATAGGCCGTCATGCCCTCCGCCATCTCGCGCTCGACAGGCTCGGCGATCAGGTGGAATTCCTTGACGCCATTGTTCATGCGGTAGGGGAGCGTCCAGCCGTTAAGCGTGACGACAGGCGTGTAGTCCGGGCCGGTGGTGGGACGCACCGGGAACTGGGTGGCCGCGCTATCCATGACCGCCGCCTCGGGCAGGCCCATATTGGAGGTCTGGGCCCAGGCGGTGGACGAGACGAGCGCCGCGCCTGCAGCGCCGGCCCCGAGAAACTGTCTTCTGTTGAACATCGTCGTTTCCTTTCTCAATGGCCGGCGCTTTCGGCTTCTTCAGCCGGTGCCGCGCCGCCTTCCGCCGCCGCCGAACCGGTGCTGCCGCCGTAAAGCACGGGGGCAAGGTTCGCTTCGGCGAGCCAGAAGTCGCGCTTGGCGTTGACGGCAAGGAGGGTGGAGTCGATCTTCTCGCGGCTGTCCGCGATCAGCTCGAAGGTGCTGGTGATCATGCCGTTGTAAGTCATCATGGATTGCTCCTCGATGGCCGTGCGCAGCGGCAGGACGCTGTTGCGGTAGTGTCGGGCGATGTCGTAGGTCGACCGGTAGGCCACATAGGCCGAGCGCGCCTCGGAACGGACGTTGACCGCCTTTTCCGCGAGCTGGTTGGCCGCCCGCATATAGGCGAGTTCGCCCTTGCGCATACGGGCCTGGCCGGAATCGAAGATCGGGATGGTGAATTCCAGCCCCGCCGTCTTGGAAATGCTCCGGCGGATCTTGCCGTCCTCGCGCTCACGCTCCTGTTCCAGCGTGCCGACCAGCTCGATATCCGTAACGAGGCGGGTGGCGTCGGTGAGCTTGTAGGACTGGGCCGTCGCCGAAAGCTCCAGCCGGGCGACCTGCATGTCCATGCGCTTGTGGATGGCCTCGGCCTCGATATCGTCCCGCTTGGCCAGCGCCTTGGGAAGCGACGGCAGGCGGTTGGGGATCTGGAACTCGATGTCCGAGCCCGACAGGCCCATCAGCCGGACCAGCTCTTCCTTGGCGAGCTTTGCGGCGAGCCGCGCCTTGGCGGTCTCTCCCGTCAGCTCGGCATAGAAGACGTGCTCGCGGGCCTGGTCCGCCTTGGGCATCGACCCGGCCTCGCCGATCTTCGTGGCGAGTTCGGAAGCCGCGTCGGCGGCCACCTTGGCCTGGTTGAGATAGGTGACGTTCTCCCAGGCGGAGACGGCATTGATCCAGGCACGGCGGGTTTCCGCCGCCAGCGAGACCGTCTCGACCGCAGCGTTCAGCTGCGCCTGCCGGAAGCGCGTTTCGGCCAGCTTGATGTCCCGGTCGTAGGTGGCGAGCGCAAGGATGTTCGCCGCGATGGCCCCCTCCAGAACCCGGTAGGCCTCAAGCCCCGGCGTGCCGATGCCGGAGAGCCCGACGGAGACTGTCGGCAGCACGGAAAGCTGGGTCTGCCAGGCGTCGGCGGCGCTGTCGCCAAGATCGGCATAGGCCGCCTGCAGGCCCTTGTTGTTGAGGAGCGCGACCTGGACGGCGGTCTCGACGTCGATCGACTTCCTGGCCATCAGCGCCTTCACGCGTTGACGGGTCTCTTCGGCCTGCTGGCGGTTCTGCACCCAGACGGTCTGCTTGCCCGTGGCTTCCGCGCTTTTGGCCGAAGCGTCGGAAAAGCCCGCCGTCTTCGCCGAATAGCCGGTGCTGACGCAGCCGGTGGCGAACAGGGGAAGCACAAGCGAGGCGACCAGCTTCATCTTCAGCGATACCATCATGCACCGCCCTTCGGTGCCTGATCGTCGTTGAGGCCACGCCACGGCTTGGGATCAACGGGCATGCGATGGGAATAGGCGCCGATGGGGCTCTGATAGGCAAGGGGAGCCGCTACGGCGGTGTCAGGATCATGGGACGAAGCGACGACTTCGGGCAGCGTGGATGCGCATCCGCTCGCGACAAGCGGAATGGCAGCCACCAGGAACATGAGTTTCATGGTGAAAATCCGAGAAATAGATGACGAAGGCGCCGGCGCGCGTTGCCGCGCACGGGCACTGCAACACCCTCAAGGGGTCTGCGGAATCTCAGATATTGGGCGGCAGGTGCAGACGGGGTGCAAGGCCGACGAGATCGTTGTCGTCGATGAACGCAAGCACGGGATCAAGACGCGGATGGGCCAGCGCAGCGCTGTCGCAGTCGATGGCCGCGACGCCGCAATAATCCTGGCAGCAGTCCGGCTTGGTGTCCTTCGCGCCCGCCTGCCGCTCACCGCCGCCATGGTGATCCTCGTCCGCGACGGCGGCGTGGTCGGTGCCATGGGAGGCGGTATGATCGGCTTCGATCTGGGAAGCTGCGGCCGGCGTCTGCGGATGCATGGCGGCATTTGCCGAGGACAGGCTGTAGCCCGCCAGCGACACGACGATCACCAGTCGAAAAATCAGCGTTGCCGCTGCAGAGGCGAATCGAAGCATGCCGCTCATGATCCCGTAAATCACCGGAGCCTTGAAGATTGTCAACCGGCCCCGCTCTCAAACTGCACGCCCCCCGTCGAAAGACAGACGGGCAGCACGCGGGGCGGCCAGGAGGAAGGCGGTTCGTTTGAGCATCGTCCAGGTCCTCGTTCACGGCTGCGACATGCAGCACGGGAAGGCTAGGGCGACGATTTTTCCCTCACCTCTCGCAAACCTTACAAATTTGTAAGGGAGCGGCGGCGGTATCAGCTCTTCCAGAAAAGCGGCGTCAGCACCACGAGCACCGTCAGCACCTCGAGGCGACCGAGCAGCATCATCACCGAGAGCAGGTAGAGGGCGGGGTCGGAGATGGTCGAGAAATTGCCGGCCGGGCCGATGATGGCGCCGATGCCCGGGCCGACATTCGAAAGCGCGGTGATGACGGCCGACGTCGAGGTCAGCACGTCGTAGCCGAAGGCCGACATGGCGAGGCTGCCGGCGGCCCAGAGCATCAGATAGGTGGTGAAGAACAGGACGACAGCGCGCTGCAGTTCGGGATCCACCGTCATCCTGCCGTAGCGCACGGCATGGATGCCGTTCGGATAGATCAGCTTGTAGAGGCCAGTGCGGATCATGTTGAAGAGAATGATGAAGCGGTAGGCCTTGATGCCGCCCGCCGTCGAGCCTGAGCAGCCGCCCATGAAGGTCATGAAGAACGCCATGGCGACGACGAAGGGCCCCCAGAGCGTATAGTCCTCGCTGGCAAAGCCCGTCGTCGAGAGGATCGTCGAGACCGTGAAGAAGGAATGGGCGAGCGCGGCGTGGAAGGGCACGCCGCTGTTCAGTCGGTGATAGACGGCGATCGCCACCGAGAAGGCGACGAGATAGGCGAGGAAGACGCCGATCTGCGGGTCGCGCAGCGCGTCGAGCCGGCCGCGCACCATGAAGACGATCAGGATCGAGAACGGGAGGCTGCACACCGTCATGAAGAACGTGCCGGCCCACAGCAGCGGGAGGCTGTTGAAATAGCCGAAGGAAGCGTCATGGGTGGAGAACCCGCCGGTCGCCACCGTCGCCATGGCATGGTTGAGCGCATCGAAGCGGCTCATGCCGAGCACGGCATAGGTGAGCGTGCAGGCGAGCGTGATCAGCACGTAGACGAGCACGAAGGCGCGGGTGAAGCTGGCGATGCGGGCGAACGGCTTGTCGTTCGTGTCGGAGGATTCCATCTTGAAGAAGGAGATGCCGCCGACCCTGAGATAGGGCATGACGAAAAGGCCGAGCGCGACGATGCCGATGCCGCCCAGCCAGTGCAGCAGCGAGCGCCACATCAGGATGCCCGGCGGAGCGTGGTCCAGCCCGGCAATGACGGTCGAGCCGGTCGTGGTGATCGCCGAGACCGATTCGAACAGCGCCTTGGCGAAGTCCATGTCGAGCGAGGACAACATGAAGGGCACCGCGCCCACGAGCGAGAAGACCAGCCAGAGCAGGTTGACGAGCAGAAAGCCCATCTTCTTGTTGAAGGGCGGCGGGCCGGAGCGGGTCGCCGCGGCCGCAAGCAGAGAAACGCCGCCGACGAGCACCGCCGACAGCACGAAGACCTGCCAGTCCCGATGGCCGTAATAAATGTCGACCATGGCGGGTACGAGCATGGCGGCGGCAAGATACAGCCCGCAGATCGCCGAAATGTTGATGGCGGACCGGTAGATCGTGGCGTTCAAGGAAGATGGTCCCTCATCAAGGCATGGGCCGACCGCGCCCTCCGGCTGCTGCCGCAGGCTTTCAGGTTCCTCTCCCTACACCGGAAGACCGCCGCCCGGAAGCGCCTTCCGGCGGATGGGCGGCAGTCGCGGCAGCGGACTGGGCTCAGTCGAGTACGGCCATGCGCAGTTCGGCCTCACGGCCGAGCTGCGTCATCCATTCGGTATATTGCGGGCGGTTCTTGATCTGGCGGCCGTAGTGGCGGCCGAGCGCAGCGTTGAGTTCGCCCTTGCGGCCGAGCTGGGCATCGGCAAAGCCGATCATCTGCGAGTTCGGCCACGCCTGCGGGCGAATGGCGACGAGGCGGGTGAAAAGATCCTCGGCAGCCTCGCCGGGGTTGGCCTGCGCCATCAGGGTCAGCATGGCGGCCGTCGAGCGCGACACGCCCATATGGCAATGGACCAGGAGGTGGCTCGGTCCCTGGCTGTCCTGCCGTGCCTGGAAATCCGCGCCGAACTGCAGGATCGCCTCGACATGGTCCGGCCGGGGCATCACCTGGTCCGGCAGGGCGGCGATGATGTCATGGAAACGCAGCGTCGTGCGGTGATGCCGGGCATAGGTCGCAAAGGCCTCGAGCTCGGGCAGATCGGGATCGACGATGGACAGGACGTGGGTCACCTTGCGCTCACGCTGAGCCGGCAGTTCATCGATCCCGCAAACCGTCAGTTCCGGGGTAAAAATCACATCCATGGTCTATCCTTCCAATCCTGCTGCTTCGGCCCATCGCCACGTCAACGCTGGCGCCAAACGAGGGCGAAAGCATGTCGCGCGCCGCCTGCTTCTACGACAGGCAGGCGGGCGCCGATAGGGCCAAATCCGGGGGCCTCGCGCTGACAATCAGGCACCTGCCCCGTTGGCGGCGGCGAGCGTCTCCTGGCGCCGGCGGTGGGCCTCGATCGCCGCAGCCTCGGCCTGGCCCTCGCCGCTGTGGCCACCGACCTGCACGGTGGGGGAGGCGAACTGGATGCCGTTCTGCTTGAAGTCGAGCTTGATGCGATTCATGATCTCGCGGCGGATCATGAACTGCTCGCCCGGCTTGGTGGTGAAGCCGACACGCACGACGATGGCATATTCGCCGAAATCGGAAACACCCTTCATCTTCAGCGGTTCGAGCAGGATATCCTTGTATTCCGGCTTTTCGGCGATCTCCGCGCCGATGCGCTTGATGACCTTGCGCAGCTTTTCGAGATCCGTGTCGTAGGTGACGGAGAGGTTGAACTTGATGACCGACCAGTCACGGCTCATGTTCTGCACCGCGCCGAGCTCGCCGAAGGGGACGGTGGTGAGCGGACCGCGGTGGTGGCGCAGCTTGACCGAGCGCAGCGAGAAGCTCTCGACGACACCCTTGTACTTTCCGGTCTCGATATATTCGCCGATGCGGAAGGCGTCGTCCCAGAGATAGAAGATGCCCGAGATCAGGTCCTTGACGATGGTCTGGGCGCCAAAGCCGATGGCGACGCCCGCAACGCCTGCGCCGGCGATCAGCGGGCCGATATCGACGCCGAGGCTGGTCAGCACCATCATCACGGCGACGGCGGCGAGCGTAACGGCGAGGATGTTGCGCAGGATCGGCAGCAGCGTGCGGATGCGGGCGTTGCGGCCGCGCTCCTCGTCGGAAACGCGGCGGTCGAGCGGGCCATCGGCCATGCGCGCGGCGATCTCCGCCTTGAGGAACTGCCAGGCGATATCGGCGACCAGCAGCACGGCGATCGCCTGGGTGATGGCATGGGCGACGCGGCTGACCAGCGTTTCCCCGGCGCCCATCATGCCGGCGGCATCGACACCGGCGGCGGCGGCCACCAGCCAGGCACACAGGATGATGACGACGCCGCGCGCACCGCGTTCGCCGATGACGAAGTACATGCCCGTCGGGCGATCCACCTCATCGCCGCCATGCAGGCGCGCGACGATCGCCGTCGTCAGACGCAGGAGCGGGGGCAATACGAACGCCACGATGCCGGCCCAGAACAGAAGATGCAGCCCGGCCGTCCAGACGACAAGCAGCAGGATGACTGCCACCGTCGCCAGCCAGGACCAGATCTTGCGGGTGGTGTCCGTCTGGTCGGCCCGGCGCGGGCGCGACCAGACCGCCTCGATGGCGATGGTGAAGAGACCGAGGTCGAAGGCGAACATGACGAGCAGCATCGAGCCCTGGGAGAAGCCGAACACCCGCATCGATTCCAGCACGACCCAGCCGACGGCGAAGAAGCGCAGCGCGCGCTGCAGCCGCGTGAACCAGTAGTGCGCCTGCTCCGGCGTGATGCGACGTACAGGAGGGGACTCCTCGGCCGACGCAACGACAGCGTCGGCATCCGGCATGGTTTCGGTGGCGGCCGGCATGGCGAAAGCGGCCGCACCGTCGCCTTCCGGCAGCGTGACCGCCGGCGTTTCGGCAATGAGGGCCGCGTCACCCGGCACGGCCGGTATCTCGCCCTCGGCCGGCGCCGTTTCGACGACAGGCGCCGGACGGCGGGCTGGTTGTTCGAGCAGCCAGACGACATAGGCGCCGATGAGGCTGCCGAAGCGGGCAAGGATGGCGGCAATGGCGAGGATGAGCGCGGTGCGCTGGAGGAGCGGCGGCCAGGCGACCATGGCGAGCGGCAGCAGCGCGCCGACGGCGAAGCTGATGGCCTGCCCACCGACATGCAGCCCCATCGGCACCACGCCCACCGGATCGGGCCGCGGCCCCGCCTCCGCGCGGCGCCAGTGCCGGCCGGACAGGTGGTTGAACAGCCGCTCGAAGCCGATGGCGAGCAGGGGCACGAGCATCAGCAGCGTGAGGAGACGCAGGGCGCCGATCTGGGTGACTTCGGCGCGCAGCCGCGACAGGGCGGTGCTGGCGCCGCCGCCAAGCTCCATGCTGCCCCGCATGATGGTGTCGATGCGGCGCTGGACCACGTCGAGCCTGTCGGCGACATAGCCTGACTGCATCATCGACCCCATGCCGCCGGCCGGCGCTTCGTCCGCCTTGGTCTCGTCCTTGCGGGTCGTTTCCAGCCAAGCGGCAACATCGGGATCGGCAAGCAGGCGCGATATCTCGCGCAGCTTGTCCTGCGGCGCCGTGTCGGCATCTTGCGCCAGCGCAGGCTGGGCAAGGCCGGCGAGAAGGAGGATCATCGCCCCGAAGAGCATCCTGCAGGGCAAGAGATCGCGGATTGCAGTCACCATAGATGTCATGATCTCCCCTTGATGGACGGCGCCACTGCCTGGAGCCGCCGGCACCCTTCGGGTGTCCAAAGGAATATTAGTACATGCCGCGCAGAACGGCCATCGCCGGTTTCAATTCTCGGCCACACTTTTGCCACCGAAAGGCAGGCTGCAAAACCGCTGCACATCGCCGCGGAAAATGGTCTAGCTTGGGCCCGTCCTCCCGCTCGGAGGGCAACGGAAAATCCAGAGGGACGGGTAGATTTCAAAATGGCAGACAGACTGAAGAACAAGACCGCGATCATTTCAGGCGGCGCGACGGGCATGGGCGGCGCCTCCTCGAAACTCTTTGCCGCCGAAGGGGCGCGCGTGGCGATCATCGACCGCAATGCGGAGGCGGCGGAGGCTACGGTCGCGGCCATTCGCGCCGCAGGCGGCGAAGCCGCCTTCTGGACGGCGGATGTTTCCGACGAGGACGCCGTCAACGCGGCGGTCAGGGGTGTCGAGGCGACCTATGGTCCGGCCAATGTTCTCTTCAACCATGCCGGCACGATCGTCATCAAGCCGTTCCTCGAAACGACGCTGGCGGAGTGGGAGTGGCTGCATGCGGTCAATGTCCGCTCGATGTTCCTGATGACCCGCGCCGTCCTTCCCGGCATGATCTCGACAGGCGAGGGCGCCATCGTCTGCACCTCCTCGATCTCGGCCGTCGCAGCAACACCGATGGAGGTGCTGTACGACACGACCAAGGGAGCGGTGCACCAGTTCGCACGGGCGATCGCCGTGGAGTTCCGCGACCGCAACATCCGGTGCAACGCCGTCTGCCCGGGCTTCATCCGCACGCCGCACGGCCTGCGCGAGATCGAGGACCTGCAGGCGCTGGGCGTCGATGTTTCCGATGCGGCCCTTGCCGCGCAGCAGGGGCGCATCGGCGAGCCGGAGGACGTCGCGCGCGCCGCGCTCTACCTCGCCAGCGACGAGTCCCGCTTCATCACGGGCACTCATCTCTTCGTGGACAACGGCTTTACTGCCGTCTGAAGGATAAGGTCGGCGAAGGGGCGGGACCTGCTCCCGCTCTTTGGTCGATCCTAAAACCGGTACCGTGCCTATGGCTTGCCGGAATAGAGGTCCGCATAGGTCTGGCGCAGCACGTTCTTCTGCACCTTGCCCATCGTGTTGCGGGGCAGGTCGTCGACGAAGAGCACGCGCTTGGGCTGCTTGTAGCGCGCCAGCCGGTCCTTCAGCCCGTCGAGCACCGCCTGTTCGTCGATGGTCGCGCCCTTCTGGCGTACCACGACGGCCGTCACGCCCTCGCCGAAATCGGGGTGGGGCACGCCGATGACCGCGCTTTCGACGACGCCGGGCATGCCGTCGATCTCGGTTTCCACTTCCTTGGGATAGATGTTGTAGCCGCCGGAAATGACGAGGTCCTTGCCGCGCCCGACGATGTGCACATAACCCCGCGCATCGATCAGGCCGAGATCGCCGGTGATGAAGAACCCGTCCGTGCGGAACTCTGCCGCGGTCTTCTCCGGCATGCGCCAGTAGCCCTTGAAGACGTTCGGTCCCTTCACCTCGATCATGCCGGTCTCGCCATCCGGCAGCGGTGTGCCGGTTTCCGGCTCGGTGACGCGCAGCGAAACGCCCGGCAGCGGGAAGCCCACGGTGCCGGCAATGCGCTCGCCGTCATAGGGGTTGGAGGTGTTCATGTTGGTCTCGGTCATGCCGTAGCGCTCGAGGATGGCGTGGCCGGTCTTTTCCGAAAAACTGCGATGCGTCTCGGCAAGAAGGGGCGCCGAGCCGGACACGAAGAGCCGCATGCCGGCCGTCGCCGCCGGCGTCAGGCCGGCATGCTGCACGAGGCGGACATAGAAGGTCGGCACGCCCATCATCACGGTGGCGTCCGCCATCAGGCGCAGCGCCTCGTCGGCATCGAACTTCGGCAGGAGATACATCGACGCGCCTGACAGCAGCGTGACGTTCGAGGCGACGAACAGGCCGTGCGTGTGAAAGATCGGCAGGGCATGGATCAGCCGGTCGGCGCTGGTGAAGCGCCAGTGGTCGCGAAGGGCGAGCGCGTTGGACAGGAGATTGTTATGCGTCAGCATCGCGCCCTTGGAGCGGCCGGTCGTGCCCGACGTATAGAGGATCGCCGCAAGGTCATCCGCACCGCGCCCGATATCGGCGAATTCGGGTGTCTCCGTGCGGGCAAGCTCCAGCAGCGAGCCGCCGCCCTTGTCATCCAGCGTTTCGACGGCCGCGCCGTACTTGCCGGCGACGGGGCTCACGCCGTCGCGGGCGCCCGGCGAGACGACGACCAGTCTCGGCTCGGCATCGCCGATGAAATAGTCGAGTTCCGCCAATGTGTAGGCGGTGTTGAGCGGCAGGTAGACGGCACCGGCCCTGACGCAGGCGAGATAGAGCATCAGCGCCTCGGCGCTCTTTTCCACCTGCACGGCGACCCGATCCCCCGGCCGGACGCCGCGCGTGGCAAGAGCACCCGCCAGCTGCCCCGAAAGGGCAATCATGTCGCCATAGGTCCATCGACGCCCGTCGCCGGTCTCGATGAAGGCCGCCTCCGGCCGTGCCTCCGCCCGGATTGCGTCGAAGAGGTGGTTGCTCATGGGCTCGTTTCCCTCGTAGTGCCGATACTGTCCCGCGCTGCCCGCGCCGGGGTTCCCCTCACCCTGCAGGCCGCGCGGGTACACTAGCCTTGTGGAGCTCCGCGCGACAACTCGAATTCCCTGCAGGCCGGTTCAGGGCGAAGGCGCCTTCAGCGGCCCGAGGGCGCTCAGATGCTTGCGCATCGCCTCGGCGGCCTTGCCGTTCCTTCCGTCCAGCACCAGTTCGAGGATGTGCACATGTTCGGCACAGCGCTGGCGGGCCTGTTCGCGGTCCACCCGCTGCTGGTATTCGATGAGCCGGCGCAGCCGGTCGACACGCCTCAGGCTTTCGATGAAGAAGGCGTTGCGGCTGCATTCGGCGATCGCCTCGTGCATCTCGCTGTTCGTCTCGAACAGGCGAACCGCCGAGATTTCCAGGATCTCCCCCGCCACGAAGCGCCGCTGCTGTTCGAGATGCCGCTCCAGCACCGGGCGATTGAGCACAAAACCCGGCTCCAGCAATGCGGCCGGCTCGATCGCCTGACGAAAGCTGTAGCTCTGCCGGTAGGTTTCCATCGAGGTCAACACCGGCAGGAAACGCCAGCCGTGCCCCGGCAGCCGCTCCGCCCAGCCCTCCTCCGACATGCGCCGGAGCAGGGCCTGCAGGCGCGGGCGCGTGATGCCGTAGCGGCGCAGGAGCTCGTTTTCACTCGCCCGGTCGGGAATTTCGCCGGCCAGCCGGTCGCGCGCGATGGCGAGATAGACCTCCTCTCCGCCGTCGGGCGCCGGCTCGCTGGCGGCAAGGGCCCTTGCGGCGGAGGGATCGGCCACCTTGAAGCCGCCGCGCTCGGCCGCAGCCAAAACGCCGGCCTGCTGCAGTTCGCGCAATGCGGTGCGGATCGGCGAGCGCGAGACCAGGAAGCGCTCCGCAAGGCTGCGCTCGGTCAGCGGCTCGCCCGGCGCCAACCGTTCGGCATGCACGAGCCGGGCGATCTCACGGGCGAGGGGGCTGGATATCTGGGTCATGGATGCTCCTGGATGGCCCGGTCTTGTCGCACGTTCCACAGCCTTCGCCAAGCGCTGGTCCTTTGCGCTTGCATAGTACCATGATTCAGACTATTGGACTTTTGTCATTTCGAAATACCATGAGAAGGCGGCCGGCGGAAACGGCGCGGCCAGATTGATTGATTGCCTACGGATTGTCGTATATACGCGCTTAATACCATCCAGGGGTCGATCATGAACGAACTTCATCGCTCGCTGGCGGACAAGATCGTCCGCCATATCAGGACATCGGCCATGGAACGGGGACAGCACCTGACAGAAGCCAGCTTCCAGTCCCTGTTCGGCACGTCGCGCCAGCCGATCCGCTCGGCGCTCGGCATTCTGGCGGACCAGGGCATTGTCGAGCAGGTGCCCAACAAGGGCTTCTATCTGCGCGATCCCGACCGCATCGCCGCCGACCCGCTGCCCGCCGCCAACGATACGTCGGACGAGGCGACCTATCTGCGCATTGCCGATGACCGCCTGTCGCGCCGCCTGCCGGACCGGGTGAGCGAGACCGACCTGATGCGGCGCTACGGCGTGTCGCGGCTGGGGCTGCGACGCATCCTGACGCGCATCTCCGGCGAGGGCTGGATCGAGCGCAACGAGGGCCGGGGCTGGACCTTCGCGGTGCTGATCGATTCCGTCGAGGCCTACCGGGAATGTTACGACCTGCGTCAGGTGATCGAGGTGCACGGCATCCGCTCACCCGAGTTCCGCGCCGATCCCGTCATCCTCGCGGACCTGCGCCGCCGGCAGGAGATCGTCGCCGACGGCGGCTGGCAGCGGCTGAGCCAGATGGAGCTGTTCGAGGCGAATTCGTCGTTTCACGAAGGCCTCGCCGCGCTCTCCGGCAATCGTTTCCTGATCAACACGGTGCAGAAGCTCAACCAGCTTCGCCGCCTGATCGAATACCGCCAGACGCTGAACGCCGAGCAGGTGCGTGGCCAGAATGCCGAGCATCTTGCGATCCTCGATGCGCTTGATGTCGGCGACACCGCGAAGGCGGCGGACCTGATGCACAACCACCTCGGCAAGGCCAAGCTGCGCAAGGCCCGCGCCGAAATGTTTTCCGGTGGCCCCGCTGGCGGGCCGGACAAGGGAGATGACACATGACACGCGTACTTATACCCGCAGGCGCGCTGGGTCTGGGTTATGACCGCGCGGCGCTGGAGCGCGGCGTCGCCAACCAGCCCGACATCATCGCCATCGACGGCGGCTCGACGGACAGCGGCCCGTCCTATCTCGGGCGCGGCGTCTCGAAATATTCGCGCGCCTCGACCAAGGTGGAATGGCGCGAGTTGATGCAGGCGCGGGCGAAGGCCGGCGTTCCGCTCGTCATCGGCACCGCCGGCACCTGCGGCGCGGATGATGCGGTGGACTGGCTTTTCGACATCACCCGCGAGATCGCCCTGGAGGAGGGCATGCAGGTCAAGGTCGCCACGCTGAAATCCGGCCAGCCGAAGGAGCGGGTGAAGGCCGCGCTCGGCGACGGCCGTCTGCACGCGCTGCCGGCCGCACCCGATGTCAACGAGGCCATCGTCGACGACTGCACCAACATCGTCGCCCTCGCCGGCGTCGAACAGGTCGCGGCGGCGCTCGCCACCGGGGCGGATATCGTTATTGCCGGGCGCACCACGGACACCGCCATCATCGCGGCGCTGCCGGTCGTTCGCGGCGACCATGCCGGCGCCGCATGGCACGGCGCCAAGGTCGGCGAATGCGGGGCGCTCGCCACCACGCAGCCCAATTCCGGCGTGATCCAGATCGACTTCGACGCCTCCGGCTTCACCATCGAGCCGATGGCGGCAGACGCCGCCGCGACGCCCTATACCGTCTCCGCCCATATGCTCTACGAGAATTCCGATCCGTTCATCCTGCACGAGCCGGGCGGCCATCTCGACGTCACGCGGTCCGAATACGAGGCGCTCGACGGGCGCCGGGTGCGTGTCGAGGGCTCGAAATGGGTGCCGGGGCGCTACACGGTCAAGCTGGAGGGCGCCCGCATCGTCGGCTACCAGACCGTCGGCCTCGCCGTGGTGCGCGAGCGCCGTTATGTCCAGCATGTGCGCGAATGGGCGGCGGATATCGAGGCCAAGGTGCGTGACAAGATCGTCGCCCGCATGGGTCTCGCCCCCGATGCCTTCAGCGTCGAGATCCGGCTGATCGGCATGGATGCGACGCTCGGCGCGCTGGAGAACCGTCACGACATTCCCGTCGAGGTCGGCATTCTCGGCATTCTCACCTGCCCGACCGCCGAACAGGCGGCCGAGGCCGGCAAAATCCTCAACCCCTATCTCCTGCATCATCCCCTGACCGAGGACGAGCCGATGCCGACCTTCGCCTTTCCCTTCTCGCCCGCCGAAATGCAGCGCGGCGCGCTCTACGAGTTCTGCCTCAACCATGTGATGGAGCTGGACGACCCGCTCGCCGCCTTCGTGCTCGAAACCCATGAGGTGGGACATGCCTGAACTGGGAAGCCTCGTCAGCAAGGTACGCTCCAAGAATGCCGGGCCGTTCTGGTTGACGATCGACGTCTTCTGCGACGATCCGGCGACCTATGCCCGGGTGCGTGACGGGCTGAAGGATGCCACCGTGGCGCGGCTCTTCGGCGTCGAGCAGCAGTTGCTCAAGCGTTTCGACATTCCCGCGCTCAACGTCGTGAAATTCTCCGTGCCGCGCCCCGTCGTCCAGGGCACGCGCGCCGACCGCGACATGCACGGTGCCGGCTGGGCCTGCCTCCTGGAGGAACTGCAGATCGACTGACCGGTCCCGAACGCACCTTCCCGATCCCGTCCCTCGCCATCGGCGGGGGACACGCCGGCCACCGCGACGCCTTCTCCCCGTCCCCCGGCAAAACAATGTTGACAAGCGGCCAGATTGTCGTAAGTGTATTAATACGACAACGGCAAGGAGGCCGATGTCTGTGTTGCCGGCTCGGCAGCACCAGGGCTTTCAGCCCGGACTTATTGGGAGGAAATTATGATCAAAGCAGTTTTTGCCGCCGCAGTGGCGTTTTCGCTTTCGGCCGCAGCGCCGGCCTTTGCCGATCCGGCGGTGGTGATGGCGCCGGGCGGTGCCGGTGGCGGGTATGACGCCATGGCGCGCCTGCCGTTCGACGCGATGTCGAAGGAAGGCATCTTCGCCGACGGCGCGACCTTCACCAACAAGGGCGGTGCCGGCGGCACGATCGGTCTTGCCGAGTTCGTCGGCGCGAACCGCGGCAACGACAATGCCGTCATGTCGATGGGCGTCATCATGGTCGGGGGCATCCTGCTCAACTCCTCGCCCGTCACGCTCGACGACGTGACGCCGCTGGTGCGCCTCACCAACGATACGGGTGTCGTCGCCGTCGCGACCGATTCCCCGATCAAGACGGTGGACGATCTCGTCAAGGCGATGAAGGAAAACCTCGGCGCCGTGTCGATCGGCGGCGGCTCAGCCGGCGGCGTCGACCACATCGTGATGGCGCTGATCGCAAAGGAAAGCGGCCTGGAGCCGGCCAAGCTGAACTACATCCCCTATGACAGCGGTGCGGAAGCCGTGACCGCGCTCGGCGGCGGTGCCGTGACGGTCGCCGTCTCGGGCGTCTCGGAGTTCAAGCCGATGGCCGATGCCGGCCGCATCCGCATCATCGCGGTCACCTCCGAAGGCCGCGTCAACGGCATCGATGCGCCGAGCCTGAAGGAAGCCGGCCTCAACGTGGTCGTCGGCAACTGGCGCGGCATCGTCGGTGCGCCCGACATGTCTGCGGACGGCCGCAAGATGTGGCTCGACCGCTTTGCCAAGATGCATGAAAGCGCTGCCTGGAAGGACATTCTCGCCAAGCAGGGCTGGGAAGACGCCTACCTCGCCGGAGACGATTTCGTCGCGTTTCTCAACGACGAAAAGACCCGCATCGGCGCCATCCTGAAGGAAGCCGGCCTCGTCAAGTAAGCCGCGGCGCTTTTCGAAAGGATGTCTGACATGACGGAACGCCCCTATTGGCTTGCGGCGGGAACGGTCGGCTGGGGAGCCATCGTTTTCTGGAAGGCCGCGGAACTGCCCCAGTTCGACCAGTACGCCCATGTCGGCCCGGGCTTCATGCCCTCGGCCATCGGGATCGGCCTGGTCCTCATGGGCCTGCTGCTGACACTGCAGATCTACCGGGGCGTTCCGTTCGAGGAACAGGACGCCGAGGACGTCAGTGAGGACCACGCGGTCAACTACACCGCGCTCTGCCTTGCCGCGGCGGCCTGCGCCCTGCCGATGCTGACGATGAAGCCGCTCGGCTTCGTCATAACCTGCACCGGCTGTTTCGTGCTGGTGGCCGCGGCCTTCAAGTCGCGCCGCTGGCATCTCGACCTGGTGCTCGGCCTCGGCTTCTCGCTGTTGTGCTGGTGGCTCTTCCGCAAGCTGGGTGTCCAGCTTGGCGGTCTTCTTCCGATGATGGGGGTGTAGGATGGACGCGATCACCGGCTTGATGAACGGTTTTTCCGTCGCCCTTCAGCCACAGAACCTGATGTGGGCCTTCGTCGGCACCTTCATGGGCACCGCCATCGGTGTCCTGCCCGGCATCGGCCCGGCGCTGACCATCGCGCTGCTGTTGCCCGTCACCGTCTATATCGAACCGACCGCGGCCTTCATCATGTTCGCCGGCATCTTCTACGGCGCCATGTATGGCGGCTCCACCACCTCGATCCTGCTCAACACGCCCGGCGAGAGCGGCGCGATGATGACCGCGCTCGAGGGCAACAAGATGGCCCGCCAGGGTCGCGGCGCGGCGGCGCTCTGCACGGCCGCGATCGGCTCCTTCGTCGCCGGCACCATCGGCACGCTGGGCATCACCTTCCTGGCGCCGCCCATCGCCGAGCTCGCCTTCATCTTCAAGCCGCAGGACTATTTCGCCCTGATGCTGCTCGCGTTCCTCTCCGTCTCGGTCGTGATGGGAACGTCCAAGGTGCGCGGCTTCATCGCGCTCCTGCTCGGCCTGTCGCTCGGCGTCGTCGGCATCGACAAGCAGACCGGCCTGCAGAGGCTGACCTTCGGCGTGCCCGACCTCATGGACGGCGTCGAGATGACGGTCGTGCTCGTCTCGCTCTTCGCCATCGGCGAGACGCTCTATGTCGCCAGCCGCTTCGGCCTGCAGAAGCCCAACCTCAATCCGCTCGCCGGCGGCATCTGGATGACGAAGGACGACTGGAAGCGCTCGTGGAAGCCGTGGCTGCGCGGCACTTTCTTCGGCTTTCCCATCGGCGCGCTGCCGGCCGGCGGCGCAGAAATCCCGACCTTCCTCTCGTATACGGTCGAGCGCAAGCTGACCAAGCATCCGGAAGAGTTCGGCAACGGCGCCATCGAGGGCGTGGCGGGTCCGGAGGCTGCGAACAACGCCGCCGCTGCGGGCGTGCTGGTGCCGCTCCTGACGCTCGGGCTGCCGACGTCGGCCACCGCGGCGATCCTGCTCGCCGCCTTCCAGAACTACGGGCTGCAGCCGGGGCCGATGCTGTTCATCAACTCCGCCGATCTCGTCTGGGGCCTCATCGCTTCGCTCTATGTCGGCAACCTGATGCTGCTGATCCTCAACCTGCCGCTGGCGGGGCTCTGGGTACGGCTGCTCTTCATCCCGCGTCCCTATCTCTATGCCGGCATCCTCATCTTCTCGCTGGTCGGCATCTGGGGCGTATCCAACTCCTGGGTGGACCTTGCCATGATGTTCGGCGTCGGCCTGCTCGGCTACACGATGCGTGTCTATGACTTCCCGATCGCGCCGGTGCTGATCGGTCTCATTCTGGGGCCGATGGCGGAGGTGCAGATGCGCCGGGCGCTCGCCGTGGGGCAGGGGGATCCGATGGTCTTCGTCTCCACCCCGCTCTCGGCCGTGCTCGTCGCCATCTCCGCCCTGATCCTCATCGTGCCGGCAATGCTGCACTGGCGGCGCACCCGCAAGATCGACATGCCCGACAAAACCGCCGGCGCCTGACGCCGCCCACCACCGATGCCAATGCCCGACCGGCCGCACCCCTGCGGCCGGATGGGAAAACGCAACCCTCAGGGAGCCCACCATGGCTGAAACGCTTTACTTCCGAGCCGAAGACCTGACCCGCTACGCCACCGAGATGTTCCTCTCCGTCGGCATGAGCAAGGCCGATGCGGCGCTGATCGGGGGCGACCTCGTCAAGGCGAACCTGCGCGGCGTCGACAGCCATGGCGTCAGCCGCATCCCGATGTATCTGGAGCGGCTGAAGCGCGGCCTCGTCAATCCACGCCCCGAGGTGAAGGTGACGAAGGTGGCCGGCGCCGTCGCCGCGGTCGACGGCGACAACGGCATGGGCTTCGTCGCCTCCAACATCGCCATGAACGCCGCCTGCGACATTGCCGGCGAGATGGGCATCGGCCTTGCCGGCGTGAACCGCTCAACGCATTTCGGCATGGGAGCGTGTTATGCGCTGCGCGCCATCGAGCGCGGCTTCATCTCGATGATCTTCACCAATTCCTCGCCCGCCATTCCGATGTGGGGCGGGCGCACCACCTTCCTCGGCGCAAGCCCCATCGCCGCCGGCATTCCGGGCGGCAAGCACCCGCCCTATGTCATGGATATGGCGATGACGGTCATCGCGCGCGGAAAGATCCGGCTCGCGGCCATGAAGGGCGACCCCATCGCCGAGGGCCTGGCGCTCGATGTCGACGGCAACCCCACCACGGACGCCGCCAAGGCCTTCGAGGGCGTCTGCCTGCCCTTCGGCGGCGTCAAGGGTTCGGTGCTGGCGACGCTGATGGACCTGATGTCCGGTGTCCTCACCGGCGCGAATTTCGGCGGCGACGTGAAGAGCCTCTATTTCGACCATTCCGAGCCGCAGAATGTCGGCCACCTGTTCTTCGCCATCAAGCCGGACCTCTTCCTGTCGCTCGATGATTTTGGCGCGCGCATGGACGAGTTCTACGAGCGCATCAAGGTGCTGCCGCGCGCGGCCGGCGTCGACGAGATCATGATGCCGGGCGAGCCCGAGCAGCGCCGCGAGGACGAACGCCGCCGCACCGGCATCCCCGTCACCGGCAATGTCGTCGCGGATCTCATCGCCGAGGGTGAAGGCCCCGGCGTCGCCTTCCCGGAAGGCAGCGCGGCCCCTTTCGAGGCAGCCTGATGAACCGCCTCTCCGCCCACATCGGCTACCTCTATGGCGACCTGCCGCTTGCCGAACGGCCGGCGGCGGCGGCACGCGACGGCTTCACCGCCGTCGAGCATCCCGAGCCCTTTGCCGTGCCGGCGAAGGAGATGCGCGCCCGCCTTGCCGATCTCGACCTCACCTTCTCACAGGTCACGTCGGGCATGGGCGATGCAGCCGCGGGCGAAAAGGGCCTTGCCGCCCTTGCCGGCCGCGAGGCTGCGTTCCGCGCCGGCTTCGACCGGGCGCTTGCCTATGCGCTGGAGATCGGCTGCCCCTTCGTCCATCCCATGGCGGGGGTGCCGAAGGGCGGCGTTCTGGACGCGGCTGAGACCTACCGGCTGAACCTCTCCTGGGCGCTGAACCAGGTGGAAGGCAGTAGCGTGCGGGTGCTCGTCGAGGCGATCACCATTCCCGGCTACCATATGGGCAGCCTTGCCCTTGCGGCAGAGTTGCAGGACCAGTTCCACGGCCGTTTCGCCCTGCTGTTCGACACCTACCATGCCACCGTTCTCGGTGAGGACCCGCGCCTCTGGATCGCGCAGAATGCCGACCGCATCGGCCATGTCCATATCGCCGACCACCCCGGCCGCCACGAGCCGGGAACCGGCACGCTCGCCTTCGAGCCCATGCTCGCCGCCCTCACGGCAGCCGGTTACGCCGGTGCCATCGGCTTCGAATACATCCCCTCCGCCGCGACATCCGCCAGCACGTCCTTCCTTCCCGGCTGGAAGCGGCTCCTTTCCGAAAAGGTTTCCCCATGACCGCGATCACCTCCGTCAATCCCGCCACCGGAAAGCCCATCCGCAGCTTCGACCTGCAGGACGATGCCGCCGTGGACGCTGCGCTGGAGGCAGCAGCCCGCGCACAGCGCGCCTGGCGGCGCGTCCCGGTCGGCGAGCGCGTGGCGCTGCTCACCCGCATGGCCGCGGCGCTGCGCGCCGGCAAGGCGCGGTACGCCGAGATGATCGTGCGCGAAATGGGCAAGCCCATCGCCGAGGCCGAGGCCGAGATCGAGAAATGCGCCTACAACTGCGATTTCTACGCCGAGCATGCGCCGGTCTATCTCGCCGACGAGCCCGTTGCCTCCAATGCCAGCGAGAGCGTCGTCGCCTTCGAACCGCTCGGCGTGGTGCTGGCGATCATGCCGTGGAACTATCCGTTCTGGCAGTATTTCCGCTTCGTCGCCCCGGCGCTTGCCGCCGGCAACGGCGCGATCCTCAAGCACGCCAACAACGTGCCGGAATGCGCGCTTGCCGTTCAGGAGGTGATGGACGCCGCCGGCACCCCGGCCGGGCTGACGGCGACACTGCTCATAGACACGTCCAAGGTCGCCGGCCTCATTGCCGACCCGCGCATCGCCGCCGTGACGCTGACGGGCTCGACCGAAGTCGGCGCCATCGTCGCTTCGCAGGCCGGCAAGGCGCTGAAGAAGCAGGTGCTGGAACTCGGCGGCTCCGATCCGTTCATCGTGCTCGCCGATGCCGATCTGGAGGCCGCCGCCGAGACCGCCGTCAAGGCGCGTTACATCAATGTCGGCCAGTCCTGCGTCAACGCCAAGCGCTTCATCGTGGAGGAGGCCGTCGCTGATCGCTTCACCGCGCTCTTCGTCGAAAAGGCCGCCGCGTTGAAGATCGGCGATCCGATGGAGCGCGACACGAAAATCGGCCCGATGGCGCGCGAAAACCTGCGCACCGGTCTGCACGATCAAGTCAAGCGCTCGCTTGCCGAGGGGGCCGTGCTGAAACTCGGCGGCGAGCCGCTCGAAGGCGATGGCTTCTACTATCCACCGACCGTGCTCGACCACGTCAGGCCGGGCATGACGGCCTTCCGCGAGGAAACGTTTGGCCCGGTCGCCGCCATCATCCGCGCGAAGGACGCGGACGAGGCCGTCGCCATGGCCAATGACAGCGAATACGGCCTCGGCGCTGCACTCTGGACGGGCGATGCTGCCCGCGGACGAGCACTCGCCGCCCGCATCGATGCCGGCGCCGTCTTCATCAACGGCATGACCGCCTCCGACCCGCGCTACCCCTTCGGCGGCATCAAGCGCTCCGGCTACGGGCGTGAACTCGGCGTCTATGGCATCCGCGAATTCGTCAACATCAAGACCGTCTGGATCGGTCCTTCCAAGTGAGGTCCCCAATGTCCGAACCCGCTATCCTGCGCCCGCACGAGCTGAAGACCAACGACCGCGGCGGCGGCGCGCGCACCACGCCGCTCGTCACCCGTCGCTGCGGCTCCACCAGCATGATCAACGGCATCACAGCCTTCGATCCCGGCGCCGCCATCGGCCTGCATTTCCACAATTGCGAGGAAAGCGTCATGGTGATCGAGGGCGAGGCGATCGCCGAGATCGATGGCGTGCAGCACCATCTTTCCACCAACGACACGACCTGGATCCCCGCCAACGTGCCGCACCGCTTCATCAACGCCTCCGACAAGCCGATGCGCATCTTCTGGACCTACGCCACGGTCAATGCCACCCGCACCATGGTCGCGTCCGGCGAGAGCCGGTCGATCGATGCCGAACACGGCCATGCAGCGAAATGAAGGAGAACCCCATGTCCCCCGTCGTTGAGGTGGCGGAGATCAGGGTCACCGATCCCGCCGGCTTCGAGGCCGCCGTTGCGGCGGCGCGGCCCTTTTTTCTCGCTGCCGAAGGTTGTCTCGATCTCGCCTTGCACCGCGTCGTCGAGACGCCGGAGACCTACCGGCTGCTCGTGACATGGCGCAGCATCGAGGACCATATGGTCACGTTCCGCGCTTCCGACGGTTTCCAGAGATGGCGGGCACTCGCTTCGCCCTATTTCGCAGCGCCGCCGGTCGTCACCCATTCGGCGGCCGTGGCTCTCTGACGGGCGGGGCATGGCGCACACCCTCCTTTTCCGGCGCGGGATGACCGTGCTGATCGCGGCAGCTGGCGTTGCGGTCTTCCTCGCCCTGCATCTGCCCCTGCCGTTCCTGTTCGGGCCGATGGCCGCCTCGCTGGTGGCGGCGCTGTTCGGCGCGCCGCTGGCAGGGCTGGGGCCGGTGTCGGTCGCCGCGCGCTCGGTGCTCGGCATTGCCATCGGAACCTCCGTCACCCCGGCGCTGATCGCCGAACTGCCCTCGATGGTCGCGTCCCTGGCACTCGTGCCGGCCTATATCGTCGTGATCGGGCTGATCGGCGTTCCCTTCTTCCGGCGCGTCTGCGGCTTCGATCCGGTAACGGCCTTCTATGCCGCCATGCCCGGCGGGGCGGCGGATATGACGATCTTCGGACAGGAGGCCGGGGCGAATGTCCGGCAATTGTCGCTGGTCCATGTCACGCGGCTGATGGTCATCATGGTCGTCGCGCCCATCATCCTCGTCAACATCTACGGCGTCGGCCTCACGCATCCGGTCGGCCCGCCGGCCTCCGACCTGCCGGTTCCGGAAATGCTGATCATGGCGGTCGCCGCTCTCGTCGGCTGGAAGGGTGGCGAGCGGATCGGCCTTTTCGGCGCGGCGATCCTCGGGCCGCTCCTCGTCTCCGCCGTCCTGTCGCTCGCCGGCATCCTGCATCTGCGTCCGCCGCGCGAGGCGCTTCTGGCCGCACAATTCCTCATCGGCATGGGCATCGGCGTCAGCTATGTCGGCGTGACGCTGCGCGAACTGCGCAACACCGTCACCGGCGGGGCTGCCTTCGTGCTGATCCTCGCCGCGCTCGCCGGCGCGGTGACGGAACTCGTGACGCTGACCGGCCTTGCCCCGCCCGTCGAAGGCTTCCTTGCCTTCATTCCCGGCGGGCAGGCGGAAATGTCGATGCTGGCGCTGGTCTCCGGCGCGGACCTGAGCTTCGTCGTCGTGCACCACCTCACGCGCATCCTGGTGGTCATCCTCGGCGCGCCGATCCTGTTCCGCCTCATGCGCCGGGCTCAGCCGCCCGGCTGAGGCGACCGCAGCCGTGCCAGCGCCGCAACGATCGCCCGCCCGGCGACCTCCACGTCCTCGGCGGAAATGTCGATATGGGTGACCATGCGGACGCGGCTCTCGCCCTCGACATTGACGCGGATCCCCGCACCGAACAGTGCCTCGGCCAAGGTGCGCGCGGGAACGCCTGTCCCCGAAAGGTCGAGAAACAGGATGTTGGTGACATCGCCCTCGGGCTGCAGGCCAAGGCCGGGCACGCCGCCGAGCAACGTGGCAAGCCGGCGGGCATTGGCGTGATCCTCCGCCATGCGCGCGACATTGTGATCGAGCGCATAGAGCCCCGCGGCGGCGAGAATGCCGGATTGCCGCATGGCGCCACCGAGCCGGTGCTTCCAGATCAGCGCCTCTTCGATGAAGCCTTCCGGCCCCGCCAGAACCGCACCGACCGGGCATCCCAACCCCTTGGAAAGATCGATCCAGACGCTGTCGCACGGCGCGGCGAAGCGGGCCGCCGGAAGGCCGGTGGCGACGGCGGCGTTGAGCAGCCGCGCACCGTCCATGTGCAGCGCGAGCCCTTTTTCCTGCGCCAGTGCCTTCAGGGCAAGGATCGTCGCCTCGGGCCAGATGCGCCCGCCGCCGCGATTGGTGGTCTGCTCGATGGCGATGACCCGGCTGCGCGGCGAACGGTGGCGCGGCACCCGCAACCGGCGTGCGACGTCCTCCACGGAAAAGAGGCCCGTCGCCGTCTCGATCGGGCGGAACTGCGCCCCGGAAAGCGCCGCTGCGCCCGCCCCTTCCGAACCGAAGACATGGGCGTTTTCCGCACAGACGATCTCGTCCCCCGCCCGGCAATGGACGAGGAAGGCGATCTGGTTCGCCATCGTTCCTGAAGGCAGGAACAGCGCCTTCTCTTGCCCCAGCAGCTCGGCCACCCGTGCCTCCAGCGCCAGCGTCGTCGGGTCCTCGCCCCGCTGCTCATCCCCCACGACCGCCGCCGCAATGGCCTGGCGCATGCCTTCGCCGGGGCGCGTGGCGGTGTCGGCAGCAAGATCGATGAGGGGGGAAGGGGGCGACATGAACGCTATCCTTGAATGCGAGGCGGCAACCGGCGCGCCGACGGCGCACCGGAGCGATCCTATCCGGAAGGAGACGGTTGCCACAACACGCCACCGCACCCGATGAGAAGGCCATTTCCTGCCTCCACGCCCTGAAAGGGCGGCACAACGGCACCGCAGGAACGGAGATCCCGGCTCCGCCTGCCCACAAGGGTTGGGCTGGCGACAATCGCACTGAGACGCGGAAAGGCAAGAAGCTTGCCTTTCCGTTCAGAAAAAGGGTCCGGTCCGGCGCAGGATCTGCCGCGACCGCCCCAGGCTGCACCGATTACATCAGCATCAGCTTGTCGTTCAGCGCCATCCAGCCGCCGGGCTCCTTGATCAGGGCGGCGGTGTCGTGCTTGCCGAAGATGCGGGTGAAGCTGCGTTTGGTGAAGATCTCGTAGAACATCGCCGAGGCCGGGCCGACGGGCCCGCCGCGGCCACCGAAAGCACCGGCGATCACGGTTTCCTGATAGGCGCGCCAGTGAACCTCCATCGCGGTGCGCGCGACGAGCTTGCTCAGCGTCACCTTGATGCCGAGCTTGGCGACGGTGGTGGCCACGCTGGTGGCAAGGCCGACCGCCGGGATCGGAATGGCGGCACCGGCAAGACCGACGCCGCGCACGCCGATCTTGGCCACCTTCGCCTTGAGCATGGCATCGACCCAGCGCGTCACCGTCTCGCTCTTCTTGAAGCCCTTGCCGGCGGCCTTGATGCCGATGAGATGCGCAGCCGTGGTGCCGACGGCGCTGCCCTCCTTCAGGATGCTGCCGACATCGACCGCCGTCACACCCGAGGCAAGGCCCCCGGCGAGACTGACCGCGCTGCCGCCGAGCCCCTTGAAGGTGCGCCCGGTGAAATACTTGCGCGTCTTCGGCGACATGCCGTCATGTCCGTTGGCCAGGAAGGCCGGGTTCGGGATGACCCTCTCATCCGCATCCTCCGCGCCGTAGACCTCGCGCAGGAAATGCACGACCGCCACGATGCTCGCTGCGGTGTCGTCCATATCCGCGATCGATTCCACGACACACCAGCACACGTCTTCCGCGTCGCCCTTGTCGAGCGCGCCAAAATTGATACCACCCGGCACGACCTGTCCCCCTTTGAAAAACCAGAGACGGCCCGTGTGCAGCCCTTGCTCGCCGTGCCGTTCTACCCCTTGTCCCCACCACGTTACGCGGCGTCGCTTGCTTACGCCATCACTAAAATGCCGACGCAGACGCTACTGCAAACTCCGCACAATTGACAGTGGCAAGTCGCGGCCCAACCGCACTTTTCGCGTTCAGGCACACCGCCGGACGACCAGCACCGTGATGTCGTCGAACTGTGCCGCGCCGCTGGCAAAGGCACGCGCCTTCGCCAGAACGGCACCGGCAAGATCGGCCGAGGAAGCGCCGCGATTGCCGGCGATCTCGGCAAGGATGGCCTCCGTGCCGAACTGGGCCTGATCCGCGTTCTGCATGTCCGAAAGACCATCGGAGGTGAGGAACAGGCAGTCGCCCGCAGCAAGGGCCAGCTCATGATCGGCAAAGGTCAGCGCCTCGATGACCCCGAGCGCCGGATCGGGCGGCGTGGAGACCTCCGACACGGCCGCCGCGCCTGTCAGGATGGGATAGACATGCCCGGCATTGCAATAGGCGAGGCGACCGGTCGCAACCTCCAGCAGGGCGAAGAACAGCGTGACGAAGCGGGAATTCGGATTGTTCTTGCAAAGCTCGTCGTTGACGAGGGCGACGATCTCGGAAGGCTGAGGCACCCGGCCGGCTATGGCGTGGAACTGCAGCGTCCCCGCCCGCAGGAGACTGCGCGTGCGCGCCATGAAGAGCGCGGCCGAAGCCCCCTTGCCCGCCACATCGCCGATCGCCAGCGCGACGAGGCCCGGCGCGACCTCGAACACGTCGTAGAGATCGCCGCCGATTTCAAGGGCAGGATCGACGCTCGCAAAGATGTCGAGCCTTGCCGGATCGACGGGAAATTCGGTGGGCAGCATGGATTGCTGGCACAGCCAGGCTTCCGCCAGTTCGCGCTCCAGCCGGTCGAGCTGGCGCTGGTTGATGTCGCGCAGGAACTTGCGTTCCAGCACGGCCCTGACGCGGGCAGCAAGCAGCGCGGGATTGAAAGGCTTCGGCAGATAGTCCTCAGCGCCCAGCTCGACGCAACGCACCACCGTCTCGATCTCCGATGCGGCGGAGATCATCACGACGGGCGTCTTCTGAAGCCAGCCCTCGTCGCGCATGGCCTGCAGCGCATCGACACCGTTCATGCGCGGCATCATCACGTCGAGCAGCACGAGATCGAAGGGCTCGCTGCGGATCCTGTCGAGCGCCTCGAGGCCGTCGGCCGCCTGGTGCACATCGACGAGACCCTGCCGCCGCAGCCGGCGCGCCAGCACGTCCCTGTTGTCCTCGATATCGTCGACGATGAGGATTCTTGCCTGGGAGAAATCCAAAGAGGGCCTCGTGGCTGCGATGCGGATGAAGGGCGGCGCCGGGGCGTCAGGTTACGCCAATCGCGCGGCGTTTCAAGGCGGCGGATGGAATTGCCATACCGTGCCCGGCCTTACCGCCCGTTGATCGAGAGCATGCCCGTCACGGGATCGATCGCCGTGTTGAAGATCACCGCCTCGCTGGAGGAATCGGTTTCCAGAAGCGCGTTGATCTGGAAGCGCAGCACCCGCTCGACCTGGTTTTCCGGCACGACCAGCACGACGGAAAGCTCGCGGAAGCGTGGCTCGAACCGGCGGATGACATCCTCCAGTCCCTTGCGGAACTGTTCCTGCTGGGCGGGCGAGGCGAGGTGCTGGCTTTGCACTTCCGGCAGGCCGTAGGTCAGGATCGACTGGCGCAGCTCCGTCAGCCGCGCGTCCTCCGGCAGGCGGCCCGGCCGGGTGTTGAACAGGATTTCCAGGTCGCGCCGGACCGATTCGTGCAGTTCCTGCATGGCGCGGTCGGCACTGCGATCGGTCTCGATGCTGTCGCCCTGCAGCAGCCGGTCGAAGAGCGGAAGCCGGGGAGGGGCCTTGTTGGGAAGCCGGGCCATGCGTTCTCCTTTGCCTTACCGCGACCGCATCGCCTGGACTTCAGTGCGCATCCGGAACCCGGAGACGACCTGGTCGAACTGGAAATGCGGCTGGAGATGCAGCACGCAGTTCATGACGCCCGGGCGCCCGCTCACCTCGCTCATCTCCAGCCGCGCCCCGGCCAGCGGATAGCGCGCCTTCAGCTCGGGGCCGGCATCGGTGTTGCCGATCGTGTAATTGCGCAACCAGTCTTCGAGATACCGTTCGAGGTCCTGCGGCGTCGTATAGGCGCCGACCCGGTCGCGCGCCATGATCTTCACATAATGGGCGAAGCGGCTCATGCACATGACATAGTGCAGCATGGAGGACAGCCGGCCATTGACCTGCATGGGCAGGTCGCCGTCATTCGGGGCGGCATAGAGCGATTGCGCGCCGAGGAAGACGACGGACCGATCGAAATTGCGCGGGGTAAGCGCGATGAAGCCGAGCCCTTCGAGAATCTTCTGCTTCTTGTCGGTAAGCTCCACCTCCAGCGGCCGCCGGTAGGCGATGGCCTCGCCGGTGGAAAAATTTGGCGCCGGCAGATGGTCGACCACACCACCGAGATCGCCCTCCGGACCGCGCGTGCCGCACATGTCGGCAAACCAGCCCCAGTCACGGAAGGCCCGGATGGCAATGACGCCGAAGGCGAAGGCGGCATTGCCCCAGAGCCAGGAATCGACCCCCGCGCCACCCTCGCTGTAGCGGAAGCCGTCCTGACGGGAGGCGCTGTCGCGGTATCGGTCGCGCAGCAGGACACGCGGCATGGCGATGCCGAGGAAACGGCTGTCCTCGAGGTCGCGCAGCCGGCGCCAGCGATGGTATTCGCCGAGCTGGAAGCCGGCATCGAGACGTTGTGCATAGGAAAGGTCGGCGAAGGTGGTGACGCCGAAGAGCTCCGGCGCGGCACCAAGGATGCAGGGAGAGAAGGCCGCAGCGGCGACCTGCGCAAGCCCGGTGAGCGTGCCGACATCGTCCTGCCCGCCGGGGGCACGGTGGCGCACCGCGTGATCGCACAGAAGCAGACCGTAGGGCACGCCGCCCGGCATGCCGTATTCTTCGCTGTAGACCTTGGCGAACAGCGTGCTCTGGTCGAACTCGATGGCACGGTCGAAGTCCCGCGACAGCTCCGCCCAGGTCGCGTTGAAGAGCTTGACGCGGACCTTGTCGTCGTTGCCGGTTTCCGAAAGCAGGAGATCGACACCGCGCCAGGAGGCTTCCAGCGCCTTGAAATCGGGAGTGTGGATGATGGCGTCGATCTGGTCGCCGAGGAGCGGATCGATCGCCGCGATATCGCGGGTCAGCACCGCGCGCCAGCGGTCGCCGCCCTTGCGCGGGCCGAACCAGAGACGGAGGCATTCGTCAGGGTCCTCGCAGTCGAGGAACCGGTCGAGCGCCGCGGCAGGAGCATCCCCGCCACGGCCCAGGACAGCATCGACGATCCGAAGCCGCAGGCCGGCTTCGCCCGTCGCACCATCGCCGCCGGAGGCGTGTCCCGCAGCGATGGCGTCGTCTTCGTGCATCCGGGCGTCAGCCCATCTGCGGAATGCGGGCGACGAGGCGCATGGAGGCGGTCAGCTCTTCCATCTGCAACCACGGACGCAGGTACGCGACGGCGTTGTAGGCGCCCGGCGAACCCGGGATTTCCTTCACCGTGACCTGGGCTTCGGCCAGCGGATACTGCGCCTTCATTTCGGCGCTCGCATCCGGATTGCCGTTGACGAAGTTGCGGATCCAGTTGTTGAGCCAGGTCTCGCAATCGCTGACCTCGAGGAAGGAGCCGATCTTGTCGCGGCCCATGACCTTGAGATAGTGCGAGAAGCGCGACGTCGCCATGATGTAGGGCAGGCGGGCGGAGATGGCGGCATTGGCCGTCGCGTCCGGCTTGTCGTACTTCTTCGGGCGCTGGGTCGTCTGTGCACCGAAGAACACGGCATAGTCGGTGCTCTTGTAGTGGCAGAGCGGCAGGAAGCCGAGCTTGGAAAGTTCGGCTTCGCGGCGGTCGGTGATACCGATTTCCGTCGGGCACTGCTGGTCGGCATCGCCGTCGTCGCTGGTGAAGGTGAAGGTCGGAAGGTTCTCCACCTTGCCGCCGCCTTCCGCACCGCGGATGGCCACGCACCAGCCGTACTTGGCGAAGGCCGAGGTCAGGCGTTCACCCAGCGCGTAGGATGCATTCATCCAGGTGAAGTCTTGCGACTGCATCTTTGTGACGACGCCGTTGGCATCGATCGGGGCTTCCTCGAACTTGAACTCCTCGATCTGCTTGCCCTGCGAACCGTAAGGCACGCGGGCGAGCACGCGCGGCATGGTGAGCGTGACGAAGCGGCTGTCGTCGCTGTCACGGAAGCTGCGCCACTTGATGTATTCCGAGCTGTCGAAGATCTTTTCGAGGTCGCGCGGCTTAGAAAGCTCGGTGAAGCTTTCGAGGCCGAACATCTTCGGGCTGGCGGCCGAGATGAAGGGCGCGAAGGAGGCGGCGGCGACATTCGACATGCCCTGCAGCACTTCGAGGTCTTCCGTGCCGCTGCCGAATTCGAAGTCGCCGATCAGCGCGCCGTAGGGTTCGCCGCCGGGCGTGCCGAATTCGTTTTCGTAGAGCTTCTTGAAGATCTGGCTCTGGTCGAATTCGACGGCCTTGGTGAGGTCCTTGTGCAGCTCCTTCTTCGTCATGTTGAGCATGCGGATCTTCAGCGTCGCGCTGGTTTCCGAGTTCTTGACGAGATAGTTCAGACCGCGCCAGGTGCCTTCCAGCTTCTGGAACTCGTCATTGTGCATGATCGCGGTGAGCTGCTTGGAGAGCTTCTCGTCGATGGCCGCGATCGCCTTGTTGAAGGTCTGCGTGAGGTTCTTGCTGAACGTCACCGTGCCGGAAAGGGCTTCGGAGGTCAGCGTGCGCAGGAGGTCCTGGATCTCGTCGGGCTCGGCGGTCTTGGTGACCTGGATGGCCTGGTCGAGAAGGCTCAGGGAGCCGGTCTCTTCGGCGACAGCGGCGCTGCCGGCTGCTTGGGTCTCGGCGCTCATGCCCTTACTCCTTCTCTGCGCCAAGCTCGCCCGCCAGGGCCGTCAGCTTGTCGGTGTTCTGCAGGACTTCTTCCAGGAGGCTTTCCAGCTCTTCCGAGCGATCGACCTTCGACATCAGGTCGCGCAGCTTGTTGCGCACGGCCAGCAGCTTGCGCAGCGGCTCGACCTGGTCGACGATGGCGCCGGGCTCGAAATCGTCGATCGACTTGAACTTCAGCGCGACCGGCAGCAGGGAATCGTCACCCGCCAGCGTGTTCTCCACCTTGAATTCCGCGCCGGGCGTCATGCGCTGCATGACGTCGTCGAAATTGTCGCGGTCGATCTGGATGAACTTGCGGTCACGCAGCGGCTTCTGCGGCTCGTAGGGCTTGCCCGAAAAGTCGCCGATCACGCCGACGACGAACGGCAGTTCCTTGCGGACCTGCGCGCCTTCCGTCTCCACGTCATAGGTGATGTGAACGCGCGGTGCACGCACTCTCTTCAGTTTCTGTTGAACGCTTTCTGCCATGACGGCCCCCTCTTCAAGCGGTGGATTTTCTGCGACTCGTTATCAATAACCCTGTTCAGCCGGCTCCGGCGGCTTGATGCCCGCCGCCAGCAAGATGCGCTGCAGATGGGACGGGTCCTCGACCAGCTCCAGCAGCAGTTCGGGCAGGCTCATGCGCGCACGCCTGACGGCGTCATCGAGCGTGTACGACATGGGCGAATGGGGCTCCGTCTTGCGGAAATAGGCGGCGATGCGGGACAGTTCCGCCAGCGCCTCCTCACGAGACTGATAGCCTTCGATCTTCCGCACGACGACGGTGGTTTCCCCCGCCGCGCGCATGCCGGCCTCGCCCTCGTCTGCCGGACCGTCGGCGGCGATGTCCTCGCTGCCGGAAGAGTAGTTTGCAACTGCCAGCTTGTCAGCGGCGAAATGGGCGATCGAGCGGGAGATCTCCTCCAGAAGCTCGCGCAGCGCCGAAACGGGCGGGGCATCGACGCCTGCCACCGCGTCGAAGGCCGCCGACATCTCGGCAAGGGCGGCAAGCGCCTCCGCGATCCCGGTCTGGGTTTCGGCGAAGAAGGAGGCGGGCGTATCGGCCACGCTCTCCATGAATTGCTCCATGGTCACCGCGCCGTTGTCGATCCGCTCCTGCCGGCGGTTGGAATCGGTGACCTTGGCAAGGTCCGTCGCCTGCTCGTAGTTCCACAGCGAGTAGCTGCCCTGCGAACCACGGGTGATGGACACGAGGCGGATCGGCTGGATGAGCGTGCCGACCGCGCCGGAGCCGTTGAGGCCGGCGACGGCGGATACTTTTCCTTCCACGCCGTCTTCGTCAAGCTCGGGAAAACACGTCTCCCAGAAACCCGCGACGAGGCCGGTCATCACCTTCAGGCCATCGCGCAGGCCCATGAACCCGTCCTGCCGCAACAGGGCCTCGATCAGCCATGCGGCGATTTCGAGATCCTTGCCATGGGTGCCGAGAATCTCCGCCGCCGTTTCGGCGACCGTATCCCATTCCTCGGGCGGTGCGCCGCCGAGTTCGACAGCGGCCCGCTCGGCCGAGCGGGCGGCGTTACGGGCGTCCTTGGTGCGGTAGTAGAGCGAGGTGGGGGAGCTGTCGGAACGCGGATCGGTCCCGGCAGGCGCCTCTTCCGAGATCGGCTGGAGCAGAGCATCGACATCGATAACCTGCGGCAGAGCCATGGGTCTAGATCCTCCCCTCGCGGGCTGATTGCGGAATAGCCGGCGCATGCCGCTTCCGCCGCACTTCAATTGGATACCGCTACACGCGGGGCTGGCAGAGAATGCTTAGCCCCAAATACTTAATTGATCTTGAAGCGAATCTCCCGATTCTGGAGCTTCGCCCCGAGCCTGTTGTTCCACAAACGTCACACGTTTTTGTGAAGCCTGGCTCACGATCCATTCGTTCCTACCGGCCGCTCGCCCGGCAACCAGCCGTTGCCGCCATTGGCAATGCTGACCGCCCGGACGATTGCCGTCTCGAAGCGGTCGACGAGCGTCGCCGCATCGCCATTGGTGATCGACAAGAGGATGGACGCCCCCGCGCCGATCGGCCCCAGGCGCGGATCGGCCTCCGCATCCGGCATGCCCTCCGGCGCAAGGCTGCCGCCGGACCAGAACACCGAGAGCGCGGCATAGGCCGCCGCTCCCGTGAACTTCGCCGATTCGGCGCATTCCATGCAAGAGCGGCGACGGGCGTCGCTCGGCTCGTAGACCCAGGCCGCCGTGCGGTCGAGGCACAGCATTTCCAGCTCGGTCGGCACCGGAATGTTGGTTCTGGCCACCACATGCGCCCACCAGATCGCCTCGCGGATGGGCAATGCAAAGGCGACGAACCGCACGGCGTCCCCAATGTTTTCCGCCTCGACGAGCAGCGCGAGGAAGCCTTGCGGTGACAGGTCGGGCAAAAGGAAGGGGCGAGCCTCGGCAGACAGGTCCGCCCGGCTGCAGATCTCCTGCGCCGTCTGGGCCGTCACCTTGCGGAACGCTTCCGTCTGGATCTTCACCGTCTGCCCTTCGTTCTTGCCGGTTCCGGATGGCGGAGCGCCTGCTCCCCGCCGGAGCCGGCCTAGTTGATCTTCACGATGCCGCCCTTGAGGATGGCCATGCCATCGCCCGCGACGTTGACGACCGGTCCCTTGACATCCGTCTTGGCGGAACCCTCGATGGAAAGGGTGACGCCCTTGATGGTGATGCCGGCCTGCGTGATCTCCACCGTGCTGGCGCCGCATTTCAGCGTGATGCCCTGCATCGCCTCGAGCGTGATCTTGCCGGCGCTGGCCTTCGTCGTCTGGTTGCCCTTAGACAGCGTCAGGCTGTCGTCGCCCATGGTGAGCGCCACGGTACGGCCACCCTTCTTGAGCGTCAGGTCGTCATTGCCGGTGGACAGCGTGACGGTGCGGTTGCCCTTGTCGATGTCGAGCATCTCGTTGCCCGTCTCGATCTTTTCCGTCCGGTTGCCCTTCTTGATCGTCAGGGTCTCGTTGCCCTCGGTGATCTCGGTGGTGCGGTCGTTCTTGATCGTGCGCTTCTGGTCGTGCCCGACATTCAGCGTGTCGTCGTTCTCGACTTCCCGCAGGAAATCCTTCTCCGCATGGAAGGTGATCTTTTCTTCGCCCTTCTTGTCCTCGAAGGAGAGCTCGTTGGCATTCGCCGTCTGGCCGGACTTGCTGCTGCGGGTCAGAAGCCCGCTCTTCGTCATGTTGGCGGGCAGCGCCCAGGGCGGCATGTTGTCGGCATTGTAGACAGCGCCCGTCACCAGCGGCCGGTCCGGATCGCCGTCGAGAAACTGCACCACCACCTCCATGCCGATGCGCGGCACGAAGACGGAGCCCCAGTTGCTGCCGGCGAGCGACTGCGCCACGCGCACGAAGCAGGAGCTCTTCTCGTTCTTCTTGCCGTAGCGGTCCCAATGGAACTGCACGCGGATGCGGCCGTATTTGTCGGTGTGGATCTCATCGCCGGACGGGCCGACGACGAGAGCCGTCTGCGGCCCCTGAACTACGGGCTTCGGCGTTGGCAGCGGATTGCGCGCGATGCGCGTCGCCGGCATGGAGGAGAAACGGTTGCGGTAGTAGGGTTTGACCTCGGTGCCGGGCCGCATGGTGAAATGCGCGCGATCAAGGGCCTCGTGATGCACTTCCGTCAAGACGAGGCGGCGGTTTTCCGCAGAGACGGGATGCCCCTTCAGCGTGAAGGCATGGCCGCTCGTGAAGCTGGCGCAAGTGCCGCCACCGCTCACCGTCTCGAAGCCAGCCTCGGCCGCGTCGATGGCGGCGGTGGCATACCGCTTCAGCGTGTCGGCTTTCACAGACGTGCCAGGGAAGCGGAAATGCTCCCATTTCTTGCTCGAGGCGGGCTGCTGGTTCGTCTTGCGTTCGCCCTCGATGTTGTCGGCGGGCTTCTCGAAGTCGTAGTCCTCGATATGCCATTCGGCGTCCGTGAGGCTCGCGCCCGTGTCGAAGGTGTGGATGCTGTCGACCGCCTCTTCCTGCGCCTGGCGGTATTCGACGGTGTCCTGCAGGCAATCGGCATAGGCGGACGCGTTGTCTGCCAGCACCAGCTTGTGCTCGCCGTCCTTGTGCTTGAAGAAATAGAAGATGCCCTCCTCGGAAAGGAGGCGCTGGAAGAAGTCGAAGTCCGTCTCGCCGAACTGGACCCGGTATTCACAGGTCTCGTAGCTGGCGCTCAGCTTCTTCTCGAAGGGCACGTCGCTGTCGCCGAGCAACTGTTCGATGATGGCGACAGCGGTCTTCTCCTGGAAGACCTTGTGATCGGAGGTGCGCTTGAGCAGCCACAGGCTGGGCGAGACGACAAGCGTATAGAGCCGGTATTCGTTGCGCGTGAAGGCACCGGCCGAGAAGGCGGTGACGATGCCGTTGACATAGCGGCGCTTGCCGCCGGGACGCGCCATGGAGAGGGTCACGCTCTTGCCGAGCAGATCCTTTGGATCGATCGAGGCGCGCGTGGAAAGGGCGCTGACGGTGAATTCGAAGAGGCTGGAGATGCCTTCCGTGCCGCGCGCTTCCGTGGCGACGAAGACGTCTTTCCCGAGAGGTGTCTCCAGGGTGATCCAGCGGTCCTCTTGAACTAGGGTCGTCGCCATGGGGTCTTGCTGCCCGAAAGATGCGCGCGAGGCACGCATCGCCGTCTTGTGTCATGGGTCGGAGGCGGCAGGGCCGGACGCTCCGTCGAAGCTCGCGGCGCGACCCCGCCTCTTGCGGTAAGCCGCGCCGTGAAGGCCTGTGGCTGGCGTCAGCCGCTCTTGGTCGTGGACAGGTCGTAGTTGACCGTGACCGGGGTGCCGCCCTTGTTCTTGTCGTCGTAGGGCACGAACTTGAATTCGATCTTGGTGAAGTTGATCGAGAGCGATTCCGTCGGACGGTCACCGCCCGAGGAGACGCTGTAGCCCGAGATGAGCGCGTTGGTCAGCGTGTATTCGACATAGGTGTTGCCCGGGTTGCCCGTGCTGACCAGGTGGATTTCCACCTTCTTGCCGGTGGTGCCCGTCACCGATTCGGTGAACAGCTTCGGCGAGGCGCCGTCGAGCGTCTTGGTGACGACGACTTCACTGATGCTCGGCTCGCTGGCCTCGCGGTTCGTGCTTGCGCCCGCCGGCGTGGAAATGCCGCGGCCGACGCCGAACTGCAGGGACGACACGTCGATCCACTTCTTGTGGGTGTCGTGCGTCGCTTCCCCTTCGATGCCTTCGTATTTCAGGTAGATTGCCATAGTTTGCTCCCTTGGTATCCTGATGGAGATGTCGTCGATGGATCGGGACGATCACGGCCCGCCCCGCATTGGCTTCATTGCGCTGCCACGAATTCCGTCGGCTGTTCCGGCTGCGCGACCGTATCGCCCGAAGGTTGCGCGTGGAATTCGAACTGGCCGTTTTCATCGAGCACGGCCTTCAGTCCGCCGATCTGTCCGCCCTCCGCCATGACGGCGAGAACATGGGACGACAGCCTCGGCAGGAGCCCACGCGAAAGAATGTACTCGATGTTTCGGGCGCCGCTTTCCACTTCCGTGCAGCGGCTGGCGATCTCCTCGACGAGCGTGTCGTCCCAGCTCAGGACCGCGTTGTAGTTTTCCGCGAAACGCTTGCGGATACGGCCGAGCTGCAGGGTGACGATCTGGCGGATGACGTCGTCGGCGAGCGGAAAATAGGGAACCACGGAGCAGCGGCCGAGGAAGGCCGGCTTGAAGCTCTTCAGCAGTTCCGGACGGATCGCCTCCGTCAGCTCGGTCAGGTCCGGCCGCTTGGCTGGGTCCGCATAGAGCTTGTGGATGAGGTCGGTGCCGGCGTTCGAGGTCATGATGATGACCGTGTTCTTGAAGTCGATGTCGCGGCCTTCGCCGTCGCGCAGCATACCCTTGTCGAACACCTGGTAGAAGACGTCCTGCACGCCGGGATGGGCCTTTTCCATCTCGTCGAAGAGGATGACCGAATAGGGCCGCCGGCGCACGGCCTCCGTCAGCACGCCGCCTTCGCCGTAGCCGACATAACCGGGGGGCGAGCCGACGAGCATGGAAACCTTATGCTCTTCCTTGAATTCCGACATGTTGATGACGGTGAGGTTCTGCTCGCCGCCATAGAGCAGGTCGGCAAGCGCCAGCGCCGTCTCGGTCTTGCCGACGCCCGAGGTGCCAACCATGAGGAACACGCCGATCGGCTTTCTCGGATCGAGCAGCTTTGCGCGCGACGTGCGGATGGTTTCGGCAATCGCCTCCAGCGCATGGGACTGGCCGATG
The DNA here is from genome assembly GCF_029623935.1 of Shinella sp. 838. Taxonomy (NCBI): domain Bacteria; kingdom Pseudomonadati; phylum Pseudomonadota; class Alphaproteobacteria; order Hyphomicrobiales; family Rhizobiaceae; genus Shinella; species Shinella sp. 838. The sequence continues at coordinate 62,059 of NZ_JARSBQ010000006.1, forward strand.
ACGCGCTCGCGCAGCTTGTCGTTGAGGCCGAGGATCGTCTTGATCTCGTTGGAGACCATGCGTCCGACCGGAATGCCGGTCCAGTTGCCGACAACTTCGGCGATCGCCTGGCTATCGACCGTCACCCGCATCAGCGGCGTCTCGCCCTGCAACGCTTCCAGCTCCCCGGTGAGGACGGAAAGCTCCGCCTTCATCTCCTCGGGGGTCTTCTCGCCCGGCTCGGCTTCGTCCGGAGCGGTCAGGGCATCGTGCAGCGCGCGGATGCGCGAGACGAGGTCCTGCTCGCGCTTCCACTGGTCTTCCAGCTTTTCCAGTTCCTCGGCAACGCGCACGCGCTCCTCTTCGAGGTCCGCGATGCGCCCGGCATGGTCCGCGCCGATCTTCGTTTCACGCGCCAGTACGCCGAGATCGACGTCGATCATGTCCAGCCGGCGGCGACGGTCCTCGACGGCCGCGGGCACGGCATTGCTGGCGATGGCGACGCGGCCGCAGGCCGTGTCGAGCAGGCTCACCGCCTTGTCGGGCAGCTGGCGGCTCGGAATGTAGCGGCGCGACAGCCGGACCGCATCCTCCACGGCCTCGGCAAGGACGCGCACGCCGTGGTGGCGCTCCAGCGTCGGAATGAGGCCGCGCATCATGGCGATGGCCGCAACGTCGTCCGGCTCCTCCACCTTGACCACCTGGAAGCGGCGGGTCAGTGCGGGATCGCGCTCGAAATACTTCTTGTACTCCGCCCAGGTCGTGGCGGCGATGGTGCGCATCTCGCCGCGGGCGAGCGCCGGCTTCAGGAGGTTTGCCGCATCGTTCTGGCCGGCAGCGCCACCGGCGCCGATCAGCGTATGGGCCTCGTCGATGAACATGATGATCGGCTTGGCGGAAGCCTTGACCTCCTCGATCACCTTCTTCAGCCGGTTCTCGAACTCGCCCTTCATACCCGCCCCCGCCTGCAACAGGCCGAGATCGAGCGACAGGAGTTCGACATCCTTGAGGGCAGACGGCACCTCGCCGGCGGCGATCTTCAGCGCAAAACCTTCCACGACCGCCGTCTTGCCGACGCCGGCCTCACCGGTCAGGATCGGGTTGTTCTGGCGGCGGCGGGTGAGGATGTCGACGATCTGGCGCGTCTCGGAATCGCGGCCGAGCACGGGATCGATCTTGCCTTCGCGCGCCCGCGCCGTGAGGTTGATCGTGTACTGGTCGAGCGCCGAACCGCCGGCCGGGCCGGCCGGGGACGAGGTGGAGGCCTCGCCGGAGGCTGCCGTCTTGCCGCTGGCGGCGGCCGACTGGCCGGCCTCGCTGCTGCCCGAGACGATCTTCAGAAGACTGGTCTTCAGCGTTTCCGCATTGATCCGCGCAAAGAGCGGAGAGGCATCGCGCGCCAGTGCGGAGAGGGCGTCGTCGCCGAGCAGGCTGACGATGAGATAGCCGCTGCGGATCGAGCTGTCGCCATATTGCAAGGAGCCGTAGATCCAGGCCTCGCGCACCCACTTGACCACATTGGGGGTGAGGGCCGGCGAGCGGCTGTTGCCGGTCTTCAACCGGTCGAGCACCTTGGTGAGATCGGCCGCGAGCCGGCCCGTGTCGATCTCGAAATGGCGCAGGATGGCCGCGACGTCGTTGTCCGTCGCCTCCACCAGCTTCGTCAGCCAGTGCTCGATCTCGACATTGTAGTGGGTTCTGGACAGCGTCAGCCCGACAGCACCTTCGAGCGACGAGCGGCAATGTGCATTCAGTCGCCCTACCAGCGATTGCAGATCCACGTTCAGCAAAGCAGCCCCCCAGCTTTTGCCACGCCAAAACCCGGTATAACCGTGCTTCAGCGTAAAAGGATGATTAGAATCAATTCTCGTAAGGCAAAACGATTACCAACTCTAAAACCTAGTACGCGTAAAAGTCTACCGTCGTTTGTTTCTCACCCGGAGAGTGCGGCGTCCACATTCGGGTAGATTGGAAACAACCTTAAGAAACCACTCATTTCGAAGACCAGGCGGATGCGGCTGTTGAGGCCGGCCAGCGCCATGCCGCCGCCTGCCGCGCGGATCTTCTTGGCCGCGGAGAGGAAGGCGGAAAGCCCGGTGCTGCTGATATAGTCGAGATTTGTCAGGTCGATGACGAGGTTGACGTCGCCCCGGTCGATGACCGCGGAAAGATGCCTGTCGAAGACGGGAGAGGTCTGGCTGTCGATCCTGCCGCTGGGAGAAACGACGAGCTTGCCTCCCTGCCGGGCCTCGGCGATGTTCATGATGATATTGACCTCGGGCTTCCTGTTGATCACTCTGGCGCTTCGCCGGGACGGCGTCGGATGCGGGCGATGATTTCAGAAAGTTGCGCGACTTGCCAGAACGTTTTTTGACACTTTTCGGTGTGCCGGCGTGATGCGGGAAGGCCCTGTCTCCGATGCCGCGCTGATCGCGCATCTGCGCACATCCCTCTTGCCGCAACGGTTTCCGGTGCGCCGCGAGGCCGAACTGGAAGGCGGTGCGGGCGATGCGGGCGATGCCGTCTCCTTTTACGACCATCATTGGCCGGCGCCGTCGCTGCTCGCCGCCAGCGCCGTGCGGGTAGCGGGTGGCGACATCGCCGCGGCGCTGCGCGCGGCAGGCATCCGGCAGCTTTTGCGCGCCCTTGTCGCCAAGACGGCGAGTGCGCAGGAGGCGCTGGCGGCCCTGGCGGAGCGGATCGACACGGCCGGCCTCGATATCGGCCTCCTCGTCCTCGACGTCGTCACCGGCACGGCATCGGGGGCGGCCTGCGGCAGGGCATCGGCGGTTCTCGCCCGGTCGGAACGGGCCGGTACGGCGGTTCTGCAGGCTGGCGACATCGCGTGGCTGACGGCCGGCGACGTCGCCGCTCCTCCGGCCGCGGTCGCCACACCGCTGGACGGCATCGCCGCGCTGGTGCACGAGCGGATCGGCCGAGGCCGCTCCGGCGCGGCCTGCGCGCTGCTCGTCAAGGCACGCGGCCGCCTTGCGCAGGAAGCGGCCTTCTCCCTCGGCAACACCCATGGCGACATCCAGGTCGCGGCGGAGAAGGTGCGGCGCTTTCTGGAGACGCACGGCGCCGGCGAGGCCGATGTCACCGGCATCGACGTGGCACTCGACGAGATCCTTACCAACGTCGTGAACTACGGCTTCGAGGACGGCGGAGCCCACGAAATCGTCCTCGCCCTGTCGATCGCGTCGAACCTGCTGACGATCGAGGTGCAGGACGACGGGCGCCCTTTCGATCCGCTCGGCATTCCCGAGCCCGACCTGGAGGCGGACCTGGAAAGCCGACAGATCGGCGGCCTCGGCATGCATTTCGTGCGCACGCTGCTTGACAGGGTTTCCTACAGCCGCCGTAATGGCTGGAACGTGTTGAAACTGGAAAAACACCTCGTCGCAGAGGCGGAGAAGGCATCGTGAACGCCGCACGCATGGGAGACATGGTCAAGCAGGATGCGCCGCATTGCCATGCGCCGATCCACCCGGCCGCGCTTGTACCGACGCCGGTGCCCCATCCCGCCCTGCCGCTTGCCATCATCGGCGGCCTGCCGACCGTGATGATCGGCAACATGCCCGCCGCAAGGATGACGGACATGACGATCCTCTGCTCGCTGCCCAGCTGCGTGCCCGGTGGACCGGGCATGATCTCCAAGGGCTCCTCCACCGTTCTGATCGGCGGCCTGCCGGCCGCAAGGGTCAACGACCTGACGCTGCACGCCGTCTGCGTCGCGCCGATCCCCAGTCCCGTCGGAAAGATCCTGCCGCCCGGTTGCCCGACCGTGATGATCGGCGGCTGACGTGCGGATTACCCATTTCGAGACGTTGCGGCCGGTCTGTCCGGTTTGCCGGCTGAACGGGCTGGAAGGCCGGCTGAAGCTCACCACGATCGAGGCCGAGACCGGGGAGGACGTTCAGAGCGGCATCCTCTCCTGCGCGCTGTGCGGCTCGGAATTCCCCATCCTCGACGGCATGCCGGTCATCGTGCCGGAGGTGCGCCGCTTCGTGCAGGACAACCTCTTCTACCTCATGGCCCGCACCGACCTGACGCCCGCCGTCGAAAGCCTGCTGGGCGACGCCGCGGGGCCCGGCAGCGGCCTCGAATCGATCCGCCAGCACGTCTCCTCCTACGCCTGGGACCATTGGGGAGATCACGATCCCGCCGCCTTCACCCCGGTGCCGGGCGGCGGCGTGCCCGGCGCAGTGTCGCGCAACCTCGCCCAGGCCCTCGACATGCTGGACGGGGACCTGCCGGAGGGCCCCGTGCTCGACATCGGCTGCGCGGCCGGCCGCACCGTGACGGACGCGGCGGAGCGGCTCGGCCGCGACGTGCTCGGCATCGACCTCTCCGTGCCGCTGGCGCGCTGCGGCCGACAGGCGGTGGTCGGCGGCCGCATCGACTACGGCCTGCGCCGCGTCGGCCTCGTCTACGACCGGCGGTCCTACGCCCTCCGCCACCGGGCCGAAGGGCGCGGTGACGTGTGGCTCTGCGATGCGCTCGCGCTGCCGTTTTCCGCCGGCACCTTCGCGCTTGCCATCGGCATGAACGTCGTCGATTGCATGCGCGATCCGCGGGCGGGGCTCATCGAAATCAGCCGCGTGCTCGCCGACCACGGCAGCGCGGTGCTGTCCGTGCCCTTCGACTGGGCGGGTCAGGTAACGCCGGTGGAAGCCTGGCTGGGCGGCCACTCGCAGCGCTCCGGCCATGCCGGCAGCCCGGAGGCCATTCTGGACCTCCTCCTGTCCGACGGGCCGCTTGCCGCCGGTACGCTCCGACGCACCGGGGCCCCTGCCGAAGTGCCCTGGCACGTCCGGTTGCACGATCGCTCCTGCATGTATTATTCCGCTTATCTGGTGGTCGCGCGCAAGACGGTGGGGTAACATCCCCGCGTGCCAGCGATTCCGTGATTCTTTCGGTCAGACGGAAGATCCGGATCGTCAGCGGGGGTGGACAATGCGATTGCGACTCGTACTCAAGGGGCCGGAGCGGCTGATGGCCGGTCTGCGGGAAAAGACCGTCGAGACGGGTGCCGTCGTCATCGGGCGCTCGGCCGAGGCCGACTGGGTGCTTGCCGATCCCGAACGCATCGTTTCCAAGCGTCATTGCCGCGTCGAACGGCAGGCCGGCGGCTTTCTTCTCACCGACATGTCCACCAACGGCGTCCTGGTCAACGGCGTGCCGCTGGGGCGCGAAGCCTCCCGCATGCTGGTCGACAGGGATGTGCTGACGCTCGGCGATGCCGTCATCGCGATTGCGATCGAGACGGAAGCGCCGGCCGTCGCGGCCAATGCCGGCCAGGCCGTTCCCTCCGCCGGCGCCGACGATCCCTTCGCCGAAGGCCCCTTCGGTTTCGACGACCTTGCCGAGCAGGCCGTGGAGTCCGCCATCTTGCCGGATGTGACGCCGGAGAATGCTAGAGACAAGGTTGCGGTCCTACAGGATTGGTGGATTCCCGATGCGGCAAGCCGGCATGGCGAGCCAAATCCTGTGGATATCTCCGGGGGCATGGGCAATGCCTCGAATGCAAATACCAATGCGGCGGGCGAGACGGTAGCCTCGTCCGATGCGGAAGCGAATCTCGTTGCGGCAGCCGTAGGGCTGGATGCGGCGGCGTTCGCGAGGGCTGTTGAAGCGGCGATGTCGGTCTTGTCTGTGGACGAAAAGCGTAGGTTTGAGGGGCGGTTGCGGGATCTTCTTCGCAAGGAGAAGGCAGGTTGACGACTGGACTCTATCCGGTGCGGTGGTGGCTGGCCGGGTTGCGCGCGGTGCTCGCGCGCCCTTTCGCCTTCCTGTGCCTGGGTCTGGTGGCCTTTTCCCTCGCCGGCTGTGGTGCCTTCGGCGCGAAAAAGCCGCCGCCGACGGAGATCGAGATCAAGCCGGCGCCGGTCGATGCCAGCCTCGACGTCATCGCGGTCGCCTCACCCCTCGTCAATCCGGGGCCGGACGGGCTGCCGCAACCGGTGGTGATGCGGCTCTACCAGCTGAACGGCGAGACGGCATTCGCCAATGCCAGCTTCCGCCAACTCTGGGAAGCGGATGCCGAAACGCTGGGGCCCACCATGCTGGGCAAGACGGAACTTTATTTCGCACCCGGTGAGGTGCAGCGGGTCAAGGCGAACCTGATCGAGGGAACCACGATTATTGCCGTGGTGGTCGGGTTTCGCAATTTCGAGGAGGCCAAGTGGCGGGCCATGGTCGGGCTCCAGGGGGACAAGAAGTTCAAGCTCAAGGCGGAGCTGAAGACGCTGTCCATCGAACTGGGGCCGCAGGACTGAGCAAGTCGTGGCGTAGCGGCAAGGCCGGTGCGACGCGGGCAGAGCCCGCGCCGCCGGCGTAAGGAAGGGTGTGGATGTCGTTCGATGACAAGGTGATCTGGTCGGAGGGGATGTTTATCCGTGCCCAGCACTTCCAGCAGGAAGCGCGCCATGTCGAGCGCCAGCTGAGAGCCCGGACCAAAGCGCTCGTTCCCTATGGCTGGGGCTTGACCGAGCTGCGCCTCAACCGCGAACTCCTGTCGATCGGCCAGTTCGCCGTCGAGCGCGCGGCCGGCGTGTTTCCCGACGGCACGCCATTCTCCCTGCCCGACGGCGGCGTACGCCTGCCGCCGCTTATGCTCGGCGAGAGCGTCCGCAACGCCGTGATCTACCTCACCCTGCCGCTGACGGAGCCGGGCGGACGCGAGGTGGCGGACGCCGATGCCGAGCTGACCACGCGCTACACGCTCGCCGAGGTCGATGTGGCCGATGCCAACAGCTCCGATCTCTCCGCCGCGCCGATCAATGTCGGCAAGCTGCGCCTGCGCTACGGGCTGGAGACGAGCGACCGCAGCGGCCTCGTCGGCATCGGGCTCGCGCGCATCGTCGAGGTGCGCAGCGACAATTCCGTGGTGCTCGACGAAAGCTACGTGCCGCCGGCGATGGACTGCTCCGTCTCGCCGATCCTCTCCGGCCTTTTGACGGAAATCGTCGGCCTCACCAACCATCGCGGCGAGGCGATCGCCTCGCGCCTTGCCGGCACCAATGTGGGAACGGCCGCCGAAATCACCGACCTGATGATGCTGCAGACGATCAACCGCTGGCAGCCCGTCTTCACCCATATGGCCTCGGCGGCCTTCGTGCATCCCGAGCGGCTGTTCGTGGCGATGATCGGGCTCGCCGGCGAGCTTGCCACCTTCACCGCCGCCGGTCACCGGCCGCGCCCCTTCCCGGTCTACGATCACGAGCGCCTGCAGCTCTCCTTCGCGCCCGTCGCGGCGGCGGTGCGCCAGGCGCTCAACGCCGTTCTGGAGCGCAGCGCCATCACCATCCCGCTCATCGAGCATCGCTACGGCATCCGCGTCGCGGATGTGCCGGACCGCTCGATCTACGGCAAATATTCCTTCATCCTGGCCGCCAAGGCCGACATGCCGGCCGATGCGCTGGTCCGCCGCCTCGTCGGCCAGATCAAGATCGGCGCGGCCGAGCAGATCACCGAGCTTGTCAATGCGGCGCTTCCGGGCGTCATGCTGCGCGCCCTGCCGGTCGCCCCGCGCCAGATCCCCTACCACACGGGGAAAGCCTATTTCGAGCTCGACCGCTCCAGCCCCAACTGGAAGCAGATCGCGGCCGGCACCGGGCTTGCCATCCACGTCGCCGGCGATTTCCCGGCGCTCGAGCTCGACCTTTGGGCCGTGAAGGACTGAGGAGGCGGGCGTGAACGATCCATTTGCCGATTTCCCGAACGCCGACGACACGATCCGCAGGCCGCTGGGCGGCGTTCAGGCACGCCCGGTGTCCGGCTTCGGCCAGGAGAGCCTGCCGCGCGGTGGTTTTTCCGGCGATGGCGGCTTCTTCGCCGCCCGTCCCGTCGCTGGCCAGAAGGACGATCTCGATTTCGGGCTGGATGCCCTGCCGGTCGAGCGCGCGCGCCATCGCGGCGACCCCGCCATCGAAAAGGCCTTCGACCTTGCCGCGGTGAACCCGCTGGTCGGCGCCGCCTCGCCGCTGCTCTGGCTTGCCGGCCGGCTCAACGAAAGCGCCGCGCCCGACGACATCGCCGAGTTCCGCCGCCGCGTGCTGGAGGAGATCCGCAATTTCGAGACGGCCGCCATGGCGCGCGACACGCCCGACCGGCTGGTGCGCGTCTCGCGCTATGCGCTGTGCGCCGTCATCGACGACATCATCCTCAACACCCGCTGGGGCGCGACGACCGGCTGGGCGAGCCAGAGCCTCGTCTCCATCCTCTACAACGAGACCTGGGGCGGCGAGCGCTTCTACGACCTGCTCCAGCAGCTCCTGCAGCAGCCCGAGCAGAACATCGACGTGCTGGAGCTGATGGCGATCTGCCTGTCCATCGGCTTCAGCGGCAAGTACCGCGTCATGGACGGCGGGCAGGGGCAGTTCGCGCGGCTCAGGCAGGATCTCTACCGCGTCATCCGCCGGGTACGCGGCCCCTATGAGCGCAATCTCTCCCAAGTCTGGCAAAGTGCCGCCGCGCCGCACCGCGCACCGCGCAGCATGGCCGCGCCCTGGGCGGCGGCGCTCGTGCTGCTGGCGCTGCTCGCCGTCGTCTGGGCCTTCTCGTCCATCAGCCTGCGCTCCAGCATGGAGGAGACCGCGACGCAGATCAGCGCGCTCGTTCCCGCCATTCCGCTTCTCGTCGAGCGCGCCGGCATCCCGACCATCCCGGATCCCGTGCCGCCGGTGCGCAAGACGCAGATCGAGCGCTTGTCGGAGGCGCTTGCCGCCGAGATCGCCGATGGCCGGATCGAGGTGGCGAGCATCGGCGACAAGGTCGCGATCCGCATGCTGAAGGCCTCCTTCCCCTCCGGCGGCACCGACCTGTCGCTGGCCGAGGAACCGCTGATCACCAAGATCGGCGACGCGCTGGATGGCGAGAGCGGCGCCATCGTCGTCGTCGGCCATACCGACAACGTGCCCGTCGGCGCGGGAAGCCCGCTCGGCGACAACATGGCGGTTTCGCTCGCCCGGGCGCGCTCGGCGGCGCAGATGCTGCAACGCCATGTCGATGACGCTGCGCGTGTCACCTTCGAGGGCCGCGGCGCCAACGACCCGATCCTGCCGAACACGACGCGGGAGAACCGCGCGCGCAACCGGCGCGTCGAATTCCAGATCCCGGCGGAAAAGACGCCATGAGGCCATGGCTGCTCATCACCTGGTTTCTCGGACTTGCGGCGGCGCTTGCCGCAGGCTGGTTTCTGGCCAAGCAGCCGCCCGTCGACAATCCCGACCTGAAGCTCCTGCTGCCGCTGCTGCCCGTCGTGGTCTGGGCGTTGCTGCCGGTTGTCTTCTCCCGCTTCTTCCTGAAGCGCGGCACGCCCGAGACGCCGGCGCTGCGCGACCTGCGCCGGCAGGTTTCCGCCTTCCTCGCCGATCGCGGCCTCAAGGGTGCGCGCGGGCGCTACTCGGTGCCGTTCTTCCTCGTCGTCGGCCCGGCGGGCAGCGGCAAGACCTGCCTGCTCGAAAGCACCGAGATGCGCCTCGGCATGCCGAAGACGATCGGCCCGGCCAACTGGTGGGTCGGCCCGGAGGCCGTGTTCGTCGAGGCGCAGGTTTCCGAGGATGCCGGCGAACTGTTCCGCCTGCTGCGCGCCGTGCGGCCGAAGCTGCCCGTCAACGGCATCCTCCTCGTCGTCAGTCCGGCGGATCTTGTCCTGGCCGACCAGATCGAGCAGCGCATGACCGCCGAAACCATCGCCACCTGGTTCCGCCAGGCCGACGAGACGCTCGACCAGACGCTTCCGGCCTATGTGCTCCTGTCACGCACCGATCTCGTGCCCGGCTTCCAGGAGATTTTCGAGCGCATCGAGCCGGCCGACCGGGCGCAGCCCTGGGGCTTTGCCCTGGCGCATGACAGAAAAGAGACGAAAACCGTCGAGGCGCTGCACGCGGAGATCGACGCCGGCTTCGGCGACATCGTCGAGACCATGCGCCGCCGCCATATCGAACTCCTGTCGAAGGAGGCCGATGCGATCCGCTGCGTGCATATCCACGGTTTTTCCGCGCAGATCGCGGCGATCCAGCGCATCGTCATGCCTGTTGTCGATGCAATGATGCCGATGGGCAACGGCGCCTGGCGGGGCGTTCTCCTGCGCGGCATCTTCATGACCAGCGCGCGCCAGGAGATGCTGTCCATCGACGCCCTGCTGCCGGAACTGTCGCGCCGCTTCGCCATGCCCCGCAGCGGCATGTTGCCGCCCGATCTCGGCGGCGACGAAGAACTGAACCACGGCTATTTCATCAGCGGCGCCGTGAAGAAGGCCATCCTCCCGGAAGCCGGCCTCGTGCTGAAGGAGCGCCAGCGCGCGGCCGCGCCCGCCCTCTACTGGCTGCCGCTCGCCCTTGCCCTCCTCGTCTGTGCGGCCGGCGGCTACGCCCTGTTCTCGAGCTTCGACCACGAGATCGGCCTGCGGCGCCAGGTGCAGGAGGCGATCGGCGATGCCGCGCCGCTCACCGGGCCCACGCGCCGGGAGGACCTGCCGCGCACGCTTGCCGCGCTGGAGCGGCTCGATGCGGTGAGCCTCGTGCTGGCCGCGCAGAGGCCCGTGCCGCGCTACGCCTTCTGGCTCGACAAGCGCGGCATGCTGAAGGACGGTCTTGCAGAGGCGAAGCGGGCGCTGCACGTCAATGCGCTCGCGCCGCAGGTCGCCGCCTGGCTCGAGGCCGACCTCGTCGAAGACGGGAACGACACGGCAGCACTCAATGCGCTGATCGCCCTGGCTGAAACGGCCGGCGACCCGGCCTCGCCGGCATTGCGCGCATGGCTCGAGAAACGCGCCCCGGCGGTTGCCGGCGGTCATCCCGAAAAATTCGTCGCCGAGGCGCTGGAGGCGATCCGCCAGGCCGGCGGCCTTGCCGTCGACCGCGCCTATGTCGAGGCCGCACGCCGACGCATCGCCTACCGGGAAAGCCTGACGTGAGCGTGGGTGCGCGACTCAGGAAGCGTTTGCGGGTGCTGCGCCGCCCGGGCGTCATCCTGACGCTCGTCGTGCTGTTTCTAGCACTCGTCGTCTGGTTCATCGGCCCGCTCATCGCTTTTGGCGACATGCGCCCGCTGGGATCGTCCAGCGCCCGTCTTGCCATGCTCCTCCTGCTGGCGCTCGTCTGGGGCGGCGTCGGTTTCCTGATGCGCACCAAGCGGTCCAGCGAAGAGGCCGCGCTGCTTGCGGCCCTGCGCAAGCAGGAAGAGGAAGCGACCGCAAAATCCGACAGGGCCACGGCGGAGGCCGAAGCCGAGATATCCGCATTCCGCGAAGCGGCCGGCCGGGCGATGGGCCTGCTCAGGCGGGGCCATGGCGATCTCTTCGTCAGCGCGCGCTACGCACTACCGTGGTACATGGTGCTCGGCGCCGACGGCGCGGGCAAGACGTCGCTGGTGCGCGCCAGCGGCCTGACGCTGCCGTTCGAGGGCGACGGCGCGGTGGAGACCCCTTCCGCCCGTTTCCACATCAGCGACCAGGCACTGCTGGTGGAGTTTTCCGGCCGGCTCACCGGCAGCGAGGAGCCGCAGGCACGCCAGCTCTGGCTCAAGGCGCTGCAGCACATCCGCAGCCTGCGGTCGCGCCAGCCGGTCAACGGCATCCTCGTTGCGATCAGTGTCGACGAGCTGCTGGCCATGCTGCCGGAAGAGGCGGTCGCCTACGCCACGGCCATTCGCCAGCGGCTCGACGAGGCGGTGCAGCGCCTGCGCGCCAACGCGCCGGTCTACATCGTCGTGACGAAGCTCGACCGGATCGTCGGCTTCGAGGAGCTTTTCGAGGACCTGACGACCGAAGAGCGTGCGGCCGCCTTTGGCCTGCCGATCGCACCGGATCTCGGCGGCGATTCGCGCGGGCCGGCAGAAGCCCTCGACAAGGGGTTTGCCGGCCTCGTCGAGCGGATCATGCAGCGCCAGTTCGTCTGCCTGCAGGAAGAGCCCGACGAGATGCGCCGCCGCCGGGCCTTCGAGTTTCCCGCACAGTTCGCGCTGCTGCGTGAGCGCATCCAGCCGTTCGTGCAGCAGCTTGCCACCCAGCACCGCTTCGGCACCGCCACGAACATGCGCGGCGTCTTCTTCGTCTCCTGCCGGCAGGACGGCGACAATGTCGATGCGCTGGCCGGCTCGCTCGCGCCGGTCTTCGGGCGCAGCGCGGCGGCGCTGTCGCTGGCACCCGATCCGGGCATGCGGCGCGTGCGGCCCTTCTTCCTCTACGGGCTCTTCCGCAAGGCCATCTTGCCGGAGGCCGATCTTGGCGGGCTGACGCGGCCGGCGCTCGCGGCGGCGCGGTTCAAGGATCTGGCGATCAACGCCGTCCTCTGCCTTGCCGCCTTCGCCGCGCTCGCCTTCTGGTGGTTCGGCTTTTCCGACGGGCGCGCCTATGTCGCCGGCGTCACCGGCCAGACCACCGCGGCCCGCGGCGAGATCGCCGAGGCCGTGCCGGGCGGCACGCTCTCCATGCGCTTCGAGCCGGTCCTGGCGGTGCTCGACCGGCTTGCCGCGCTCAGCGAGGCCGAACCGCGCGGCGCGACCTTCGGCCTCTACAGCCCCGACCCTGTGCAGGGCGAGGCGCGCAAGGCCTATGACAAGGCGCTTGCCAACCTGTTCTTTCCCTTCGTCTGGCAATATCTGCGTCAGGGCCTCGAGAACCCCACCACACCCGCGGCACTGCGCTTCACCCAGCTGAAGTTCTACCTGATGCTGACCGGCGAGCGTCCGCCGGGCCGCGAGACGGCAGCGCTGCTCGGCCCGGACTTTGCCGCCAACTGGATGCTCTACGACCGCAGCGACGCGGTGGACCGGCGCATTGCCGAGCATTTCTCCGAACTCGCGTCCGTTGCGATCCCGGCGCCGGCGGCCGATGTCGCGCTGATCGAGAAGGCGAGGGCGGACATCACCAATTACAGCCTCGCCCGGCTTGCCTACGACCAGGCGCTGACGCTGCCCGACGTTGCGGCGATGGCCATGTGGCGGCCGGTCGACCATATGGGGCTTTCCGGTCCCGAGGCGCTGGCGCGGGTGAGCGGGGCAAGCTTCTTCGACGGTATCGAGGGCATCTACACGAAGAACGGCCTCGGCGTGATGATGCGCGCTTCGGCAGAGGCCGCGAGCACGCTTGCCGACGATCTCTGGGTGATGGGCCGGCCCGATACCGCGCTCGACCGCGAGCGCGAGACCGGCCGCATCCGTGACGGCCTCGCCGATCTCTACCGTGTCACCTACATGAGCCGCTGGGACAGCCTGATCGCCGACCTCGGCATTTCCGGCGAGACCGACGCACGCCGTCTTGCCGATGCGGTGGCCATCGTCGCCGGCAACCCTTCGCCGGCGAAGGAGCTTTTCGTCGCCATCGCCGCGGAGGTGGATCTCCAGGACCTGTCGACGACGGCGGCAAGCGCCGTCGAGGCACTGGCGGCCGAGCGGCTTTCGCAGGTGACGAAGACCGTGCGGGCGCCGCGCCGCGTCGTCAACGTGCCGCAATCGGTCAGCGATCATTTCAGGGCCTTCCGTCTCGCGGTCGTGCCGGCGGCGGAGGGACAGCAGTCGCAAGTCGACGACATGCTCGCCGCGCTCGAACCGCTCTATCGCCAGCTGAACCACGTGGCAGCCGGCGGCGACGTGCTGGAGCTCGGCGCCGAACCGCAGACGATCCTCAGCCAGCTCACCGACCGCAACGGCAAGCTCCCGGCAAACCTGCAGCCCTTCTTCGCCCGCATCCTCACCCAGGTGGGCGCGGTGACGGGCGGCAGTTCGCGTGAGCGGCTGAAGGAGATCTGGACCTCGACCATCCTGCCGCTGTGCACCGCCACGACCGTCGGCCGCTACCCCTTCGACCGGGAGAGCATCAACGACGCCTCGCTCGACGACTTTTCCCGGCTGCTCGGCCCGCAAGGCGCGATCGCCGGTTTCCGCGACACCTATCTGAAGCCCTATATCGACCGGACGACGAAGCCCTGGCGCTGGAAAAGCGGCCAGCAATTCGGCCTCGGTTTCCCCGATGAGGTCCTCGCCGCCTTCGAAAAGGCCGACGACATCACGACCGTCTTCTTTGCCGGGCAGGAGAAGCCGAATGTCGACTTCACTGTGGAAGTCGGCAAGCTGGACATGACGGCCCGCGCCTTCCTCATCGATATCGGCGGCAAGGTGGCGAGCTACACGCACGGGCCGCCGGCAGGCACGCAATATCTCTGGCCGCCGGAGAACCTGGTGGCGGGCGCGTCCATGTCCATGACGCCCGAGGTTGCCGGCCAGCGAAACATCCTGACGGAGCAGGGCGCCTGGGCGCTCTTCCGCCTTTTCGACCAGGGCCGCAAGATCGAGAAGAACCCGACGGACGTCGTAACCTACCAGTTCCGCCTCGGCAGCCGCGCCGTCCTGATGCGCCTCACCGCGCCCGCCACGCGCAACCCCTTCGCGCGCGACGTCCTCTCCCCGTTCGCGTGCCCGACGCTATGAAACACCGTCCGCCTTTCCTTGACAGCATGAAACGGAGTGCGCCAATGTCCGCACAACCATCGCGATATGCCCGTTTCCAATCGCCAAGGGGCCTCCATGTCGGATGATCTGCTTGTCCACTACAACCGCGAACTGCTGAGTATCCGCCGGGCTGCGGCGGCCTTTGCGGCCGAAAACCCGCGCATCGCGGGCCGGCTGCGCCTGTCCGAGGACGCGATCGAGGATCCGCATGTCGGCCGGCTCATCGAGGCTTTCGCCTATCTCACCGCCCGCGTGCGGCAGAAGATGGACGACGATTTCCCTGAGCTGACCAATGCCATGCTCGGCATCCTCTATCCGCATTTCGACCGGCCGATCCCGTCCATGTCGATCCTCCAGCTCGATCCGAAGGCGGAGCTGGCAGAGCCCTATCCCGTCCCGTCGGGCACGCTGCTCGACACCGAGCCGGTCGATGGCGAGCGCTGCCGGTTCAGCACCTGCTCGGACGTCACGCTGCATCCGATCGTCGTGCGCGCGGCCACGCTCACCGGCCGCCCGATCACGGCGCCGGAAACGCCGCAGGCGCACAATGCGGCGGGCTGCCTGCGCCTGACGCTGGAAATGGCGGGCGAGGACCAGAGTTTTTCGACCTACAATCCCGGGCGCCTGCGCTTCTTCCTGCGGGGCCAGCCGCAGCTCGTCTATCCGCTCTACGAACTCCTGCTCAACGACGTGGTCGCGATCGCCTTTGCCGAAGGCGCCAGCGACCGCAGCCCGGCAATGCTGGATGCCGACGCTCTTTCGCCGGGCGGCTTCGGCCCGCACGAGAGCATGCTGCCTTATCCGCAGGCCTCGCATCCGGCCTACCGGCTTTTGACCGAATATTTCGCCTTCCCCGAAAAATTCCTGTTCGTCGATCTCGAATTCCCGGAGGCCGGGCGCCTTGCCGGCAAGGGGCGCACGCTCGACGTCTTCCTCTATCTCAACCGTGCCGCGCCCAGCCTGGAGCGCTCGTTGACGGCGGCCGCCTTCGCGCTCGGCTGCACGCCGATCGTCAACCTGTTCCCCCAGACCGCCGAGCCGATCAAGCTCGACAGGACTGTCACCGAATACCGCGTCGTGCCGGACAGCCGGCGGCTGAATGCGCTGGAGGTCTACAGCATCGAGGCCGTTGCCACCGTGAATGCCGAGGGGGACGCGAGGACGCTGTCGCCGTTCTACGGCATCCGCCACGGCGTCGATGCCGACGAGGTCCGCGGCGAGGAGAAGGCGGCGGCCTGGTGGCTCTCGCACCGCCGGCCGGCCGAGGAGGAGAACCCGGGCAGCGAGGTCTTCCTGTCGCTCTCCGATCCCGAATTCAACCCGAAGAGCCTTGCCGACGACGTCCTGTCGGTGGAAACGCTCTGCCTCAACCGCAACCGGCCGGAGCGGCTGCCCTTCGGCGGCGGCCAACCGCAATTGCGGATGGTCGAGCCGGTGCCGATGGTGAAGGGCATGCGGCTGCTGACGGTGCCGACCGCGACGATCCGCCCGCATTACGGCCAGGGCGGGCGCTGGCGGCTCATCTCGCATCTGGCGCTCAACCATCTCTCGCTCGTTTCCGATGGCGGGGTGGAAGCGCTGAAGGAAATCCTGCTGCTCTACGATTTCCGCAACTCGGCCGAAACGCGGGCATTGATCGACGGCATCACGGCGCTCTCCTCGCAAAGCGGCACGGCGCGGGTGCGCAGCTTCGGCCAGAGCGCCTTCTGCCGCGGCGTCGACGTGACGATGACCTTCGAGGAGGGCAATTTTTCCGGTAACGGCGTATTCCTCATGGCGAGCATCATCGAGCGTTTCCTCGGCCTCTATGCGAGCGTCAATTCATTCTCACGGCTCACCGCCCTCGTTCGGGGGCGAAGCGGAAAGCTGAAGACATGGCCGGCACGGGCAGGCGATCGAATTCTTCTCTAGTCGCCCGCGCCTTCGACGGGCCGCAGGCGTTCGAACTCTTCCAGATGATCCGCATCCTGGAAGCGCTTGGCGCGGAGGAGGGGCACGACACCGCGCACCGGCCGGTCGATCCGGTCGGGCAGGGGGTGGACCCCGAGCGGGCGGCCGTGAAGATCCGTTCGTCGGTGCCGCTCGGCTTCGCCTCGGCGGAGGTGCTTTCCGTGCGCCGGCCGCGCAGCGGCGGACCTGTCGAGATGACGCAGACGCTGGTCGGCCTGACCGGCCCCTCGGGCGTGCTGCCGCATGCCATGAGCGAGCTCGTGCAGATGAGCGTGCGCGAACGCAATTTTGCCCTGCGCGAATTCTTCGACGTCTTCAACAACCGGCTTTCTGGCCTGCTCTACAATGCCTGGGCCAAGTATCGCCCGGCGATCGAGCGCGAGCGGGCGGCGCAGCTTTCGACCGCCGCCCCCATCGACCACGCGCTGAAATCCCTTGTCGGCCTCGGCCTGCCGGCGATGACCGACCGCACCCGGGTGGGCGACCACACCTTCGTCTTCTTCGGCGGGCTTCTTGCCCGGCAGGGCCGCTCGGCGGTGGCAATCGAGCAGGCGCTCGCCGGCGCGCTCGGGCACACGCTGCGCGTCGAGCAGTTCGCCGGCGAATGGTATCCGATCGCCCCGTCCGACCGCACGCAACTGCCCGACCGCACCCGGCCGCGCGGCGCCTTCGCGCGCCTCGGCGACGATGCGGTGATCGGTACGAAGACCTTCGACATCCAGTCCACGGTCACGCTGCGCGTGGAGGGGCTGGACTATCCGGCCTTCCGTTCACTGCTGCCGGACGGCAGCCGGGCACGGCTTCTCACCGACCTTGCCGCCAGCGCGCTCGGCGCCGACAAGATGTTCAACATCCGCCTGGAGCTGAAACCCGACCACGTGCCGGCGCTGCGGCTCGGCGGGCAGCGCGAGGACACCAAAGCGAGCAGGCTCGGCTGGAACACCTGGCTCCAGCCGGCACGCCCGCGCCAGCAGCCGGCCGCCGTCCAGTTCCGCCCGCCGCCGCATCTGCGCTGAAAGACGTTCCCGGCAGAGCTGCGCAGCGGTTTTGCGGAAAAACAGAAGACTGGCGCACCTGTCGTTCCCGCGCCGCCCGCGTATCCCTATTGATATTGCTCGAGCATAGGATTTCATCATGAATGACTGGACCCACGGCTACGTTTCCGACATCGAATATCTCCCCGGCTTCTATATCGAGCAGACGCCGGCGCATCTGGACGTGGCCTGTCTCCTGCGTGGCATCGAGCCGCCGGTGGAGGAGGGGGCGCCCTTCGCCTATTGCGAACTGGGATGCGGGGTCGGCGAAACGGCGCTGACGATCGCCGCAGCCAACCCGCAGGCCGACGTCTGGGGTTTCGATTTCAATCCGGCGCATATCGCACGCGGGCGCTCGCTCGCCGCGGCCGGTTTCGTCGGCAACATCCGCCTGGAGGAGGCCTCCTTCGAGGATCTGGCCCATGGCCGGCAACCGGGCCTGCCGATGTTCGACTATATCACGCTGCATGGCGTCTGGAGCTGGGTCAGCGCGGAGAACCGCCGCCATATCGTCGATTTCGCCGCCCGTCATCTGAAGCCCGGCGGGCTCCTCTATGTCACCTACAATGCCCTGCCGCGCTGGACCGCTTCCATGCCGATGCAGCGCCTCGTCAGCCTCGCCGCCGCGCATGACAGCGAGCGCAGCGACCGGCGCGTGCTGCGGGCGCTGGACATGGCTCGCGCCTTCTCCGAGGCCGGCGCCGATCTGATCCCGGCGGAAATGCTCGACCGGCTGGACAAGGAGCGGGCGGAGGGAACCGCCTATCTCAGTCACGAATATCTCAATGCACACTGGTCGCCCTGCTACCAGATCGACGTGGCGCAGGATCTGGCAGCGGCCAAGCTGTCCTTCGTCGCCGCAGCCAATCTCTTCGAGAACTATCCGGACCTCTGCACGACCGACGCCCAGCGGCGTCTCATCGAGGGCTTCCCCGCCGCCCATGCGGAAACCGCGCGGGACTTCTTCCTTGCCCGCAGCTTCCGGCGCGACATCTATATGCGCGGGCCCCGGCCGATCGCCGCCCGGCGGCTGGAAAAGCGGCTGGCGGCCCGCAGGCTCGCCCTCGTCGTGCCACCCTCCGCGATCAAGCTTTCCGTGAAGGTGCCGGTCGGCGAGGCAACGCTGAACGAGAGCTTCTACGGCCCGGCCCTTGCCGCCCTCGCCGAAGGCCCCATGACGATCGGCGCGCTCAGGAGCCTGCCGGAAGCGGACGGCTCGTCCGCCACGGAGCGTGAGGTACTGGGCATGCTGATCGGCTCCCGCCAGGCGATGGCCCTGCCGAATGCGGTGACGGAGGAGAGCGTCGCAGCGGTGCGGCGCTACAACCGCGCCCATCTCAGGATCTGCTCCGACGAGGGCCGCGCCGTCTGCGCGCTCGCGGCGGCGGGGATCGGCTCCGGCATCACGGTGCGCCTGTTCGAAATGCTGGCCTACGAAGTGCTGCTCGACGGCGTCGAGGCGGAGGCCGGCGCGGTGACGGCGGCCATCCACGCCCTGCTGGCGGCGCGCGGCGACCGGCTGCGCAACGAGGGCGTCCCGATCGAGGACGAGGGGGAGGCGCTGCGTGTCATCCGGGAAAATGTCGACCTGATCCTGACCGTCGCCCTGCCGATGTGGCGACGCATCGGCGCGATCTAGGCCGATGGGCGTACCGCCCCCGGTCAGCGAAGCCGTCCTGCGCGGGCAGGGTCCCGTGCGGGTCTACCGCGCGCAGATCAGGGCGGCGCCCGTCATCGTCAAGCGTCTCGTCGGGGACGGGGATGCCGTGGCGCTCCGGCGTTTCGAGCGCGAGCGGCGGATCGCCCGGCTGCTGGTACATCCCTCGCTGCCGCAGCTCGTGGCGGAGGGCGAGGACTGGATTGCCCTCAAGATGCTGGGGAAGGCGCTTTGCGAACCCGATGTGGCGGCGCGCTACGCGGATCCGGCTGCCCTCCGCCTGCTGCTCGCCAGGCTTGCCGCCGCGCTCGCCTTCGCCCATGCGCGCGGCGTCGTCCACCGCGACGTGAAGCCGGCGCACGTGCTCTTCGACGGCGGAACGCCAGTGCTCATCGATTTCGGCATTGCCGGTACGCCCGGCGATGACCTGCAGCGAGCGGAACTGTCCGGTTCGCCCGCCTGGATGGCGCCGGAACAGCTTGCCGGCGAACCGGCCGGCCCGGCGGCCGACATCTGGCCGCTCGCGGCGCTCGGCCTGTTCCTGCTGACGGGGGAAAAGCCCTATGAAGGCGAGGCGGAGGCGGTGCTGCGCCGCCGGCGGGCGGGCGAGCCGCCGGCTTTCGTCGTTTCCGCGGCCCTGGAACGGGAGGACCCCGCTCTGCTCGGCTTGCTGATGGCGGGGATCGGTGCGGCGGACCGGCCGACGGCGGCGGAGTTCCTGCGGATTCTAGAGGGCACCTGCCCCTCACCCTGACCCTCTCCCGGCAAGCGGAAGAGGGGACTTGCCCTACAAATCGTCGTGAGCGGGAAAAACGGCGGCGGCATCTTCCCTTCGCCCCGCTTGCTGGGAGAAGCTGCCGGCAGGCGGATGAGGGCGCTCCGCCCCTCCATCCTCAGGCGATGACCAGATTGACTGCCGGATGCAGCTTCTTCAGGTTCGGCAGGGACTTGGACTGCCACGGGATCTGCGTGCTGCCCTTGACCATGAGGCCGATGCCCGGCTGCTTGCGCACGTCGATGGTGAATTTGGCGAGCAGGTTGATGCCGGAGCTGTTGAGGAATTCCAGCCCCGACAGATCGAGCGTGATGGTTTCCGGCTTCTCGGTCAGCACCTGCTGCATCAGTTCCAGGATCGGGGCATAGGCCTCCGTGCCGGAAAGGCGCATCGTGCCCTCGTAATGGATCGCAGAACCCTCGCTCCAGACACGGTATTCGTTCGTCTTGATTTCCATTTTGTACAATAAACTCCCGGTATGTCTGCTCAAACGATGTCGAGGGCGGCGTAGGTGTCGAGGCGCATCGCGTCCGGTACTGCCGCTGGTTGGAAACGCCAGCCGAGACGCGCGCCATAGTCGCTCATTAGGGTGAGCAGGCCAAGTCCCGAGCCGCTCGAATTCATGTTCTCCGCATTTTCTTCGATGCGTTCGATGAGGAGTTCACCCGGGTCACGGGTCGTCAGTTCGGCAAGGAGCGCCTGGAACCTGCCGGCCGTCTCCTGGGTGACGAGGTTGCTGATGCGGATCTCGAAGCAGCTGCCGTCGAGCGAGGCCTCCAGCGTGATGCCGTCGCCATGGCGGAACTTCACCGCATTCTCGAGCAGTTCGTTGGCGAGATAGCCGATGCTGTGGCGCGCCTCGTTATAATCGCCGCCCTCATCCCGCCGCCGCAGGGCGAAGAAGTCGCCAAGGAATTCCGACGTAACGCCGCAATGCTGCCAGGCAAGGTCGAGCGGCCCGTCGGCAAGACGGATGCGGTTCTTCAGCGCCCCGGCGCCGTTGGTGAATTCCACCTGTCCGAATGTGGCTTCCATGACGTTACCTGTGTTTCATGACGACGAGCGTGATGTCGTCGTGGATCTTCTGGGTGCCGATATGTGCCATGAGGTCGGCAATGATGCCGTCCTTGATCGCGTCGGCGTCCTTGCGGCGATGGCGCTTTGCGCTCTCGCACAGCCGATCGAAGCCGAAGAGTTCGCCCGCCGGGCTTTCCGCCTCGGTCACGCCGTCCGTATGCAACACGATGACGTCGCCGGAATCGAACGGGAATTCATGCGTGTCGACGAAGGGTCCGATGTCGCTTTCCAGGCCGATCGGGAAACCGAGATCGACCGTGTCGATGCGCTCGACCTCATCGTTGTCGCGCAGGACCAGCACCTCCTCGTGCTGGCCGGACAGCGTGATCTTGCGATCCTCGTAGTCGAGGAAGGCAAGCGAGAGGTGCTTGTCGGTCTTGGTGCGCTGGATGTTCTTGAAGACGGCGCGGTTCAACACTTCAAGGAACTCGCGCGGATCCTCGTCGCCCTGCTCCTGAAGGGCGCGCGCAACCGACTGTACCATCAGCATGAGCACGCCGCTTTCGAGGCCGTGGCCCGTCACGTCGCCGATGCCGACCTTCATGCGGCCCTGATCGTGCAGCACGTCGAAATAGTCGCCGCCCACCTCGTCGGCCGGCTCCATGTAGCCGGAGACGTCGATGCCCTTGATCTCGTCCAGCTCGTCGCGTTTCGGCAGCACCATCATCTGGATGTGCCGGGCGACATCGAGCTCGGCGCCGAGGCGCAGGTTCTCGCTCTTCAGCTTGGCATTCAGCGCGTTGATCTCGCCATTGGCCGTTTCGAGCGCCTTGGTGCGTTCGGCAACGAGGTTTTCAAGGTTTTCCGTGTGGTAGCTGATCTCCTCCGCCATGCGGTTGAAGGCGACGCCCACGGCGGCCACCTCGTCGCGCGCGGGAATGGCGACACGCACCGAGTAGTCCTTGTTCTGGAGGCGCTGGGCGGCATCCGCCAGCGCCCGCAGGCCGGCGGTAATGCGGCCGGAAATCGCGAAGACGGCGCTGAGAACGACGAGCAGCGACAGGATGACGGTCCCGACCTGCCAGGTCACGACCTGGCGCGTCTCGGCCGAAATGCCGTCCTTGGCCGCGATCAGCGAGGCATAGATCTCCCGCTCGGGCACCATGAAGCCGAGCGACATGACCTCGCGGGTGACGGGCACCTTGCCGGTATAGAGGTTTTCCGCGTTGAGCTGCTTGAGGAGCACGACATAGGGCACGTCCTCGCCGTTTTCCTTCAGCGTCAGCGTGGTAAGCACGGTCTCCGGGCTGGATGGCATGGCGAGCCCGGCAATGGCCGCCTGGCTGCTGTGCGCAAGCCGCCGGTCGAAGCCGCTCTCGTTGTTGATCTTGACGCCCAGCGTCTTCTCGCCGTCCTCGGTGACGGCAAGCACGTTGCCGTTCGACATCGAGAGGAAGGCGAAGCCCGTCTCGGCGATCTTCACGCTCTTGACGATGTCGGCGAGCTGGTCGAGCGTCAGGTCGACGCCGACGATGCCGTTGAGGTCCTTGCGGTCGGGCGTCGTCAGCGGCTGGAAGAAGCTGACGATGATCTTTCCGGTAATGCCGTCGAGATAGGGAGACAGCATGGTGATGGGACTGTCGACCGGGCGCTCCGACGGTTTCGCCAGCCAGGTTTCCCAGGTCTCGTAGAGGCCGGGGAAATAGAAATCCCACCAGTTCGTCTCGTTGTGGCCGGGATAGACCTTGTCGAAGACGGAGCCCTGGTCGTTGTAGGGCGTCGACCGCAGGATCGGGTTGGCGCGCGGGCCGATATAGTACATCTGCAGCTTCGGCGGGCCGGCGGACAGGAAGCTCGGGCCGACGAGGTTGAAGGCGGCGCTTTCGCGCACGGTCTTCATCGCATCCGGCGTCGGCTGCTTGTTCTCGTCGAGCAGATAGCCCCAGACGGTGACGGCGGAAGCCTCGCCCGGCTGGTTCTGCCACCAGTTGCCGGTCTCGTTATAGGCGAGCGGGGTGGTCACGCCGTCGGTTTGCAGCTGCTGGCCGAGCTTGTCGGAAAGCGCGGGATTGTCGATGAACGTCTGCATCGATCCCGCAAGGCCGCTCACCTCGGAATGGTAGCGGTCGAGCAGCAGGTCCGTGCGCTCGACGGTCGTCGCGATATAGTTCTGCAGGTATTCGATATTCGCCTTTTCGAGACCGCGACCGACCTCGTCCATGGCGTTGGTGGAAAGGCGGTTGACGTTCCACAGCGCAATGCCGCCGGCGACCAGGAGGTCCACCAGCACGGCGCCGCCGACGACGAGCACGAATTTCGCGCGGAACGAGGTCAGCGAGAAGCCCCAGCGCGAGGGCGGCGTTTCGGCAAAATCGCTCATTGCGGCTTGCGTCCCGACGCAACCCAGACGGGCCAGCCGGCATACCCGCCGGGGTGAAGGGCGGCAGCGATATGATCCTCGAAACCACGGCGGAACTTCTCCACGAAGGCCGCGTCGTCACCGCGCTTCTCGCACATGCCTCCGGCGAACATTTCCTCCCAGGCCATGACCATGTCGGCGAAGGCCTGCGAGTCACCGTCCCGGTTGGTCACCATGAAGCTTTCGATGCGGATGTCCTCGAGGCCGGCGCGCTGCAGGGCCTGGTAGCTCTTCGGGCCGAATTCGAGATCCATGTCGAAATCGGCAAAGAGCTTCGACAGCTGGTCATAGGTCCACTGGATCGAAGGGCCGCGCGGTTCGCCGAGGCACTGGGAGATCTTCTCGTTGGTGACATAGACGCGCCCGCCGGGCTTGCAGATGCGCACCAGCTCCTCGACGATCATCTCGGGTTTGTTGAAGATCTGCAGCGCATGGCGGCAGGAGACGAAGTCGAACTGGCCGTCCTCCAGCAGCATTTCGGCCGCATCGCCATAGATGTATTCGATGCCGCCGATATCGAATTCGCTGGCGACCTGGCGCGCATAGGCAAGGCTCGACTTCGAATGGTCGAGCGCCACGATGCGCGACGGGGAGAATTCCTTGGCGACCAGCACGGCGAAATCGCCGATGCCGCAGCAGATGTCCGCCATGGTCATGCCCGGGGCAAGGCCGTGACGCGGCAGGATGGAGCGCTCGTGTTTCCAGGTCAGCTTGGTTTGCGTGCGCAGCACCGGCACGAAACCGCCCTCTTCCAGGAAGGCCTGGCCCGGGTAGAACTCGCTGTCATACTCCTCGACGAGGATGCGCGGGTTCTTGGCCGTCAGCGCGCCGAACTTCTTCGTCGACCAGCCGATGACGCTCGACGTGACGATGGAGATCTTGAGCTCCGGCCGCTCCTCGGCCGCCTTCAGCAGCGCGCCGGCCAGCGCGTGGAACGCCACGTTGTTGAGGCGCACGAGGCGCTTGACGTTGACGTAGAAGGTACCGCGGATCGACGCGATCGATTTTTCGATGAGGCGGACGCATGCCTCCATCTCGGCAGCGCGCTCGGGGCGCATCGAGCCGGACAGCGCGAACTCCTGATTGTTTTCGTCAAAGGAGACCTTGTAGGTCTGGACAAGCGAATCGGCGATCATGCGACAGTTGCCTCCAGCGTGAGTTCGGCAATGAGACGGATGGCATCTCCGTCGGCGGGTTCGATGGAAAAGCGGGCGGCATAGTCGACGGCCAGCTCCAGGAGGCCGATATTCGGCTGCAGGGGGCCTTCTGTGAAGAGGGCACTGTGATACCGCGCGGCGACGTCGCCTTCGTTCAGGACATCGACGGCCTGCCGATAGAAACCGGCCGTTTGCGCATCGGCCGGGATGGTCAGGATGATGCGGTCGCTGGCGCCCTTGCGGGAAACCGCGCAGACGAAGCTGCCGGTCGGCGCGTGCAGGCGATAGACCGTTTCCAGAAGCTCGTTGAGGGCCGAAGAGAACAGGTTGGAATAGAGCAGCGAGTCGCTTCGATTGTGGCTGATCATGCGGGCGAAATAGGTCGACAGCCGGTCGCAATAGGCCCAGTTGGACGCAAAGCCACCCATGTCCATGTCGAACTCCAGAAGCAGGACATGATCGTCCGCTCCCGTCTGCACTGCTCGAAGATCCATTCGCCCCAGCCTCATGATGTCGTAAGCGGGAGCGGCGGCCGCGCGCTTACCTATCTTTCGGGAAATTCCTAGACTATGTAATGTCCGAAGTGCGGGCGATGCGCGGGGGCTGCCAGCAGAGACCGGCACGCGCGATATGATATCGGTAGTTGCGCCGCCCCCTCCGAACGTGTGAGGAGCTTTCCATACAATCATGAAGGATTCGTCAAACTTGTCTGCCGCTTCTTCAGTACCTTTCACGGATGGCGACGCCGCGGAACTCGCCCGGCTGCGCCTCGATTTCGCACAACTGGAGGCAGAATACGACGATCTGAAGCTGCTCTACGAGGCCATGATCGAACATGGCGAGGCCGTCGAGGACCAACTGGCCGAGCAGAACCTGCTCCTGGAGCGCACGCAGGCGCGGCTCGACGAAGAGCTGAACGATGCCGGCCGCTACGTCTTCTCCATCCTGCCCGACAAGCGCACCGAAGCGCCCGCGACCGACTGGCTGCTGGTGCCCTCCACCGAGCTCGGCGGCGATTCCTTCGGCTACCACCGCATCGACGACGATCATTTCGCCATCTACCTGCTGGATGTCTGCGGCCACGGCGTCGGCGCGGCGCTGCTCTCCGTCACCGTCATCAACGTGCTGCGCGCTTCCGCACTGACGGGCGCGGATTTTCGTGATCCGTCCACGGTGCTGAAGGCGCTCAACAACACGTTTCCGATGGAAAAACAGAACAATATGTTCTTCACCATCTGGTACGGCGTCTACAAGGCGAGCACCGGCGAACTGCGCTATGCGACCGGCGGCCACCCGCCATCGATTCTCCTGCGCGGGCCGGGCCGCCCCGCGGGCACACCCTCTCGCGAACTGCTCATCACCGTTGGTGGCGTGGCGATCGGCGCGCTGCCCGACATGGACTACGACAGCGACGTCACCCAAATCTTCCCGGGCGACAGGCTGCTCGTCATCAGCGATGGAACATTTGAGGTGGATGGGCCCGACGAGGAGATGCTGAGCGTCGAGGCGCTCGCCGAACACGCCGAAGCCCATGCCAGCGGTCCGAAGGACATCCTCGCCTGGGTGAAATCCTTCAATGGCACCGGGCCGCTGCCGGACGATTTCTCCCTGCTGGAGATCCGCTTCTAGGCGGCTTGCCATCACGCGATCGTGTTCGCGACGAGGTCGCAGATCGCCCCTCATCTACCTGCCGGCACCTTCTCCCCGCAAGCGGGGCGACGGGAATGGGCAGATCCGGTTTCCCGGGATTCACAACCCAGCACAGGACAGGTCCCCTCTCCCCGCCTGCGGGGAGAGGGTTAGGGTGAGGGGCCATAGCAGAGGGCGACGCCCGCGCTTCGCTCCATGATTTGCCGATTGCCGGCCAGCGGAATTCCGCTATCTTTCCATCATCGTAACGCCGGTTCGGCGGGCGCAGGGGAGGACGGCGATGCGTGCGTTCG
Source organism: Shinella sp. 838 (assembly GCF_029623935.1). Lineage (NCBI taxonomy): Bacteria > Pseudomonadati > Pseudomonadota > Alphaproteobacteria > Hyphomicrobiales > Rhizobiaceae > Shinella > Shinella sp. 838. The sequence goes on from NZ_JARSBQ010000006.1 coordinate 88,444, forward strand.
TGAAAGGCGGCCTTGCCGCGCTGTTGATGTCGGCCCTTGCTGGCGGTGCTTTCGCTGCCGAGGCCGGCCCGGCAGACCTTGCCATCGCCCAAAGCCTTGCCACCATGCTGCAATCGGCGCGTGCGGTCATTTCCACCAACCAGGAGCGCATCAACGACCCCGCGCTGGGCGACAAGGGTCTTTCGGGCGCGGCCGTACTGGAAAAGGCCATCGCCAACTACCGCCAGGCCACCGGCCGGGATCCGAACACCATCGATCCCGCCTCCTATGAAGGACGGCTCATCCGGGCGCAGATGGACGCGGTGGTCGAGGTGATGGACACCAACCAGGAGACGATCAACGCCAAGGGCAAGGGCTTCAAGGGGTTCATACCCGCCACCTTCACGCGCCTCGTCAACGAGGCCTTCGAGGCGCGCGCCGGCAAGGAGGCAAGCATGAAATTCACCGCGCCCCCCGTGCTGATCCGCAACCGCAAGGCCCGGCCGGACGCCTTCGAGGCCGCGGCGATCCGCGACTATCTCGAAAAGGCCGACTGGCCGAAGGGCCAGATCTATTCGGCCATGGTTTCCGAGGAGGGGCAGGAGAGGGCGCGCGTCATGGTGCCAGAGTACTACGTGCCCTCCTGTCTGACCTGTCACGGCGATCCGGCCGGCGAACTGGACGTGACCGGCTATCCGAAGGAGGGCGCCCATGAGGGCGATCTCGGCGGGGTGATCAGCATCGGGCTCATCCCGCAATGAGCCGTTCGCCCGCGTCGTTCCTCTCGCTGCGGCGCCTGTCGATCCGGGTGCGGCTTGTCCTCCTGGCGGCGGTGCTGCTGTTTGCGACCATCGGCAGCAGCCTCTTCACCCGCAGCGAACTCTCCGAAGCCCTCGAATCGGGCGAGGAAGCCAATCGCATCGCCGAGATCATCGTCCTGTCGGACGACGTGCGCGCCGCCTTCAACAGCCTGCGCTACTGGCAGGCCGACCTTTCCGTCAGCCTGCTGACGCTGGCCGAAACCCGTGCCGGCGAGGCCCGCACGCGCCTAGGCGAACGGCTCGACCGGCTGGCGGAACATCGGCCGGCCGAGGCCGAGGCGATCCGTCAGGAGGTCGCCCGCTTCGACGATCTCGCAACCCAGGCCGTCGATGCCTATACCGACGACCAGCGCGTCATCGGCAACACCCATTTCGCCGAGGCGCGGCGCTACGGCATCAGCGTGGACGAGCAGCTGACGGCCCTCCAGGGCTTGCTTTCACGCCAGGCCACGGCAGCGCGGGCGAACATCCTGCGGCAGTTCGAGCGGGCAGCCAATGTCGCCTCTCTGCTCTCGATCGCCGCCGTCGTCATCGGCGCGGTGCTGACCATCGTCATCCTCGGCTCGATCCTCAAACCGCTCGGCGAAATCGTTGCGGCCGTGCGCGGCCTGACGGCGGGCGATGCGGATGTCGCCGTGCCTGCGGCGGCCGCCGACGAACTCGGCAAGGTGAGCGCGGCCCTGCAGCTTCTGAAGGAAGGGCAGGCGGAGCGGGCGCGGCTGACGCAGGAGGCCGAGCATCAGCGCCGGACGCTCGTCGATGCCATCGAGAGCATCGCGGAAGGTTTCACCCTTTATGGACCCGACGAGCGGCTGCTGATCGTCAACCAGCGCTTTCGCGACATGCATCCCGTGCACGACGCCATGGTGGCCGGCACCTCGACCTTCCGCGATGTCATCGAGGCGGGCGGGCGCCACGTGGTCGAACTCGACAAACCGTTCGACGAATGGTTCGCCACCCGGCTCGCCTCGCACGACCACAGCGCCACCCGCGTCACCCCCTTCCGGGACGGGCGCTGGATGCAGATCAGCGAGCGCCGCACCCACGAGGGCGGCTTCACCATCGTCTATGTCGACATCACCGAGCTGCGCCAGCGCCAGCAGGAGCTGGAGCTGGCCCGTGACGAGGCGCAGCGCGCCACGCAGGTGAAGTCCGAATTCCTCGCCAACATGAGCCACGAGCTGCGCACGCCGCTGAATGCCATCATCGGCTACGCGCAGATTCTGCAGGAGGACGCGGAGGATACCGGCCAGACCGATTTCCTGCCCGACCTCAAGAAGATCGAAAGCGCCGGCAACCACCTGCTCGGCCTCATCAACGGCATCCTCGACCTGTCGAAGATCGAGGCGGGACGCATGGAGGTCTATCGCGAGCGCTTCGATATCGGCGCCCTGACGCAGGACGTCGCGGCGCTGATCCGGCCGCTGGCCGCCAAGAACGACAATACCTTTGCCGTGGAGTGCCCGGCCGATATCGGTACGATCGAGACCGACGTCACCAAGGTCAAGCAGACCCTGCTCAACCTTCTCAGCAACGCCTGCAAATTCACCGAAAAGGGCACCGTCACGCTCACTGTCGCGCGGCAGGGCAAGGGTGCCGGCCGGCTCCTGTCGCTGACCGTCCGCGACACCGGCATCGGCATGAACGAGGAACAGCTGGGCCGCCTCTTCCAGGCGTTTTCCCAGGCCGACAGCTCGACCTCGCGCAAGTTCGGCGGCACCGGCCTCGGCCTTGCCATCAGCCGAAGCTTCGCCCAGATGCTCGGCGGCGACCTCACGGTGGAAAGCCGGCCGGGCGAAGGCTCGCGCTTCACCTTCATCCTGCCCGATCCTCAGGAGAACATGGCGGACGATGCGGAAGACGGCGAAGGCCTCCTCGGCGAGGAGGCGGGCCTTGCCGCAAGGCCGGAGCAGGCAGAGCGGCCCGCCGTGCTCGTCGTCGACGACGACGAGGCGTCGATGAACATCATCGGCTCGCATCTCAAGCGCGACGGCTACCGGGTGCTCTACGCCGGCACGGGCGAGCAGGCGCTGGACATGGCGCGCAAGCACCGTCCCGCCGCCATCACGCTCGACATCCTGATGCCGCAGATGGATGGCTGGTCCGTGCTCGTCGCGCTGAAATCCGATCCGGAACTGGCCGCCATCCCCGTCGTCATCGTCTCCATCAGCAACGAGAAGGCACTCGGCTTCACGCTCGGCGCCGCCGCCATGCTGGCAAAGCCCGTCGATCGCGGCGAGCTCAGCGATTTCATCGCGCGTCTGACCGGCGGCAGCCAGGGCGGCACGGTGCTGGTGGTGGAAGACGACCCGGCGACGCGTCTGCTCATGCAGCGCACCGTCGAACGGCTCGGGCGCAGCGTGGCGCTGACGGAGAACGGGCGCCAGGGCATGGCGTGGCTGGCCGCCAACCCGCCGCCGGTCGCCATCCTCCTCGATTTGCAGATGCCGGAAATGAACGGCTTCGAATTCCTCGCCGCCCTGCGAGAGCGGGAGGAATGGGATACGGTGCCGGTCCTCGTCGTCACCGCCAAGCATCTCAGCAATGCCGAACGGGACCTGCTCAGCGCCCGGGCGACGCAGATCATCGGCAAGGGCAAGGGTGCGCATGTCGAGCTCACGCAGGCGCTGCGCGAGGTCATCGTCACACGCACGCGAAAAACCGATCGGGAATTGACGCCATGACCAAGATCCTGCTGGTCGAAGACAACGAGATGAACCGCGACATGCTCTCCCGCCGGCTGGAGCGGAAAGGCTACGAGGTGATCCTCGCCGAGGATGGCGAACAGGCCGTGGTGCGGGCCGGAACGGATGCGCCGGACCTCGTGCTGATGGATATCGGCCTGCCCGGCATCGACGGCTGCGAGGCGACGCGCCGCATCCGCAGCGGCCCGGCCGGTACGGGCCTGCCCATCATTGCACTCACCGCCCATGCCATGAGCGTCGATGAGGCGCGGGCGCGCGAAGCCGGCTGCGACGACTTCGACACCAAGCCGGTGGACCTGCCGCGCCTGCTCGGCAAGATGGAGCGGCTGCTGTCCGGACACGGATAGGGCTTTTGCTCAGGCGAGGCGATAGGGGATCGTCTCGCGGATATCGGGATCGACCTGCAGGCGGCCGCGGATCGGCGGGACCGCCCGGCTCGGACAGTTGCCACGTTCGCACAGCCGGCAGGAAATGCCGATCGGCTCGAAGCGGGAGCGCTCGCCGATATCAAGGTCGTCCGCATAGACGAACTGGTCGGCATAGGAGACCTCGCAGCCGAAGGCGAGCACATAGCCCGTGCGCGTGGCGGCAAAACCGCCGGTGCCCTTGAAGGTCTGCGTTGCAAGACAGAGATAGCGCACCCCGTCGGGCGTCTCGGCAAGCTGGCGGATGATGCCCTGCGGCACCTCGAAGGCCCGGTGGGCGTTCCAAAGCGGACAGGCCGCGCCGAAGCGGGCGAATTGCAGCTTCGTCGCGCTGTGCCGCTTGGTGATGTTGCCGGCACGGTCGATCCTCGCGAAGAAGATCGGCACGCCCTTGTTGCCCGGCCGCTGCAGTGTCGAGAGCCGGTGGCAGACCTGCTCCAGCGAGGCCTCGAAACGGGCAGACAACAATTCGATATCGTGGCGCAGCGCCTGGGCGGCGGCAAGGAAATCGCTGTAGGGCATGACGAGGGCGCCGGCGAAATAGTTGTGCAGCCCGATGCGACAGATGTCCCTTGCTTCGTCCGTGCGAAAATTCGCCCGCTGGACGATCTCCTCGATCTCCCGCGCCGCATGGAGCTGGGAGATCTGGTGGGCAAGCTGGAAGACCTGCGTCGGGTTCGCCGAGAGCCGGTTGAGGGTCAGGGTCTTCCGGTCGCGGTCATAGTGGCGCAGCGGGCTGTCATTGGTCTCCGCGAAAACGACCGAGACGCCGAACTGCTCCCCAAGATGGCGCACGAGGGCGGACCTGCGGTCGAAGCCCGCACCGTAAAGGCCGGCCGCCAGCGTTTCGGCGAGAACATCGAGCGTGTGCACGTAGTTGTCGACGAAATGGAAGAAGTCGCGCACCTCCTCATAGGGTGTGGCGCCGAGGCCAGGGGCGTTCTCGCGGTCGTGGTCGAGGCTCGCCAGCTGCTCGCTCTTGCGGCGATAGGCCTGGTGGGCGAGCACGAGCGCATGGGCCAGCGCCGGCGCGTTCTGCGAAATCAGCTTGAGTTCCTGGAGGGAAGGGCTGAAACTCTCGAAGATCGGATCGGCGAGCGCCTCGCTGAGCGCCGAGAGCAGCCGGTCCGTCTCCCCGCGTGACAGCTCGCTGATGTCGAGGTTGAACTTGTCGGCGAGCTGCAGCAGCACGGCGGCCGAGACGGAGCGCTGGTTGTTCTCGATCTGGTTGAGGTAGCTGGTCGAAATGCCGATGCGCTTGGCGAACTGGCTCTGCGTCTGCTGGCTCGCCACGCGCAGCTCGCGCACCTTCAGGCCGATGAAGAGTTTTCCGAGCGCCATGTTCGCAATTTCGCAAGTTTCAGTTTGCAGATTTATAATTCCACATTTGCGCCCGATCAAGGGTTCAGCAAATCCATGCAAACCGGTATGAGTATCGATACGACACCAGTGGGAGCCTTCATGCGCGACATCCTTGAACAACTCGAACAACGCCGCAGCGAGGCAAGGCTCGGCGGCGGCCAGAAGCGCATCGACGCCCAACACGGCAAGGGCAAGCTGACGGCGCGCGAGCGCATCGAGGTGCTGCTCGACGAGGGCTCCTTCGAGGAATACGACATGTACGTCACCCACCGGGCCGTCGATTTCGGCATGGCGGGACAGACCTTCGCGGGCGACGGCGTCGTCACCGGCTGGGGCACGATCAACGGCCGCCAGGTCTATGTCTTCAGCCAGGATTTCACAGTCCTCGGCGGTTCGCTGTCGGAAACCCATGCCCAGAAGATCTGCAAGATCATGGATATGGCGGTGCGCAACGGCGCCCCGGTCATCGGCCTCAACGACAGCGGCGGCGCGCGCATCCAGGAAGGCGTCGCCTCGCTTGCCGGCTATGCCGAGGTCTTCCGCCGCAATGCGGAGGCTTCCGGCGTCATCCCGCAGATTTCCGTCATCATGGGCCCCTGCGCGGGCGGGGCCGTCTATTCGCCGGCCATGACCGATTTCATCTTCATGGTGCGCGACACGTCCTACATGTTCGTGACCGGCCCGGACGTGGTGAAGACCGTGACGAACGAGATCGTCACCGCCGAGGAACTCGGCGGCGCCGGCACCCATACGAAGAAATCCTCGGTCGCCGACGCGGCCTATGAGAACGACATCGAGACGCTGGAGAATGTCCGGCTGCTCTTCGATTTCCTGCCGCTCAACAACCGGGAGAAGCCGCCGGTCCGTCCGTTCCACGACGATCCCGCACGCCTCGAGATGCGCCTCGACAGCCTCGTGCCCGAAAGCTCGACCAAGCCTTACGACATGAAGGAGCTGATCCTGGCTCTGGCCGACGAGGGCGACTTCTTCGAATTGCAGGAGGCCTTCGCCCGCAACATCATCACCGGCTTCATCCGGCTGGAAGGCCAGACGGTCGGCGTCGTCGCCAACCAGCCGATGGTGCTGGCCGGTTGCCTCGACATCGATTCCGCCCGCAAGGCTGCGAAATTCGTGCGCTTCTGCGATGCCTTCTCGATCCCGCTCCTGACCCTTGTCGACGTGCCCGGCTTCCTGCCCGGCACCGCACAGGAATATAACGGCATCATCAAGCACGGCGCCAAGCTGCTCTTCGCCTACAGTCAGGCGACCGTCCCGATGGTGACGCTGATCACCCGCAAGGCCTATGGCGGGGCCTATGACGTCATGGCCTCCAAGCATATCGGCGCCGACGTCAATTATGCCTGGCCCACCGCCGAGATCGCCGTCATGGGCGCCAAGGGCGCGACCGAAATCCTCTATCGCTCGGAACTCGGCGATGCGGAAAAGATCGCCGCCCGCACGAAGGAATACGAGGCGCGCTTCGCCAACCCCTTCGTCGCCGCCGAGCGCGGCTTCATCGACGAGGTGATCATGCCGCATTCCTCGCGCCGGCGCATCGCGCGGGCCTTCGCATCGCTGAAGAACAAGCAGGTGGAGACGCGCTGGAAGAAGCACGACACGATACCGCTTTGACAAGGGCGGGGAGGATGGAACGGCCGGAACTGACGCCGGAGGAGGCGCGCAAGGATCACTGGCACATGCTGCGCTTCATGATGCTGCATGCGCTCGTCGGCGGCCTGATCGGCGCGGCGACGGCCGCCGCCGTTATCCTCCTCGATATCGGCGGCATCGGCACGCGCATCGCCCGCGCGGCGGATCCGGTCATGCCGGTGCTGCTGCTCGTCGTGCCCTTCGCCTCGCTGTTCGGCGGGGCCGCGACGGCCTCGGCCATCCTGCTGATGCCTTACGAAAAGAAATACAAAGACAGACCGGGACCGGAAGACACCTGATGTTCAAGAAAATCCTGATTGCCAATCGCGGCGAAATCGCCTGCCGCGTCATCAAGACCGCCCGCAGGCTCGGCATTCCCACCGTCGCGGTCTATTCCGATGCCGACCGCAACGCGCTGCATGTGACCATGGCCGACGAGGCCGTGCATATCGGGCCGGCGCCGTCGGCGCAGTCCTATATCGTCATCGACCGCATCCTCGACGCCATCCGCAAGACCGGCGCGGACGCCGTGCATCCCGGCTACGGCTTCCTGTCGGAAAACGCCGCCTTTGCCGAAGCCTTGGAGAAGGAGGGCGTCGCCTTCATCGGCCCGCCGGTCGGTGCCATCCAGGCGATGGGCGACAAGATCACCTCGAAGAAGCTGGCGGCGGAGGCCGGCGTCAGCACGGTGCCCGGCCATATGGGCCTGATCGAGGATGCCGACGAGGCGGTGACGATCGCGTCCCGCATCGGCTACCCCGTAATGATCAAGGCGTCTGCCGGCGGCGGCGGCAAGGGCATGCGCATCGCCTGGAACGACGCGGAGGCGCGCGAGGGCTTCCAGTCCTCCCGGAACGAGGCGAAAAGCTCGTTCGGCGACGACCGCATCTTCATCGAGAAGTTCGTCACCCAGCCGCGCCATATCGAGATCCAGGTGCTGGGCGACAAACACGGCAGCACGCTCTATCTCGGCGAGCGCGAATGCTCGATCCAGAGACGCAACCAGAAGGTCATCGAGGAGGCGCCGTCGCCCTTCCTCGACGCGGCAACGCGCAAGGCCATGGGCGAGCAGGCCGTGGCGCTGGCAAAGGCCGTCGGCTATCACTCCGCGGGTACGGTGGAGTTCATCGTCGACGGGAACCGTAATTTCTACTTCCTCGAAATGAACACGCGCCTGCAGGTCGAGCATCCCGTGACGGAGCTCATCACCGGCATCGACCTCGTCGAGCAGATGATCCGCGTCGCCGCCGGCGAAAAGCTCACTTTCGGCCAGGACGACGTAAAGCTGAACGGCTGGGCGATCGAAAGCCGCCTTTATGCCGAGGACCCTTACCGCAACTTCCTGCCGTCGATCGGCCGCCTCACGCGCTACCGCCCGCCGGCCGAGGGCAAGGCGGCCGACGGCACCGTCGTGCGCAACGATACCGGCGTCTACGAGGGCGGCGAGATCTCGATGTATTACGACCCGATGGTCGCCAAGCTCTGCGCCTGGGCACCGGGGGAAGGAGCCGAGGCCCGGCTTGCGGCGGTGGACGCCATGGCCCGCGCGCTCGACGGTTTCGAGGTGGAGGGCGTCGGTCACAATCTGCCGTTCCTGTCGGCCGTCATGCAGCAGCCGCGGTTCCGCGAGGGGCGGCTGACGACCGCCTATATCGCGGAGGAATTCCCGGACGGCTTCCACGGCGTCGAGCCGGACGGCGAGGCCGCACGGGTGCTTGCCGCCGTCGCCGCCTCGGTCAGCCAGGTGATGCAGGCGCGCGCCGTGCAGATTTCCGGCACGATCGGCAACCACCGCCGCGTTCTCGGCAAGGACTGGGTGGTGCGCTTCGGCGAGACCGAGCTTGCCCTGACGCTGGAAACCGGCGTGGAGGGCGCCAGCGTGCGCTTTGCCGACGGCACCGTGCTGCCCGTTGCCGGCAGCTTCGTGCCGGGTTCCACGCACGCCACCTTCACCATCGCCGGAGAGACGGTCGGCATGAAGGTCGATCTCGTCGGCCCGGCCATCCGCCTGCGCTGGCGCGGCATCGATATCAAGGCGCATGTCCGCTCGGGCCGGGTCGCGGCGCTGGCACGGCTGATGCCGAAGAAGCAGCCGCCGGACACCTCGAAGATGCTGCTCTGCCCGATGCCGGGCGTCATCACGTCCGTGAGCGCCAAGGCGGGCGATACCGTCGAGGCGGGCCAGGCGCTCGCCGTCGTCGAGGCGATGAAGATGGAAAACATCCTGCGCGCGGAAAAACGCGCGATCGTCAAGCGCGTTGCCGTCGAGCCCGGCGCGAGCCTTGCGGTCGACGAGCTGATCATGGAGTTCGAATGATGGCAGACGAGCTTGACCGCAGCCGGCAGGAGGGCGCCCGATGAGTGAAAAGACGATCGCCGACTGGGAGGCGCTGGCCGAGAAGGAGCTGAAGGCCTCGCCGGAAACGCTGACATGGCAGACGCCCGAGGGCATTGCCGTCAAGCCGCTCTATACCGCCGCCGACATCGAGGGCATCGAGCACCTCGCCTCGCTGCCCGGCTTTGCGCCCTTCGTGCGCGGGCCGCGCGCGACCATGTATGCGGGGCGGCCGTGGACCATCCGGCAATATGCCGGCTTTTCCACCGCCGAGGCCTCGAACGCCTTCTACCGGAAGAATCTGGCCGCCGGGCAGCAGGGCGTGTCGGTCGCTTTCGACCTCGCCACCCATCGCGGCTATGACAGCGACCATCCGCGCGTCGTCGGCGATGTCGGCAAGGCGGGCGTCGCCATCGACAGCGTCGAGGACATGAAGATCCTGTTCGACGGTATCCCGCTGGAAAAGATCTCCGTGTCGATGACGATGAACGGCGCCGTCATCCCCATCCTCGCCAGCTTCATCGTGGCGGGCGAGGAGCAGGGCGTCCCGCGCGAAAAGCTGTCGGGGACCATCCAGAACGACATCCTCAAGGAGTTCATGGTCCGCAACACCTACATCTACCCGCCGGCTCCCTCCATGCGGATCATCGCCGACATCATCGAATATACCGCGCGGCAGATGCCGAAGTTCAACTCCATCTCGATCTCCGGCTACCACATGCAGGAGGCCGGGGCGACGCTGGTACAGGAACTGGCCTTCACGCTGGCGGACGGGCGCGAATATGTCCGCGCCGCGCTTGCCAAGGGGCTCGACGTCGACGATTTCGCCGGGCGCCTCTCCTTCTTCTTCGCCATCGGCATGAACTTCTTCATGGAGGCTGCCAAGCTGCGCGCGGCGCGTCTCCTGTGGACGCGCATCATGCAGGAATTCGAGCCGAAGAAGCCGTCCTCGCTGATGCTGCGCACCCATTGCCAGACCTCCGGCGTCTCGCTGCAGGAGCAGGACCCCTACAACAACGTCATCCGCACCGCCTATGAGGCGCTGTCGGCCGCGCTCGGCGGCACCCAATCGCTGCACACCAATGCGCTCGACGAGGCGATCGCGCTGCCGACGGAGTTTTCCGCCCGCATCGCCCGCAACACCCAGCTCATCCTGCAGAACGAGACGGGCGTGACGAAGGTCGTCGATCCGCTCGCCGGCTCCTATTATGTCGAGAGCCTCACCAACGAACTGGCGGAAAAGGCCTGGGCGCTGATCGAGGACGTCGAGGCGATGGGCGGCATGACGAAGGCCGTCGATGCCGGCCTGCCGAAGCGGCTGATCGAGGAGGCGGCGACGCGCCGGCAGGCAGCGGTCGACAAGGGCGAAGAGGTGATCGTCGGCGTCAACAGGTTCCGCCTGGAGGACGAGGCGCCGATCGACACGCTGGAGATCGACAACACCGCCGTCCGCTCGTCGCAGATCAAGCGGCTCGAAGCGATCCGGCGCCGGCGGGATTCCGCTGCCGTCACGGCCGCGCTCGCGCGCCTTGAGGAGGTCGCCCGCACCGGCGAGGGCAACATTCTGGACGCAGCCGTCGACTGTGCCCGCGCCAGAGCCACCGTGGGCGAGATCTCCGATGCCATGCGTGCGGTCTTCGGCAACCATGTCGCCGAGCCCAAGGTCGTGCGCAACATCTATGGCAAGGCCTATGAGGGCGAGCCGGAACTGTCGGTCCTGACCGAACGTCTCGACGGCGTCGCCACCAAGCTCGGGCGCAAGCCGCGCGTCATGGTCGCAAAACTCGGGCAGGACGGCCACGACCGCGGTGCCAAGGTGATCGCCTCGGCCTTCAGCGACCTCGGCTTCGATGTTCTGGCGGGGCCACTGTTCCAGACACCGGAGGAGGCGGCCGCCATGGCCGCCGCGAAGGAGGTCGACGTCATCGGCGTCTCCTCGCTCGCCGCCGGCCACAAGACATTGATGCCGCAGCTTGCCGAGGCCCTGAAGACGACGGGCGGCGAGGACATCATCGTCGTCTGCGGCGGGGTCATCCCGCGGCAGGACTACTCCTATCTGATGGACAACGGCGTGGCCGCCGTCTTCGGCCCGGGCACCAACGTGCTCGATGCCGCCCGGACGGTGCTCGACCTGATCGAAGGCCGCCGCAGGAACCAGTGAGGTCAGCATGCTGAAGCGCGTCAACCATATCGCCATCGCCGTCCCGGATCTGGCAGCGGCGGCCAGCCGCTACCGCGATCTCGGCGTCACCACGACCGAGCCGCAGGAGCTGCCGGAACACGGTGTGCGCATCGTCTTCGTGGAGTTCGAGAACACCAAGATCGAGCTTCTGGAGCCGCTGGGGCCGAATTCGCCCATCGCCGCTTTTCTGGAGCGCCAGCCGGCGGGTGGCATCCACCATGTCTGCTTCGACGTGGACGACATTTCGGCGGCCATCGGCACGGCGACGGCGAACGGCATCCGCCTGCTCGGCGGCGGCGAGCCGAAGATCGGCGCACACGGCAATCCCGTCGTCTTCGCCCATCCCAAGGATTTCCAGGGCACGCTCGTCGAGTTCGAGGAGAACTGACGGGAGGCCACCCTACGCCTCCATCTCGCCCGCGCTGCGCCGGAAGACGGCCGGGGATTTCCCGGTCCACTTGCGGAAGGCGCGGTAGAAGGCGCTCGGCTCGGAAAAGCCGAGGTCGGCGGCAAGCTGCGTGACATTGGCATGGCCGTCCGCAAGCGCCTCCATGGCGAGCGCGCGGCGCAGGTCATCCTTGATCTCCCGATAGGTCTGCCCCTCCAGCTTCAGCCGCCGCCGCAGGCTCGGCGCGGGAATGCGCATGCGTCCGGCCAGCTCCTCGAAACCCGGCCAGGCCTGCGGCGCGAGGCCGCCGAGACGCTGGCGGATGGCGGCCGATAGGCCCATGTCATGTCGGTAGCGAACGAGGAGATTGCCCGGCGCGTGGCGGAGGAATTCCCTCAGCGCGCGCTCGTCACGGATGGTCGGCAGGTTCAGGAATTCCGCATCGAAGACCAGCCGCGTCTCCGGCTGGTCGAAGCGCACCGGCGCGCCGAAGAACAGGCGGTAGTCGGTGCCGGCCGGCGGCGCGCTGCAGCGGAAATCGACCCAGCGGATCGGCAGCCGCCGTCCGATCAGCCAGCAATTGACCCCGTGCACGATGATCCAGAAGGTACGGTAGGCGAAGGCCGAGCGCGGCCCGCCCGCATCCCTCAGCACGATCTGCGCCAGCCCCTCCTCGACGACCAGCGTACCGCGGGGGTCGTCGAGCACGACCTTGAGGAACCGCAGGGCCCGCCGTAGTGCATGTTCCAGCGTCGCCGTCGAGAGGATGGCCTGACAGAGCAGCGCGAAGGAGCCGGCACGCATGGGCCGCGCGCCTTCGCCGAAGAACTCGTCGTCCATGGTGCGGGCCACCGCGTGCCAGAAGGCACCGTATCGCTCAGCCGGAATGGGGCCGGTGATGACCGGCGGAAGGCCCGCTTCGGCGAGAAGCGGCGCGGCCTCCACCCCCTGCCGCCGCAGGCATTCGAGCGTGTCGTCCATGAAACAGGGCGCGATCATGCGGCGTTCCATGCGGCCTGCCCTCCATCCCTATGGCAAAAGCGATCACGAAATCTGAAACCTTCGGTCATTGCATACCATATTTCTCCGCCGCATCATCCCCTCTCACAAGAAGGGGAGCCGGGTGGCATGGGGCCGAGGCGCCGCGTCTTCGCCGCCTGACAGGGCGGCCGGCGGGGCAGGGAGCCCGAACCACCCGCCGGACACAGTCCGACATCATCAAGACCGAATGCCTGGCGGGTGTCTTCACGCGCCGGATGGCGTTCTGCGCCGATCGTGGGCAGCGCAGCAAAGCCTCAACCATCGCCCGCAGCCAAACTGGGAGCGCATCCATGAAAAAATTCTTCTTGTCGTCGGTGGTCCTGACGTCTCTGGTCCTGTCCGGCGGCAGTGCCTTCGCCGACATCGTCATCGGCGTCGCCGGCCCCATCACCGGCCCGAACGCCGCCTTCGGCGCGCAGTTCGTCAAGGGCGCCGAGCAGGCGGCCGCCAACATCAACGCCGCTGGCGGCGTGCTGGGCGAACAGGTGAAGATCGTCATCGGCGACGACGTCTCGGATCCGAAGCAGGGCATCTCGGTTGCCAACAAGTTCGTCGCCGACGGCGTCCACTATGTCGTCGGCCATTTCAACTCCGGCGTCTCGATCCCGGCCTCGGAGGTCTATGCGGAAAACGGCGTGCTGCAGATCACGCCTGCCTCGACCAACCCGCAATTCACCGAGCGCAGCCTGTGGAACACCTTCCGCACCTGCGGGCGCGACGACCAGCAGGGCAGGGTGGCGGCGGCCTATATCGCGGCCAATTTCAAGGACGCGAAGATCGCGATCGTCCATGACAAGACACCCTACGGCCAGGGCCTCGTCGACGTCGCAAAGCAGGAGCTGAACGGCGCGGGCATCACCGAGGTCCTCTATGAAGGCATCACCGGCGGCGAGAAGGATTTTTCCGCGCTGATCGCCAAGATGAAAGCGGCCGGCGTCACGCTGATCTATTTCGGCGGCCTGCACACCGAGGCCGGCCTGATCATGCGCCAATCGGCCGACCAGGGGCTGAAGGCGACGCTGTTCTCCGGCGACGGCATGGTCTCCAGCGAACTGGCGCAGATCGCGGGCGATGCCGTCGTCGGCACGCTGAACACCTTTGCCCCCGACCCGCGCCGCAACCCGGCGGCCAAGGACGTGGTCGAGGCCTTCCGCACCGCCGGCTTCGAACCGGAGGCCTATACGCTCTATTCCTACATCGCCGTGCAGATCATCGCGTCCGCCATCGAGAAGACGGGCTCGGCCGAGGATGCGCAGAAGGTCGCCGAGACCATCAAGTCCGGCGGACCCTGGGCGACGGCGCTGGGCGAGATCGGCTACGACGCCAAGGGCGACATCAACCGCCCGGACTATGTCATCTACGAATGGCGCAAGGTCGAGGACGGCAAACCGACCTATTTCGAGAAATAGGTCGCAGGCCATCGCTTGGGAACAGGGCGGCCGCGGCGGGGAGACCTGCCGCGGCCGTTCGCGTCACAGCGTCGGCAACACCGCGCGGATATGGTCGGCAAAGGCGCTCGTCGCGGGCGACGGGTCGCCGTCGGCAAAGGCGATCAGCATGCCGAGATGCGGCAGATGCGGCAGCGGCGCGTTGAGGATATGGAGGTCGGGCGGCACGGCCTCCTGCGTCATGACGCAGATGGCAAGGCCGGAGCGGGCAAGGCCGATAAGACCGGCAAGGCTGTTGCTGGCATAGGAGATCTTGTAGCGAAGCCCCGCCCGCGCCATCGCCTCGCAGGCCGCGCGGTGGTCCATCGCATTGGAGGCCGGCAGCGCCAGCGGCACCGTATCGCCGAAATCATGCGCCTCCAGCGTCGGTTTGCTGCCGACCCAGACCAGCGGCTCGGTCCGCACGATATTGTCCACATCGGCAAGATTGGGCGTCGAGACCAGCGCCAGGTCGACCTTGCGCGACGGCAGAAGGGCGCGCAGCTCGGCGGTCGGGGCGGAGAGCACCTTGATCTCGACATCCGGATAACGCGTGCCGAAGCTTTTCAGGAGCATGGGAAAGAACGACAGAAGGTAGTCTTCCGGGCTGCCGAAGACGATGGAGCCGTGCAGGCCCTTTTGGGAAAAGGCGGACACGGCCTCGTCGTGCATTTTCAGGATACGCTCGGCATAGGCAAGGAAGCGCTCGCCGCTTCCCGTCAGCCGGACGCCGCTGCCGCTGCGGTGCAGGAGGCTCTGCCCCAGCATCTCTTCCAGCCGCTGCATCTGCATCGTCACGGCCGATTGCGTGCGGCCGACCTGCACGGCCGTGGCGCTCAGCGAACCGGAATGGGCGGCGTTGACGAAGGTGATGAGCAGGCGAAGATCCAGCGGCCCCAGCATATCAGTTTTCCTTATATCGGAATCCAAATACTATCAATTTTACAGAGACCCCGCCAGCCGGTATCGCTTTTGAAACGGCATCGGAGGCTCACATGTCACGCAACCAGGACCCCGCCTTCTGGGCGGCCGCACGCAAGCACCTCATCCGCTACGGCGGCAGCTTCGACCCCGCCATCATCGAGCGGGCCGAGGGTTGCTTCGTCTTCGATGCGGACGAGCGCCCCATTCTCGATTTCACCTCCGGCCAGATGAGCGCGCTCGTCGGTCATTCCCATCCGCACATCGTCGCCACTGTCCAGCGCCAGATGGGTGCCGTGGCGCATCTCTTCAGCGGCATGCTGTCGCGGCCCGTCGTGAACCTTGCCGAGCGGCTGGCGGCACTGGCGCCGGGGCTCGACCGAGTCATGCTGCTGTCGACCGGCGCAGAATCCAACGAAGCGGCCATCCGCATGGCCAAGCTGGTCACCGGCAGGCACGAGATCGTCGCCTTCTCCAAGAGCTGGCACGGCATGACGGGCGCCGCGAGCTCGGCCACCTACAGCGCCGGCCGCAAGGGTTACGGCCCCGCCATGGTGGGCTCGCTCACCATTCCCGCGCCGAATACCTTCCGCCCGCGCTTCCGCCATGCGGATGGCAGCCTCGACTGGAAGACCGAACTCGACGACGCTTTCGGGCTGATCGACAGCCAGTCGGTCGGCAGTCTTGCCGCCTTCATCGCCGAGCCGATCCTGTCGAGCGGCGGCTTGCTGGAACTGCCGCTTGGCTATCTGGCCGCGCTGAAGGAAAAGTGCCGCGAGCGCGGCATGCTGCTCATCCTCGACGAGGCCCAGACCGGCATCGGCCGCACGGGCACCATGTTCGCCTTCCAGCGCGACGGCGTGACGCCCGATATCCTGACGCTCTCCAAAACGATCGGTGCCGGCCTGCCTTTGGCAGCCGTCATGACGACGGCGGAGATCGAGGACATCGCCCATGAGAAGGGCTACCTCTTCTACACGACCCATGTCTCCGATCCGCTGCCGGCAGCCGTGGGCCTCGCCGTGCTCGACATCGTGGAGGAGGAAGGGCTCGTCGCGCGCGCCGGCCGGCTTGGCGCGCGGCTCTTCGAGGGCCTGTCGCAGCTCAAGCAGCGCTTCGACTGTGTCGGCGACGTGCGCGGCCGCGGTCTGATGCTCGGCGTCGAGATCGTCAATCCGGACCGCAGCGCCGACCACGAGCTCGGCAGTCGCATCGCCGCGGAAGCCTTCCGGCGCGGGCTCAGCATGAACATCGTCAAGCTGCCCGGCATGGGCGGCGTGTTCCGCATCGCGCCGCCGCTGACGATTTCCGAGGAGGAGATCGACATCGGCCTGCGCATCATCGCCCAGTCCATCGAGGCCGCTTCCGTTTCCGGTGCCCGTGCGCCGGGCATCGCGGCCGAGTAGGGAGAAAGAACGGATGCGCGACGCGACCCTTGCCGGCGAAAGCCTTTCCACCGGGCCGGACGAGACCCCCGACACCATCCGCGTCCTCGTCGCCAAGCTCGGCCTCGACGGCCATGACCGGGGTGCCAAGGTGGTGGCGCGCATCCTGCGCGATGCGGGCATGGAGGTCGTTTACACCGGCCTCTACAAGACACCGAAGGACGTCGTGCAGGCGGCGATCCAGGAGGATGTCGACGTCATCGGCGTCAGCCTGCTCTCCGGCTCGCATGTCCCGCTGTTCCGGGAACTCGGCCGCTGCCTGCGCGAGGAGGGGGCCGGGCACATCCTCGTCGTCGCCGGCGGGGTCATTCCCGAGCAGGACTACCCCGCTCTGCTGGAGGGCGGCGTCGATGCCATCGTTCCCCAGGAGGCCCGTTCCGACCTTATCGTCACGACGATCACCGATCTCGTCACGGCACGTGGCCGGATATGACGGTCGTCACCCATTCCGCAAAACCGCGGCGGGCGACCTATGTCCCCTCGGCCGACCTGGTGAAGGACGTGCTGGCGGGCCGGGCCATCGCCATCGCCCGGATGATTTCGCGCGCGGAGGAGGGCTATCCCGAAGCCGCCGCGGCGCTCGCGGAACTCTACCGGCTTGGCGGTAGCGCCCATATCATCGGCATTACCGGCGTTCCGGGCGCGGGCAAATCGACCCTCGTTTCGGCGCTGATCAAGGCCTATGCCGCCGAAGGCCACAAGGTCGGCGTCATCGCCGTCGATCCAAGCAGCCCCTATTCCGGCGGAGCGATCCTAGGCGACCGCGTGCGCATGAGCGAGACGGCGGCGGCCGGCGGCGCCTTCGTGCGCAGCATGGCGACCCGCGGCCATCTCGGCGGGCTGACGCGCGCCACGCTCCAGGCGGTCGACGTGCTGGATGCGGCGGGCTACGACCCCGTCATCATCGAGACCGTGGGCGTCGGGCAGGACGAGGTGGAGGTGGTCACGGCCGCGCATACCGTCGTCGTGCTCTCCGCCCCGGGCCTCGGCGACGACATCCAGGCGATCAAGGCCGGCATTCTCGAGATCGCCGACATCCATGCCGTCAGCAAATGCGACAAGCCGGAGGCGGCCGCGACGGTCTCGGCGCTGCGCGGCATGCTGGCGCTCGGCGGGGACCACCACGATTCCCGTTGGACATCGCCGGTCCTGCCCATCAGCTCGATTTCCGGCGAACGCGTCGGCGAATTGAAGGACGCCATCGGCGCGCACTGGGCGCATCTCAACGAGAGCGGCGAACGGGCCGAGCGCCAGCGCGCTATGGGCCGCACCCGCATCCTCGGCACGGCCCGCCATCTCTTTCAGCAGAAATTCCAGCAAGCACCCGAAACGCTCGAACGGCAGATCCGGGCGGTGGCGGAACGGCGGATGGACCCTTCCGTCGTCGCACGCGCCCTTCTGGGTTGGGAGGAAACCCCATGAACGACGCCCATCTCTTCTCCGCGCCCGCCATCGACGCCGTCCGCGAAAGCCAGGCGGAATGGGAGGAGGGTGCCCTTGCCGCCTTCCTGAAGAACCGGCCGGAGGAAAAGGACGTCTACGAGACGGAAAGCGGCATCCCGCTGAAGCGCATCTATACGGCCGCCGACGTTGCCGACATTCCGGCCGAGGAGCTCGGCTTTCCCGGCGCCTATCCCTTCACCCGCGGCGTCTACCCGACGATGTATCGCGGCCGCCCCTGGACGATCCGCCAGGTCGCCGGCTTCGGCAATCCCGAGGCGACGAACCAGCGCTACAAATACATGATCCAGACCGGCCAGACCGGCCTCTCCACCGACTTCGACCTGCCGACGCTGCTGGGGCTTGATTCCGACGACCCGATGGCCTTCGGCGAGGTCGGCCGCGTCGGCGTCGCCATCGACACGATGGACGATATCGACCGGCTGTTCGACGGCATCGACCTGGAAAAGATCTCCGTCTCGCTGACGATCAACCCCTCGGCCTGGGTGGTCTATGCCATGTTCGTCGCGGTGGCGGAGCAGCGCGGCTGCGACCTGCACAAGCTGACCGGCACGCTGCAGGCCGATCCGCTGAAGGAATATGTCGCCCAGAAGGAGTGGATCTATCCCGTCCGCCCCGCCGTGCGGCTGCTGCGCGACCTCATCATGTACAGCGCCAAGGCGACGCCGAAGATCAATCCGGTCAGCCTCAGCGGCTACCATCTCTCCGATGTCGGCGGCAATGCGCTGCAGGAGATCGCCTTCACCATGGCTTTCACCATCGCCTATTGCGAGGAAGTGACGAAGGCCGGCATGGATATCGACGATTTCGCGCCGCGCCTGTCGTTCTTCTTCATCAGCCACCAGGATTTCTTCGAGCAGATCTGCAAGTTCCGCGCCGCGCGGCGCGTCTATGCGAAGATCATGGCGGAGCGTTTCAAGGCCCGGAAGCCGGAATCCATGCGCCTGCGCGTCCATGTGCAGACGGCCGCGATGAGCCTCACCAAGGTCGAGCACCACAACAACCTGATGCGCACCGCCATCCAGGCGCTTGGCGCGGTGCTCGGCGGCTGCCAGAGCATGCACACCAACGGCCTCGACGAGGCCTTCGCCATCCCCACCGAGGAGGCGATGAAACTTGCCATCCGCACCCAGCAGATCATCCGCGAGGAGATCAACGTCACTTCGGTGATCGACCCGCTCGGCGGCTCCTACTTCATCGAGCGGCTGACCAAAGACATGGAGACCGAGATCTGGAAGATGCTCGACGAGGTGGAAGAGCGTGGCGGCGCGGTTAAACTGGTGGAAGAAGGCTGGTTCCAGCAGAAGCTCGCCGATTCCGCCTATGCCACCTTCAAGAAGATCGATTCCGGGGAGAAGATTTCCGTCGGCGTCAACAAGTTCGCCGACGAGGCGAGCAGCACGGCGGATGTCCATATCCACCCCTATGACGATCATTGCACGCAGCTTCAGGTCGATCGCCTGAAGATCGTCCGGGCCAACCGGGACGATGCGCGCATCAAGGTCCTGATGCAGGAACTCGTCGAGCAGGCCCGGTCGGAGGACATGAACCTGCTGCCGAAGACCATCGAACTGGTCAAGGCGAAGGCGACGCTCGGCGAGATCTGCACCGCGCTGCGCGGTGTCTGGGGCGCCTATTCCGAACCGATGATCGTGTGAGGCAGGCGATGAACGACACTGTCCTCATCACCCTCGAAGGGCCGATCGCCTGGATCACGCTCAACCGGCCGGAGCGGCTGAACGCCATGAACCGGCCGCTCGTCGACGGGCTGATCGCGGCGCTTTCCGCCGCCGAGGCGAACGACGATATCCGCGCGGTCATCCTCAATGGCGCCGGCCGGGCCTTTTGCTCGGGCGACGATCTCAAGGACCTCGACGCACAGACCGCGTCGAAGGCCGAGACCGAGGACTGGGTGGAGGCCATCCAGGCCGTCACGCTCCATGTCATGCGCTCGCGCAAGATCGTGATCGCTGCCGTGCATGGCTGGTGTGTCGGCGGCGCGCTGGAATGGGCGATCAACTGCGATTTCCGGCTCTTTGCCGAGAACACCCGCTGGTTCTTCCCCGAGGTCGGCTACGGCCTGTTCGTGACGGGCGGCGTGACCGCGCTCCTGACGAAACAGGTCGGCCCGCAGGTCACCAAGGAACTGCTCATCCTCGGCGAACGCCACGATGCGCAAAAGGCGCTGGAGACCGGCATCGCCTGGAAGGTCGTGCCCGACGATACGCTGCTCGACGAAGCCAGGCGCCTCGCTCTTGCGATCGCCGACCGTCCGGCGGGTGCGGTGGCGGATGTCAAGCGCGCCATCAATGACGGCTTTCATTCCTCCCTCGAAGACGCGATGGCGCAGGAGACGGCGGCCACGGTTCGCGGCTTTCTCTCTCCCGCGGCGCAGGCAAAGGCAAAAGGGTTCTGACCGTGTCCATCCTCCCCGCCTTCTCTTCCCTTTCGGCCATCCCGGGCCTTCACGACGATGCGATCGAAGAGCGTGTCCTGCCGAAGATCCTCGTCGCGCAGGCCGAACGTTTCGGCTCCCGTCCCTTCATCGATATCTGCGGCCGCACGGCGAGCTTCGAGGAGATGCTGGCCCTCACCTGCCGGCTTTCCGGCGGTCTTCGCCGGCTGGGCGTCGGCCGCGCCGACCGGGTGGCGATGCTGCTGCCGAACTGCCTCGAACTCGTCGCCACCTGGTTCGCCGCCTCCAGCCTCGGCGCAATCGAGGTGCCGAACAATCCGGGGCTGAAGGGCGACCTGCTCTGCCACAACCTCAACAATTGCGGGGCGGAGGTGCTGGTCGCCGATGCGGGCGTCCTGCCGGAACTCGCCATCGTGCAGGACCGGCTGCCGGCGCTCCGCACGCTCATCCTCGTCGGCGCCGATCCCGCGGCAGCGCGCGCGGCGGGGATCCGGATCGACCGCATCCTGCATTTCGAGGAATGCCTCGCGCCACCCGCCGGCCTCGACCTTTCGGCCGTGCACTACAGCGATCCGATGGCGATCCTCTATACGTCGGGTACGACGGGCCCGGCCAAGGGCGCGCTGATGTCGCACCACCATTGTTACGCCTGGGCGGCGGCGATGGCCGCCAATCTGGGCTACAACACGGATGACAGCTACTTTTCCGCCCTGCCGCTGTTCCACACCGATGCGCAGATGTTCGGCGTCTATCTGCCGCTGATCTACGGCACGCGAACAACGCTCGCCGACGGGTTCAGCGCCTCGCGCTTCTGGGCGCAGGTGCGCGACAGCGGCGCGACGGCGACGAACCTTCTCGGCGCCATGGCCGTCATCCTCATGCGCGCGCCGCAGGAAGGGCACGACGGCGACAACCCCGTGCGGGTCTGCCAGTGCATTCCCATGGTGCCGGACCAGGCGGCGTTCGAGGACCGCTTCGGCATGCGCCTTGTCACGGGCTACGGCCAGACGGAGACCAGCTTCGTGACGCTCGACACCGTGGACGACACGCGGCCCGGTTCCTGCGGCCGGGCGCATCCCGACTGGGAGGTGGCCGTCGTCGACGACAAGGACCGCCCGCTGCCGCCCGGCAGCATCGGCGAGATCGTCTCACGCCCCAAGAAGAGCTGGAGCATGTTTTCCGGCTATTATCGCGCCGAGGCCAAGACGGTCGAGACGCTGCGCAATCTCTGGTATCATTCCGGTGATGCCGGCGTGATGGACGCGGACGGCTGGCTCTACTTCAAGCACCGGCTGAACGAGGCGATCCGCCGCCGCGGCGAGAACATCTCCGCCTACGAGGTGGAGATGCTGGCCGAGCAGCATCCCGACATCGTCGAAAGCGCCGCCTTCGGCATCGCTTCCGAATTCACCGAGGAGGATATCATGGTGGTGGCCTTCCGCCGTGCCGGCTCGATGCTCGATGCGGCCGGCCTGCTCGAGCATTTCAGGACCAGCGCACCACGCCACATGGTGCCGCGCTATATCGAGATCACCGATGCCCCGCTGCCCCGCACGCCAACGGAAAAAGTGGCGCGCAGCGTGCTGCGCCAGCGCGGTCTCGGGCCGGCGACCTTCGACCGCGGCGCGCGCTAGGCGGCATGAACGGGGCCGGTCACGGATAGAGGGAGATTTCACACATTCGCTTGAAGAATGCGGGGAACAAATTGCAGTCGATTGCGTTCCGGCGTACACTATACGCGGGAGATTCGACACTCCCGGCTAACGACCGCGGGAGGGTTCCATGGGAACCACTGGCAGCGACGTTTTCGACCTGTTTTCAAAGGTATACGCGAGTACAGCACAAGAAGAATTGAGCCTTCAGGAATACCTGTTGGCCTGCCGCGACGACAAGAGCCTCTACGCCACGGCGCCGGAGCGCATGGTGGCGGCGATCGGCGCGCCGACCCTCGTCGATACCAGTGCGGACGAGCGTTTCGGCCGGGTTTTTGCCAACCGTACCATCAAGATATACCCCGCCTTTGCCGATTTCTTCGGCATGGAAGACACGATCGAACGCATCGTCGGCTATTTCCGCTATGCCGCCCAGGGACTGGAGGAGCGCAAGCAGATCCTCTACCTTCTGGGGCCGGTCGGGGGCGGCAAGTCCTCGCTCGCCGAGCGCCTCAAGAAGCTGATGGAAGAGCAGCCGATCTATACGCTCGCCATCGACGGCAAGATCAGCCCGGTCTTCGAATCGCCGCTCGGCCTGTTTTCCCGCGAGCGGATGGGCGAACTGCTGGAAGACAAATACGGCATCGCCCAGCGCCGGCTTACCGGCCTCATCTCGCCCTGGGCGACCAAGCGGCTGGACGAGATCGGCGGCGACATCTCCAGGTTCAGCGTCGTCAAGCTGATGCCCTCGCGGCTGCGGCAGATCGCCATCGCCAAGACGGAGCCGGGCGACGAGACCAACCAGGACGTGTCCGCGCTCGTCGGCAAGGTGGATATCCGGCAGCTCGAGAATTTCAGCCAGGCCGATCCCGACGCCTATTCCTACAGCGGCGGCCTCAACCGCACGACACAGGGGCTGCTCGAATTCGTCGAGATGTTCAAGGCGCCGATCAAGGTGCTGCATCCGCTTTTGACCGCAACACAGGAGGGCAGCTACAACGGCACGGAGAATTTCGGCGCCTTCCCCTATCAGGGCATCGTGCTCGCCCATTCCAACGAGTCCGAATGGCTGCAGTTCAAGCACAACAAGAACAACGAGGCCTTCCTCGACCGCATCCTCGTCGTGAAAGTACCCTATTGCCTGCGCGTTACCGAGGAGCGGCTGATCTACGAAAAACTGCTGCGCGAGAGCGAGCTGGCCGACAGCCCCTGTGCGCCGGAAGTGCTGGAAAACCTCAGCCGATTCACCGTCGCCACGCGCCTTTCCCCGCACGAGAACTCGCCGACCTACACGAAGATGCGGGTCTATGACGGCGAGAACCTGAAGGACACCGACCCCAAGGCGAAATCGCTGCAGGAATACCGCGATGCCGCCGGCATCGACGAGGGCATGACGGGCATCAGCACGCGTTTCGCCTTCAAGGTGCTGTCGGAAACCTTCAACTACGACACCAAGGAGGTGGCGGCCGATTCCGTGCACCTCATGTACATCCTCGAACAGGCGATCCGGCGCGAGCAGTTTCCCAAGGAGGTCGAGGCGAACTATCTCGACTTCATCCGCTCCGAGCTTGCCGCCCGCTATGCCGAGTTCATCGGCCACGAGATCCAGAAGGCCTATCTGGAATCCTACAGCGAATACGGCCAGAACCTCTTCGACCGCTACATCGCCTATGCCGATGCCTGGCTGGAAGACCAGGACTTCAAGGATCCCGACACGGGCCAGATCCTCAACCGCGAGATCCTCGACAGCGAGCTGTCGCAGATCGAAAAGCCGGCCGGCATCGCCAATCCCAAGGACTTCCGCAACGAGGTGGTGAAGTTCACCTTGCGCGCCCGCGCCCGCAACAACGGGCGCAACCCTGCCTGGACGAGCTACGAGAAACTGCGGGAAGTCATCGAGAAGCGCATGTTCGGACAGGTCGAGGATCTCCTGCCCGTCATCAGCTTCGGCTCGAAGAAGGACAGCACGACCGAGAAGCAGCACGCCGAATTCGTCCAGCGCATGACGGCGCGCGGTTATACGAGCCGCCAGGTCCGCCGGCTCGTCGACTGGTACATGCGCGTGAACAAGGCCGGCTGACCATGCCGAAGCGGGGGATTGGCGTATGCCTCATTTCATCGACCGCCGGCTCAATCCCAAGGACCGGAGCCTCGGCAATCGGCAGCGTTTCCTCAAGCGCGTGCATGACGAACTGAAGCGCACGATCCGCGACCAGGTGAAGTCCGACAAGATCGCCGACGTGGACGCGGCCCATGGCGTGCCGATCCCACGGCGCGGCGCGGACGAGCCGAGCTTCCGCCACTCCGGCGTCAGCGGTGAACGCCATCATGTGCTGCCC
Source organism: Shinella sp. 838 (assembly GCF_029623935.1). NCBI lineage: Bacteria > Pseudomonadati > Pseudomonadota > Alphaproteobacteria > Hyphomicrobiales > Rhizobiaceae > Shinella > Shinella sp. 838. Next base: position 112,993 of record NZ_JARSBQ010000006.1, read on the forward strand.
GGCAACCAGACCTTCTCGCCGGGTGACAAGATCCGCAAGCCCGAGGCGGGCGCCGGTGGCGGGGGCAACGGACGCGGCCCGGGGCGCGGCGAGGCGGCGGACGACTTCCTCTTCATCCTGTCTCGCGAAGAGGTGCTGGACCTCTTCTTCGAAGATCTGGAGCTTCCGGACCTCGTGAAGCTCAATCTCCGGGAAACCGTCACCTACAAGCCGCACCGCGCCGGGCTGACGACGTCAGGCACGCCCACCAATATCAATGTCGGGCGCACCATGCGCAACAGCTTCGGGCGCCGCATGGCGCTGCGCCGCCCGAGCGAACGGGAATGCCGGGTGCTTGCCGACGAGATCGCCGAACTGGAAGCAGAGGAGCGGTTGTCGCTGCCGCAGCGCAACCGGCTCACGCAGCTGCGCCAGGAGCTGGAGGTGCTGGAACGCCGGCGTCGACGCATCGCCTATGTCGACCCGGTCGACGTGCGGTTCAATCGCTACGAGCGCAAACCGCAGCCCAATGCGAGCGCGGTGATGTTCTGCCTGATGGATGTCTCCGCCTCGATGGGCGAACGCGAGAAGGATCTGGCAAAACGCTTCTTCGTTCTGCTGCATCTCTTCCTCAAGCGCCGCTACGAGCGGATCGACATCGTCTTCATCCGCCACACGGACGAGGCACACGAGGTGGACGAGGAGACCTTCTTCTTCAGCAAGCAGAGCGGGGGAACGGTCGTCTCCACCGCGCTGGAGGAGATGCAGCGCATCATCATGGACCGCTATCCTTCCAACATCTGGAACATCTACGCCGCACAGGCCTCGGACGGCGACAATGCCAATGGCGATTCCGAGCGTTGCGCCTCGCTGCTGCGCGACGAGCTGATGCGGCTTTGCCAGTATTATGCCTATGTCGAGATCATCGACGAGCGCGAAAGCGAGATCTTCGGCACCACCGACAACGGCACGTCGCTGTGGCGCGCCTATCGCACCGTCGACGGAGCGGTACCGAACTTCCAGATGACGCGCATTTCCCGGCCCGCCGACATCTACCCCGTCTTCCGCAAGCTCTTCGCCCGGCACCAACCCCGCGCCGCGCGCGTCTGAGGGGAGCATTGGGATGGCGAAGCGACCGGCCTCTTCCCTGCTGTTCAACGGTTCCGAATGGAACTTCGCGACCCTGTCGCGGGCCTATGACGCGATCGAGACGATCGCCCTCGGCGAAATGGGGCTCGACGTCTACCCGAACCAGATCGAGGTCATCTCCTCCGAACAGATGCTGGACGCCTATTCCTCGGTCGGCATGCCGCTGATGTATCAGCACTGGTCCTTCGGCAAGCGCTTCGTCTTCGAAAGCCATCTCTACCGCAAGGGCTACCGCGGGCTCGCCTATGAACTCGTCATCAATTCCAATCCCTGCATCACCTATCTCATGGAAGAGAACACCATGCCGATGCAGGCGCTCGTCACCGCCCATGCCTCCTTCGGCCACAACCATTTCTTCAAGAACAACTACCTGTTCCGCCAGTGGACGGATGCGAGCGCCATCCTCGGCTACATGGATTTCGCCAAGAAATACGTCGCCAGATGCGAGGAGCGGCACGGCACGACGGCGGTGGAGGAGATTCTCGACGCGGCGCATGCCCTGATGGACCAGGGCGTCTTCCACTATCGCCGCCCGCCGCGGCTATCCTCGGAGAAGGTGACCGAGCGGGCGCGTGAGCGGCTGGAATACGAGGAACAGACCTACAGCGACCTCTGGCGCACCCTGCCCACCACCAACGGCCATGCCGGCATCGAGGCGGCCGAGCAGGAGGCGCTGGAGCGCAAGCAGGCGCTGAACCTGCCGGAAGAGAACCTGCTCTACTTCCTGGAAAAACACAGCCTGATCCTCGAACCCTGGCAGCGTGAGATCCTGCGCATCGTGCGTGTCATCGCCCAGTATTTCTATCCGCAGGGCCAGACCAAGGTGATGAACGAGGGCTGCGCCACCTTCGTGCACTATTTCATCATCAACCGGCTGTTCGACCAGGGCAGGATGAGCGAGGGCGCGATGCTGGAGCTGCTGGCGAGCCACGCCAATGTGGTGTTCCAGCCGGATTTCGACGATCCGCGCTTTTCGGGTCTCAATCCCTATGCACTCGGTTTTGCGATGATGCAGGACATCGAGCGCATCTGCACCCGGCCGACCGACGAGGACCGGGACTGGTTTCCCACCATCGCCGGCAATGGCGACTGGCGGGCGACATTGCTCGACGCCTGGGAAAACCACCGCGACGAATCCTTCATCCTGCAATATCTCAGCCCGACGCTGATGCGCCACTTCCGCCTGTTCCACCTCACCGACCGTGCCGACGAACGGTTCTGCGAGGTCGCCTCCATCCACGACGAGCGGGGCTACTCCGCCGTGCGCGCCGCACTCGCCCGCAACTACGATCCCGGCGTCAACCGGCCGGACATCCAGGTGGTCGATGTCGACCTCCTGGGCGACCGGCAGCTTCGGCTGCGCCACCGCGTGAAGAGCGGCATCCTGCTGAACGAGACCGACCGTGACGCGACCCTCGCCCATGTGCGCCGGCTGTGGGGCTACAATGTCAGCCTGTCCGGTGTGGATGCGCAGACGGGGGCCTCCCTCTACGAGTGCTCGGCGACGGGAGACTAGCAGTGCGGGCCCGACCTGTCAGGCCAGACCCGCAGCGTCACCCTTGCGTCGGCGCGCTCTTCTGCCGCGCGGGCACCGGCGGGACGGAATCGGTGCAATACTGATCGTAGAGGCTGCGATATTTCTCCGCCGCGCCGAAATCGCTGTAGCGGGGGAGCGCCGTCATATCCGTCTTGTTGAGCACGACGCCGACGATCTTGGCCTCGATGCGGCTTTCGGCGGTAAGCAGGTCGCGCACCAGCGGCGAGGGGGTCTTGCCCCATTCCACCACGAAGAGGAAGCCGTCGGCCAGCGGCTCGAAGGTCTTCACGTCGACGACAGGGGCGAGCGGCGCGAGATCGACGATGACGTAGTCGAAGGTCTGGCGCAGCTCGTCGAAGAGCCGCTTCATGCCGGCGGAGGCCATCAGCTCGTTGGGGTGGTGGACCTCGCCGCCGCGCATGCGGCCGCCGGCCGGCAGGACGGCAAGCTTGCTGCGGCGGTCGACCTTGATGGCCTGGTTCCAGGCGGCCTGCCCGAGCAGCACCTCCACGAGGCCCGCCTGCGGGGCGGGGTTCAGCATGCCGGTCAGGCTCGGCCGGCGCAGGTCCGCGTCGATCAGCAGCGTGCGCTTGCCACTGGCGGCGAGCAGCGCAGCGAAGTTGATCGCAACGGTGGACTTTCCCTCCTGCGGCAGGGCGGAGACGATGCCGATCACGCGGCTTTCCCGTCCATGCAGCATCATGTCGCTGGCGAGCCGGGCATGACGCAGGGTCTCGGCGAAAGCCGAGCCCGGCGCGTCGAGCACGATGCGCGTCATGCGCTCGAAGGGAATGACGTCGCCTTCGTCCGCACCGCCGTCCTCAGGCCGGGCGGGCTGCGCGCGCTCCTTGCGGGCGCCGACCAGCGGCAGGTAGCCGAGCGGGCGCAGTCCCAGCACGGCGCGGATGTCGTTACCGACCCGGAAGGAGCGCTCGCGCATTTCCTGCAGGAAGGTCAGCGCACCGCCGCCCATCAGGCCGAGCACCAGCGACAGGCCTATCGTCAGCGTCCTGCTCGGGCTGGAGGCCGCCGTCGGCACGCCGGCGTCGGAAATCACCCGTGCCTTGGCGATGGGGAAGGATTGCTGCTGCGTCGCCTGCTCGTAGCGGGCGAGATAGGCGTCCGACAGCGTCTTCAGCGCCGTGGCCTTCTGTTCCAGTGTGCGCAGCTGCACAGAGGAACGGTTCGCTTCGGCATTGCTGCCAGCGACCTTCTCGATGCTTTCGCGCAGCGAAATCTCCCGCGAGCGGGCGACGTCGTAGTCGTTTCGGTAGCTCGCCGTCAGCTGCTGCAGTTCCTGGTAGATCTGCCGGGCGAGATCTTCCTTCTCGGCCCGGAGTGCCGTCGCCTGGGGATGGTCGGCGCCGAAGGAACGGGTGATCTCCCCCTCGCGCTTGACGACGGCGTTGTAGCGGCCGCGCAGATCCTGCACGATGGAATTGTCACCCTGCCGCGCCGGGATGGTCGCATTGGCGACCGCCCTTTCCGGCCCCTGCTCGACGATGGCGCGAAACTGGTTGTAGCGGGCGGAAGCGCTTGCCGCATCCGCCTGCGCCACGATGAGCTGGCTGTTGAGGTCGGCAAGCTGCTGCTCCGACATGAGCTCTCCGCGCGCAGCGGTCAGGCCGTTCTCGTTGCGGTAGCGCTCGACCTCAAGCGCGGCTGCCTGCGAGCGCTGCTGGATATCGGCAAGCCGTTCCTGCAGCCAGGCACTGGCCTGTTCGCTGGCATGGACATTGGCGCTGAGCTGCTCGGCAAAGAAGGCCTCGGCATAGGCTTTTGCAATGGTCGCCGAAAGCTGCGGGTCGGGTGAGCGGAAGGACACCGCGACGACGGAGCTGCGCGCGACACGCTCGACGCCGAGGCCCTGCTGCAGCATCGCTGCTGCCTTCTGCCGCCGGCCCTCTGCTTCCGCCTCTGCCGAGGGGGCGGCCCCACCAGAGCCCAGGGAGGCGAGCGACTTGACCCAGCCCTTGGCGAGCGAGACAGGCGATTGCGGCGGGTTGAGGATCGTCTCGTTCTGCGAAAGATCGAGATCATCGACCACGCGCAGCGCCAGCCGGCCCGATTTCAGAATCTCGATGGCGCTGGCAAGGCGCGTGTCCGCCTGCTGGCTGCTTTGCGGCGTGGTCTCGGCCTCCTCGGCATACCGCGACAAGTCCTCGTCGAGCAGGATCTGGGTCATCGCCGTATAGAGCGGCGTCGCGAAAACGAGATAGAGGACGCCAAGCGCCAGCGCCACGACGACGGAGAGCGCGATCAGCCGCGCCCGCCGCATGAGGATCGTCATCAGGCGGTTGAGATCGATGAAGCTGTCGGACGTATCCGGCTCCCTGCGAAAAAGACTGCCGTACGGCACGGTGCGGTGGTGCATGGGGCTCCGTTCTGCCTTTCGGCTCATGGGTCGCTGCTTTGCCCTGGGAGGACCCCGGGCCGGCAAGCCCGGCCCGGGGTCTCGCGTCAGGCGGCGCGCACGCCGCCGCCGTGGGCCATGACGAGATCACGCAGGGGCTCGACGAGCGCGCCACCGAGCTCCGGCCGGGCCAGCGCGAAGGCGACATTCGCCTCGATGAAGCCCTGTTTGGAACCGCAATCATAGGTCCGCCCCTCGTAGACATGGGCATGGAAGGGCTGCGTGGCGGAGAGCTTCAGCATGCTGTCGGTCAACTGGATCTCGTTGCCGGCGCCGCGCTGCTGGCGGGCGAGATGGCCGAACACTTCCGGCTGGAGGATGTAACGCCCGTTGAGGAAGAGATTGGACGGTGCCGTGCCCGGCGCGGGCTTCTCGACCATGTGGGTGACGGCAAAGCCATGGCGCACGCCCAAGCCCCTGCCGACGATGCCGTATTGCGAGGTCTCCTCGGGCGCGCATTGTTCGACGCCAACCACATTGCCGCCGACCTCGCCATAAAGGTCCATCAGGCCGGAAAGGCAGCCGCGCGGGCCGAAGGATACCATGTCCGGCAGGAGCAGCGCGAAGGGTTCGTCGCCGATGAGGTCACGCGCACACCAGACCGCATGGCCAAGGCCGAGCGGGGCCTGCTGGCGGGTGAAGCTCACCGCACCCGCCGCCGGCAGCAGCCGGCCGAGTTCGCTGACCGCGGCGTCCTTGCCGGAGCGCTCCAGCGAGGAGATCAGCTCCGGCGTGTCGTCGAAATGGTCCTCGATGACCTGCTTGTTGCGGCTGGTGACGAAGACGACGTGCTCGATGCCGGCCTCGCGTGCCTCGTCGAGCGCATATTGCACGACCGGGCGATCGACGATGGTCAGCATTTCCTTCGGCATGGCCTTGGTGGCCGGCAGGAAACGGGTGCCGTTGCCGGCAACCGGGATGACGGCCTTGCGGACGGTCTTGGTTCGCTCCATGGCATTATCCTTTGTTCTCAAGCGGCAGATCCTCCGCTGTCGTTGGGGAGAGGTCCGCGCGGGGCGCGGCCGTCCTCGGATGGGCCGACAGCGCCATCAGGCGGCGCCACCGGGCGGCGATCGGCATCGAAAGATGCCGGAGCGCGACGGGATCGCCCAGCGCCACCCTGAGGGCGGGTCCGAGCGAACGGTTCTTCAGATGCTGGATCAGCGCGAGGAAGGACCGCGTTTCCTCGAGGTTGCGCGTGCGCCGGCGCTGGGCGTCCGCCGCCGCGCCGCGAAGCGGGAAACGGGCGAGAAACCGCCGGTCGCCGGCCAGCATCGCATCGACATGGTCAAGGCGCAGCACGCGCGAGATCGAGCCCTCGCGGATGCGGTAGACATAACCTGCCTCGGGCACGACCGCAGTGGTTCCGCCCGCGGCGAGCACGGAGGCGAGCAGGAGATAATCCTCGCCGATGCGCAACGCCTCGTCGAAGGCCAAGTCCCTCTCCTCCAGGAAGGAGCGACGGAAGACCGGCTTCATGTAGCCGAAATTGTGCGTGGCGTGGAAAATCCGGTTGGCGTCGATGAAGACGGGCAGCGTCAGGGCCGGCATGGCGGCGAGCAGCGCCGGGGCGAACATCCGCTCCCTGCGGCCATCGGCATGCAGCACGTCGAGATTGTCCACGACGACTGCCGCATCCTTCGCCTCGGCCATGGCGATCATGCGGCAAAGGCGATCCGGCTGCAGCGTGTCGTCGGCGTCGAGCACCGCAATCCAGCGGCCTCGCGCGGCCGCAAAACCCGCATTGCGCGCACCACCCGGACCGCGGTTGCGATCGAGCGGCAGGAGTGTCAGCCCCGACGTGCCGAGCGCGGCGACGGTCGCACGGGTCGCGTCGGACGAACAATCGTCGACAACGATGATCTCCACCGTCACGCCCTCCTGCGCGGCGGCGCTGCCGATCGCATCGCCGATCGTATCGGCCGCATTGTAGGCGGCGATCACGACGGAGACATCGGGGATGGGATCAGACAGAAGAGTCCCGTTCATCGCGCCGCGGCCTCCAGCTGCCCGTAGGGTTCGATGGCGCGGGCGCCAAAAAGGCCGCCGACCACGCCGGCATGCAGCAGGCCGCGCAGGAGGAAGCGGTTGCGTGGTATCGGCAGGAGGACGAAGGCCGTTGCCGCCGCAAGGCACATGGCGGCTTTCGCGGCGGCCAGCCCCGCGGCGGCGGTCCGACCCGCGCCGCGACCGGCAAGAAGCCGGCCATGGGTCTGGCCCATGCGCAGCCGGCGCTGCGCCAGCCAGGAAAACCGCGCCCGCGCGGGCGGCACCGGCTCGTTGACCCAGGCCTCATCGGCAAAGGCGATGCGCCCGCCGGCGGCGTGCACCTGCATGAAGAAGGCGGTGTCCTCGCCGCCACTGCGGCCGAGCGCATGGTCGAACCGGCGGCCGGCGATGGCCGGGGCGGCAAGGCGCAAGAGCACGTTGCAGGTATAGCCGGTGCGGATCTCCCCCTTCACCCAGACGGGGCGGGTGGAATGGAAATCGCCGCGCCGCATCCAGCCGGCGGCGTCCGGCCCATATTGCGCCCTGACCGGGCCGAGGACCACATCCGCGGCGCCCGTCGTAGCCGCGGCAAGCAGGTTTTCAAGCCATTGCGGCTCCACCGTCTCGTCATCGTCGACGAAGGCGAGGAAATCGGCATCGGCTTCGTCCAGGCAGGCATTGCGGGCGAGCGAAATGTTGCCGGCCGGGCAGTGCACATAGGAAAGCGCCATCGGCAAGCCTGCCCGCGCGGCCTCGACGCGTGCGTGGGCGCTCGGCTCGACATCATTGTCGGCGACGATGATACGCAGGGCAACGCCCGACGGCACCGTCAACGCCACGAGCGAGGCAAGCGTCTCGCCGAGCGCTTTCGCCCGCCGGAAGGTGCAGACTGCGATATCGACACGGAGGGGAGCGGGGGCCGTCATGCGGGCACCCGGTGCTGGCGGAAATCGAGAAGCTCGCGCCAGAAGCCGGCAGACCAGGCGAAATGCATGATCATGGCCGAGACGGCGGCGAGCGGACCATAGGGGTTGCGCTGGCCGAGCGCCATCCAGGCGCCATAGCCGAGGCAGGCCGCCGCCCACAGTGCGAAGGGCACGGCGGCGATCCAGGTGATGGCCGCCAGGAACGCCCCGACCGCCACCGGCGCCACCATCAGCGGCAAGAGCTGGCGCAGGCTCGGGCAGGCGCGGTGCTTGAGGAAATTGCGTGCCCGCCCGCGGCCATAACGGAAATATTGCCTGAACAGCGGCCCGGCGCTGGCGCGTGGATAGTAGACCATCGCGGTGCGTGCGGTCATCCAGATCCGGTAGCCGGCAGCCAGCAGGCGATAGTCGTATTCGGCATCCTCGTTGGCGGTGAAGCTCTCGTCATAACCGCCGACCATGCGGAAGGCGGAAATGCGCATCAGCGCGTGGTGGCCGTGCTCGGCCCAGTGGCTTTCCGCACCGGCGCGATGCTTGGCGCCGCCATTGCCGAGCACCGAGTTCTGCGCGACGGCGGTGGCTTTCTGGAAGGTGCCGAAGCCGACGGTCTGCATGGCGACCACGACGGAATCGGCTCCGGTCGAAAGCGCTTCCTCGAGGAGCACGCGGCAATAGTCCGCGGGATAGGTGCCGTGCGCATCGATGCGGATCAGGTAGTCGTGGTCCATGCCGAAGGTCTCGACGGCAAGGTTCACGGCGGCGCTCTGGATACGCTTGGGATTATCGAGGAGAGTGAGGTTCGGCACGCTCGCCGCAAGCCGGGCGGCAATGTCCCGCGTGCCGTCCGTGCTGCCGCCGTCGGCAACGACGAGCGTGGCGTTGAGCTCGGCGAGCGCCGGCTCGAGCTGCCGCACCAGCGGCTCCAGGTAACGCGCCTCGTTGAGGCACGGGATCACGATCAGGCACCGCACGGATGTCACGGGATCAATGGTCATGGCAATCCACCTTGCTTGCGAGAAGGGAAGGAACAGGCGTGGGTTCCGCCGTCGGCGCTTTAAGCGCGGCAAGGCGCTGGACGAGCCCGGCGCAATCGGCCCGGTCATGGATCCAGGGCTTCGGCCCGAGCCTGGCGAGCGCGGCCTGCAGCGTCCGGTACCTGTCATCGTCGAAGGCGGAAAAACGCGTCACCAGCGTTTCGAGGCGCGCATCGCGCAGGGCAATGCCGATGCCGCGCCGGCCGGCAAGCCGCGCCGTCTCCGTTCCGCCCAGAACGATGGGCACGGCGCCATGGCGGCATCCTTCGTAGAGCCGGTTGGGCAGCAGCCAGGCGGAGTTCAGCCCCTCCTCGAAGAAGTCGATCGCCCAGGCAAGGTCGACCCCGCGATAGATGGTGGCGAGGTCCTCCGGATTGCGGTAGGCGCCTTCGAAACGGATGAAGGGTTCGCGCGCCACGAGGCCGCCGAAATCCTCGAACTCCGACCGGGCGGGGCGGCCGCGCAGAACCACCTCGAACCGGCCCTCCATGCGCCGGGTGAACGCGGAGAGGAGGTCGAGCGACTTGCGGCAGCGGATCGCGCCGAACCAGCCGATGCGCCAGGGCTCTCCCGCCGGCCTTTCTGCCCGCAGGCACAGCTCGTCCGCCGGTCCGTCCAGCTCCAGCACGCGGTTTTCAACGAGATGGACAGGCGCCCTGATGCCGGAAAGCAGCTTGAAATACTGCTCCACAAAGGCTGGCGAGCTGGTGAGGAGGAGACCGGCGTTGCGGGCGAAATGGCGCTCTGCCGCGCGCAGGCCACGGCTCGTCACGCCGCTGCCGGTCAGCAGCCGGTGGATGTCGAGGCATTCATAGGCGACAGGCACAGCGCCGCCGAAGATCGCCTGCGCCCGGCCTGCCAGCGCCAGCATTTCGAGATTGCGCGCGAGGATGACATCCGGCCGCGCCAGCCCAGCCAGCCGGCGGCGCAGCGTGACACCGGCGCGGGCGACGGCGGCAAGGCGCTGGGCGAAGCGGGCGTCCCGGGTCGTGCCGAGCTCCAGGGGAACGACACCCTCCACCGCCGCCAGCCGATTCTCGCCACGCCGGAAGCCGGCCAGCGCGACCTCCGCCCCGCCCGCCTGCAGCATCAGCACGCGGCGGCGCACCGCAGGGTCGGAAAGATCGTGAACGAGATAGAGCACGCGAAGCATAGGCCGTGTCCCGGTCAGTTCAGCAGGCAGGCGACGGAGCCGGCGAAGGGGCAGGCATCGCCCTCGGCGGTGAAGGCGACGCGCTCCACCTCCAGCTTTGTCGGGCCGGCGAAGGCGAAGCGGCCCATCCAGCCGGTCAGCGTGTCGCTGCCCCAGAGCGAGAGGAAAACCTTTTGGGCATTCTCCGGCAGCGCCGCCGGGTCGGTCACCTCGTGCACGAGGGCGCCGTTGACATAGTAGCGGAGCCGGTCCTTCTGCCAGACGAAGGCATAGTCGTTGAAGCCGGCATCCGCCGGGCCGGGGAGCGGCACCAGCTTCTCGTTGCCGCCCTTGCCGGCGACGTACTGGTTGAGCTGCACGCGCGACGTGTCCTTGCCGAGCACCTCGAAATCGATCTCGTCGTGCTGTTTCTTGTCGGCCGGGCCGATATAGGTGAAGAAGGCCGAGTTGAGGCCGGAGCCGGTCGCCGTCTTCATGCGCACCTCATAGGTGCCGTAGCCGTAGCGCTTGCGGGTCTGCACCTCGCCGCAGGCATAATCTCGTTCGCCGGCCGGCGCCGCATCGAAGGAGAGCAGCAACTTGCCGTCCCGGACCGCGACCCGGTCCTTCGACCAGGTGCAGTTCTGGTGCGCGCCGTTGTTCCAGCCGTCGGAGACGTACCAGAAGCCTGTGTCGAGCGTATCGAACTCCTCGACGAAGGAGGGTCCGCCGGCCCCCTCCTGGGCGGCGAGCGGGGCGGCTGCGGCGAGTGCCGTCAGGAACGCGCCGGTGCGAAGGACGGTGTTCAAGGAAGCGGTCATTCGGGTTACCTCCGTTGAGCGACGGAACCGTTCGGCTCCATCGGCGGGGTTTGGCGCCGGCCCGTGGACGCCCGTGGGCTGCCCAGCCGGCGGCCGGTGAGGATGGCGTGCAGCGATGGTGTAAAGCGCCGCGCCGCGGCATGGCTGACAACGAGGATGGCCAGCGCGAGGATGGGGCTTGCGGCGTAGAAGAGCGGGTAGTCGTCCACGCTGCCGAAGCGGTTCCAGACCATCCAGAACAGGATGAGCAGCGGATAGTGCGCGCAGAAGATCCAGAAGCTGAGGCCGCCGAGCTTCGCCAGCGCCGCGCCCGGCGCCGTGCGCACCAGGAGCGCAGAAAGTGCCCAGGCGCCGAAGATGCCGGCGATCGCCGTCAGGCTGCGCAGCATGTCCAGCCAGGCCGGGAACACCGGGCCGAAGGCAAAGAGGGCGAGCGACAGCGCCACGGCCATGGCGAGCACGGCAAGGACGAGCGGAACGGCAAAGCGGTCGAGGCGGCGGATGTCGAAGCGGTGCAGCGCGGCGCAGACACCGAAACTGAAGCCGAACAGGATGGATTTCTTCAGGAAGATGCCGTTCGGCAGCGGCAGCACCGCATAGGCCAGCATCAACGTCAGCACGGTGCGCGGATAACGCAGCACGGCAATGGCGATGAGCGGCGAGAGGAGAAGGCAGAGCAGCAGGTCCCGCAGGAAATAGAGCGGGACATTGACCGGCCAGGTCTCGATGGCGAAGGCAAGGTTCATCCATTCGCGCGGCGTGGCACTCAGGACGTCCGGCAGGTAGCCGAAGCCGATGCCGCGCGCCTGGGCCGCCAGCACGAGGAGAAGGAAGGCCGTGTTCCACAGGAGGAACGGCACAAGGATCGTCGAGGCCTTGCTGCGCAACGTCCTTGGATAATCGAAACCCGCAAACCCGCGCTGGAAGAGCAGATAGCCGGAAATCGCGCTGAGGCAGGGGACGCCGATCCGGAACAGGCTGTCACCGAGGAAGACGCGCAACCAGTCGATCCCGCCAAACTGCCCGGCATAGGGGCTGGTCGCGGGGTCATAGGGCACATGCACGAAGATGATGCCGCTGATCAGCACGATGCGCATCAGGTTGATGCGCTGTGAAACGGTCGCGTCGATATCCACGGTGTCCGTCACCCCTCTGGTGTGCCGCTCCCCCAAGCGGCCGTTCAAACAAGAGCAGACTCGAGCCTACGAAGCGGAGTCTGGGTGACGGGACGGAAAAAAATATGGCGGCGCAACAAATTCGCGTGATGAGAAGGTTGCATTGCAACATAGCGACAGGTTCGGCACCGCGTGCGGAAGGGGAATTCCAGCCGCCGTCCGGCAAGACCAAGCACCGCGGCATCAATTCTTTGAAGTCTATTCGAATATACTGATCTTCCTGCAATTATGGGGTGCAGGAGCTCACGAAGTTTTTTTCGAAGACTATGCGCAATCGGTCTGGCGGGAGGCCGATTGCGGCAGGCCGGGGCCGAAATGCGGCGGGCTCAGGGCAAAGCGGGCGATGTCTTGGGGCGGCGTGCGAGATCGATGAGCTTGCGCAGCAGGGGACGCTCCGTCAGGAGGACCAGCCCGCCGTAGAGCACGCCGCCAAGCGCAATACCGGCGACAAGCTGCAGGGTGGCCGGCAGCCGCTGGGCGAGGTAGTGCTCAAGGGCATAGCGCACGGCAAGCGCCATCAGCGCAGCCATCAGCATCGGGCGCACCGCGCGATAGAAGCCGGAGAGGAACGGCGTGCCATCGGCGCTGAACACCAGCCGGGAATAGCCGACCAGCACCAGCGCATTGACGATGCACAGCGCCGTCATCGCCGCGATCAACGTGCCCTCATAGGCGCCATAGGCGACGGCGGCGGTGGTGACGGCGGCCCGGCCGACTGCCCAGCGGAAGAGCGCGCCGCCATGGCCGGCGCCTTTCAGATAGGGGATGAACGTGCTGCAAGGCGTCAGGATGCCCTTTGACAGCGCGAGCAGGCCGAGCACCGGCCAGGCGGCTGCCCATTGCGGGCCGAACAGCAGGAGCATGGCGGGTTCGGCAAGCGCCCACAGGCCGAACATCATCGGCGCGAGCAGCAGGGTCGTCACCTGCGTGCTGAGCATCAGCGCCTGCGAACGGCGTTCGCGATCGTGCATCATCGCGCTGAAGGCCGGAAAGAGCACGCCCATGACGGCCGACAGCACCACCTGGTTGGGAATGCTGGAAAAGCGGTTCGCCGCGGAATAGGCCCCGGCTTCTGCCAGTCCCAGGAAGCGCGAGATGACGACCATCGGCGACTGGAAGGTGACGAAATTGGCAATCTCCGAGCCCATCAGCCCGAGGCTGAAGCGCGCAAGCCGCGTCACCTCGCCGAGACGGAAGGTGAGGCGCGGCAGGTAGCGCGAGACGAAGAACAGGCCGGCAAGCCGGATAACGCCCGCCACGAAAAGCTGGACGACCAGTGCGACGACGCCGAAGCCGGCGAGCGCCAGCGCGACCGCGGCGATCGCCGCCAGCGATTCGGACACCATGCTCCAAAGCGCATCCTGGCTGAACTGCATGCGCCGGGCGACGAGGGCATAGGCGACGTCGCCGGCAAGCTGCAACGGAACGAGCAGGCTCATCAGGCGCAGGAGCGGGGCGGCATCGGCTGCACCGAGCCAGCCGGCCAATGGCTCGGCCCAGAAAAACAACCCCGCCGCCATCAGGAAGGCGAATGCCAGATTGGCCCAGAACACCGAGTGGATCGTCTCCTTGTCTTCCCGCGGCTCGAGGATGAGAGCCGAGGCGAGACCCGCCCCGCCGATCATCGCCAGGAACTGCACGAGGGCGAGCGCGACGGCCACCGCGCCGAACTCCTCGGGCGAAAGCAGCCGGGCGAGAATGGGCACCGTGACAAATTTAAGCCCGAATGTGCTTGTCTTGGATAGGACGCTCCAGCCGACGTTTCGCGTCACCGACTTCGCGTTCACCTGCTGGGACATGGCGGATACCTGCTCGAAAAAGGAGCCCTGGCGACGACGAAATGCCTGCGCCGGAAACGGCCGCGCCCCCGTGGGAGGAGACCATGCGAAACTCTTTCTAGAGAAACCACAGGGACGAAAAGATGGCGAAGCTGACAGTTATCATCCCCTTCTATCAGAAGGAGCCGGGCATCCTGGAGCGTGCGCTCAGGTCTGTTTTTGCCCAGAATTTCAACGACTTCGACATTATCGTCGTTGACGACGAATCGCCGTATCCGGCCGATGGCGACATCATTGCGCTTTTACCGGAAGATCAGGCGCGCGTGCGCATCCTGCGCCAGGAAAATGCCGGGCCGGGCGGGGCGCGCAACACCGGGCTCGACCATGTCTCCCCGGAAACCGAGCTCGTCGCCTTCCTTGATTCGGACGACACCTTCGCCCCCGGCCATCTCGCGCGCGCCCATGCGGCTATGACCCGGTACGGGGCCGATTGCTACTTCGCCTCCATCACCGGGGGCGATGCCTTCTACTATCATTTCGGCGTCGCCGATCTTGCGGAAAGCGAGACCGTGGTGCGGCTTGAGGAGGATCCGCTCCTCCTCGAAATCCCCGGCCTGACGCAGGTCATGCTGAAGAACTGGAGCTTCCTGCACCTCTCCTCGATGGTCATCGGCCGGCCGCTGATCGAGCAGGTGCGCTTCGATGCGGCGCTGCGGCTTGCTGCGGAAGACGTGCTGTTCTTCTGCGATTGCGTGCTGGCGGCCGGACGCGTCGTGCTCGGCGCGGAGGCGGGGGCCGTGCGCGGCGAGGGAATCAACATCTTCCACGGCGTCGACAACGATTCCCCGCAATTCCTGCGCCAGCAGTTCAACACCTGGCTGGCGCTCGACCGGCTGGAGACGCGCTTCACCGAGCGGCCTGCGGAGGTCGCCTCGCTGCGCGCCTACAAGCAGACGGCCCGGCGCCAGGCGCTCTGGGGGCAGGCGCGGCGCGTCAAGCGGCGCAAGCTGCCCCAGTTCGACATGCTCGCCCGCTGGGCGCTGCGCGATCCGCGGTTGATCACCAGCGCCTTCGCGCTTGCCGTCGGCAAGGTCTCCCGCTGATCCCTTTTCGCGCCGGGCAGCACGCCCGGTCCTTTTGCGACCCGCTTTTCCAAGGAGGTGGACATGAAGCCCTATTACTGGGAATCGCAGCACGGCAATTTCGGCGACGACCTCAATCTCTGGCTCTGGGACTTCCTGCTGCCGGGCTTTCGCGCGGTCCATCCGGACGTGCTGCTCGTCGGCGTCGGCACCGTGCTGAACAGGGCCTTGCTGCCCGAGGCAGGGCGCAAGCTCGTCATCGGCAGCGGCTTCGGCTACGGCGCGCTGCCGGACATGCGGGATGAAGGCGTCTGGGACATCCGCTGCGTGCGCGGGCCGCTGACGGCGCAGAAGGTGGGTGTGCCGGAGGCGCTGGGCATCATCGACCCGGCGGTGCTGGTAGCCGACATGCCGGAGTTTTCAAACCTGCCGAAGCGTCATGGCTGCAGCTTCGTGCCCCATTGGGAATCGGCGGTGGCGGGCCTGTGGCCCACCGTCTGCACCACGGCCGGCCTCACCTATATCGATCCGCGCGGCGAGGCGAAGGCCGTGATCCGGGCGATCGCGCAGTCTGAGCGGATCGTCGCGGAATCCATGCATGGCGCGATCCTCGCCGACGCCTTCCGCGTGCCCTGGGTGGCCGTCAGCACGTCGGACAGCATCAACGGCTTCAAATGGCGCGACTGGGCCGCAACGGTAGGGGTCGAGCACCGGCCGCGGCGCGTGCCGATCTCCAGCCGCGCGGAGGCCATCGTCAAGGGCGCCCGCTTCTGGGGCGTCGATTACGAGGGGCGCAGCGCCGTGCGGCCCGCGCCCGGCCAGGCCGGGGATGTCGCGGTGGCCGAGGCCGCAAGGCCGGCATCCGGCGCGAGCCTTCGCCTTGCGGCCAAGCAGGTGCTCGCCGCCCCCTCGACACTGGCGCTCTGGCAGGCGAGCCGCGCCGAGCCGCAGCTCAGCGCCGACACCCGCCTCGCGGCGCGCAAGGCGCAGCTCTACGATGTGCTGGAAGACGTGCGGCGCGACTACCTGTAAAGCCGGCGATGCCGGGCCGGCCCTGTCAGGCCGGCTCGGCGGGAGAGGCGGGCAAAAGGTAGCGCGGGCCTGCCGGCGCCGGCGGCTGTGGGCGCAAACGCCGGTAGGCGGTCTCCGCCTTGTCGCGCAGGATGCCGCCGGCAATGGCCGGCAGGGTGGCAGGATTGCCGAAGGCATAGGCGAGCGCCGCACCGACGCCCCGCTCCCGCCTGCTGTCGAGGAAATGGCGCAGGGCATGACGGTCGCCGATCTGGCGGCAGTGCCGGCGCATGACGCCGAGCGCCTCCGGGGAAACGCCGCCCGCCGCAAGGATCGACCGCTCCGCTGCATGCAGCGCCGCCAGATCCTCCGTGCGGTGCCGGCCGCTGAGCGAGTTCTCACGCACCAGCGCGCCGTAGCCACAGCTCTCGATCACCGTATAGCGCGCGCCGTTTGCCAGCGCCCGCACATAGAGCTCGTAGTCCTCGCCCAGCCGCATCTCCTCGCGGTAGCGCAGCCCGTGCGCATCGAGAAAGGCGCGGCGCATGAGCGGCTTCAGGAAACCGAGTTCTCCGCGCGGCGCGCCGCGGCGGGAGATGTTGCCCTCCACGAAGGCCTTGAGATCGAGCCGGCGCGGGCGGGGCGCGAACTGCGCCGGCTGGCGGAGCGGCTCGGTCTCGGCCATGAAGGCGATGTTGTCAGCGATGAAATCCCAGTCCGGGCAGGCGAGCATCTGGCGGAAACGGCCAGGAAAGAAGATGTCGTCCGCATCGAGAATGGCGATCAGCGGCGCGCGGGACACCGCAATCGCCCGGTTGCGGGCCGCCGAGGGTCCGCGGTTTTGGACGAAACCCAGGATATCCAGCCGGCCGCTCGCATCGTTTGCGGCGGCCGCCGCCGCCATGGTGCGGTCGTCCGAGCCGTCGTCGACCACCACGACTTCGGCCACTTCCGGCTGCGCAAGAGCCGAGCCGACGGCCTTCCCGATCGTCTTTTCTGCATTCTTCGCGGCAATGATGACGCAGACCGTTTCTTCCCGGGCCATGAGCACTCCCCGTCACGCGTTGGACCATGGCGCGGTACCTGCCCGCGCTGCAATGCAGCATGAAAGGGGAAAAGGGCACAAAAACGACCCGCAGGGGTCATGCGGGGGTCAGGGTTTGGAGTGGCCGGGCTCGTTCATCGAAACGGGAACCTTGCTCTTGGCCGCGTCGCGGGATTTGTCGGCATCCGGCGTGCCGGGGTCGGTTCCCTGCCGGCGCTCCCGCGCCGTCCGCCAGACGAGAAAGAGCGTGGTGAGGAAGTAGCCGATCTGGATGAGGATGGCGCAGAGGAACGTCTGCCAGGCGGTTGTGGCGAGCGAACCGGTGGACAGATAGCTCACCACGGCGAAGGCGACGAGCGCGATGGCCATGCTGAGGAAGAAGCGCGGCGCATAGGCCATGCTGTCCCGCCACTTTTTGTCCGGTACGCGTTTCATCGTTGGATTCGCCTTCTCCTCGCAGGCCGCCCGGCACTATAATGTGCCGCTTCAAGAGGTGCAATCAAAGGTCAGAACCCGCAGGCGCCTGCACCGGTTCCACCCTAGCCCGGCGACCTTGCGCTTCCGTTAAACCAAACCGCCTGCGATTCGCCGCCTTGTTTTCGCCCCAATCAAGCCCGGTTGCGCGCCGCATGCGGGTTATCGCACCTCCAGCCTATCCGCGGAGTTGCGAAGGCCATGCCGATGGATCAAATTTTGTTACGGTTTCAGTGCCTTTTTATCGGAAACTGTGCGTTGCAAAAGCAATATTGCATCGCAAAATAAACGGCGTTCCGCGTGTATATTTTGAGAGAATTTCAACCTGTGAAAGTCGATTATCGGAATCGATTCGTACTTATCTGGCATGATTTTTATCAAAATAAGTGATTATGAAGAAGCCTACTGAATATCTGAGACAGAAAAAAACGGAAATATCCGGGCGCATCACGAAAATAGACCGAACCATCTTCGGAAGGACTTCAATTTAGCACATAACGTATTTCTTAAATTCACTGCGTCCGCAACTAACACCGACTTCACGTTTCAAAAAACAAACTGTGACCACACAGTCCGCATTGGATGACGGGGCGCGTCCGAAGGGACCGACCCTATCGCAAATCCAAGTGGAGCCCTCTCTATGAAGTCCGCGACACGATCGGCCAGTTCGCCGTATTTCAGTTCGTTTGCAACCGGCGCCCCGCCGGTGGGAGGAATATCGAAACGAAGCTTCGACATCCTCGTGGCGCTTGGCGCCTTCATCCTCATCAGCCCCATCTTCCTGATGATCATGGCGCTGGTGAAGTTTTCCGACGGCGGCAGTGTCTTCTACGGCCATCGCCGTATCGGCTATAACGGCACGACCTTCCGCTGCCTGAAGTTCCGCACGATGGCGGAAAATGGCGACGCCATCCTGCAGCAATACCTGAAGGACAACCCGGCCGCCTATGAGGAGTGGCGCAACGCGCGCAAGCTGCAGCACGATCCGCGCGTGACCGTCGTCGGCACCGTGCTGCGCAAGCTCAGCCTCGACGAGCTGCCACAGCTCTTCAACATCCTGCGCGGCGAGATGAGCCTCGTCGGGCCGCGTCCGGTGGTGGAAGACGAACTGGAGCTCTACGAGGCCTCCGCCATCTACTATCTCCAGACCCGCCCCGGCCTTACGGGCCTCTGGCAGGTCAGCGGGCGCAACGACGTGTCCTATGCGGCACGCGTCGCCTTCGATACGCACTATGTGTGCAACTGGTCACTGGTGAGCGATCTCATGATCGTCGCCCGCACCATCCCGGCCGTCTGCCTTTCGCGCGGCAGCTATTGATCCGGCAGCAACGCCCGCGGCCCCGGCTGCGGAGCGCCGGAAGACAGGGGTTCTCATGAACACGAAGACACCGAACGTGGCTTTCGCCGCGGCCGCGTTTCCCATGAAGGCACGCACGGCGCTGTGCCTTGCTTTTCTCGTCCTTGCCGGTCCGGCGGGTGCACAGGCCGGTGAATACCGGCTCGGCGTGATGGACAAGCTGCGCATCCGCGTTGCCGAATGGCAGACCGCCGAAGGGGCGATCCGCGACTGGAGCGCCGTCAGTGGCGACTACAGCATCGGAGCGGACGGGGCGGTTTCCGTGCCCTTCATCGGCCCGTTGCCGGCAGACGGCCGCACGACCGGCGAGCTTGCCGAGGAGATCGGCCAGAAGATGCAGGTGCTGTTCGGCCTGCGCGACCGTCCGTCCGCCTCGGTGGAGATCGCCGAATACCGGCCGGTCTATCTCGCCGGCGAGGTGCAGACGCCCGGCGCCTATCCCTATGCACCGGGGCTGACGGTGCTGAAGGCCGTCAGCTTCGGCGGGGGCCTGCGCCGCGCCGATGCCAGCCAGCGCTTCACGCGGGATTTCCTGCGCTCCGAAGGCGAGGCCGCCGTCTTTCTTTCCGAACGCAACCGCCTGCTGGTCCGCCGCGCCCGCATCCAGGCGGAAATGAACAACGCCAAGGGCATCGCCATGCCGAAGGAGCTCGGCGAGGCCGAGGAGGCGCGCGCCCTGATGGAAAGCGAGACGGCGCTGATGGTCTCGCGGGAGAAGCGCCAACGCCTGCAATTGACGGCGCTCGCCGACCTAAAATCCCTGCTCAGCACCGAGATCGAGGCGCTCGGCAAGAAATCGCAGACCCAGACGCGGCAGCTCGAGCTCGTCCAGGCCGATCTCGACAAGGTCGACACACTCGCCGAAAAGGGCCTGGCGATCAGCTCCCGGCGGCTGGCGCTGGAACAGCGCACGGCCGACCTGCAAGCCGCCCTGCTCGACATCGACACCGCCTCGCTGAAGGCCAAGCAGGACATCAACAAGGCCACGCAGGACGAGACCAACCTCACGAACGACTGGGACGCGCAGCTTGCCCAGGAGTTGCAGAACACCGAGCAGGAACTCGACACGCTGGCCCTGAAACTCGGTACGAGCCGCAGCCTGATGTCGGAGGCGCTGATGCAATCGGCCGATGCGGCCGCCTTCAAGGACGGGCTCTCCTCCGCCAACATCGCCTATTCGATCCTGCGCACGGTGAAGGGCAAGGCCGAAGAGATCAGCGCCACCGAGACGACGACGGTCCTGCCGGGCGACATCGTCAAGGTGGGACTGAGCCTGAAGACGCAGTGAGCCGGCCATGCGGATCGCCAAGGCAAGCCTGATCGACCCGGGGGCCAACACGGCCTATGCCGCGACGGCCGTCGCGCTGTCCTTCTTCGTCTTCGCCTATTCCTTCCGCTTCGGTCAGGTGTCGATCCTCGCCTACTACGCGCTGTGGCTGCCACTGGTCGTCGTCGACTACCGGCGGGTGCTCGGGAACTATGCGCGCTACGGCTGGATCTTCGCCTTCGCCATTTTCGCCTGCCTTTCCGTCTTCTGGTCGCAGGCGCCAGGCGTCACGACCCGGGCGGGCGTGCAATATCTCTCCCATGTCGTCTGCGCGCTGATCGCCATGCGCGTCGTCGACACGCGCACGCTGGTGCGCGGCGGCCTTGCCGGCACGGCGCTCGTCTTGTGTTACTCGCTCGTCTTCGGCGTCTACCATCTCGATCCGCTCGACGGCACCTACAGCTTCGTCGGCGCCTTCGCCTCCAAGAACCAGCTTGGCTTTTATGCCTCGCTCGCCGTGCTCTTCGCCTTCGCCGCGCTCTTTCTCGGGGGTGAGCGCGGGGCGTGGAAGCTCGTCGCCCTTGTCTGCGTGGCGGTCGCGCTCTACTGCCTGAAAGCCTCGCAATCGGCGACCTCCGTGCTGACGACCGCCGCCGTCGCGGGCCTCTGCCTCGGGCTGAAGGCGCTGGAATGGCTGGCGCCGGCACACCGCAAGATCCTGTTTCTCGTGCTCGCCGTCTTCGCCGCGCTCGTGCTCCTCGCCGGAGCCTATGGCGGGGGCTATGCGCTGGTGCTCGGCGCCTTCGGCAAGGATGCGACGCTGACGGGGCGCACCTATCTCTGGCAGCAGGGCATCGAGACGGCCGCGGCCGCGCCCTTCGTCGGCATCGGCTACCAGGCCTTCTGGGTGCAGGGTTTTGCCGAGGCCGAGCGGCTGTGGGCCGCCTTCTTCATCGGCACCCGCTCGGGCTTCCACTTCCACAACACCTTCATCGCCGCGACGGTGGAGACCGGTCTGATCGGCTGCCTGCTCCTGTCGATGGTGCTGCTCGTCGCACTCGCCGGCCATCTCCACCGGCTACTCTCTGCCGCGCACGACCTGGAGGCGCTGGTTCTCTTCACCGTGGCGGCGCTTTTGGCGGTGCGCACCTTCGTCGAGATCGACATCCTCAATCCCTACCATGTCGGCTCGTTCCTGCTCTATTTCGCCGCCGGCAAGCTGGCCGATGCCCGCCGCGCCCGAAGGCGGCAGCCGGTGTATCGCGTCAGGCTGCCGCTGCGCCCAGAAGGGGCCATCCGCCCATGACGGAGGAAACACGGCCGGTGACAACGCTCTACGGCATCCAGTACTTGCGAGCGCTCGCCGCGCTTGCGGTCGTCTTCTTCCATGCCGGCGAGCGCAGCGGCCATGCGCTGGCGATCGGCGCGGCGGGGGTCGACGTCTTCTTCGTCATCAGCGGCTTCATCATGTGGGTGATCGTCGCGCGGCGCCCGGTCTCGCCCGGCTGTTTCCTTGCCGAGCGCCTGCGCCGCATCGTGCCCGTCTATTGGCTCGCGACCGGGGCCATGGTGGCAGGCGCACTGCTCGGCCTCTTCCCCAATCTCGCGCTGACGGCAGAGCACCTCCTCGCCTCGCTGTTCTTCGTGCCCTTGCCCTCGCCGAGCAGCGGCGAGATCTGGCCGCTGCTCGTCCAGGGCTGGACGCTCAACTACGAGCTCTTCTTCTATGCCGTCTTCGCCGCCTGCCTGTTGCTGCCGGCGCGCATGAGGCTTGCCGCCGTTGCCGCGATCTTCCTCGGCCTTGTCACGCTCGGCCTCACGGTGAC
Organism: Shinella sp. 838; assembly: GCF_029623935.1. Classification (NCBI taxonomy): domain Bacteria; kingdom Pseudomonadati; phylum Pseudomonadota; class Alphaproteobacteria; order Hyphomicrobiales; family Rhizobiaceae; genus Shinella; species Shinella sp. 838. The sequence continues at coordinate 134,988 of NZ_JARSBQ010000006.1, forward strand.
AAGCGACAACCCGCTCTTCGTCACCTATACGCGGCCGATCATCCTGGAATTCGTCGCGGGCATGCTGATCGGCCGGCTGTGGCTAACCGGGCGCGTGCAGGGCAAGGGGCTGGGCCTCGCGCTCGTTACGCTGTCGCTCGCCGGCTTCGCCGTGATCGGCCTCCTGCGGCTGCCCTTCGACGAATGGACCTGTGGGCCGCTCGCGGCCATGCTGGTCTACGGCACGGCGGCGCTGGAGCGGGAGGGCGGCGTGCCGCATCTGAGACTACCGGCGCTTCTCGGCGATGCGTCCTATTCGATCTATCTCTGGCACACCTTCGCCATCTCGGTCGTGGCGAAGGCGGGCGTCACGCTCGGCCTGGCGCCGCCGCTCGTCTTCATCGCCGCAGTCCTCGCCGGCGTCCTTTCCGGCCTTGCCGGCTATCGGCTCATCGAGCGCCCGCTGCTGCGCGGGTTTTCCGGAAAGCGCCGCACGGACGCTGCCCGGCGGGCGGTTGCAGCCGAGGGCTAAGCTCTCGTGTCCCGTCAGGCCCGGAGCACGGGGAACGTGAGCTCCACCACCGTCCCCTTTCCCTGTATCGAGAGGATGCGGGCATCGCCGCCGCTCTGGCGCACGAAGCCGTAGACCACGGCAAGGCCGAGGCCGGCGCCGCCTTCCTCGTCGCGCGTGGTGAAATAGGGCTCGAAGGCCTTGTCGGCGGCTTCCGGCGACATGCCGATGCCCTCGTCGGCCACCGAAACCACGACGCCGGCTCCCCCGCCGAGGCAGCGGATGAGGATCGTTCCCCCCGACGGCATGGCAGCGGCGGCGTTGAGGCAGAGATTGAGCACGGACTGCTCGAACAGCGCCGCATCGAGCAGCACCGTCGGCAGGCCATCGGCAATGTCGAAGACGAGCCGGCACTTCTCCCCGACGGCGATCTCCAGCACGTCCGCCATGCCGCGCAGCAGCGCACCGATTTCCACCGCGCCGGGATGGATCGGCTGCTGGCTGCCGATGGAAAGCATGCTGCCGGCCAGCGACCGGCCCCGGTCGGCGGCCTTGCGGATGCGGGCGAGGTGGCGCTTCTGCCGGTCGTTGAAGCCGGTCTCGCGCTCCAGGAGGCCGAGGCTGCCGGTGATGATGCCGATCATGTTGCCGACCTCGTGGCTCACCTGGTGCGTCATGCGCATGATGCCGTCGAGACGCTGGATCTTGGCGGTCTCCGCCTCCTGCCGGTCGATGTCGGTGACGTCGCGCGCCAAAAGCACGATGCCGCCATCCGGCTGGCGCGACAGCGAGACCTCCGTCACCCGCCCTGCCTCGGAGCGATGGCGCAGCACGGAGCGATCGCCGAGTGCGCCCGCCTCGCCCTCGGCAGGTAGCAGCGTCGGGTCGATCTCGGGGATCGGCGCGACGAACTTGCGCACCGGCAATTTGCGCGCCGAGCCCGACCAGCCGACCAGTTCGATGACGCGGCGGTTCATGGTGATCGGCTTGCCGCGCGGATCGAACAGCGCGATGCCCTCGTTCATGGTGCGGAAGGTGGAGCGGATGGTGCGCGCGGCGGCCTCGGCGGTGCGCCGCAGCCGCGAGACGCGCTCGACGCTTTCCCGGAAGGCCCGGAAGGCCTCCAGCAACCGCACCAGCTCGGTCTCCGTGCCGTCGTAGCGCGGCGCGTCGACATCCTTGCGCCCTTCCGCCAGCGCATTCATGCCGTTGGACAGCGCAACGATGCCGCGCGAGACGCGCATGACGGAGCGGATGGAGAAGATCGCCATGACGAGCACGAGCAGCGCCGCAAAGGCGACGATGACGAGCAGACGGCTCAGCGCGGCGGATGTCGAGGCGAGATCGTCGTTCAGGCTGCGCGCGACCGCCTCGCTCTGGGTTTCGGTGGCGTGCGAGAGATCGCGGGACACGGAATGCAGCCGCGAGACGGCGGCGCGGATGGAAAACATTTCGAGGAGATAGCGTGTCTGCGCCTCGAAGATGCGCTCGTAGGGCGCGAATTCGGCAGCGGAAATCCGCACGTCCGGCGCGGCGCGCGCAATGCGCGGCGCGGTTTCGGCCACATAGCGGCGGCGCAGTTCCCCGAGCTGGAACAGGCTGTCGGAATTGGACGCCGACTGCACGATGGCGTTCAGCCGCCGGCGGAAATCGGCATCCGCGATGCCGCTGCCGGTAGCGATCTCGCCGAGCGCCGCGGCGGCCTCGGCCTTGTGCTGCTGGGCGCTGTCCGCATCGCCGGCAAGTGCCGTGGTCTGCGTGCGGATCGTTTCGAGAAGCTCGACGATACGGGTGCTGGCAAAACCCTTCATCCCGGCCGGGCCGCTATCCGGCGCCATGGCGTGCAGCAGCGCATCGACCTGCGCGACCACCGAGCGGCTTTCGCTGGAAACCCGGTAGGGCGAGGTGGCGTTCATCAGGAAGGGCGCGCTGGAGACGAGATCGGAGACCTGCCGCGAGACCAGCGAGGCCTTGGCGAGGCTGGAAAAGGCCTGCAGGCCATAGGTCGCCATCTCCTCGCGCGCCCGCTGCAAGCCATAGATGGCGATGGTCGACAGGCTGACGACGAGCACGCAGATGAAGACGATCGCAAAGGGCAGGCGGAAGGCGATCGAGGACAGGAAGGGGCGGTTGATCACGGCGAAAGCTCGGTGTCGTCGGTGTCGAGCACATAACCCTTGCCGCGCCGCGTCTTGACATGGCGCGGCAGGTCCGGATTGCGCTCGATCTTGCGGCGCAGGCGCAGCACCAGCACGTCGACGTTGCGGTCAATGTAGCGGTCGCTTTCCGCGCCGAGACGGTCGAGGATATGCGCCCGGCTGACCGGGATGTTCGGCGTCTCGGCGAGGATTTCCAGCAGGGCGAATTCGGCGCCGGTCAGCGACTTTCCGGGATCGGTGCGGCAGACGGCGCGGCGGCGCGCCAGATCCACCGACCAGTCGCCGAGCTTCAGGGAAGCCGGTTCGTGCTCACGCTCGCCGTCCCGCTCGGGCTTCAGCGTGGGGATCGTCCGCCGCAGCACGGCCTTGATGCGCGCCGTCAGCTCGATGGGCTCGAAGGGCTTGACGACATAGTCGTCCGCCGCCGTCTCCAGCCCCAGCACCCGGTCGGCGGGGCTGCCCGCCGCCGTCACCATGACGATGCCGATACTGGTCTGCGCGCGCAGGCGCTGGGCGAAGGCCCTGCCGGAAATGCCGGGCAGGTTATGGTCGATGAGCACGAGATGCACGCTCTCGCGCGCCAGCACGCCCGCCGCCACCTCCGCCGATGGTGCGGTCACCGGTATCCAGCCCTCGGCCTCCACCAGATCGGAGATGAGCTCCGCCATGTCGGGATCGTCCTCGACGATCAGAATCCGTACCCTCTCGTTCAACACATGTCCGTCCTCCCGCACCCATCATAGTAAGGCCCGGATGATTGTTCAAAGCAGCTCGCATTATGCGGCTTTGTCACATTTGTAACCTTTGTCATTTTTGACAGGGCGCACCGGCCGGGGATTGTAAGAACGGTAACCATTCTTCGATTGCGGTGCGCGGCGGATATGCCATCCTGAACGCGGAGATTGGAAGGTCCGGCAGTGAGGAGGGCGTTCCAAATGGGAGGAACATCGTGAGAGGCATCAGCGCTTTCGGCGCGGGCGTGGCCCTGTGGCTGGCGACCGCCACGGCCGGCATGACGGCCCCTTCGCTCACCGTCCTGTGCGGTGTGGACGAGGTGTGGTGTGCCGCCATGCAGAAGGCCTACGAGGCGGAGACCGGCCTTGAGATCGCGATGACGCGCCGGAGCACCGGCGACATCCTCAACCAGATCCGCGCGGAAAAGGACGCGCCCACCATAGACGTCTGGTGGGGCGGCACGGGCGACACACATCTGCAGGCCGGTTCGGAAAACCTGCTCGAGCCCTACCAGCCGGCGCATGAGCGCGACATGCTGCCCTGGGCGCAGAACTTCTTCGCCATGTCCGGCGGCCGCTCGGCCGGCATCTATGCCGGGGCGCTGGGCTTTGCCTACAATGCCGACCTGCTGCGCGCGGCGAAGCTGCCGGCGCCAACCTGCTGGAAGGACCTGGCGGACATTGCCTATCGCGGCCGCATCCAGAGCGGCAATCCGAACTCCTCCGGCACTGCGTTCACGACACTGGCGACGCTGGTGCAGCTCTTCGGCGAGGACGAGGCCTTCCGCTATCTCGCCGCGCTCAACCGCAACATCGAGCGCTACACGGCGTCTGGCTCCGCCCCGGTCAAGGCTGCGGCGCGGGGCGAGGTGCTGATCGGCATTTCCTTCATGCACGATGCGGTCACGCAGAAACAGGCGGGGTCCCCGCTGGTCATCGTCGCGCCCTGCGAAGGTACGGGCTACGAGATCGGCGCCGTCAGCATCGTCAGGGGCGCGCGCCATGTCGAAGCGGCAAAACGCTTCGTCGATTTCGCGCTGAGCCCGGAAGGCCAGGCGACGGGTGCCGCGGCCGGCCAGAACCAGGTACCTTCGAATTCCATGGCGAGCCTGCCGCTCGCCGCGCCCGACATCTCGCTGATCAAGATGGTGGACTACGACTTCGCCACCTTCGGCACGCCCGAAGAACGACATCGGCTGCTCAAACGGTTCGACGCGGTGCTCTCCGCAACGAACTGATCGAGGACCGGAAACAGACCCAAATCGACAAGAACGCGAACGAGCCGCCCGCGGGCAGCCCGATGGCCCCGGCATGTCCGTTCGCGCCAGGATTCAAACCAAGGCAACAGGAGGATGCCCCAATGAAGACCAAGACCCTTTCCCTCATGCTTTTCGCCGGAACGGCGCTTGCCGCCCTGCCGGCGCAGGCGGCCGGCGACCTCAACCTCATCTGCTCGGCCGACGTCGTCATCTGCGAGCAGATGAAGGGCGATTTCGAGAAGGCGCACAGCGACATCAAGGTGAATATGGTGCGCCTGTCCTCGGGCGAGACCTATGCCAAGGTGCGCGCCGAGGCCCGCAACCCGAAGACCGACATCTGGTGGGGCGGCACCGGCGATCCGCATCTCCAGGCCGCCTCGGAAAACCTGACCCTGGAATACAAGTCGCCGAAGCTCGACGAACTCAACGACTGGGCGAAGAAACAGGCCGAAAGCGCGGGCTACAAGACGGTCGGCATCTATGCCGGTGCGCTCGGCTGGGGCTACAACACCGAGATCTTCAAGGCGAAGGGTTTCAAGGAGCCGGTCTGCTGGGCCGATCTCCTGGCACCCGAGCTGAAGGGCGAAATCCAGATTGCCAACCCCAACTCCTCCGGCACCGCCTATACGGCGCTCGCCTCCCTCGTGCAGATCATGGGCGAGGACCCGGCCTTCGACTACCTGAAGAAGCTCAACGACAACATCTCGCAATACACCAAGTCCGGCTCGGCACCCGTCAAGGCGGCGGCCCGCGGCGAGACGGCGCTCGGCATCGTCTTCGTGCATGACGCGGTGACGCAGACGGCCGAAGGCTTCCCGGTCAAGTCGATCACGCCCTGCGAGGGCACCGGCTACGAGATCGGCTCCATGTCGATCGTCAAGGGCGCGCGCAACCTCGACAACGCCAAGGTCTGGTACGACTGGGCGCTGACCCCGGAAGTCCAGTCGCGCATGAAGGATGCGAAATCCTTCCAGCTGCCGTCCAACAAGAGCGCCGAAATCCCGAAGGAGGCACCGCGCTTCGAGGACATCAAGCTGATCGACTACGACTTCAAGACCTATGGCGACCCGGCCAAGCGCAAGGCGCTGCTGGAGCGCTGGGACCGTGAAGTCGGCGCGGCCGCCAACTGACGGCCTGATGGACGGCGCCCGTCTCCTCCGGGCGCCGTCTTCCCGAAACGACAAATCACAGCGAGGTCGGCCATGAGACATGGCAATCGCAGGCTGGACGTGGTCCTGATCCTGGGCGTGGTCACTTTGACCCTACTGCCCTGGTACCGGATCGACGGCGGCTTCTACGGGTTCGGTTGGCTGGCCGGGTTCCCTCTTTCCACCGAGGCCGCGCCTGGCCTCGTGCAGATCGCCGTGCATGACCGCCTGTGGCTGGCCGGTAGCGCGCTTCTTCTTCTTCTCGCGGTCGCCGCGCGCAGCATGGCGGATCCGATGCGCCGTGGTGCAGCCCTCGCCTTTCTGGGCGCGCTCGGCATCCTCTTCCTGTCGCTGCAGGGCCTTGCCATCGGCTTTTCCGGCTGGACATGGACGGTGAGCGAAAGCCTGTTCGGCGCGCTTTCGGACGGCCAGCCCTCGATGGGCGCCGGGGCCGTGCTCTCGGCGGTCGTCTTCGTGCTTCTCTTCGCCTTCGGCCTTGCCGAGCGCGGCGTGATGAAGGGCGATGCCTTCGTCGTCAGCGCCATCTCGCTGCTCGTCTTCCTCGTCGCGGTCTTCGTCTTCTATCCGATCGGCAGCATGTTCGCCGGCTCGGTGCAGGATTTCGACGGCTCGTTCAATCCGGACGGCTTCATCCGCAACATGCAGGATCCCGGCATCTGGAGCCTCAGCTGCGTCATCGGTGGCGGGCGCTGCGGCGTCGCCTGGCGCACCCTGTGGCTCGCCATCATGACGGGCCTCGGCTCGACGCTGCTCGGCCTTGCCTTCGCGCTGGTCGCCACCCGCACGCGCTTTCCCTACAAGAAGGGCCTGCGCCTCCTCACCATCCTGCCGATCATCACGCCGCCCTTCGTCATCGGCCTGGCGCTGACGCTGCTCTTCGGCCGCGCGGGCGTCGTCACACAGGGGCTTTCCGATCTCTTCGGCATCGAGCCCGGCCGCTGGCTCTACGGCCTCACCGGCATCTGGATCGCGCAGGTCCTCTCCTTCACGCCGATCGCCTTCCTCGTCCTGATCGGCGTCGTCGAGGGTGTCAGCCCGTCGATGGAGGAGGCCTCCACGACACTGCGCGCCGACCGCTGGCGCACCTTCCGGCGCGTCTCGCTGCCCCTGATGAAGCCGGGCCTCGCCAATGCCTTCCTCATCGGCTTCATCGAGAGCATGGCCGATTTCGGCAATCCGCTGGTGCTCGGCGGCAGCCACGGCGTGCTCTCGACGGAGATCTTCTTCGCCGTGGTCGGCTCGCAGAACGACCCATCGCGCGCCGCCGTGCTCGCCACGGTCCTGCTCGTCTTCACGCTCTCGGCCTTCCTCGCCCAGCGCTTCTGGCTGTCGGGCAAGAACTTCGCCACCGTGACGGGCAAGGGCGACAGCGGGGCGCATATCGCGCTGCCGCGCGGGGTGTCGCTCGGCGTGCATGCCATCGTCATCCCCTGGGGCCTGTTCACGCTGGTCGTCTACGGCATGATCCTCGTCGGCGGCTTCGTGAAGACCTGGGGCCTCGACAACTCGCTGACGCTCGACCACTACGCCAAGGCCTTCTCCATCGGCTTCGACGGCGGCATCGCCTGGACGGGCGTTGCCTGGAACTCGTTCTGGACGACGATGGAGATCGCGCTGATCTCCGCACCGCTGACGGCCATCGTCGGCCTTCTGACGGCCTACATCATCGTGCGCCAGAAATTCACCGGCAAGAACGTCTTCGAGTTCGCGCTGATGATGAGCTTTGCCATTCCCGGCACGGTCATCGGCGTCAGCTACATCATGGCCTTCAACCTGCCCCCGCTGGAGATGACCGGCTCGGCACTGATCCTCATCGCCTGCTTCGTCTTCCGCAACATGCCGGTCGGCGTGCGCGGCGGGATTGCGGCGATGAGCCAGCTCGACAAGAGCCTGGACGAGGCCTCGCTGACGCTGCGTGCCGGCAGCTTCCGCACCATCCGCAAGGTCATCCTGCCGCTCCTGCGGCCCGCCATCACCGCCGCGCTCGTCTATTCCTTCGTGCGCGCCATCACCTCGATCAGCGCCGTCATCTTCCTCGTCAGCGCCGAATACAACATGGCGACCTCCTATATCGTCGGCCTCGTCGAGAACGGCGAGTACGGCGTGGCGATCGCCTATTCCTCCATGCTGATCGTCGTGATGATCACGGTCATCACCGGCTTCCAGCTTCTCGTGGGCGAACGGCGCCTGCGCCGTGAGAACCGCGTCGCCGGCCTTGCCCCCTCTCGTCAGGAGAAAATCGCATGATCAACCAGAAAGCCGGTTCCGTCACGTTCGAGAACGTGAAGAAGACCTTCGGCGCCTTCACCGCCATTCCCGACCTCTCGCTCACCATCGAGCCCGGCACGCTCGTCACCCTGCTCGGCCCTTCCGGCTGCGGCAAGACGACGACGCTGCGCATGCTCGCCGGGCTGGAACATCCGACGGCCGGGCGCATCCTCATCGGGGGCAAGGACGTCACCATGCTGCCGGCCAACGAGCGCGACGTCTCGATGGTCTTCCAGTCCTATGCGCTCTTTCCGCATATGAGTTCGCTCGACAACGTCGCCTATGGCCTCGAATCCTCCGGCCTCTCGCGCAAGGAGGCGCGGGAGAAGGCGGAGGAGGGGCTGGCGCTCGTCGGCCTCGCCGGCATGGGCGGACGCCTGCCGGCCGAACTTTCCGGCGGCCAGCAGCAACGTGTCGCCGTCGCCCGCGCGCTGGTGTTGGAACCGCAGGTGCTTCTGCTCGACGAGCCGCTCTCCAACCTCGACGCGCGCCTGCGCCGGCGGGTGCGCACGGAGATCCGCGAACTTCAGCAACGCCTCGGCTTCACCGCCGTCTATGTCACGCATGACCAGGACGAGGCGCTCGCCGTCTCCGACCGCATCATCGTCATGAAGGATGGCGAGATCGCGCAGTCCGGCGCCCCGCGCGATCTCTACGAGTTCCCCGCCTCCGCCTTCATCGCCGATTTCATGGGCGAGGCGAATGTCATCGCCTGCGAGGTCCTGGGCATCGACGGCACGGAGGCCGACATCCGCATCGGCAGCCTGAAGCATCGCGTGCCCGCCGGCCGGGCGAAGCCGGGCGCTGCCAGCCTTGCCGTGCGCCCCGGCGCGGTAACGCTCGCCGAAGGCCGCGGCGAGGGGCTGGCCGGCCGCATCCTGCACTCGGCCTATCTCGGCGACCATGTCGAATACGAGGTGGAAACCGATGTCGGCACGCTCTTCATCGTCGACCATGCCGTCGACCGCATCCTGCCCGCTGCCTCCGACGCCACGCTCGGCTTCAAGGGCCGCGGCATCGCCCTCATCAGCAACTAGAGCAAGTCCACTTTTCTTCGAATCGCGGAAACGCTCTATCTTTTTGTTTTTATGCAAGGAAAACAGCATGACGTCGCAAGAGACGGACCTAGACAGACGCTTCGTCCTCGCCAAGGCCATCGCCCAGGAGGCGGGAGCCATGGCACTCGATTATTTCAACCGTCGCGACAGCCTGGTGATCGAGACAAAGCGCGACCCGCAGGATGTCGTCTCCATCGCCGACCGCACCGTGGAAAAGCTGATCCGCGAGCGGGTCGAGGCGACGTTCCCCGGGGACGGCTTCCTCGGTGAGGAGTTCGGCCACACGGCCGGCAGCTCCGGCTACACCTGGGTGGTCGATCCCATTGACGGCACCGCGCCTTTCGTCAGCGGCATGCCGACCTGGTGCGTCTCGATCGCCGTGCTGCACGACAATGAGCCCGTCATCGGCGTCATCGGCGCGCCTTGCCACAACGAGCTCTATGCCGCCGCCGCCGGCCGGGGCGCCAAGCTCAACGGCAAGGTCCTGACGCTGGATCCCACCCGCAACGTGCGCAACGCCATGACCGGCATCGGCGCCAACAGCCATGTGACGCCGGACGCCATGGCCGACATCATCCGCCGGCTGCTGCAGGCAGGCGGCACCTTCATCCGCAACGGCTCCGGTGCGCTGATGCTCGCCTATGTCGCGGCCGGCCGGCTCGTCGGCTACTACGAGCCCTACATGCACGCCTGGGATTGCCTTGCCGGCTATTGCCTCGTGAAGGAGGCCGGCGGCTGGCATCATCCCTTCCCGGTGGAGGGCGAGCAATTGACCAGGGGCGGGCCGGTCGTCGCCGCCGGCCCGGGCGCCCGCGCCGACCTCGAAAGGCTGGCCGGGCTCACCTAGCAGGCCGGCTTTGCGCATCAATGCACGGCTGTGCAATATTATATTGACAAGCACCGACCCTCAGTGATTGACTGCACCCAATGATCAATCGGGATGGGAGGAAACATTCCCGATTTGGTCAAATTCGGTGCGGTGGCCGGCGAAAGCGGGCAGGGGAGGAAACATTGCACGGCTTTGCGAACACTGTCGGAAGAACGTGCCGCAGCGCACAAGGCGGGCTTCATGGCCGCCTCTGATGCGACTGTAGCGCCGGCGCCCGTTGGCGGCGCGCGCTGGCGCTACCGGTTGCGGCTGGCGCTGCGCGAGCCGACGACTGTCATCGCCGTCCTGATGGCGGCGCTGTTCGCCTATCTCATCGTCGTGCCGATCCTGTCGATCCTTGCGGACGCGGCGACCGTGCAGTTCGGTGACGAGCGGCGCACGGCAGGCGAAACGGGCAGCTTCACCGCCTACTACCTCTACCGCGCCTTCGCTTCGCCGGTCGCGCACGATCTCTTCTGGGAACCGCTCCTCAACACGCTGAAGGTCGCCTTCGGCGCCATTGCCATCTCGCTGTCGGTGGGCGGCATTCTCGCGTGGCTGATCGCGCGCACCGACATGTTCGGCCGCCGCTGGTTCGCCACCGCCCTCATCGTGCCCTACATGCTGCCGGCCTGGACCTTCGCGCTCGCCTGGACCACGCTGTTCAAGAACCGCACCGTCGGCGGCCAGCCGGGCTGGTTCGAGGCGGTGGGCCTGACGCCGCCGGACTGGCTCGCCTATGGCCAGGTGCCGATCACCATCATCCTCGCGCTGCACTACACGCCCTTCGTCGTCCTGCTGTTCGGCTCGGCGTTGCGCCGCTTCGACAGCCAGCTGGAGGACAGCGCGCGCATTCTCGGTGCGCCGGGCCGGGTGGTCGCCCTGCAGATCATCCTGCCGCTGATGCGCCCCGCGCTGCTGTCAGCCGTGCTGCTCATCTTCGCCAAATGCCTCGGCGAGTTCGGCGTGCCCTATGTGCTCGGCCTGCCGGTGAAGTTCGACGTGCTGGCGACCTCGCTCTACCGGTCCATCGGCTCGCGCCAGACCGGCGTTGCGGGCGTGCTCGCCGGCGCCATCATGCTGATCGGCGTGCTGGCCATCATGATCGACGCGCATCTCGCCCGCGAGGCGCGCCGCTTCGTCACCGTCGGCTCCAAGGGCGCGATGAACCGGCTGTCGCGGCTGAAATCCTGGCGCTGGCCGGCCAGCGGCTTTGCCGCCGCCATCTTCGTCGTCTCGGTCGGCATGCCCCTCCTGACGCTGGCGCTTTCGACGGTCATGCACCAGCCCGGCAGCTTCGCCCTGTCGAACTTCACGCTCGACTACTGGATCGGCCAGGACCTGCCGACGGTCGCCATGCGCACCGGCATCCTGCTCAGCCCCGATCTCTGGCAGGCGGCGTGGAACACGATTTCGATCGTCGGTATCGCCTCCATCTGCTCGGGCATCCTCGGCGTGCTGACGGGCTATGTCGTGGTGCGCACCACCATCCGGCCGCTGGCGATCTTCCTGCGGCAGGTCACCTTCATGCCCTATCTGGTGCCCGGCATCGCCTTTGCCGCGGCCTATCTCTCGCTTTTCGCCGTGCAGCGCGGGCCGATCCCCGGCCTCTACGGCACGACGCTGATCCTCATCCTCGCGCTGATGGCGGACCAGATGCCCTATGCGTCCCGCGCCGGCATTTCGGCCATGATGCAGCTCGGCAAGGATCCGGAGGAGGCAGCGCAGATCGTCGGCGCCGGCTGGTTCCGCCGCATGACATCAATCGTCATCCCGATCCAGAAGGGCTCGCTCGTCACCGGCATCCTCCTGCCCTTCATCTCGGGCATCAAGGGGCTCAGCCTCTTCGTCATCCTCGCCGTGCCCGCCACGGACGTGCTGACGACCTTCTCGCTGCGCCTCGTGGACTACAACTATACCCAGGCCGCCAATGCCGTGGTGCTGATCATCGCCGGCCTTGCCTATGGCGGCACGGTGCTCGCCCAGCGGCTCACCCGCACCAACCTTGCCGAGGGACTTGGAAACTGATGCCCGATATCGTTCTCAGCCATGTGCAGAAATCCTACGGCGCCGGCTCGCCCAACGCGGTGAGCGACCTCGACCTCCACATCGGGGACGGCGAGTTCATGTGCCTGCTCGGGCCCTCCGGCTGCGGCAAGACGACGACGCTGCGCATGATCGCGGGGCTGGAGAACCTGACCGACGGCGAGATCGGCGTCGGCGGGAAGATCGTCGACAGCCCGGCGCGCGGTGCCTTCATCGGCCCGGAAAAGCGCGGCATGGGCCTCGTCTTCCAGTCCTATGCGCTCTGGCCGCATCTCACCATCGAGCGCAACACGGATTTCGGCCTGCGCCTGCGCAAGATGCCGAAGGCCGAGCGCGAGGCGCGCGTCACCGAGGTCATGAAGGCGCTGGATATCGAGAAGTACCGGCACCGCTATCCCTCGCAGCTCTCCGGCGGCCAGCAGCAGCGTGTGGCGCTCGCCCGCATGCTGGCGGTCAATCCCGGGGTGTTGCTGCTCGACGAGCCGCTGTCCAACCTTGACGCGCGCCTGAGGCTCGAAATGCGCGCCGAACTGAAGCGCATCCACGCCGCCTTCCGCACCACCATCGTCTTCGTCACGCACGACCAGTGGGAGGCGATGACGCTCGCCACCTCCATCGCCGTCATGAACGAGGGCCGGTTGCAGCAGCTCGGCACGCCCAACGACATCTACGACCGGCCGGCAAACCGCTTCGTCGCCGAATTCGTCGGCAGTCCGCCGATCAACATTCTCGAAACCGCGACCGGCCATACGCTGGATCGCGCCGCATCGCATTGGCTCGCCGGTCGGCTCGGCGAGAGCGCGGGGGTCGGCTCGGTGGGCTTTCGGCCCGAGGCCCTGCAGATCGCGCGCTCGGAGGCTGCCGTTCCCGGCGACAGCTTCCGCCATGCGGCCGAGGTTACCGGCATCCTGCCGACCGGCGGAAGCTGGATCATCGAACTGAAGGTCGACGGCCGCGCCCTTTTCGCCACCACCACCGAATGCCCGGTGCTGAAGGGCGGCGAGCGGGTCTTCGTACACGCACGGCCGACGGCCATGCACGTCTTCGACGCGGCGGGCCTGAGGCTCGCCGGCGCCGACGACACGCTGGCGCAGGCCGCCTGAACCGAAACGGAAACTGAAACCCGCGCCGTCCGATGGGAAGAGACGGATGGGGCGAAGCTGGAGGAGGAGAGCATGCGGAAATACGGTTTACTGGCGGGTGTCGCCCTTGTGCTCGGCATGGCCGGCGGGGCGCTGGCGGAAGAGTTCAATCTCGACGCCCTCATCGAGGCGGCAAAGAAGGAGCCGCCGCTGTCGGTCTATGACAGCACCGGCAAGATCGTCGACATGGTCGAGGCGTTCAACGCCAAATACGGGTTGAAGGCGGAGGGCGCCAAATCCAAGGCGACCGCGCAGCTCGAGACGATCATCCGCGAATCCCAGTCGGGCAACATCCAGACGGACGTGTCCTTCATCTCCGACCCCTCGGCGGTGGTCGGCCAGCTGATGCCCGCCGGCTTCGTGGAAAACTGGGTGCCGCCGGATCTCGCCAAGGACATCTCGCCCGAGGCCCACAACCCGCTGCTCGTCGTGTCGAGCCCCAACTTCCTCGCCTACAACACCAAGCTCTACGACAAGTGCCCGATCACCAACATTTGGCAGCTCACCGAGGCGGAGTGGAAGGGCAAGGTCGCGATGCAGGACCCGCTCGGCAAGCCGTCCTACACCGACTGGTTCAACCAGATGCGCAGCCGCATCGACGACAAGATCGCCGCCGCCTACGAGAAGCAGTACGGCAAGAAGCTGGAAAGCGACCTCGGCAGCGCGACGCAAGCCTTCGTGGCGGCGCTGGCGGCCAACGGCCCGCTGCTGACGGATTCGGATTCCGCCGCCGCCGAGGCCGTCGCCGCGCCCGGCCAGAGCGAGCCCTTCATCGGCCTCGTCTCCTCCGCCAAGTTCCGCGACAATGCGGGCAAGGGCTTCACGCTCGGCCTTTGCGCCGGGGTGGATCCGATCATCGGTTTCGCCAACCCGACGGTCGGCGTCATCGTCAAGGGCTCGGACAGCCCGAATACGGCGAAGCTCTTCGTCCACTACGCCATGACGGCCGAGGGCATCGCACCGCAGACCGACGATGGCAAGATGTCGAGCAATCGCAGCGTGGGCCTGCCCGCCGACGAGCCGTCGGGCATCGGCAAACATCTTGAAACGCTGCTGATCTACGACCCCGCGACGGGCCTCGAAGACTGGGACAGCCGGCAGGACTGGCAGGATTTCTGGCGCGTCCACTACAAGCGCTGAGCGAAAGATGGGCGGGCCGGGCCGCGGCCCGCCTGCCGCCTTTGCGGCGGGACTGACGAACCGAAAACGACGAACAGGGCAGGAAAGACAGGGCGCATGAGCATTGACGACGGGGCGATCGATCGCCGGGAGGCCTTCCTGCACGACCTGGTCCACGAGGCGGCGGATCTCGCCCGCGCGGGCTTTGCCCGGCAGACGGGGCAGGCGATCAGCATGAAGGGCCCGCAGGATTACCTGACGGAAACCGACGGGCAGGTGGAGGATCATCTGCGCGCCCGGATTTCCGACGCCTTCCCCGAGGACGGCTTCCTCGGCGAGGAGGGCGGCGGCGAGCCGGGCCGCCAGGCCTGGGTGGTCGATCCCATCGACGGCACGGCCAATTTCGCCCGCGCGATCCCGCATTTCTGCGTCGCCATCGCCTTCATCGCGGACGGCGAGGTGCAGCTCGGCGCCATCGTCAACCCCGTGCTGGACGAGGTCTATTTCGCCCGCCTCGGTCGCGGGGCTACCCTCAACGGCAAGCCGATCCACGTTTCCGCCACGACCGACATCACCGCAACCTCCTTCGAGATGGGCTGGTCGAACCGCCGGCCGCTCTCCCGCTATATCGGCGCGCTCAACGCGCTCTATGAGGCGGGCAGCAATGTCCGGCGCGGCGCCTGCGGAGCGCTGGGGCTCGCCTATGTTGCGGACGGGCGCAGCGATGGCTATGCGGAGCTGCACATGAATTCCTGGGATTGCCTTGCCGGTCTACTTCTCGTGCGCGAGGCCGGCGGGGTGACGGGGCCGTTCCTGTCGATCGGCGGGCTGACCGCCGGCGCTGCCGTGCTGGCCGCCGCGCCGGGCGTCGCCGCCACCCTGTCGGAGGCGACAGGCATTCCCCTTCTCGCCGGGCCGGACCTTCTGGCCGCAGCGGAAGAAGAGCATCGGAGAACCGCATGACCGAAAAGAAAACCCGCCATTACGATCGCCCGTCGATCAGCCGCGTCTACGAAAACCTGCCGGGCTTCGGCGTCGATCTCTTCGTCGGCGGCCGCGAGGGAGCATCGGACGTACCGCTGCTGCGCGAGAACGGCATTTCCACCGTGCTCAACTGCGCGGTCAATCTCGACTTCAACTATGTCGCGGCGCCCGACGAGGTCTCGCATGACAGCCGCGTCGGCTACGGCCCGGCACCCATCCGCTACTACAAGCTCGGCATTGTCGACGGTCCCGGCAATCCCGAAACGATGTTCCTCGCCGGTTACTACCAGCTGCTCGGCGCGCTGCAGCAGATACTTCCAGAAAAGCCGAGCTACCCGATGCGCGAGCGCGGCAACGTGCTGGTCAACTGCCGGGCCGGGCGTTCCCGCTCGGTGATCCTCGCCGCGCTGCTGCTGCACCTGCAGATCCCCGGCGAATTCCCGACACTCGCCTCCGCCGTCGACCATGTGCGGGTGAAGCGCGCGCTGCACCCCGACGAATGGCACGAGACGCCGAAGCCCATGCTGGTCGCCGCCGCCGAAAGCGCCGCCGGCTGGGTGCGCCTCGTCGAGGCCGACCGTGCCCGCGCTGCCGCCCCCGCAAGGGCCACCGCATGATCCGCATCGCCGTCATTGCCGATCCGCATGTGCATGATTGTGCCTGGATGCCGGACGGTTCGGGCCTGCCCGGCGCCATCCGCAGCTTCGCCGAGACCGCCGCCTCGACCCGCGTCTTCAACGAGAGCATCCCCGCCTTCCGCGCGGCGCTGGACCGCGTCGCCGCGTCAGGCGCGAAGATCGTGCTCCTCGTCGGCGACCTCACCGACGACGGCCAGCGGCCGAATATCCGCGCCGCGCTTGCCCTTGTTGCGGAGTATCGGGAGCGCCATGGCATCCGCGTGCTGATGACCCCCGGCAACCACGATTTCTATGCCCTTGCCGGCCGGCCGCAGGACAAGAGCTTCCTCATGACCGACGGCACGCCGCTGCTCCTGCGCAGCGCCGATTGCCCGGAGGCGGCAACGCTCGGCACGGCGGAGGCGCTTGCTATGCTTTCCGGCCTCGGCTTCACGCCGGAAGCCGGCGATCTCCACTGGGAAAGCCCCTTCGGCACCGACCCTGCCTGGTCGGCCCGCAGTTACGAAGCGGTGAGCCCGGACGGCGGCACGCGCTGCCGGATGATCGATTCCTCCTATCTCGTCGAGCCGGTGGAAGGCCTCTGGGTGCTCGCCATCGACGCCAATGTCTGCGTGCCGCGCGACGGGGCGGACGATCTTGCCGATCCTGCCCAGTTCCACGATCCGACCGACGGCGGCTGGCGGGCGGTGCTCGCGCATCGCGCCCATCTCTTTGCCTGGATGGCGGACGTGGCGGCACGGGCGAAGGACAAGGGCAAGCGGCTCGTCGCCTTCTCGCATTATCCGGCGCTCGATCCGCTCGGCGGCGTGTCGAGCGAGGAGGTCGCGCTGTTCGGCGCCACCGGCCTTGCCCGCCGCGCGCCGACGGCCGCGGTGGCCGATGCGTTTGCCGCCACCGGCGTTCCCCTGCATTTTTCCGGCCATCTTCATGTCAACGACACGGCGCGGCACGAGACGGGCGCGGGGCGCTTCGTCAATATCGCGGTTCCCTCGCCGGTCGGCTACGGGCCGGGCCTGAAGATCGTCGATCTCCATACCGATCGCAGCGAGATCCGCACGCTCTCGCTGCGGCAGGTGCCCGGCCATGACGCAGCCTTTGCGGCCTATCGCGCCGAGGCGGCGCGGGAAGGAGCGGAGGAGCCTGCCGCCAGTTCGGCGGCCGATCATGGCGCCTTCCTCAGCCGCCATCTGGTCAATCTCGTGCACGGGCGCTATCTCGCACGCGAATGGCCGCGCGAGATGGTGGAGTTCGCGCGCACGGCGACGGTCGCCGATCTTCTTGAAGCGCTTGGGTTCGACCGCGCCGGCGCGCCGACCTTCGGCCTCGGCGCACTCGTCGAGGACTGGTATCGGCTGCGCAAGGCGGGTGAACTCAGCCATGCGGACATCGCGACCGACCGGCTGGCTTTCTATCGGGACCTCTGCGCAAGGGCGCCGCATATCGAGGGCGACGGCCTGCCGGCCCGCTTCGCCACGCTGCTGCGCATGATGCGCGCCTATCTCGAACGCCCGCCGAACCGGGATTTCTCCCTCAGCCTGCCCGACCTTGCCGTAAGGGCACTTTAGAGTTTGTCAGGGAAAAGTGGGAACCGGTTTTCCCGAAGAGACAAACGAACACAAAGAAACCTAGAACCTGTCAGGTTCTAGGGCCGTACGCTCTTGCGCCAGGCGACCTGCGTCGGCAGGCGCTTGGGCGGGGCGGGCTCGGCCTCGTCCTTCTCGATGATGGCGACGATATGGTCGGCGATCGCGCCGATCGGCTGGCGGAAGGTGGTGAGGTTGTAGCCGATCCAGCCCGCCTGCGGGATATCGTCGAAGCCGACGACGCAGAGCGCCTCGGGGATGTCGAGGCGGAATTCCAGCCGGGCCACATCCATGAAGCCGAGCGCCAGCAGGTCGGTGACGCAGAACACGCCGTCCGGTCGGCTGGAGGCCCCGAGCAGCTGGCGGGCGCCCTCCGCGCCGGTCGCGTAGCTGGTCGGCCCGGCACGGCTGACCTGGGCTTCAAGCCCGAGCTCGGCGGCAGCGGCGACGAAGGACTGTTCGCGCGTCACGATGCTCGGCGTGCCGGCCGTCGAGCTGACCACGGCAAGGCGCCG
This sequence comes from Shinella sp. 838, assembly GCF_029623935.1. NCBI lineage: Bacteria > Pseudomonadati > Pseudomonadota > Alphaproteobacteria > Hyphomicrobiales > Rhizobiaceae > Shinella > Shinella sp. 838. Next base: position 153,020 of record NZ_JARSBQ010000006.1, read on the forward strand.
GCAGCCGGCGCGGTGCAGCATGAGGCAGGCTTCGCGCGCCGCGCTCTCGTTGTCCACCAGCACGATCTCCGGCCCCTCGATCGGATCGTCGCGGTTGATGAGGATCACGCGCTGGCCGTTCTCGATGCAGGTCTCGATCAGCGAGACGGGCGGGGCACCTGACACCACCACCGTGGCGTCCGCCCGGTAGTTCAGCGTCTGGCGCAGGGCCGCCTCGACATTGTCCGGCTGGCCGGCGGTATTCAGCACCATCACCACCTTGCCGATCGCCTGCAGCTTGCGCGTGGTGACCTCCACCACATTGGAGTGGAAAGGCGCCTGAAGTTCCGCCACGATCATGCAGACGATGCCGGACCGGTGATGGATCAGCCCGCGCGCCAGATGGTTGACGTGGTATCCGAGTTTTTCCGCCGCCGCGAGCACCTTGGCACGCGTTGCCGGCGAAACGCTGGCCCCGTCGGTGAAGGTGCGCGAGACGGCCGAGCGCGAGACGCCCGCGAGCTCGGCCACGCGAATGGCGCTGACCGAGGCCTTTTTCGGCCTGGATCTGGGTGTCGACACGTCTTCCTGCCTCCGGTGGCGTCTACGCCTACTTGCGCATATTCTTCGCCCTGTGCAAAGCGGCGCCGGAGCAGATTTCTCCAGAAAAACCGGAAATCATGCGGAGCATTCCCGCACTTTCATGCCAGGCCCCTCACGGGTTTTCGCACGGCTGTGCAAAGAGCGCTCACGCCGACGTCATGCGCGTCGACACGATGGTCCGCCGCTTCCCGCAGTCGGAAGGCTCGGCCAGCGGAAAGACGGAAGGCAAGCCGCATCAAATCCTGTATGAAGGCAAAATAATTGCACTCAACGGGGAATTCCATGGATATCGACCGGGCGCGCACCTTCCTCGAGATCGTCCATACCGGCAGCTTCCTGAAGGCTTCCGAGCGGCTGCACATCACCCAGACGACGGTGAGTGCGCGCATCCGCACGCTGGAGGAGGCGCTGGGGCGCAAGCTTTTCGTGCGCACGCGCAACGGAGCCGCATTGACCGCTGCCGGCCGCGAATTCGAGCGTTTCGCGCAATCCTTCGTCCAGGTCTGGGAGCGGGCACGCCAGCAGCTCACCGTGCCACCGGGTCGAACCTCGGTCGTGGCGGTGGGCGGCGAGATGAGCCTGTGGAACCCGCTGATGCTCGACTGGCTGGTCTGGATGAAGGGCAATTGCCCTGCCATCGCCATTCATGCCGCCGTCGGCATGCCCGACCAGCTGCTCGAGCAGCTGCGCACCGGCGTGCTCGATGTCGCCGTGCTCTACGCGCCGAAGCTGATGCCGGGCTTCAAGGTCGAGCTGATGGAAGAGGAACGGCTCGTGCTGGTGCGCAGGGTTGCCAGCTCGGGAGAGAGCGGTCCGCCGGACTATGTGCATGTCGACTGGGGGCCGCAATTTGCCGGGCAGGGCGGTTTCGGGCCGGCGGGGTTTGCCGAACCGGCGCTGAAGGTGGATTTCGGTCCGCTCGCCCTCCACTATATTCTGCGCACGGGCGGCATGGGCTATTTCCGCAAGGGAACCGTCGCGCCCCATCTGGCAGCGGGCGACCTTGAGCGGGTGGAAGATGCCCCCGAATTCCCCTATCCGGCCTATGCCGTCTATCCGGAAACGGCCGAGGCCCGGCACGATGTGCAGGAGGCCCTGCGCGGCCTGCGGCAGGTCTCTTCCTGACGTTACGGGAGACGGCGCTGCAACGCGATTTTCCGCCGCTCGCAACAGGCATGCGGTAACGGAATGTCACCCGGACAAGATTTTGTTGTTGCCGGCGGCAAGAGGAGAATTTCCTGCCTATGTTAACCGGCGAATCGCCGCCAATATCGGCAGCAAACGCTGACCGCAGGAGACAAAGATGCTGATCGCGAATCCCACCCGGCGCTCGTTCTTGCAGGCCGGGGCCGTCCTTCTCGCCTCGACGGCGCTGCCGGCCATCGCACGTGCCGAAAGTGCGCCTGCCGGCGGCCGGCTGGTGGTGGCGGCCGATTCCGAACCGAAGAACCTCAATCCCGCGATCGTCGCCTCCAACGGCGTCTTCTTCGTCGCCAGCAAGGTCGTCGAGCCGCTGGCGGAAGCCGCCTTTGCGGGCGAGGACGGGCTGTCGCCACGCCTTGCGACGGGCTGGGAGGGGTCGGAAGACGGCCTTTCGGTCACCTTCCGCCTGCGCGAGGGTGTGACTTGGCACGACGGCAAACCCTTCACATCAGCCGATGTCGCCTTTTCGGCCCTGGAGGTCTGGAAACCGCTGCAGAATCTTGGCCGCATCGTCTTCGCCCATCTTAAGGCCGTCGAAACGCCGGACGCCGCCACTGCCGTCTTCCGCTTTTCCAAGCCCACACCGCTGCAGCTCATCCGCAATGCCCTGCCGGTCGTCAGCAGCGTCATCCCGAAACATCTCTACGAGGGCACGGATATCGCGACAAATCCGGCGAACACCCGGCTCGTCGGCACCGGCCCCTTCCGCTTCGCCGAATACAAGCCGGGCGAATATTACCGCCTGACGCGGAACGAGGCCTATTGGGACAAGGACCAGCCGAAGCTCGACGAGATCATCTTCCGCGTGCTGCCGGACCGCGCCGGAGCCGGTGCGGCGCTGGAGGCGGAGGAAATCCAGCTTGCCGCCTTCTCCGCCGTTCCGCTCGCCGATCTCGACCGCATCTCCAAGGTGCCGGGCCTTGCGGTCATCACCAAGGGCTACGAGGCGCTGACCTACCAGCTCGTCGTGGAGATCAACCACCGCCGCAAGGAACTCGCCGACCTCAGGGTGCGCCAGGCGATCGCTCACGCCATCGACAAGAAATTCGTCGTCGACACGATCTTCCTCGGCTATGCCGAAGCCTCGACCGGCCCGGTGCCGAAGAACGCGCCCCAATTTTACGACGCCGACGTGCCAGCCTATGCCTTCGACATCGCGAAGGCCAATGCCCTGCTCGACGCAGCCGGCTACGCGAAGGGCGAAACCGGCACGCGCTTCACGCTGAAGCTGCGCCCGGCGCCCTATTTCAACGAGACGCGTCAGTTCGGCGACTATCTTCGCCAGGCACTCGCCGAAATCGGCATCGATGCGGAGCTGGTGAACGCGGATTCGGCCGCCCACCAGAAAGCCGTTTATACCGACCACGATTTCGACCTTGCCGTCGCCCCGCCGGTCTTCCGCGGCGATCCGGCGATCTCCACGACCATTCTCGTGCAGTCGGGCATTCCGGCCGGCGTCGGCTTCTCCAACCAGGGCGGTTATGCCAACACCGAGCTCGACGCCGTCATCGCAAAGGCGGCGGAGACGATCGACACGACAGCCCGCACCGACCTCTACCGCCAGTTCCAGAAGCTGGTCGCCGCCGACCTGCCGCTGATCAACGTCGCCGAATGGGGCTTCATCACGGTGGCGCGCGACAGCGTGCTCAACGTCGCCAGCAATCCGCGCTGGGCGGTGTCGAACTGGGCCGATACCGCGCTCAAGGCGTGACGGGCGTTGCCGTGAACAGCTTTCACCTTCTCGGGGTAAATGGCGATCGCATAGGATACCAGCACCCCCCTCTGCCCTGCCGGGCATCTCCCCCACAAGGGCAGAGATCAGCAAGAAGCAAGAGCCTCGCTCAAACCGCAGCGTGGAAGATGGGCGAGACGGCGCTCCATTCGGTCTCCCTCCCTATGGGGGAGATGCCCGGCAGGGCAGAGGGGGGTGGTTCCCGCACCACGCCCCCCATCCGGCGCACCCCATGACCCGTGCCCTCCGCCTCACCGCACGCCGCGCTCTCAGCAGCATTCCGGTGCTGATGATCGTCATCGTCATGACCTTTCTGCTGCTGGAGACCGCGGCGGGGGATGCGGTCGATGCCTACCTGCTTTCCATCGGCGGCGGGGACGCGGCGATCGCGCAGTCGCTGCGGCAGGCCTATGGGCTCGACCAGTCCATGCCGGCCCGGCTGTGGCTCTATCTCTCCTCGCTCGCCCGGTTCGATCTCGGCTGGTCCGTCGCCTTCGACCGGCCGGTTCTCGGGCTGATCGTCGAGCGTCTGCCGAACACGCTGCTTTTGATGGGAAGCGCCACCGCACTCGCCTTCGCCTTCGGCTCGACGCTCGGCATTCTCGCCGGCGCGCGGCCGGGCAACCTGCGCGACCGGTTGCTTTCCACCGTCTCGCTGGTCGTCTATGCCATACCGGGCTTCTGGCTCGGCCTGGTGCTCGCCATCGTCTTTGCCGTGCAGCTACGCTGGCTGCCGACCTCGGGCATCGAGACGATCGCCTCCGGCCGCACGGGCCTTTCCCGCGCCGCCGACATCGCGGCCCATCTCGTCCTGCCCGTCGGCACGCTGGCGCTCCTCTACACCGCCCTGTTCCTGCGCGTCATGCGCGCCGGCATGGCCGGCATCTGGCGGCTGGATTTCGTGCTCTTCGCCCGGGCCAAGGGGCTTTCGCGCCCTCGCATCGTCCTGCGCCATGTGGCGCGCAATGCGCTCCTGCCGCTCGTCACCATGCTTGGCCTGCAGGCCGCCGCCATGCTCGGCGGCAGCGTCGTCATCGAGAGCATCTTCGCCATTCCCGGTTTCGGGCGCCTGGCGCAGGAGGCCGTAAGTGGGCGCGACGCGGCGCTGCTCTGCGGCATCATCGTCACGAGCGCCGTTCTGGTCATCCTCGTCAATCTCCTCGTCGACATCGTCTATGCCGCGCTCGATCCACGTGTCGGCGCCGCGGAGCACGGCGCATGATCCTCGTCCGCACCGTCCTGCGCCAGCCTGAAGCCGCGACCGGCCTTGTGCTCCTCGCCGTGCTTGCGCTTCTCGCGCTGCTGGCGCCCGTTCTCTTCCCCGGCGATCCGCTGAAGATCGCCGGCCGGGCGCTGACCGTGCCCTTCACCGATCCCGCCTTTCCGCTCGGCACCGACCGGCTCGGCCGCGACGTGCTGGCCGGCATCGTGCACGGCGCGCGCACCTCGCTCTTCGTCGGCCTTGCGGCGGCGCTCGCGGCGCTGGCAATCGGCCTTTCGGTGGGGCTTGCAGCGGGCTTTGCCGGGGGGATTGCAGACGAGGCGCTGATGCGCGTGGTCGATGCCTTCCAGATCGTGCCGAGCTTCCTTCTGGCGCTCGCCTTCGTCAGCGTTGTCGGGCCTTCGGTGCCGGTCGTGGTGCTGGCCATCGCGCTCGGCGCCTGGGCGGATCCTGCGCGGCTCACCCGTGCCGAGGTGCTGTCCGCGCGCGAGCGGGACTATGTCGCCGCCGCGCGTGTTGCCGGCATGCACCCGGTGGAGATCGCCCTGCGCGAGATCCTGCCCATTGTGCTGCCGCCGGTGCTGGCGCTCTCGGCCATCATCGTCGCCGCCGCCATCCTGACGGAGGCGGCGCTCTCCTTCCTCGGCCTCGGCGATCCGAATGTCGTCACCTGGGGCTCGATGATCGCCGAGGGGCGCAACGTCCTGCGCTCCGCGCCCTTCCTGTCGATCTTTCCCGGCCTCGCTTTGGTCGCGACGGTGATCGGCGTCTACCTGTTCAGCGAGGGGCTGACCAATGCGCTTGCGGGGGAGGGGAGAGCAAACGTCAATGAAGGAAAGAAGCGTCGAAGCCGCGGCAAATCCTCCTCTTTGCCCGGCAGGGCAGAGAGGGATGACAGCGCTGGCGACAATCCTCCTGCCGAACAGGGAGAGGAGGGCGTGCTCTGCCGGGTGAAAAACCTCTCCGTCACCTATCGCGGCCAGGAGACGCCGGCGCTGAGGGATCTCGACCTTCCGATCCGCGTCGGCGAGCGGCTGGCGATCATCGGCGAGAGCGGCTCGGGCAAGAGCACCTTTGCGCGGGCACTGGCCGGGCTCCTGCCCGACGGGGCCGAGATGGAGGGCAGGGTGCACTGGACGGGAAGCGCCGCGCCGCGTGCCGGCCGCGATCTCGGTTACGTGCTGCAGGACCCCTCCGCCAGCCTCAACCCGGTGCTGACGATCGGCGAACAGGTGGCCGAAGGCGCCCGCCGGCATCTCGGCCTTTCCTGGCCCGAGGCGTGCGCCCGCGCGCTCGACATGCTGGAGCGGGTGCATCTTCCCGAGCCGAAAAAGCTGCTCGACGCCTATCCGCACCAGCTCTCGGGCGGCCAGCGCCAGCGCGTGGCGATCGCCGCCGCACTCGCCGCCCGCCCGGGGCTGCTCATTGCCGACGAGCCGACCAGCGCGCTCGACATGGTGGTGCAGGCGGAGATCGTCGCGCTGCTCGACGAACTGGTGCGCGCGGCGGGGATGACACTCGTTTTCATCACCCACGACATCGCGCTGGCCGCCGGCTTTGCCGATCGGGTGGCGATCTTCAAGGACGGGGCGCTCGTCGAAACCGGTCCCGCGGCCGCCGTGCTTGCCGCCCCGCACGCGACCTATACGAAGCAGCTGGTCGCCAGCCACCGCGATCTCGCCTCCACGCCGCTGGTCGGGGAGATCGGCGCATGAGCCTCCTCGTCGCGGACAATCTCAGCAAGCGCTTTTCCTACGGCGGCCGAACCGTGGCGGCGCTGAACGATGTCTCGCTCAGCCTTGCCGCAGGGGAAACCCTCGGCCTTGCCGGCGCCTCCGGCAGCGGCAAGTCCACGCTGGCGCGCATCCTCACCCGGCTCTTGCCGGCCGATGGCGGCAGCGTGCGCTTTGCCGGCGAGGACTGGCTCGGCCTGTCGGGCGCGGACCTGCGCCACCGCCGCGCCCGCATGCAGATGGTGTTCCAGGACGTCGCCGGTGCCTTCAATCCGCGCGCCACCGTGGCCACCGCGCTCGACGATCCCCTGCGCATCCACGCCGTGGTGCCGAAGGCCGAGCGGCCGCGCGAGATCGCCGCCCTGCTCGAACGGGTCGGCGTGCCCGCCGCCTATGCCGGCCGCGCGGTCCGCGACCTCTCCGGCGGCCAGCGCCAGCGCGTCGCCATCGCCCGCGCCATCGCCACACGCCCGGCGTTGATCGTGCTTGACGAGGCGGTCTCGGCGCTCGACGTCTCGGTGCGCGAACGCATCCTGATGCTGCTCGCCACGTTGCAGGAAGAACGCGGCATCGCCTATCTCTTCGTCTCGCACGACCTGGCCGTGCTGCGCGCGCTCTCCCACCGCATCGCCGTGATGGAGGCCGGACGCATCGTCGAATGCGGGCCGGCGGGCCGCGTCATCGCCGACCCGCAATCGCCCGCCGCCCGCGCCCTCATCCGCGCCGTGCCGCGCCTCCTCCCCCCGGAAAGCAAGGAAAGCCCCGATGGCCGCTGACCGCTGGAACGCCCTCAACGATGTGCCCGATTTCCCGGCCGGCCGCCTCGGACCGCTCGCCGACCGGATCGCCCGCATCCTGAAGACCCGCAACGACATCCTGCTCTTCCAGACGGAGGCCGTCGTGGCGCTGGAGGCGGTGGCGAGCAGCATCGCGCGGCCGGGGCTGACGGCGCTCAACATCGTCACCAGCCCCTTCGGCGCCTGGTTCGGTGACTGGCTGCGGCGCGGCGGGGCGGAAGTCGTCACTCTTTCGGCCGAAGCCGCCCGACCCATCGACGTCGAGAGCGTGAAGGCGGCCTTCCACACCCATCCCGAAGTGAAGGCCGTCATCCTCTGCCATGCCGAATCGGCGAACGGCGTACTCAACCCGCTGACGGAGATCGCCGCCGCTGCCCGCGCACGCGGCATCGTGACGATCGTCGACGCCGTCGCCTCGGTGGGCGGGCATGCGCTCGATGTCGACGCGCTTGGCATCGATATTGCCGTGATCGGCCCGCAGAAATCGCTGGCCGGGCCGGTCGGGGTCTGCGCACTGTCAGTGAGCCGGGCTGCCTGGGCGCTGATTTCCGCGGAGGGCGGAGTACGGAACTCGACGCTCTCCCTGCTCGATCGCCGGGACTGGCTCGACAGCGGGCGCGGTGCCCTGCCCGGTACGGCGGCACCGCTGGAGTTCTTCGCCCTCGAGGCCGCGCTCGACCGCTTCGAGGCCGAAGGAGCCGACGCCGTGCTCGCCCGCCATGCCCGGGCGGCAGCCGCGACGCGTGACGGCCTCCTGGCACTCGGCGCCCATCCCTGGGCGGACCCGGGCCGGGCGTCCCATCTCGTCACCACCGCGGCGCTGCCAGAGACTGTTGATCCCGACCTGTTCCTTGCCGCCGCCGCGCCGCTCGACATGGAGCTTTCCGCCGGCATCGGCCCGGGCGCCGGACGGCTGGTACGGCTCAACCATACCGGCCGCCGCGCGCGCTTCGATATCGTGCTCGGCAATGTGCTCGCCTATGGCATCGCCCTTCAGAAATGCGGCGCCCCGGCGGATCTTGCGGCCGCCGCCGCGGCGGTCGCCGCCCATTACGGCGCGGACTGAAGCCGGTCGAGGAAATCGAGTACCGTGCGATTGAAGAGGTCCGGCCGCTGCAACGGGGCGAAATGGCTGACGCCGGGCAGCACCCTAAGCGTGGCACCGGGAATGGTGTGGGCCAGATAGGCGGCGTGTTCCTGCCGGATGAATTCGTCCCCTTCGCCGATGACGATGGCGACCGGCACCCGGATGGCGGCGAGCTGCGCGGCGCTGTAGTCCGGCTCGCTCTGCATCATGCGCGAGACATCGGCCACGAAGCCGTCGAAATCATCGGGCGTCGCCGACAGGGCCGCATAGTCGAGACGGTGGCGATTAAAGCAACGGTCCAGCACCGGCGTCGGTTCCAGATCGCGCGCGCCGCCCGGGTCCATGTTGCAGGCGAAGAAGAACACGCCCTCGACCCGTTCGGGATGCCGGTCGGCAAGGATGAGCGCTGTTACGGCGCCGTCGCTCCAGCCGACGAGGCCCGCCGTTTGAAGACCGAGATGATCCATGACCGCAAGCACGTCCTCTGCCATGCGGACATAGCCGAACGGCCCGGCATCGCGCGTGCTGCGGCCATGCCCGTGACTGTCGATGACGAGCACCGTGCGGCCCGCCGCCATCAGCGCCGGTACCTGATGGCCCCAGTTGCCGGCATGGCCGAGCCCGCCATGCAGCAGCGCGACGGCCGGGCCGGCCCCATGCATGCTGAACCAGATTCGCGCGCCGTCGCGCGCGACAAAACCCTGCCGGCCACCTGCCGGAAGCGGCGGCGCGCCCTCCGCCTCGAAAATTTTCAGATCGTCGTCGTTCACCTGCATGGGCTTCTCCCTGGCTTTTCTGGAAGACGGCCGAGCCTGGCGCCTCCCGACAAGCCTGCGCAAAAATCGGGCAGACGGTGCCGTCGCAAGAAGCAACGCAGCATTTGCATAGCTGCATTGCACAATAAATGTTTCCCATTTGGTCAAAAAAGCCGCATAGTGCCCTCAGTTGATGCACACAGCGGTTTTCCTCCCAGTGCCGCTGCATCAGCTGTTCCCCTCTGGAGGTTTTATGACCTTCACACTTCATGGGCCGCGGTTTCCGCTGGCCCATTTTTTTTGCCCGCAGCGCAGCTTGATTTTCCCGGCCATTCGGAGGCATCTGCCGAAGACCCTGACGCTGACACGGTGGGATATGAAACCGGGCGCACTGAACGTACTGGTCATCGACGAGAACCGCATTCGCGCCGCCATCATCGAGGAGGGGCTGCGCGATGCCGGCTATGCCGTCACCGTCGTCGAGGAGATGCAGGGCCTCGCCCGCCGCATCGCCGACCTCAACCCCGACGTCATCGTCATCGACCTGGAAAACCCCAATCGCGACATGCTGGAGAGCATTTTCCAGCTCACCCGCGCGGTCAAACGTCCCATCGCCATGTTCGTCGACAAGTCCGACGAGGCCTCCATCGAGGCGGCGGTGGAGGCGGGCGTCTCGGCCTATATCGTCGACGGGCTGAAGCAGGAGCGCGTGCGGCCGATCCTCAAGATGGCGATCAGCCGCTTCAACGCCTTCTCCCGCCTCAACCGCGAACTGGAGGAGACGCGCAGCGAACTGGAGAACCGCAAGGTGATCGATCGCGCCAAGGGGCTCCTGATGCGCTCGCGCGGGCTTTCCGAGGAGGCGGCCTATGCGCTGCTGCGCCGCACGGCGATGAACCAGAACCGCAAGATCGCCGAGATCGCGCAAAGCCTCGTCACGGCGGCGAGCCTGCTCGATCCGGGAGCGCCCGATCCTGGAGCAAAGGAATGACGATGCGCCACGCCATCACCGCCGGCTTCGTGCCGCTGCTCGACAGTGCGCTGCTCGTCGCCGCCCGGGAAAAGGGTTTTGCCGAAGCGCAGTCGATCGACCTGACGCTGGTGCGCGAGCGCTCCTGGGCGAGCATCCGCGACCGCCTCGCCGTGCGCCAGTTCGACGTCGCCCATATTCTCGGCCCCATGCCGATCGCCTGCAATCTCGGCCTCTCCGCCCCGGCGCCGAAAATGATCGTGCCCATGGCGCTCGGCCTCGGCGGCAATGCCGTCACCGTTTCCGCCGTACTCTGGCAGGCGATGGCCGGGGCCGGCGCGACGGACGATCTCGACGCGCGCCGGAACGGCGCGGCGCTCCGGAAAGTCATCGACGGGCGCGGTGGCGAGCCGCTGCGCTTCGGCGTCGTGCATCCCTATTCCGGGCACAATTACGAACTGCGCTACTGGCTGGCCGCGAGCGGTGTCGATCCGGATCGCGACATCGAAATCCTCGTCCTGCCGCCGCCGGATATGGGCGATGCTCTCGCCGAGGGCCTGATCGACGGCTATTGCGCCGGCGAGCCGTGGAACACCTTTGGCGTTTTGAAACGCGGTGCGCATCTTGCAACGGTCAAGGCGGCGATCTGGAAATCCAGCCCGGAAAAGGTGCTCGGCGTCAACGCGCGCTGGGGCGAGGCGAACCCGGAGGCGCTGGCCGCGCTGCTCGTCGCGCTGCACCACGCCTCGATCTGGTGCGGTGATGCGCGCAACCACACGGAACTCGCCCGGCTGCTGGCGCTGCCCGCCTATGTCGGGCGCGCGGCGGACCTGCTGCTGCCGGCCCTCTCCGGCAACCTGCCGGTCGGCGGCGGCGTGGTGCGCCCGGTCGGCGATTTCTTCGTGCCGCATGCCAAGGCCGCGACCTTCCCGTGGAAGAGCCATGCCCTGTGGTTCTACACCCAGATGGTCCGCTGGCGGCAGGTGGCGCATACGGAAGCAAACCGTGAGATCGCCGCGGAGACCTATCGCCCGGATGTCTACCGCGCCGCGCTGAAGGCGCTCGGCATCGCCATGCCCTCCGCAAGCGCCAAGGTCGAGGGCGCGCTTACCACGGAGACGCCCGTCGGCTCCTCCGGCGCGCTGACGCTCGGCCCGGACGGCTTCTTCGACGGCGGCCGTTTCGATCCCGATGCGGTCGACGACTATATCGCAGCGCAATCGCGCTAAAGTCCGTCAGCTTCATACTGAACCTGACGGACTTTAGCGTTCTTTGTTTTCGTTTGTGTTTTCGGGAAAACCGGGTTCCACTTTTCCCTGACAAACTCTCGCGCCTATTTTATGCGCACTGCACAAAATTTAACGCCGCTCGTGCCGACGACACATGCGCGCCGTCAACCTGCTGCTTCGGAGATGGTTGTAAATCAAAGGCTTGCCGAACTGGCACGCCGATTGCTTTTCTCTCCGTAGGCCTTCGGGTCACGATATCGGCGTCCAACGACGGGCGCCACCAGCAAAGCCGCTGATCGGGTTTTTTGCGCACACGGCCTCCCTCCGTGCCGCGTGGGAAAGACCTGACCAGCGGCTTTTTGTTTTTCAACCCCCCAAGATGGAGCGGCACGACCTTGTCGGGCCCCGGAGAAGCCATGTCCAAGCCCCAGCAGCCCCTGTCCCCACGCGAACCCGCCATCGCCCTGTGGATGTCCACCTTCGCCTTCACCATCTGTTTCGCCGTCTGGACGATCTTTGCGATCATCGGCATCCGCATCAAGGAAGACCTCGGCCTCAGCGAAGCGCAATTCGGCCTGCTCGTCGGCACGCCCATCCTCACCGGCTCGCTGGTGCGCATCCTGCTCGGCGTCTGGACGCCGCGCTTCGGCGGCCGCCTCGTCTATACGCTGACCATGCTGGCGGCGGCGTTTTCCACGCTGCTGCTCTCGCACGCCACCACCTTCCCGCAGATGCTGCTCGCCGGCCTCGGCGTCGGCCTTGCCGGCGGCTCGTTTGCGGTCGGCGTCGCCTATGTCTCGCCGTTCTTCCCGGCGGAAAAGCAGGGCACGGTGCTCGGCATCTTCGGCGCCGGCAATGTCGGTGCGGCGCTGACGAAGTTCGTCGCGCCCTTCGTGCTCGTCGCCGCCGGCTGGCAGATGGCGGCGGAAATCTGGGCGGCGGCGCTGATCCTCACCGCCTGCCTGTTCTGGTTCACCACCAGCGACGATCCGGCCTTCCGCAGCCGCCGCGCCGGCACGGCGCCGAAGCGCAGCCTCATGCAGGAATTCGCACCCCTGAAGAAGGCGCAGGTCTGGCGCTTCTCGCTCTACTATTTCTTCGCCTTCGGCGGCTTCGTGGCGCTGGCGCTCTGGCTGCCGCGCTACCTCGTCGGCGTCTACGGCTTCGATATCGCCACCGCCGGCATGGTCGCCGCCGCCTATTCCATCCCCGGCAGCATTTTTCGCGCGCTCGGCGGCATGCTGTCCGATCGCAAGGGCGCCCGCGCCGTCATGTACTGGATGTTCGGCGTTTCCGCGGTCGCGACGCTTATCCTCGCGCTGCCGTCCGGCGTCACGCCCGCCGTCTTCATCGTCACCGTCTTCGTGCTCGGCTTCGTCATGAGCCTCGGCAAGGCTGCGGTCTACAAGCACATCCCGGCCTATTACCCCGACAATGTCGGCGCGGTCGGCGGGGTGGTCGGCATGGTCGGCGGGCTCGGCGGCTTCGTGCTGCCCATCGCCTTCGGCCTGCTGAAGGACGCGACCGGCCTGTGGTCGAGCTGTTTCCTGCTGCTCTTCGCCGTCGTCGCCGTCTCGCTTGTCTGGATGCACCTCTCCATCCGCCAGATGGAGCGCCCCTCCGTCTCCCCCGTTGCCGCGTAAGGAAATCCCATGACCGAGAAACTCGTCATCGTCGGCAACGGCATGGCCCCCGGGCGCATGCTGGAGCACCTCCTCGAAAAGGCCCCCGGCCGCTATGAGGTCACCATCTTCAACGCCGAGCCGCGGGTGAACTACGATCGCATCATGCTCTCGCCGGTGCTTTCGGGCGAGAAGGACTACGAAGAGATCATCATCCACGGCGACGGCTGGTACATCAAACACGGCATCACGCTCTACAAGGGCCATCGCATCGTCGCCATCGACCGCGCCGCAAAAACCGTCACCTCCGATCACGGCGTCACCGAACGCTACGACAAGCTCGTCATCGCCACCGGCTCCGTGCCCTTCATCCTGCCGGTGCCGGGTCACGACATGCGCGGCGTCATCACCTATCGCGACCTCGACGATGTGCAGGCCATGCTGCTCGCCGCCCAGTCGCGCGAAAAGGCCGTGGTCATCGGCGGCGGCCTGCTCGGCCTCGAAGCCGCCGCGGGCCTTGCCGGCCGCGGCATGGATGTGACGGTGCTCCACGTCATGCCCACGCTGATGGACCGCCAGCTCGACCCCGCCGCCGGCTATCTCCTGCAAAGGGAGCTGGAAGGGCGCGGCATCAAGATTGTCTGTAAGGCGAACACCAGGGCCATCGTCGGCAACGGCAAGGTCGAGGGCATCGAACTGGACGACGGCCGCATCATTCCCGCAACGCTCGTCGTCATGGCCGTCGGCATCCGCCCCAGCGTCGGCCTCGCCAAGGAGGCCGGCCTTGCCGTCAACCGCGGCATCGTCGTCGATCACGGCATGCAGACCTCCGACGGCAGCATTTTCGCGCTCGGCGAATGCGCGGAGGTGGGCGGCATGGTCTATGGCCTCGTCGCCCCGCTCTACGAGATGGCCCGTGTCGCCGCCGCGCATCTGGCCGGCGAGCACGCGGCCGCCTTCGTACATTCCGATACGCCGACCAAATTGAAGGTGACAGGCATCGAGCTTTTCTCGCTCGGCGATTTCGCCGACGGCGACGACCGGGAGGAAATCGTGCTGCGCGACGCCTCGGCCGGCGTCTACAAGCGGCTGGTGCTGAAGGACAACCGCATCATCGGCACGGTGCTCTATGGCGAGACCGCCGACGGCGCCTGGTTCAACGACCTCAAGAAGAAGCAGACCGACATTTCCGAGATGCGCGAGACGCTGATCTTCGGCCAGGCTTACCAGGGGGGCGCTCCGCTGGACCCTATGGCGGCCGTTGCAGCCTTGCCGGATGATGCGGAAATCTGCGGCTGCAACGGCGTCTGCAAGGGCAAAATCGTCTCGACCATCACCGAAAAGGGCCTGACCGCGCTCGACGAGGTGCGCGCCCACACCAAGGCGTCGGCCTCCTGCGGCTCCTGCACCGGCCTCGTCGAGCAGTTGATGACGCTGACGCTCGGCGACAGCTACAACCCCGCCGCCGTTCAGCCGATGTGCGGCTGCACCGATCTCGGCCATGACGACGTGCGCCGCCTGATCAAGGCGAAGGGCCTGAAAACCATTCCCGCCGTGCTGCAGGAACTGGAATGGAAGACCTCCTGCGGCTGCGCCAAATGCCGCCCGGCGCTCAACTATTACCTCGTCTGCGATTTTCCGGACGAATATGCCGACGACTACCAGTCGCGCTTCATCAACGAGCGCGTGCACGCCAACATCCAGAAGGACGGCACCTATTCGGTCGTGCCGCGCATGTGGGGCGGCGTCACCAATGCCGGCGAACTGCGCGCCATCGCCGATGTCGTCGACAAGTTCGAAATCCCCCTGGTGAAGGTGACGGGCGGCCAGCGCATCGACCTGCTCGGCATCGAGAAGGAGGACCTGCCCGCCGTCTGGGCCGATCTCGGCAAGGCCGGCTTCATCTCCGGCCAGGCCTATGCCAAGGGCCTGCGCACCGTCAAAACCTGCGTCGGTTCCGACTGGTGCCGCTTCGGCACGCAGGATTCCACCGGGCTCGGCATCCGCATCGAAAAGTTCATGTGGGGCTCCTGGACGCCGGCCAAGCTGAAGCTCGCCGTGTCCGGCTGTCCGCGCAACTGCGCCGAGGCGACCTGCAAGGATATCGGCGTCATCTGCGTCGACAGCGGCTTCGAGATCCATTTCGCCGGCGCGGCGGGCCTCGACATCAAGGGCACGGAGGTTCTGGGCCTCGTGAAGAC
Organism: Shinella sp. 838; assembly: GCF_029623935.1. Classification (NCBI taxonomy): domain Bacteria; kingdom Pseudomonadati; phylum Pseudomonadota; class Alphaproteobacteria; order Hyphomicrobiales; family Rhizobiaceae; genus Shinella; species Shinella sp. 838. The sequence continues at coordinate 168,153 of NZ_JARSBQ010000006.1, forward strand.
CGAGGACGAGGCGCTGGAGCATATCGTGGCGCTGACGCAGATGTACCGCGAGCAGGCGCGTTACCTGGAACGCATCTACAAATGGGCCAAGCGCATCGGCCTCGACGAGATCCGCCGCCAGATCCTCGGCGATGCCGACAAGCGCAAGGCTTTTTACGACCGCTTCGTCTTCTCCCAGAAGTTCGCGCAGGTCGATCCGTGGTCGGAGCGGGTTTCTGGCAAGGACAAACACGAATTCAGACCGATGGCGACCATCGGCTACGGCGAGGCCGCGGAATGAGGAATATGGACATGCGCTGGTTTCCCATCGGCAACATCGCCGACATCCCCCTGCGCGGCGCGCGCTGCGTGAAGACGCCCGAGGGCAAGATCGCTGTGTTCCGCACGGCGGAAAACGAGGTTTTCGCCATCGACGACCATTGCCCGCACAAGGGCGGCCCGCTCTCGCAGGGCATCGTGCATGCGAAAGCCGTCACCTGCCCGCTGCACAACTGGGTGATCTCGCTGGAGACCGGCAAGGCGCTCGGCGCGGACGAGGGGGCCGTCAGGACCATTCCGCTGCGCAACGAGGGTGGGGCGCTGTTCATCGCACTCGAACGGCTGATGGCGGCGGCGGAGTAGGCGATGACAGGAGCCAGTCTCGCCCCTCATCCGGCTGCCGCCACCTTCTCCCCGTCGAGACGGGGAGAAGGCTGCTGGAGCACCGGCATTGCCACACCCTTCTTCTCCCCGCTTGCGGGGAGAAGGTCCCGGCAGGGGGATGAGGGGCGTGCGTCGCTCCCGGTAGGAGCCGCCCATGCCCGTTGAAACAAAGACCACCTGCCCCTATTGCGGCGTCGGCTGCGGGGTCATCGCAACGGTGGCCGACGACGGCGCCGTCTCCATCAAGGGCGATCCCGACCATCCCGCGAACCACGGCCGGCTCTGCTCGAAAGGCTCGGCGCTCGCCGAAACGATCGACCTCGACGGCCGCCTCCTCCATCCCGAAATCGGCGGTCGGCCATCCACATGGAATGAAGCACTCGACCGCGTCGCCGAGAAATTCACCGCGGCCATCGCCGAGCACGGCCCCGATTCCGTCGCCTTCTACGTCTCTGGCCAGTTGCTGACGGAAGACTATTACGTCGCCAACAAGCTGATGAAGGGCTTTGTCGGCTCGGCCAATATCGACACCAATTCGCGGCTCTGCATGTCCTCCTCCGTCGCCGGCCATCGCCGCGCTTTCGGCTCGGATACCGTGCCGGGAACCTACGAGGATCTGGAACTGGCCGACCTCGTCATCCTGACGGGCTCGAATCTCGCCTGGTGCCATCCGGTGCTCTACCAGCGGCTGGCGGCGGCAAAGGCGAAGCGGCCGGGCCTCAAGGTGGTGGTCATCGATCCGCGCCGCACCATGACGGCCGATATCGCCGACCTGCATCTCGCCATCCGGCCGGACACGGATGTGGCACTCTTTGCCGGCCTGTTCTCCCATCTCGTGCAGAACGGCGCGGTGGACCAGAATTTCGTCGCGGCGCATACGTCGGGCTTTGCCGAAACCTTCGCCGCGGCCCTTTCCTTCAACGACGTGCTGGAGAGAACCGGCCTGCCGGCCATGCAGCTTCGCGAATTCTACCGGCTGTTCACGACGACGGAAAAGGTGGTGACCTGCTACAGCCAGGGCGTCAACCAGTCCTCGTCGGGCACCGACAAGGTCAACGCCATCCTCAATTGCCACCTCGCCACCGGCCGGATCGGCCGGCCGGGCATGGGGCCGTTTTCGCTGACCGGCCAGCCGAACGCCATGGGCGGGCGCGAGGTCGGCGGGCTCGCCAACATGCTTGCCGCTCATATGGCGATCGAGAGCGCCGAGGACCGCGACCGGGTGCGGCGCTTCTGGAATGCGCCGCGCATCGCCGACAAGCCGGGGCTGAAGGCGGTCGATCTCTTCCAGGCGGTGGCGGCGGGGCGCATCAAGGCGCTGTGGATCATGGCGACGAACCCCGTCGTCTCGATGCCGGATGCCGACGCCGTCGCGGCAGCGCTAAAAACCTGTCCCTTCGTCGTCGTCTCCGACATCCTGCGCGAGACGGACACGGCGCGCCACGCCCATGTGCTGCTGCCCTCGCTCGGCTGGGGCGAGAAGACGGGCACGGTCACCAATTCCGAACGCCGCATCTCCCGCCAGCGCGATTTCATGGCCGCACCCGGCGCGGCGCGGGCGGACTGGTGGCAGCTTGCCGCGGTCGCCCGGCGCATGGGCTTTGCGAAAGCCTTCGCTTACGAAACACCAGCCGCGATCTTTGCCGAGCACGCCGCGCTCTCCGCCTTCGAAAACCACGGCAGCCGTGATTTCGACATCGGCGCCCATGCCGGCATTGAGGGGCCGGCCTATGAGGCGCTTGTCCCCTTCCAATGGCCACAGCCCCTCGGAAGCGGGCCAGCGGATACCCGCTTCTTTGTCGATGGCGGCTTCTATCACCCGGACGGCAAGGCCCGCTTCATCGCGGTCGCGCCCGCCGCCGCGGACCGCACGGACGCCGCCTATCCTTTCACGCTCAACACCGGCCGCATCCGCGACCAGTGGCACACCATGACGCGCACGGGCAAAAGCGCCCGCCTCTGCGCCCATATCGCCGAACCCTTTGCCGAACTCCATCCGCGCGATGCGCTGGAGATCGGCGCCGTGCCGGCCGGCCTCGTCGAGATCGAAAGCCCGTTGGGCAGGGCGGTGGTGCGCGCCCTCGTCACCGATCGCCAGGCGCGCGGCAGCCTTTTTGCGCCGATGCACTGGAACGACCAGTATGCGGCGAAAGCCCGTATCGACGCCCTCGTACCGCCGGTGACGGATAAAGTTTCAGGCCAGCCGGCCTCTAAAAACGTCGCCGTCGCCGCCCGCCCGTTCAAGGCGGCGCTGTATGGTTTTGCCGTGTCGCGGGCGAAACCCGAAGGGTTCGATGCCGCCTATTGGGCGCTGGCCAAGGCCGAGGGCGGCTGGCGGCTGGAGCTTGCCTTCGAAACCCCGGTGGACGACTGGGCCGAATGGTGCCGCCGCAGCTTTGCCACAGCGGAGGGCATAGAACCGCTCGGTTACGCCGACCGGCAGACCGGCGAAATCCGGCTCGCCTTCTTCGACGGGCCACGCCTGCTGGCCGCCTTCTTCCTGGCAAAGGAGCCGGTGGCGGTGGCGCGCAACTGGGCGATCGCAGAACTCTCCGCCGAACACACGAACCTGCGCAAGCGTTTCTCCCTCGTCGCCGGGCGGCCGGGGGCGGACAAGCCGGATCCCGGCGCCACCGTCTGCGCCTGTTTCGGCGTCGGCGTCAACCAGATCGTGGCCGCAGTGCGCGGAGGGTGCCACAGCGTCGAGGCGGTCGGCACGGCGCTGAATGCCGGCACGAACTGCGGCTCCTGCCGCGGCGAAATCCGCGGCATCATCGACGGATGCCTTGCCGCGGCGGCGGAGTAGCGCTGGAAGGCTTAGCGGGGGCAAGGCGGTAGCTTGTGAAATGCAAGCGTCGCCACGCTCCCCTTCTCCCCCGCGGGGAGAAGGTGCCGGCAGGCGGATGAGGGGGCCGTCTGAAGCGCAAAAGACTGTTTTGATCCGTCGGCGCCACCCCCTCATCCGACCCTTCGGGCCACCTTCTCCCCGCGGGGGAGAAGGGAAGGCGGCATCGTCCTGCCCCATGTGCCCCGTCAGAACCCCGCCGCCGTCTGCAACTGAAGATTCTCCTTCAGCAGGACCTCGATGCGGATGCGCTCCTGCGAGGCCAGCAATTCGCGGTGGTCGGCGCGGGCGCGCATGATGCGCAGTGCGCTGCGCACGGCATGGCCGGGGTCCTGGGCGATCACGGCGTCGATGCGCTCGTCGAGCAGCGCCTGTTCGCTGAACGGCGTGTGTTCGTGCGCGACGACGGTGAGGGGGCGGGCGCCTTGCGCGTTCCAGACGGCGGTCAGCGGCACCCGCGCTTCCGAACTCAGCACATAGACGGCGATGGTATCGGGATTGTGCTGCAAGGTGCGCTGGATGATGAGGTCCGCGCGTTTTTCGTCGGCATAGGTTTCCAGCGACGGCAGGCTTTGCAGGTGCGGAAACTGCGCGTTGATGATGCTGTCGAAGCCGAGGCGGCGCTGGATGCTGTCGAGCGCCATCATGGTTTCGGCGACGACCATGATCTTTCCCGGCCGCGCGCCGATGAAACGGCCGGCGATCTTGCCCGCCGTCGCGCCGGCGGCAAAATTGTCGATGCCGACATAGTCGGCGCTTTCCAGCCGCTCCTGACCGGAGAGGAACTGCACGACCTTGACGTCGCGCTCGACGAGTCGCACCAGCGCGTCGCGCACCTGGGGCGATTCCGGCGCCATGACGGCAACGCCGTCCACCGCGTCGTGGTCGATGACCGTCAGATATTTGGCGACATGGTGCGGGTCGCTCATCGGGATCCGCACGGCCTCGACCTCGATCGAATCGGCGCGCAGCGCCTCCTTGGCCTCGCCGACGCGGGCGATGAGTTCCGTCAGGTACTGGTCGCCGGAGGTCGGCAGCACGAAGCGGAAGCGATAGGTCTTGTTGCGCGCCAGCGCGACCGCCGCGGGATTGCGCACGAAGCCGATGCGCTCGATCGCCTCGGCCACCCGCTTTGCCGCCTTCGGGCTGACATTCGGGCGCTCGTTGAGGACGCGGTCGACGGTCGCGAGGCTGACGCCTGCGGCTTCTGCCAGGTCTTTTGCGGTTGGCCGCATTCTCCGCTCTCTTTCATGATGCCGGCGCGATGCCGGGCACGACGGCGTAATCCCTGATGCGATTTCTCTAACAAAGCCAAGCGAAAAGCAAGAATTGAAGTGCGCACCTCAAAAATCGCTTGCATTGAGGTGCGCACCTCAATATGACTCCTGACGCGGCTTGCAGGAGGAAAATGCGTGCCGCAGAGGCGGCGCGGAGGAGACAGGCCCGCCGGGAAGTCATTCCGCGTCATGTGCCCGCAACGGGCGTTTTCAGCCTTCCGATGGCTCGGGAGGCGAGGGAGGAGGGTCCCGCCATGAAATTTCGCAACGTAAAAACATTGGCCGCTTTCGGTGCGCTTCTGGCCGCCGGCGTCGCAACGACCGGTCAGGCGAGCGCCAAGGACTTGACGCTGTGCTGGGCCGCCTGGGATCCGGCGAACGCGCTCGTCGAGCTCAGCAAGGATTTCGAGGCCAAGAGCGGCGTCACCATGAAATTCGAGTTCGTGCCGTGGCCGAATTTTGCCGACCGCATGCTCAACGAGCTGAATTCCGGCGGCAAGCTTTGCGACCTGATGATCGGCGACAGCCAGTGGATCGGCGGCGCCGCGGAGAACGGCCAATATGTCAAGCTCAACGATTTCTTCGACAAGGAAGGGATCAAGATGAGCGACTTCATCCCGGCGACCGTCGTCGGTTATGCCGAATGGCCGAAAAACTCGCCGAACTACTGGGCGCTGCCGGCCTTCGGCGATGTCGTCGGCTGGAGCTACCGCAAGGACTGGTTCGCCCGTCCGGAATTGCAGGCCGAATTCAAGGAGAAGTACGGCCGCGAGCTCGCGGTGCCGAAAACGTTCGGCGAATTGAAGGACATCGCGCAGTTCTTCCAGAAGCGCGAGATCGACGGCAAGACCGTCTATGGCGCGGCGATCTATACGGAGCGCGGCTCCGAGGGCATCACCATGGGCGTCATGGATGTGCTCTATAGCTTCGGCTTCAAATACGAAAACCCGGAAAAGCCCTATGAGCTGGAGGGCTACGTCAACTCCGCCGAGGCGGTGAAGGGGCTGGAGTTCTACAAGGAACTCTACGATTGCTGCACGCCGCCCGGCCATTCCGACGCCTATATGTCGGAGGACATCGACGCCTACAAATCCGGCCAGGTCGCACTGCACATGAACTTCGCCTTCACCTGGCCGGGCATCCATGCCGACGCCAATGTCGGCGGCGAAAAGTCGGGTTATTTCCCGAACCCGGCCGGGCCTGACGGTGTCGCCTATGCCCAGCTCGGCGGCCAGGGCATCTCGGTCGTCTCCTCCTCGGAAAAGCAGGAGGATGCGCTCGCCTATATCAAGTGGTTCGCGCAGCCCGACATCCAGCAGAAATGGTGGGAGATGGGCGGCTATTCGGCGCTCCTGAAGGTCGTCGAGGATCCGAAGTTCGCCACCAGCCAGCCCTATGCGCAGACCTTCCTCGATTCCATGGCGATCGTGCAGGATTTCTGGGCGGAGCCGGCCTATGCCTCGCTGCTCCAGGCGGCGCAGAAACGCTTCCACGACTATGTCGTCGCCGGCCAGGGTTCGTCCAAGGATGCGCTCGATGGTCTGGTCAAGGACTGGACGCAGGTGTTTGACGACGAAGGCAAGTACTGACGCCATCGGGTGGTCGCTCGCCTAGGGATGGAAACGCTGCCCCATCCCCTTCTCCCCGGCGGGGGGAAGGTGCCGGCAGGCGGATGAGGGGAGATCGACGGCGTCAAAAATCGGAGTGATCCGTCGGCGCCCCCCTCATCCGACCCTTCGGGCCACCTTCTCCCCGCGGGGGAGAAGGGAGAGCGGCACCGTATTGCGTCACCGCCGATCGCCTTCATACTCCGCCCTGTACCCGCGCCTCCCAGCGGGCCACGGCGCGGCCGGAGCCGGGGATGTTCCCCCGGCTCTGTCGCCGCTCAGTCGAAAAATATTAGGGGAATACCCATGCTGAAATCCTCCGTGGACCGGGTCGCCGAGGCGACGCCGCATTCCATCGCCAGACGCATGCACGGCCTGTCCGACCGCGCGCTCGCCTGGCTCTTCGTCGCCCCGTCGATCGTGCTGCTGCTGGCGGTCAACATCTTTCCGCTCATCTGGACGATCCGGCTGAGTTTCACCAATTTCCGCGTCAACCGGCCGAATGCCGAGGTCGAGTTCGTCGGCCTGAAGAACTACCTGAACATCCTGTCGGATCGCGACATCTGGCTGACCATGCAGGCGACGGCGCATTTCCTGATCTGGACCATCGTGCTGCAGGTGCTGATCGGTTTTGCGCTCGCCTATCTCATCAACAAGAAGTTCCGCGGCAACGACCTCTGGACGACGATCATCGTGCTGCCGATGATGCTGAGCCCGGCCGTGGTCGGCAATTTCTGGACCTTTTTGTACCAGCCGCAGATCGGCCTCTTCAATTATGCGGTCGGCTTCCTCACCGGCGCGGATCCCTCCAGCTTCTCGATGATCGGCGACGTCAAGCTCGCGCCCTGGGCGATCATCATCGTCGATACCTGGATGTGGACACCCTTCGTCATGTTGATCTGCCTTGCCGGCCTGCGCTCCATTCCGCCCAGCATCTATGAAGCGGCCGAATGCGACCGCGCCAGCAAGTGGCGGCAGTTCTGGACGATCACCATCCCGCTCGTCCTGCCCTTCCTGATGCTCGCCGTCTTGTTCCGCGGCATCGAGAACTTCAAGATGTTCGACCTCGTCGTGCAACTGACAGGCGGCGGCCCCGGCTCGATCACCGAACTCACCTCGATCAACCTCAAGCGCGAGGCCTTCGAGAAGTGGCGCACCGGCTATGCCTCGGCCTATGCCGTCATCCTCTTCGTCACGGTTTTCGGCCTCGCCTCGATCTATGTCAAAGCGCTCAACAAGGTGAAACAACGATGAGCAGCTATTCCGTCACCGAGCCGTCGCTGCGGCAGAAATGGGTCGCGGGCATCCTGGTCGTCGGCTACGCGCTGATCACCATCCTGCCGCTCGTCTGGATCATCGGCACCAGCTTCAAGACCCCGTCCGACGCCATCGCCTATCCGCCGAAGACCTTCTTCACGCCGACGGTGGAAGGCTATGTCAACGTCTTCACCACCCGCACCCGCCTGTCGCCCGAACAGTTGCAGGCGCTCGGCGAGCCCACCACCTGGTACGACAAGCTGGTGCGCAAGGACGGGCTCGTCATTTCCGGCCCCTCGCGTTTTGCCGAACGGTTCACCAATTCCGTCATCATCGGCTTCGGCTCGACGGTGCTGTGCATCGTGCTCGGCACGGCCGCGGCCTATGCCTTCTCGCGCTTCAAGGTGCCGCTGAAGGACGATCTCCTGTTCTTCATCCTCTCCACCCGCATGATGCCGCCCATCGCCGTCGCCATCCCGATCTTCCTGATGTTCCGCTCGCTCGGCCTCAGCGACACCCATGCCGGCATGATCCTGCTCTATACGGCGGTCAACCTGTCGCTCTCCGTCTGGCTCTTGAAGGGTTTCATCGACGAGATCCCCGTCGAATACGAGGAGGCGGCGCTGATCGACGGCTACACCCGCTTCCAGGCCTTCTACAAGGTCGTGCTGCCGCAGGCCGCGACGGGCATCGCTTCGACCGCGATCTTCTGCCTGATCTTCGCCTGGAACGAATATGCCTTCGCCGTTTTGTTGACATCTGGCAACGCCCAGACGGCCCCGCCCTTCATTCCCACCATCATCGGCGTCAGCGGCCAGGATTGGCCCGCCGTCGCCGCCGGCGCCACACTCTTCCTCGTGCCGGTCATGGTGTTCACCATCCTTCTGCGCAAACATCTCCTGCGCGGCATCACCTTCGGAGCAGTCCGCAAATGACACGATTTTTCAATGGCCTAATGCATTTCCGGCGCAGCGCCTGGGAAATGCTGGCCTCGGTGCTGATTGCGGCGGGCGTCGTCATGCTCATGCAGCCCTTCGCGCTCACGCTTTACTCCTGGTCCTTCGTCGTCACGCTCCTGGGCACGGTGATGTTCATCATCGTCAGCCATTTTCCGGAGTAGGCCGATGGCGCAAATCAGGATCCAGAACGTCCGCAAGGAATTCGGCGCCTTCACCGCCGTGCGCTCCTCCTCCTTCACCATCGAGGACGGCGAATTCTTCATGCTGCTCGGCCCTTCCGGCTGCGGCAAGACCACGACGCTGCGCATGATGGCCGGCCTCGAACTGCCAACCTCGGGCGAGATCTTCATCGACGGCGAGGAAGTCGGCATGAAGCCGGCCAGCCAGCGCGACATAGCCTTCGTCTTCCAGATGTTCGCGCTCTACCCGCATATGAACGTGCGCAAGAACATCTCCTATCCGCTGGTCAGCCAGGGCATGAAGCGCGAGGAGGTGAAGACGCGCGTCGCCGAAGTCGCCCGCATCCTCAAGATCGAGCATATCCTCGAAAAACCCGTCGGCGGCCTCTCCGGCGGCGACCGCCAGCGCGTGGCGCTCGGCAGGGCCATCGTGCGCCGGCCGAAAGCCTTCTTCATGGACGAGCCGCTCGGCGCGCTCGATGCGGAGTTCCGCGAGCACATGGCGGAGGAACTGCGCGCGCTGCACGACCGCATGGGCGCGACAACAGTCTATGTCACGCACGACCAGCTCGAAGCCATGCAGATGGGCGACAAGATCGTCGTGATGAACCACGGCGTCGTCGAGCAATTCGGCAAGCCGCAGCAGATCTACGACTGGCCGGCGACGAAATTCGTCGCCCAGTTCATCGGTTCGCCCTCGATGAATTTTTTGGAGTTCGAAGGCATGATCGGCATCGGTGGCACCAGCGTCGATCTTGGCGGCGTCAGGATGACCGTGCCTGCCGCGCGGGAGGGCCGCGCCGGCCGCCTGACGCTCGGCGTGCGCCCGGAACATGTGAGATTGCGCGACGACGCGGCCTATCGCGGCCAGGTCAGCGCCGTCGAATATCTCGGCACGACGCAGATCGTCACGCTCTCGACGGGGCACGGCGAGCTGAAGGCGCGCATTTCCTCCGGCCATAGGGTGCGCGAGGACGAGCTGGTCGGCCTCGATTTCGACGCGCGAACCCTCTCGCTGTTCGATGCGGAAAGCGGCAAGGCCCTCCTGTCAGAGGGCAATGAAGGAGTGCTGGCCCATGGCTGAGATCGTGCTTGAAAACGTCACGAAACGCTTCGGCGGCACCGTCGCGCTCGACAATGTCTCCCTGACGGTGCCGGACGGATCCTTCGTCGTGCTGCTCGGGCCGACGGGCGCGGGCAAGACGACCACGCTGCGCATGGTCTCCGGCCTCGATGCGCCCGACAGCGGCGAGGTCTTCATCGACGGCCGGCCGATGAAGGGCCTGTCGCCGGCCGAGCGCAATGTCGCCATGGTGTTTCAGCAATATTCGCTCTATCCGCACCTCACCGTCCGCCAGAACCTGGAGTTCCCGCTGAAATCCCCGCTCCTGAAGACGCCGCGTGCGGCGATCGACCGGAAGGTCCGGGAGGTCGCCGAGGTCCTGCAGATCGCCCACAAGCTGGAGAACAAGGCGACGGCGCTTTCGGGCGGCGAGATGCAGCGCGTCTCCATCGGCCGCGCGCTGGTGCGCAATCCGGAAATCTTCCTGATGGACGAGCCGCTGAGTTCGCTCGACGCGAAACTTAGGGCGGACCTGCGCATCGAGTTGAAGCGCATCCAGGCGAAGTCAGGCGCGACGCTGCTCTACGTCACCCACGACCAGATCGAGGCGATGACCATGGCGACCCATGTCGGCGTGCTCAACGAGGGCAGGCTGGTGCAGTTCGGCTCGCCGCGCGAGGTTTATGAGCAGCCGGTCAGCGTCTATGCCGCGACCCGCCTCGGCCAGCCGCGCATCAACGTGCTGCCGGCCGATCTTTTCGCCGGCGCGCCGGCGGGGGCGAAGAACATCGGCCTTCGTCCGGAGCATATATCGCAAGGGGAGGGCGAGGAGGCGCTGGTCAAGCGCGTCGAGCATCTCGGCGACCAGACCCGCCTGCACCTTACCTTCAAGCGGCACGACCTCATCACCGTCACCGATGCCCACACGCCGCTTCGGGGCGGCGAGACCATAAAAATCCAACCGTCGCGGCCGCTCTATTTCGATGCTGCCGGCATGCGTTTAGCTTAGGGAGAACAACAACCATGGCGCAATTCATCAACCGGCGCGAAGATGTCGTCACCGAGGCGATCGACGGGGTGCTGGCCCTTTCCGGCGGGGCGCTGACCCGGCTCGACGGCTATCCGCATATCCGCGTCGTCCTGCGCAGCGACTGGGACAAGTCGAAGGTGGCGATCGTCTCCGGCGGCGGCTCGGGCCACGAGCCTGCCCATGTCGGCTTCGTCGGCAAGGGCATGCTGACTGCCGCCGTCTGCGGCGACGTCTTTGCCTCGCCGAGCGTCGACGCCGTGCTCGCCGGCATTCTGGCGGTCACCGGCCCCGCCGGATGTCTCCTCATCGTCAAGAACTACACCGGCGACCGCCTCAATTTCGGCCTTGCCGCCGAGCGCGCCCGCGCCTTCGGCCTCAACGTCTCGATGGTCATCGTCGGCGACGACATCGCGCTGCCCGACCTGCCGCAGGCCCGCGGCGTCGCCGGCACGCTCTTCGTGCACAAGATCGCCGGCGCGCTCGCCGAACAGGGCGCCGACCTCGACACGGTCACGAAAGCCGCCAGGCACGTCATCACCGGCACGCGCTCCATCGGCATGTCGCTCGATACCTGCCGCGTGCCCGGTTCGCCGAAGGAGGACCGCATTCCCGACGGCAAGGCCGAACTCGGCCTCGGCATCCATGGTGAGGCGGGCGTCGAGCAGATCGATTTCACCGGCGCCCGCGCCGCCGTCGCCACAATGGTCGAGCGGCTCGCCGCCGTGATGGGCGAGGGGCCGCATGTCGCGCTGATCAACAATCTCGGCGGCGCCTCGGTGGTGGAAATGTCGGTGCTCGCCCATGACCTCCTCGGCTCCACGATCGGCGGAAAAATTACCCACACCATCGGCCCCGCGCCGCTGATGACCTCGCTCGACATGCAGGGCTTTTCGATCTCCGTCTTCCCCGCCAACGCGGCCGAGCTGGAACTCCTGAAAACCCCCGTGCCGATCGCCGCCTGGCCCGGCGTTTCGGAAATCCGGCCGATCGCCATCGCCGCCCTGCCGGACGGCCTGACGCCGATCACGCCGATGGCCTCGCACCACGAAGCGACCCGCGCCTTCGTCATCGATTGCTGCAATGTCCTCATCGCCGCCGAACAGGACCTCAACGCCCTCGACGCCAAATCCGGCGACGGCGACACCGGCTCGACGCTGGCGGGCGCTGCCCGCGCGCTGATCAGCGCCATCGACCGTCTGCCGCTCTCCGACCACACGCAGCTCCTGCGTGCCATCGGCCAGGAGCTGAGCCAGACGATGGGCGGCTCCTCCGGCGTGCTGCTCGCCATCTTCTTCGCCGCCGCCGGCGACGGCGCCTCCAGCGGCCTGCCGATGCGCGAGGCGTTGCGCGCGGGCCTTGCCCGCATGCAGGAGATCGGCGGCGCGCATATCGGCGACCGCACCATGGTCGATGCGCTCTCCCCGGCGCTCGAAGCGCTCGGCGAGAGTGTTGCCGCCGCTGCGGGTGCGGCAAGGCAGGGCGCGAACTTCACCGCGACGCTGACGCGGGCGAAGGCCGGGCGGGCGGCCTACATCAATGCGAAGCAGTTGGAGGGCCATGTCGATCCGGGTGCGGAGGCGGTTGCCCGGCTGTTCGAGCATCTGGCGGCTTGACGTAGTGGCGAAACCTCTCCTCCGTCATGGTCGGGCCTGACCCGACCATCCAAGCCGCGGGTGCCGCGTGGATCCTTGGGTTAAACCCGAGGATGACGGAAGAGGGTGGGGTGAGGGCCGTCCAAAAAGCAAGGCCGGGGCAGCGATTTGCTGCCCCGGCCTTTGTCTGTTGAGATAAGGCTGCGCTGGTTACGCCGCGTGCGCCTCGCCTTCCCCTTCCATCGTCGACTTGCCGTGCTGCACCAGCGGGCGGTTGCCCGCGAGGCGCCGCAGCAGCACGTAGAAGACCGGCGTCATGAAGATGCCGAAGAAGGTGACGCCGATCATGCCGGAGAAGACGGCAAGGCCCATGGCGGCGCGCATTTCGGCACCCGCGCCGGTCGAGAGCACCAGCGGCACGACGCCCATGATGAAGGCCATGGAGGTCATCAGGATCGGGCGAAGACGCAGGCGGCTGGCTTCGATCGCGGCCTGGACGGGTGTCCTGCCCTCGAATTCCAGTTCGCGTGCGAACTCGACGATCAGGATGGCGTTCTTCGCCGACAGGCCCACCAGAACCACGAGGCCGATCTGGGTGAAGACGTTGTTGTCGCCGCCCGTGTACCAGACCCCGGCAAGTGCCGCGAGCACGCCCATCGGCACGATCATGATGATGGCGATCGGCAGCGTCAGGCTTTCATATTGCGCGGCGAGCACCAGGTAGACCAGCAGCAGCGCCAACGGGAAGACGACGATGCTCGAATTGCCGGCCAGGATCTGCTGGTAGGTGAGGTCCGTCCACTCGAAGTCGATGCCTGATGGCAGCGTCTCCGCCGCGATCCTTTCCACCGCGGCCTGTGCCTGGCCAGAGGAGAAGCCCGGGGCCGGGCCGCCGTTGATGTCGGCGGCAAGGAAGCCGTTGTAGCGCGTGGTGCGCTCCGGCCCGGTCGTCGCATCCACCTTCAGGAGCGCGGCGAGCGGGATCATCTCGCCGGTCTGCGAGCGCACTTTCAACTGGCCGATGTCTTCCGGCTTGGCGCGGAAGGCGGAGTCGGCCTGCACGCGCACCGAATAGGTGCGGCCGAAGGCGTTGAAGTCGTTGACGTAGAGCGAGCCGAGATAGATCTGCAACGTCTCGAACACGTCGGTCACGCGCACGCCGAGCTGCTGGGCCTTGGAACGGTCGAGGTCGGCATAGAGCTGCGGCACGTTGATCTGGAAGCTGGAGAACAGGCCCGCCAGCTCCGGCGTCTGGTAGGCTTTGGCGAGGAACGCCTGCGTCGCCTCGTTGAGCGGCCCGTAGCCGAGGCCGGCGCGGTCTTCGATCTGCAGCTTGAAACCGCCCGTCGTGCCGAGGCCGTTGACCGGCGGCGGCGGGAACATGGCGATGAAGGCGTCCTGGATGCCGGAGAACTTCTGGTTGAGCTGCATGGCGATGGCACCGCCGGAAAGCTCCGGCGTCGTGCGCTCCTCGAAGGGGGCGAGCGAGGCGAAGACGATGCCGGAGTTCGAGCCGATGGTGAAGCCGTTGATGGAGAGGCCCGGGAAGGCGATGGCATGCTCGACGCCCGGCTGTTCCAAGGCGATCTCGCTCATCTTCTTGATGACCTCTTCCGTGCGGTCGAGGGTGGCGCCGTCAGGAAGCTGTGCGAAGCCGATGAGATACTGCTTGTCCTGTGCCGGCACGAAGCCGCCGGGCACGGCGTTGAACACCGCATAGGTCGCGCCGACGAGGGCGAGATAGACCGCCATGACCAGCGACTTGCGCGAGACCAGCCCGCCGACGCTGCGGCCGTACCCCTTGCCGGCGGCGTTGAAGGCGCGGTTGAAGCCGCGGAAGAACCAGCCGAACAGGCCGTCCATGATCCGCGTCAGCCAATCCTTCGGCGCATGGTGGTCCTTCAGGAGAAGAGCCGCCAATGCCGGGGAAAGCGTCAGCGAGTTGATGGCGGAGATGACCGTCGAGATGGCGATGGTCAGCGCGAACTGGCGGTAGAACTGGCCGGAAAGACCGCTGATGAAGGCGAGCGGCACGAAGACAGCGACGAGCACCAGCGCGATGGCGATGATCGGGCCGGAGACTTCGCGCATCGCCCGGTAGGTGGCTTCGCGCGGGGTGAGGCCGTTCTCGATGTTGCGCTCGACGTTTTCGACGACGACGATCGCGTCGTCCACCACGATGCCGATGGCGAGAACGAGACCGAAGAGCGTCAGCGCGTTCACCGAGAAGCCGAAGGCATACATGACGGCGAAGGTGCCGATGATCGAGACCGGGACGGCGAGCAGCGGGATGATCGAGGCGCGCCAGGTCTGGAGGAAGACGATGACGACGAGCACGACCAGGGCGATCGCTTCGAGCAGCGTATCGACGACCTTTTCGATCGAGGCGCGCACGAATTCCGTCGTGTCGTAGACGATCTCGTATTTCACGCCTTCGGGCATGGCGAGCTGGAGCTGGTCCATCGTGGCGCGCACGTTGTCGGCGATCTCGATGGCGTTCGAGCCTGGCGCCTGGAGCACGGCGACGGCGACGGCCGGCTCGCCGTCGAGCAGCGAGCGCAGCGAATAGTCGGCCGCGCCCATCTCGATGCGCGCGACGTCGCGAAGGCGGGTGATCTCGCCTTCCGTGCCGGTCTTCACGATGATGTTGCCGAACTCTTCCGGCGTGCGAAGGCGGCCTTGCGCGTTGACGTTGAGCTGGAGGTTGACGTCGCTGGACGTCGGCGAGGCACCGATGATGCCGGCGGCCGCCTGGACGTTCTGCTCGCGGATGGCGTTGGAAATATCGCTGGCGGCGAGCGCATGTTCAGCCGCCTTCTGCGGGTCGATCCAGACGCGCATCGCATAGTCGCCCGCGCCGAACACCTGGACCTGGCCCACGCCTTCGATACGGGCGAGGCGGTCCTTGATGTTCAGCGTGGCGTAGTTGCGCAGATAGGTGATGTCGTAGCGGTCGGTCTTCGAGACGAGGTTCACCACCATGATGAAGTCGGGCGAGCTTTTGACCGTGGTGACGCCGAGCGCCCGCACTTCGGCGGGAAGGCGCGGTTCGGCCTGCGACACGCGGTTCTGCACGAGCTGCTGGGCCTTGTCCGGGTCGGTGCCGAGCTTGAAGGTGACCGTCAGTGTCAGGACGCCGTCGGAGGTCGCCTGGCTGTTCATGTAGAGCATGTCCTCGACGCCGTTGATCTGCTCTTCGAGCGGTGTCGCGACGGTTTCGGAAATGACGACCGGGTTTGCGCCAGGATAGGTGGCGCGCACGACGATCGAGGGCGGAACGACCTCGGGATATTCGGAGATCGGCAGGGCGCGCATGCCGATCAGGCCGGCGACCACGATGAGGATCGACAGCACACCGGCAAAGACCGGGCGATCGATGAAGAAACGGGAGATATTCATGGCGAAAGGACCCCTCTCCAGGGACGAACAGGCCCATCCGGCGGGCGATGCGCCGCCGGCGGGTATGGGATTGTTGCTTGCATTGGGGCAGGGCGGGTAAGCGTCCTGCCGATCTTTGGTCATGGCGGTCGCCACGCCTTCCGTAGGGAAGATCGTCGCAGTCGGTCTGGCCCCTCATCCAGCCTGCCGGCCACCTTCTCCCCGTAAACGGGGCGAAGGGGATCCGCCGCGCCGGTTTCCCCTATCGTGCCCGTTCGTGGGGCACGTCCCCTCTCCCCGCTTGCGGGGAGAGGGTTAGGGTGAGGGGCCGAACCTCGACCCGCCCGCTTACTTCACCGAGGCGACGTTCTCCTGCACCTGCGGATCGACGACGACACCCGGGCGGATGCGCTGCAGGCCGTTGACGACGATGCGGTCACCGCCGGAAAGGCCGCTTTCGACGATGCGCTCATTGCCCGAGAGGCCGCCGAGCACGACCGGCCGGTAGGTCACCTTGTTATCCTTGTCGATGACGAAGACGAACTTCTTGTCCTGGTCCGTGCCGACAGCCTTCTCGCTGACGAGGATCTTGCTCTCGGCCCTGGGCTCGCCCATGCGGATGCGCACGAACTGGCCGGGGATCAGCCGGCCGCCGGGATTGTCGAAGACGGCGCGCACGGTGATCGTGCCGCTTGCCGCATCCACCTCGTTGCCGATGAGCTGGAGCTTGCCGTGGATCGGCGTGCCCTCGTCGACAAGCGTGCCGACTTCCACCGGGATCTGGTCGATCGGCGGCAGCGCGCCATCGGAGGCCGGCAGGGCGGCGAGCGCCTTGGCGACCGTCTCCTCGCTGACATTGAAGCCGGCATAGATCGGATCGACCGAGACGAGCGTCGTCAGGGCCGGCGAGGCGGAGCCTTCAGCGACGAGGTTGCCGATGGTGATCTCCACTTTGCCGACACGGCCGGCGACCGGTGCGCGCACTTCGGTATAGCCGAGCTGGAGCTTTGCGGCATGCAGGGCGGCTTGCGCCGTCTTCAGCGCGGCGCGGGCCTCGGCCAGCGCGTTCTGGCGCTGATCGACCTCGCTCTGCGAGACGCTGTTGCTCTTGGCAAGCCGCTCACCGCGTTCCAGTTCGATCGAGGCGAGTTTCACTCGCGCTTCGGCGGAGGCGTACTGGCCTTCGGCCTGCGTCACCGCTGTCTTGTAGGGCTCCTGGTCGATGGTGAAGAGCAGGTCGCCCGCCTTCACCAATGCGCCTTCGCGGAAATTCACCGCCTCGATGGCGCCGGCGACGCGCGAGCGGATCTGCACGCGGTCGATGGCCTCCAGGCGGCCGGAAAACTCCTGCCAGGCGACGACATCGCGGTTCTCGACGACGGCGACCGTGACCGGCACCGCCGGCACTTCGGCCGTCACGGTGGCTTCGGCCTGGGCGACGTTGCCCGGCAGTTGGAAATAAAGGGCTGCGGCGGAAACGGACACAGCCAGTCCCAGGCCGGCGCCCGTCAGGGCCCAGCGTTTGCGCTTCGACGTCATTGTCTCTTCTCCTTGCGGCCTTTCCGGCCACGCTCTATCGGCTTGTTCTCAATGCAAATTAGTGAATGCTTATATCCTTGATGAAATCGGAGAAATGCTCGGCGAGGGAGTTTCGCCATGCTCCGGTGACATCGGATTTCCCGCTGTAAATCGAAGACCAGCCTGTTCCCGCGGGAAGAACATGCTGCTGAACCTTGACGCCCGACGCCCTCAGACGGTCGGCATAACCCTGCGCCTCGTCGAGGAGCGGGTCGTCCGCCGCCGACAGGACAAGGGCCGGGGCGACGCCCGAGAGCCGCGAACAGAGGCTCGGGGCGGCGTAGGGGTGGCAAACGCCGCCGCTGAGATAATGGCTCCAGCCATTGGACCAGCGCTCGCGCATCCCGATCTCATCGGCGCTGCGGAAGGAGGTCGTACCCATGAAGGGATCGAGCAGCGGCGAGATGAGCACCTGACCGTCGAGCTCGTTGGCAAAGTGGTCGCGCGCCTTCAGCGCCACGCCGGCGGCGATGTTGCCGCCAGCTTCCTCGCCGCCGATGAGCAGCGGCGACTTACGGTCGCCGAGGCCTGCACACTTCTTGGCAAGATAGGAAAACACCGAGAAGCCGACTTCCAGCGGCTGGGGGAAGATCCCGCCACCCGGCGCATTATAGTCGGGCACGGCGACGATGGCACCGGTCGCAGCCAGCATTTCGGCAAGCGGGCACTCGACAACACCGGATTCGAGGAAAGCGCCGCCATGAAAGTAGAGCAGGATGGGGGCGCCCTTGGCGAACTCCGCTCCCTGATAGACGCGCGCGGACACGGGGCCGCTGGCCACCTTGTCGAACGTCATGTCCTTGATCTCTACCGACATCGTCTCGCCCTCGCCCCGCACTGGAATTAGAATGGGGCCTCACGATTTATATCGTACCTGATCTCTGCGATATAAGTGTGCTAAAACTGACTTCACTATCCAGAATTTCGAACAATCATAGCTTCCGACGCAGGAATGTTCCATGGATCAGCTTTCCGCAATGCGTGCCTTTCTCCGTGTGGTCGAGACCGGCAATTTCACCCGGGCCTCCGCCGCGCTCGGCATGCCCA
The DNA here is from genome assembly GCF_029623935.1 of Shinella sp. 838. Taxonomy (NCBI): domain Bacteria; kingdom Pseudomonadati; phylum Pseudomonadota; class Alphaproteobacteria; order Hyphomicrobiales; family Rhizobiaceae; genus Shinella; species Shinella sp. 838. Next base: position 186,607 of record NZ_JARSBQ010000006.1, read on the forward strand.
AGGCGACGGTGAGCAATCTCATCCAGAATCTGGAAACCCATCTCCAGACCAAGCTGCTCAACCGCACGACGCGGCGGGTGATGGTGACGACGGACGGCGCGCTTTATTACGAGCGGGCAATCCAGATCGTCGCGGAGATCGACGAACTCGACGGCAGCCTTTCGCACTCCCATGCAAGCCCCCGTGGCCGGCTGCGCGTCGAGATGGCGGGGGCCTTCGCCGACCTCCTGATCATCCCGAAGCTCGGCAATTTCCATAAGAAATATCCCGATATCCATATCGACCTCGGGGTCGGCGACCGGACGGTGGATTATCTCGCCGAGAACGTCGACTGCGCCCTGCGCGGCGGGGCGCCGGGCGACCAGTCGCTGATCGCAAGGCGGGTGGCGGAGATCGACGTGGTTACCTGTGCCGCGCCTGCCTATCTGGAGATCTTCGGCGCGCCGGAGCATCCGCTGGATCTCGGCGGGGAGCATCATTGCGTCAACTACTTCCTCGCACAGACGGGCCGCACCATGCCCTTCGAATTCGAGAAAGGCGCGGAAAAAATCGAGGTCAACAGCCGCTATATCGTGTCGGTCAACGATGCCCGCAGCTATCTCGCCGCCGCGCTCTCCGGCCTCGGCATCGTGCCGCTGCCGCGCTTCATGGCGACGGAGGCGCTGGCGAGCGGGGCGCTGGTGCCCGTTCTGCCCGGCTGGCGCTCCGAACCCATTCCGCTCTACATCGTCTATCCGCCGAACCGACACCTCTCCAACAAGGTGCGCGTCTTCGTCGACTGGCTGGTGCGCCTGCTTGCCGAAGCACAGCTCGGCAAACCGGCCTAGGCCGAAACGGCTGTCTCGTCATGACACCGGCACAGGGGGGAGAAGGCATGTCCGGTTTGACGGCGCGAATACGGGTCGCACCCGGCAAACGGAACGCGGCGACCACCCTCAAGAACGAGAGGATGCCGGTCCTTGACGTTTGACACGCACGATTTCGAGATCGAGGAGATCCTGTTTGAGGAGGGCGAACTCCTCGTGCTCTCGCTCGGCTTTGCCTCAGCGGACGATCCGCTCGACATCTTGCACATCGCCTGCGGGCGCACCCGGAGCGGCGCGGAACCGCCGCTCCTCGAAGACCGGCTCTATCTTGAACGCACGGACCAGGACCTTGCCTGCGACGGCCACGCGGTGCGCGCGCTCATCGGCCATTCCGACCATGTCGAGCTTGTCCTGACGGAGGAGGGCGCTACCGCCCTCGGCCTTGCCGCCCGCACGCGCTTCCGGTTCACCCGCCAGCCGTCGCTCGCCGCCGACGCGCTGCGGCTGCTTGCCGCCATGGCCGCTGCCGGCCAGAGCCAGGTTGCCGTGCGGAAGGCCGTCTCTCCGAGTGCGACATAGACGCTCGTGGCGATGGGCGTATAACGGATCCAACACATCTTCCCCACCGAAAGGAACAGCCCATGGACCGCTGGCCCGACCGCCGCATTCTCGATCTCTTCGGCATCGACCTGCCCATCCTCCAGGCGCCGATGGCCGGCTCGACCGGAGCGGAGATGGCCATCGCCGTTTCAAGGGCCGGCGGGCTGGGGTCACTGCCGAGTGCGCTGCTCAGCGTCGAGCAGGTACAGGCGGCGCTCACCGATATCCGCACCGCCACGGATCGGCCGGTCAATGTGAACTTTTTTGCCCATACGCCGCCGGCGGAGAACGCGGCGGCCGATGCGGCGTGGAAACAGGGTCTCTCCGGCTATTACCTCGAAGCGGGGCTCGACCCCGCCATGCCGATCCCCGCGACGGGGCGTGCGCCCTTCGACGACGCCTATTGCCGCGTGGTGGAAACGGTGCGGCCGGAGGTGGTGAGCTTTCATTTCGGCCTGCCGGAGGCGGGGCTGCTCGCAAGGGTCAGGGCGACGGGCGCGAAAATCATCTCGTCGGCGACGACGGTCGCCGAGGCCGTCTGGCTGGAGGCGCATGGCGTGGATGCCGTCATCGCCATGGGCTTCGAGGCCGGCGGCCACCGCGGCAGTTTCCTGACCGATATCATGGCGGCGCAGGTGGGCACGATGGCGCTGGTGCCGCAGGTGGTGGATGCGGTGAAGGTTCCCGTCATCGCAGCGGGCGGCATCGCCGATGGGCGAGGGATGGCGGCGGCGCTGATGCTGGGCGCGTCGGCCGTGCAGGTCGGCACGGCCTATCTTTTCACACCGGAGGCGCGGATGAACCCGTTCCACAAGGCGGCGATGGCGACGGCGCGCGACGACAATACGGCGCTCACCAATCTTTTCACCGGCCGGCCGGCACGCGGCATCTTCAACCGGCTGATGCGGGAGATCGGCCCGATGTCGGAGCTCGCCCCCGCCTTCCCGACGGCCGGCGGCGCGCTCGCCCCGATCCGCGCGAAGGCCGAGGCGGCGGGACGGGACGATTTCACCAATCTCTGGTCCGGCCAGGCCGCGCGGCTCGCGCGGGCCCTGCCGGCGGGGGAGCTGACGACAAAGCTCGTTGCGGAGGCGCTGGAGGTTTTGGGGCGGCGTTGATGTGGACCAAGGTGTGAGCTTTGCCCCTCACCCTAACCCTCTCCCCGCAAGCGAGGAGAGGGGACTTGCCCCACGAACGGCCTTAGTACGGGAAGCCGGCGCAGCATAGGCTTCGCCCCGCTTGCGGGGAGAAGGTGCCGGCAGGCGGATGCGGGGCGAAGTCGCTCTGAGTTCGACCTCAGTTTTGGTCGAGCGCCCGCGTCAGCGTCAGTGCCGCAATCGTGCAGATCGCGCCCGAGATAAGATAACCGCCGATGAAGATGATGCCGAAGCTGGTGGCAAGGCCGAGCGCCACGAGCGGCGCAAAGCCGGCGCCGACGAGCCAGGCGAGGTCCGAGGTCAGCGCCGCGCCGGTGTAGCGATAGTACTTCGTGAAGCGCGAGGATACGGCGCCCGAGGACTGGCCGAAGGTGAGGCCGAGGATGAAGAAGCCGATCAGGATATAGGCATCCTGCCCCTTGCCGCCGGAATCCAGCAGGAACGGCGCGGAGAAGGAGAAGATCGCGATGAGGATGGCGCCGGCCATGAGCTGGTTGCGCCGCCCGATGCGATCGGCGATGACACCCGAGAGCACGATCCCCACGGCGCCGACGGCCGCGCCCGCCACCTGCACCCAGAGAAACTCCTGCACCGACTGGCCGCCATTGAGCATGATCCAGGAGAGCGGGAAGATGGTGACGAGGTGGAACATGGCGAAGCTTGCCAGCGGCACGAAGGCGCCGAGCACCACATCCATCGAATGTTTGCTGAGCATTTCGAAGACCGGCCGGGGCTGCAGTTCCTGCGCTTCCATGGCCGCGCCGAACTCCTTGCTGGCGACGATGCGCAGGCGCGCGAAGAGCGCCACGACGTTGATGGCGAAGGCGACGAAGAACGGATAGCGCCAGCCCCAGGCGAGGAAATCCGCCTCCGAAAGACTGGTGACGAAATAACCGAACAGGATGCTGGCGAGCGCAAAACCGAAGGGCGCGCCGAGCTGCGGGATCATCGCATACCAGCCGCGGCGGTTTTCCGGCGCGCTGAGGCTGAGCAGCGAGGCGAGCCCGTCCCAGGCGCCGCCGAGCGCGAAACCCTGCCCCAGCCGGAAGAGCGCGAGCAGCGCGACCGCCCAGTAGCCGATCGTCTCGTAGCCCGGCAGGAAGGCGATGGAGGCGGTGGAGCCGCCGAGGATGACCAGTGCCACCGTCAGCTTGGTGCCGCGGCCGTAGTTGCGGTCGATCCACATGAAGACGAAGGAGCCGACCGGACGGGCGAGGAAGGCGAGGGGGAAGAGCGCGAAGGACATCAGCGTCGCTGCGACGGCGCTGCCGGCGAAGGGGAAGATCAGCTTCGGGAAAACGAGGATGGAGCCGAGGCCGTAAACGAAGAAATCGAAGAATTCGGAGGTGCGCCCGATCACCACGCCGATGGCGACACTGCCGGGCGACAGCGGCTTGTCGTCCGCATGCATGCGGCGGGCATCCCGCTCGAGACCGGAGGACGAAGGATTAGCGACCGAACTCATGAATTTCTCCGAGCAATGTGCGCCATGTCGTTAGAGTGTTGACTATTCGGCGTCCAATATCAAGAATTAGGCGAAACGTGCGCGTTGCGGCAAGGTTGCGTCCGAACCTTCGATCCGTCGCAGCGGGCATGCGAGACCCGCGACGATTATTGCGCTAGATCAATTTTGCGGCGGCGGACAGCCCAAATGTCTCTACCGCACTGCGACAGAATGCTGCGCTGCGACGAAGCACCTCACTTCCAAGCGCGACCATGCCCGCTTATTGCCGACTAGACAGAACGCAAGTTGAGGCCGCAATGCCGAAGCCATTCAGTTTAGCCCGAGTCTCGATCCTCCCCCTGATGCTGGTCCTGCTCACCGGATGCAACATGGTTGTCATGTCGCCGTCCGGCGACATCGCCGCCCAGCAACGGGACCTGATCGTCGTCTCGACCATTCTCATGCTGATCATCATCGTACCGGTGCTGGCAATGACGCTCTATTTCGCCTGGCATTACCGCCAGTCGAACACCGCGGCGAAATACGATCCGGAGTGGCATCATTCGACGGGCCTGGAAGTCGCCATCTGGTCGGCCCCGCTCGCCATCATCATCGCGCTCGGGGCCATCACCTGGGTCAGCACCCACAAGCTCGATCCGTACCGGCCGCTGGAGCGGCTCGACGCGGCGCGGCCGGTGACGGAAGAGATGAAACCGATCACCGTGGAGGTGGTGGCGCTCGATTGGAAATGGCTGTTCTTCTATCCGGAATACGGCATCGCCACCGTCAACGAGATGGCAGCGCCCGTCGACGTGCCGATCAACTTCAAGCTCACCGCCTCTTCGGTGATGAACTCCTTCTATGTGCCCGCGCTTGCCGGCATGATCTACACCATGCCCGGCATGGAGACGAAGCTGCACGCCGTCATCAACAAGGCGGGCGAGTACGAGGGCCTGTCGTCGAACTACAGTGGTGACGGTTTCTCGCACATGCGCTTCAAGTTCCACGGGGTCGACCAGGCCGGTTTCGAGGCCTGGGTGGCGCGGGTCAAGCAGAACGGCACGGCGCTCAACCGCGACGCCTACCTGAAGCTCGAAAAGCCGAGCGTGAAGGAGCCGGTGCGCTACTACGCCACTGTCGACAACGGGCTCTACCAGGCTGTGCTCAACATGTGCGTGCGCGACGGCCAGATGTGCATGAAGGACATGATGCACATCGACATGATGGGCGGCGCCGGCAAGGAAAGCCACGACAACAAGGCCAAGCTCGAGCACGACAACCGCCATGCCGAGGACGAGGCGCCCGCCGCCACCTTCCCCGAGACCGGCAATCCCGCGCGCAGCGAAGAACCGGCCGAGGGCGTCGAGGAGAACCCGGCAACGATGAACCACGACGCGCACCAGTCGCACTAGCCGCGCTGGTCGCACCAGTTTTCATTGCGCCCGCCGGCTGCGGCGGGCGCGCAAGGCCCAAGGTCCCACCGGGCCGCCTACGCAACGATATTGGACGATCCCATGTTCGGCGACATCAGCCTCACGCAATTCATCTTTGGACGGCTCACCTGGGAAGCGATCCCCTACCACGAGCCCATCCTCGTCGTGACCTTCGCGGTCGTGGCGCTGGGCGGCATCGCGCTTCTCGGCCTGATCACCAAGTTCAAGCTCTGGGGCTATCTCTGGAACGAGTGGTTCACGTCGGTCGATCACAAGAAGATCGGCATCATGTACATCATCCTCGCCATCGTCATGCTTTTGCGTGGCTTTGCCGATGCCATCATGATGCGCATCCAGCAGGCGATCGCCTTCGGCGGCAACGAGGGCTATCTCAACGCCCACCACTACGACCAGATTTTTACCGCCCATGGCGTGATCATGATCTTCTTCGTGGCGATGCCCTTCGTCACCGGCTTCATGAACTATGTCGTGCCGCTACAGATCGGCGCGCGCGACGTCTCCTTCCCCTTCCTCAACAACTTCTCCTTCTGGATGACGACGGGCGGCGCGGTCATCATCATGATGTCGCTCTTCGTCGGCGAGTTCGCCCGCACCGGCTGGCTCGCCTATCCGCCGCTGTCGGGCGCGGACTACAGCCCCGGCGTCGGCGTCGATTATTACATCTGGGGGCTACAGGTCGCGGGCGTGGGCACGACCTTGTCGGGCATCAACCTGATCGCGACCATCGTGAAGATGCGCGCGCCGGGCATGACCTTCATGAAGATGCCGGTCTTCACCTGGACCGCGCTCTGCACCAACATCCTCATCGTCGCGACCTTCCCGATCCTGACGGCGACGCTCGCCCTCCTGTCGCTCGACCGTTACGTGGACACGAACTTCTTCACGAACGACCTCGGCGGCAACCCGATGATGTATATCAACCTCATCTGGATCTGGGGCCATCCGGAGGTCTACATCCTCGTGCTGCCGGCCTTCGGCATCTTCTCCGAGGTGGTCGCGACCTTCTGCGGCAAGCGGCTCTTCGGCTACACGTCGATGGTCTATGCCACCTGCGTGATCATGATCCTTTCTTATCTCGTCTGGCTGCACCACTTCTTCACCATGGGCTCGGGCGCGTCCGTCAACGCCTTCTTCGGCATCACGACGATGATCATCTCGATCCCGACGGGGGCGAAGATGTTCAACTGGCTCTTCACCATGTATCGCGGGCGCATCCGCTACGAGGTACCGATGCTGTGGACGGTCGGCTTCATGGTGACCTTCGTCATCGGCGGCATGACGGGCGTGATGCTCGCCATCCCCCCGGCCGACTTCGTGCTGCACAACTCGCTGTTCCTCATCGCCCATTTCCACAACGTCATCATCGGCGGCGTGCTGTTCGGGCTGATGGCGGGCGTCGTCTACTGGTTCCCCAAGGCCTTCGGCTACAAGCTCGATCCCTTCTGGGGCAAGATGAGCTTCTGGTTCTGGCAGATCGGCTTCTTCTTCGCCTTCATGCCGCTCTATGTGCTCGGCCTGATGGGCGTCACCCGCCGTGTCAGCCAGTTCGAGGATCCCTCGCTGCAGATCTGGTTCATCATCGCCGCCTTCGGTGCCTTCCTGATCGCGCTCGGCATCGGCTCCTTCATCGTGCAGCTCGTCGTCAGCTACTTCAAGCGCGACCAGCTGCGCTGCGACAGCGGCGACCCCTGGGACGGCCGCACGCTCGAATGGTCGACCTCATCGCCGCCGCCGGACTACAACTTCGCCTTTACTCCTGTCGTGCACGACCACGACAGCTGGTACGACATGAAGAGCCGCGGCTATGAGCGTCCGCTCGGCGGGTTCCGGCCGATCCACATGCCGAAGAACACCGGCACGGGCGTCATCCTGTCGGCCATCAGCGTCGTGCTCGCCTTCGCGCTGATCTGGTACATCTGGTGGCTTGCAGCGCTCTCCTTCATCGGCATCGTCACTGTTTCGATCGCCCACACCTTCAACTACGACCGCGACTTCTTCATTCCCGCCGACACCGTGACGGCGACGGAGGATGCGCGCACGAAACTGCTTGAAGAACGGACCTGAGCCATGAGCGCGACCCAAGTCCACAATCCCGACGAAAAGCCGGTCTTCTACCTCAAGGACGATCATCACCCGGAAAACAGCACCATGCTGGGTTTCTGGCTCTACCTGATGAGCGACTGCCTGATTTTCGCCGTGCTCTTTGCCACGCACGGCGTGCTCGGCCGCAACTATGCGGCAGGGCCCTCGCCGGCCGATCTCTTCGACCTCAATCTCGTCGCCATCAACACGGCGATGCTGCTCTTCTCTTCCATCACCTACGGATTTGCCATGCTCCAGATGGAGCGGGGCGCCAAGATGGAGACCCTGGTCTGGCTCGGCATCACCGGCGTCTTCGGCGCGGCGTTCCTGGCGCTGGAGCTCTATGAGTTCTACCACCTGATTGCCGAGGGCGCCGGCCCGACGCGTTCGGCTTTCCTTTCCTCCTTCTTCACGCTGGTCGGCACGCACGGCCTGCACGTCACCTTCGGCATGATCTGGCTGATCACGCTGATGGTGCAGGTGAAGAAACACGGTCTCAACCCCGAGAACCGCCGCCGACTGATGTGCCTGTCCATGTTCTGGCACTTCCTCGACGTCATCTGGATCGGCGTCTTCTCCTTCGTCTATCTCCTGGGAGTCCTCGGATGAGCGCCCACCCCACCCACGAAAGCGCCCACGACACCCACCATGCCCACAGCGATGGCCATGGCGCCGGCCACGGCTCGTTCAGGGGCTACATGATCGGCTTCGTGCTCTCGATCGTCCTGACGGCCATTCCCTTCTGGCTGGTCATGGGCGGCGTGCTCGACAGCAAGCTTTTCACCGCCGTTCTCGTCATGGGCATCGGCGTGGTGCAGATCGTCGTGCACATGGTCTACTTCCTGCACATGAACCCGCGCTCGGAAGGCGGCTGGACGATGATGGCGCTGATCTTCACCCTCATCATCGTCGGCATCGCGATCGCCGGCTCGCTCTGGGTCATGCATCACCTCAACACCAACATGATGCCGATGACCCACGAGATGATGAAGAACATGCCCTGAGCGGGGTGGTGGATGTGCGGGAAAAAATGGACCGCTTTGGCGACCACGCCCCTCTGCCCCTCATCCGGCCTGCCGGCCACCTTCTCCCAGCAAGCGGGGCGAAGGGGATATGCCGCGGCGTTTTTCTCAAGTTGCAGCGATCCGTGGGGCAAGCTCCCTCTCCCCGCTGGCGGGGAGAGGGTTAGGGTGAGGGGCATTGCCCGGATACAATGGCCCGACGCATCGTGCGGGTCTTCGGCAGAGCAGAGAGGGATACAATAGGCCTGATGCCCCAACCGTCCCCCCGCGCCCGGCGCCTCCTTACCGGTTTCCTCCTCCTTCTCGTCACCGCCTTCCTCGCGCTCGGCGCCTGGCAGGTGCAACGCCTCTTCTGGAAGCTCGACCTCATCGCCCGCGTCGACAGCCGCGTGAACGCTGACCCTGTGCCAACCCCCGCGCGTGCCGAATGGCCCGAGATCACCCGCGAGAAGGACGAATACCGCCGCGTCACCGCCACCGGCCTCTTCCAGCATGACAGGACGGTGCTGGTACAGGCCGTGACGGAGCGCGGCGCGGGCTTCTGGGTGCTGACGCCGCTCCGCCTGCCGGACGAGACGATCGTGCTGATCAACCGCGGCTTCGTGCCCGCGGACCGACGCGAGCCCGCCGACCGCATCGCCAGCGAACTTGCCGCCGGCCCCGTCGCGGTGACGGGCCTCCTCAGGCTCAGCGAACCCGGCGGCGCGTTCCTGCGCGCCAACGACCCGGCCGGGGATCGCTGGTTCTCCCGCGATGTCGCCGCCATCACCGCTGCAAAGGGCCTTACCGATGTCGCGCCCTATTTCATCGATGCGGACGCGACGGCAAATCCCGGCGGCCTGCCGGTCGGCGGCATGACTGTCATCGCCTTCCGCAACAGCCATCTCGTCTACGCGCTGACCTGGTTCGCGCTGGCGGCCATGAGCGCGGCGGCCGTCTGGGCCGTGCATCACCGGAAGCTTGTTTAGCCCCGCCGTCTTTATGAAATCCCTATCTTCCCCGCCGCTTTTCCCAATCGAGAAGTTATGTCGGCACGCCTAGCTTGAAGGTCGAAGCCACCGCCCGATACGGCCCTGGCCTCGACATTCCAGGAGGCGCCCTGATGCGCAAAGACCAGCCTGACCCGTCCCTGCCGCCGCTCTCGACGCGGATGATCTTTCTCAACCACCGCGTGCGCATGCACGAAAACGCCGCAAGGCGGTTCCGCCGGGCGGATGCGGCGCCACGGCCCGCCACGACCTGGGCGCTGCTCGCGGCTCTTGCCGCCCTGGCGCTGCTGGCGGTGGCCCATGCCTAGGCTTTCTCCGTGGCAACTGCCGGCTGCCGTGCCGGAAATCCTGCCCGCCGATACCGATGCGCTCGCCGCGCGCCTCGCCACCGTGCCGCGCCTGCGCGAACATCATCTCTGGGAGGTGCTACGCATCCTGCCCTCGCTTGCCGAAGCGCGCGAAGACATCGGGTTCCGCCGCGCCTTCCGCATCCTGATGGAGCGTGACGACCTCGACGGCGCAAGCCGGGCGCTGGTTGCCGCCGCGCGCCCCGCCCGCCGGCTCGACCGGCTGCAGGCGCTCGACGGCGTGTGGATCGCCCGCATCGTCCTCACGGAGGCCGCGCCCCGCCGCGCCGTCGCCGTGCATGGCGACCGGCGCGCCGCCGTCATGGCGGCCCTGGTGGCGCTCGATCGCCCCGCCCCCTCACAACACTGAAAGGACAATCCCATGCCGGAGCATCGGCGCCGCATTCCCGTTCAGGGCCTCATTTCCGATCTCGTCACGCCCTTTTCCGGCGAGGCAGTGGACCACGCGGCGCTCGCCGCCCTCATCGACTGGCAGATTGCGAGCGGCGTTTCCGGCATCGCCGTCTGTGGTCGGCTGGGCGAGGGGCCGGCGCTTGGCCGCGAGGAGCGCCGCGCCGTGCTGGCGACGGCGGTCCGCAGCGCCGGCCTTGCCGTGCCCGTGCTTGCCGCGGTCGGCACCTATGCGACGGACGCGACCGTAAGACTGGCGCTCGATGCGGAAGAAGAGGGCGCGGACGGGCTGGTCGTCACGACGCCCTATTACAGCAAGCCGACGCAGAAGGGCATCATCGCCCATCTCAGCGCCGTGGCGGAGGCGACGGCGCTGCCGATCCTGGCGCTCGCCGATCCCGCGACGACGCGTTCGGACGTCACGGCCGAAACCCTTTGGGCACTCAGCGAGATCGTGGGCATCCACGGCTTCGTCGACGCATCCGGCGACATGGCGCGGATCGCCGTGATCGACCGCAGGCTGCGCGAGCGGCTGGCGCTCTATTCCGCCCATGATGCGACCGCCTTCGCCTTCAACGTGCTCGGCGGAAGCGGCACGCTGTCGCCGGCCGCAAACCTCGCGCCGCGCCTGACGAGCGCCATGCACCAGGCGCTCAGGACCCGCAACATCGACCTTGCGCTCGACCTGAAGGATCGCCTCACGCCGCTCTTTGCCGCACTCGGCGATACGCCCGATCCCGCCGTGGTCAAACACGGGCTCTCGCCCGTGCTCGGCCTTTCCGAGACGGTGCGGCTGCCGCTGGTGCCCGCCTCATCCGCGATGGGCGCGTCGGTGCGCCGGGCGCTTGCCGGCCTGCCGGAATGCGCCGCGCAGCTTGCCAGGGCGAGCTGAGGGACCGGCACATGAAAACCAGGAAGAAGGACCGCAAGGCGATCGCCGCCGCGCTGCCACACCCCAAACCCCCGCTGCCGCTGCCGGCGCTGCTTCTGCGCATCGGCCTCATCCTCGTCGCCGCGGCGGCCGTGCAGCATTTTCTGCCGCAACCCTGATCCATCCCCCGAAAGGAAGACCCATGCACCGCCAGACCCGCAAAAACCGCGTCCGCCGCGCCAGCCGACCGCCGGAGCCGCCCCGCTTCACCGTCGGCCGCGACCCGCATGGCTGGTGGGTGGTGGAAGACCGCCTCGGTCGCGTCGGCGGCCTGTTCGCCAGCGAGGACGCGGCGATGCACTATGCGCTGGAAGAGAGCAACCGTGACCGCGAGGCCGTGCGCCGCCAGCAAATTGGCGCCGCGATCGCGTTCCGGTTCGCCTAAAAGTCTTACGGCCGGCTGCCGCGGCAGTGCCGTTTTTTACATCACGAAGGCCCGTTCCCAATCTCCCCGGGGGCGGGCTATTGCCAATGGAATAAATTCGCTGCCCCCCAGCCCCTTCTCCCCGAGGGGGAGAAGGTCGCGGCAGCGGGATGAGGGGGAAGCCGAAGGCTAGAAAAGCCGGGGAGCCATCCGCGTGCCCCCCTCATCCCCGGCGCAACATGTTGCGCCTGAACCCTTTGGGCCACCTTCTCCCCACGGGGAGAAGGGAAGGTGCGGCCACCGCGCATGCCCGAGCGATTGCCGGCGCTTGTGGAAAGTGCCGATGGGCAGAGGGGGACTTTGTTCGAAAATCCGCCCGTCCCGCCGGTCACCCGAGACTTCTCGCCAGAATGCGGGCGAGGGCGGCGACCTCCTGTTCCAGCCGCGCCGGCGTGATGCCGACGAAGCGCCCCTCCAGGCTGATGGCGATGACGCCGTGCACGGCGGAAAAGAAGGTGCGGGCGCGGATGGCGATGTCCTCGGCGGACGCATCCGGCATGCGCGCCGCCATCGGCACGGCGATGAGGCCGATCAGGAAGGCGTGTTCGGCAAGGTGCCAGTCGGGCACCGCAACACCCTCCGGCATGCGATGCTCGAAAAGCGCGGCCCAGAGGTTCTTTTCCGCCAGCGCAAAGCGGAGATAGGCGAGCGACAGGTTGAGGAACGTGTCCTCAATGCCGGCCTCTTGCGGGATGGCGGTTTCCAGCGCCGTCTCCAGCCGCTTTAGCGTGCCGGAATTGACCGTCAGGATCAGCCCGTCGAGATCGGGAAACACCGTATAGAGCCCGCCGAGCGCCGCTCCCGCCCGCTCGGCGATGTCGCGGGCGCGCAGACCCTTCAGTCCCTGGTCGCGGATGAGGTCCGTGCCGGCCGCGACGAGCCGGGTTTTCAGGTCTTCCTTCTTCGTCCGTGGTCCCGCCATCGGCCTCGACTCCTATTTTTGAACGTCGTTCACTTTCTATATTGAACAACGTTCATTTTTATGCGACAAGATTATTGAACATTGTTCATATAGGGAGAGACGCAAATGTTCAAACAGATCCTGACGCTGATGCGCGGCCGTGCCCACGAGGCGGAAGAGGCCTTCGGCGACCGTCATGCCCTTCCCATCCTCGCCCAGCAGATCCGCGACGCCGCGCGCGGCGTGGAGGCGGCACGCCGGGCGGTGGCCGTCGCCATCGCCCAGAACCGGCTGGAGACGGAAAATGCCGAGCGCCTCGCCGCCCGCATCAAGGACCTTGAAAGCCGCACCATCGCCGCGCTCGAAACGGGCCGCGACGACCTTGCCACCGAGGCCGCCGGCTCGATTGCCCGGCTGGAGACCGAATTGCAGAACGCCCGCCAGGTGCAGGCCGAATTTTCCGGCGGCATCGACCGTTTGAGACAGGCGGTGCGGCAGAGCGAGATGCGGCTTTCGGCGCTGCGCCGCGGCGAACGGCTGGCCCTGGCGCGCGATCGCACCCGGCGCCTTTCGAACGACGCGCCGGGCGAAAACACGCTCGCCGACGCAGAAGCGACGCTGGCCCGGCTGGAGCAGCGCCAGCGCGAGGCCGAACTGACGGCCGAGGCGCTGACGACGCTGGAAATAGGCCCGGACCCGGCGGCGCTCGCCGAAAAACTCGCCGCTGCCGGCTGCGGCCGCCCGCTCGTCACCAGCGCCGACGAGGTGCTCCAGCGCCTGCGCAGTCGCATGAACGCTTAATTCACACATTTGAAGGGAACCATCGCCATGAACGACAGCCTGATGAAACACTCTTCCGCCTGGACGACCTTCTCCTATGCCAGCTTCGGCCTCGCCGCCTTCATGCTGGCGCTCGGCCTCTACATGATGCCGCTCGATCTCTGGGGCAAAGGCTATCTCGCCATGGGCATCCTGATGCTGGTGCAGACCACCGTAAACGTCACCAAGACGTTGCGCGACAACCAGGAAGCCGACAAGCTGCTACGCCGCATCGACGACGCCAAGACGGAGAAGCTGCTGCTCGGCATCAAGAGCGAAGACGTCTGATCGAAAGCGACCTTGCCTCTCAACCAAGCGGCAAGGTCTTGCCTTTAAACAATCCCGCAAGATGGGGGATGCGCCGTGCAACAGAATCTCATGACGTCCCGGCGCTTCGCGCCACTCTTCTGGACCCAGTTCCTTTCCGCCTTCAACGACAATTTCCTGAAGAACACGCTGGTCTTCCTGATCCTCGCCACGGTCGCGGCGGAGGAGGCGGGATCGCTGGTGACGCTCGCCGGCGCCGTCTTCATGGCGCCGTTCCTCTTGTTCTCCGCCCTCGGCGGCGAGCTTGCCGACAAGTTCGACAAGGCCGTCATGGCCGAGCGGCTGAAACGGGTGGAGCTGGCGGCGGCGGGTGTCGCCGTCGTCGGCCTCGCCTTCCACTCGATCACGGTGCTGATGGCGGCGCTCTTCCTCTTCGGCGTCATCTCCGCCCTGTTCGGCCCGGTCAAATACGGCATCCTGCCCGATCATCTCGAACGCAAGGAACTGCCGCGCGCCAATGCCTGGATCGAGGGCGCGACCTTCATCGCCATCCTCGGCGGCACGCTGGTCGCCGGCCTTGCCGCCGCTGACGGCGTCAATCCCTGGCTGTTCGGGCCGATGATGCTGGGCCTTGCGCTCGCCTGCTGGCTGTCGAGCCGCTACATCCCCCGCGTCGGCGCGAAGGCCCCGGACCTTTCCGTCGATCGCAACGTCTTGCGCTCCACCGGCCGCCTCGTCAATGCGTTGCGCGGCGACAAGCGCCTGTGGCGTTCGGCGCTGATGGCGTCGTGGTTCTGGCTGGTCGGCGCCATCGTGCTCTCGCTGCTGCCGCCCATGGTGAAGGGGAGCCTCGGCGGCGACGAGACCGCCATCACCGCCTATCTCGCCGTCTTCGCCGTCGCCGTGGGCATCGGCTCGGCCATTGCCGCCTGGATGTCGGCCGGCCGCATCGTGCTGCTGCCGGCGCCGATCGGCACGCTGATCATGGCCGTCTTCGGCCTCGATCTTGCCTGGAGCGTCGGCCATGCCGGTGTCGCGGCGCCCGCGGAAAGCCTCTCCGCCTTCTTCGCCGGCCCCTACACGATCCGCATCGCCATCGACCTCGCCGGCATGGCGATCGCGGGCGCCTTCCTCGTCGTGCCCACCTTCGCCGCCTTGCAGGCCTGGGCAGAGGAAGAGCAGCGCTCGCGCGTCATCGGCGCGGCCAATGTGCTCTCGGCCGGCTTCATGACAGTCGGCGGCGGCCTTGTCGCGGCCCTGCAGGCGGCGGGCACCTCGACGCCCCTGCTTCTCGCCGGCCTCGCCATCGCCAATATCGTCGCTGCCTGGGTGATGCTGAAGACGCTCCCCACCAATGCCTTTCGCGATTTCGTCTCCATCCTCTTCCGCGCCTTCCTGCGACTGGAAGTGGACGGGCTCGACAACCTGAAGAAGGCCGGCAAGGCGCCGATCATCGCGCTCAACCACGTGTCCTTCCTCGACGGCGCGTTGGCGCTTGCCCTCACCGACGAAGAACCGACCTTCGCCGTCGACTACACCATCGCCAAGGCCTGGTGGGTCAAACCCTTCCTCAAGATGTGCAACTTCCTGCCGCTCGATCCTTCGAAGCCGATGGCGACGCGCACCTTGATCAAGACCGTCAACAACGGCGAACCGCTGGTCATTTTCCCCGAGGGCCGCATCACCGTCACGGGCGCGCTGATGAAGGTCTATGACGGCGCCGCCATGGTGGCCGACAAGACCGGCGCGATGGTCGTGCCCGTGCGCATCGACGGACTGGAAAAGAGCTATTTTTCGCGCCTTTCCTCGCTGCATGTGCGCCGCCGCCTGTTCCCCAAGGTCAAGGTGACGATCCTGCCGCCGGTACGCCTTACCGTGCCGGCCGAACTGAAGGGCCGCAAGCGCCGCATGGCGGCGGGCGCCGAACTCTACCAGATCATGTCCATGCTGATGTTCTCCACCACGGACACCAGCACGACCGTCCTCGAAAAGGTCATCGAAAGCGCCGAGGAGCGCGGCATGCGCCGCCTTGCCGTGCAGGATCCCGTCACCGGTTCGCTCACCTACGGCAAGCTTTTGACCGGTGCCGCCGTGCTCGGCGCAAAATTCCGCGCGCTCTACCCGGAAGACCGGACGCTCGGCGTGCTCCTGCCCAATGCCAACGGCTCCGTCGCGACCCTTCTCGGCGTCATGTCCGCGGGCAAGGTGCCGGCCATGCTGAATTTTACCGCCGGTTCCGCCAACATCCTGTCGGCCTGCAAGGCGGCCGAGGTGCGCCGCGTGCTCACCTCCCGCGCCTTCATCACCCAGGCGAAACTGGGCCCGGTCGTGGAAGAACTTGCAAAGACGCTGGAGATCGTCTGGCTCGACGACCTGCGCCAGACCATCGGTTTTGCCGACAAGCTGCGCGGCCTCCTGCGAAAAGGCCGGCCGCTCGTCAAGCGCAAGGCCGACGATCCGGCGGTGATCCTCTTCACCTCGGGTTCGGAAGGCGCGCCGAAGGGCGTGGTGCTCACCCACCGCAACATCCTCTCCAACGCCGCGCAGGCGGCCTCGCGCATCGATTTCCATTCCGGCGACAAGGTGTTCAACATCCTGCCGGTCTTCCACTCCTTCGGGCTCACGGCCGGCACCATCCTGCCGCTCGTCTCGGGCGTGCCGGTCTATTTCTATCCCTCGCCGCTGCACTACCGCATCATTCCGGAGCTGATCTATTCCTCCAACGCCACCATCATCTTCGGCACGGACACCTTCCTCAACGGCTACGCCCGCACCGCGCACCCCTATGATTTCCGCTCGATCCGCTACTGCTTCGCCGGCGCGGAACCGGTGCGCGCCACCACGCGCGCGCTCTACATGGAAAAGTTCGGCGTGCGCATCCTCGAAGGCTACGGCGTCACCGAGGCGGCCCCGGTCATCGCGCTCAACACGCCGATGTTCAACAAGGCCGGCAGCGTCGGCAAGATCATGCCCGGCATGGAATACCGGCTCGACCCGGTGCCGGGCGTCGATGTCGGCGGCCGCCTCTTCGTGCGCGGCGCAAACGTCATGTCCGGCTATCTGCGCGCCGAAAACCCCGGCGTGCTGGAGCCGACGCCGGACGGCTGGCACGACACCGGCGACATCGTGACCGTCGACGAGGACGGCTTCATCACCATCCGCGGCCGCGCCAAGCGTTTTGCCAAGATCGGCGGCGAAATGGTCTCGCTCGCCGCCGTGGAGGCGCTGGCCAGCGAACTCTGGTCCGGAAAGCTCTCCGTCGTCGTCTCCCTGCCGGATGCCAAGAAGGGCGAGCGCCTCGTCCTCCTCACCGACGCCCCCGACGCCACCCGCGCCGCCTTCCTGCGCTTTGCCAAGGAAAAGGGCGCGATGGACATGATGGTGCCCTCGGAGGTGAAGGTCGGCACCGTTCCGGTGCTCGGCTCCGGCAAGGTGGATTTCGTCAGTGCACAGAAGTTGCTGGCGGAACAGGCCCGGGCGGAAGTGGCGGCTTGAGGTTTTTGGCGCTGGCGAGGGTTCGCCCCTCATCCGGCTGCCGCCACCTTCTCCCCGCTTGCGGGGCGAAGGAAAAGGATGCACCGGCCTCCCGCAAATGAAACCGCCTTGCGTGAGGAAGAATGTAGCCACAGATGCCCTTCTCCCCGCTTGCGGGGAGAAGGTGGCGGCAGCCGGATGAGGGGCAATCTGCGTCGCCGTCAGCCGTCCAGCACGAGCTCTTCCGCCGGCAACCGGTACTTCGTCGTCACGAAAGGCGCCGGTCCGACGCGTAGCACATTGATCAGCCGATGCCCCGCCGGCACGGCAAAGCGCTGTCCCATCGCCTCGGCGGCGGCGGGTACGTCGGCCAGAACCGCCATCGGCCAGCCGGCAAGGCCAAAGCGGGTGAAATCCAGCCAGAACCGGTAGAAGGCCCGGCCCGTCGCGACCGGGCTTTCGCCTGCCGGACGGTGGAAGAGCAGGCAGGCCGCCGCCGTCATCGTCTTGGCGGTCTCGGAGACCAGCGATGCCGCGAGGCCGAGACGGTCGGCGAGGGAAAAGAGCGGAGAGGCGAGGATTTTTCCCGCCACGGCGCCCTCCAGCCGGCCCATGCGCAGCGCGTCGAGATTGAGGCCGTCGCTCCTATAGGCGGGGTGGTTCGGCGAAAGCCGCATCCAGGCGACGAGCTCGTCGCGGAAGGCACGTTCGCGCATGACGGTGAGGCTGGCCGCGTCGTTGTGTGCGGCGATGAAAGCGAGGGCATCCTTTCCGCCGGCGAAGGTGACGTCGTCCTTTGCCAGCGCTGAGGCTTCAAGGGCCGCCAGTGTCCCGGGCGCCACGGGTGAGAACAGGCCGCGCCATGTGAAGCGTTTTTCGGTGAAGGCGGCAAGGTCAGGCGCGGTCGCCGCGCCCGATGGAGTGAGGCGGGCGGCGAGGCGATAGCCGGGGCGCCACAGGGTATCCGCAGACCAAAAATCCTCGACCTCGGCGCCGATGCCGCGGCCGGCAAGGGCCATGACGAGGCCTTCGAGCGCCGCGCCGCAGGAAAGACCCATGTCGCGGTTCGTCGGGTCGCCGACCGCAAGGCGGCGGGACAGATCGGCCACGACGAGGATGCGGCCGGCATCATCGAGCGCGAAGCGGGCGGGCTGGGTGTTGTGCGTGGAGGGGGCGCGGTTGGCCTCGGCGGCGAGCGTCCTGAGCGTGGCGATGTCGATCACAGCGTTTTTCCGAAGAGATGCAGCCGGTGCATGGGGCGGGCGCCGGCCTTTTCGGCCTGGCGCAGGCTTGCGGCGTTGGCATCGGCGATCCAGGTGCCCCCGGCGGTCTCGTAGCCGGCCCGCTTCATCTCACCGAGGATGTGGGCGAGCATCAGCGGGTTGAGGCCGCGGCCCCAGAATTCCGGCTTGACGCCCTGGAAGATGACGACGGCGCGGCGGCGTCTCAGCCGATGTTTTATAAGGTGCCAGGGTGTGGAGAGGCCGAGGCGCGAGCCCATGGCCTTCAGCATCGGGTTGACGTCGGGAATGGCGATGACGGCGCCGGCGGGTTTGCCGTCCTTTTCCGCGACGGCCGAGATGCGCGGGTCCATGACCCACTTCATCTCTTTCGCCTGGAATTCGTATTCGGCGCGGCTGACGGGCACGAACATCGGGTTGTCGGCAAAACTCTCATTGAGGATGAGGCGGGAATCTTCCAGCCGCCGGTCGAGCGTTTTCCGCTCGATCGGCGAGAAGGAAAAACCGTCGGCGCGCAGCGCCCGCATCTCCGCGCCGTCGAGGATGCCGCCGAGGGGTGCCGAGCGGATGTCGATCTCGAAGGTCGTCATGGGGAAGGACGGGGAGTAGCCGCGGCTTTCCAGCAGGCGCGGCAGGTGCGGCGGTCCCCAGATCTGGTCGGTATAGGGCGCATGCTCGAAGCCGCCGGTCATGATGCCGGCCTGCTGCATGGCGGTGAGGTTGAAGTTGCCGAGGATTTCCGAAAAGCCCTTCTGGCGCGCCCAGTCTTCTGCCCGTTCCAGCAGCGCGGCGGCGACGCGCTCGTCGTCGGCGCAGTCGAAATAGCCGAAATACCCGCGTTTCAGGCCGAAACGCGTGTTGGAGGCGCGGTGCACATGGGCGGTGATGCGGCCGCGCACCGCGCCGTTGTCATGGGCGGTGAAGATGGAAAAATCGTCAGGGGTTTCGAAGAGCGGGTTGGTCTTCGCCGAGAGGAAGCGCCTGAGGTCGCCTTTCATCGGCGAGACGTAGGGCGTGCCGGCATAGACGGCGAAGGGTGCGGCGAAGAAGGCGCCGATGTCGCCCTCACGGATCTCGATCATGCGTCCTCTCCGAAATCAGCAGCGCCATGCGCTGGACAACCTTCAGCTCCGTCTCGGCGCCGGGCGTGGCGGAGACGGAGGGCATGTTGAGCGCGATCAGCCGGAAGGGTTTTCGGGAAACCAGCATCAAGTGGGTCGCCTCGTATTTTTCGGTGAGCCAGGCGAGCTGTTCGGCGTCGGTTTCCGCAAGGTCCGCCGTTTCCGTGGCGCGCAGCAGCGGACGGGCGGAAAGCAGCGTCTTGAGGCCGGCAAGGTCGAGATCGGCAAGCGCCGCCTCCTCGAGCAGCAGCGCGCCCTCGACCAGCGGATGGTTCTGCAATTCCTTCAGGAAACCCAGCGTGTCGTCGATGCGGTCTTCGGCAAGATGGCGGATGAGGCTCTGGCGGCGATGTTCGGTGCGCAGGCTGATCGTGTCGTTCCAGAGGGTGCCGAGCAGCGCCGCCGCGGTGATGACGCTGGCGGTTCGCGTAAAGGCGGCGGCGTCAAAACCGTTCTCCATGCCGATGGCGAGCGCGGCGGTGAGGGCGACGGCGGTGAGGATGACGAAGGCGGTGACGGTGTCGCGGTGGCTGGTGGCGCGCTGGCCGAGGCTGATCAGCAGCCAGCAGAGGAAGAGGATGGCGACGCCGCCGAGCCGGACGGGCAGGTCGATATAGGTCGAGCGGAAATCCGTGACGAGCAGCGGCAGGATGAGCAGCAGCGACAGCGCGATGCGGTCCACCGCCTGGTTTTCCGCCCGGGAGAGGCTTTTGCGGTCGCGCGTCACGGCCATGTGGCCGGCCAGCGCGAAGGTGACGAGCTGGTAGAGGAAGAGGCCAAGGAACCGCCACGGATCGGCAAAGGAGGCGGGCAGGAAGGCGAGCACGGCGAAGCTTACCGCGCCGCCGGCGGCGATCCATTTGGTGAGGCGCGGCGCATGCCGGCGCATCAGGCCCTCGGCGAGGATGACGGTGGCGAGCGGCACGAGGCCGGCGGCGATCATCGTTGCAGCCTCGAAGACGAACAGACCCGTCCACCAGGCGAAGACGCGGCTGATCATCAGCGCCGCCAGCACGCGCAGGCCGAAGAGGAAGCGGCGGGTCAGCGGGCTTTCCGCATCGAACGAACGGATGGCGCGGATCAGGACGATGAGCCCTGCGAAGGCGGCAAGCGAGATGAACGTGTCGGCGATGGTCGGCGGGATCATGGTTTTGCCGTCAGCCGCTGAATGAAGCGCCGCACCAGCGGGCGCAGCAGCGCCGCGAAAAGCGCATTGCGCGGGCGCTCGACGCGGCCGGCGTGCGGATTGAAGAACCAGCCGCGGCAATCGGCGCCGTGCGGCCGGCCGAGCACGGCGTTGATCGCCTCATAGGCCATCAGCATGCCGGTCGAGATAACCATGGGAGCGAAGGACATGCGGCTGCGCGTGCCGGCCACCACCTCGCCGGCGAGCGCAAGGTCGACATGGTGGCGGGAGGAGGAATGCACCATCACATGCTCCGCCTCGCGCAGAAAACTTTCGGCGCGCTGGTCGGGGGTGAGGGCGTTCCAGGCGGTGCCGGATGTCGGGTAGCCGAGGCGCTCCTCCGGCATCGGGTCCGTGGCGCGCGTCACATAGACCGAGGGCAGCGGCGACGCATAGGCGTCGATGACGGTTTTGCCCTGGCGGCGCGCGGTGCGGTAGAGGAGGAGGCTCGCGCCGAGATCGTCGGTGCCGTTGATGACAACGTCGGCATTTGCGACCAGCGTCTCCACCTGATCCGTCCAGTCCGGGCCGAAGACGGTGATGGCGAGATCCGGATTGATCTTCAGGCAGAGGTCGCGTGTCGCCTCGGCCTTCTGCCGGCCGATCGTATCGGCAAAGCAGAAGACCTGGCGGTTGAGGTTGGACATTTCGAAGCGGTCGATATCGGCGAGCACAAGCCGGCCGATGCCGGCGCGCGCCAGCGCCTGGATGGCCGCGCCGCCCATGCCGCCGGTGCCGCAGACGAAGACGGTCGACTCCTGCAGCCGGCGCTGCTCCGCCTCGCTGACGAAGCCGATGTTGCGGGTGGTGAAGGTCTCGTAGGAAAAGCTCATCGGGAAGGTCTCAATATGCCCCAGGGCCGGCGGCCGTCCGCCCAGTGCATGAGGGGCAGCACCAGCCGCTGCACGAGGATGACGAAGCTTGCCACCGCAAGGCGCCCGAGCGCATTGCGCGGCACGCTTTCGAGGAGGTAGCGCTGGGCGGCGTTGAGATCGAGCTGGCCGATCTGCAACAGGTCATCGCCGCGCGCATAGTCGAGTTCGGCGGCGCAGAAGTCGTTGTATTCGGCCTTGCGGTGCTTTGGCGCGGCCTCGAAGGTCTTCTTCAGGTTGTCCGAGCCGCCGGTATAGGCGTCGGTGATGACGAAGCGGTCGGCGTCGAAGCCCGCCTCCCTGCCGACGCCGAAGACATGGCGGTGCGCGGCCATGATCTCCGTCGCGATCATCTGCTGACGCAGCGAGCGCCGCGCGCCGCGGCTCGGCGAGGGAAAGACGTCGGAGAAGGTTTCCGCCACCATGCCGGCGACGGCGGGAACCTGCGTGACGTTGGATATCCAGAGCGGCCGGAGCTGGTTGCGCAGGAAAAGCAGGAAGCAGGTGAGGCCGTAGAGCACCCAGGAAAGGCCCTGGCTGCGCACCGTCGGGTCGATCATCACCAGCCCGAGATGCAGCACCTCGACGGGTTTGCCCGACAGCGAGAGCGAGAGGACCGGCAGCGCATTGAAGGCGACGGGCGTGCCATCGGAAACGCGGTAGACCAGTGTGACGATGGTGCGCTGGAGCACGTCCTCGCGGGCGGAAAAGACGCCGTAGTCGAGATCGCCATGCGGCACCGCGCGGCCGGCGACCTTCAGGAGATCGGCCCGGAGCGCGCCGATCTCGCGCTCGTTCATCCACAGGCCCGGAAACTCGACGATCCGGGCGCGGAAGTCGGCCGAGGTCTTGAGATCGAGGTCGAGGCGCTTCTTCAGGACGACCGACAGGAGGTTGTACAAGGAACCGATCCGGAAACGAGGGGCGGGCTGGCCGCGCATAGTGGCGGTCGAGAGGTAAGATTTGGTTTAACGCGGAGGATAGGCGGTTTGTAAGGGGGTATCGTGCGCCACGCTCCTCCTCAGGCCGAACGCCCCGCCTCCCTTGACGCCCGCTCCAAACTCCGGCCGAGAACGCCAAGAAAAATGGCGAAGAACCGCCTGGGCCCGTCCTCGGCCACCGGCGTGAAGCCGCCGAAGTGATCGGCCAGAGACCGGTAGCAGGCGAACCTGTCGGGGGCGATATAGGACGGTGCGGCTGCCGGCGACTGGCGCAGGCAATACCAGTCGACGACGAGGTCGAGGAGAGGGATGGCCTCCAGCGGCGCGATGTCGAGACCGACCGGCGACGTTCCCCCTGCCATCAGCCGGGAGAGACCGGCGAGCGTCATGCCGCGCGCCAGTTCCGCGATCTCTGCCGGCCATTCCCGCGGCAGGAAGCGCTGGACGACGAGGGCGCGCATGTGGCGGTGCAGGAAATCCCCATAGTTACGCGCGGCAAGCGCCGGGTCGGGGGCAAGGCCGGCGCGGTCCTGCTCAGTCCGGTAGAGCGCGAGGAGATCGGCATCGAGCGGCGTCTCGGCAAGCGAGACGGTCTCGACCGACGGCGCCCCGTCTCCCGTCTCGACCACGACGAAGC
This sequence comes from Shinella sp. 838, assembly GCF_029623935.1. Classification (NCBI taxonomy): domain Bacteria; kingdom Pseudomonadati; phylum Pseudomonadota; class Alphaproteobacteria; order Hyphomicrobiales; family Rhizobiaceae; genus Shinella; species Shinella sp. 838. The sequence continues at coordinate 209,733 of NZ_JARSBQ010000006.1, forward strand.
CGGCGGGGAAGGCAACGAGCGAGGGTACGGCGATATTGACGAGGCTGCGGCCATCGGCGGAATGGCGCGTGCGGGCCTCGACATGCAGGTGGCCGCTGAAATGCAGCGACAGGCCGCTGGCGGCGAGCGTCTCGGCAACGATCGGGCACGGCGTGCGCTTCGCCACGATCGTTTCGCCGAAGAGGGCGCGCTCGCTGTCCGTCCCGTCCTCGAACGGGTCGAGAACGGGGTAGTGCGAGAAGGCGAGGAGCGTCTTGCCATCGCGTTCCGCCCGCGCCGCGACGTCGGCGATCCAGGCAAGGAGATAGGGTTTCACGCGCAGGAGCGCGTTCCAGCCGGCATCGGAACTGCCAAAAAAGGCCTTCTTGCGAGCGATGTCGCGCCGGCCGTTGCGCGGCTCGAAGACATTGGCGTCGATCATCAGGAGCCACAGGCCGTCTTCCGGCTCGACCAGGTAGGAGGCGTCCATCAGCCGCCGCACGGTGCCGCCATCGGCGGAATGGAGGTCATGCTCGCGCTCGGGCGGCGCATCGCTGGTGCCGAAGGGCGTTTCGAAATGAAGATCGCCGGGACGGCGGAAATAGCCGAAATCGCCGAGCGCGCGAATGCCCGCCAGCACGCCGTCGCAATACATCTTCTCCGTCACGACCGGACGGCCCGGATCCTCCGCCGCCTTTTCCGCATCGCTCGTCACCAGCGTCGTGCCGCCCTCGGCATTCACGTAGCGGGTGTCATGATGCTTGCCGAGCGGGCCGAAGACGTCGTGGTTGCCCGGCGTGGCATGGAAGCGGAGGCCATGACGATCACGATAGGCCGCGAGCAGCCGTACGAGGCTCGCCACCGTGCCGCGCTGGCCGTCATCCGTATAGTCGCCGAGCAGCACGACATGGCGGATGCCCATGGCGACGATCCGGTCGAGCGCCGCGGGCAGGGCGGCGAAACTCTCGTTGTAGACACGGGTGGAGCGGACGGTATCGGCGAAGGTGCGCACCGTCAGCCTTCGTCCGTTCACGACGATGCCGGGAAAATCATAGTCGCCTTCGATATCGTGGAAATGGGCGTCCGCGATGACGGCGACGCGGGCCATGGGGCTCAGGCCCGCCTGCGGTAGAGGAAGTAGCGCTTGCTGTCGACGGAGGCGGGCAGCGCCAGAGGCTCCAGTGCGGCATGGTCGAGCGGCAGGCCGCTGATGGCAACGCCGCCGGTGCCGAGCGCGCGGGCGACGACATCCGGCAGCCAGGTCAGCGTGACCGCGTCCTTGTCGTCATAACCGGTGCCGATATCGGCATGGACGAGCGCGGCATTCGTGCCGGCAAAGGCCCTTGCCGTCTCGACGATTTCCCCGAGCACCAGGTCGCCCGGCGGCGGTGTGGAGGAGGAATGCGCGCCGAGCGCCCGGTCGAAGGCGACGATGCGCCGGCCAGGGAATTTTTCGCGCAGGTGATCGAAGGTGCGGCCGTTGCCAAGGCCGATTTCGAGGATTGCACCGTCGTCCGGAAGCGGCAGGTTCTGCGCGACATGATCGATGACGTCGCGCTGGGCGGACATGCGGCGGATGAAGCTTTCGAGACGGCTCATGCAGGAAAATCTCAGGCCTTGAGGATCGTATCGGCGGCGATGCCGCGCCGGGCGAAGACGTTGCGCGTGTCGACGATCAGCGCGCCCCATTCGGCGAGCGCCGCATAGTCGACATCGTCATGGTCGGTGGCGATGAGGATCGCGTCGAAGGCACGGATATCCGCCTCGTTCCAGGAAGCCGACGGGCGGCCGCGGAACGCGCCGTATTCGCGGGTCGGCGGTATCTCCGGCACGTGCGGGTCATAGTAGCTTGCCGAACCGCCGCGCTCCTCGATCAGCTCGATCAGCTTCAGCGAGGGGCTTTCGCGGATGTCGGGTACGTTCTTCTTGTAGGCAAGGCCGATCACCAGCACCTTCGAGCGGCTCAGCGCCTTGCCGGCGCGCCGGTCGAGCGCTTCGGCCAGCCTTGCCACCACATGGCGGGGCATGGCCGAGTTGATCTCGCCGGCCAACTCGATGAAGCGGGTCGGCAGCTCGTGGGCGCGCGAGGCCCAGGTGAGGTAGAAGGGATCGATCGGGATACAATGGCCGCCGAGGCCCGGGCCGGGATAGAAGGGCATGTAACCGAAGGGTTTCGAACTGGCGGCGTCGATCACCTCCCAGATGTCGATGCCCATGGCCTCGTAGACGACCTTCAGCTCGTTCACCAAGGCGATATTCACGGCGCGAAAGATGTTCTCCGTCAGCTTCACCGCTTCCGCCGTGGCGGTGGAGGAGACGGGCACGACCGTCTTGACCACCGCGCCGTAGAAGGCGGTGACGAGCGCCTGCGCCGTATCGCCGTCGCCGGCGACGACCTTCGGGATGGTCGAGGTCTGGAATTCGCGGTTGCCGGGGTCCTCCCGCTCCGGCGAGAAGCCGAGGAAGAAATCCGTGCCGGATTTCAGGCCACCGGCCTCCAGCGTGCGACGTACCAGGCCGTCGGTCGTGCCGGGATAGGTGGTCGATTCCAGAACGACGAGCTGGCCGGGGCGAAGCGTCGCGGCGATGTCGCGGCAGGTCTGCTCGACATAGCGCATGTCGGGATCGCGGTGACGCGTCAGCGGCGTCGGCACGCAGATGGCGATGATGTCGCATTCACCGAGCCGGGAGAAATCGCTCGTCGCGGCAAAGCGGCCGGCGTGATGCTCCGCGTCGAGAATGTCACTCGGCACTGCCTCGATATAGCTGCGCCCGGCCTCGATCGCGGTGATCTTGCCCGGGTCGATATCGAAACCCGTCACGGTAAAGCCGGCACGGGCAGCGGTGATGGCGAGCGGCAGGCCGACATAGCCGAGGCCGACAATGCCGACGCGGGCCCCGCGAGACGTTATTCGGGCCAGCAGCGTCTCGTGGGAAAGCAAGGCAGTTGGCATCGGCACTCCGCGCACATATACAGGACCGCGCGTTGAGATGGGAGAGTTTGGCCAGCCTGTCAACCCTAGCCCGAACGGGGCGGGGGATGGATGCGAGGTCCGTGGGCCGGTTTCCGACCCGCCCGCAATGCTGCGGCAACACGGTGCGCAGCGAGCTGTTCCGCAACGCGCGCCGTGCTTGCGGCACCCGGACGACAAGCAGAAAGGGCCCGCGGGCGAGCATGAAGATCGCATTCTACGCCCCGCTGAAATCGCCCCACCACCCCGTGCCCTCGGGCGACCGGTTGATGGCCCGCCAGCTTCTCGCGTGCCTCGGCCACGCCGGCCATGCAGTCGCACTCGCCTCGGAGCTGCGCGCCTTTTGCGGCGACAGCGATGACGCAGCGGCCTATGCGGCGCTCACGGCGCAGGCTGCGGCCGAGGTCGAGCGGCTTTCGACGCTCTGGCGGGCGGAAGGGGCGCCGGACCTCTGGTTCTGCTACCACCCCTACTACAAGGCGCCGGACCTGATCGGCCCCGCGCTCTGTGAACGTTTCGGCATCGCGTATGCCACGGCCGAAGCTTCCTATTCCGGGCGCCGCAATGTCGGCATCTGGGCCGACATGCAGGCGCGCGTGCTGGAGGCCGTCCGCGGCGCCACAGTCAATATCGGGCTCACCGCCCGCGACCGGGCGGGCCTTGCCGCCGCCACGCCGGAGGCGATCATTGCGCCGCTGAAACCCTTCATCGACGCCGCACCGTTCACAGGTCAGACCCCGCGGCCACAGCCGGGCCATCTCGTCACCGTGGCCATGATGCGGGCCGGCGACAAGCTGGAGAGCTTTCGCGCGCTTGCTGCGGCGCTGCGGCTGGTCGAGGACAGGCCCTGGCGCCTTTCGGTGGTGGGCGACGGGCCGCTGCGGGGCGAGGTGGAAGCACTGTTTTCCGGCTTCGGCGACGGGCGCATCGCCTGGCTGGGGCAGAAGCCGCAGGCGGCTGTGGCAGAGATTCTGGCCGAAGGCGCACTCTATGTCTGGCCGGGCTGCGGCGAAGCCTATGGGCTCGCCTATCTGGAGGCGCAGGCCGCCGGCCTTCCCGTCGTCGCCCTGCGGACGGCGGGCGTTCCGGAGGTGGTCGAGGACGGCAAGACCGGGCGCCTCACCGCGCCGGGCGATCTTGCTGCCTATGCGGCGGCCATCGCGGCCCTCATGGATGACGCCGCGGAACGCCGGCGTCTTGCGCACAATGCCCGCGCCCGCGTGCTGGCCGAGCATTCGCTGCCGGCCGCCGCCGCGGCGCTCGACGCCATCGTGCGGAAAGCTGTAGGAGAGACAGGATGACGCCGCCAGCCAGCGCAAAACCCCTCGTGGACGAAATCGCCCGCCGGGCCGCGGCAGGAAAGCCGCTGAGGCTGTGGCTGCGCGACGACGACGCCGTGGAGTCCACAGCAGCGCTCGACACGTTGCTGGCGCTGACGGAGCGCCACGCGGTGCCCGTGCTCATCGCCGTCATCCCGGCCTTCACAGGTGCAGCACTCGCGGCGCGGCTGGCCGAAGCCCCGCAGGCGCAGGTGGCGGTGCATGGCTGGGCGCATGAAAACCATGCGGGGCCAGGGGAGAAGAACCAGGAGCTCGGCGCCCATCGCCCGGCGGAAACGGTCCTTGCCGAGCTTGAGCAGGGTTTCAAACACCTTTCCACGCTCCATGCCGGCCGCTTCGTGCCCATGCTGGTGCCGCCGTGGAACCGCATCGCACCTGCCGTTATCGGCGGCCTGCCGTCCCTTGGTTTCAAGGCGCTCTCCGTCTTCGGTCCGGAAAAGCCGGCACCGCTCGCTGTGCTCAACACGCATGTGGACATCATCGACTGGCGCGGCACGCGGGGTGCCCGGCCGGCCGAGGCGGTGATTGCCGATCTCGTGCGCCTGTCGCAGGCCCACGACGGCCCGATCGGCCTCCTGACCCACCACCTCGTGCACGACGCAGCCGCGTGGGCGCTGATGGCGCTGATTTTCGAGGCGACCGCCGGGACGGCGGGCTGCGTCTGGGCCCGCGCGGGAGACCTCGTCGGGTAGGGTAGTATCCTCCTCCAGTGCCGCCGCCTCATTTTTTGCTGCCGTTCGGCTCGCCAGGAAAGGAAGAGACGTGTTGTTCCGTGACCACCCGCCTCCCGGCAGGGCCGAGCGCTTCACCGTCGGACGGCCCGGGGTTTCCAGCGGGAAATGCCCGTCGCAAGTCGCCCGCCGCCGCTGCGCCGGGCGACTTGCGCAAACCACGGCCTTGCAGACGGTGAGCGGATGATCACAGAAATATGAAAGACGCGAGAGCGGGGTGAGGGGACTAGTCCCTTGTTTCTGCCGCAATTCCTTGGCAAATCCAGCCCGCGCCGCGAGGTGCTTCGCTGCTTCGCGGAACGGGTTTTCCCTCCGCAGCGGCGAAAAGTCCGGTAACGGAATGCCTTCGCGAAAGGCTTTCGGAAAAGGATGAGAACGCCTGTTGCGTGGACGCACGCAACAGAAATCTGGCCGACCCGAAGGGGGCGTTCAGGAAATGCCGGCAGGCAAGGCCGACGGAGAGGTCCTCAGTGCGCGGTTGCGAGCCGCTCGCCCATCACGCGCATGGTTTCGGCCATGCTGCGGGGGCAGGACGAGAGAACCTTGAGGAAGCAATCCTTGCGAATGCGCAACGCTTCCACGACCGTGGAGGCCTTGACGGTGGCATTGCGGGTCGTGCCGCAGAGGATGGCGATTTCGCCGACGACCGAGCAACTGCCGGTCGATGCGATCTTCTCGTCTCCTGAGGGACCTTCCTTGTAGACATCGACGACGCCCGACAGAACGACATAGGCGGCATCGCCTTCATCGCCCTGATGGAAGAGCTCCTGGCCCTCACGGTAGCTGACGCGGTCCGAAGCGAAGGCGAGCAGTTTCAGCTTGCCTGCGTCGATGCCCGAGAACAGCGGCACCCGTCGTAACATCTGCACTTCGTCGTTCAAGATCATAACAGTCAACCGCCTCGAATTCCGGTTATCTGATCACTTCATACCAGTCATGCTATCAGTTGCTTGTATACCGTACCACTTTCGACGATCGTTTCGTAGGTTCCGTCTTCCACCAAACTTCCGCCATCAAAAGCAAGCACTCTTTTAAAGTGTTTTGCAAGCGGGGTATTTGACAAAACCCAGACAACGGCTGGATTATCACCGCTCTTGGCCAGGAACGCAAGGGCCGCCTCCACGATGTGCTCCTGGAGGTGGTGGTCGACGCCCGAGAACGCCCGGTTGAAGATGTAGTAGTCAGAGCGGCGGATGAGGGCGCGGGCAAGGCCCAGCTTCAGGCGCTGCAGGCTGTTCAGTCGCCGGCCACCGGTCCCGATATTCGATTCCAGCCCCAACGCCATCAACGCGCGGTAGAGTTCCGGCCGCTTGGCCAAAAGCTCCCCACCGATCTCCCTGAGCTTGGAAATCGCGTCGCTGAAGCGATGGTTGAGCTTGCCGAACACGATATTGTCGACCAGCGTTCCCGATGTGAGATAGGCATTCGGATTGTAACGTTCAATATGGGTCTGCAGTTCCACCGGCAGGTTCGCGTGGAACTGGTGGCGCACCTCGACGATCTTGCGCATCAGCGTCTCATCGAGCACGCCGAAGCGGTGCCGTGGCTCGACATAGAAGAAGCTGAGCCTGATCAGCGCAATCCTGTCTTCCTCGCTGGGTGCGGCATTGTGCCGCAGCTTCTGGAGGAGGTGCTGATAGGTCGGAATCTCGTCCGCCCGCATGAAGGTCAGCTGTTCGAAGAACGGGTGGTCGGGCGGCAGGTCCTTGAAGAGCTCCACCGTGCTCTCCGCAATGCCCTTGCCCATCTCGAACAGCGCCTCGCCAAGGCCGCTCTCGCGCATGATGTTGCGGAAATAGGGCGTTTTGACGATGGCCCTGGTGGAGGCCTTCGGATCCGGCATCATGCCGAAGAACAGGTTCTCGGCGACCGGCGCCTCGGTGTTGTACTCGTTGTCGCGGAACGGCACGATGAGGCTGTTGAGGTCGCGGCGGTTCAGCTCCTCGCGAAGGTCATGGCGCATCTCGACGATCTGGGCGGCGAAATCGGGATTGTTGTTGACCGCGATCGAGGAATGCAGCGCCAGCTGCAGCACGTCGTCGGACAGCTCCACCACGTCCATCACCGCCATCATCGCGCCGAACAGCCCGTCCGTACCGTTGGCATTGAGCGTGGCGAGGTCGATCCAGTTGCCGTTGAGGTCGAAATCCGGATTGCCGGAGCGGCGCGCCTCCAGCACGTCCCACTTGCGCTGGTCGGCCTCCTGCCCCTTGTAGACGGCCGGCTCGATCGGTGCGTGCTTGAGGCCGTAGAGCAGGTTGTCCTGCAGGCTGCCATGGAAGAAATAGGCATCGGGCGAGACATAGGAGATGCGCCTGCCGGTCACGGCCTCAGGCAGGCTGAAGAGGTCGTCGTCGCCCGCCGTCACCTTGCCGCCGGCCGGCCAGACGACGCGCGCCAGCACCTCGGCGAGACGATCGCCGCCGCTCGCCGCCGTGCCGATGATGGCGACGGTCTCGCCGGGCGCGATCTTGACCGTGACATGCTCCAGGGCCCGCCCGCCGATATCGTCGTCGATCAGGAGGTTCGTGGTGCTGAGCGGATGGTTCAGCGCCGGCTGGCTCTCCGCGTCGATCGCCTGGATTTCCGGAGCGATCATTTCATCGGCTTCGAACTGCTCGACGACCTGCTCGTACTTCACCTGAACGTCCTGGCGCACCAGCTCCCAGTCGATCAGCTCCTTCAGCGGCCCCGGAAGCTCCTTGTAGGCGTTGATGACGGCGACGAGCTGGCCGACGTCGAGCCTGCCGACGATCGTGAGGTAGCCGCCGATGCAGTAGAACAGGAAGGGCGTCAGCTGGGCGAGGAAGTTGTTGAGGAATTTGACCAGGAACTTCCACTGGTAGATGTCGTAACGGATCTTGAAGATGCGGCCGAGCCGGGCGGCGATGTCGGCGCGCTCGTAGTTCGAGGTGTCGTAGGCGTGGATCGTGTCGATGCCGTCGACGATTTCCGCCACGCGCCCAGCGAGCTGGCGGGCGGTGAGCTGGCGCTCGCGGCCGAGCTCGATGAGCCGGCGGCGCATGCGCGGGATGATGCCGACCTGGATCATCGCCATCGCGAAGGCGATGAAGCCGAGCCAGAAATGCTGGATGAAGATGAAGATCAGCGCCGTCAGCGCCTGGCCGCCGAGCAGCGCCGGCTGCACGAAGGCATCCGCGGTGAAGCCGCCGAGCGGTTCCACCTCGTCCTTGACCATGGAGGAAACTTCGCCGGCCTTGATGTGCTTGAAATAGCGCGGCGGGAAACGCAGGATGCGATCGACGAGTTCGTAGCGGATGCGCCGCAGCAGCCGCTCGCCAAGGCGGCCCTTGTAGGTGTTGATGAAATACTTGAACAGGCCGTTGATGATGACGAGCACGAGGAACGTCAGGCTGAGGGCGAGCAGCGAGGGCATGCGCTCCAGCGGCAGGCCCGCGAAAAGCTCGACATGGCCGAAGAACGGCAGGTCGAAGGCGATCGGCATGAAGAGCTGGGTGTTGCCGGGCTGCTCGAATCCCGTCCCCTGGATCGGGCCGTTGACGATCTGCTTGGGCAGGTCGAAGGCCAGATAGTAGGGAATCATGGACAGGGCGACGATCAGCAGGATCGCGAGCTGCTGCGGCCGGGTGTGGACCCAAATGTACCGGGCGAGGCTTTTTTCCATGAAGAGCTTCTGTGCGTGAAAGGCCGCTGTCTCGTGTGAAGATTATAAGACAGCCGCAATACCGCAAGAGCTAGGTAGTCGCTCGCTGTTTTAGTAGGTCCCTCAGGATTTTTGCGGTGCGATTGGCGCCATCCAGTTGCAAAACAGGCACATTTTTCTCCGTTTCCGCGGAAAGCGCACGAGAAATTGCGTCTGCCATCGTCTCCCTGGAAAGCGTATCCTCGCACAGCACGACAGCCCGGCCGAGCCGTTCCAGCCGTTCGGCACGCGCCGTCTGCTCGCTCTCGCCGCCCGATGCGAAGGGCACCAGCACGGCGCCGCAGCCGGCCTGCAGTACGTCGCAGACGGTGTTGTAACCGGCCTGTGAGACCGAGAGCCGCGCTGCCGCGAGGAGATTGCGGAAATCGGTGCGGAAGCGCACGAGATCGACATTGGCCGGGCATGCGCCGGAAAGGCGCGAAAAATCGGCCTGCGGCATGTTGGGGCCGGTGATCACCAGCCAGCGGCGGGCGCTATCGAGCTCCTGCGCCGCCTGGAGTGCGGCCTCCACCAGGCCGGCGCCGACAGCCCCGCCGCCAGCCGAGACGACGACGTCGTAGCGTTCGGCGGCAGGCTCTGCCGCCGGACCGCCGACGAGGCCGGTATAGACCACCCGCTCGGCAATGGCCTCCGCCAGCGGGAACGTATCCTCCAGACGCACGAAGGCGGGATCGCCGTGCACGAGCACCCGGTCGAAATGACGACGCACGAGGTCGATCGTCTCCTCGTCGCGGCCCGGCTTGGCGCGCTCCTGCAGGATGTCGCGCAGCGAGGTCAGGAGGAGGGGGCGCGGCGTGCTCGCCTCGATCGCCTCGATCAGCGGCAGCAGCTCGAAGCGCACCTGGCGGCGACCGAAGGGGAAGGCCTCGACAATGACGATATCGGGCCGCAGGGCATGATAGGCGGCGAGCAGTTCGTCGCGCCGCGCGGCCTTGAAGGCCTCGTCGATAACCGCGCCGTTCTCGTCGACGAGCGCGGAAAAGCCGCCGTCACCGACCGCGATGGCCGGGAGGGCTATATGGTCGATGCCGGGACCGGGAAAGCCGTCGACCGGCATGCCGCCGGTGACGAGCGTGACCGCAAAGCCGTCATCGACGAGCGCGCGCACGATGCGGCTGGCGCGGGCGAGATGGCCGATGCCGAGCAGGTGCTGGACATAGAAGAGGACGCGCGGGGCGCTCATCGGCGGGCTCCCGCCTCGAACAGCGCCTTCAGCTGCGCAATGCTGGTATGGTGGTCGAAGCTCCGGCGCACCTTCGCCTCGGCGGCCGCACCGAGGCGGTGGCGAAGGGCGGGATCGCGGATCGCGCGTTCAAGCGCTCGGGAAAACGCATCTACGTCCTCGGAGGGGACGAGCAGGCCGTTCTCCTCGTTCTCGAAAAGCTCGGGAATGCCGGAAATGTCGGTCGCCACGCAGGTGAGCTGCTGGCTTGCCGCCTCCACCAGCACGTTCGGCAGACCATCGCGGTCGCCGTCCGGCGTGATGCGGCAGGCGAGCGCGAAAATGTCAGAGCGGCGATAGGCGGCAAGCACATCCTTCTGGTCGACCGCGCCGAGCCAGGTGATCCTTTGCGCGATGCCAAGCTCGTCGGCGAGCTTTTGCAGCTTCGCCCGCTCGCCGCCGTCGCCGGCATGGACGAAACGCCAGTGAAGATCGGCCGGAAGCCGCGCAAGGGCCTTCAACAGGACATCGTAGCCCTTCTTCGGCACCGCGCGCCCGACGCTGATGATGGTGACGGGATCCTGCGGGTCAGCTCCGTCACGCAGTGGGCGGGCATTGCCGCTCGCGGCGGCCTCTGCCGGATGGGCGCAGTCGCATCCGGCCGGGGGGGCGTGCTCCCCGGTCTCAAGCGGCGGAAACCGGTCGAGATCGAGGCCGTGGTAGCTGAGGTGCACCCGGTCACGGTGCGGGCCGGCGAGGGTCTGCAGGTGGGCGTGGCCGGATTTGGTGCAGGTCACCGCCCAGTCGGCGATCGTCAGCTTGTCGGCGAGTTCCCAGTCCTTCGATGTCCAGATGTCCTTGGCATGGGCCGAGACCGAGAAGGGCAGGGCAAGCATGCGGGCCGCATAATTGGCGACGGAGGCGGGGGTGTGGATGAAATGGGCGTGCAGCCAGCCGCCGGCCTCGGGAAACTCCCCCACGAGCACCGCCGCCTGGCCGAAGCGGCGGAACCGGTTGCGGCTGAAATCGCGCGGCAGATCCTTCAGGAACTGGCGGAAAGCGGCCCCGAAGCCGGGGGCGCGAAGGCTTTTGAACAGGCCGCGCAGCACGCGCAGCGGCTCCTCGTGCAGGTATTCCGGCAGGTAGAACACCGGGGCCTTGATCTCGTCGTGCACGGGATGGCGTTTCTTGTCCGTCGGGCGGCGGAGCGAGACGAGCACAAGCTCGAGCCCGGCGCGCTCCAGCCCGCGCAGTTCCTGAGCGATGAAGGTTTCCGAAAGGCGCGGATAGCCCTTCAGCAGCACGACGATCTTATGCGGCAGCGACACGGCGGGCGTGGCCTCTTTCAAGCGACGGACGGCGGGGTGAGTTCCCGCGCGGAAAGCTCCTCGCCGACGATGCGGGCGATGTTGCGCAGGCCTTCGAGCCGGAGTTCGGGATTGCCGCTCGAGGGCGGTCGGCATTCCGGAAGGGTCTTCAGCACGGCGGCAAGGCGCGCGGGATCGGCCGATTCCTCCGGCAGCAGCATGTTGATGAGGCCGAGTTCGGCAGCGCGGGTGGCACGGATGAGCTGCTCCTCGCGCGGCTGCACGCGCGGCACGATGAGCGCCGGCTTGTCGAAGGAGAGAATCTCGCAATAGGTGTTGTAGCCGCCCATCGCCACCACGGCCTTCGCGCCGGCCACCAGGTCCTCCATGCGCGAATCGAACTCGATCACCTCGACATAGGGGATTTTCGCAGCTTCCTGCGTCAGCTTGGTGCGCTCGCCCTGCGGCATGTAGGGGCCGAGCACGATGAGGGCGCGATGGGTGAGACCGGCATCGTGCCGGTAGGCGCGAAGCACATCCTCCACCAGTTCAGCCCCGTCGCCGCCGCCACCGGTCGTCACCAGGATGTAGTCGCCCGAGGGCTGGTACTGGGCGCGGTCCATCTGCAGCGCGTTGCGCTGCAGGAAGCCGACGAAGTTCAGCTTGTCGCGCACGCCCTGCGGCACGTCGAGGCCGACGAGCGGATCATAGAAATCCGGCGGGCCGTAGACCCAGATGTCGTCGTAGAACCGCGCGATCTTGTGCATGACGTCCTTGCGCTTCCACTCGGCATCGAGCAGGTGCGGAGAATCCATGACTTCACGCAGGCCGAGGATCAGCCGCGTGCCGCGGCCCTTCAGGTAGGCCAGCGTTTCCTCCACCTCGCCGGAAAGGCCCATCGGCTCCTTGTCGATGATGAAGATGTCCGGATTGAACGTCTCGGCCGTGTGGCGGATGATCGACCGGCGCATGGTCAGCGTGTCTTCCAGGTCGATATGGCGCTCCAGCGAGGTGTATTCGCCGTTGCGCAGCTTGATGACGCTGGGGATCTTCACGAAGTCGACACGGGCGCGATAATCGAAGGCGCCGGCGATCGTCGCGCCCGAGATGATCAGGACGTTGAGGCCGCGATATTCCTCCACCAGCGCATGGGCGATCGTACGGCAGCGGCGCAGGTGCCCGAGGCCGAACGTGTCGTGGCTGTACATGAGGATGCGGGCGTGCTCGAAACTGCGGCTCAAGGGCAAAGTCTCCCGAAATCCGCCGGGCTCGCCATCGTGGAGGGGCGATTCTTCTGCATTCGTAATCCCGATTTCACTTATAGGGGTCAGCCGCATCACGCAGTCCATCGCCAAGGAAGTTGAAAGCCAGAATGACCAAAACGACGGGTACCACCGGAAAGAGCAGCCACGGATAGAGGGCGATAATGTTGATGCTGCGGGCTTCCGTCAGAAGGATGCCCCAACTGGTGATGGGTGGCCGGAGGCCGAGCCCGAGGAAACTCAGTGCCGTCTCCCCGAGGATCATGCCCGGAATGGTCAGCGTTGCGCTGGCGATCAGGTGGGACATGAAGCCGGGTATGAGATGGCGGCGAATGATGCGGGCGCTGCCCGCGCCCATGACCTGGGCCGCCAATACATAATCTTCCTCCCGCAAGGCAAGAAGTTTCGAGCGCACGGCGCGTGCAAGTCCGGTCCAGTCGAGCATGCCGAGGATGATCGTAATGCCGATATAGACGAGAATGGGGCTCCAGGTGACCGGGATGATCGCGGCGAGCGCCATCCACAGGGGAATGCTTGGAATCGACTGAAGGACCTCGATGACGCGCTGCACGATGAGATCGAAGACGCCGCCGTGATAGCCGGCAAGGCCACCGATGACGATGCCGAGCACGAAGCTCATGGCAACGCCTAGCGCACCGATGGTGAGCGAGATGCGCGCGCCATAGAGGATGCGCGAGAGCATGTCGCGCCCCAGCCGGTCGGTGCCGAGGAAGAAGAACTGGCCGTCCTTGGCCGGGCAGACAAGATGGACGTCCGAGGTGAACAGGCCCCAGAACTTGTATTTGTCGCCACTGCAGAAGAAGCGCAGCTTCTGCACGTCCGTCTTGTCGTCCGTGTAGACGCGCCGCAGATTGTCCATGTCGAGCGTCATCTTCTGGCCGTAGACGAAGGGACCGACGAACTGGCCCTCATGCATGAAACGCAGGGTCTGCGGCGGGGAGTAGATGAAGTCGATGTTGCGGGTGTGCAGGTTGTAGGGCGACAGGAACTCGCTGACCGCGATCATCAGGTAGATGACGAGGAGGAAGATGCCGGAGACGAGCGCCATGCGGTGGCGGCGGAACTGCCACCACATCAACTGGAACTGCGAGGCCTGCGCGACCTTCTTCAGCTCCTCCGTCTTGTGTTCGGCGGCATAGGGGTCGAACGGCTTGTCCGAGACGAAATGGCCGAGCGGGGCGCCGGGTTCGGGAAGAGGCGTCTTCACTTGCGGCTTCCTCCGCCGAGCCGGATGCGCGGATCCAGAATGGCGAGCGCGATATCCGAGATCAGCACGCCGATGACCGTCAGGAAGGCCAGGAACATCAGGAAGGAACCGGCGAGATACATGTCCTGTGTCTGCAAGGCCTTGATCAGCATGGGGCCGGTCGTTTCGAGCGACAGCACGATGGCGGTCACCTCCGCGCCCGAGATGATCGAGGGCAGGATGGAACCGATATCGGAGATGAAGAAGTTGAGAGACATGCGCAGCGGATATTTGGTGAGGACACGCATCGGATGCAGGCCCTTGGAGCGTGCGGTCACGACATATTGCTTGTTGAGCTCGTCGAGCAGGTTGGCGCGCAGGCGGCGCACCATCGCGGCCGTGCCCGCCGTGCCGATGATGATCACGGGTATCCAGATATGCGAGAGGATGGAGCGGAATTTCTCCCAGCTCATCGGCGCACCGAGGAACTGGCGGTCCATCAGCCCGCCGATCGAGACGCCGAACCAGATATTGGCGAAATACATGACGACCAGCGCCAGCATGAAGTTCGGCACGGCAATGCCGATGAGGCCGGCGAGCGTCAGGCCGTAGTCGCCCCAGCTATACTGGTGGGTGGCCGAGTAGATGCCGATCGGGAAGGCGATCAGCCAGGTGAAGATGATGGTCACGAAGGAGACCAGCACCGTCAGCCAGAGCCGGTCGCCCACCACCTCCGAAACGGGAAGGCGATATTCGAAAGAGTAGCCGAAATCGCCGATGAGCATGCCGCCGACCCAGTGCAGGTAGCGCAACGGCGCAGGCTTGTCGAAGCCGTAGCGCTCGCGCAGCTCCTCGATCTCGGCCATGTCGGTCGCCTCGCCCATGGCGCGCAGCTCCGAGATGTAGCTCTCGAAATAGTCGCCTGGCGGCAGCTCGATGATGGTGAAAACCAGCACCGAGATGAGCGCGAGCGTCGGAACCATGACGGCGATGCGCCAGAGGATGTAGCGGATCATCGGGCTGGCTCCTGGGGCCGGGGCAGGGCGAAGCGGCAAGGTTTCGTCCGTGGCCGCCCCTCATCCGCCTGCCGGCTGGCTGACGACCACGCATGGAAGATCGCCTGTCCCATCACGCACCCTCCTCGTACCAGAACGTATCCGGCATGTAGACCCCGAGGAAGGCGGTGGGCTGGAAACCGCAGAGGGCCTTTTCCGGCATGTTGCGCAGCTGGCGCGCACGCACCACCGGTTGGGAAATGCCGTTGACCGTGCCGATGGTGAAGACCTGGTCGGCGTGATGGGCGAGCATTTCATGCCAGATCGCCGTGCGCTCCGCTTCCGTCGTCGTCATTTCCCAGGCGGCGAGCCTGTCGACGAGATACTGCACCTCGGGCATGTCGGGCGGCTCGCCCTTGGTCTTGACGGTCGCGTAATACATGCCCCAGACGGGCCACTGGTACTGGTCGTCGGAACTCGGCGCCAGTTCGGCGGGCGACATTTCCGGTGTGGGCACGCCATTGTCGAGCCCGTACCAGACGGACATCACCACCTCGCCGCCGATGGCGCGGCTGCGGAAGATGTCGCGCTGGGAAACCCGTACGAAAAGCCCGAGGCCGATCTCGCGGAAATAGTCGGTGACGAGTTCCAGCACATCCGTTTCCAGCGTGCTCTCGCCGGCGCTCTCGATGACGACCTGGGCGGGGCGGCCATCCGGAAGAAGCCGCGTGCCCTCGTCGTCGCGCTTGTCGAGCCCGGCCGCATCGAGCAGGCGGTTGGCCTCCGCCGGGTCATAGCCGGCATAGGCCTTTGCATAGTCCGGCTTGAAGAGGGTGCTTTCCGGCAGCACCGTGTTGGCACTTTCCTGGCCGAGGCCGTAGAAGACCGCCTTGTTGATCTCCGTACGGTTGATGGCGAGCGACATCGCCCTGCGCACGCGCACGTCGCGCAGCACCGTGCGCCAGCCTTCATCGCCGCAGTTGAGATTGGGGATCAGGGCGACACGCGAGCCCAGCGTGCGTTTCCACAGCATCACGTTGATCGGATACGTCGCCTCGGCGCTCTTCAGCAGCGTGTAGTCGGTGAAGTCGAGATTGCCGATCTGCAGGTCGCTTTCCCCGGTCGCCGTCTTGGCGGAGATGAGATCCGGCGAGGAGACGTTCAGCACCAGCCGGTCGACATAGGGCAGCTGCGTGCCGTTCTCGTCGACCCGGTGGAAGAACGGGTTGCGCTCGAAGATGAACTGTTCGGCGGGCGGGGCGGTGCGCGGCCGCCAGGCCTCCAGCGTCGGGAGATCCGGGTTTTCCGGCCGGGTCTGGCGCGACATCTTGATGTGCAGGCCGCGCCAGTCGTCGACGCGCTGCTTCTTGATATGCTTTTCCAGCGCCTCCGCTGTCTGGAACTTCTTGTGGAACTGCCGCATGTAGGCGGACGGCAGCGCCAGCACCAACGGAATGGGCGAGGCGAGTTTCGGCAGGAAATCCGGGATCGGCTTTTCCCAAGTGTAGCGCACCGTCAGCGGATCGACCACGTCGAAGGCGGGCGGCTTGCCTTCGACGAGCAGGTCGGTGGGCGGACCACCCTTCAGGAGCTCGCGGTTGAGGATGACCTCTTCCCAGCAATAGCGGAAGTCCTCCACCGTGAAGGGGTCGCCGCTCGACCATCTGTGCCCTTCGCGCAGGCGGAAGGTGAAGATGCGCTCCTCTTCCACAGTGAAGCTCTCGAGGATGTCGGCGACGAGCTTCAGGTCGCGATCGTAGCCGACAAGGCGCGAATAGCTGTTGATCGGGACGAGGCGCACGTCGCGCTGGCCGCCGATCAGGATGCGCAACCGCCCGCCCTGCTTGCCGGGGGCGCCGCCGAGCGCGGCGGTGTTGACGACGCGCGGCACCTTCGGCAGGCGCTCTGCAACCGGCGGCAGTTCACCCGCCGCGATCTTGTCCTTGAAATAGGCGACATCGCTGTCCAAGCCGCGGGCGATGCCGGGAACGAAGGCGGCGGCCAGCAGGCCGAGTGTGGTGCGGCGCGTGATCACGAGCAAAGCTCCCGCATGTCGGCATTCCTGCGGGCAAGCACGAAATGGCCGCCACCGAGATCGGCCGGCGCCAGCCCCTCGCTGCCCTCCTCGTCGCGGAAGACCTGTGCCCAGCTCTCACGCGAGACGGCGCTGGTCCGGCCGGCCGTCTCGAAATTCAGCGGGCGCTCGAGATCGGGGAAGGGAACGGCATCGAGCAGCGCCCGCGTATAGGGATGCACCGGCGCGGTCATGATGATCTCGCGCGGCGCGATCTCGACGATGCGCCCGGCCCACATCACGGCGACCCGGTCGGCCATGTAATCGACCACGGCAAGGTTGTGCGAGATGAAGAGATAGGTGAGGCCGAGGTCCTTCTGGAGGTCCTTGAGCAGGTTGAGGATCTGCGCCTGCACGGAGACGTCGAGCGCGGAAACCGGTTCGTCGCAGATGATCATGCTCGGGCCGAGGGCAAGTGCCCGGGCGATGCCGATACGCTGGCGCTGACCGCCGGAAAAGGAGTGCGGATAGCGCTTCAGCGAGGCCTCGTCGAGGCCGATGGCGCGGATCAGCGCCTTCGACGCCATCCTGCGCTTGGCCGCGTCGCCATAGTCGTGGATGTCGAGGGGTTCACGCAGGATGTCGCCGACCGTCATGCGCGGTGAGAGCGAGGATTGCGGGTCCTGGAACACCATCTGCAGGCGCGTGCGCAGCGATTGCAGCTCGGCGCCCTTGGCGTTCAGCACGTCGACCGGCCCCTTGCCGTCGTCGAACAGCACCGATCCGGCGTCCGGCTTGATCGCGCGCATCAAGATCTTGCTGACGGTGGTCTTGCCGCAGCCGCTTTCGCCGACGAGGCCGAGACATTCGCCGCGCCTGATGTCAAAGCTGACGCCATCGACGGCCGGCCGCGGCTTTTCCTTCTGCTGGCCCGGCATGGCCCAGTTGTCCTTGCGGGTCACGAAGGTCTTGCTGAGGTCGCGGACCGAGAGGATGACATCCGGCCCGGTGCGGGCCTGATATTTCTTCGACAGCAGGCTGTCCTGGTTGACCTCGATCTCACGCAGCGGCTTCAGCCGGTCGCCGCGCTTCATGCCGAAATGCGGGATCGCCGCCATCAGGCCCTTGAGGTAGGGATGGGCAGGCCGATGGAAGATCGTCTCGACCGGCCCCGCCTCCATGATCTCGCCCTGGTAGATCACCACGACCTCGTCGGCGATGTTGGCAACGACGCCGAGATCGTGCGTGACGAGCAGCACCGCCATGTCCATCTGCTGCTGCAGGTCGCGCAGGAGTTTCAGGATCTGCGCCTGGATGGTCACGTCGAGCGCCGTGGTCGGCTCGTCGGCGATCAGCAGCGCCGGGCCGCAGACGAGCGCCATGGCGATCATCGCGCGCTGGCGCATGCCGCCGGACAACTCGAAGGAATACATGTCGTAGACCTTGCGCGGATTGTTGAAGCCGACGCGCGCCAGCATGTCCTCGCAGCGCTCGCGCATCTCCGCGACGGTAAGGCCGGTGTGGATGGCAAGGGACTCGCTGATCTGGTCGCCGATCGTGTGCAGCGGCGAAAACGAGGTCATCGGCTCCTGGAAGATCATGCCCATGCGCCCGCCGCGAATGGAGCGGATCTTCTTGCCGTCGCGGGGCAGGGGCAGGATGTCGATCGGGCCTTCGTCGGAGAGCGGGTCGTCGAAGAGGATCTTGCCGGTGACCCGCGCGGTCGGCGGCTGCAAGCCCATGGCGGTCTGGCTGATGACGGACTTGCCGGAGCCGGATTCTCCCACGAGGGCGGTCACCTTGCCGGGCAACACCCTGAGATTTGCGCCCCTGACGGCAGTGATCCTTGCGCCCATCAGGGAGAAGGAGACGTGCAGGTCTTCAATCCGCAGCAGGTCCCTCGGCCGGCGCATCGCATTCGAATTCATATGTGCTTTCCCGCCTGACGGATTTTATCCACGCGGCCTTTTCTTGATGTTCCCCGCCAAGACACTAGCGCGCGCACTTTTTTCTGTCCACGCCTTACTCCAGGCAAGGTTGGGGGTTGTCGTTGCTCCGGCCGGGACCGAATATGAAGAAACGCCGCCGGCAGACGGGCACGCTCTTGCTTCAACCCCGCCGGCGGATGCAAAACCGCTTCGCACTTTTGCCGGAACTCCCCTAGGACAGCTTGATGTCAGCCAAGCAACGATTGAACGAACAACTGGAAAAAGCCGCCGAATACCGCGAGGACGGCGATTTCGGTGCCGCCTGGCAGGTGCTGGAGGCGGTTTCCGCCGATCCGGAGCGTGCCGCCCTCGGGCAGGAAACGGCGCTCGGCCTGCCGCGCCGGCTGCATTCGGCTTTCCTCAAGCTCGCGAAGGCCGAGGACGATCCGCTGGAGCGGATCGGCTACCAGTACCATCTCGTGCCCGATCCGGACCTTCTGGCCACGCACGGAACCTTCTCCTCGGCCGAGCGGCGGGCGATCGCCGAGGCGAACCGCACCGCGATCCCGCCCGTCATCCATCAGGTCTGGATCGGGCAGGGGGCCGTGCCGCCCTCGGCCAAAGCCTGGGAAAAGCACGCCAAGGCCCATGGCTATGGCCATTTCCTCTGGCGGGAGAAGGACCTGGAAGAGGCCGGCATCCACGAGAACAAGGCGTTCCGCGCCATGCTGGAGCGGGGCGACTATCCCGGCGCCGTCGATATCGCGCGCTATCTCCTCGTCGAACAGGAGGGCGGCATCTACCTCGATTGCGACTGGTATCCCGCCCGCGCCGACATCAGCTTCCACGATCTCTTGCCGATGACCGGGCTGACCGCCATGGCGGAGGACATTCCCCGCAAGACCGGCCGCGGCAGCCTGCTGCTCGCCAATTCCTTCCTGGCCGCGCCCGCCCATCACCCGGTCCTCATCCGCCTCAATGCGGTGCTGCCCGATGTCGTCGCGGCCATGCCCGGGGCGCCGGCCTGGTGGTCCACCGGCCCGCTGATCTTCACCGTCGTCGCCCGGGGCGGCGCGATCACGCTGGCCGACGCCGCGCTTGTGGCGGGCGACCTGCCGCGCGGCGCACCGTTCGGCGATGTCGAGGCGGCCTGCCGGGCGGCCGAGCATGACGATGGCGGGTTGTTGCTGGCCTGGAAATCGTGGTGACAGGCGCCCCCTGGCCCGCAGGGCGGAAGGCGCGGGGTGGCGAAGACCGCCGCCGCACACTAGATACCGCCCGCATTCCGCTTGAAGCGGGCGGCGTTCCGTGCTTTGCCCGGCGTCGTATTCTATCTGTGATCGTCGACGGCCAGGACAGCCGCGAAAAGGTCCCATCCGGAGAAGAAGCATCATGAAGATCGCGATGATCGGTTCGGGCTATGTGGGCCTGGTATCCGGCGCCTGTTTTGCCGATTTCGGCCACACCGTCGTATGCATCGACAAGGCCGAGGCGAAGATCGAGGCGTTGAACCGCGACGAGATCCCGATCTTCGAACCGGGCCTCGAGGCGCTGGTGGCGGAGAACGTCAAGGCGGGCCGGCTCTCCTTCACCACCGAATTTTCCGGCCCTGTCAGCGAGGCCGACGTCGTCTTCATCGCCGTCGGCACGCCTTCGCGGCGCGGCGATGGCCATGCAGACCTCTCCTATGTCTACGCCGCCGCCCGCGAAATCGCCCAGTCGGTCAAGGGTTTCACCGTCGTCGTCACGAAATCGACCGTGCCCGTCGGCACCGGCGACGAGGTCGAGCGCATCATGCGCGAAACCCGCCCCGAGGCCGACATCGCCGTCGTGTCGAACCCGGAATTCCTGCGCGAGGGGGCTGCGATCAGCGATTTCAAGCGACCGGACCGCATCGTCGTCGGCATCGAGGACGAGCGGGCGCGCGAGGTGATGACGGAGGTCTACCGGCCGCTCTACCTCAACCAGTCGCCGCTGCTCTTCACCACCCGGCGCACCTCCGAGCTGATCAAATATGCGGCCAACGCCTTCCTCGCCATGAAGATCACCTTCATCAACGAGATTGCGGATCTCTGCGAAAAGGTCGGCGCGGACGTGCAGCAGATCTCGCGCGGCATCGGCCTCGACGGGCGCATCGGCGCCAAGTTCCTGCATGCCGGCCCCGGTTATGGCGGCTCGTGCTTCCCGAAGGACGCGCTGGCGCTGGTCAAGACCGCGCAGGACAATGACAGCCCCGTGCGGCTGATCGAGACCACCATCGCCATCAACGACACGCGCAAGCGCGCCATGGCCCGCAAGGTCGTCACCGCACTTGGCGGCGAGGTGCGCGGCAAGAAGATCGCCGTGCTCGGCCTCACCTTCAAGCCGGAGACCGACGACATGCGCGACGCGCCGTCGATCTCCATCATCCAGGCCCTGCAGGACGGCGGCGCGAAAGTTTTCGCCTACGACCCCGAGGGCATGGAGGCCTCCCGGACCGTGCTCGACCACGTGACCTACGGCACCTCGCCCTACGACATTGCCGAGGGTGCGGAGGCGATGGTCATCGTCACGGAATGGAACCAGTTCCGCGCGCTCGATTTCCAGCGGCTGAAGGCGAGCATGGCCAAACCCGTGCTGGTGGACCTGCGCAATGTCTACAAGCCGGAGGAAGTGGCCCGCCACGGCTTTGCCTATTCGAGCATCGGCCGCGGCACCTCTCCGATGGTCGCACCGGTCTCCGAGGCGGCGGAATGACGCATTTCCTCGTCACCGGCACCGCGGGCTTCATCGGCTTCCACCTCGCGCGGCGCCTGCTCGCCGACGGCCACACGGTCACCGGCTTCGACGGCATGACACCCTATTACGACGTGCGGCTGAAGGCGCAACGCCTCGCCCTGCTCGAACCTCATGACGGCTTCCGCCAGGTCACCGGCCGGCTGGAGGACCGTGCCGCGCTCGATGCCGCGGCCGCGCTGAAAGAGCCCGACGTCATCCTCCATCTCGCCGCCCAGGCCGGCGTGCGCTACAGCCTGGAAAATCCCGGCGCCTATGTGGAATCCAACCTCGTCGGCTCGTGGAACGTGCTGGAGCTGGCACGCGCGCTGCAACCGAAGCACCTGCTGCTCGCCTCCACCTCCTCGATCTACGGCGCCAACGAGAAGGTTCCCTTCGCCGAGGCCGACCGGGCCGACGAGCCGATGACGCTCTATGCCGCCTCGAAGAAATCCATGGAGCTGATGGCGCATTCCTACGCCCATCTCTACGGCGTGCCGACGACGGCCTTCCGCTTCTTCACCGTCTACGGCCCCTGGGGCCGGCCCGACATGGCGCCGATCAAGTTCTCCGACGCCATCCTCTCCGGCCGCCCGATCGACGTCTATGGCGAGGGCAGGATGAGCCGCGACTTCACCTATATCGACGACATCGTCGAGGCCATCGTGCGGCTCGTCGACGTCGTGCCGCGGGAAGACGGCCGTGTCACGGCGCCCGGCATCATCGATACGCTCTCGGCCGGCGCGCCCTTCCGCACCGTCAACATCGGCGGCGGTCAGCCGGTCGGGCTGATGACCTTCATCGAGACGATCGAAAAAGCGCTCGGCCGCCCCGCCACGCGCAACTACATGCCCATGCAGCCCGGCGACGTGCCCCGCACCTTCGCCTCCACCGACCTGTTGACCCACCTCACCGGCTTTGTCCCACGCGTGTCGCTGGAAGACGGCATCGCCGCCTTCGCGGCATGGTATCGGGAGTGGCGGGCGCACTGACGCCGCGTCTGCCCACGGGGCAGGGGTGGCGCAAGGGGACTGGGGCCGCCAGACAGTGCCTCGGCGATCAGAGCCGCATTTTTCGCCCTCAGATCACATAAGGCGATTTATGGAACGCATGTACCGTCCATGCCTCCGGCCGGAAGCATCTCACCCGGCAGCCGGTTCTGTCGCATGGCAGGATTGCAGGTCGTAGAGGCGGAAGACCGGGCGGGGGCCGGCGGGGAGCGGTTTGGCGGGAGTGAAGGCGATGCGACGTGTCTCGCCGGCCGCAAGGTCGAAGGCATTGTCGGAATAACGGCCGTCGGTGTCGGTCTCGATCATCACGAAGAGCGCCAGTCCGGTGGCGGTGACGTCGAGATGGATGGTCCCGTCCGGTCCATCTTCCTGCGTGAATGTCAGCCCGGCCGGCTCCAGGTCCAGCGCCTTGTAGGTGCCATGCACATAGTGCCCTTCGCCCTGCATGCCGTTCGATGCGGTGAAGCGCCAGACGATGAGGGCACCGGCCGGCAGATCCGCCGCCGTGACGGTCGCAGCGGTCACCGCGGCGTCCGGCGTGCAGGCCGCCCGGGCATCCACGAGCGGCCGGCGCTCTCCCTTCATGTCGAGGAGCGCGATCGAAAGGTCGACCGTGACATCGGCAAGCGTGTCGTTGACCAGCGAGAAGCGGATCGCTCCGCCGCCTTCCTCCGGGATTGCCGCGATCGCGACCGGCTGGAAGAAGCGGCGGACGAGATAGTGCATCGCCTTCCAGCGGCCGCCATAGTCGAGGCTCGACCAGGAGGCGACCGGCCAGGTGTCGTTGAGCTGCCAGTAGAGCGTGCCCATGCAATGCGGCTTCAGCGAACGCCAGTATTCCACCGCCGTCTTGATGGCGAGACCCTGCTGGATCTGGCTGAGATAGACGAAGTTCGGGAAATCCTTCGGGAAGCGGAAGTAGCGGAACATGGTGGCGGCGATGCGTTCGTTGCCGCCGGCATTCTTCTGGTGCAGTTCCATGACGGGCGAGGCGATGTTCATATCCCTCGCCTCGGCATAGGTCTTGATGACGGGCAGCGACGTATAGGACTGGAAGCCGAACTCCGAGCAGAAACGCGGCCGCACGCTGCGGTAATTGTCGAACGGCTTGTTCTCGTGCCAGACGGACCAGTAGTGCATGTCGCCGGAGCCGTCGGCATGCCAGGCGTCGCCGAAATCGAGATAGCCGGAGGCCGGGCTCGACGGCCACCAGATCGCATCGGGCGCCGCCTTGCGCATCGCCTGCTCGATCGTGCGGTTCAGGCGATCATAGGACACCAGGTAACGGTCGCGGTCCTTCCGCGGCTCGTCGAACCAGGTGAGCGCGCCGACCAGCTCGTTGTCGCCGCACCAGAGCGCAAGCGACGGATGGGAGGAGAGGCGACGCACCTGGTAGTCCACCTCCCGTGCGACATTGTCGAGGAAGTCCTCGGTGGAGGGATAGAGATTGCAGGCGAACATGAAGTCCTGCCAGACGAGAAGACCCAGCCGGTCGCAAAGGTCGTAGAACCAGTCCGGCTCGTAAAAACCACCGCCCCAGACGCGGATCATGTTCATGTTGGCTGCCGCAGCGGATTGCAGGAGATCCGCGGTCCCGTCCGGGCTCGACAGTGAAAACAGCGCGTCGGCCGGGATCCAGTTGGCGCCGCGGCAGAAGATTTCGCGCCCGTTGACCTTCAGCGCGAAGCGGCTTCCGGCCGCGTCGGGCGTGGTGACGAGCTCCATCATGCGCAGACCGATCTGCCTGACGACGACATCACCGGGCAGCTCCACGCCAAGCGTGTAGAGCGCCTGCTCGCCGCTTCCCGCCGGCCACCACAGCCGCGGCGCGGCGATCTCGAAGACATGGGTAACAACCGTTTCGCCGGCATTGACGCCGACATCGAGGCGGACACGCTCGTCACCAAGCGCGAAATGGAGGGCCACGATGTCTGGGTTCTTCGCAAAAACCGTCGCCGCCACCTGCAGATAGACCGAACCATCCGCATTGTGCGTCTGCCGCGTCGTCACGTGCTCGATGCGGGCCCTGTCGAGCCGGCAGAGCCGGATCGTGCCGTAGAGACCCAGCGGCGCGATCGCGATGTTCCAGTCCCAGCCGAAATGGCACTGCGGCTTGCGCAGCATGTTGCCGTTGGGGATGGGCGAATTGCCGGGATGGTAAGGAACGTAGAAGGGCTGCCGGGCCTGTCGGTCGGCACCCGCCGCGATGCTCGACTGGAAGACGATGCGGATGACATTCTCGCCCGCCTTCAGCTGGGCGCCGACATCGGGCCGGTAGCGGCGGAAGCAGTTGTCGGCGAGCAGCACCGGCGCGTCGTTGACGAAGACGGCCGCCACCGTGTCGAGATAGTCGATGTCGAGGTACCAGTCGCCATCCGGTTCCGGCAACAGGAAGCGGCGCTCGAGAACCCAGCCGCGGTGCGCCACCCATTGCACCGCCTCCTCGTTGCGGCCGACATAGGGATCAGGAATGAGGCCCGCGGCCGTCAGCGCCGTGTGCACATCGCCCGGCAGCGTGATCGGCGCCGTGATGTCGCCATCGGCCGAGGTGAGTGTCCACGGGCCGGAAAGATCGATCGCGGGATTGGCTTTCGGCAAGGATGTCATGGCTTTGTCCGGATCTGCCGCTCGATGGACGACCGGCGGCCTGCAGGGATCGGCAGTGACGATGACCGCACGCGCAGGTGCATCGACATTCGCCAACTTAATCGATAATGTAAATTGCTACGCCACATCGGAATATTTTTCAATACACCACCAAAAGCATCTTCTACTATTCTGATTCATAAAGATATTTTTCCGAGCGGGGATATCACCCAAAATACTTTATCGTTAAAGCAAATCGTAGAAAATTTCGAGCGGATGCCCGGCGGGCCTGATCGCATCAGGCGCCATAGGGAAATGGAGAGCGACATGCGGGATGGAAACCTGCCCCCCACCCTGAAGACGATCGCCTTCATGACGGGCCTCAGCACCACATCGGTTTCACGCGCGCTCAGCGATGCGCCGGATATCGGGCCGGAAACCAAGGAACGTGTCCGGCTCGTCGCCAGCCAGATCGGCTATCAGCCGAACAGGGCGGGCCTGCGCCTCCGGACGGGCAGGACCAGCGTGCTGGCGCTGGTCCTGAATGTCGACGACGAGATCATGGGCTTCACCAGCCAGATGATCTTCGGCATTTCGCAGGCGCTGAAGGACACAGGATACAATCTGATCGTCAGCCCGAGTTCCCATGACAGCGATCCCCTGCTGCCGGTCCGCAACATCCTGCAGAGCCGCTCGGCCGACGGCGTCATCATTATGCGCACTGCGCCGGACGACCGGCGCGTGCAGCTGCTGCTGGAGAAGGACTTTCCCTTCGTGACCCATGGCCGGACCGATTCCGGATGGACGCATCCCTTCCACGATTTCGACAATGAGAGCTTCGTCTATCAGGCCGTCGGGAAGCTGGCCGGCCGGGGCCGCAGGCGCCTGGCGATCATCCGCCCTCCCCGCGACCTCACCTACGCGGCCCATATCGCCGCCGGGCTCGAGCGCGGGCTGCGCGACTTCGGCATGACCGAGGTGTCGTTGCCGGTCTCGATCGACACCCCCCTTCTCGACGTCAGGGCCGCGATGGACCGCGCGATGCGGGCGCCGGAGCCGCCGGACGCCGTCCTCTGCGTCAGCGCCAGCCTCGCCGTTGCCGTCAGCGCTGGCGTCGAGATGGCCGGCAAGGAGATCGGCAAGGACCTCGACATCGTTTCCAAGCAGGTCTCGCCCGCCCTCAACTGGATGCGCCCGGAGATCCTGACGGCCGACGAGGACGTGCATCTGGCCGGCCGCGAGATGGCGAGAGCGCTGATGGCCCGGATCGCCGGCGCCGATGCCCGCAGCCTGCAAACCCTCAGCCATCCGGTCTGGAAAAATCCCGAAGCGGCCTCACACCTGCGTTGATCGGCACCGCGCCGGCGCAACGCCCGGTTCGCATGCCGGCAAGCCCGGCGGGGAAAACACCCGGCGCCAACCCTGGCAGTGTTGCAGGCAGGCGCCCGTCGTGCTGAAACCAGCAAACCGGTTTTGTCCAGCGGAGGAGTGTTTCGTGACGGTCAGGACATTCGGCAAATCGTCTGACGAGACGATCCAGCGGCAAAGGAAACGCCTTGCCGCACTGGAAAACCTCGATCTCCTCAACAGTCCGCGCGACGCGGGCTTCGACCGGTTCGTCCGGCTGATCCAGCAGATCTTCACCGTGGAGATCGGCCTCGTCTCCCTCATCGACGGGCATCGGCAATGGTACCAGGCCTGCTCCGGCCTTTCCGCAGACGAGGTCCCGCTCGAGGATACGTTCTGCCGCCATGTGCTTGTCGACGAGCAGCCGATGATCGTCCAGGACGCGACGCGGGATCCGCGTTTCGTCGCGCATCCCGCGGTCACCGGCCCCGAGCACATCCGCTTCTATGCCGGCGTGCCGCTGAAGACCAAGGCCGGCTCCACAGTCGGCACGGTCTGCGCGATCGACCGGAGGCCGCGCTCCTTCGGCCGGAAGGATCTCGACATCCTGCAGGAGCTGGCGGGGGCTGCGATGGACCGAATCGAACTGATGCAGACGGCCGCGACCGACAGCCTGACCGAGGCCCTCACCCGCCGCGCCTTCAAGCGCGAGGCGGAACAGCTGATCGCCGCGGCACTGCGCCACAAGCACGACCTGTCGTGCCTGGTGCTGGATGTCGATCACTTCAAGAACGTCAACGACACCCACGGCCATGCGGCGGGCGACGAGGCACTGAAGGCCGTGGCCGCCGCCTGCCGGTCCAGCCTGCGCGCCAGCGATCTTTTCGGGCGGCTCGGCGGCGAGGAATTCGCCATCGTACTGCCCCATACGAGCGCGGAAGATGCGATGATCACCGCGGAAAAGCTGCGCGGCGAGATTGCCGCACGGCCGATTTCCGGCGCCTTCGGCACACTCGCCGTTACCGCCAGCTTCGGCTGCGCGGCTCTGTCCATCGTCGGGCGGGACATCGAAACGTTGCTGGCCCAGGCGGATGCCGCCATGTACCACGCCAAGCAGAACGGGCGAAACCGCTGCACCGCCTGGTCGTCCCTGCAGGCGGCCGGCGGTATCGGCGCACGGCGGCGCGTGCTGAAGGCCGGATCCATCATCTTCAACGACCGCCGCTCGACGATCGACTGCACCGTCAAGAGCCTCGGCGTGGACGGCGCGGGCATCACGGTCAGCAATTCCGCGGGCATACCGCCCGATTTCATGCTCTCCATCAAGGCGGAGGGCTTCGAAACGGCCTGTTCGGTCATTGCCCGCGACCGGCAGAACCTCGAAGTGGCCTTCTGCTAGCAAACGGCAAGCCGGTCAGGAGACCTTGCCGCGCTCCGCAAGAAAATCGAGCAGCGCCCTCACGCGGGAAGGAAGCGGCCCGCCCTGGCCGACATAGACCGCATGGAAGGCCTCCTTCTCTTCGGCACCAAGATGCCCGAGCACAGGCACGAGGCGGCCGGCGGCAATGTCTTGGCGCACGGTGAAGGCGGAAAGACGGGCAAGGCCGACCCCCGCCAATGCCAGATAGCGAAGGGCTTCGCCGTCGCTCGCCTGGATACGGCCCGTGGCGGGCACGATGACGGCCTTGCCGTTCTCCCGCAGCGGCCAGCCGTCCACTGCCCGCGTATAGCCGAAGCCGAGGCGGTTGTGCGCCTGAAGCTCGGCGATCGTGCGGGGTTCGCCGCAGCGTGAAAGGTAGGCGGGCGCGGCAACGACGACCAGTTGCGTCTCCCCCAGCTTGCGGGCGATGAGGCTCGAGCTTTTCAGCGGTCCGGCACGCACGGCGACATCGGTGCGCTCGGCAAGAAGATCGACGACGGCGTCGGTCAGAATGATGTCGAGGGTGATGCCGGCATGCAGCGCCAGAAACTCCGGCAGAAGCGGCGCGAGCACATGCGTGGCATAGGACGCGCTGGTGTTGATGCGCACGCGCCCGACCGGCTGCTCCCCGAGGCCCGCCGCCCGCTCGGCATCCTCCAGATCAGCCAGGATGCGCTTTGCCCGCTCGTAGAACGCGCAGCCCTCCGGCGTCACTTGCAACTGCCGCGTCGAGCGGTTGAGCAGGCGTGCACCGAGCCGCGCCTCCAGCCGCGCGATGAGCTTGCTGACCGCCGAGGGCGTCATGCCCGCGGCACGCGCAGCGGGCGAAAATCCCCCGAGCTCGACCACGCGCGCAAAGATCTCCATTTCGCCGGATCGGTTGACTTCGGATCGACCCATGATGAATTCAACTCACAAATCATGTTCCTCTCGGATATCTAATTCACCCTCTCGTCAGTGTCTATCTTCCGGTCAACACACGATTGGAGTGGACAATGCCCCTAGCGCTTTACGCCCTGACGGTTGGTGCCTTCGGCATCGGTGTCACCGAATTTGTCATCATGGGCCTCCTTCTGGAGGTCAGCAGCGAACTGAACGTCACCATCGCGGCCGCGGGGCTGCTGATTTCCGGCTACGCGCTCGGCGTCACCATCGGCGCACCGATCCTGACGGCGATGACCGCACGCTGGCCGCGCAAGCGCGTGCTTGTCGGCCTGATGGCCATCTTTGTCGCCGGCAACGCTGCCGCGGCGCTTGCGCCGGACTACGGCTGGCTGATGGCCGCACGCGTGCTGACGGCGTTGACCCACGGCACCTTCTTCGGCGTCGGCTCGGTCGTCGCCACGAACCTCGTCGCCGAGGACAAGCGCGCCTCCGCCATTGCCCTCATGTTCACGGGACTGACCGTAGCGACGGTGATCGGCGTGCCGTTCGGCACCTGGCTCGGCCAGCATTATGGCTGGCGGTCCACCTTCTGGGCCGTGACGCTGGTCGGACTGGCCGCGCTGATCGTTCTCGCCACGCTGGTTCCCCGGGATACGGCCGCGCCCACCGCGTCGGACTGGCGGGCCGACCTGCGGGCGATCGCCCGCCCCGCCGTCCTGCTCGGTCTCCTGACCACGGTGCTCGGCTATGCCGGCGTCTTTGCCGTCTTCACCTATGTCGCGCCGCTTCTGACTGAGATCAGCGGCTTCTCGGATACCGCGGTGTCGCTGATCCTTCTGGTCTTCGGCGGCGGGCTGGTCGTAGGCAACCTGCTGGGCGGAAGGCTCGCCGACCGCAACCTGCTGCGCTCCATCTTCGGCACCCTTGCCGCCCTCGCCCTTGTGCTCGGGCTGATGACCTTCGCCTTCAACAGCCAGGTGGCCGCGGTGATCTTCATCGGGCTCCTCGGGGCCGCCGGCTTTGCCACGGTCGCCCCCTTGCAGATGTGGGTGCTTTCCAAGGCGGAAGGCGCAGGCCAGAGCCTCGCTTCGAGCTTCAATATCGGCGCCTTCAACCTCGGAAACGCCATCGGCGCCTGGGTCGGCGGCGTGATCCTCGACCAGGGGCCCGGCCTCGCCTGGGTGCCGCTCGTCGCCGCCGCCTTTCCCGCCGCCGCCATCCTCGTCGCCGCGCTTGCGGCACGGAGCCCGCAGCCTTCCGCGCAAACCGTCTACGCAAATCAAACCGCAGGATTGAGCAAATGACCTCTCTTACATCACACTGGCCGACCCGCCGCCGTCAACCGCGTGAAAAACCTGCCGGCACCGTGCTTCTCGCCAGCACCCTCGTGCTTGCCGCCGCCCTCTCCGGCCCATCGCCGGCGATGGCCGCAGAGACGAGCTGGGTCGGAACCTGGGCGGCGAGCCCGCAGCCGATCTGGGGAGCGGATTTCGCCCTGCCGACGAAAATCCCCGCCTCCGTGACGGGCGAGACCATCCGCCAGATCGTGCGCGTCAGCCTCGGCGGCTCGCGCATCCGCCTCGTCTTTTCCAATGCCTATGGCGACCGTCCGCTGCGGATCGGCGGAGCGAGCGTGGGGCTCGCCGGAGAAACCGGAGCGGTATCCGGCACGATCCATAAGATCACCTTCGGGGGCGGCGATACGATCGTCGTGCCACCCGGAGCACCCGTCGTCAGCGATCCCATGGACATCGAGGTCGATGCCCAGGGCAAGCTCGCCGTCTCCCTCTACCTGCCCGGCGAAACGCCGCTGACCACCTTTCACTGGGACGGCCGGCAGACGGCATGGTTCGGCAAGGGAGACCTCACGGCGGCGAAGGACTTCCCCGCGACGGCGAGCACGGACACCCGCCTTTTCCTCAGTCAGGTACTGGTCGATACGCCGAACGAAGGCACCGTCGTTGCGATCGGAGATTCGATCACCGACGGGAACGGCGCGACGGTCGATGCCGACACCCGCTGGCCCGACTTCCTTGCAAGGCGCCTCGCCCCGCATCGGGTGGCCGTGCTGAACGCCGGCATTTCCGGCGGCAGGCTGCTGCAGGACAAGATGGGCGTGAACGTCGCCGCGCGGCTTGAGCGGGACGTGTTCTCCCAGCCGAACCTGAAGGCCATCATCGTCCTTATCGGCATCAACGACATTTCCTGGCCCGGCACGGACTTTGCCCCGGACCAGCCGCGACCGACAGCGCAAGACCTGATCGCCGGCTACCGGCAGGTGATCAGCCTTGCCCATGCGCGCAATGTCAGGGTCATCGGAGCGACGCTGCTGCCCTTCGAAGATGCACTCAGCGGAACGCCGCTCGACAACTACTATCACCCCGACAAGGACGCTCTGCGCCAGGAGATCAATCGCTGGATCCGGGAGAGCGGCGCTTTCGATGCCGTCGTGGATTTCGACGCGGTGCTGCGCGACCCGGAGCGCCGTGAGCGCATCGCCCCGTCGTTCGATTCCGGTGACCATCTGCATCCTGGCGATGCGGGCAACCGGGCGATGGCGGAGGCCATCGACCTCGACGCACTGCTCGGCCGCTGATCCCGGCCACCGTTCCGCGCGGAAGGCCCCGGCTGTCAGCCGGGGCCCTCGCCTCGTCAGTCGGCGACGGAAACATCCGGGGCGACGGAGCCGATATTGTAGCCTTCGAGCTGGGCGGCCGCGCCGTTCTTCTGCGGGAAGTTGAGGATCGTCGCGGTACCCGGCGTGACGGGAACGACGCGCGACGGCGGCAGGTCGAGGAATTCATGGCAGACGGCGCGGATGACGCCGCCATGGGCGACGACCAGCAGGTCGCCCTCCGTGCGGGACATCCAGTCGTGCACACCATCGGCGACGCGGCCGCGGAAGGCGACCCACGTCTCGCCCCGCGTCGGGGTGAAGGTGCCGGCGCGCCAGGCGACGTAGTCCTCGGGATGGTCGGCGATCAGGTCCGGCTTGCGCAGGCCCGTCCACTCGCCCATGTCGAGTTCGCGGAACCGCTCGTCGGAGGGGGCGTCGGGGTGGCCGATGAGCGCGACGGTCTGCCGGGTGCGGCCGAGATCCGAGGCGATGATGCGGGCCGGCTTCAGCGCTTTGGCATAGGGACGGAAGCGCTTGACCTGGGCGACGCCGCGTTCGGACAACAGCGAGTTGTCCTGGCCCTGCAGCCGCTGCTCGGCGTTCCATTCCGTTTCGCCGTGACGCATGAGGATCAGCCTCATTGATGTATCCTTTCTCCAGTGGCGGCAAAGACCGCATCGGGTGTTCGAATGAACGAGAGGGGGATCGGCTCGCCGGGCGTCGCCGTGAAATAGCCGTCCGCCATGCCGGTGATGCGCAGGTCGCCGATCATCGCGGTCACCATGGTCCGTCCGGCAATCGGCGCGGCCTCGGCAAAGCGCGCCGTCAGCGAGGGCATGCCGGCGACGACGCCGACGCCGACATCCTCGGCACGGTAGAGGAGCTGCGCTTCCGCCCGCCCGCCGGCAAGCGCCGCCGGCGCGAGGGCGAGGTCGTTGAAGAAGAGGGCATCGCCCTTGAGGCGCACCGGCAAGAGATTGGCCGGCGGCGTGCCGAGGAAGGTGGCGACGAAGGTGGTCTGCGGGTTGCGCAGGAGGTCGATCGGCTTGCCGAACTGCTCGACGCGGCCATTGTTGAGCACCGCGACGTGGGTCGCCATCGTCATCGCCTCCACCTGGTCGTGGGTGACGTAGACCGAGGTCGCGCCCGTTGCCCGGTGGATGCGCATCAGCTCGCTGCGCATCTCGATGCGCAGCTTCGCGTCAAGGTTCGACAGGGGCTCGTCGAAAAGCAGGATGCTCGGCTCGGGCGCGATGGTGCGGGCGATCGCCACGCGCTGCTGCTGGCCACCGGAAATCTCCGCCGGATAGCGCTCTGAAAGCGCGTCGATGCCGAGCAGGGCAAGCACCTCCCTCACCCGGCGCTCCCGCTTTTCGCGCGGCCATCTCGCGACCTTCAGCGGCCAGGCGATGTTGCCGGCAACGGTCATGTGCGGCCAGAGCGCGTAGCTCTGGAAGACGAGCCCGGCATTGCGCCGGCCGGCATCGGCGATGACGCCGCCCGTGCCGCTGGAGACGGTCTGCCCGACGAAGGCGATCTCGCCCTCGCTCGGGCTTTCCAGGCCGGCCAGCATGCGCAGCAGGGTCGACTTGCCGCAGCCCGACGGGCCGACGAGAACCAGGAAAGCGCCGGGCGGAACGGAGATATCGACGTCCTGAACGGCGGTGAAGGCACCGAACCGTTTGACGAGATTGCGGATCTGGATGGCGTCCGCGGCGCCTTTCGCAAGGGCGTTCATGTCTCTTTCCATTTCTGGACGCGGTTCTGCAGGCCATGGGCGAGGAAGGAAGCCGCAAGGCAGACCACGAGGATGACGAGGGTGATGGCATTGGCGAACTGCATGAAGCCTTCGGCCGCATAGCGGTAGGCGACCATGCTGAGCACCGGCGAGGTAGCGGTGAAGAGCAGCACGACGAGCGAGAGGTCGCGCACCATCTTCACGAAGACGAGGATCGCCCCGGCGAACAGGCCCCGGATCGCCAGCGGGAAGATGATGGCGAAGAGGCGCCGCACGAGGCTCGCGCCGGTCAGCCGGGCGCTTTCCTCGATGTCGGCAGAGATCTGCCCGAGCACCGAGCGGCCGGACTGCACGGCGAAGGGCAGGTTGTGCGCCGAGGCCGCGATGACCAATAGCGCGAACGTGCCGTAGAGGGAAGGCAGCGGGCCGATGGGCGCACCGTAGAGCGCGATATAGGCCGCGGCGAAGGCGATGCTCGGGATCAGCAGCGGCAAGAAGGCGAGCTGGCTGAGCACGGTGGCGAGCAGGCTGCCGCGGCGCTGCACGATCGTATAGGCGAGCGCCAGGCCGAGCAGCATGGTGGTGAAGGCGACGACGAGGCCGAGACGGATCGTCGTCCAGAGCGCGTCGAGCAGCACGGGATTGCGGAAGATGCCGGCCTGGCCCTGCGCCATCTCGCCGCCGCCCTCGCCGATCCAGAAATGCAGTGTCCAGTTGGAGAACAGCGCACCGCTCTGCGGGGCGAGGCTGGAGGCCGCCAGAACGAGAACGGGCAGCACGGTGGTGACGAAGCCGATCAGCACGGCGAGCGCAAAGAGCGGCCAGCGCCAGCTGCCCAACGGGAAACGCTTGGTGCGCCCGCCCTTGCCGGTGACGGTGATGAAGGCCTTGCGGCCGGAGACGATACGGTCGGAGAGAAAGAGGAACAGGGCCGAGACGGCGATCAGCAGCAGCGCGATGACGAAGCCGCGCTCGTTCTGCCCGGTCTCGATCATGCCGAAGAGGCGGGTGGAGAGCGTCTGCATGCGCACCGGCAGGCCGAGCAGTGCGGGTGCGGCGAAGTTGGAGACGGCGCCGGCGAAGGTGAGCGAGGCGGCGGCGATCAGCGCGGGCGTGACGACCGGCAGGATGATGCCGAAAAAGATGCGGGGGCGTTTTGCGCCGGCCATCTGCCCGGCTTCGACAAGGTCGGCCCCGACGGAGCTGAGCGCGGCGGCGATGATCGTATAGGCGAGCGAATAATAGTGCGCGACGAGCACGATCGCCGTCGGGATGAGGCCCCAGGCGAGCCAGTCGGGAATGGCAAGGCCGCTCGTCTCGAAGAAGCCGGCCGAGCCGCCGAGCCGGGAATTGCGGAACAACGTGCCCCAGGCGAGCGCGGCGGCAAAGCTCGGGATCATGTAGGGCAACGTCGCCATCAGCGCGAGGAAACGACGGCCCGGCACGTCGGTGAGCACGACCAGCCAGGCAAGGAAGCCGCCCATCAGGAGGCAGCCGCCGGCGACGCTGAAGCCGAGGATCATCGTGTTGAGGAGCGGGCGCCACCACAGATTGGCGGAGAGCCGGCTGGCGAGCACCGCCTGCCAGGCCTCGAGACCCTCGGGCGTCAGCGTGGACAGGAGAATGCGCAGGAGCGGCGCGACGACGAGGACGGCGACGATGGCGATGAGCAGCGCCGGCAAGAGAAAGCCCGATCGGAGCAGGCGCCTGCCCGATGGCACGGAAAGCGACGTGGATGTCATGATGATCCTCCACGTCCACCGGCGCACGCAAGGCGCCGGTGGACGGGTCCGTTACTGAAGCGTGATGATGAGGTCGGCGATGCGGCCGCGCGCGGCCGCCGTCTTCGCCGGATCGATCGTCCAGGCCTTCAGCTCGCCGAGCTTGACGGAATCGGGGTGGTCGGCGATCGCCTTACGCACCGCATAGTCGCCCGGCACGTTGAAGGGCTCGAAGCCCGGACCGCCGGTCGGCGTGTCGTCGCCGAACATGAAGTCGATCAGGAGACGCGCGGCGGCCGGATGCGGCGCCTTGTCGGCAATCGTCAGCACCGCCGGGAAGAGGATGCCGTTCGACGGCTCGACATTGTTGGCGACCTGCAGCGCCCAGCCTTCCTTCTCGTTATCGCGGCGGTCGGAATAGGTGCCGAAGCCGACGGGCGGGTTCTTGGCGCCGGCATCGCCGACCGACTTGTTGAGCACGTCGCTGTTGGGGACGAGGATCAGGTCGTTTTCGAACAGCGCCTTGATATACTGCTCGCCGGCCCCTTCGAGGCCATCCTCGATCTCGATGTCCTTGCCGTACTGCGTCTTATAGGCCGCCGCCATCTCGGCGGGATGCAGCGCGATCTCGGTCAGGAGATCGAGCAGTTCGCCGCGCTGGCTCGGATCGACCATCAGCACCCTCCCCTGCCATTCCGGCTCGGTGAGCTGCCAGAGATTGGTGACGGGCGAACCGTCCGGGAAGGCCTTCTCATTGTACATCAGCACCTTGGTGGAGAGGCGCTGGGTGAGCAGCGGCGCCTTGTAGCGATCCTCCAGCTCGCCCGCCACGCGCGGCGGCACGTAGTTCACGACGCGCTTTCCCTCCAGAAGCTTCGTGAAGACGACGGGCGTATCGGCGATGTAGAGCACGTCGACGGCATGGACGCCGGCCTGCTGCTCGGCCTCCACGCGGGCGATCTGCTTGGTCGAGCTCATGTCGACGCCGACCAGGTCGATGCCCGGATAGGCCTTCTCGAAGGCCGCCTCGATCTTGGCGATGCGGCTCGACAGCGAGAAGACCGTGACGCTGCCCTCCTTCTGGGCGAGCGGCAGCAATTGCTCCGGCGTCAGGCTATCGAGATCCTCGGAAAGCGCGATGCCCGGCAGGGCGAGACACGCCACGAGGGCGGATGCGTATACTCGTTTCAGCATGGTTTCCTCCTCCATTTTCCCCATTCAGTCGAAGTCGTTGAAAAGCTCCGACAGTTTCTCCAATCGCCCGATGACTTCCCGCTCGTGCCGTCCGGCGATCGTCAGCACGATGCCGTTGACAATGGCGAAGGGGATCGTCGGGGTCTGGAATTCGCTTCCCGAACGCCCGCGCGGGGCGGCGAGCATCAGATCGGCCGCAGGCTCCATCAGCGGTCCGGCAAGGTCCGAGACGAGAATGGTGCGTGCGCCGACCCGCGCGGCGTGGCGCACCAGCGGCCCGTAGCTCTGCGGCTGCTTGCGGAAGGCGAGCGCGACGACGAGGTCGCCCGCCTCCATGCCGACCAGCCGCTCGGCAATGTCGCGGCCGCGGCCCGTCAGCGCGATGGTCGTCATGCCGAACCGGTCGAGCCGGCGCTGCAGGAAGCCGGCGACGGACTGGGCATGGCCCTGGCCGAAGACGAAGACGCGGCGCGCCTCGAAGATCATGTCGGCGGCGCGGTCGATATCGGCCTGCGGCACCGCGCGGGCCAATGCCTCCAACGCGGTGATCTCTGCCGCGATGAGGTCGGAAAGGTAGTCGCCGTGCTCGACCTTGGCGACCGAGCGGCGCATGCGGTTGGCCGCGTCCTGATCGAGCAGAACCTCGCGCTGCAATTCGGCGCGCAGGTCTGGAAAACCCTTGTAGCCGAGCTTCTGCGCCAGCCGTGTCGCCGTCGCTTCATGCACGCTGGCGCGCTGGGAGAGCTGCGGGCCGGACAGGAACGCCGCCTCCGCGCGGTTCTCCAGCATGGCGGCGATCAGCTTCTGGTCCGCCTCCGTGAGCCGGCGGGACTTGGCCTTTATGCGATCGAGAAGGGTCATGGCGCTCGACAAGGTTGTTTGCAGCGCCGATGGTGTTGGCAAAGTACCTTGCAGTCAAGACAGGCACCGCAAGAATCCTTGCAAGGCTCTGCAAAGCCGCGCCGCCGGGCGGGGCCGTGGGAGACAATTCGGCAGGGAAAACAAGGCGTCGGGGCCGGCGGCCCCGAAACAGGGAGCCGCGACCGGATAGATGGAATGCGAAGGAACCGGCGGGGTCGCTAGCGCTCGTTCCGGTGAATGTCGCGCTGGGTGATGAGGCGCGCGCTGTTGCGGCCGGTGGCATAGGACCACAGCCAGCTCAGCGCCACGGCGATGCGGCTGCGGGTGCCGATCAGGAAGAAGATATGGGCAATGCCCCAGAACCACCAGGCCAGCGCGCCCTTGAGCTGGATGCGACCGAAATCCACCACCGCGGCGCTCCTGCCGATCGTCGCGAGATTGCCGGAATGGCGATAGCGGAAGCGCCCCGGCGGCGGTTTACCGGAGAGCCGGTCGCGCAGCAGCCCTGCCACGAAGCGTCCCTGCTGCTTGGCCGCCGGCGCGATGCCCGGCACCGGCGTGCCATTCTCGTTGAGCACGCTGGCCGTATCGCCGATGACGAAGATCTCGGGATGGCCGGGCACGCCGAGATCCGGCCCGACCCGCACACGCCCGGCCCGGTCGGCCTCCACGCCAAGCCAGGCCGCGGCGGGAGACGCCTTCACGCCCGCCGCCCAAAGCACCGTGCGGGCGGCGATCTCGTTTTCGCCGATGCGCACCCCCTCGTCGGTGATGTTCGTCACCGCCTCGCCGGTCTGCACACTGACGCCGAGCCGGGTGAGCGCCGCCTGCGCATAGGCCGACAGGCTCTCGGCAAAGGCCGGCAGGACGCGTGGCCCCGCCTCGACCAGGATCACGCGGGCGGTGCGCGTGTCGATGTTGCGGAACTCCTTCGGCAGGATGTGCTGCGCCAGCTCGGCGATGATGCCGGCAAGTTCGACGCCGGTCGGTCCGGCGCCGATCACCACGAAGGTCAACAGCGCCGCCCGTTCCGCGGCGCTCTCGGAGACCTCGGCCTTCTCGAAGGCGAGGAGCACGCGGCGACGGATCGTCGTCGCATCTTCCAGCGACTTCAGGCCCGGCGCCGCGCCCTCCCATTCGTCGTGGCCGAAATAGGAATGCCGGGCGCCGGTTGCCAGCACCAGCGTGTCGTAGGCAAGCGGGCGCTCTCCTTGAGATCGACGCGCCGTGCCGCCTCGTCGATGCCGACCACCTCACCGAGGATCGTCGTCACGTCCGCGCGCGTCTTGAAGAGGTTGCGGACCGGCCAGGCGACATCGGAGGTGGGCAGGATCGTCGTCGCCACCTGGTAGAGCAGCGGCTGGAAGAGATGGTGGTTTCGCTGGTCGACGATCGTGATGTGCAGCCCCGGAAACCGCAGCGCCTTGACCAGCGCGAGGCCGGCAAAGCCGGCGCCGACCACGACGAGACGGTGAGCGTTGGAGGAAGGCGCATCCTGCATGTTCGTCATCCCGCTTGTCCTTGTTCCACACGCAGACGCCGCGAACGAGGCGGCGCCCCTGTCGCGGCGTGCGTTTCATACCGTTTCAGGGCAAGGGCCGCACCGGCCCGGCCCCGCCCTCAGACCTTCACCACGCTGGCGGTGTAGATTTCGTCGATCGTCCTGCCGAGGCTGGCGTTGAACGCGGCATCGTTCATCGTCACGCGCAGATCCTCGGTGAGGGCGCGCGAGAAACTGGCGATCATGCCGTGGTTGCGGCTGAGCTTCTCGCAGGCATCCGCCCGGCTGTAGCCACCCGAAAGGGCGACGACGCGGGTGACCGCCTTGTGCTCGACAAGCGGCTTGTAGAAATCCGCAAGCGTGGGGATGGTGAGTTTCAGCATCACCTTCTCGCTCGCCGGCAGGGCGTCGAGCTCCCGGGCGATCTCGTCGCGCAGGATCGCCTCGGCCTCCCCCTTGCTCGGGCTCTTGATCGAGACTTCCGG
The DNA here is from genome assembly GCF_029623935.1 of Shinella sp. 838. Classification (NCBI taxonomy): domain Bacteria; kingdom Pseudomonadati; phylum Pseudomonadota; class Alphaproteobacteria; order Hyphomicrobiales; family Rhizobiaceae; genus Shinella; species Shinella sp. 838. Next base: position 248,434 of record NZ_JARSBQ010000006.1, read on the forward strand.
CTCGATGATCGGCACGAGGCCGTGGCCGAGGATCTGCCGGCCGACCGCGAACTGCTGCTTCACCACGGCGGCAATGCCGGCCTTGTCGGCATGGGCGATGACCGAGCGCATCTTGGTGCCGAAGATGCCTTTCTTCGCCGCGCGGGCAAGCAGGGCGTCGAGATCGGGCATCGGCTTCATCACCTGCGCGCCGCTCTCCTCGGTGGCAAGACCCTTGTCGACCTTGAGGAAAGGCACCACGCCGCGCTCCTCCCACAGATAGGCCGGCACCGGCCTGCCGCCGGCGTCGCCGTCCATGGTCTTCTCGAACAGGATGGCACCGATCACCTTTTCGCCGGTGAAGGCGGGCGCCGTCATGATGCGCACGCGCATCTCGTGCATCAGCCGGTACATCGCCTCCTCGCCGTCATAGTCGGTCTCCGCGATGCCGTAGAGCCGGAGGGCACCGGGCGTCGAGCCTCCGCTCTGGTCGAGGGCGGCGATAAAGCCCTCCTTGCCGGTCATCTGCGCCATCATCCTTGCATCGGCCATGGTTTCCTCCCTGTTGCGGGCCGGGACGCGGCGCGCCCTGCCCTGATCTCTTCTTGCCCGCCGCCCGGCCTCATGCCGGAAGGCCGGCCCTGCGGTAACCCTCGACGAAATGCGCGCGCGTCGCGGCATCGCGGAACGGCTCCGTCTCGGCCCATTGGCTGGTCGAAAAATGCGGATTTGCGATCAGGAACAACGCGACCTCCGCCCGCGCCTCGTCGAGCCGGCCGAGCTGGGCAAGGCTTGCCGCGAGGAACCGGCGCGAGCCGGTGCGGTAGGTCTCGTCGCGGATCAACGTCTCGACGGCGGCCTCGTAGGCGCCGGCGGCATATTGCGCCTGACCGAGCGTCAGATAGTACCAGCTCGCCGGATAGGGATTGAGCCGGAAGGCCTTGCGGATCTGCTCCAGCCCTTCCTCGACGCGCCCGGCAAGCACGAGGATGTCGGAGCGGGTGGCGAAGGTGTCGGCCTCGTTCGGATCGAGCGCGATGGCCCGGTCGAATTCCGCATCCGCTTCGTCGAAGCGGCGCTCGTAGGCGAGCAGGTTGGCCAGCACCCAGCGGCAGCCCGCGTCGTTGGGGTCGATCGCGACGGCTTTTTCCGCAAGCGCGAGGGCAAGCCCACGGGCCGGCTCCTCCGGCTCGCCCCAGTGCACCCAGCCCATCCAGTGGTTCATGGCGAGCCAGCGGTAGGCCTCGGCATAGTGCGGATCGAGCGCGACGGCGCGCGTCAGCATCAGATGCGCCTCGCGCGCCGTCTGTGGCGAATCGTCGATCAGTTTTCGCGCCCGCACGCACAGGTCGTAGGCTTCGAGGCTCTTCGGCCGGTTGCGTGGCGGCGGTGCGCGCAAGCGCCCGAGCAGCGCCTCGACGATCTTGCCGGCGACCTCGTCCTGTACGGCAAAGATGTCGTCGAGGCTCCGGTCGAAACGATCCGCCCAGAGATGGTCGCCATGCAGCGCATCGACCAGCTGGGCATTGATGCGCACACGCCCGCCGGCATGCCGCGCACTGCCCTGCAACAGGTAGCGCACGCCGAGATCCTTGGCGATGGCGCACACATCCGCCGCCCTGCCCTTGTAGGCGAAGACCGAGTTGCGGGCGATGACGAAGAGGCCGGGCATGCGGGAAAGGTCGGTGATGAGATCTTCCGTCAACCCGTCGGAAAAGCTCTCCTGCTGCGGATCGCTGCTGACATTGACGAAGGGCAGCACGGCGATCGACGGCCTGTCGGGCAGCGGGCGGGGCACCCGATCCATCCGGTGCGGCGCGATGGCCCCGGTGAAGCGATAGCCGACGCGCGGCACCGTCGAGATCCATTCGCCGCCGCCTTCGGCCGGGCCGAGCAGTTTGCGCAGCTGGGCGATCTGGACGGTGAGGTTGCCCTCCTCGACGGCCATGCCGGGCCAGGCCGCATCCATCAGCTCGGCCTTGCCGAGGATTTCGCCGGGCCGCCCGACGAGCGCGGCAAGCAGCTTCAGCCCGCGATGGCCGACGGCAACGGGATCATCGTTCCGAAGGAGCGTTCCCGCTCCGGAATCAAGCACGAACGGACCAAAGGCAAAGCGCGCTCCCTGCATAGGGCGCATCTATAGCCGGTTTTGGAAGTTTTTGAGAACTTTTTGGGAGGGCTTAAGGACGGTTCCCGCCCGCCGCCGGCACAATCGAGCCTTCAAGACCGGGCCTTTCCCCGGAAAATCCCTTGGAGGTTGCCATGACCCACATTTCCACAGCAAGGCCGTCCGCCCCGCCGGGCCGTGTCAGCATCCGCACACTTCTGGCCGCCTGGGACGCCCGCCTGCGCTTCCGCTGGGATCTTGCGCGCAAGGCGGCGGAGACCCCGCACCTGATCGAGGATATCGGCCTGACGCGCGACGCGGTCGATACCGAGATCGCCAAGCCGTTCTGGCGGGTATAAGACCGGGATCATGTCGAGGTTTGCATGACGGCGGAAAGCACGACATCAACAGGGGAGAGCGGCATCCCGTGGGCCGCGATGGCCGGGATCATCGCGACCGTCTCGGTCTTTGCCCTGGCACAGGGGCTGACCTATCCGCTGCTCAGCTTCATCCTGGAACGGCAGGGCACGACACCCGCCCTCATCGGCCTGTCGGCCGCCATGACGCCGCTCGGCTTCATCGTCTCCGCACCCTTCATTCCGGCGCTCGCGCAGCGCGTCGGCGGGGCGCGGCTGGCAATCCTCTGCGCACTCCTCGCCGCGTTCGCGCTTGCGGCCATCGGGTTCGTGCAGGACGTGCGTGCCTGGATGCCGCTGCGCTTCCTGCTCGGCGTCTTCGCAAATCCGCTCTACGTGGTCAGCGAGACCTGGCTGATCGCGCTCACGCCCGCCGCCCGCCGCGGCCGCATTCTCGGCCTCTATTCATCGGTCGTCTCCGGCGGCTTTGCCATCGGCCCGCTGTCGCTCGGCCTTGTCGGCACGGCGGGTTGGGCACCGTTTCTCGTCGGCATCGTCGCCTTCGTCCTCTGCAGCCTGATCGTGCTCGCCGTCGCGCAGCGCCTGCCGGACATGCCGCAGGAGGGCGAGGCGGTATCGATCGGCGGTATTTTTTCGCGCGCGCCACTCCTCCTCTTCGCCGTCTTCACCGCGGCCGCCTTCGAGCAGACCTTCGTGTCGCTCTTTGCGGTTTATGGCACAGCGCTCGGCAGCAGCGAGGCGCGCATCGCCGCGCTCATCACCGTGTTCATCGCCGGCAACGCCGTGCTGCAGGTCGTGCTGGGGCGCATCGCCGAACGGTGCGGTGCGGCGCGCACCATGCTGGCCTGCGCGCTTGCCGCACTGTTCTTCTGCCTGCTTTTGCCACAGGTCTTTGCCGCCTGGCCCGTCTGGCCGCTCCTCTTCATCTGGGGCGGGGTTTCCTTCGGCATCTACACCATGGCGCTGATCGAGCTCGGCGAACGCTTCACCGGCCAGGCGCTGATCGCCGGCAATGCCGCCTTCGCCCTCGTCTGGGGCATTGGCGGCATGACGGGTTCGCCCGCGACGGGCCTTGCCATGCAGTTGGTCGGCCATCAGGGACTGCCTGCTTCCCTCGGTCTCCTGTGCTTCATGCTCGCCCTCCTCCTGGTGCTGCGCCGACGACAGGTCTGAGCCATCCCCTTCGAGGTGGATGGGAAGCGTTGCCGCCTTGCTCTAGGCTTCTTGAATGCCGGGCAAGGACAAGGAGAGCGCCCCATGAAATACACCCGCATGCCCATCGAGCTCGAATCGCCCGAACAGCTCGGCTACGACACGATCCGTTACAACCTTTCGGAAAGCTCCGTCGCCGACCGCCGCCTCGGCGAGCTGAAGCTGACGCTCGACGACATCCTGCTGTGCTACGGCGACCATCGCGGCGCACCCGACCTGCGCGGCCTGATCGCCGGCACGGGCGAAGGCCTTTCGGCCGACGACGTGCTGGTGACGGCCGGTGCTGCGGGCGCACTCTTCATCATCGCGACCTCCATGCTGAAAGCCGGCGACCACATCGTCGTGGTGCGGCCGAACTACGCGACCAATATCGAGACGCCGCGCGCCATCGGCTGCAAACTCAGCCTTGTCGACCTCACCTTCGAGGAAGGCTACCGGCTGGATCTTGCAAAGATCGAGGCTGCGATCCGACCGGAGACGAAATATGTCTCGGTCACCTATCCGCACAACCCGACGGGCGTGATGATTTCGCCGGCCAAGCTTGCCGCCCTCGTCGCGCTGGTGGAGCGCAAGGGCATCCATCTGCTGTTCGACGAGACCTATCGCGAGATGACCTTCGGCCCGATGCTTCCGGTCGCCGCCAGCCTGTCGGACAGGGTGATCAGCGTCTCCTCGCTCTCGAAGACCTACGGCATTCCCGGCATCCGCATCGGCTGGCTGATCAGCCGCGACGCCGCACTGATGGAGACCTTCCTTGCCGCCCGCGAGCAGATCGGCATTTCCGGCAGCATGGTGGACGAATACATCGCCTATGTCGCGCTCAGCCAGCGCGAGGAGTGGCTGGCCTTCAACAATGCCCGCATCGCCAGCGCCTTTGCCATCGTCAAGGACTGGATCGCCAGTGAACCGCTGGTCGAATGGGTCGAGCCGTCGGGCGGCTGCGTCTGCTTCCCGCGCATCGTGCCGTCGGCGGATGTCGATCTTGCCACCTTCCACGAGCGCCTCTACAGCCAGCACCACGCCTATGTCGGCCGCGGCCGCTGGTTCGAGCAGGACGACCGGCACTTCCGCATCGGCTACGCCTGGTCGAGCGAGGCGGAACTGCGCCAGGGCCTGGCGGCAATCTCCGCGGCGATCCGCGAAAGCCTGAGGACCTGACAGGCTCTAGAGGTTGAGGCTGCGCAGGAAGGCGGAGAACAGCTCCTGCTGGGTCGAGAGATTGAGCTTGGCATAGAGCTTCTGCCGGTGGGTCTTCACCGTGGCGATCGAGATGCCGAGATGGTAGCCGATCGATTCGCTGGAATGGCCCTTGAGGATCAGCAGTGCCACCTCCCGCTCCCGCGGGCTCAGGAGGCCGCGGCCGAAATCGGTGAAGAGATGGTCGAGGGGGCGCGGCTGCGGCCGCGCCTCGCTGCGGGACAGATGCGCCCACAGCCGGCGGAAGATCGCGGCGATCAGGGCATGGGCCTCCCGAAGCCGGGCGACCGACGCTGCATCGAAGCCGCCTTCGCTGCGGATGCGCGACAGGCTGATCTCCGCCATCTCGCCGCCCGGCAGGTCGACGGCGATGAGCAGTTCCTCCATGCCTTCCGGCCAGCCATGTGTGCGATAGCCGAGCTCTTCATCCTCGTGACGGCGGATGTCGAGGCCGCGATACAGATCCGAGCCGAGATAGTTGTCCGGCGCCAGATCCCGCATCAGGTAGATGCCCGAGGCGAGGCCGCCGAGATAGGCATTGTAGAACGGGTTCAGGACATAGGTGCCGGCAATGAACAGGGCCACGGCCCGCTTGGCGCGCGGGCCGGAAAACGTGTCGAAGACGTAGCTCGGCCCACCGTTCTTCCGGTGGACCACCGAGAGCGCGAGATGGAAGCGCGCGAGCGAACCGATGGCCGCCAACAGCGCGGCAACGCTGTCCGGCTGGTCGTAGCGATCAAGCGCATGGGCGAAGGGCGCTACCCAGCGCGCAGCAAGCGGTTCCGACATGGCACCATCTGTGAAAGTCCTGAGAAAAGCCGGCCAGAACAGGTTGCCCGGTCACCGGAACCGCTCCGGCTTCTTGTTCCTATCGTATTGTCCGGCACCGAAACGATGCGGCCCGGCGTGGACTGCACCGCCGGCCGACACAGTTACGATGCAGCGTCCTGCCGCACAAGCGCGCCAACGACGGCAAGCGTGCGTTCGATCTCTTCCTCGCTGTTGTAGTGGGCGATACCGATGCGCACGACGCCTTCCTCTTCGGAGAGGCCGAGATGACGCGCCGGTTCCAGCGCGTAGTTGTGGCCGGACCAGACATTGACGTCATGGCCCGCCAGTTCCTCGGCGAAGCGATGGGTCGACAGGCGGTCATGGGTGAACGAGATCGTCGGCACACGGTGGGCGAAGAGGTTCGCATTGGCGATGCCCATCAGCCGGATGCCGGGCAGCGCCATCAATCCGCCGATCAGCCGGCGCATCAGGTCGGCCTCATAGGCGTCGAAGGCCTGGTAGGCGCCCGCCATCCTCTCGCGCCGCGTGCCCGTCGCGCCCGTCGTTTCGCCGGCCCAGGCGAGATAGTCGATCGTCGCGGTCAGGCCGGCAAGCAGCTCGGTCTGCGGCGTGCCCGTGCAGAAGCGGTCCGGCAGGTCGTCGCTCTGGCAGCGCACCCGGTGGGGCGGCAGCGCGCGCAGCACCTTGTCACGCCCCCACAGGATGCCGAGATGCGGGCCGAAGAACTTGTAGGACGAGCAGGCGAGGAAATCGCAGCCGATCGCCTGAACATCCGGCAGGCGGTGCGGCGCCAGCTGGACCGCGTCAATCCAGACGAGCGCGCCGGCCGCCCGGGCCATTGCCGCAAGCCTGGTCACGTCGTTGATGCTGCCGGTCATGTTGGAGGCATAGGTGAGGGCGAGGAATTTCGTGCGCGGCGAGAGCAGCGCGGCAAGGTCTTCAGGCTCGATACGCCAGGTCTCCTTGTCGAAGGCGAGCCACTTCACCACCAGGCCATGGTCCTCGGCCATGGCAAGCCAGGGCGAGATGTTGCCCTCGTGGTCCATGCGCGTGACGATGATCTCGTCGCCGGCCACCAGCGTCTTGCCGATGACACGCGCCATCTGGAAGGCCAGCGTCGTCATGTTGGGGCCGATGATCATTTCCTGCCACGAGCCGGCGTTGACGAATTCCGCCGCCGCCTCGTGCGCGGCGCGCCAGATCGCGTCGGCCCGCTCGGAGGCGGCAAAACGCCCACCCAGATTGGCCGATGCCGTCGCCATCGCCCCGGCCACGGCATCGATGACCGAATGGGGGACCAGCGTTCCGGCCGGATTGTCGAGATAGGCCGTGCGCGACTGCGCCAGAGCCGGGAAGGCGGCACGGATCAGATCGATGGGATAGGCGGTCATGGGGAACACTCTTTGCGGCACAGGTCAGGATACCCGCTTATCCCGCGTCCAGAAAACCCTCGCAATCCTCCCAGAAGATGAGGCGCTGCCAAGAAAAAACCCCTCCCCAAAAGGGGAAGGGTCTTCAAACACCGGCCGGACAACCCGTGCCCGGTCGTTGTTACGCCGTCTTGCTGGCTTCCAGCTTGTCCTGCGTCTTCGTGTCGAAGTCGGAGGCATCGTGGCGTTCGTGCAGCTGCTCCGCCGGATCGCCGCTCAGCCGGTTGACCATGCGGCCGCGCCTTACCGCCGGCCGGGCGGCAATCTCGGCCGTCCAGCGCTGGACATTGCCGTAGCTCTTGACGTCGAGGAAGGTGCCGGCATCACCATAGGCCTGGCCGAGCGCCAGGTTGCCGTACCAGGGCCAGATGGCCATGTCGGCGATGGTGTAATCGTCGCCGGCCATGTACCGGTTGTCCGCCAGATGCCGGTCGAGCACGTCGAGTTGGCGCTTCACCTCCATCGCGTAACGATCGATGGCATACTGGATGCGCATGGGCGCATAGGCATAGAAATGGCCGAAGCCGCCGCCGAGGAAGGGGGCGGAGCCCATCTGCCAGAACAGCCAGTTGAAGGTTTCCGTGCGGGCGCGCAGGGCGCTCGGCAGGAAGGCGCCGAACTTTTCGGCAAGGTAGAGCAGGATGGAGGCGGATTCGAAGACGCGGACCGGCGCGCCGCCGCCCGCAGGCGCGTGGTCCATCAAAGCCGGGATCTTGGAATTCGGATTGACCTCGACGAAACCGGAGCCGAACTGGTCGCCATCGCCGATGCGGATGGGCCAGGCATCGTATTCGGCGCCCGCATGGCCGGCGGCCAGAAGCTCCTCCAGCATGATCGTGACCTTCACGCCATTGGGCGTGGCAAGCGAATAGAGCTGCAGCGGATGCTTGCCGACCGGCCGGTCCTTCTCATGCGTCGCGCCGGCGATGGGGCGGTTGATGTTGGCGAAGGCACCGCCATTGCCGCTTTCCCATGTCCATACTTTCGGGGGTTCGTAGCCGGCGGGAAAATTGTCGGCTGGGGATTTCTCGGTCATGAATCTATCCTTGTCTCTGCCCGAACGCATCCGGCCTGCCGGATGCACCTCGCTTTATATAGGAAGGCGATTGCATTTCCTTATCCCCTCCCGCGTCCTTCGTTGCAACGGGCAGCCCCTCCCAGCAAATGACGGTGTTTCCTTAATCCTCCTTTCAAACAGCCGCTGGCACTGTAGCAGGATGCGAATCACCACGATCACCAACTGGGCCTATGGAATCACGGTCGTCCTGACCGCGCTTTCGGGCGCCTCCTTCATGATGTCCTCCCGCAGCGCCCTCCATGAGCGCGCCGCGGTCGAGGAGCATCTGACGCTGGATACGCTCGCCGAGGAACTGGCGCTCGGCGCCGAGCTTCGCAGCGACGAAGCGCGGCTCTACGTGATGCGCGGCGAGGAGCGCCACCTGGAGGCGTTTCGCGCGGAGGAGGAATCGGAACGCCGTCGCGAGGCGACGGCCGCACGGCTCATCGCCCAGGGGCTGGCGCCCGGCGAGGCGGAGGCGCTGAAGGAAGTGGTTCGCGACGCCGAGGCGCTGGACAAGATCGAACTGTCCGCGATCGAGGCCTTTCAACGCGGGGGCAAGGACGCCGCGCAGGATGCGCTTTTCGGACCGGAGCACGAACGATTCCAGAAGGCGCTTCTCCAGACGGTCGCCCATTTCCGCGACCTGACGGCGGCGCGCACCGGCGCCCAGCTTGAAGCCGCGCAGGACCGCAGCAACCTGTGGAGCCTCGTCGCCAAGGTCATGCTCGCCTTGACCGGCGCCCTGTTCGTCGCCGTGCTCTACTTCGTCCTTCGCCGGCGGGTGGCGATGCCGCTGATGCGAATGACGGGTATCGTCAGCCGGCTCGCCAAGCAGGACTATACGGTCGAGGTGCCTGTCGACCGGCGCGCCGACGAGATCGGCGAAATGAACGAGGCGATCGAGATCTTCCGCGCCAACCTGATCGAGCGGGAGAAGCTGGATGGCGAACGCAGGGCCGACCAGCGCACCAAGGATATGATCCTGCAGATGATGCACCGGGTTCAGGCGTGCCAGAACCAGGGGGAGCTTGCCGAGGTCGTGGTTCGCTTCGCTCCGCAGATCTTCCCCGAACTTGCCGGCGGCCTCTACATCCTCAACGACAGCAAGACGGCGCTCGCCCGCGCCGGCGCCTGGCTCGAGCCGCAGCATTCGCCGGCGGCGTTTCCCGCCTCCGCCTGCTGGGGGCTCCGCCGCGGTCGCTCCCATGAAAGCGGCACGAGCGGCTCCGACGTTCCCTGCCAGCATCTCGACATGTCGGGCGCGGCGGCGCTCTGCGTGCCGCTGACGGCCCAGGGCGACATGATCGGCCTGCTCTACATGGAGGGGCGGGAGGAAGAAGCGCTCGGGCCGGGCGGCCTGCGGCTCTATCTCGAACTGATCGCGGAAAATGTCGGCCTGGCGATCGCGAACCTGCAGCTGCGGGAGAAGCTGATCGCGCTTGCCGTACGCGACCCCCTCACCGGCCTGTTCAACCGCCGCTTCCTCGATGAAGCATTGCAGCTGCACGGCCAGGATCGCAGCAGCGAACCGCTCGCCTGCCTGATGATCGATATCGACCATTTCAAGCGCTTCAACGACCAGTTCGGGCACGATGCGGGAGACCTCGTCATGCAATATGTCGGGCAGACACTGCGCGAGACGGTGGGCGCCGCCGGCAGCGCCTATCGCTTCGGCGGCGAGGAATTCACCGTGCTCCTGCCCGGGCTCGGCGAGCAGGAAGGCACCGAAATGGCAGACACGCTGCGGCAGAAGATCGCCAGTGCGACACTCTCCCATTCCGGCCAGGTTCTCGGCACCGTATCGGCCTCCATCGGCGTTGCGGCCTCCCCGCTGGACGGCTCCGTCGCGACACTCATCACCCGCGCCGATGCCGCATTGCTCGAGGCGAAAGCCGCCGGCCGCGACCGGACCATGGCCGCAAGCCAGATCAAGAAGGCAGCCGCGCGAAAGAGCTCCTGACCCGCTCCCCGGCTTCGGCGAACGCCGGGAAGCAGGCACTCGCGTCCCCTATTCAGGACGGAAAATCCGTCGAAACCGCGATCGCCCGCCATTCGGCGATGAGTGCTTCGTTGTCCGCATGTTTTGCGGCAATCGCAGCGATCGTATCGCTGCCGAGCGGCAGGCGGACCGGCGGGTTGGGCGCATCGACGAAATCGACGACGACCTCGGCCAGCCTCTGCGGATTGCCGGGCTGGTTGTGGCTGATGACCTTCGCCCTTTCCCGCACCGCACCGGCGGTCTGCGCATAATCCGCAATCTCGATCGGGCTGATCGAGAGCGAGGTCGCATCGAGGAAATCCGTGCGGAAGTAACCGGGCTCGATCGCCGTCGCATGGATACCGAGTGGGGCGAGTTCGGCGGAAAGGGCCTCCGTCAGGCCCTCGACGGCGAATTTCGTCGAGGAATAGACGCCGAAGCCGGGACCGCTGCGATAGCCGCCGATCGAGGAGAAGTTGAGGATATGCCCGGAACGCTGACGCCGCATATGCGGCAGCACGGCGCGGGTGACGGCGAGAAGGCCGAAGACATTCGTCCGGTAGAGCGCTTCCACCTCCGCCCCCGTCGCCTCTTCGACGGCACCGAGCAGGCCATAACCGGCATTGTTGACGAGAATGTCGATACCGCCGAACCGGGCGACCGCCTCACCGACGGCCCTGTGCGCCTGTGCTTCGTCGGTGACGTCGAGCGCGACGGCAAGCAGGTCCGGGCGTGTGCCGAACCGGTCGAGGATCGCCTGCGGGTTGCGCGCTGTCGCAACGACGCGGTCGCCCTTTTCCAGCGCCTTTTCTGCAATCAGAGCCCCGAAACCGCGCGAGGCACCCGTGATGAACCATGTCCGCATAATACTCTCCTTGAGTGTCGGATCTGTGCCCCGTCTTCGGTGGCAGGACGGTTGTAGCGCGACCCATCTGATGAGATAATCGCGTAAGTTCTCGTCGATCTACTGAGCATGATTCATCAATGAGCCGGATTTCCCCTGCCGATCTGCTGCCGTTCCTGGCGATCGCCCGCCACAGGAGCTTTCGCCGCGCCGCCGACGAACTCGGCTGCACCGCCTCTGCCCTCAGCCATTCGCTGAAGGGTCTGGAGAGCCGGCTGGATCTGCGCCTCTTCAACCGCACGACGCGCAGCGTCGCGCTGACGGAGGCCGGCGAGCGGCTCTTGTCGCGCATCGCCCCGGCCTTCCGCGACATCGACGACGCGGTGGACGATCTCGACGAATTGCGCGGTGCGCCGATCGGCCGGCTGCGCTTCAACACGGCGCGCGCCTCGGCAAGGATGGTGCTGCTGCCGCTCGTCGCGCAGTTCCTGAAGACGCATCAGCGCATCAGCGTGGAGATCGCCATCGACAACGACTTCGTCGATGTGGTCTCCGAGGGCTTCGATGCGGGCGTGCGCTTCGGCGAGGTGATCGCGAAGGACATGATCGCCGTGCCGCTCGGGCCGCGCCAACGCAGCGCCATCGTGGCGGCGCCGGCGCTTTTCGAACAGCATCCTGTGCCCCTGACGCCGGAACAGCTGCGCGGCCTTCCCTGCATCGGCCTGCGCTTCGGCTCTGGACGGCTCTATGCCTGGGAGTTCGAACGGGGCGGCGTGGAGCTTTCCGTCGAGGTGGAGGGGCCACTCGTCGTCGGCGACCAGGACCTGATGGTGGACGCCGCGCTGATGGGCGCCGGCATCGCCTATGCGTTCGAGGACCAGGTGAGCGAGCATATCCGCGCCGGCCGGCTGGTGCGGGTGCTGGAGGACTGGTGTCCCTACTACAAGGGGCTCTATCTTTATTATCCGAACCGCCGGCAATTGCCTGCCGCGCTCAGGGCCTTTATCGATTTTGCCCGGCAGGCACACCGCGCCTGACCTGATTTGCGGAGTATCGCCATTGGACCCTCAAGAGATCGGCAATGTCGTGGACTGGCTCGTGCAACAGGGCCTCGACGGTCTGGATGAGACCGAGCTGATCACTGCCTTCTGCCATCGGCTCGGCCGACTGGGCATCGAACTCGAGCAGGCAGCGATCTTCATCGACACGCTGCATCCCGTGCTGGAATCGCAAGGTTATTTCTGGGACGTCGCGGACGAGGCGAGTGCGGCGCGCCGCGACTTCTCGCGCCTGGACGCAGAGCGCAACGAGCCGCAATGGCGCGCAAGCCCGTTCTTCCACATGCTGGAAAACGAGCTCGGCGAGTTGCACATCAACCTTACCGAAAAGAGCAACTACACCTTTCCGGTGCTCGAGGACCTGCGTGCAGAGGGCCACACCGATTATTTCCTCCAGCTCCACCGGCTGGGCGAGGCGATCGGCGAGGTCGATGGCCTGTTCTCGCGCTGGTCGACGAAACGGCCGGGCGGTTTTTCCGCCGAGGACATCGCCTGCCTGCGGCGCACGGTGCCGGCCTTCGCGCTGGCCGTGAAATCCACCGCGTTCCGCCGCATGACCAGCGCGCTCGTCGAGGTCTATCTCGGACGTGACGCCGCGCGACGGGTGCTCAAAGGCCGCATCGAGCGCGGCAAGGTCGACAGCATCAAGGCCGTGCTGTGGTTCTCCGACATGCGCAACTACACCGCGCTGTCGGAAAGCGTGCACAGTGGCGACCTGATCGCCATGCTGGGCGATTATGCCGAGGCGGCCATCTCCGCCGTGCACGCAGCCGGCGGCGACGTGCTCAAGCTGATGGGCGACGGCACGCTCGCCATCTTCAACCACGCCGACCCGCAGGAGGCCGCCGCCGCCAGCCTCAAGGCCTGGTATGATCTCGCCAGCCGCGTCGAGGCGCTGAACGCCCGGCGGCAGGAGGCGGGGCTTGCCACCACGACCGTTCATGTCGGGCTGCATATCGGCGAGGTGTTCTACGGCAATATCGGCAGCAACGATCGGCTGGACTTCACGGTGATCGGCCCGGCGGTCAACGAGGCCTCGCGCATCGTCGCCGCCAGCCGCAAGGTCGGCCGCCAGCTTTTGATCTCCAACGACCTTCTGAGCCTTCTGCCGGTGCTGGAAGCCAGCGCCTTCGAGGATCTCGGCGCATTTCGCCTGAAGGGCGTGAAACGCAAGAAGCGGCTGCATGCGCCGAGGAGGCCATGACACGGCCGGCCGGCAAATTGTGCCGCCGCAATGCCGCCTGTATGCTCCCCGAAACGATCGAACCTCCTCTTGCCGCGGATGACCCGATGACGCTGCCGTCCCCATCTTTCACCCTGCCGCTCCCGCTGGCGGCACTGGCCGCCACCCTCCTCGCCGTCAGCGCGCCGGCTGCCCGGGCGGCACCGGATGCCTGCATCGTCCAGGGAGCCACGATCATCGAGAGCGCCTATCCGACGGCAGCACGGAGCGCCGACGGGACGTTCGTAGTCGATGGCGCGATCATCCGGCTGCCGGAGCAGAACGACAGCGACGCCCATGCCGTGGTGTGCCGTACCTGGCCGTCGCAGCCCGCGCTGACCCTCGTCGCGGTGCCGCTGATGACCCGGCAGGCCGACGACGGAAACGAGGGCGACATCGAGCTCCTCGTCGTGGACAGCAAGAAGGCGACGGTCCGGCAGCGATTGCGGCTTCCCGGCCTGATGACCGATGACGCGCTCTATGTCTCCAGCGTCGCCCTCGACACGGCATTCTATCGCCTCGCATCCAGGAAGATCGCCTTCGGCCTGCGGCTTTCCCTCCAGGGTAGCTCGCGTTCCAATCCCTTCGGTGAAACGACGCTGTGGCTCTTCCTCGTCGACGACGGCAAGCTCCGGCCCGTACTGGACAACATCGTCGTTTCGAGCAACCGGGGAGAATGGGACACAAATTGCGCCGGCGAGTTCGAAAACACCGAGCGCACCCTCTCGATGGAGCCGTCGCCACAATCGGCCATAGCCGACATCGTCGTGAGCGAGACGACCACGACGACCGTCAACGTCGCCGGCAAGGACGGGGCCTGCCTCGACACCGAGACGGCGGCAACCGCCACCCACCGGCTCCGCTACGACGCTTCCGTCTACCGTGTTCCCAAGGCGCTTTCCCGGATGGAATAGGACGGCCCCAGCCTTTGCCTTTTGCCGAATCACCCCGGCGCCGCTAGAGCATGCGCGGATATGCACAAACGGCCGGAGCCATTCTTGAAGACCATCGCAATCGATTTCGAGACCGCCAATGAGCAGCGCGCCAGCGCCTGCTCGGTCGGCCTCGCCTGGATCGAGGACGGCCAGGTGGTGCGCGTCGAGGAGCGGCTGATCCGGCCGAAGACGATGCGCTTCTCCTCCTTCAACATCGCCATCCACGGCATCCGGCCGGACCATGTCGAGGATGCCGGCGAATTCCCGGAGGTCATGGACGAATTCGCCGACGACTTCCGGAACGCCACGATGATCGCCCACAACGCGGCCTTCGATTTCAGCGTCTGGCGCGCCTGCCTCGACCAGTACCGGCAGAGCTATCCGGAGCTGCACTATCTCTGCTCGGTGAAGATGGCGCAGAAGGTGTGGCCGGATCTCGGGTCCCACAAACTCAATGTGCTCGCCGCCCATCTCGGCCTGACCTTCGCGCATCACAATGCGGCCGAGGATGCCGCGGTCTGTGCGCAAGCCGCGCTCTCGATCGCGCGCTCCCTCAAGGTGGAACGCGTGCAGGATGTACCGGCCCGGATCGGCATGAAGGCGGGGCGCCTGTTTGCCGGCGGCTACGAGGCCTGCACCTGCCGCAAGGCCTGACGGGCGGCCCCGTCCCGGGCTTGCCGACGATGCCGTTTTCCGCCTTGCAAAAGCCCGTATCTGGTTGAAAGAAAGGGCCGCGCCGCTGCAAAACGGGGCGCCCCGTACTATCGCCAAAATTTTTTCTATCGTCGCTTTTCATTCCTGGATTGTACGCAGTCGGAACTCTACGTACCGGTCCAACACCGTCATCGTCGGCTGTCATTCGGAGCAACAATGTTCGCACGCAACAAGGCATGGTCCAGCGCGGCCGGGGCCGCATGGCTTTTGATCGCCGTCGCCATCAACGGGCCGCACGCCGCCCGGGCAGAGACGTCGGACGCATCCACCCCGCCGCTGGAACTGGCCGGCGTCGACGTCACGCGCGTCGAGCCGCGCGACATTGCCAGCGACGTGCGGATCTCGGGCTCGCTCACCCCGATCCGCCGGTCGACACTCGCCGCCCGCGTCGCCTCGACGATCGTCGAACTGCCCGTCAAGGTCGGCGATGTCGTCAGGAAGGGAGATCTTCTCGTCCGCTTCGACACACGGGCGCTCGAATCCACCCTGACCGTGCGCCGGGCTTCGGCGGAGGCCCTGGCCGCACAGCTGCAGCTTGCCGAATCCGTCCTGCGCCGCACCACCAACCTCGGGCAGAGCGGCGCCTCCACGGAGGCGGCTACCCTGGAGGCCGAGGCGAATGTCGCCAATCTCGCGGCCCAGCTTCGCTCGAAACGGGCCGAGATCGCGGATGCCGAGCGCGACCTCGCGGACGCGGAGGTCCGCGCCGTGTTCGACGGCGTCGTCGCCTCGCGGCCCGTCGAGCAGGACCAGACGGTGGCGCTCAACACGGAACTCCTCACCATCGTCGATCTCTCCAGGATGGAGGTGGATGCCGGCGTGCCGACCAGCCGTATTCCCATGGTGCGGGTCGGCCAGCCGGTCGAGCTCAATGTCGAGGGTTTTCCGGACAGGACCTTCTCCGGTGCGGTCACGCGCATATCGCCCACCGCCGTCGCCGGCTCGCGGGCCGTGCGGGTCTTCCTGGCGATCGACAACAACGACCGCACGTTGAAGGGCGGCATGTTCACGACGGGCATCCTCAAGGTCGACGAACGCAAGGGCGTCATCGCCCTGCCGAATGCGGCGATCCGCCAGGACCAGACGGGCAGCTTCGTGCTCAAGGTGACGGAAGGCGTGCTGCGCCGCCAGCCGGTCGTGCTGGGCACCGCGTGGACGGACCGGGGCCTCGTCGAAGTCTCGGGGCCTGCGGCCGGCGACGTCGTCGTCTCCGCACCGCTTCCGGCACTGGAAGCGGACATGCCGGTCGTCGTCGAGGGGCTGTAAGCGATGTTCCTCACGCGCATCAGCGTCCGCCACCCCGTCTTCGCCACCATGATGATGGTGACGATCCTCGTCATCGGGTTGTTCGCCTATTCCCGCCTCGGCGTCGACCAGTTCCCCGAGACCGACCTTCCCATCGTCGTCGTCACGGCGACCTATACGGGCGCCTCGCCCTCAACCGTCGAAAGCGAGGTTTCCCGCCCGATCGAGACTGCGTTGAACACGATCGGCGGCATCGACACGATCATTTCCGAATCCTACGAGGGCCGCTCCGTCGTCGTCGTGCAGTTCGAGCTCGACGTGGATTCGCAGGTCGCCGCCCAGGAGGTTCGTGACCGCGTTGCCCGGCTGGAGGCGAGCTTTCCCGATGCGGTGGACACGCCGCAGGTCACCCGCTTCAATCCGGACGACGAGCCCATCCTCTCCATCGCCGCGTCCTCGTCGAAGCGCACGCTTTCGGAAATCACCACGCTCGCCAACCGCGTGATCACCAACCGGCTCAGCGTCATCGCCGGCGTCGGCCAGATCTCGCTGGTCGGCGGCAGCGAGCGCCAGGTGCTCGTGATGGTCGATCCCGACCGCCTCGAAGCCTATGGCATCGCGGTCACATCGGTCATGGATGCCATCCGCAAGGAGAACCAGGACCGCGCCGCCGGCACGCTGATATCGGGCATCAACCAGCGCATCGTCACGGTCGAGGGCCGCGTTCCTGACGTGACGGGGTTCAACAGCATCATCGTGGCGCAGAGCGGCGGTTACCCGGTCTATCTGTCCGATGTCGCGACGATCCTGGATGTCGGCGCCGAGGTAACGAGCCGCGCCACCTATCAGGGTCTGCCCTCGCTGGGGCTCGACGTCGTCAAGGTGCAGGGCGCGAATACGGTGGAAGTGGCGGCGGAACTGCGCAAGGAGATCGCGGCGCTGAATGTCGAGCTCGCCCCCGAGGGCGTCGAGCTGAAGGTGACGCGCGACAACTCCCGCCCCATCGCCGCGCAGGTCGACGAAGTCCAGCGCACGCTGGTCGAGGGGGGCATACTCACCGTGGTGATCGTCTTCCTGTTCCTCAATTCCTGGCGCTCGACCGTCATCACCGGGCTGACGCTGCCGATCTCGGTGATCGGCACCTTCGCCCTCATCTATGCGCTCGGCTTCACGCTCAACACCATGACGCTCATGGCGCTGTCGCTGTCGATCGGCATCCTGATCGACGATGCGATCGTCGTGCGCGAAAACATCACGCGCCACCTGCACATGGGCAAGAGCCATGTGGATGCCGCGCTCGACGGCACGAACGAGATCGGCCTTGCCGTTCTCGCCACCACGCTCTGCATCGTCGCGGTCTTCCTGCCCGTCGCCTTCATGGGCGGCCTCATCGGCCGGTTCTTCCTGCAGTTCGGCGTGACCGTCGCCGTCGCGGTGCTCATCTCGCTCTTCGTGTCCTTCACGCTCGATCCGATGCTGTCGAGCGTCTGGTACGATCCGCAGTCCGAGGTAAACGCGAAGCGCGGCTTCCTCGGACGGCTGATCGCGCGGTTCGACCGCTGGTTCGACCGGCTTGCCGACCGCTATCGCCGGCTCATCCGCTGGACCTTCCGCTATCGCAAGACGACCGTCTTCGTGGTCATCGCGCTGTTCTTCGCAAGCCTGATGCTCGTGCCGCGCATCGGCGCGGAATTCCTGCCCCCGGCCGACCAGGGCGAGGTCTCCATCGCGCTGAAGGCCAATGAGGGCGCGTCGCTGGACTACATGGCGGCGAAGGTCAGCCAGGTCGAGCGGGCGCTGCGCGAATTCGACTATGTCGACACCATCTACTCCACCGTCAATGCCGGCGGGGCACGCGGCTTCAACGAGGCGACGGTGGCCGTCCAGCTCAAGCCGAGCGACGAGCGCTCGGTGACGACGGCGGCCAGCATGGAGCCGTTCCGCAAGCGCCTTGCCTCCATTGCCGGCCTTGAGGTCTCCATCGGCCAGAACACCGGCATGGGCTCGTCGGAAAAGCCGCTCCAGCTTTCCGTTCTCGGCGACGGCGAGGCGGAGCTGCGCCGCATCTCCACCGAGATCACCACCGCCCTCGCCGCCATTCCGGGTGCGACCGAGGTCGAATCGTCGATCGAGAACAAGCGCCCGACGCTTGCCGTGCGGATCCGGCACGAGGCGGCAAGCGATCTCGACGTCTCGATCGCGGCCATCGGCGATACCCTGCGCCCGCTCGTGGCGGGCGATGCCATCTCCGTCTGGAATGCGCCCGACGGGGAGACCTACGATGTCGTGGTGCGCCTGCCGGCAACGGGCCGGCGCGATGCCGCGCAGCTTCGCGACCTCACCATCGCCACCGGCCGGACGGACGAGGACGGCAAGCCGATCACCGTTCTTCTCGACCAGGTCGCCGACGTCATCGAAAGCACCGCGCCGGACGCCATCACGCGCAAGGACCTCTCGCGCGAGATCCGGATCAAGAGCAATATCGAGGGGCGGGCGCTCGGCGACGTGACGGAGGATCTGAACGCCGCCATCGCCAAGATGCAGATCCCGGCGGGCTACCGCATCAGCTTCGGGGGCGATGCCGAAAACCTCGAGGAGAGCATGGGTTATGCGCTCCAGTCGCTCGCTCTCGCCGTCATCTTTATCTACATCATCCTTGCCTCGCAGTTCGGGTCCTTCCTTCAGCCGGTCGCCATCATGATGACGCTGCCGCTCTCGCTGATCGGCGTGCTGATCGGCCTTCTCGTCACCGGCTCGACGCTCAACATGTTCTCGATCATCGGCTTCATCATGCTGATGGGCCTCGTCACCAAGAACGCGATCCTGCTCGTCGATTATTCCAACCAGGGCCGGCGGGAAGGCAAGAGCCTTCAGGACAGCCTCGCGGATGCCGGCGCGGTGCGCCTGCGGCCGATCATCATGACGACGCTGGCGATGATCTTCGGCATGCTGCCGATGGCCATCGGCCTCGGCGAGGGCGGCGAGCAGCGCGCGCCGATGGCCCATGCTGTCATCGGCGGCCTCATCTCCTCCACGCTTCTGACGCTCGTCTTCGTGCCCGTGGTGCTGACGCTGCTCGATCCGGTCGGAACGCGCGTTTCCGGATGGTTCCCCAAGGGCCCCCGCCACAGGGAGCGGCAGGCCGAAGAGGACGCCTCGCTCCAGCAATCCTGAACTCTGCCGACTTCGGAGACCCCGAACACCTCCGGGACAGGCCGGGCATGCGCCCGGTCACGAAAAACCAGCCGGGGCGGAGGGAACCTTCGCGCCGGTGGACGGTTTACGCTGCGTTGCGAAAAGTTCGCTGGCGCCGTTCGCTGGCGCAAAATCCCTCTTTTCAGGGTTCGACGCGCCTCTGCAATGGGACGTGCTGCCCCAAAGGTGTAGTGAATTCATGGCTCGTCTCGTCGTCGTTTCCAACCGCGTTCCCATTCCCGACAAGAGCGGCACCGCCCCTGCCGGAGGGCTGGCGGTCGCCCTTCAATCGGCACTCGAAGCGCGCGGCGGGCTCTGGCTCGGCTGGTCCGGCCGATCCTGCGCGGACGATGCGGTCGGGCCGCTGCAGATGCAGAAGGAGGGCAATATCGAATACGCCCTCACCGACCTCACGGAACGCGATGTCGAGGAATACTACCAGGGCTTTGCAAACCGGGTGCTCTGGCCGATCTGCCACTACAGGCTGGACCTTGCCGAATATGGCCGGCGCGAGATGGCCGGCTATTTCCGCGTGAACCACTTCTTTGCAAGCCGCCTCCTGCCGCTCATCGAGCCGGACGACCTGATCTGGATCCACGACTATCATCTCATCCCGCTGGCCGCCGAGCTGCGCCGTCAGGGTGTGACCAACCGGATCGGCTTCTTCCTGCACATTCCCTGGCCGGCACCGGACGTCTTCCATGCCATGCCGGTGCACGAGGCACTTCTGACGAGCCTGACCGCCTATGACGTGCTTGGTTTCCAGACCGAACATGATCGCGAGAACTTTGCCGACTGCCTGTCGCGGCGCGACCTCGCCGCCCGTCTGGATGCTTCGCGCTTTGCCACCGATGGGCGCGTCTTCACCGCCCGGCCCTATCCGATCGGCATCGAGACGGAAGAATTCGCCGCGCTGGCGAAACGGGCGGCACAGACCGCGCTGCACAAACGCATGCTGCAGAGCCTCGACGGCAAGCAGCTGATCATCGGCGTCGACCGGCTCGACTATTCCAAGGGCATCACCCAGCGCATCGATGCGTTCGAATCCTTCCTGACCCGCCATTCCGACAGCCAGCGCAAGGTGACGCTGCTGCAGATCACACCGAAATCCCGCTCCGAAGTACCGGAATACGAGGCGATGCAGCGGGCCGTCGCGGAACAGGCCGGTCGCGTCAACGGCGCGCTCGGCACGGTCGACTGGGTGCCGATCCGCTACATCAACCGCTCGCTGCGCCGGCCGGCTCTCGCCGGGCTCTACCGCATGGCCAAGCTCGCCCTGGTCACGCCATTGCGCGACGGCATGAACCTCGTCGCCAAGGAGTTCGTGGCGGCGCAGAGGGAGGAAGATCCCGGCGTCCTGTTGCTCTCCCGTTTCGCCGGCGCCGCGCAGGAGCTGAAGGAGGCCGTGCTCGTCAACCCCTACGACGTCGAGGGTACCGCGGAAGCCATCGCCCGAAGCCTCGCCATGCCCCTGGAGGAGCGGCGGGAGCGCTGGAGCGCCATGATGACGACGCTGCGCGCCAACGACGTCTTCACCTGGTGCGACACGTTCCTCGAGGATCTCGCCGCCAAGCCCGTGCAGAAGGCCCGCCCCGCCTCTGTCTCGACACCCGTCAGGACGTCCGAGGCCCGCACGCAGCCCCTGCGGAAGGCAATGTCGACACCGGTCGCACGCTGGTCGTAGACGTCCGTTCACGGGTGATGGCTTTGCTCAGCCATCACCCGTGAAAGCGGAGAGGAACCGGGTGGCTGCCTGTTCCAGGGTCGCCAGATCGTATCCGCCCTCCTGCACCAACAGGACCGGCAGATCGAGCCGTCCGAGCCGGTTACCTATCGTCCCGAAGGCATCGGCAGTCAGCTGGAGGCCCCGGGCCGGATCGCTCGCCAGCGCGTCGAAGCCGAGGGAGATGACCAGCGCCGCGGGCCGGTGGGCGAGCGCGGCGTCGAGGCAGGCCGTGAATGCCATGAGATAGGCCGCATCGCCGGTTCTTTCCGCAAGGGGGTGGTTCAACGTGAGACCCGGGGCTGGTTGCCCCCCGGTCTCGTCGGAAAAACCGGTGAGATGCGGATAGTAGCCGGCCGGGCTGCGGTGCAGGGAGGCGAAGAAGACGTTTGGATCCTCCCAGAAGATATCCTGCGTGCCGTTGCCGTGGTGAACGTCGATATCGATGAGGCTTACCCGCCCGAGCGATGTAGCAAGCGCCCGTGCCGCAATGGCGGCATTGTTCAGATAGGTCGCGCCGCCGCCGAAGTCGCGACCGGCATGATGGCCCGACGGCCGGCAGAGCGCATAGGCCCGCCGTTCCCCCGCACGGATGAGCGCAGCGGCGGTAAGCGCCACCTGCGCCGCCCAGTATGCGGCCTGCCATGTGCCCGCGCCAAGAGGGGTTATCTGATCCCGCAGATGATACCCCGCCTTGGCGATCGGCGACCAGTCCGGCCGATAGGCATCGGGACGGGTTTCGAAGATGGCGGGTGCGAGCGGCCCGTGCTCCGCACCTTCCGATGCCGCGAGAAAGTCGAGATAACGGTCCGTATGGACGGCCGCGAGCGGTGCGCTGCCGTGATCGACGGCATCGACCACCGCAAGCCCGGCACGCCGCACCGCCCGCAAGAGCGCATCGAGACGGGCGGACACGTCCCGGCTCGGCCGGGCAACGCCGCCTTCGACGACGGTGCCCGGGCTGTGCAGCCGGTGCCGGTCGCAATAGACCGCCTTCATGTCAGGCCGGGATCAAAACGGCGTCGCGGCTGTTCCAGCCGAGCGAAATGGCCTGCGCCGGCGCGATATCGCTGCCCGTGCCCGCATTGGGGATCTTGGCGACAAGCGTCGCATTCTCCCCGAAGCGGACATGCACCCGACGGTGGTCGCCGAGATAGATGACCTCGTCGACCGTTCCGGAAAAGCGGTTTGCGCAGGCGGCGGCCTGGTCGACATAGAGCCGTTCCGGACGCAGGGAGACGATGACGGGCTGGCCCTTCGAAAAGGCCGTGCTGCTGGAAACGCTGATGACCTGCCCGTCCTCCGTGCGCACGCCGTATTCGCCGCCGTCGCTGCTGCTGACGATCTTGCCGGTAAACCGGTTGTTCTCGCCGATGAAGCCGGCGACGAAGGCCGTCGCGGGACGCTCGTAGAGCTCGCTCGGCGGCGCAAGCTGCTCGATCCTGCCGGCATTGAACACGGCGACGCGGTCGGACATGGTCAGCGCCTCGGACTGGTCGTGCGTGACATAGACGACGGTGATGCCGAGGCGCTCGTGGAGATGCTTGATCTCGAGCTGGAGATGTTCGCGCAGGTTCTTGTCCAGCGCGCCGAGCGGTTCGTCCATCAGCACCACATCCGGCTCGAAGATGATGGCACGGGCGAGCGCGATGCGCTGCTGCTGCCCGCCGGAGAGCTGGGTCGGCTTTCTTTCGCCCATCGCCCCCATCTGGACCATGTCCAGCGCCCTTCGGACGCGGCCGGCCCGCTCTCCCTTCGCGATCTTGCGCACCCGCAAGGGATAGTCGAGGTTTTCGGCGACCGTGAGATGGGGAAAGAGCGCATAGTTCTGAAACACCATGCCGATATTCCGGCGATGCGGCGGCACGGCTTCCAGCGATCGCCCGTCGATCCGGATGCTGCCGGAACTCGGCGCCTCGAAGCCTGCCAGCATCATCAGGCTCGTCGTCTTTCCCGAGCCGGACGGCCCGAGCATGGTCAGGAACTCACCCTTCGCGATGGTGAGGTTGAGATCGTCGACCACGAGGCTGCGGCCGTCGTAGCTCTTGTCGATGTTGAGGAATTCGACGTAGTTGGAGGATGACATTCTGGTTCCCCTTTTTATCTGTCATTCAGCCGCGTGGACGGCGGGGCGGCGCTGCGCCCAGGGGCGCGCCTCTTCCAGTTGCGCCGCGAGCTGAAGCAATGTCGCCTCGTCGTCGAACCGGCCGGTGAACTGCGTACCGACGGGCAGGCCGTCGGCCGTCCAGGAGAGCGGCATGCTCATTGCCGGCAGGCCCGCCATGTTGGCGAAGGTCGTGAAGGCGAGAAACTCGAGAAAACGCTCCATGACCGCCTCTCCGCCATGCCTGTCGGCATCGAAATGGCCGAGTTCCGGCGGTGGCGTGCCAAGCGTCGGGGTCAGCCAGACGTCGACGTCGAGCAGGAAATTCGCCAGCGTCCTGCCCGTCGTGTGGAACCAGTTGAGATCGACGAGATAGTCGGCCGCCGAAATCCGCGAGCCGACACCGTAGAGATACTGGTTGAAGCTCTCCACCTCGCCCACGAGCACAGACGGGGTCTCGCCGCGATTTCGCGCCAGCGCGGTGATCGCGCGTGTCGCCGTCATCGCCCAGAACCGCTTGTAGAGAGTGTTGTAGGTCTCCCCATCGATCGTCGGCGTGCATTCCACGACCTCGTGGCCGAGGCTTTCGCAAAGGCGCGCCGTGTCGATCGTCGCCGCGACGCAGTCGGGATCGACCGCGGTGCCGAGCAGGGAGGCCGTGGTGAAGCCGATGCGCAGGCGGCGCGGCTTCATCCGGATCGCATCGGCATAGCGACCCGAGGGGGACGGTGCCGTGTAGGGGTCGCCGGGCATCGAACCCTGTGTGGCATCAAGAAGGGCGGCGCTGTCGCGCACGCTGCGGGAGAGGACATGTTCGTTGACGATCCCGCCCGTGCTGTCGCCGAGATCCGGCCCCAGCGTGATGCGCCCGCGCGAGGGTTTCAGTCCGAAGACGCCGCAGCACGACGCGGGGATGCGAATGGAACCGGCACCGTCGCCGCCATGTGCCGCCGGCACGATGCCCGCCGCCACCGCCGCGCCGGCGCCGCCGCTCGAACCGCCGCTCGACCGCGCGACGTTCCAGGGATTGCGCGTCGGGCCGAACAGCTTCGGCTCGGTGGTGCCCAGCGTGCCGAACTCACACAGGTTGGTCTTGCCGAACGTGCTGAGACCGGCCGCGCGGTAGCGGCGCATCAGCTCGCTGTCCCGGGCGGGCACGAAGTTCCGGGTCAGCCGGGAGGCGCCGGTGGTCGGCACGCCCTTCATGTGACAATAGAGGTCCTTCACCAGGAACGGCGCCCCGGCAAAGAGGCTGTCCTTGCCCGCCTGCGCGGCTTCCGCACGCCCTTCGTCATAGAGCGGGGCGATGATGGCGTTGATCGCGGGGTTTACCTTTTCAGCACGCCGGATGGCCGCCTCGACCAGCTCCCCGGCCGTGACCTGCCCCGACTTTACGAGATCCGCCTGCGCGGTGAGGTCCAGATTGACAAAATCATCCATCGTCACGCCCTCACGCTGCAAGCCGGGCGGCGGCATCGTCGAGCGCCGCCGCTATGCCGTCGACGAGCTGGTCGACTTCCTCAAGCGTCATGACGAAGGGCGGACAAATCGAAATGACGTCGCCCATGTTGCGGATCATGACGCCGTGCGCCCGGCAGCGCTGCTCGACAAGTGCGCCGACCTTCAAGGCCGGATCGAAGGGTGCGCGGCTTGCCTTGTCGGCCACCAGCTCGATGCCGGCAAGGAAACCGGTCCCCCTGACCTCGCCGACGAGCGCATGGCTCGCAATCCGCGCGTCGAGCGCGGCGAAGAGCCGGCGGCCGAGTTCGGCGGCCCGGCCCGGGGCATCCATTTCCTGATAGATGCGCAGCACATCGGCCGCCACCGCGGCGGTGACCGGATGGCCGGAATAGGTGAAGCCGTGGCCGAAGACCCCGATGCGGTCGGCCTCGTCGGCGATCGCCTGATAGATGGGATCGCCGATCACCGCCGCGGCGATGGGCAGGTAGCCGGAGGACAGTCCCTTGGCGACCGACATCATGTCCGGAACGAAGCCGCAGGCCTCGGACCCGAACCACTTTCCGGTTCGCCCGAAGCCGGAAACGACCTCGTCCGCAAGAAGCAGGATGTCGTGCTTCGTCAGAAGCTGCTGCAGCGCCGGGAAGTATCCCGGCGGCGGCGTGACAACACCGCCCGCCCCCATGATCGGCTCGGCGATCATCGCGGCGATGGTTTCCGGCCCTTCCGCCTCGATCAGGGTTTCCAGCGCAGCGATCAGCCGGGCGCAATAGGCCTCCTCGCTCTCGCCCGGCAGGGCGTTGCGATAATAGTGCGGCTTCTCGGTATAGATCACGTTGAGACCCGGCATGTTGAAGCTCTCGTGCATGTGCGGCAGCCCGCCAAGGGCCGCCCCCATGATCGTGCTGCCGTGGAAGGCGCCCTTGCGGCTGATGATCTTGCGCTTGCCGGGCTTGCCGCGTGCGACATTGTAGTACCAGGCGAGCTTGATCATCGTGTCGTTGGCTTCCGAGCCCGAATTCACGAGGAAGACCTTGCTGCCCGGGATGGGGGAAAGCGTCGCGATCTGCTCGACGACATCGACTGTCGGGTCGTTCGAGCGGTGATTGAACGTGTGGTAGGTGGCGAGCCTGCGCATCTGGCTCGCCGCCACATCCGCAAGGCGCTCGTTGCGAAAGCCGAGCGAGGCGCACCACAGGCCTCCCATGCCTTCGAGATAACGATTCCCCATCTCGTCGACGACGTAGCAGCCCTCCCCCGCCGTGATCACCAACGGGCCTTCGGCCTCGTGCCTGCGCGGGTTGGTCTGGGAATGGAAGTGGTACGCCATGTCGCGCGCCCGCAGCGAGTTGTGCAAGGTAGCCTCCGGAACCGTGTTTGCTATTTTATAAGTTATAAGTTATCAGAAAACGCATGCAAGCGAATTTCACCGGAGACGGGAAACTTTTTGCGGCGTCCCACCGTCGCGTCGAGCGATAAGATATAAGCGATTGGCGGCCCCCAGCATTTCAGCTAGAGCTGCAACAAAGATCAGGAGAAGTCCCATGAGCGTTATGGAGATGCAGCCCGGCGAAGCGGGCAGCCTGTCCGCCCGGATCTACAACAAGGTGCGGGAAGGCCTCATCGTCGGCAACTTCGCGCCGGGCGACCGCCTCCTCATGCAGGATCTCGCAGAACAGCTCGGGACCAGCGTCACGCCGGTGCGCGAGGCCTGCCTGCGGCTGGTCAGCGAACAGGCGCTGGAACTGCGTTCCGGCCGTTTCGTCACGGTGCCGGACCTCAGCCGCGCCCGCTACATCCAGATCAAGCTCATCCGCATGGCGCTCGAAGGGATGGCGGCAGAACATGCCACCGACCACGTGACCGCGGCCGATCTCGCGCAGCTCGAAGACTTCCACGCCGCCTTCGTGAAGAACGAAAAGGCCGGCAATTTGGAGGCGGCGCGCTCCGCCAACCGGGCCTTCCACTTCGGTGTCTACCGCCTCTCGCGCATGCCGATGCTGGTCGGCCAGATCGAGAGCATGTGGGTCTCGATGGGCCCGATCCTCAATGTCTACTACCGGGAAATCCCGCACGGCTATACCGGTGCGGAGGAACACGACCATCTCATCGAGGCGCTCAGGGTCGGCGACAAGAAGAAGGCCCGCCTGGCCATCGAGAACGATATCCAGCGGGCCTCGCCCAGTCTCCTGCGGTACTTCGAGGAACGCGGCGCCGCGTGAAACCGGCGCCGGAGAAATCTCAGACCTGCGCGATGCGCGGGGTGCGCAGGCCGGCGGTTTCCCCGCCGTCCACGGTCACCACCGTGCCGTTGACATAGGTCGACTGATCCGACAGCAGCCAGGCGACGACATCCGCCACCTCCTGCGGGGCGCCGAAACGGTTGGCGGGGATGCGCAGTTCGAGCTGTTTCTTGCGCAGCGCGTCGCTCATGATCTTGCCCATCATGCGCGTTTCGATCTGGCCGGGGCAGACCGCGTTGAAGCGCACCTCCTCGCCGAACTCCAGCGCCAGCGCCTGGGTGAGGCCGATGACGGCAGCCTTCGAGGCGCAGTAGACGGCAAGCCCCTCCTCGCCGGTCTTTCCGGCGATGCTGGCGATGTTGACGACCGATCCCCTGCCGCGCCGCAGGCCTACCAGCGCATGGCGAATGAAAAGAAACGTGCTGCGGGCATTGACCGCAAGCACCTCGTCCCAGTCGTCCTGCGTGGCGGAAGCGAAGGAGATGCGCTTCGACATGCCGGCATTGTTGACGAGGCCCGAAAGCGCGCCCCCGCCAAGGTCGAGCGCCCGGTCGATGACACGCCGGCAATCCTCCTCGCGGCTGACATCGCCGGGCACGAAGGTGACGCCGGGAGCGATATCCTCGAGCGCCCTGCCCGCCTCGGCATCACGGCCCGTCGCCACCACGCGGGCGCCGTCCGATGCAAGCTTCTCCACGCAGGCCCGCCCTATCCCGTGCGTGGCACCTGTCACGATGATCATTTCCAGTCACTCCACAAAGCATGTCCAGCCGGAGCGACAACGCTCCGGCATCGACTGATAAAATAAAACAAGGTTCCGGCACCTAGCTGTTGCCGGTCGAACGGTGCGCCGCCGCGCGCTTCTGGGCCAAGGCCCCGCCCCCCATCAGGACGATGGAGATGATCACGAGCAATGTCGACATCGCCAGGATAGACGGATCGATATTGTCCCTGAGGCCATCGAACATCTGGCGCGGCAGCGTGCGCTGGCCCGGACCGCTGATGAAGAGCGCGACGACGACCTCGTCGAACGAGAAGACGAAGGCGAAGAGCGCGCCCGAGATGACGCCCGGCGCGATTAGCGGCAGCGTCACCGTGCGGAAGGCATGGACCGGGCTCGCACCGAGGCTCGCCGCCGCCCGCACGAGGTTCATGTCGAAGTTCTTCAGCGTGGCGGTGACCGTGATCAGCAC
Organism: Shinella sp. 838; assembly: GCF_029623935.1. Taxonomy (NCBI): domain Bacteria; kingdom Pseudomonadati; phylum Pseudomonadota; class Alphaproteobacteria; order Hyphomicrobiales; family Rhizobiaceae; genus Shinella; species Shinella sp. 838. The sequence goes on from NZ_JARSBQ010000006.1 coordinate 276,500, forward strand.
GAAGGGCACCGCCAGGACCGCATGGGCGAGAACGAGACCCAGGAACGACGCGACGAGGCCCAGCTTGGCGAAGAAGAAATACATGCCGACGCCGCTGATGACGACGGGTACGATCATCGGCGAGATCACCACCGCGAGGATCATCGACCGGGCGGGAAGCCGGCCGCGCGACATGCCGAGCGCCGCCAGCGTGCCCAGCACCGTCGACACCAATGTCGCGCCGGCGCCGATGATCAGGCTGTTGAGGAGCGCCGACATCCAGGGCTGCGGCTGCAGGATCTTCTCATACCATTGCAGCGAAAAGCCCGGCAGCGGATAGGACAGGAAGTTGGCCGAACTGAAGGAGATCGGGATGATCACGAGCGTCGGCCCGATCAGGAAGATCATCGCAAGGCAGCAGAAGGCGATCTGCACGCGTCTCAAGGCAACAGGCATCTCTCACTCCATTCCGACGATGCGGCCGATGCCGACGATCCGCCCGACAACCGCGTAGAGCGCGAGGATGCAGGTCAGAAGCAGGACGCCGAGCGCGGCGGACATGCCCCAGTTGATCGTGGTGTTGGCATAGAAGGCCACGAAGTAGCTCAGCATCTGGTCCGATGCGCCGCCGACGAGGGTGGGCGTGACGTAGTAACCGGCGGAGATGATGAAGGTGAGGAGACATCCCGCGCCGACGCCCGGCAGCGTGAGCGGCAGATAGACCCTGAGAAACGTCGTGACGGGTCCGGCACCCAGCGAAGCGGAGGCTTTGACATAGGACGGCGAGATGCCCTTCATGACGCTGACCAGCGGCAGCACCATGAATGGCAGCAGGATATGCACCATCGCGATGTAGAGGCCGGTCCGGTTGAACACGAGTTCGAGCGGTGCATCCGTGATGTTCAGCGCCTGAAGCAGGCGGTTCACCACCCCCTCCTTCTGCAGGATGACGATCCAGGCGCTCGTCCGGACCAGAAGAGACGTCCAGAAGGGCAGGAGCACGCAGGCCAGCATGATCGCCGAGAACCGGCCGCCGATGGCGACGATGGCATTGGCGATCGGATAGGCGACGAAGAGGCAGATCACCGTGACCAGCGCGCTGATCGTCAATGTCCGCATCAGCGTCGAGAGGAACAGCCGCTCCTCCGGCGGGGCCATCTGCACACCGCCGTTCTCGCCGGGACGCAGGTCGACGGCCGAGAGCAGGTAGAAGGCCGTCAGCGGCGCGCCGTTGCGCTGGATGACCCGCCAGTAGGCCGGGTTGTCCCAGTTCCCGTCGATGGCGAGCAACTGGGCCTTTGCCGGCGCCTCTGGTGCCTTGCGGACCGTTCGGGCCGTCTTGGCGAGAAGGCTGCGAAACCCGGTGATCTCGTAGTTCAGCCGGCGGCCCGCCTCCGCCATGATCTTGGGATCAGCGCCTGCCCGGATATCGGCGACCAGCGCCTCGAAGGCCGCATCGGACGGCGTATCGCGCCCGTCCCAGTCCTCCAGAGAGGAAAGCGTCGCCGGAAACGCAGTGCGGACCTCGGGATTGTTGATGGCATGGAACAGCATGGTGCCGAGCGGCAGCACGAAGGCAAAGACGATGAAGGCGACGAGAGGACCGATCAGGACGAGGCTGACGATCGTCTGCCGCCGCCTGTCGGCGCGAAAGCCGGTGGCAAGGGCGGAAACCCGCCCTTGCTGGCCGTCGGCCGCGCCGATGCGCGGCCGCAGGAGAACATCCGACGTCATTGCGCGCGCCATGTCGCAAATCGCGCCTCGAGCGCCTCGCCGTGGTCGGCCCAGAACTCCGTGTTAAGCGCCACCGCCGCGGTCATGTTCGCCTCGGTCGTCGGAAGGTCCTTGGCGATCTCCGGCTTGACGCCGCGAATGGCCGCAAGGTTCGTGACGCCATAGGCGATATGCTGCGGGAAGGTCGCCTGGGCGCTCTCGGTCGAGGCGAAGGCGATGAACTTCTCCGCATTTTCCCGGTTGGGCGAGCCCTTCACGATGCCCCAGTAGTCGATGCCGAAGACCTGACCGTCCCAGATGAGGGCGAAGTCCTTGCCGGAGGCATTCGCCGCCGCGACGCGGCCGTTGAAGGTCGCCGTGGCGACGACGTCGCCGGCGGCAAGGCGCTCGACGGATTCCGCGCCCGTCGTCCACCAGAGGATCGACGACTTGATCTCGTCGAGCTTGGCGAAGGCGCGGTCCTGGCCCTCGTCCGTCGCAAGCACGTCATAGACCTCGTCCTTGGTAACCCCGTCCGCAAGGAGCGCGATTTCGAGGGTCATCTTCGCCGTCTGGCGGAACCCGCGCTTGCCGGGCCATTTCTCGACATTCCACAGGTCGGCCCAGTTCTTTGGCCCGTCCGCCAGCTTCGCCTTGTCGTAGCTCGGCACCATGGACCAGACGAAGGCGCCGACGCCGCAATCGCTGTAGGCTTCGGGAATGAAGTCCTCCCGCTTGCCGATCCTGCTCCAGTCCAGTCCCTCGAAAAGACCTTCGGCGCAGCCCGACAGGAGCGTGTTCTGCTCCACCTGCATGACATCCCAGGAGACGCTGCCGCTGTCGACCATGGCACGAACCTTGGCCATCTGCCCGGAATAGGAATCTTCCGTCAGCGCCACGCCTGACGCTGCCGCAAAGGGTTCGAAAAAGGCCTTGCGCTCGGCGTCCTGCAGCACGCCGCCGGCCCCGACGACGGTCAGTTTGCCGGCATCGGCAAAGGCGGCGGAAGCCCCCGCCAGGACGGCGAGCATGCCCAGCCCGCCAAAAAACCCACGATAGGTCATGACATCCTCCCTTATTGTGCGACCCAGCGGTTGAAACGCTGCTGAAGTTCCTCTTCGTGATCCACCCAGAACGGCGTGCTGACGGCGAGCGCCCCCACCATGTTCTCCTCGGCCGTCGGAAGCTGCGGCTTGATGTCGGCGGAGATGCTGTCCATCGCCTTGGCGTTGGTCACGCCGTAGACCATCTTCTCGGCAAAGGCCTTCTGCGGCTCGGGACTCGTCATGAAGTTGACGATGTCGAAAGCCTGGTCCCTGTTGCCGCCCTTCGGAATGGCCCAGAAGTCCATCGCATAGAGCTGGTTGGTCCAGGACATCTTGAAATGCCGGCCCTGCTGGTTCGCGGCGATGACGCGCCCGTTATAGGCCGAGGTCATCGTCACCTCGCCGGAGGCCAGCCATTCCATCGGCTGCGCGCCGCTTTCCCACCACTGGATGCTCGGCTTGATCGCGTCGAGCTTGGCAAAGGCGCGGTCCTGTCCCTCCTTGGTTGCCAGGATGTCGTAGAGCTCCTCCGGCTTTGCGCCGTCGGCGAGCAGGGCGACTTCGAGCGTCATGCGCGCCTGCTTGCGCAGCCCGCGTTTTCCCGGCCATTTCTCGAGATTCCAGAAATCCGCCCAGGAGGTGACGCCGCTCGTCTTGTCGCCGTCATAGGCGAGGATCTTCGACCAGACGAAGGCGCCGACGCCGCAATCGGACTTGGCCGGCGCGATGATGTCGGCGCTATTCGGCAGACCGGCCCAGTCGAACGGCTCCAGAAGGCCCTGGTCGCAGGCGAGAATCATCTCGTTCTCGTCCATCTGCACGACGTCCCAGGTCGTCGTGCCGGTTTCGACCATGGCCTTCACCTTGGCGATGCCGCCCGTGTAGGATTCTTCCAGAAGCGGCGCGCCGGCTTTCTCCTGATAGGGCTTGAAGAGCGTTTCGCGCATCGCTTCCTGCGTCGCGCCGCCGAAGCCGACGACGGTCAGGTCGCGGGACAGCGCCGGAGAGGCGACGACGAGCGCGGCGCTCGCCATCATTGCAAAAAACCGAGTTCTCATGGGTTCCCCTTTTGTGTTTGAGAGCAGGTTTGGAAAGATCAGGCCGCGACGGACCGGGCGAGGCCGGCCATGGTCGTGTCGATGAGTTCGAGCGTGTCGTCGAGGACGGCGCGGTCGTGGCTCAGCGAGAGGTAGAGGCGTTTGAGCTGGAGCGGCTGGAAGACCTGCCGGCCGGCGATCAGCGCGCGGCGGAAGCGCATGTCGAGATCGTTGTCGTTGCGCAGAAGATCCGTGTAGTCGCGGAATGCGCCGTCGAAGAAATAGACGAGCCAGACCGACCCGAAGCCTGCGGCCTGCGCCTTCAGGCCGTGTCGCGCGATGATGCCGTCGATCTCGCCGCGCAGATAGGCGCCAAGCTCGAACAGCCGCTCATAGACGCCCGGTCTCGCCAGCTCCTCGATCGTCGCCTTGACGGCCGCCATCGAGGACGGCGTGCCGTTGAACGTGCCGCCCATGAAGACGGCACCCTCACCCGTGCGGCCCACCCGTTCCATGATCTCGCGTCGGCCGGCGACGAGGCCGATCGGATATCCGCTGGTCGCTGCTTTCCCGAAGGTGGCAAGATCGGGCGTGACGCCGACAATCGACTGGTAGCCGCCCAGCGCGTGCCGGAAACCGGTGATCACCTCGTCGAAAATGAGGACGACCCCGTGCTCGGTGGTGATCCGGCGCAGGTCGGAGAGGAACTGCGTCTCGGCAATCACCGCGCCCATATTGTGCGCGATCGGCTCGACGATGATCGCCGCCACCTCGCCCGGGTTTTTGCGGATGTAGTCCTCGACGGCACCGGCATCGTTGTAGGGCAGGATGGCGGTGTGGCGGGCGGCATCGAACAGCATGCCATCGGACATCGGGTCGTAGGAGCCGAGCATCTGGCGGCTCGACTGGCCATTCATGGCGACATAATCGTGCCAGCCGTGGTAGCCGCCCTGGAACTTGATGATCTGTTTCCGCCCGGTATAGGCGCGGGCAAGGCGAAGGGCATGGTAGGTCGCCTCCGAGCCACTGCTGCAGAAGGCCACCTGATCGGCGCAGGGGATCGCGTTTACGAGCAGCTCAGCCACCTCGACCTCCAGCTCCAGCACGCCGGCACCGATCAGATCGAGGTTTTCAGCCGTCTTCGCAATCGCGGCAGCGACGGCGGGCGGGCGATGACCGAGCACATTGGCGCCGAAGGCGCAGTGATAGTCGGTGTAGCGGTTGCCGTCCGCGTCATAGAGATAGGGGCCTTCCGCCCGGGCAAAGGCGATCGGCGCGCCGAGGCGCCGGCTGGGGCTCAACAGGCCGCCGGGAATGACGGCTTCCGCGCGCGCGGCGATCGTTTCGTTGTTCGTCGGCATCGGCATTCTCCTTACGCAAGGCTTTCGAGCGCCACGGCCCTGATGCCGTCGCCGTCCAGGCGGTAGTGCCTGTAGAGATGGGTGGGGGGGGCGATCAGGCTGTATTCGTCGCAGATACCGTGCCTGACGAGGCGGGCGCCCTTGCCCTTTTCGGCCAGCACTTCCGCAACCGCACCGCCGAGGCCGCCGAGGATGTTGTGCTCCTCGACCGTCAGGATGACCCTGGAACGGGCCGAGGCCTCGATGATCGCCTCTTCGTCGAGCGGCTTGATCGAATGCATGTCAATCAAGCCGACGGAATGGCCGGCAGCATTCAGCTCCTCCATCGCGCGTCTGGCGCCATGCACGGGATAGCCCGCGGCGATGATCGTGATGTCCTTGCCGATGCCGTGCACGATCGCCTTGCCAAGTTCGAAGGTGACACCGTTCTCATAGACGACCGGATCATGGCCGCGGTGGATGCGAAAATAGATCGGAAGCGGATAGTCGACGGTCGCCCTGAGGGCCGCATCGAGCGCCGGCCCGTCCGCCGTCGACACGACAGCGAGGTTGGCGATGCTGCGCATGATGGCGATGTCTTCGGTCGCGTGATGGGAGGTTCCGTAAAAGCCGAGCGAAATACCGGTGTGATGCCCGATCAGACGAACCGGCTGCCTGCAATAGGCGACATCCATGCGGATCTGCTCGCAGCACAGAAGCGCGAGGAACGAGGCGAAGGTCGCGACATAGGGAATGACGCCGGTCGTCGCCATGCCGGCGGCCGCCGAGACCATGTTCTGCTCGGAAATGCCGAACTGCACGAAACGCTCCGGATAGCGCTGGGCGAAGGCGGAAAGGCCGTTGGAATATTGCAGGTCCGCCGTGCCCGCCATGACCGGATGGCCGGCCTCGGTAAGGGCGATGAGCGCATTCGACAGCGTGGGGAGCGAAGGCGCACGGCGGTTGATCTCGCGGTATTGCCACGAGTCCTTGGAAAGCAGCTGGGTCATTGGGAGATTACCGTGTTCAGGATCGTTTCGCGGGCCTTGGCCTCGTCTTCCGCGCCGAGATAGCCGAGATGCCAGCCGGGTTCGGTTTCCATGTAGTCGATGCCCTTGCCCTTCACCGTGCGGGCGATGATGCAGCAGGGTTTTTCGCGCGTGCGATCGGCCTTGACGGCGCGCAGCAGCGTCGTCAGCGCCGCAAGGTCATGGCCGTCGACGGTATGGACCTCCCAGCCGAAGGCGCGCCATTTCTCGTCGAGCGGTTCGATCGCCAGGACGTCGTCGACCTTGCCGTCGAGCTGGTAGCCGTTGCGATCGACAATCGCGACGAGGCTGGAGAGGTTGTGTGAAGCGGCGGACAAGGCGGCTTCCCAGACCTGGCCCTCCTGCATTTCCCCGTCACCGAGCAGGACGAAAGCATTGAAATCCCGTTTCTGAAAGCGTGCGCCAAGCAGCATGCCGACGCCGTTCGACAAGGCATGACCGATAGAGCCGGAGCTGAAATCGACGCCGGGAACCTTCGTCATGTCGGGATGGTCGCCGAGGGGGCTGCCGAGCCGCGTATAGCTTTCAAGCCATGCGGGATCGAAGAAGCCGAGATCGGCGAGAATGGGGAAAAGGCCGACGGCCGCATGGCCCTTGCCCATCAGGAAGCGGTCCCGGTCGGCCCACGCCGGCTCGCCCTTTCGAAGCCGCATCACATCGTAATAGAGCGCCGCAAAAATCTCCGCGCAGGAGAAGACGGAGGTGTAGTGGCCAACCTTGGCGATCGAGATCAGCCGAAGCGTCTCGAGCCGGATGAAGCGCGCACGCTCCTCAAGGAAGGCAAGCTGTTCGCCGGACAATAGGTCATCGTTGCGCGCCACCGAAAGGTGGCCGCCTGGAGTCTGTCGCACTGACAAGGATCTGCTCCCGCTGTTTTCTAACTTATAAGTTATAAGATATAGAAAACCGGCAGACGCGCAACAGTTTTTTGCGCCGGCAGCGCATTCCGCCACACACCCGTCGCAAGCGCCTTCATCCGGCGGACGAGAATAGATTGACCGGTCGTTCGGTTAATAGTAATTGTTGCCGCGCGCCATGGAGGATGGCGCCGATTGTGAACATGCCAGGAGGAAAGAATGTTCCACACCCGCCGGCCGGCGCTTGCCGCTTTCCTGATCTCCGCCGCGCTTATGCCGCTCGCTCCCGCCGCCGCCCTCGCCGCTTCCGATGTCGAGATCATCCGCGACAACTGGGGTGTGCCCCATGTCTATGCCGGTGACGTCTATGGGCTCTATGCCGGCTTCGGTTATGCCGTGGCGACCGACCGGCTCTTCCAGATGGAGATGTCGAAGCATTCCGTTCTCGGCACGGTTTCGCAGGTGCTCGGCGCGGACCATCTCGGCTACGACATCGCGACGCGGGCCGATTTCGACCATGCCGATATCCGGGCGCAGATCGAGGCCCTGTCGAAGGAAGAACGGGACATCCTGCGCGGCTATGCCGCCGGCTACAACAAGCGCGTCGCCGAGGTTCTGGCCGACCGCAGCCGGCTGCTGCCGAAGGAGTTCAGCGATTTCGGGATCGAGCCGACGACCTGGAGCGATTTCGACGTCGCGATGATCTATGTCGTGACCATGGCCGGCCGCTTCTCGCACTACTCAACCGAGCTCGACAACGCCAAGGTTCTGGCAAAACTCGAGAAGCAGCACGGCAAGGAGAAGGCCGCCGAACTCTTCGACCAGATGTTCTGGCTGGAGGACCCGCTTGCCCCGACGACCGTGCCGAAGGGCGGCCAGTATCAGATCAAGGCGGAAAACAAGCCGTTCTTGGATGGCACGCGTTTCAGCGCCCTCGCCGACCGGAGCGTTCCCGGTGGAGACGAAGCGCGCCCCCGCGCCTCGAACCTCTGGATCCTCGGACCGAAGAAGACCACCGACGGCTCGACCATGCTGATGAACGGGCCGCAATTCGGCAATTTCAACCCGTCCTATGTCTATTCGATCGGCCTGCACGGCGCAGGCTTCGACCTGACCGGCTCGACGCCCTTCGCGGTGCCGAACGTGCTGTTCGGAACGAACGGCCAGATCGCCTGGGGCGCGACCGCGGGCCCGCTCGACGTCAACGACTACTTCCAGCTCGAACTCAATCCCGACAACCCGGCGCAGTACCGCAAGAACGGCACCTGGCACGACATGCGCGCCCGCCCGGAAACCTTCAAGGTCAAGGGCCAGGCCGACGTTGCCACCGTGGTCTATGAGAGCGACTACGGTGTCGTCAGCGAGATCGACCCGCAAAGCCATACGGCCTACGCCTTCAACCGCACCTGGAAGGGCAGGGAAATCCAGACGCTGCTTGCCTGGGTCAACTCGACCAAGGCGCAGAGCTACGAGGACTGGTTGAAACAGGCGAAGAACGTCGCCACCACGATCAACTGGTACTACGCGGACAAGGACGGGAACATCGGCTACGTCTCGCCAGGCTATCTGCCGGTCCGCAATCCGGCGCAGGACCAGCGCGTGCCGGCCAGGGGCGACGGCTCCATGGACTGGCAGGGCATCCGCGCCTTCGCCGACGTGCCGAAGACCTACAATCCGGAGCAAGGCTGGATCGCCAACTGGAACAACCGTTCGGCCCATGGCGAGGTCGCCAACTTCGAGGCGACGCCCTGGGGGGCTTCGGACCGCGTCGACGAGATCGTCGCACTGATCACCGGCAAGGACAAGCTGACGCCGCAGGACGTCTGGGACATCAACGAGAACATCGCCTTTCTCGACATCAATGCCCGCGCGCTGCTGCCGTTCCTCTTCGAGGCGGCGGCAAAGCTTGCCGCCGATGACCCGCGCCAGGGCCTGGTCACGGTGCTGAAGGACTGGGACGGCCGCATGGTCCGGGGCGAGGACGGCCGCGCCACGGCGCCTGCCGTCGCGCTCTTCCAGCGCTGGGTCAAGATCATGGTGGCGGACGTGCTGATGGACGACCAGCCCGGCATCGACCCGACCGTCGCCCTCAACCGTATCTCGCGCCCGACGCAGGTACTGCGCAACGCACTTCTTGGAGACAAGGCCGGCATCGCGCAGCGCCACGACTTCTTCAACGGCGTCGACAGGAACGAGATCATGCTTGCGGCGCTCGGCAAGGCCGCCGCCGCCCTGACCGAGGAGCATGGCAGCGACAAGCCCGAAAGCTGGCGCGCAACGCTGCCGCAGCACATTTTCGCCACCAAGAACTATCTCGGCATCGCGCAGACAGGCGAGGATGCGGGGATCGAGGTCGGCACGACGATGAACCGCGGCACGCAGAGCGATCTCATCACCTTCAAGGACGGCACGGCCTCCGTCTGCATGGTGACGCCGCCCGGCCAGAGCGGCTTCATCAGCCCCGCAGGCCAGACGTCACCGCACTATGACGACCAGATCAAGCTTTACGAGACCTTTACCTGCCGTCCGCAGGCGCTGACGCGCAGCGCGGTCGAGAAGGTAGCCGTCGAAACCCTGAAGCTGACGATCGACTGATATCCCGGATTGGCCGGGCGCAAACCGGCCTGTCGGGGCATTGCCTCGACGCTACGCCGAGGCGCAATCGATCCGGCCCGGAAAGGCAAAGGAAACCTCCCGGTCGCGGTTCCACGAACCGCGACCGTCATTGGCCGACCGCCAACGTTCGGTCCTGGAGAACAGCCGGCGCGTCATCTGCCGGCCAAGGCAGCCAGATCGTTGCCGCCGTCGAAGAAGCGGGATTGCGCCGCCTGCCCTACGAGATGATATCGAAGTCGCCCGCGGTCAGGTTCAGGCCCTTGTCGAGCACCCCGAACAGAACGGCCTTGCCGCTGCCGCTGCCATCGGCATCGTACCAGAGCTTCCCGCTTGCCTTGTCGTAGATGATGCGGTCGGAAGCATCCTGTGCCTTCGTGCCGGTGCTGAAAGCGCCCGAACTCAAATCGCCGACTTTCCCGGCTTTGAAGACATCGTCATCGAGAACGATCTTGTCTTTTTTCACCGAAAAATCGCCGATCGTATCGACATTGGTGGCGCCGAGTTTCGTGTTGAACACGAACATGTCCTTGCCGCTGCCGCCGACGAGAGCATCCTTGCCGGACCCGCCATAGAGCTTGTCGTCGCCGCCGCCGCCGTTGATCTTGTCGTTGCCGCCATTGCCGTTGATCGTGTTGTCGTCCGCGTTCATCCTTATCTGATCGTCACCGCTTCCGGCCCGGATGATCTCGACGCCCTCGAGCTCCATGCGGAAGACTTCGTCGACCGTATAACCTCTGATATCGACATATTTGTCGTTGACGAGGATTTCCGGCTTGAGGCCCTGGAGCTTGCTGAAGTCCACGGTGTCCGTGCCGGTGCCGCCACTGAAATAACGCTCGTAGCTGTCCATGATTTCACGGACCGCGTAGGTGTCGTTTCCAGCTTCCCCATAGCTCTTGTCGGACCCTCCGCTATCCACGATCGCGTCATCGCCGCTGCCGGCATGGATGACGTCGCTTCCCGATCCGCCGTCAATCGCATCGTTGCCGCTGCCGCCATCGATCTTGTCCTTGCCGGCGCCTCCCTTCATGGTGTCGTTGCCACCCTGACCCCACATGCCGTCGTCGCCGTTGCCGCCCGACATGCGGTCGCTGCTCTTGTCGTCGGCCTGTACCTCCCCGGGGATGGACCACTTCTGCGGCGTCATGGTCTTGCCCGTCGTGCCATCCCAGGTGAGGGTCAGGGCCTCGCCGAACCAGTCTCCGCGCAGCTTGGTTTCCGTTCCGCCATACATCAGATCGTTGCCGTTGCCACCGTCCATCACGTCGCCGCCATAGCCGCCTTGCATGAGGTCGTTGCCGTCCTCGCCTTTAAGAGTGTCGTTGTTCCACTCGCCATGCATGTAGTCGCCGCCGGCGCCGCCAAACATCTTGTCGTTGCCGCGCCCGCCGAGCAGCTGATCAGCCCCATCCTTGGCGCCAAGGCCGGAAATGTCCGACTTGCCGTAGCCATAGATGAAATCGTTGCCGTCGAGACCGACCGCAATATCCCGGCCCAGCCCGCCGAAAATCACATCCGCAGCCTTTCCGGTCCAGGCGAAATCATTCCCGTCGCCGGCCAGGACCTCGACCGGCTCCGTCGCATCGGAAGCCCTGAACAGCTCCGGCCGGTCTCCGATACCCTTCAAGTTCAGGAGCGTGCGCAGCTTGGGATGGTGCAGCATATCGACCTGATAGGTGCCGCTGAAATCGCTGATGCTCCAAACCTGGAAGGAAATGACATCGACGCCTTCGGGTATGATCAGGGAACCGCGCGTCTTTTCATTGCTCAGAAGATGCGTGTTGTAATTAAGCCCAAACGTTTTTAGATATTCATATGTATATGCGCCAAACCTAATAGAAAGATCCGTGCCGGAAGAGCCAAAAAAAGAAACGAAAAGCTCATCTCCAGCCTTTAGGCCGGAGGCCTCCAGATCAAGAACAAAATAATCTGCGCGATCATTTCCAAGATAATCATCGATAGACCCTATAAATCTACCGACAACATCTTTACCAATCTTAAATACCGGATAAAACTCCCCATTACTTGAGAACGCATCGTTGTCAAAAGTGTCTCTTCCGGTAAGTTCGGAATATTGCTGAACGGTCGCCATCTACCACTCTCATCCCAACGGCATCGCCCACCAGCGACACACCCCACCTATAGTATCCTGGTTGCAGAATATCCTGTCAACGCGACAACAAAGGGACGGAATATTCTTTCCCACTCCAAAGCAACACGCGCCGCAGGCCTGGCGCCGTATGCATCGCGTCGGACGAGGTTATGGCAATTGCACAATACCGGACGGCGGCAGGGCATGAACAAGGCCGCCAAGGTCAATCGGTTGAGAAGCTTGATCACGGAATCCCGGATTGCGTCAGAGCAGGCGCGCGGAAAACACGACATCTCGGACACAATCGCCCTGCTCTACGGCAAGATACAGAAGCGGGCGCTACATCACCTGACGAGGTGACCAAGTGGTGAGCGCCGGGCGCTTCAGCGAACGTTCCGTCACCGGGCACCCCTCCTGGATTCTGGTCCAGGACGAGACGTTGAGCTTCATTTCGCAGCGCGCGAGATAGGAGCCGCCATCGACCCTCAGACAGGCTGTCTGGCCGAGCTCGAACATCACGCCGCGATTTCGGCATTTGCAATTGTGGGCATCCGCCATGGTGGGGGTCAAGGCCATGGCCAAGCCGGCAACGAGCACTCCGATACGCATGGTAGAGGCTCCTGACGATAGACCGCCAGCTTACACCTGACCGCCGGTATCGTCAAAACAGCCCTCCCACCGGCAATCCCGGCACTCTTCAAACAGGGCGACCAAGGCGTCCGTCCGGGCCAACCTCGTCGGAGGACCGGCACGAAGCGGGGAAATTCGCGAATGCGGATGTGATCGGGCCGGTTTCGATATGCCACTTCGTTTCGTTCTCGCGGGCGCTCAGTTCGGCAACTCCCTGCGCAGGACGTCGATAAACGCCCGAAGGCCGGCGGGGACATGGCGACGGCCGGGGAAATAGAGGCAAAGTCCCGGAGCGGGCGGGCACCATTCCTCAAGGACCAGAACCAGGGTTCCGTTGTCCAGGTCCTCCTTGGCGACCGTTTCCGGCACATAGGCAATGCCCATTCCCGCGACCGCCGCTTCGACCATCATGCCGTTGTGGTCCAGCGTCAGAACCCCCTGCACATCGACGTTTCGGGTTTGCCCTTCCCTCTCGAATTCCCACCGATAGGGCGTGCCGCTTGGCAAGCGTTGACGTATGCATCGGTGGACAGCCAGATCGTCCGGGACAGCCGGACGCGGACTGGCCGAAAGATAGTCCGGTGACGCGACGGCCACAAACCTTACGGTTCCGCCGAAGGGCACGGCGATCATGTCAAGCGGAACGGCCTCGGACAGACGAATTCCGGCATCGAAGCCCTGGGCGACGATGTCGACGAACCGTCCGTCAGCGGCAAGATCAAGTCGCATCTGGGGGTAGCGCTTCAGGAACTCGGGGACGACGTTCCGCATCAACAGCCGCGCAGCCGATTCCGGCGTAGTGATCCGCAACAGACCGGATGGCTCGCCCTGCCGTTCTGCAAGGTCGTCGAAGATCGTTTCCAGGTCGCCCAGAACCGGCATGAGTCTCGACAAAAGCTCTGCTCCGGCTTCGGTCAGCGCGACGCTGCGGGTCGTGCGGTTCAACAGCCGAAAATCCAAACGCTGCTCCAGCATCCGTACCGTATGGCTCAGTGCGGAGCGCGATACGCCGATCTCTGCAGCGGCACGGCTGAAACTCCGATGGCGGGCAACGGCAGCGAAGGCCAGCAGGTCAGGGAGGGGAGGTGTAATTGTCAAATCATGCTCACCAATTCATGCGATTTTTCATCGATACCGCATAACTCTCCCGTCCACCATATGGTCTGCGTCAACAAGGAGTTTGCTATGACGAAGACTTGGCTCATTACCGGTGCGGCGCGTGGTTTCGGCCGCAACATGACGGAGAAACTGCTCGCCCGTGGCGATCATGTGATCGCGACCGTCCGACGGGAAGGCTCTCTGGATCTCGGACATCCAAACCTGAACATCCTGAAAATGGACCTGACCGACGCCGGTTCGATACGTGCGGCAGTCAACGAAGCCTTCGCGGCGCAGCGTATCGACGTCGTCGTCGGCAATGCCGGCTATGGCCTGTTCGGGGCGGCCGAGGAACTGGCCGATGCGGCTATCGCACGCCAGATTGCCACGAACCTGGTCGGGGTCATCGATCTCGTTCGCGCGACCATCCCGCACTTTCGCGCCCAGGGCGGCGGGCGTTTCCTGCAGGTGTCCTCCGAGGGCGGCCAGGTGGCATATCCCGGCTTCAGCCTCTACCACGCGACCAAATGGGGCATTGAAGGTTTCATCGAGGCGGTGTCGCAGGAGCTCGCGGGCTTCGGGGTCGAGATGATGATCGTCGAACCGGGGCCGACACCGACAGACTTTGCCGCCTCCGTCGATTTCGCAGCCGCCAGCCCCGTTTATGACGGTACGACCGTCGACGAGATCCGCCGCATCCTGTCGGGGATCGCCGGAGGAGGCGCAGGCGAAAGCTTCGCCAAGCTGGCCGACGTGGGACGAAGTGTCGATGCGATGATTGCTGTCGCAGACCAGGCTGAAATGCCGCGTCGTCTGGCACTGGGAAGCACGGCTTTCGGAAACATCCACAAAGCCCTGACGGCGCGCGTGGCCGAACTGGAAGCGCAACGGGACATGACGCTGTCAGCAGACTGAGTGAGAAACGCGCGCATGCGGGCGCGTGTGCACCTGTCGCCCGCTACAGCGTACACGCGTCCGATCTGCTTGCTTGTCGCGCATCGGTGGATGTGCCGGAGGTGATCCAAGCGGCTTGCAAGGCGGTTAAGAAGCCCGTCATCGTGGAAGGTAGATCGACCGGCCAAAACGTATCCACGCCGCCGTCAGCGGCAGGACGACCAGTCCTCTGTCCTGACGCACGGCGCTCCACAGGCATTGGGGTATTCGCTGAGCATCAGCACGACCCGGGGCGGTCCGAGGATCAACCGCTCGACATTCAGAGCAGGAAATCCGACGCCTTGAACGCGACAATATCATCGATGCGGATGGCGAAATCGGCTTTGCCGTTGCCATCGACATCTCCGTACAAGTAGGTGTCGCCGGACGCCGTGGCGATGCGAAGTTCTCCAGCTTCGTGGTGGAAACCAGTCGCACCGATGAAGCTGAAGGCCTGATCGCCGGCAAGCTTCGTGTTGGCGTCGATCACGGACAGGTTGATCTTGTCGCCCTGTATCTGGCTGAAATCGGTGATGAAGTCGCGACCGGACGCGCTGACGGTCGATTCCGCGATGGACTTGAAGACAAATTGGTCGGCACCCGTACCACCCGTCAAGCGGTCTGCGCCGATGCTGCCGCGCAGCTTGTCGCTGCCGGCACCGCCGTCCAGCTTGTCATTGCCCTTTCCACCGTCGAGGTTGTCGTTGCCGCGCTCACCCCAGATTGTGTTTGCGGCCGCGTCGCCCTTGACGATATCGTTGCCGCGGCCGAGGACGATCGCTTCGATCGAATAGAAGTGCTGGAGGTCGCCCAGCGATCCCTTCGTCGTGCCGAGCTTGTCGCCCTTCATGGTTATGGCGAGGTTACCCGTGTAGGCGAAGTAGTCGAGCGTATCCCAGCCATCATCACCGTACATCAAATCCTCGCCGGGCGAGTAGACGAAACGGTCGTCGCCGCGAAGCCCGAAGAAGGTATTGGCGCCTGCATCCCCCGTTGCGACGTCGGTGCCGTTGCCGAGGATGACGGCCTCGATGGAATAAAGGTGCTTCGTATCGCCAAGCGAACCGGTGGCAATGCCGCGGCTTTCACCGTTAAGCGTCACCGTGACGTTACCGGTATAGTGAAAGTAGGACATCGTGTCCCATCCGTCGCCGCCATAGACGCTGTCGTTACCCTTGCTCCAGACGAACTTGTCGTCACCGCCCAGCCCTTTGTAGGTGTCGGTGGTGTCGGTGCCGTAGAGAAGGTCGTTGGAGGCAGTGCCGGTTATGGTGGCCATGGAGATGGGGCTTTCTCACAAACAGGCTGCAACGATTATCCGCAAAGCCGGAATTTGTGAACCGAAACCAGTATCTTAATGGCAGTTAAGCTTAACGCTCGCCAATGCGCCGGACTGTCTTTGGGGGGCAGAGCACGTCACGGGTAGACGGCAGCACAGAATTAAACGTCGGGCTTGCTCTGGCTTTCGAGGCTGTGAAGCAGTTTACGAAGCAAGGCGGACAGCAGGTCTCGCTCGTCCCGGTTCAACGGCTGCAGAACCAGAAGCTCATTGGCCATGTCCGCCCTGAAGGCCTGTTCCGCCAGTTCTATTCCCCGCGGCAGCAATGTCACGACGACGCTTCGCCCATCGAGGTTCGACTTCTCGCGCCGGATGAGCCCGGTTTTCTCAAGCCGGCTCAGCCGATGCGTAAGGCCGCCCGAGGACAGCATCAGCGACGTATACATCTCGGTCGGCGTCAGCTGATAGGGTGGCCCGGCCCGGCGCAGCGTGCTGATCACGTCGAACTCACCGCGGTCGAGATCGAAGGCAGCGAACGTGTCCTCGATACCAGCAGCCACGAGGTTGGAGAGCCGCTTGGCCCGGCCGAGAATGGCCATGGGCTCCGTGTCGAGGTCCGGCAGCTCTCGTGTCCACTGGGCGCGCAGCCGATCGACGTGATCCTCTTGCGGCGCGCTGTCGCCGCGGACGCCGTAGCGTGCCCCCTCGCCTTCTTCCTTCATTGCCTGCCTCATGTGTCGCTTAACTCCGCTAGCCGATCCTAGAGCAAGCGCCGTCCGCAATAAACTGTCTTTATGCAAAGATATATATCTTGACGGGAAGACAGTTTTGATGAAGTATCTTCTCACAAAGACAATTGCGCCCGCCGGCGCACCAATGGCAGCAGGAGACCAGAATGATCACGGTTCGCCGTCGCAAGGAGCCCGCCCCCGACCAGCGCCGCACCGTTCGGCTGGAAGGCCGCGAGATCGGAAGCCCGGTTTCACTTTTCCTTGTCGATGTCGAGCCCGGACGCGGTTCCGAACTGCACAGCCATCCCTACACCGAGACCTGGATCGTCCAGAAAGGCGAAGCGGAGTTCACGGTCGGCGAAGAGACTGTGCACGGCAGCGCCGGGGATGTCGTCGTCGGCCCCGCTCACGTTCCCCATCGCTTCACCAATGTGGGAACCGGGCGGCTGGAGATCGTCGCCATCCATCCGAGCGCAACCATTCAGCAGATCGATGTTCAAGGCGTCGCGCCCCGTCATTCCTGACGGCAGGAATACCCCAATCACGCAGCGGAGTGCTGCAGAACCAAGGATCATGGAAATGAACAAGCCCGTCATGCTCTGGACCGGCCGCACCCTGACCGGTCTCTTCACCCTGTTTCTCCTGGGTGCATCCATCACGCCAAAGCTGCTGGGAATGCCGGTCGCCGAAGAGACCCTGGCACAACTCGGCTGGCCAGCGGGCTATGCCTTCATGATCGGCGTGATCGAACTGACGTGCCTCGTGCTCTATCTCGTCCCGCCTGCGCGTCTGCTCGGTGCAATCCTGATGACGGGACTTCTCGGGGGAGCGATGGCGACGCAGATCAGGGCGGAAAGCCCGCTCTTCAGCCACATCCTGTTCAGCGGTTATCTGGGACTGTTCATGTGGGGTGGGCTCTGGCTTCGCGACCCGCGCCTGCGGGCCGTGTTCCCCTTCGCCAGCAATCCCCCGGACAGATCCGCCCCGCTCGGATCGGCCTCCCTGCACCCTTCCGGGCAGTGACCAAATCCGTGCGAAAGAGGCGTCATACGTCCTCATCGGGCGCGCACGCCGGCACGTTGCGACAAGCCGATCCCAACGCGAGAATGCGTCGCTATCAGGGACGAGAGGGCGTTAATTTCCTCGTGTGCGGCGGGATGAAGTTTGCGGTCGCTTTCGTATATCCGTCACGAGCAAACAAATTCACGTGGTTGAAAACGGGGCAGCTGGTCCAGCCGAATGCCTCCCGACAAATGGCGCGTGTCCAGCGGCGTTTTTCAAGCCGGGCATCCGGGGGATTGGTATTGGTACGGATCAAGCCAGAAGAATGCGTCGCAATCAAACTGTTCGAGCACATCGCTGGGATGGCTCTGGCCAATCGGGGCCTCGTGGCGGAGGCGATTGAGCTGCGCCATGTTCGCGCCGGAGAAACCCTGTTCTCCCAGGACGAGGCGCATCCCTACGTCTATGTTGTGCGACAGGGCCTCCTGAAGCTCACCTATCTCAACAGGCAGGGCGAGGAATGGATCAAGTCCCTCGTGGCCGAAGGGCAGTTCTTTGCAAGCCTCTCCGCATTGCGATCCGGTCAGGCGAGTTTCTCCGTCAGCGCCATCGAAGCCTGCGTGCTGGAACGACTGCCTTTCACGCTGCTGGAGCAGATGGCCGATCGCGACCTGTCCTGGTCGCGCATGGTGCGGCACGCCCTGATGATCTTCGCCGAACGCAAGGAGCGCCGCGAGCGCCAGTTCCTGACGATGACCGCGGAAGCCCGCTACCGGCTGCTGCTCGATGAGGAGCCGCATCTGGTCGCACGCGTGCCGCAAAAGGATCTGGCCTCCCATCTCGGCGTCACACCCGTCGGCCTCAGCCGTATCGCAAGGCGTGTGCGGGAAAGCGGCCACGCGACTTAACCCGGGTTAATGCGGACTGCAGCCTCGTCGGCGATATCGGCTTCATCGCCGGATGGAGCCGACTATATGAGCCTGCCGCAACGCAAGTCCGACCACCTCCTGTTTCTTCGCTCATGGATCAGCCGACCCCTTCAGGTGGCAGCAGTCGCGCCGTCGAGCCGTTGGCTGGCCGATGCGATCACCGCTGAGGTGCCACGGGATGGTGGCCGCGTGCTGGAACTGGGCCCGGGTACAGGCGTCTTCACGCGTGCCCTCCTGCGACGCGGCATTCCTGAGGGCGCTTTGACGCTGGTGGAACGCGACCCCGCTTTCGCGCGATTGCTGCGATCCCGATTTCCGGCAGCCACCCTGCTCGAAGCCGATGCAGCGGCCCTGCCCCGCGATCAGTCCGGCTTTTCAGCGGCGATCAGTGGCCTGCCGCTGCTCTCCATGCCACGAGCACAGGTCGAGCGCATCCTCGCATGCGCCTTCGATCACATGGCGGATGGCGCCCATCTCTTCCAGTTCACCTATGGACCGCGGTGCCCTGTGCCTGATGCCATTTTGCTCGCCTTGGGCCTTACAGCGCGCTTTCGCAGCTTTGTGCCGATCAACCTGCCGCCAGCCAGCGTCTACCGGATCACGCGATTGCCGTTGCGGAAGTGACCGAAGGGAGAAAACGATGGATATTGTCCTGAACCGTCAGCCTGCCAGCGTCCCAGACGATCTCGCCGACGAACCGCTGCTCTTCTTGCTCCGGGACCATTTCGGCCTCAACGGTCCACGTTTCGGCTGCGGTGTCGGCTCCTGCGGCGCCTGCACCGTCATCATCGACGGCGAGGCACAACGCTCCTGTCTGCTCACCGCCGGCGCAGTCGATGGCCGGACGATCCTGACGCTGGAGGGGCTGGCCGCCGACGGCAAACTGCACCCCTTGCAGGAAAGCTGGATCGCCGAGAGCGTGCCGCAATGCGGCTACTGCCAGAACGGGCAGATCATGACGGCGCACGCCCTGCTTTCCGCTCATCCTGCAGCTGGCCCGGACACGATCGCCGAAGCCATGGACGGCGTACTCTGCCGATGTGGCACCCAGGCACGTATCCGCCGGGCGATCGCTCGGGCACAGACTATCATGCAGGGGGAAACGTGATGCCGAAGCTTTCTCGGCGCGGTTTCCTCAAGGCGCTCGGATGGGGTACAGCCGGTATCACTGCCGTTGCCGGTGGCGCGACCTGGGCACTGATGCCGGTGCTGCCGCCACGCAAAGGCCCGACAACCGTCGACGCGGCGACCTGGATCAGTCTTCGGCCGGACGGAAGGTTCAGGCTTTTGTCGACCCGCGCGGAGATGGGCCAGGGCATATCCATGGGGCTCAGGCAGGTCGCCGCCGACGAGCTCAATGTCAATGTCGATCGCATCGATCTCGTATTGCCGGATACCTCCCTCATCCCCGTCGCCCGTTCGACGGTGGGTTCCGATGCCATGCGGGAAACAGGGCCGCTCGTCGCCCGCGCAGCGGCGGCGCTTTCTACTGCTATTCTACGCGAAGCCGCGACACGACTTGCCCGCCCGCTCGATACCCTTCGCATCGAACCGGCAGGTGTCCGTGGCGATGATGGCTCTCTGCTTTCCTTCGAGACGCTCGGGTCCGGTCCGGCTCTGCTGGTGACGGGTGAGGAGTTGAATACGGCAAGGCCGAAGCTTGCAGTGCCGCGTGATGACCGGCGAAACGTAGGCCATCCCTTTCCGACCCACGACATCGACGCCATCGTGACCGGCAGCCGACCGCTTTATGCCGACGACATCAGGCTGGAGAACATGGTGTTCGGCGCGATCGTACGGCCGCGCGCGATTGAAGGTCGCATCCTCTCCGTCGATGCGTCGGCTGCCGCCGCAGTGCCTGGCTATGTCGGTCTCTACCGCGAGGATGATTTCATCGGCATCGTCGCCAACCGGCGCGGCGCGCTGGCACAGGCGCTCGACCTACTTTCCCTGGTGGAGGAAAACAGCCCACCGCTTGCTTCCCTCGATATTGCGGAGATGGTGTCAGTCGCTGACGACAGATCACTGGAACATACAATACTCGACACCGGCGTTCCGGACGACCGACCCTTCGACATGGATATCACACTTTCCATACCGCTTGCTGCACATGCCTCAATCGAGCCGCGCACAGCAGTCGCCCAGTTTCGTGACGGCGATCTTGAAGTGTGGACCGGCACACAGGATCCGTTCTTCGTCCGCAACACGCTCGCCGCCGCCTTCGGCCTCCCCCAAAGCTCCGTTACGGTTCATGCCATGCGCATTGGCGGCGGGTTCGGCGCTCGAACCATTGTCGCCGCGGAAATGGAGGCCGCACGGCTGGCCAAGCTCTGCGGCAGGCCAGTCAAGGTGCAATGGTCACGGCGCGACGAGTTCAGGTCAGGCTTCCATCGGCCACCCTCCTGCCACCGCATCCGCGCATCGGCCGATGCCACGGGCCGGATTTCGAAGTGGCATCACATCTTCCGGTCCGGCCACATCATCTTCACTTCGGCCGCCATGGGACCGGGCCTGCAGTTCGCCACGAGTTTTGTCGGCGATCCCTGTGTTGCGCGTGGTGCGACCCCACCGTACCACGCCCAGGCCAGTCATGTGGCATTCGAGGACGTACGCCTGCCCGTCAAGACGGGACCATGGCGCGGCCTGGGTGCTGCCGCCAACCATTTTGCAGTGGAGACCGCCATGGACGTTCTGGCACGAGCCAAGGGGCTCGATCCATTGGAGATGCGCCTCGCCGCATTGGGCCCACAGCATGACCGGTTGAGAACAGTCCTCGAGGAGGCCGCCGACATGCCGGCTGGACTTCCCGATCGGCAACGGCTGACGAAGCGATGGGGCTCGCCTGCGGCATCTACAAGGAAATGTCCTATGCCGCCGCCGTCGCGCGCGTGGCACGGACAGCGGACGGCTATCGAGTGACGGGCCTGTGGTGCGCGCACGACTGCGGGCTGGTGATCAATCCAGATCAGGTTCGAGCTCAGGTTGAAGGCAATCTCGTATGGGGAATCGGCATGGCACTGCGGGAAGAGCTGATGATCGAGGACGGAGCGATCCCTGCCGAAAGCTTCTTTGACTACACCGTGCCCGTCATGTCAGACGTGCCGGACATACAGATCCGGCTGATTGAGGGAAGCCCCGTGCCCGCAGGGGCCGGCGAGACCGCCATCACCTGCGCAACCGCCGCCATCACCAATGCCATTGCCGCCATAACGGGGGAAACAGCAACGCGGTTGCCGGTCCGGCATGCACCAGCATAGATGTCTTTGTGTGGGGTCAGGGTCGGATTCCAGGCACGAATCACCTTGCCTGGATGCTTCGCAGATTTCGGCGGACTCTAGCGTTCTTAGTTTTCGTTTGCCTTTTCAGGAAGACCGGTTCCACTTTTCCCTGACAAGCTCTAGGCCAGCGCGCGCCAGTTCCTAAAGCGTCCGATTGGCAGCGCCCGCGCGACGCCAAACTTTACCGCGAGGCCTTGCTCGTTTGGATTAGGGCTACCCGACACCCACAGTCCGCGCCCGCGTCACGCTTCGGGCTGCGTTTGCATCGCTCTGCAATAGCCCGAAAGCGACCAACAAGCCGACTGTGGCGGAGCCCTCTCAAACCTGGACGAAATGCTGCGCCGAGACCTCGTTGTAGCGCCGCTTGGGCGGGGCATAGCCGAGGGGGCGGACCGGGCTTTTTGTCTCGTCGGTGGAGAGATTTCGCCGGATGGTGCGCCTGGCGGGATCGGGGATCGGCACGGCGGCCATCAGCTTCCTCGTATAGGGATGCTGCGGATTTTCGAACACGTCCCGGCGCGGGCCGATCTCGACGATCTCGCCGAGATACATCACCGCCACCCGATGACTGACCCGTTCCACGACAGCCATATCGTGGCTGATGAACAGATAGGCGAGGTTGAAGCTCTGCTGCAGGTCGAGAAGGAGGTTGCACACCTGCGCCTTGACCGACACGTCGAGCGCCGACACCGCCTCGTCGGCGATGATCACCTTCGGATCGAGCATCAGTGCGCGCGCGATCGCGATGCGTTGGCGCTGGCCGCCGGAGAATTCGTGCGGGAAGCGCCGCATCATGTCCGCGTTGAGCCCGACACGCCCGAGCAGATCGGCGGCCTTGTCGCGTGCCTGCTCCCTGGTGCCGAGGCCATGCTCGATAAATGGTTCCATCACTGCCGCGCCTACCGTCATGCGCGGATCAAGGCTGGCGAAGGGATCCTGGAACACCATCTGGATGCTGCGCCGCATCGTGCGCAATGCCCCCCGATCGAGGCCCATCACATCGTGACCGCCAAGCGAGATCGCTCCACCCGTCGGCTCCACGAGCCGTATGATCGAACGCCCCGTCGTCGACTTGCCGCACCCGGATTCGCCGACGAGCGACAGCGTCTCGCCCGCCTTCAGGTCGAAGGACACGTCTTCCACCGCATGGACGGCGCCGCTCCTTCGCCCGAGCAGGCCCGAGCGGATATCGAAGCGTGTCGTCAGGTTCTTCACCTCCAGGAGAGGCCTCTCGCCGGTCGCAGGCATCGGCCCCTCGCTTTCCGACTGGCGCGTCTCGCCGGTCGTAATGTCGATCACCGGAAAGCGCATGGGCCGGGCATGGCCCGCCATGGAGCCAAGGCGCGGAACCGCCGAAAGCAATGCCCGCGTATAGGGGTGCCTGCCGTTGTTGAAGATGTCTTCGGTCGCACCGGTCTCCACCGCATCGCCGCGGAACATCACGATCGTCCGGTCGGCGACTTCCGCCACCACGCCCATGTCGTGCGTGATGAAAAGGACCGCCATATCCTCCTCTTCCTGCAGCGTCTTGATGAGGTCGAGGATCTGGCCCTGGATCGTCACGTCGAGCGCCGTCGTCGGCTCATCCGCGATCAGGAGCTTTGGTTTCGAGGCGAGCGCCATGGCGATCATCACGCGCTGGCGCATGCCACCGGAAAACTGGTGCGGATAGTCGTCGAACCGGCCCTTGGCGTTGGGAATGCGGACCTTTTCCAGAAGCCTGGTCACCTCCGCCCGTGCCTCGCCCCGGGAAAGGGAGCGGTGGCAGGTGATCGCCTCTGCGATCTGCTTGCCGATCGGGAAGATCGGATTGAGCGAGGTCATCGGCTCCTGGAAAATCATCGAGATGTCGTTGCCGCGGACCTTGCGCATCTCCTCTTCGCCAAGCGCCAGCAGATCGCGCCCGCCGAACACAACCTTGCCTTCGATGCGGCTCGCATACTTCGGCAGCAGTCGCATGATCGACAGGGACGTCACGCTCTTGCCGGATCCGGACTCGCCGACGATTGCCACCGTTTCGCGCGGAGCGATCGAAAAGGAAAGGTTGCGGACGACCGGCTTCCACTGGTCGCCCGACCTGAACGCCGTCGTGAGATCGCTGACGGACAGAACCGGCATCTGGGCGGGATGTGTGTCCATCTCGCTTTTTCCTTTTAGGCGGCGGTGTGGATCGGATCGACCGGATGCTTGGCCAGCGGAAGCACGTCGATATCGTACATCCACGGATTGGCCGGAAGACTGGTGATGATCTCATGCAACTGCGTGGCGTCCGCCGCGCGCCACAGACCCCAGTTCTCGAAGCGGCAGGGCACGCGCCACATGCGCACCAGATGCCCCTCCTTGATCAGTTCGGCAGCGTGGGCGCGCTCGTCGTGGATCACCTTCGCCTTCAATTCCGGATCCATGTCGTCAGACCAGCGAAGCTTGATGTTGACCAGAAATTCCATTGCATGTTCTCTCATGATTTGACGTCCAGATCCTTGATGATGGTGTTTGCGGCGTTGTAGCCGGGGATGCCGGTGACGTAGCCACCCGGCCAAGTTCCGCCACCCGAGAGGTAAAGCCCGGAAAGCGGCGTGCGGTAATCGTGTGCCTTGCGATGCGGACGCGCACCGAAAAGCGCATTCGGCAGCATGTCGCCATGCGTGATGTTCGACTGGACGAGGCCAAGCTCGGCCTCGATCTCGACTGGATTAAAGTAACGAAGACCAACGAGGCGCCGCCGCAGGTCCGGCATGTAGTGCGCAAGCTCGTCGATACAGATATTGGCGAAACGCTCGCCGGCTTCCGGCCAGCTCCCCTCGGAAAGCGTATAGGGTGCGTGCCAGGCGTTGACGCTGAGGAGGTGGCAGCCTGCCGGCGCCATATCCGGCGAGGTCACCGATGGCATCAGGCCCCACATGATCGGCCGCTCGGCCAGTCGCCCCGCCAGTCCGTCCGCGATTGCCCGCTCGATGTAGTCGAGGGACGGCGCGATGCGGAACTGCACCTGTGCCGCCTGCGCCGGATCCACATCTGCCGGAAGGCCGGCATAGCGCGGCACGCCGTCGAGTGCGAGGACCAGTTTGAAGGCAGAACCCCGCATCGGCACCGCAGCGATCTCGCGTCGGGTGTCGGCGCCCACCGCTTCGTCATCCAGCAGCCTGCCGAAAAGCGTCTTCGGATTGATCGCCGACAACACGGCCGTCGCGTAGAATTCATCGCCCTTGACGGTGACGACACCCCGAGCCCGGCCCGATGCATGCAGGATCCGCTCGATCGGCGCATCCTTCAGGATGGTCGCACCATGCGCAATGCAGCAAGCTTCGAGCGCGTCGATGATCGCGCCCATACCGCCGACCGGAAGGCCCGTCGAGCCCCGGAGCGCCGCACGTCGCGGGTCGTCTTCGTCCAGCGCTGCATAGGACGCGAGCGAGATCGGCCGCATCATCAGACCCACGGCCGAACCGGGTGCGGACGGCGGTGTCAGCGTCGCATTGAGCGCCAGCATGCCGAGCAACGCCTTGGCCTCTTCCGATTGCAGCCGTTCGTCGAGCAGCTGGCGCAGGCTGCCGCACATCACGCGGTCGAAGAGACCAGCGAGATGGCGGGGCACGTCGCGGGCGGCGCGAACCAGATCGGGAGACGGCGCGAACATCGATGCGCCCAGATGCCGCCCGAGTTCTTCGAGATCGGACAGGAGGCCGAAATAGCGCTCCGCTTCACCCGGCGCATAGGCGTCGAACTGCGCCGCCAGCCGGTCCCTGTCGCGCCAGCCGATAAAGGCGCCGCGCGGAAACGGATGCACGACCGTCGGATCGGTGCGAATGAATTTCAGGCCGAAATGCTCCAACTGCAGCTCGGCAATGAAGCGCGGCTCGAAACTGCCGGGCGAGTTGGTGAAGGCGCAGCGATAGCCCGGCAGGAACTCGAAGGTTCCGCAGGGGCCTCCGAGCGTCGGCCGCGCCTCGATCAGCAGCGGGCGCAGCCCGGCCTTGGCGAGATAGGCGGTCGCCACGAGACCGTTGTGCCCTCCCCCCACGACGATGGCGTCGTATGTGCCAGTCGATAAATCGGCGATGTTCGACATGCGATTTCCAGTTTGCTTGCGATAGAGGGCGGGTGGGCAAGCCGCCCGCGTTCAGTGCGGGCTATTGCGGCAGATGATCGTTGGAGAAGTAGGCGGTCGCCTCCTTCTTGCCGAGCATCGAGCCGAATTCGGCGAGCGTCTTGTTCATCGCCTCCCAGTCCGCCTCGGCCATCCAGCCGAGCGGCTTGCCCGCGCTCTCCTTGGTGTGGAGCGAAGCCTCATAGGCATCGAGCACGCTGCGGTGGAACTCGGCCGGCTGGGTGTTGCCGGAAACCTTGAGGAAGATTTCGACGGCCTCGTCCTTGTGGGCGAAGGTGTATTCCATGCCCTTCCTCGTCGCGGCGAGGAAGCGCTTCACGATGTCCGGGTTCTGCGCCAGATACTCATTGTTGACGACGATGCCGAAGCCGAGATTGGTTACGCCCCAATCGGCATATTTCAGCACCGAAACCGCCTTGCCCTGCGCCTTGAGCTGCGGGGCGTAGAAGTAGTCGTCGCCGCTGATGCAATCGAGCTGGCCGGAAGCGATACCGGCGAACTTCGCGTCGCCGGGCATGTTGACGAGCGAGATGTCGGTCAGTTCAAGGCCGTTGGCCTTGAGGAAGGCGGGCAGGATCTGGCCGTCGGAGCCGGTCGGCGTGGAACCGATGCGCTTGCCCTTCACATCGGCCGGCGTCTTGATGGACGGATCGGCGCAGATCAGCGAGATCGGGCCCTGCTGCCACCAGCCGGCAACGGCAGTGATCGGCACGCCCGCGGAAACCGACTGGGCGACGGTTGAAAGGTTGGCATGGCCGATCGGGTCGGCATTTTCGCCGACCACCATGGTCGTGGTCTTCGATCCCTGTCCCTGCGCGATCTCCACGTCGAGATCGACCTCGTCGTAGAACCCCTTCTCCTTGGCAAGGATCATCGGCGTCTGCCCCGCCCACCAGCTCCAGTCGAGGCGCAGGCGGATGCTGTCTGCGGCAAGGGCTGTGGTGCTCATCAGGGCAAGGGCCAGAAGCGTGCTGCCCGCCTGCTTGAAATGTCTCATGTTCGGTTCCTTTCTAGGGATCTCAGGCTGCGTCTTCGGCATCGTCACGGATGACGCCCATGCGTTCAAAATGGACGAGGATCTGGTCAACGATCCCGTTGAATTCCGGCGTGCCGCGCACCGAGAGCCGGCGACGGCGTGGCAACGGCACGTCCAGCACCGCTTCGACGCGCCCGGGGCGCGGCGCCATCACCACGATGCGGTCGGACAGGAACACGGCCTCCTGGATCGAGTGCGTGACGAAGACGACGGTCGGTCGCGAGCGCAGCCAGAGCGACTGGAGGTCGACCATCATCTGGTCGCGGGTAAGCGCATCCAGTGCACCGAAAGGCTCGTCCATCAGGAGCAGCGACGGGTCGTGAACAAGCGCGCGGCAGACGCTGACACGCTGGCTCATGCCGCCCGAGAGCTGGTGCGGATAGGCGTTCTCGAAGCCGGCAAGACCGGCTGCAGCCAGGAGATCCTTCGCCTTGGCACGGTATTCCGCATCCGGCAGCCCGCGTGCCTCCGCCTGCAGGAGGATGTTGTCGATAACGCTGCGCCATTCCAGCAGGACCGGCGACTGGAAGACGAAACCGAGATCCGTTTCCGCCTTGCTCACCGGCCGGCCGCCGATGCGAAGCGTACCCGCGGTCGGGAAGTCGAGGCCGGCGATGATGCGCAACAGCGTGCTCTTGCCGCACCCGCTAGGCCCGACGATGGAGAGGAACTCGCCCGGCTCGATGTCGATGGAGGTCGGTACCAGCGCTTCCAGTCCGGCATAGGACCGCGAGACCTTGTCGATTGTGATGGACTTGCCCATGGCGCGCTCCTCAATGTCCGTCGCGGCGCTGAGAGCGATGCCACGGCATCACGCGCGCCTCGACGAATTGCACGATGGCGAAGCTGACGACCCCGATGAGGACCAGAAGGATGAGGGCGGCGAACATCAGCGCCGTCTGCAACTGTCCGCTGGACAAGAGGATCAGATAACCGAGGCCACGATCCGAGCCGACGAACTCGCCGACGACAGCCCCGACCACGGCGAGCGTCACGCAGACCTTCAGGCCGCCGAAGAGGCTCGGCAGCGCATGCGGCAGATAGATCTTGCGGAACATCTGCGCCTGCGAAAGCCCCATCGTCTTGCCGAGGAAGACCATATCCTGCGGCACGCTCTTGAGACCGACAACACCGCTGATGACGACCGGGAAGAAGGCCATCAGCACGCCGACGACGATGTTGGTGTGCAGGCCGAAGCCGAGCCAGACGAGAATGAGCGGCGCCAGCGCGACCTTCGGCACGGCCTGACTGGTGACGAGCAGCGGATAGACCGCGTCCTCGAACCAGCGGAAGCGTGCGATCAGCACTGCGAGCGGCAGCGCGACGACGATGCTGAACAGAAAGGCGATCAGCGTTTCAAACGCGGTGATGCCCGAATGATAGATCAGCACGGGAAACTGCGAAATCAGCGTGGAGGCCACGGAGCCGGGCGACGGCAGGAGATAGGGCGCGGGCTTTGCGACCGAGACGACGAGCTGCCACAACGCGATGATCACGATCAGCGACAGGAGCGGGTAGACCACGCGGGATATCTTCATGGAAAACCCCACGCCTCCGCTCGCCTGCATTGTCATATCGGTCTGGCTCATCGTGCTCTCCGGTTCAATCCTGGTGGGTGATGGCGGGACGACAGGTGTCTCCCGCCATCACCGCCGTTTCATGCAGCGTCGGCCGTTTTCACCGAGGCGGCTGGAACGAAGCCTTCGCGGAAGAGCTTCAGCCAGTTTCCGCCGACGATCCCGGCAATCTCCTCTCCGGAAAAGCCGCGCTTTTCGAGACCTTCGAGGATGTTCGGGAAATCGACCGGGGACTGGAACCACGAGGGCCACTTGGAGAAGCCCTTGATCGGGATGGCACTCTCGCGCGCCCAGCGGCCGGCGCGCCACCACTTGATCTGGCTTTCCGGCCAGCCGTCGTAGAAATCCGTGCCGAGGCCGACATGGTCGGCACCGACGAGATCGACGGTCCAGGCGACCATGTCGAGGAAGGTGTCGAGCGTGCAGTCCGACCCGTTCTTCATGATCTTCGGATAGTTGCTGAGGCCGATGACGCCGCCGGTCTCGGCGAGACGCTTGATCAGCGCCGTCGACTTGTTGCGGCGATTCAGCTCGATGTCCGTGCCGACGAATTCCTGCGGATTGGCGTGGGTGACGGCGATCGGGCGCGAAGAATATTCGATCGCGTCGAAGCAGGTACGCTCGGTGCAGTGCGAGACGTCCACCACCATGCCGACGCGGTTCATTTCCGCGATGACATTTCGGCCGAAGAATTTCGAAACGCCGGCCTCGTCAGGCTCCCAGCACCCCGAAGCAACCCGGTTCTGGACGTTGTAGGTGAGCTGCGCAATGCGCACGCCGAGCTGGTAGAAGATCTCGATCAGCTCGATATCGTCTTCAAAGGGCGAGGTATCCTGGAAACCGTAGACCACCGCGGTGCGCCCGGAGGCGGCGATGCGCTCGATGTCCTCGCCCGTCGTCGCAAGGGCGATCAGGTCCGCGTTCTGCTCGAGAAGGCGGTTCCATTCGCCGATCACGGTCAGCGTTTCGCGGGCATTCTCCCAGATCGACAGCGTCACGTGCACGCAGCCGACGCCACCGCGCTTCCACTCCTCGAAGCGGGCGCGCTCCGGCTTGTTGTATTGCAGGGCGTCGATCAACAGGGGCTTTCTTGCCGATAGTGTCATCGGATTTCCTTTCCGTTCGAATGTCAGTTTGCGAAGGGGTCGGCCGCCGGGCCGTATTCGACGACGATCGCCTTGACCTGGGAGAACTCGTCCATGGCCTCGACGCCGTTCTCGCGGCCGATACCGGATTGTTTGTAGCCGCCAAAGGGGACACGCAGGTTGATCGCCCGATAGGTGTTGACCCAGACGGTTCCGGCCTGCAGTTGTCGCGAGACGCGGCGCACGCGGCCGACGTCGCGGGTCCAGAAGCCGGCGGCAAGGCCGTATTCCACGCCGTTCGCCATGGAAATCGCCTCGTCTTCCGTCTCGAAACGCTGCACGGTGACGACGGGTCCAAAAATTTCCTCGCGGCAGATCCGCATGTCGCTCGAAACATCGAGAACGATCGTCGGGGCGATCCAGTAGCCATCGATGAGTTCCGGCCCGAGATCGGGCTTCTGACCACCGGAAGCAAGGCGCGCACCCTCTGCCACCGCTTCGTTCACGAAACCGTTGATACGCTCGTACTGTCGCCTGTTCGCGACCGGGCCGATATGCGCCCTTGGCGAGGCAGGATGGCCGAGACGGATACGGCTCACGGAAGCGATGTAGCGCTCGACAAAGCTGTCGTAGATTTCGGCCTGTACAAGGATGCGCGAACCGGCGACGCAGGTCTGACCGCTGCCGGAAAAGGCCCCTTGCGTTGCGGCAATGACGGCACCGTCGATATCGCCATCGGCAAAGACGATATGGGCCGACTTGCCACCCGCCTCGCAGACGAAGCGCTTCATGCCGGCGGCGACCTTTGCACCCAGGACCTTGGCTGTCGCCGTGCTGCCGGTAAAACTCACCATCTGCACACCGGGATGGGTCGCGAGCGCCTCGCTGGCCACCGCATCACCGATCACCACATTGACGATGCCCGCCGGGAAACCTGCTTCCATCGCCAGCTCGGCAAGCGCGATGCTGGAGCCCGGCGCCTCCGCCGGCGGCTTCAGGATCACCGCATTGCCCATGGCAAGCGCCGGCGCCAACTTCCAGGAGCCGAGCGAGAGTGCGCCGTTGAACGGCGTGATGGCGACGACGACACCGAGCGGCTCGCGCACGATGCGGGCGTCTGCGGTGCGCGAGACGGTGCGGAAGACATCGTCATGGGTGTCGAGCGCGCTCGCATAGTAGTCGTACCAGGTGGCCGTCGCCTTCATTTCGGCAGCAGTGGCGGCATGGCTCTTGCCATTGGCAAGGCTTTCCAGCGCACCGAGGCGATCCGCGTTGTCAGCGATCAGCGCACCGAGCTTGCGAAGAAGCAATGCGCGGTCATATCCCGTCATCGACGCCCACGGCTCCGAAACGAAGGCCTTGGCGGCGCTGGCAACGGCAAGCTCGACAGCGTCGTCAGAAACGACGGCACTTGCCCAGACGGCACCGGTCGAGGGGTCATGAAGCGGGATTTTCCGGCCGGCGGGCGCGATTGCAGCGCCGCTGACATAGGAAGTGAAAACGTCCTGTTGGGCGGATGTGGGCATTGTCGGGGTCGGGTCCGTTTGCGGTGTGAGGAGAGACATGGCCGGCTCCTTCACAGTTTGATTTTCGGGTTGAAGTACGAGTAGAGGACGTCGACAGCGAAATTGATGAGCACGAAGGCCAGGGCGAGGATCAGGATGCCGCCCTGGATCAGCGGAATGTCGCGGGTCGAAATCGCCTGGTACATGGCAAGGCCGATGCCGGGCCAGGAGAAGATGGTTTCGGTCAGCACGGCGCCGCTGAGCAGGAAGCCCATCTGCATGCCGATCACCGTGATGATCTGCGGCATCGCGTTCGGCAGCGCATGGCGCAGCACCACACGGGACTCACGCATGCCCTTCGCCCTCGCGGTGCGGACGTAATCGCTGTTGATGACCTCCAGCAGCGAGGAGCGGGTCATGCGGGCGATCGTCGCCAGCGACCAGGCGGCAAGGGTGATCGACGGCAGGATCATATGCGCGGCAAGGCTGAGCATGCCGTCGCCGCCACCGACGCTCTGCATCCCCGCAACCGGCAGGATGCGCAGATAGAGACCGAAGATCATGATGAGCACGAGGCCGAGCCAGAAGGACGGCATCGAATTGAAGAACAGGACAATCACCGACAGCGACTGGTCGCGCAGCGAACCCGGCTTCAGCGCCGCCCAGGTGCCTGCCGCAACGCCGAAGATGGCGGCAAGGATGATGGCGGCGACGGCAAGGAGAGCCGTGTTGCCGAGGCGATCGAGGATGACGGTCGCAACGGGCTGCGCAAAGGTGAAGGACTGACCGAGATCGCCCTGCAGCAGGTTGCCGACATAGATCAGGTATTGAACATAGGCCGGTTCATGCAGCCCCATGCTGAGCCGCAGCGCTTCCTTTGCCTCTTCCGAAGCCGTGGCGCCGAGCAGCATGTCGGCCGGATCGCCGGGGATGATCTTGGCGAGCAGGAAGGTCGCGATCGTGACCCCGATGATCACGGGAACGATCTGGAACGCGCGTCTGAGGGCGAACACGAGCATCGTCTTAGTCCCGCTGCTTGTTGAAACGTGGATCGAGGTAGTCGCGGGCACCATCACCGATGAGGTTGAAGGCGACGGCGAGCACGACGATGGCAAGGCCCGGAATGGTCGCGACATGGGCGGCCGTCGCCAGTGCCGTGCGGCCGCTCGACAGCATCTGACCCCATTCGGGAGCAGGCGGCTGCGGGCCGAGGCCGAGAAAGCTGAGACTCGACGACAGGATGACATTCCGCCCGGTCTGCAGCGTGCCGTAGACGATGGCCGGCCCGAGGATGTTCGGCAGGATGTGCCGGAGCGCGATGCGCCGGGCGCGGAAGCCGAGAGCATGGGAGGCCTCGATGAACACCTCTTCCTTGACCTGCAGCACGGCACCGCGAACGATGCGGCCGAAGGCGGGTACGGTGACAACGACCATCGCGATGATCATCGACGACAGTCCCGGCCCGAGCGCCGCGCTGATGCCAAGCGCCAGAAGGATGCCCGGAAAGGCGAACATGATGTCGAAGAAGCGCATGATCACGGTATCGACGAACCCGCCGATATAGCCGGCGATCATCCCGAGCAGGCCACCGATGGCGAGCGCAATGACCGTCGGCACGATCGCGACCAGCAGCGCATAGCGCGTGCCGTGGATGAGGCGGCTCAGGATGTCGCGCCCGAGCTCATCCGTACCGAGGAGATTCCAGCCGGAGAACACCCCCTTGTAGCGGGCGAGCGGATTGGCCCTCAACGGATCGAAGGGCGATACCCAGTCGGCAAAGATCGCAGCGAAGACGATGACGGCCAGGATGCCAAGGCCGATGGCCAGCGCCGGATTGCCCAGGATGCCGCGAAAGGCTCCTCGCCATTTGCGCGCGGGCCTGACTGTCTGTTCGGTCACGGTCGTCATCGTTCTCTTCCGTCGCGGTTCTGCGGTCAGGCGGCGTACCAGAGCTTGCCGAGGTTCGGGATCTCGTCCTTCAGGCCGACGGCGCGCAGCGCGCGCCACAGTGTGGCCTGGTTGCTCGATACGACGGCTGCACCCGTATCCATTTCCAGATAGGGAAGAATAGGGAAGGTGCGGTAGGTGCCGCAGGAAATCAGGATCGCATCGCATTTGCCGGCGGCCTTGAACGCCTGCTTGCCCAGCCTGTAGGCGCTGTCGGCGTCATGCACGCTTGCATCGAACGGATCGGTGATCTGGAGGCCCAGCATGGAGGCGATCTTGAAGCCCTTTGCTTCCATGAAGGCACCCATCTTCTCGTTGACCTCGTCGGAATAGATCGTCGCAACCGCAATCGAGGTGGCGCCGAGCGCCTTCAACGCATCCATCTGCGCCGCCATCATGGTGATGGCCGGGATGCCGGTTTCCGCTTCGATCTGGGCACAGACCTCCTCGTCGTGGCCGACACCGCGCAGGAACGTGCCTGGTGCACCGCACTGAACGATGAGATCCACCTTGGCGGTCGCGAGCTGGCGCGAGGCTTCCAGCACCTGCGACATCATCACCTTCAGGCCTTCCTCATCGACCCGCGGCACGATGGTCCGGGCGTCGGCGAAGGCAACGCCGACAGGCGCAACCGACCGCCATTCTTCGGCCCCCTCGATCGCCGTCGCCGGCCTCATCTGCCCGATGCGCGCGCGCCAACCTAACATCATCTGCGTATTCTCCTCTTTCAGATCCCAATCAAAACAGCAGGTTACTTTACCTGAATGCGGGGGTAGTCGATGAAGACGGATCTTGCCGGCAGGATGCCGCCGACACGGGCGCTCAGCACGCGCGGCAGGCGATCCTGATAGAGGAAGATCCATGGGCTATCGTCGGCGATGCGTTCGGCCGCCTGCCGATAGAGGTCGAGGCGTTTGGCCTCGTCGCTCTCGCCACGCGCCTCGGCGAAGCGCTGGTCGGCCTCGGCATTGGTGAACCAGCCGCGATTGACGCCGCGGGGCGGCTGCTGGTCGCCGGCGAACATGCGCTCCAGCCAGTAGGCACTGTCGGCGCCTGTCGTCCAGCCATTGAACGAGCCCTGGACGTCATCCTTGTAGCCCGGCCCCTCGGTCGAAACGAGCGTCGCGAATTCGAGGAACTGCGGCTCCAGCGTGATGCCGACCTCGCCGAGGTCCTGTTGCAGGAGCGTGACAACCTCGGAGGCCTGCCCGAAACCGGGGCCGCTGTTCGGCGCCATCAGCTTGATGGTGACGCCGGTGGAAAAACCGGCTTCGGCCAGCAGCGCCTTCGCCTTTTCCGGATCATAGACATAGATGGATCCGGTCGTGCCCGGCAGTTCGTTGCCCGAGGGAACCGGACCGCCGAGCGGCGTGACCTGCCCGTTGAGCAGGGCCGCCAGATTGTCGCGGTTGACGGCGTAGTTCAGCGCCTGCCGGAACAACTTGTTGTCCGTATATTGTGCCTTGGTGTTGAGCCGCACGAAATACTGGTTCGCCGGCTCGGGATACTGGATCTGCAGGCTCGGGTCGACGGAAAGCTGGGCGATCTGCTGCGAGCTTGCGCTCGGGATGATGTCCACCTGGCCGGTCTGCATGGCGATCGCCATGGCGGTCGGGTCGGTCACAGGTCTGAAGATGAGGGTATCGACGGCGGCCGCACCGCCCCAATAGGCCTCGTTCCGTTTCAGATCGAGCTGCTGTCCCTGCTGAAAGGCCTCCAGCCGGAACGGCCCGGTTCCGACAGGGTTCAAGCCCATCGCATCGCCCTTGTGAGCCGCCATCGCGGCCGGACTGATGATGCCGGAGCGGCGGTCGCTGAGAAGGCGCAACAGACCCGAAAACGGCTCCTTCACCTTGATCTCGAAGGTCTGCGCATCGATCGCCGCCGTGCCGGCGATCCAGCGGGTGAGGAAGGTCATGTTGCCGGCGGCACGCTCGTCATAGGCCGGCGACGCCTTGTCCATGATCCTGGCGAAATTGGCCTGGACGGCGTCCGCATTGAAATCCGTGCCATCGTGGAACTTGACGCCGGAGCGCAACGCAAACCGGTAGACCAGGCCATCGTCGCTCACGGTCCAGCTTTCGGCGAGGCTGCCCTTCAGCGCCGGTGCCGTATCGGTCACGACCGACAGATCCTCCCGCACGAGCGGATCGTAGATCGCGTCGATCACCCGAAGACCGGGCGTGCCGGTCATGCGGTGCGGATCCAGCGGCGGTATGGCGCCTTCGGAACCGATGACAACCGTCTGCGCCAGCGCGGAAGCCGGAGCCACGAGGGCGGAACTGGCGACAAGGCAAGCGAAAGCCGCCGCCAGATGGCGTTTCGTCAACATATTCAACATCCTGTTCCCCTTGTTGGTTGGGTTTATTCCGCGCCGAGGATGAATGGCTGCGACCCGTGACCATCATTAAAGGCGCCAGGATTCGATAAATCAAATTGAAAAACTTTCGGGATTGATCACAATGAACTATAAATAAACGTCTGGAGATATTCGATGGTCGGCCCACAACCCCAGGCTCTGCCCTCCCCGTCCTACACCGCGACCATCCGCCACCTTCGGGCGTTTCTCAGCGTCGCGAAGCATCGCAGTTTCACGCGCGCAGCAACGGAGTTGCATCTGTCGCAACCGTCGCTGACGATGACGATCCAGCAGCTGGAAGACATCGTCGGAGGGACGCTGTTCGACCGGACGACGCGCAACGTCATCCTGACCCAGGAAGGAACCGATCTCTTCCCGGTGGCCGAACGTGTCGTCGACGATTTCGACCTGGCGATCCGCAACATCCGGCTGACGGCCTCGAGCCGAAACAGCTGCATCCGCGTCGGTGTGGTCAGCTCGATCGCAACCAAGATCATGCCCCGCATCCTGGAGGCGTTTCTCGCCTCCCGGCCGGGACTTCGCGTCCAGCTTCGCGAGGGAAACTCGAACGACGTGCGCCGTCTCGTGCGGCGCAACGAGGTGGATATCGGCTTTGCCAGCATGGACGGCCCCGATGCCGAGCTGGTTTTCAAGCCGCTGTTCAAGGACCAGCTCGGCCTCTTCCTTCGCCACACGCATCCCCTGCATGCAACTGCACAAGACGGTGTGCTGCGCTGGGCCGATCTCGCCAACCACAATTTCGTCGGCCTGACGCTGGACACGGCGACCGGCCCGATCCTCTCGCAAATGGAGCACCTTCCCGAGTCCATCCGCGTGCCGAAATACGAGGTATCGACCTATCCGACGCTCTGGGCACTGATCGAAAACGGTCTCGGCATCACCACGGCACCGGCGCTGGCAGCAGAGTTCCTTCCCGACAACCGCATCGCCTTCCTCGGGCTCGTCGAGCCGGTGGCTTGGCGCAGCGTCTACATCGTCACGCGGCTTGGCCGCGCCCTCCCCTCCATGGTGACGGCGTTGGTGAAGACGGTCGAAGCGGAGCTCGCCGTCATTGCCAAAAGCCATTCACGGATCGCAACATTCTAGGAAACCTGTGCGCGGACCGTGCTCGGCACTTGAATTTGCAGTATTTTCACCTGGATGAAGACCATGTGCTGCGGCGGCCGTCATCCTTGTCCACTTGGCGATGCGGCAATGGTTCGATGGGCTGCCATTCTGCGGTTTATCCGGCCGCGGCAATGATCTTCGCGCTCCGTTTCATATTGTAGGGATGGTGGTCAGGCGAATGTGGGTACCGGCCTTGCACTGACCCGGGCTCGCCTCGAGCAGGAGGGTGTCCAGACCAGGAACGGCAAGGCTCCGGCGAAAGCGAACAAGGCAGTGCACCCCGGCGATCCGCTCCGATCGGGAGAAACCGCAGAGCCGCCGAAACGAAGCACGATCACCCACAACCCCGCCCAGCTTCACGTCCGATAGGTCATACGAGCGGAATGACGTGTCAATCGCACCACCAACATATAGAGAGTATGCAGTTTATGCTGTAAATTGCGGCTTAACCGCACGCCTCGTCTTTCACATATAATGCTGGATAAGATTGCCTTATCGGTCATTTTCCACAATAGGGTAAAAACGGCCCGTCTCATCGAGCAGACAGGCAAAAATCGTGGCGCGGCGCGGTTTGCGCCGCCTCCTGGCATGGCCTGCCGGTTCCATCCATGGCGGCTGTTTCCACAGCCCGTGCACCTGCCTGCCCTCGACTTTCCGGCCAGCGTGCTTTATGGGCCGTCGCATCAAGAGAATGCGGATGTTGCCATCCATGTGGTTCCTGCCTTGGCGGGAAACGCCTTTCGGCATCCTGTGCAGATAAGCCTTGCGCCATTTCCAGATGGTAAACACGTCCCGGCCAACGGCTGGAAATGCCCAAACAGCGTATCCGAAATCTTAACACGGATGCGCTACACCTTTCCCGGCCCAGCAAGGGGCACCGGAGATACAGATGACGTTCGATAAGACTCGTTCCCATGCCCTGAAGACCCGCCCGAAATGGACGGCCACCATTGTGCTCGCGATGGCCATGTCGACCGCCCTTGGGGCATGCGCCCAGGCCGGAGACGCCGGTAAGCCGAAGGTTCAGACCAAGTCGGTCTATCTCGTGAAATACTGGGTCGGCAACGAGGTCCGCTACCGCAAGAATCCCCGCGGCCAGGTCATGAAAATTTCGGCGGCCGACTATCTGAACAACAGCCTCTACGTCTGCACGCCGAGCGGCTTTGGCCAGAAGGCGCGCTGCCGCGGCATCTAGGGCATTATCCGACGCCGAAGCGATCTCGCTTCGGCTGGAAATGCTCTTGGCTGGCGGTCCGGCCTCGACGGGCTGACGATGACAAGAAAGCTGCCGGACGGATCGCCCGACAGCTTTTTCGTTGCTGTCAGCGTATGTCCTTGATGCGCGCGACTTCCCTCGACGCCAGATCGCCGCTGATCAGCCGCTGCACTTCATCGTATTTCTGCACGGGATTGTGCCGGAACACATACCATTTCCCGCCGATGGTCGGCTTCTGGTAGATGACGCCGTCCTTCTCGCGATGCAGGAAGCAGTTGATCGCATGGCTGCTGCTGCGCTTGCCGCCCCAACGGGCGTTCATGCACACTTTTCCGCCATCCATCGCATACCAGCTGCCTTCGCCATAATACCGGGCCTTGCCCTCACGAACCCAGCCGGCAAAGCGTTTCGAGTCGGCCGGCAGGAACCAGCGCGTTTCGGACTCGCCGGAGAAATACCCGCCACCGGTTTTCCATTTCCAGGTCCGGCCGGCATACATCCTTTCGAGTTCGCTGGTTTTCATCGGCGTTGCGGCGACGGCACGGGCCGCCGTCGCGTCGACCGTCCGGGGTTTGGATCCGGCGGTCGCCTGGCCTGCTACCAACAGGACAGAGAGTACAGCATTCATGCACAAGAAACGGATCGACACCATTTTACCCTCCGTTCGAACAAAAATTTCCCGCGGGCGAACCCGCACGCTTGAGATCAATTCAGGGGATGATCGGCCACGCGCCATTTCGGCCTCCCGACATTGCGCGGCCAGGGATAGACCTCGAGATCGTTGAAATAGACGACCGCGGTCAGGCCCGGAAATTCCGCATGCGGCTTGTTGGCATCCGCCGCCCAGGCACGCACGTAGTCATTGCTGCCTTCATAGCCGAATTCCGCGATGACGATCGGCTTGCCGAAACCCGCGACACGGTCGTAGCCGGGCTTCGTGCGCTCGACGAATGTCGTGTCGCGCCCGAATTCCAGCTTGTCATAGGGCTGATAGGCGAAGACCGACAGGCCGACGACGTCGACATAGCGGTCACCCGGATAGTAGGCTTCCAGCCCCGGCTCGCCCTTCGGCGACCACATGTATTGCGCCTTCGGCAGGCTCATGCGGCAGACATCGACGACATGCCGGTAGGCCTTCACATAGCCCTCCGGCTTCCAGAAGGCCCAGGTGAACTGGCCGCTCTTGTCGTCCATTTCCTGTGCCCAGCGGATCGTCACGGGGCTCTTCAGCTTGGCCGCCGCCGCGCAGATGCCTGCCATGTTGGTATCGTATTCTCCCGCAAGGATGCCTTTCAGGAGATCGTCCGGGCTGACGCGCCAGTCGCGCGCCCAGGACCACGGCTCGACGCTGATCAGGAGCGAGCGCCCCCGTGCGCGGGCATAGTCGTCGGCGGCCGTGAGGGTCGCCAGATCGACATCCTCCCAGGGGAGGAAGAGGTGCTCGATCTTGGAGTTGGAATCATTGGCGAAATCGCCATGGGGATCGTAGGCACCCAGGGTCAGCGAACCCGTCGATATCAC
This sequence comes from Shinella sp. 838, assembly GCF_029623935.1. Taxonomy (NCBI): domain Bacteria; kingdom Pseudomonadati; phylum Pseudomonadota; class Alphaproteobacteria; order Hyphomicrobiales; family Rhizobiaceae; genus Shinella; species Shinella sp. 838. The sequence goes on from NZ_JARSBQ010000006.1 coordinate 315,591, forward strand.
GGGGCGCTTGTCGTTGAAGCGCGTGTCGGTACTGGCCCCCGACACGTCGCCGGTCGCAAGGACGCTGCCGGACATGGCAACGCTGCCGAGCAGAACCACAGCCAGTTTCAAGAAATTTTGCATAACTTCTCCTCCCTCACTGTTCGGTTGACGGAGCTACGCCGAGCGCAGCTTGAATGGCGTCACGCTGCTGGGAGACCAGATCGGCGGCAACCAGCTTGCTGGCCTCATCACCCTTTTGGGGAATGGCATGGCGGAAGACATACCACTGCCCGTCGGGTTCACGTTTCTGATAGATCGTGCCCGCGGCGATCCGGTGGGAAAAACAGGACTTGATCGGCGCCGACCCTTCCTGCGTATGCCACGTCGCCTTGAGGCACAGGAGGCCGGTATCGGTGATGGCCCAGCGTCCTTCTGCCCAGGAGTTCCACTTCTCGCCGCGGACCCAGGCGCTGAACTGCCGGTCCGCCTCCCGCATCAGCCCCGCGCCGTTTTCCCATTGCCAGCTCTTGTCGCGGTAGAGCGTGTAGAGCTCCAGCGCCGTCATCGGACGGGCATCCGAGGGAATTGCGACGTTTTCGGCCCGGGCCGCCCCCGCAAGCAGGGATGCCGCCATGGCGAGCACCGCCAGCCTTCGGAACCGGCGCGGTTTCTGCTGCATTGTCGATTCATCTATGGTCAATGGAGCCTCCTGCGCTTTGGGGTTGGACATTCTCCGCCTTCCGGGCGAAGACGGCATGGCCCGGCACCTGGGAGTGGCCGGTCGCGGTATGCGCTTCGTAGCGATTCGCCGTCGAACGGCGGCCGATGGCCGAGACCCGGAAGCCTGCCTGTTCCGCCCTTGCGGGGTCGAACGCGTTGCGAAGGTCGACCAGAACGCCCTGGCGCATGATCCGCCGGAGACGCATAAGATCGAGATTGCGGATATCGTCCCACTCCGTCACGACGACCACGGCATCCGCATCGCGGGCGCATTCATAGGCGTCCGTATGGAGGTCGACATCCGACAAGACCCGCCGGGCATTTTCGGTTCCGACCGGGTCATAGGCCCGGATATGCGCGCCGAAACGCTGCAGCGTCTCGATGAGCGGGACGGCGGGGGCCTCGCGCATGTCGTCCGTATCGGGCTTGAAGGTCAGGCCCAGCACCGCGATGGTCAGTCCCTCGACGTCGCCGTCCAGGGCGTCGGTCACCTTGAGGGCCATCCGGCGCTTGCGCGCCTCGTTGGCCGTCACGGTCTCCTCGACGATGCGCAGGGGAACGCCATAGTCCTGGGCGGTCCGCAGCAGCGCCATTGTGTCCTTCGGGAAGCAGGAGCCGCCATAGCCCGGCCCGGCATTCAGGAAACTCGTCCCGATCCGCTTGTCGAGCCCGATGCCGACGGCAAGCTGGCTGACATCGCTGCCCACCTGCTCGCAAAGATCCGCCAGCTCGTTGATGAAGGTGATCTTGGTCGCCAGGAACGCGTTGGCGGCATATTTTATCAGCTCCGACGTGCGGCGCTGCGTGACGATGATCGGCGTCTTGCGCGCCTTCAGCGGCACCCCGTAGAGTTCCGTCAGACGCGCGCGGGCACGATCGTCCTCGACCCCGACCACAACACGATCGGGCTCGAGGAAATCGCTGATCGCGACACCCTCGCGCAGGAACTCCGGGTTCGATGCGACGGAGAACGTCCCGGCCTCGCGGACCGATCCGATGATCTTCTGCACGATGTCGCCGGTGCCCACGGGAACGGTGGACTTCACGACCACGACCGTATCGTCGTCGATCAGCGGTGCCAGCTCACGCGCCGCCGAGAAGACGAAGGACAGGTCCGCATCGCCGTGGGCGGCGCGCGGCGGCGTGCCGACGGCGATGAGCACCATCGCCGCGCCCTTGACCGCCTCGAGCAGATCGCAGGTGAACGACAGGCGCCCTGCCCCGAAATTGCGCTCGACGAGTTCGTCGAGGCCCGGCTCGTAGATCGGCACGATGCCGTTCTGCAGAGCTGCGATCTTCTGCGCATTCTTGTCGACGCACGCGACCTGATGGCCCCAATTGGCAAAGCAGGCGCCGCTGACCAGTCCGACATAGCCGGTTCCAATAACTGCGATCTTCATCGTCTACAGTCTCCTGTTGCCTTTCACGACCACCGGACGCAGGACGCGCCAGTGGGGATTGAAGATGGTCCTGTGCACGTCATGGCCGCCGACCCCCGCACCGGACACGGAGAAGCGGTTTTCAAAGAGGGCGAAGCTCTCCGTGCCCCAGGCCAGCGACTCGATACCGTCCCGACCGCGCTCCGCCGCTGCGAAGCAGGGCAGCGCCACCAGGGCGGCAAGGCTTGCCGCCATCACCGGCCGGTAGGAACGGGCTGGATAGCGGACCCTGTTCTCGCGGGCGTGCTGAACGACGACCACGACGAGCAGCACCGTGTAGATCGCCGCATTCATGATCGCGAAGATGTAGAAGCCCCGGCTGCTGTCATTGGCCTCCGGAATGAGCAGAACCGGCAGGATGGAAGCGATCGCCATGAAGGCGTAGGGCGCCAGCACGCGCAGCGGCAGGGGATCGACCTCGGACACGCCCTTCGGCGTGATGCGGAAATCGACGAACGAGCCCGTCGACCAGTCGCGCAGCGCCGCAAGCGTGCCCGCCAGCGCCCAGGGCCACCGCGCGAAGAGAAACAGCGTCACCTCGAAACTCAGCACTTTCGCGTCATGCGGCCGGAAGGTGCGCGAGGCGCGCCAGCCATAGGCCAGAAGGATCAAGAGGGCCGCCTGGGGCAGGTAATGGCCGAGGAAGTCGAGATAGGTGACCGTGACGAAATTGATCCCCGTCACCAGCGCGACGATCGGCAGGAGGAACATCAGCGCCATGAAGAGCGAGAGCAGCGGATACCAGAACTGTGCGAACATGAACTGGAATCTCAGGCGAAACGGCAGCGTGCGGCACAGTTTCGGCGAATATTGCAGGAGGATCATCATGAGGCTGCGCGACCACTGGAATTCCTGCGTCACGAGGTCGGCAAAGGTGCTCGGTCCGTCGCCATAGGCAATGGCATCGAGCGCATGCACCCCGCGCCATCCATGGGCGTTCATCATCATCGTGGTGGAATGGTCCTCGGCAAGCTCCGGGCCGAGGCCGCCGATCTCCTTCAGCGCCCTGGTGCGCACCGCATAGTGCGAGCCGAAGCAGAGCGGGGCGAAGCCGTTGTTATAGCCGGCCTGCAAGGCGCCATGCATGCAGGCTTCCGCATAGAGGCGGCCGCGGGCCGCCCAGCTTCCTGCCGCATTGCGGCTGCAGATGCTCGGCGCGGAAACGTAGCCCACACCCGCATCGGCAAAGGGCCGCAGCATCTCGAAGAGATAACCGGGCGCCGGCACGTGATCGGCATCAAGCTGCACGACGAAATCGTAGCGGTCATAGCCGTACTGATCGTAGAAGAAGGCGAGGTTGCCTTCCTTGCAGCGCGTGCGCCGCGGCCAGACCTTGCGGTGATACTCCTCCCTCCCCTTCCGGGTCGAGACAAAGACGCCATTGCGGCGGCACCATTCGAGCGTCTCGGGGGTCGGATCTTCGTCGGCGAGCCAGGTATCGTGCGGCACCTCCTGGGCGAGCATGGCGCTCAGGGTTTCGGCAAGCAGCGAGAAGGGCTCGGAAGGCGCCTTCGTCACCACCATCGCCACGCGGCTGCCGCGCGGCAGCCTCAGCGGCCCGTTCGGCCGGCAGGCGCGGAAGGACAGAAAGACGAAGTAGGCCGGCAGCAGGGTGCCCCAGGCGAGGATCCCCGTCACCACGATCGACCCCATCCAGGAGGCATGATGGGCCGGCTGCAGCCACCAGATCCAGAAAACGCCGAGCGCGACAACCCAAAGGCCCATGCCGACGAGAAATCCCACCCGCTGCCAGCCGGTGAAGACCGGCACCATCAGGGGGACATCGCGGCTCCGGCTGCGGCCTCTCCGACGCCTCTTCATGCCCGCACCTCCAGGCCGAAGAACGGAGCGGCCGTGCGGATGATGGTATCGAGATCGGAATAGACGGCGCGGAAGCCCAGCGTCTCCGCCGCAAGCGCAGGATCGGCATAGAGCGCCGGAGGATCGCCGGCGCGGCGCGGGCGCAGCACGATGGGTACCGCGCGCCCCGTCAAGCGCCGGATGGATTCCAGGATCTCCCTGATCGAGGTGCCGCGCCCCGTGCCGAGATTGACGGCCAGGTTGCCGCCGCCGCCGAGCAGATACTCGACCGCCAGCACATGCGCGCGGGCGAGATCGCCCACATGGATATAGTCGCGGATGCAGGTGCCATCCGGCGTGTCGTAGTCGTCGCCATAGACCTCCAGCACATCGATGCTGCCGGCGGCGGCCATCATGGCACGCGGGATGAGGTGCGTTTCCGGATCGTGCGCTTCGCCGAGCTCACCATCGATATCCGCGCCGGAAGCGTTGAAATAGCGCAGCGCCACATAGTGCAGATCGTAGGCCGCCGCATAATCGGCCAGCATCTGCTCTGCGATCAGCTTCGTGCGGCCATAGGGATTGATCGGGCGCTGGCTTGCCCCCTCGCGGATCGGCAGGCTGTCAGGGACACCGTAGGTCGCGCAGCTCGAGGAAAAAATGAGGTTGCGCACCCCTGCAAGCCGGCAGGCCTCCAGCAGGGACAGGGTGCCGCTGACATTGTTGCGGTAGTATTTCGCCGGGTCCACGACGGATTCGCCGACATAGGCCGAAGCCGCGAAATGGATCACGGCGACCGGCTTGTCCTCATCGATCGCGGCGCCGAGCCTCTGCGTATCGAGGATATCGCCTTCGACGAGACGTCCCCAGCGCACGGCCTCCCGGTTGCCGGTCGACAGATTGTCGTAGACGACAGGCTCGAAACCCTGCGCACTCAACAGCTTTGCCGTATTGCTTCCGATGAAGCCGGCGCCACCGACGACAAGTACCTTTTTCCTGTCCATTGCCAGTGCCTTCTCGACGGCACGCGACGGCCCACGCCCCCGGCCATGCGCGGGAGTGATAGCGTCACTGCGGATGTGGTTCGGTTCAGATTGCCCGCCGTATCTACGCGACGACGGCGAATTCCTTGGCGGGAGGAGCCAACTGATGCTCGAAATAGGCGATCGTCGCCTTCAGGCCTTCCGCAAGCGCCACCGTCGGCGCCCATCCGAGCCCCCGCTCGGCCATGGTGATGTCGGGCTTACGCTGGTGCGGGTCGTCGACCGGCAACGGGCGATACACGATCCTGGAGGACGACCCCGTCATGGCGACAACCTGCTCGGCCAGTTGCTTGACGGTGAATTCGCCGGGATTGCCGATATTGACCGGCGTGTGGATCGGGGCCGGACTGTTCATCAGCCGGTAGAAGCCTTCGATCAGGTCATCGACATAACAGAAGGAGCGGGTCTGGGAGCCATCACCATAGACGGTGATATCCTCGCCCTTCAGCGCCTGAACGATGAAGTTGGAGACGACGCGGCCATCGTCGGCCCGCATCCGCGGGCCATAGGTGTTGAAGATGCGCACGATGCGGATATCGACACCGTACTGCTGGTGGAAGCTGTAGAACAGCGTCTCGGCAGACCGCTTGCCCTCGTCGTAGCAGGCGCGCGGGCCGAAGGAATTGACGTTCCCCCAGTAGCTCTCGGGCTGCGGATGCACATGGGGGTCGCCATAGACCTCCGACGTGGACGCCTGGAAGATCCGCGCCTTGTGATGGGCGGCGAGCTCGAGAAGATTGAGCGCGCCCAGCACGCTGGTCATCATCGTATGGACCGGATCGGCCTGATAATGCGGCGGCGAGGCGGGACAGGCGAGGTTGTAGATTTCATCGACCGCAACGTCTATCGGCTCGACAATATCATGGCGAACGAAGCTGAATGTGTCGTAGCGCAACAGGTGGCGCAGATTATCCATGCGGCCCGTAGAGAAATTGTCCAGGCAAATGACGGTGTTTCCGTCTTTCAGCAGGCGCTCACAAAGATGTGATCCGAGGAATCCGGCACCACCAGCCACAAGAATACGCCGGTTGACTTTTAATTTCGGGGTGAAAGTGAAAGATTTATATGGCTTACCCACAGCATACTCCAATACAAAGGGGCAACCTCAGCAAATACAGATCAGTATCTGCGCGACTTTCATGCTTTATTAACTCTTTTCCTGTTATAGGATATTCAAATATAGTGGCGCAATATCAGCGAATCCGAAAACTTTCCAATTTATCCATTCTTTTGAGATGAGATTCTTTCTCCACTTTCGGAAAATCAGGCTGGATATATACCCAGTTCATTTGAGTGGATTTTGTACCGGAGCGGGAATGAGCCCGAAAAACTGCGGAAACTGCGTCGGGTTCGCAAGAATGCCTCGAATTTAAGAATGCCCTAAATGAATAGAGGGAGATCCGCAGACAGGATCGCATGAGAACCAAGCGGGGAAGTCATTTTTCACAGGTCAGAAAGCACAAAAATAGTACTATTGAGGGGTTCTAAATTTCCGGTTATACATGGTTGTGCACGACGAAAAGCACACCCGGATTTATCGCTACTGAAGACAGATTGCCGTTACTTCAATGCTCTCTCCGCAACAGACGCCCCTAAAAGCGTACGGAGAGCCGAACACGAACCGCTGTAGGCCGGTTGGAGCACAAGCACCCCAACAGGTTGGGGTAAGCAGGGTCAGAGCAATGGTTGACACTCGGTCAGGGCCGGATTTTGTCGAACGCAGGCGCTTTGCGCGCGTAACGCAGCCTCCGCTCGGCGTCGAGGAAGCACAGAATGGCGTGCTGTCCCCGCTGGATTTCACAACCGGCGACCTGCCGCCGCCCCAGCAGTTCGCCGCCTGGCAGGACTACATCTCCCCCCTGCTCGACGTGCATCTGCCCGAAAATGTCTATCCCGAGGATGGGTTTTCCGCCCAGCAGAGCGTGTGGAACCTTGGCGGCATGCTGATGATCCAGCACAGCAGCCCGGCCGTCGGCTACGCGCGCCTGCCCGAAAAGGTCCGGTTGAGCCCCCTCGATCATTGGCACATCATTTTTCTGCATTCAGGCCAGAGCTGGACGGAGGTCGATGGCCGGGTTGCCAGGAACGAGCCGGGGCTGGTGGAAATCCGCTCGCTTGGCCGCCCGTTCCGCGGGCGCAAGCTGGCCACGGAATCGATCGGCCTGATCGCCCCCGTCGATCTGTTTTCCGATCACGGAGGTCTGCCGGCAGCCAGCAACAATGTCGTGCTCGGCGGCCACCGGGTCCGGCTGCTGGCGGATTATGTCGCCAGCGTCGAGGCCAATCTGCGCTTCCTCACGCATGACGACCTCAACAACGTCAAGGAACGCCTGCGCGAAATGGTGTTCGAGGCGGTAACACCGCTGGTGGAACGCAACGCCGGCGGGGATCAGGTTTCGGACATGGGGCTGATGGCGCGCGCAAGACGTTTCATCGCGGGCAATATCGCCTCGCCCGATCTGACCGCCGAAGCACTCTGCAAGCAGCTGGCAATCTCCCGGACCCGGCTCTACGAGCTGTTCGAAACGTCGGGGGGCGTTGCCAACTACATCCGCCGCCGCCGCCTGCTGGCGGCCCACGCCATGCTGTCGGACCCGTCCGACACCCGCAAGGTTGCCGAGATCGGCGCCGCGATCGGCATCGATTCCCCGGCAAATTTCAGCCGTGCCTTCACGCAGCAGTTCGGCTACAGCCCCAGCAACATCTACAAGCACACGCAGGATCACAGGCCTGTGCTGGCCAAGGGGCATGCGGGCAAGGACGGTGGACGACCGGAAACCTTCGAAGGCATGCTGCGCACGCTGGGTCTCTTCTGAGAGGCGCCGGAGGACGGCGACCAGCGTCTGGAGCCAGTCAGCTTCATACCGAACCTGACTGACTCCAGAGTTCTTTGTTTCCGTTTGTCTTGTCAGGAAAACCGGGTTCCACTTTTCCCTGACAAACTCTAGAGCAAAAGATCGTAGAACGCCTTGCCGACCTTCGTCAGGTCGCCATCGGCGTCCAGCAGCTGCGTGTTGATGTGCCAGCCGTCGCCGCCGTCATAGGCCCCGAACCAGGCATGGCGCTTGACGAAGTCGAGGCTGTCCATCATGCGCGTCGCGGCATCGGCGAAAGCGGCGATCTGCTTGGTGCTGAAGCGGTCGGGATTGTCCCAGTCCACCAGGGCCCATTCCGTCACCCAGACCGGCTTGTCATAGGCCTTCTGAACGTTTTTCAGGAATTTCTTGAATTCCCCGATGCTCGGATTTTCCGAGTAGTAGTGGACGGCGATGAAATCGACGTCATACCCCTTCTTGTCCGCAAGGTTCATGAACTTGCCGAGCCAGGAGTTCTTGCCCAGGGTCTCGGGCGTCGTGACGGCGGGCGAGCCGAGCGTGAGGCCGGTCTTCATCAGTTTCGGCCAGAGCTTTATCGCCTCCGCCACCGTCAGGTTCGACTGGTCCTTGTTGTCGGGCTCGTTGAAGCCGAGCAGATAACCCGATTTCGTGTCCTTCAGCGCCTTGATGTTCGTGGTGCTGAGGTCCGTCTTGCCCCAGATCATCGGCACGAACCGCGCGTCGGCAAGCCCCTGTGCGTGTCCCTTGCCCTGCGGCGTGGACAGGGGATCGGGCCGCCAGTTCGTGTACCAGCCGAAATCGAAGATATCGAGATCGCTGAAGGCGCTCGCGTCGGAATCGATCTCCCAGGTGCCGATACCAACCTTGCCAGGATTCTTCAGGGACACCGTGCCACCGACCTTCGCCGCGCCATGATCGAGCGACGCTTCCGAGAATTCCGAATGCCACGCCTCCTCCCGGTTGCTCCGGAAGATGAAGTTGTCTTCCAGGAACGGACGCTGATCGAGGCGGAGCAATCCGCTTCGTTCCAACCAGTCACTTACCGTCAAAGCGCGCTGCACGTGCTCCCCACCGAGGCCAGGACCCCGGGATTCCGAGATCTACAGGCGTCAAGCGTGGCACAGAAGCGTATATATCCCCGGAATCGATCTGGTTAACACATTGCTAAATTAATAGGGCCGCATGGACCTCATGCCCGCACCGACAAACCATTCTTTTAACTGAACCATGTTAGAGAGCCGCCCAACAATGGAGATCATTCATGGCCGCTCCGTCCGTGGACTATCAATCACGCCCTGGCGGCTACCTCGAAAAGCTGCGCGATCGTGATGCCTGGCTGGCCGTTCTCCTGATCGCAGTTCTTCCAAACGCGCTCTTTATCCTTGCATCGCCATGGCTGATCGTGCGGCGCCTGCCCAGTCCGGCCATCTATCTTGCCGCGGCCGTCCTCTCGCTCGCCCTGCCAAGGCCCTTCAGCTACCTGCTCTTTCTTCTGGCTGCGGCGATCGACGGTTTCGTCATCATATGCCTGATGTTCGACATGCCTTTCGATGTCTCCCTCGCCTCCCTGCGCTTCCTGACGGAAATCGATATCGGCGCGTCCTTCCTGTATGTCGCCGGCACGGTCTGGTTCATCGTCCTTGCCTTGGCGTCCGCCTATTTGATCAACCGCTATCGTGACAGGTTGCGCGCCGCATCGCTCATCCCCTTGATCATCGCGGTCGCGGCGGTCATCTGGATCGACCGAAGCGTCAATCTGTACAAGCCCGGCAAGCCCGCAGCATTCGAGAGCGCAATGCAGCAGGCGAACCTGACGTCGGACATGATCATTCGCAACGACAGAAACGTGCTGCTGGTGCTGGTCGAGGGAATGGGGGCCTTCGCGGATCCGCAAGAGCGCAGCCTGCTTGAAAGCAAGCTGCGTGACGCGGCCGGAAACCGGTTCAAGCTGACACACGGCGTGAACGCGCACTATGGCTCCACCAGCGGCGCGATCTCCCGGTGTTGGTTTCCACGCAGAACTGAGCCGGTTAGGCGCATAATTTCCATTGAGAATTGAGCCATGTGAACCTTCCCCCAACGCGGAGAGCGACGGGGGCAACGGAGTGATCCACATGGGACTTTTAAACATCATCCGTCGGATGAAGCTGCGCGAGAAGCTGTCTGTACGCGAGATCAGCCGGCGAACCGGATTGTCGCGCAATACGATCGCAAAGTATCTGAGCGCTGGTACGATCGAGCCGACGTTCACGGTACCGGAAAGACCGAGCAAGCTTGATCCTTTTGCCGACAAACTCTCTGGCTGGCTGAAGACCGAGGCCGGCAGAACGCGCAAGCAGCGCCGGACGTTGAAGCAGCTTCATGCCGATCTGATGGCTCTGGGATTTACCGGCTCCTATGGCCGGGTCGCCGCATTCGCCCGTGAGTGGCGGGTTGAGCAGCAAACGGCTGGCCGCGGCATATTCGTTCCTCTGTCTTTCCGCCCAGGGGAAGCATTCCAATTCGATTGGAGTGAGGATTATGCCGTGATCGGCGGCGAGCGCACGAAGCTTCAGGTCGCGCATATCAAGCTATCGCATAGTCGCGCGTTTCTGGTCCGAGCCTACCTGCTGCAAACGCACGAGATGCTCTTCGACGCCCATTGGCACGGGTTCCGCGTGTTCGGCGGTGTACCTGGTCGCGGCATCTACGACAATCTATGGACGCCTCCCGGGCGAGATGAACATTTGGCGGCACTCGGCATTGGATGCGTGAATCTATCCGGCCTATCGCTGGAGCGATCACGCTCCTGGCCTTG
>NZ_JARSBQ010000007.1:0-300999 GCF_029623935.1 Shinella sp. 838
CCGAAAATATGCGCCACGCCGGGGTATGACTACGATCGGGCTACGCCCTCACTCCGTCACACCCCGGCGCGAGTCTCATCCTGATTGACGCTGAATCTCACCTAGATTGCCGCTATGCACCCACCGAGGAATGCATTGAAATTCAGGTCCGTGGCATATCTTCCGTTGATCACCTTGTCTGCGGTTCCAGTCTTTCCCCCAACGTGATAGCCCGGCACCTGGGCGCTGCGGCCAGAGCCCGTGAGGCCGTTCCAGTTGAAAAGATATCGCATCTCTGCGCTTGTCTCAGGTCGAAGAACCTGCTTCGTGGCAGGGGCACCTTCTTTCCGGTCGCGGGCGAGGAATGTCGGTGCAATCAATTTGCCTCCATTCAGGAGCGCCGCTGCGGCTACGGCCGTCTGCAATGGAGTGGTTGCCATGCCGTGTCCGTAGGAGATCGTTGCAGAATTGATCTTCTTCCAGATGCGAGGCTGTACAGGTGTCGCGATCTCTGGAAGCTCCGTCTCCATCTTCGTTAGAAGACCCAGCCTGGTGAGGAAGGCCTGATGTTCATCCATGCCGACCATGTCTGCTATCTTCACAGTGGCGATATTCGAGGAATATCGAAAGACCTCGGGTACCGTAAGTGGGCGGTTGCGGCCGTGGAAATCCTTGATCGTAAAGCCCCCCATTCTGAGCGGCCGCGAAGCATCGACGATTGAGTCGAGGTTGATCACACCGGCATCCAACCCCATAGCCAGCGTGAAGCTCTTGAATGTAGAGCCCATCTCGAACGTCGCATTGCTCATTCGGTTGAACCAGCCCTTCTCGTACTCCTTGTCGATCTTGCCGTTGGGCATCATCCTCGAAGGCTCATTCGGATTGTAGTCGGGCACAGAAGCCATTGCGAGGATCTCCCCCGTCGATATATCCAGGATAACGGCTCCTGCTGCTTCGGCCTGATAGGCGCTCATCGCTTCCTTGATCGTCTCGCGAACGATGCTTTGAACTCTGAGATCGATGGACAGACGAACCGGTTCGAGCCGCACATCATTCGTCATTCCCGCCGCTCTGAGATCGGCAAGGCCCTGGCGGTCAATATAGCGCTCCATACCCGCCAGGCCCCGGTTGTCGATATCGACGTGCCCCAATATATGGGATGCCGTTGCGCCACCCGGGTAGAGCCGGCCGACTTCCGGACGAAAGCCTATTCCGGGGATTCCGAGCGCCAGGATCGCGGCTTGCTGTCGGGGTGTCAGCTGTCGCTTCAGCCACTGGAACGCCGCCCCCGAACGAAGCTTGCGATGGGTGGCCTTCCAGTCGAGATTGGGAATAACCGCGGACAGCTTCTCTACAACCTCATCGGCATCAACGATTCTGCGAGGCTCGGCATAGAGGGATACGAGCCTGAGATCGGTTGCGAGAAGCTTTCCGTTGCGATCGACGATGTTCGGGCGAGACGCTACCGGTGAAACGATGCCTATCGGACCCGAGGAGACTGGTACCGCGAGCCCATAGTGAACCAAACGTGCGCCAATACCCAGATACGCCATCAGGAAGAGCGCGATCAGAACGCCAAGCCGCCGCTTCTTCATCGCCGCACAACTCCTGTGAGTGCGAGACCCGTGAGCGGTCACGATCGAGCGATCCCCGCGCAGAAGGAAATGAACTCGGCTTCGTCGCTTGAGGACGCTGGAAATGACGTTCATCCGGATGACTCCACCGCAAATCCTCCCATATACATCGTACCGATCCCAGCACGTCAGGAGGTGGAACCCCGCAAGGCAGGGTATGGACAGACACCCTTGTAGCCTCGCCGAGGGTTACCAGAAGGTTAAGATTGAGGTCCCGCTGCGTGTTGGCTAGCTTCAAATGCCGGCCACAAAAAAGTGATTGGAATGTTGAGCTGGAAGTAAGCGGCACGCCGAAATCGTTGGGGTGGGTGTTGGTCCACGAAGTCTATCAGTGTCCAAAAATTGGCTCTGGCGCAAACCTGATAATATCACATCACTCCGATATTGAGTGCCTCACGCAGATCAAATTTCCTGCGACCGTTCATCCGCTGTTGGTTTCCACGCGGAACTGAGGCGGCCAATGCTCAATTCCCGCGCGGCAATGCCAGCGACTGTCGGCACCGCTGTTGAATTGCTCTTAAAGGGATGTGAGCCCGCCTCGACCCCGCACTTTGAATAGAGCTAACGTTCTGCAGCTCCTCAGCGGGGATCTCCTCCTCGGATACCAATGCGCGGTCGTTGCGCGCGGCAGTGTATGCCGAAATCTATCGAAAGGCTGTGCGCGGCAAGCGTTCCTCATAATTGACGGCGGAACGAAGTAAAGTGGAAGAGTCGAGGATCGCACGGACCCACCTTCGCGCCACTGTCCATGCACCCTCCGAACCGGTTTCGTTTCCAAACCTGGCAGCTACATGCCGAACATGCGCATCGCCCACCACGCCAGACGCAGCGGCCAGTCGCCACGTCATCTTCGGGAATGGGGCCGTGACCACGCGCGCAGGTCCACCTACGCGCATCAGCGATCAAAATGGTGGGGGCACGACATTGGCCCGTTCACATGGATCGCGGGCCGGTGATTGATCGATAACGATCAAATTCCGAACTACTTGGCCACCCGCACATACCTGGCATCCAAGGACATTGACGACCGCTTGCGTGCGGTCAGATCATTAGGCTCCGCTTGACAAGATCGAAAAAGATCATAAAAAGATTGTATTCGATCATGAAAGCTGGGAGGGCTTCCGATGAGCGAAACTCTTTCTGAGAATGAACTCAAATCCGCCGCCGTTCGTCAGGCGCGCCTGCTTGAGCATTTGCGCGTCGAGGTTTTTGCCGACGCCCAGAAACTCAAAGACGTCTTGGACGTATCCATCGCCACGATCCGCCGCGATCTCAACGAGCTTGAAGCGCGCGGCCTGTTGAGGCGCATGCATGGTGGCGCTGCCATCATCAATCAGACAACGCGCGACTACAGCACGCCGGTGCGCGAGGGCACGAATATCGAGGAGAAGGCGCGCATCGGCGCCGCGGCTGCCGAACTCGTCGTCGAGGGCGACGCTGTGATGATCGACAGCGGTACAACGACGCTTCGGGCCGCCAAGCACCTGGCGGCACGGCAGTCTCTCACCTTCGTGACCAACGGCACCGATATCCTGACCGAATTGGCCGCCAGCGGCGCACGGGATATTCACTTCATCGGCGGACAATATATTGAGCCCAACCGATCGCTAGGCGGTCCGATGGCAGTGGAAGCCGTACGGCGCTTCAGCGTCGACAAGGCGATCCTGAGCGTGACGGCCGTCGATCTGGACCGTGGGCTGATCGCGACGGCAACTCCGCAGATCAGCTCCGTTCAGCAGGCAATGATCGAGATCGCGCGCACAGTCATCGTCGTTGCCGACCATTCCAAATTCCAGCGCAGCGCGCTCTCGGTGATCGCGCCGCTGCAGAAGATCGATCACATCGTCACCAACGAGGCGACGCGACCGCTGACGCGATCCCTGCCGGGCGATCTGCGGTCCAAATTCATCTTCGTTTGAGGTGCCGGCAGGCTTGCCGGGCGGGGAGGGAAATTTTGACAGGAATATCGGTCAACAACCTTGTGAAGGACTGGGGCGCGTTCCGGGCGGTGGACGACGTGAGCTTCTCGACCAGCGAAGCCGAATTCGTCGCCCTGCTCGGCCCGTCGGGCTGCGGCAAATCCACGACGCTTCGGCTGATTGCCGGGCTCGACATGGTGACATCGGGAACGATTTCGATAACCGGACGCGATGTCACGGCGCTGGCGCCCGCCAAGCGCAATCTTTCCATGGTTTTCCAGTCCTACGCGCTGTTCCCGCATCTGAACGTTGCCGATAATATCCTGTTCGGCCTTTCCGTGCGCGGCGTCGCCAAGGCCGAACAGCAAAAGCGCTTGCAGCACACGGTAGAGCTTCTCGGGCTCGGCCATCTGCTCGACCGACGGCCGAGCCAGATGTCAGGCGGCCAGCAGCAGCGCGTGGCGCTTGGCCGCGCGCTGATCTCGCAGACGCCGCTCTGCCTGCTCGACGAACCGCTTTCCAACCTCGATGCGAAACTGCGCGCGGGGATGCGCAGCGAAATCCGCGCGCTACAAAAACGCCTCGGCATCACCATGGTCTATGTCACGCACGACCAGACCGAGGCAATGAGCATGGCTGACCGCGTGATCCTGCTCAACAAGGGCGGTGTGGAGCAAGCCGGTGCGCCGGGCGATCTCTACGAGAAGCCGGCTTCGATCTTCGTCGCCCAGTTCATCGGCACACCCCCGATGAACATCCTCGATCTCGCCGGCGGCCCCGACGGTTCGGTCATCGCCGGCGGCACGCGTCCGGTCGCCGACGCCGCGCACGAGGGCCTGCACCTCGGCATCCGGCCCGAGCATTTGCGCCTTGTCGAGAGCGGCGAGCCGGCAACCGTCCAGTCGAGCGAGTATTTCGGCGCCGACACAATCCTGGCCTGCCGCGTCGGCAACCAGCTTCTTCAGATGCGCGTGCCCGGCCGCCCCGGCCTTGCCGATGGCGCGGCGGTACACCTCGCCTGGGATCCCATGGCGACGCATTTCTTCGACCGATCGAGCGGAGCAAGGCGCGACGACGTCACCCGACTGAACAGCTTCTAGAGGAGGATGGAACCATGCCTTTGAGCAAACGAAATGCCCTGAAACTGGCTGCGGCCGGCTTCTCCTACATCGCGCTTACCGCGGGAATGGCGTTGGCCGACACCAAGATCGATTTCTACTATCCGGTACAGGTCGGCGGACCCGTCACCAAAGTGGTCGATGGCTACGTGCAGAAGTTCATGGAAGCCAATCCCGGCATCACCGTCGCCCCGATCTACGCCGGCAACTACAATGACACGACGACCAAGGCGCTGACCGCCGCCAAGGCCGGTACGCCGCCCGCTGTCGCCGTGCTGCTGGCCACCGACGTCTACACACTGATCGACGAGGACGTGATCGACCCGATCGACGATTTCATCAAGACCGACGAGGACAAGGCCTGGCTGGCCGGTTTCATGCCGGCCTATCTCAAGAGCGGACAGACCGAAGACCATCTTTGGTCCGTGCCGTTCCAGCGCTCGACCGCGGTGATGTACTACAACAAGCAGGCCTTCAAGGGCGCCGGCCTCGATCCGGAAAAATACCCGACGACCTGGGACGAGATGGTCGCCGCCGGCAAGGCGGTCACGGCCAAGGATGCGGCTGGCCAGGTGACGCGCTGGGGCGTCGGCATCGCCGGCAATGTCGGCTCGGCCCAGTGGCTGTTCGGCGCGCTGGTCGCCCAGAACGGCGGCACGCTGGTCAACGAGGCGGGCACCGAGACCTACCTGACCGATCCGAAGGTCGTCGAGGCCCTGCAATATTGGGTGGATCTCTCGACGAAGGATGCGATCCACCCGCCGGGCATCTTCGAATGGGGCACGGCGCCGGCCGATTTCCTCGCCGGCCGCGTCGCCATGATCTGGCACACGACGGGCAACCTTGCCAATATCCGCAAGAACGCCACCTTCGACTTCGGCATCGCCCCTTTCCCGGGGCATCCGACGCCCGCCTCCGTGCTTGGCGGCGGCAATCTCTATATCTTCAAGGATGCCTCGGATGAGGAAAAGGCCGCCGCCTACAAGTTCATCCAGTTCCTGACTTCCGACGAAATTCTCGCCGACTGGGCCGTGCAGACGGGCTATGTCGCACCGCGCGACGGCTCCTGGGAAACCGAGACGATGAAGAAATACGTCGCGGAAGCACCGCAGGCGCTGGTGGCGCTCAAGCAGATCCCCGCCTCCGTGCCGGAATTTTCGACCCATGAGAACGCCCGCGCGACCAAAATCCTCAACGACGCCCTGGCGGCGGCGCTGACGGGCAACAAGACGGCGGAAGCAGCGCTCGCCGAGGCGCAGGACCAGATCGACCGCATCCTGAAGCCTTACCGCTAGGGCACATCCTGCCGGGCGCGGCCGATCAGGCCGCGTCCCTCCGCTTGAGGCCGACAACCGTCGACAGGTCTAAGATGAACAAGTCCCGAAATCTCATCTACGGAAGCTTGCTGCTCTTGCCGGCGGCGGTTCTCCTGTGGGTCTTCACCTATCAGCCCATCCTGGCAACGCTCTACCACAGCTTCTTCTCGACGCCGAAGGGCCGCCGCGCCGCCGTCTTCGTGGGCGTCGACCACTATACCCGCATGATCGAGGACCCGGTCTTCTGGCAGGCGCTGACGAACAACATCGTCTATGCCGCCGCCACGATCCCGGCCTCAATGGCGCTGGCGCTTGCCATGGCGCTCTTCGTCAACAACCGGATCCACGGCCAGGGCCTGGTGCGCATGGCCTACTTCACGCCAACCGTGTTGCCGATGGTCGCCGTCGCGAATATCTGGCTGTTCTTCTATGCGCCGAGCTATGGGCCGGTCGACCAGCTGCTCGGCCTTGTCGGCCTCGGCCACAACAACCTGCTCGGCACGCCCTCCACGGCGCTGTGGGCGCTGATCGTCATCACGATCTGGAAGGAGGCCGGCTTCTTCATGATCTTCTACCTCGCCGCGCTCCAGCAGATCTCGCCGACGCTGATCGAGGCGGCACGCCTCGAGGGGGCGACCCCGCTGCAGACTTTCCGCCGCGTCACCGCGCCGCTCATCATGCCCACCACGCTTTTTGTGCTGGTCAATGCGCTGATCGGCGCCTTCCGCCTTGTCGACCATGTCATTGCGCTCACCAAGGGCGGGCCGGACAATGCGACGACGCTGCTGCTCTTCTACATCTACGAGACGGGCTTCCAATACTGGGATACCGGCTACGCCGCAGCGCTCACCGTCTTCCTGCTGACGGTCCTCGCCCTCATCGCCCTCTTCCAGTTCGGCTATCTCGACAAGAAGGTTCACTATCGATGAGCACGTCGACCCAAGCTCCCTCCAGCACTGTCACGACACTTGGCGCCTGGTTCCTCGCCTTCCTCTGGGTATCCCCCATGCTGTTCGCCCTTTGGGCGGCCTTCCATCCCGCGACGGGATCGAGCACCTTCGATCTTTTCGCGCCGCTGACGCTGGAGAATTTCCGTGAAGTGCTGTCGGCCGCGCCCTTCCCGCGCTACTTCCTCAATACCTTCCTGCTGGTGACGCTCATTCTCGCCTCGCAGATCGTCGTGTGCACGCTCGCCGCCTATGCCTTCGTCTGCTTCCCGTTCCGCGGCTCGGAGGTGCTGTTCCTGCTGGTGCTGGTGCAGCTGATGATCATGCCGGAGATCCTGCTGGTCGAGAACTACCGCACGCTCGCAGCCCTTGGGCTTCGCGATACCATCCTCGGCATGGGCCTGCCCTATCTCGCCTCGGCCTTCGGCATCTTCCTCTTCCGGCAGACGTTCAAGAGCGTGCCGAAGGAGCTGGAGGAGGCCGCGCGGCTGGAAGGCGCGAATGCGCTTCAGGTTCTGCTGCGTGTCTTCGTGCCGCTGGCCAAGCCGACCTATGTCGCCTTCGGCCTCGTCACCGTCAGCTACCACTGGAACAACTTCCTCTGGCCGCTCGTCGTGACGAATTCCGTCGAAACCCGTCCCATCACGGTGGGCCTGCAGGTTTTCGCGACGGTCGAGCAGGGTGTCGACTGGGCGCGTGTGACGGCAGCGACGCTGCTTTCCGTCGCGCCGCTCCTTCTCGCCTTCATCATTTTCCAGCGTCAGTTCGTCCAGAGCTTTATGCGCGCCGGCATCCGCTGAGCGGGCAGGAAAGGAATTCACCCGGTGCTGATCGCCCATATTTCCGATTTCCATGTCTTTTCCGACAAGCCGGAAACCCCTCTGGTGCGGCTCGATGCCGAGCGCGTCGCGCGTCGCGTCGTGGCAGATCTTGCCGCCTTCGCGCCCAGACTCGATGCCATCGCCCTCACCGGCGACCTCACCGATGGCGGTTCGGCACAGGACTATGCACTGCTGCAGGATATCCTTGCGCCTCTTTCCATGCCGGTCTTCGTGGTGCCCGGCAATCATGACAGGAGGTATGCCCTGCGCGCGGCCTTCGCCGACCGCTTGCCCTTCTCCGATAGTTCGTATCTCAACTACGAGACCCGCATCGGCGGCCTCAAGGTTCTTGCGCTCGACACACTGATCGAGGGGCGCGGCGATGGCGCACTTGTCCCGGAAAGCCTTGTCTGGTTGGCGGAAAGGCTGCCGGCCGGCGGCACGGAGCCGGCGCTCGTGCTGCTGCATCATCCGCCCTTCCCTTCCGGCATCCAGTCACTCGACAAGGCTGCATTGACCGCAGGACGCAGTGAGATCGCACGGTTGGTACGAGAGTATCGTGGACCGCTCACTATTCTGGCCGGCCACATCCACCGCCCTTTTCAAGCCACCTGGAACGGTGCCCATTGCGCCGTTGCCGGCAGCCCCGCCTTCCAGATGGCGCTCTACCTTACGCCGACGCCGCATGAACCCAGCCTCGTCAGCGAGCCCTACGCCTACTACGTCTACCGTTTCGAGGACGGCAACGTCGCCGTTCACACCCGTTATGTCTACCTGGACGATTGAAGGAATTCCGTTTTGAACAATGATTATGCGCGCGTGCAATCCATCGCCAAGGAAGCCGGTGAGATCGCGCTGAACCATTTCCGCAGCCTTTCCACGCTGAGTGTCGAGGCCAAGGGGCCGCTCGACCTCGTCACGGCGGCGGATCGAGATGTCGAACAATTCATCTGCGACGCGCTGGCGAAAGCCTTCCCTGAGGATGGGGTTTTCGGCGAGGAGGGTGCGGCTGTCGCCAGCCACTCGGGCCGCACCTGGGTCATCGATCCCATCGACGGCACGTTCAATTTCGTGCGCGGCAGCGACGGTTGGGGCATTTCCATCGGTCTGTTCGATAAGGGGTGGCCGGTCTTCGGCGTCGTCAACACGCCGGTGCGCGGCGAGATTTTCTCCGGTGGCGGCGGATTGCCTGCCGCGGTGAACGGCAAGCCGCTCTCCCCTCTGCGCCCCTTTGAGCGCGCCAGCGCGGCCCTCGGCGTGGGCATTCATCCAAGCGTCCCCAATGACGAGGCGCTCCGCGTGCTCGACCAGGTGATGAACGACCTCAATGTGGCGTTCCGCATCACCGGCTCGTCCGTCATTTCGCTGATCGACGTCGCCAAGGGCGCAGTTGACGGCTATCTCGGCCGCTCCATCCCGTGCTGGGACATTGTCGGCATGCTCCCTGCTCTTGAGACGATGGGCGTCACAACCACGATCGACTGGGCAACAGCTGGCCTTTCCGGCAAGCTGGACTTCGTGTGCGGCACACCGGAAACGGTCACCCTCGCAAGGAGCGTGGGTTAGAAAGCATCCGTTCTTTGTCTTGAAAGGATATGAACCACGGGCATGCTAATGTTTGAAGACATTCTCACGATGCCATTGTAGAAATTGAGGGTGCGGGCGCTCATGGATACCTACCGGCGAGATCGCCTTTCCAGTCTTGTTGATGAGGCCCTGGATACTGTCACGATCGTTTGCATGGCGTGAGACTAGGATATCAAGATCGTCTGACAAGCCGATAAGGCCTCGATCGAACATCCAGTGTGCAGTTCCGGAGAGCGCAATGCCGTTCGACAGGATATCTGGTCCTTTCGCTTCGACCGGGCGGATATGGGCAGCATCGACCTCCGCGCGCCCACCGCCGTTGACCAGCTTCAAGCCTGTTATCGCACATCGCTTGTCGTAGGCTTGCAAAATCAAGCGGCGAAATAGACGGTCGCGAACGATACGTGACGAGAGCTGCGCGACACGCGCCCTCTCCTGTTCCAAAATAAAGGGAGCCTGGGGACCGTCCGAAAACCCATCCGGCTCCCACGTCTCAGTCGCTTCCCCGGACCGCGGCAACTCGGGTTGATCTTCCGCCAGTCCGATGGAGAGGACGCGATTAAAATCCGCTGCGGAGATTGGCCGGACCGCGGCCTGCGCTCGTCCCGAGATCCGTCCCTCTTCGTTCAGAACTCCGCGTTCGATCACGCCGTCTGGACCACTGAAGGGAACGGGGTTGACGAAATCGAGGTAGCTGCCAGTTTCGATCAGAGCCAGATGCATTCCGTGCGCTTTGGGATCCGGAATGGCCCGCGAAACTTTGGCGATCGCGAAATATCCGCGAGTCGCTGCCACTTTGCGGGGCTCATAGTAGATAATCCAGTCTCCCACGCAGGCCTGAACACGACCGAGATACTGGCTCGGAAACTGATATTGCTCAGCCGGGCTGTCGTCATAGATCGAATCTGTGCGATGAATGAAAATCCCGAATCCCATACTCGATCTCTACCATGGTGACTGCGCTTCAAACCAGGGAGACCGGTGATTTTGCACGCCCCAGGCGGCGGGCTTTACGTGCGTTGTTCAAAAGATCAACAAAATCCCACCTCGATCGAAACCCAGCTCGACCTCAGAAAGGAATTCATCCTACGACAAAGCCGGCATTTGGCCGACACGTTCGTTGATGCCGGTGTCAGTGGCTCGTCATTCGAGACGAGGCCGGGCCTTCAGGCAGCATTGGCCAAGTCCAATGGAGGTGCATACGCAGTTTTTCTCCGCCTCACCTTCGATCGCCTGTCTCGCGATCTGGAACACAGCGCCCGTATCCTCAAGATCCTGCAGTTTCATGATTTCGATCTCTGGACGGTCCACGTGCCGCCGCGGTGTCATCAGCCGCACATGAGCATCCATACGCTCGAGAACCTTTGCCGGAACAACCTCGCGTTCCGGCAGCGACCACCAGTGATCGTCCACGCGTTCGATCGTGTCGACCACTGTCCCGAGAACTGCAGCTTCCGGCAATCGTGCACGGTTGGCAAAAGCTTTCCAGCGCTGCGCATTCAACGCCTTGAAAGGACGCTCGCCGCCGAGCGACAGAGCCATTGCATCTGCCTGGATATATGGGATTGTCGAGAGCACGTCATAGACAGACGCGAGTTGCGGTTTGTCACCTGCCTCGCGATAGATCAACGACCCGTTTTTCGGGTGCATGTCACCATTGCCGGTCAACGCAGCCAGAGCCAGCCGCCGGACAAACTCCAGTGCGGCAGGCGGCGACACGGCAACGTTCAAGGCGGCAGCGAAATCATGCTAGGCCGCTCCTTCATATTTCCGGGAAGGATAGACGCCGAACGTTTGCGCGAAATCCTCGATATGGATCCGCTGGCTACCAAGACCACGATCAAGGCGTTTGACGAGCAGGACTTTGCCGTCCGACAGCATCTCGAACGCCTTTGGAATTCCTTCGAACTCCGATTGCTCGACAAGTTCCCGTTCCGGCACCTCCATGCCGATGGCTTCTGCCAAAGCAAGATTGGCATATTCGTTTTCCGACACGCCAGGAAATGAGGTCGACGGAAACTTGGCGATATACGAACCCTGCTCGTCGCCAAGTGGCAATGTCAGCCTGCCGCCTTGCCTGTATTCTTGATAACCGAAAGCGTCATCTGCACACCAGCGAGCGAAAACCGGGCTTTCGGTTTTGAAACGGGTAGATCGTCAAGATGCACCACCGTTCCCTCGCTCGGCACAACGCGGACGGCGCCCGGCAGGTCCGCCCCGAGTGCGATAAGCAGATCGAAATCGTTCCCAGCGCGAACGCTGCCGGCGTGATGCTTTTCCATTGCCTCGCGCAATTTGTCCTCTTGGAGGAGATTGGCAAAGAACGCCGGTAGAGCACGGGCAACGGGTTTGGGATCCTTACGCAATCCGCCTGTGGCTGCGCGGAAAGACAGGCTGAGCACCGGAAAGCCGCCGGTGGCGCGATAGCTCTCCTCGAAGCTGAAGGCGTTGAAATCACCAGGTGTCCGAACGATCGTGCCGACCTTGAAATCGTTCAGCAGCACATTAAGCGACGAGGTGGACTCGGATCGGAGGAAGCTTCAGACATTCTCATCCTCGTCCGGATGAGCGATGAATGCCGGGAGATCGTCGATATCATCCTGGGGCCGTAGCAGCGCATCAACGGCCGGAACCATCGCCTGTGGTACAAGCATCAATTCAAGCCCGAGAGCGCGCGCGATGTTGATCAGTGTCGTTGTGGGCGCGACACTGCTTCCGGCTTCTATCTCACGATAGCGGGGACGCGATACACCCGCCATGTTGGCAACCTGCTCCTATGTCAGTTGCCGGCCTTTACGCGTCGCCATCAGCAATTGCCCGATTTCCAGCAAGAATTCTGACTCATGCTGTGCCATCCTACCTATCCGTCCGTTCTTCGCGGAGTAAGGCGAGCTGTCTCAAACATTTTAGGCTCGGCCGATACGAAAGACATAAATACGTATCATTACTTTCTAATTGACCCATTTACGTATCACAAATGCCATTCTCTAGATGGCCGCGCCACAGCCTAAACGCGCCGGCGGACCGAGAGTGTTTCCAGTGAACATGAGGCACCGGAAACACTCGAAATCACTCATGAGAGTACCATTCCGGCCCAAGCAGAACCGGCCAGCCTTGACAGATGCAAATTAATTTCTAAACTTTAGAAAATAATTGGTGGAGGGCCATGCATGGGGCTGCATCACGGACAGATTCTCCGTATTCTGCGCGATGAGGGACCACAATCGCGCGCAATTCTCGCACGCCGCAGCAAGCTGTCTGCTACCACGCTTACACATGTGACAGCCCAACTTCTCAATGAGGGCGACGTTGCCGAAGAGGAGCCCGTGGGAAGCAGCGGCGTGGGGCGGCCGGGTCAGGCGATCCGGCTCCTGCCCGATGCGAGACATGTTGCCGGCGTGCATGTCGGCGCGGGCCTCGTGCAACTCACCATCACCAATCTCATGGGCGCGCCCAAGGCCGCGGCGTCTTTCGACTTCGACCTGCCTCTAGCATCACCCGAAGCAATACTCGCGCGCATTGCCGGCGAAATCCGGACACTTCAGGCGTCGAGCGGCATCGAACGCATTCTCGGCGTCGGCCTTGGCGTGCCGGGTCCTGTCGATACCGACCAACGCACCATACTAACGTCGATCAATACCGGATGGTGCAACGTGCCCCTGGCCGACATGCTGCAACAACAGACCGGCCTGCCGGTGATCCTTGAGCACAATGTCACCGCAATGGCGATCGCGGAAGCGCGCTTCGGTCTGGGTCGCAAGGTGCCAGGCACGCTGTTCGTCTATCTGCGGTCCGGGCTTGGTGCCGGGCTGGTGATAGACGGCATGCCGTTCAGGCCAGGCGGCCATGGCGCCGTCGAACTCGGTCACATCCAGATTTCCAACGATGGACCGCGCTGCAGCTGCGGCAATCACGGCTGTCTCGAATGCTACCTGAACGAGCGTGTTCTGACGCAATCCCTGGGCCTGGAGGGCCCGGCGCCGACTGACCTGCTGGCAAGGATGGAAAAGACTGCTGGCTGGGTGCCGGTACTCAACCGCCTGACGGATTCGCTGGCCATCGCGATCACGCTGCTGACACCGGACCTGATCGTATTCGGTGGTCATCTTGGTGAAGCCCCCGAGAGCCTGTTCGCGCATCTACGTCAACACCTGCCGCCGCGCGTGATGCCGCATATGCGCGACATCCTCCGGTTCGAGCGAACCAGCTTCGGGGCGCAGTCCGGTGCTTTCGGCGGCGCCGCCGTGGCCCTGGATCACTTCTTTTATTCTGGAGACCGCCATTGAGCACCGTGACGACAAAAAACGAGGCGGGCGTCACCAAGAATGCCTCAGCCGGGAAGCTGGGTCCACTCGCACTCAATCTGACCGCCTTCGCGATCGGCTTAGTCATCTGGTGGGCAATCACCCAAGCCAAACTGGTCGTTTTGCCAGGGCCAGCGCAAGTGGCGGAGCGCGCGGTCACGCTGCTCGCCAACGGCCAGTTGCTGCTCGATATCGTCTCCAGCCTCCGGCGCGTTCTGACTGGCTTCCTGCTCGGGGTCGCGCTCGCCGTTCCCGTCGGCTTCCTGATGGGATGGTACAGCGTCGCCCGGGCTCTGATCGAACCCTATGTCCAGTTCTTCCGCATGATCCCGCCGCTGGCGATCATTCCGCTGGCCATCGTAACCATGGGCATCGATGAAGCGCCGAAAATCTTCGTCATTTTCCTGGCCTCCTTCCTGTCCTGTGTGGTCGCCACCTATCAGGGAGTGATCAGCGCCGATCGGACGTTGATCAATGCGGCGCGCGTGCTCGGCGCGAAGGATGGAGTGATCTTCTGGCGTGTGGTCATTCCCGCCTCGATGCCCTTCATCATGGTCGGGGTACGGATCGGTCTAGGCTCTTCCTGGGCAACGGTTGTCGCCGCCGAGCTCATCGCGGCGCAGTCCGGACTGGGCTTCCGCATGCAGCAGGCACAACTCTACTACGAACTACCCACCATTTTCGTCAGCCTAATCACCATCGGCATCCTTGGCCTTGTCATGGACCGCCTCGTCCAAGCGGCGGAACGGCGCCTCACCCGGTGGCAGGAGCGCGTTCAATGACCCCTATCAACAGCGAACCGAAGATCTCGTTCCAGAACGTCACCCGCCGTTTCGGCCAGGGCAGCAACGCGTTCCTCGCCCTCGACCGGCTCAATCTCGACATCGCCGACGGCGAATTCGTCACCGTCGTCGGCCCGTCCGGCTGCGGCAAGTCGACAGCTATGAACATCGCCGCCGGCTTGACGGACGTGTCTGACGGACGCGTGCTCGTCGATGGCAAGCCGGTTAATGGACCGGGGCCGGAGCGTGGCGTCATCTTTCAGCAATACGCCCTGTTCCCCTGGCTCACGGTTCGCGAGAATGTCGAGTTCGGCCTCAGGATCAAGGGCCTGCCCTCGGCCGTGCGCAAGACGATCGCCGATCGCTTCATCGACCTCGTCGGTCTCAAGGATTTCGCGGACGCCCTGCCGAAAACACTGTCCGGCGGCATGAAGCAGCGTTGCGCCATTGCGCGCGCCTATGCCGCCAACCCGACGATCCTGCTCATGGACGAACCTTTCGGCGCACTCGATGCATTGACCCGCGTCAACATGCAGGACCAGTTGCTGGACACGTGGAGCCGGGAGCGGCGCACCGTCGTCTTCATCACTCATGACGTCGACGAAGCGGTCTATCTCGCCAACCGCGTCATCGTCATGGCTTCGAGGCCCGGCCGTCTGCACAAGATCATTCCTGTCGACCTGCCCTATCCACGCACGGAAGAAATTCGACTGTCGCCGGAGTTCGCCGAGATCCGCAATCAGGTTTGGTATGCGGTCTACCACCAGAACAGCCAAGCCAAATCAACGTCATGACAAGGAGGAGAAAATCATGACCTTTACCAGACGCAAGCTTCTCGGCGCAGTCGCCGCAGGCGCCATCGCGAGCCCCTTCCTCGGCCTTTCGGCAAGATCCGCCCGCGCCGACGCCAAACCAGTACGCGTCGGCTATATCGCCGACTATTTCGGCACCAGTCTCACGGCGATCGCCAGTGACCAGGGCCTGTGGGCCAAGCATGGCCTGGAGCCGGACCTCAAGGTCTTCACCAATGGCCCGATCCAGATCCAGGCGCTCGGCGCCGGCAGCCTCGATTTCGGTTATGTCGGTCCCGGCGCATTGTGGTTGCCCGCCACCGGCAAGGCCAAGCTCGTGGCCATGAACGCACTCGGCCTGTCGGATCGCGTCATCGCCCAACCGGGCATCAATTCCATGGCCGATCTCAAGGGCAAGAAGATCGGCGTTCCCGAGGGCACGTCTGGCGATATGTTGCTGCGCCTCGCACTCGCCAAGGCCGGCATGACGCTGTCCGACGTCGAAGTCGTCAAAATGGACCCGCCTACCGTGGTCTCGGCCTTCGCCTCCCGGCAGATCGACGGCGCGGGCATCTGGTATCCGCTGGTCGGCGTCATCAAGAACACGCTGCCAGATCTGGTGGAAGTCGCCAAGAGCAGCGATTTCTACCCGCAGAACTCGTTCCCGTCCGCGTTCGTCGCTCGCAACGAGGTTGTTACCGAGGACGTCGATCTGATCAAGCGCTTCATCGCCACGATGAAGGAAGCCAACGACTTCCGTGCTGCCGACGTGCCGCGCTCCGTCGACATCACGGCAAGCTTCCTTGGCGCGCCAGTGGACCCACTCCGCACCGAAAGCACGAACGGCAAGTTCCTCACTTCGGCCGAACTGGCCGCTGCGAGCAAGGACGGCACTGTCGAGGGCTGGCTGAAAGGCCTCAACGAACAGTTCGTCGCCTTCGGCAAGATCGAGAACCCGCTCGATCCGAAAGACTATTACATGGCCGATCTCTACGCCGGCAACTAAAGCCAATCGACCGGCGCGGACACCCGCGCCGGCCCTTTTTCATCGAGATGAGAATGTCCAAGAAGCCCAATATCCTGTTCATCATGTCGGACGACCACGCCGCGCGGGCGATTTCCGCCTATGGCTCGGGTCTCAACAGCACCCCCAATCTCGACCGCATCGCCGACGAGGGCATGCGCCTCGACCGCTGCTACGTGACGAATTCTATCTGCACGCCGAGCCGGGCCGCTATTCTGACCGGAACCTACAATCATGTGAACACGGTGACGACGCTCGATACGCATATCGACAATCGCCAGCCCAACGTGGCCAAGCACCTGCGCGCTGGCGGCTACCAGACCGCAATCTTCGGCAAATGGCATCTCGGCGAAGGCAAGGCGCACGAGCCGACGGGCTTCGACGAATGGTCGGTCGTACCCGGCCAGGGCGACTATTTCGACCCCGTCATGATCGACCGTGACGGATCGCACCTCGAGCAAGGCTATGCGACCGACATTATCACCGACAAGTGCCTCGACTTCCTGGGCAATCGTGACCCCGACAAGCCCTTCTTCCTCATGTGCCACCACAAGGCACCGCATCGCAGCTTCGAACCGCATCCGCGCCATCGGCACCTTTATGCGGATGGCACGCTGCCGGTGCCTGAGACGTTCTCCGACGACTATGCCAACCGCGCGACGGCGGCTGCGGCGGCCAAGATGCGCATCCGCTCCGACATGACCTACAAGGATCTCGGCCTCGTCCAGCCCGAAGGCGGCGAGGAGGTCGGCACGTTGCTTTTGGGTGGATGGACCCAGCGCAAGGTGCCTGAAATCAGGGAGGGAGAGGAGCTGCGCCTGATCGATGGCCTCACCGGCGAGAACTTCGTCTTCACCGATCCGCAGGAACTGGCCCTGTTCAAATATCAGCGCTACATGATGCGTTACCTGCAGACCATCGCCGCCGTCGACGAGAATGTCGGCCGTCTGCTTGATTATCTCGATGCACAAGGCCTGCGCGACAACACCATGGTCATCTACACGTCCGACCAGGGCTTCTTCCTCGGCGAACACGGCTGGTTCGACAAGCGCTTCATGTACGAGGAATCCCTGCAGATGCCCTTCCTCATCCGTTATCCCGACGGGATCGAAGCCGGCGCACGCGCGGCGCATATCACGACCAATGTGGATTTTGCGGCGACATTTCTCGACTATGCGGGCCTGCCTGTTCCGAGCTACATGCAGGGAACAAGCATGCGGCCGATCCTGGAGCAGACAGCGGACGAGAATGACAAGGGTCTCGCCTACCATCGCTATTGGATGCACAAGGACGAATTCCACAACGCCTTCGCACATTACGGCGTGCGTGACGAGCGCTACAAGCTCATCTACTGGTACAACGATCCGCTCGACCAGCTCGGCGCCTTTGCCGGCGACGAGCCGCCCGAATGGGAGCTTTTCGATTGCGAAAAGGATCCATTCGAGCTTTCCAATTGTGCCAGCGATCCGGCTTATGCCAAGGTCTTCGAACGTATGCTGGCGAAACTGGATGCGCGAATGGCGGAGATCGGAGATATTCCTGAACATGTGAGCGCCGATATACTGGCTGGCCTCAGAAGGGCAGCCTGACCGTTGAGTTGCTGCTCCGATATTGGCGAACGTCGCAAGGGATCTGCACATGATCCACGGGAACCGGCAACCCCGCGGGCCATGGCGGCATGCATGCAAGTCGTGCGCATACGCTTCCCGGCCGCCAACAGCCATGTCGGAACCGACCGTCCGGTCATCCCTGACGACGGGGAAGGTCCTCGCCGGGCCGTGAAGCTCGGTGCTTTCGAGCTCGAAGCGACAACGGTAACCAATGCACGCTTCGCCGAGTTCATCGCTGCGACGGGCCACGTCACCGAAGCGGAGAGGTTCGGCTGGGCACCGGTGTTCCGCGGCCTGCTGCCAGAGGGGTTGGGCCACGCGCCAGTCGGTGCACAAATCCCCTGGTGGCTTCGCATCGACGGTGCCAACTGGCGGTCGCCGGAAGGGCCCGGCAGCACAATCCACGCCCGCACCCATCATCCCGCCGTGCAAGTTTCCTGGAATGACGCCATGGCCTTCGCCGCCTGGTGCGGCGGCCGCCTGCCGACCGAGGCAGAATGGGAACATGCCGCTCGCGGCGGCGCGGCAGACCCACGTTTCCCATGGGGTGACGATGAACCCAGCGATCAGGCGGTGTTCTGCAACATATGGCAGGGCCGTTTCCCCGAGCAGAATACATGCGCGGACGGTTTTTTTGGGACATCCCCTGCTGATGCGTTTTCACCGAACGGCGCCGGGCTCTATGGCATGGCGGGCAATGTCTGGGAATGGACTGCCGATTCCTTTCGCATCCGCTCGCTCGGGAAGCTTGCGCGGCAGCGCAATGAGCAGGCCAGCCGCAACCGTGACAAGGTGGTGAAGGGCGGGTCGTTCCTTTGCCACAAGAGCTACTGCTATCGCTATCGGATTGCTGCGCGCTCGTCGATGAGCCCGGACTCATCGACGAGCCACACCGGGTTTCGCATCTGCTACGATTCCGACATATGACAAGCGATGCGGTGAGGTCATCCCACGCGCTGGCGTGGCAGGGGCGGTGATCACCTCAGCAAAATCGGCACGATCCCTATCCCAAGCCAGACTGTTCGCGACGGTGATGAAGGTAGCGCATGCGACTTCACGCCGAATGCACATGGTGAAGCCTTCAATTGGATAGGCTAGTCGCTAGGTTTGCGCTCTGATCCGCCGAGTTCCAACGACAAATGGACGATCGCCCGGGGGCACAGCGCCCGCCGCCGTCCGTTATGGCCAGCCCTATCTACCGCTCCACTCGTACCCGGGTTATCAGGATTGCTCCATCAAGCCTGAAGGTGATCTAGAATGAGACACGAAATCATTGAAATTCCTATCATTTCAGAGGCCATTCGCCGCTTGGGTGCGCCGACCACGGTCCTGACCCGGGTGGACGGTCTTCTCTACACCTGCGGAATGCCGCCGATCGACATCGGGACCGGTGAGATCGTCAGGGGCGACATAGCAACGCAGACCCGAGCCTGCATGGAAGCCCTTTCCTTTACGTTGCGTCACGCGGGCTCTTCACTCGACAATGTCTTCAAATCATTAGTCTTTATTACCGACAACGATTTCGCAGCGGATATGAATGCTGTCTATCGCGAGTATTTTCCGCATGGTTTTCCAGCCCGAAGCTGCGTGACCATCCGCCCCTGGACGCATTTCGATATCGAAATCGAATGCATAGCAACCACAGGATAATCCACGGAAAATGTCGGGCCTGCTCATAAGCGGACGCAATGCTTGCCATTGAGTTTGGCTATTTGCGTTACAGACTCTCCTGTCTGCCTAATATGCCCAGAACGAACACAACATAAGAGGGTGTTATGAAACTGGGCATATCGAATATTTCCCGTGGTCTCGCTGCGGCAGTTATGGCGGGCGTTATTAGCCTTTCCGCACATTCGGCCGCCATGGCCGAGACGACGATCCGCCTCGGTCATGTGCTGGCCGATACGCATAGCTGGCATGTGGCCTCTATCGATTTCGCCAAGGACGTTGCGGAAAAGACGCAAGGCCGCGTCAAGATCGAGATTTTCCCCTCCGGCCAGCTGGGTACGGAGAAAGAAGTGATCGAGGGCATGCAGATCGGCACCATCCAAGGCGGCCTGATCGGCAGTGGTTCCTTCCAGTTCGTCGAGCCGAAATTCGGCATCATCGAAATGCCCTATGCCTGGACCAGCCGCGAGCAAGCTTTTGCAGCGCTTGACGGCAAGCTTGGAACCGCGCTTTCCGACCTGCTGCGGCCGAAAGGCATCGAAGTTCTCGCCTGGTGGGAGAACGGTTTCCGCAACATCACCAACAGCAAGCATCCGATTGCCAAGCCCGCCGATCTCGCCGGCATCAAGATCCGCGTGACACCGGACAAAGTTCGATTGGCAACCTTCGAGCTTCTTGGCGCACAGCCCGCACCGCTGGCTTTCGGCGAGCTCTATTCGGCTCTCCAGCAAGGCGTGTTCGACGCGCAGGAAAACCCGCTGTCGATCATCGATGCATCGTCATTCTATGAAGTGCAGAAATATGTCTCGATGACCGGCCATATCTGGGGCGCGGCCTGCCTGACGGTGTCGAGCATGACCTGGGCGCAGATTTCCCCCGAAGATCAGGCCATCGTCAAGGAAGCCGCAGTCAAATGGGGCAACGCCCAGCGGCAAATGGTTGCCGACAACGAGGTAGCACTCATCGAAAAGCTGAAGTCCAAGGGCATGGCGTTCAACGAGGTCGACAAGGCCGCCTTCGTAGAGGCGCTGAAGCCGATCTGGGACAACGAGAAGGGCGTTTTCGGTCCCGAATTGCTCGCCATCATGGATAGCTATCGCAAGTAAAGGCGATCCCCTTTGTCCTGCCTGCCTCCCGCGGGCAGGACAAAGTCGTTTCCATCCAAGTCTTCCCACATATCAGCGAGATTTCCATGCAGGATGCATCGAACCCGCCACGGATAGCTGCCGCAATAGACCGGACTGCCGGGGCCGCCGGCGGCTTGGCTATCGCTACCTTCACCGGCATCATCGTCTACGTCGTCATCTGCCGCTATGCCTTCTCCTTCACACCACGCTGGTCGGAGGAGATTCCGCGCCTGCTGCTGGTGTGGGCAACGTTCATCGGCGCGATCTCCGCCTTCATCCGCAAGACGCATCTCTGTGCCGGACTGACCGACCTGATCGTCGCACCCGGCCGCTTCCGCGTTTTCCTCGACAGGCTCGCACGCCTGGCCTCCTTCCTGTTCCTGATCGTCGTCTTCT
Organism: Shinella sp. 838; assembly: GCF_029623935.1. NCBI lineage: Bacteria > Pseudomonadati > Pseudomonadota > Alphaproteobacteria > Hyphomicrobiales > Rhizobiaceae > Shinella > Shinella sp. 838. The sequence continues at coordinate 21,024 of NZ_JARSBQ010000007.1, forward strand.
GGTCCGGCTGGAAAATGACATCCCTCACCTGGTCGCATGAGACGACGGTTCTCAGCTGGCCCGCCGGTCTTGTCTATCTGGCCCTGCCGGTCACCGCGGTCTTCGCCTTCGTCGCCCTGCTGGCCCTGGAACTGCGCAAATGAGCCTCGCCCTTATCGTTCTTTTCGTCGTCTTCGTCCTTCTGCTGCTGATCGACGCACCGATCGTGATCGCGCTCGCGCTGTCCTCGGTCGCCTATCTGCTTGTCGGGGACGCACTGCCAGTGATGGTCGTCGCGCAGCGCATGGTCGCCGGTATCGACAGCTTCACCCTGCTTGCGATCCCACTGTTCCTGCTTGCCGGCCTGCTGATGGTTCATGGCGGGCTCGCGCCCCGAATCGTCAATCTCTGCGCAGCTGTTGTCGGACAGCGCACGGGGGGGCTTGCCATCGTCATGATCGCCGCCTGCATGATGTTCGGTTCGCTTTCAGGCTCGGGCGTCGCGGATGTGGTCGCCATCGGCTCCATGCTGCTGCCGGCCATGAAGGAGCGTGGCTATCATCCCGGCTTTTCTGCCGCTGGCCTCGGCTGTGCAGGCTCGCTCGGCACGGTCATTCCGCCTTCCATCGTGCTGATCGTCTACGGTACCGCGACCGGCACATCCATCGGCCAGCTTTTCATCCATTCGATCGGCCCCGGCATCCTGCTCGGCCTCGGCTTGATGGTCGTGGCTTGGTGGATTTCGCGCAAGAACGGCTGGAAGGGCGGCGAACCTTTCAGCTGGGCCCGTCTGGGAACGGCACTGCGCGAATCCATCCTTGCCCTGCTGGCGCCGGTCATCATCGTCGGCGGTATCCGCTTCGGCATCTTCACGCCGACGGAAGCAGCCGGTGTCGGCGTCGCCTATGCGCTGCTGGTCGGGATGCTGGTCTATCGCCGCCTGACATTCGCCAAGGTCTTCAGCCTGCTGCGCGACACCACCGAAATGACGGGCTCGATCCTGATCGTTATCGCCGCCGCCTCGGTATTCGGCTGGATTCTGACAGTCGAGCAGGTCCCCCAGCTTGTCGTTAACGGCATCACCGGAGCAACTGAAAGCGCCACGGTAGCCCTGATCCTGATGATGATGGCCGTTCTGGTGCTCGGCACCTTCATGGAATCCATCGCCATTATTCTGATCCTCGCGCCCGTCTTCCTGCCGGTCCTGCGGGCCTTCGAAATCGATCCGGTCTATTTCGGCGTGCTCCTGACCATCAACCTGGCGATCGGTGCCAACACGCCGCCCCTCGGCATCGACCTGATGGCTGCCTGCCGCACCGGAGGCATCCCGATGTCGGCGTCCTTCCGCTACCTGCTGCCGTTCATCGGCGTGATGACCTTCATCATGTTCCTTCTCGTTCTCTTCCCGGGGCTGATGAGCGTGCTGTCATTCGGCATGTAACCGGCTCCCAACTACCGCATCTGAAAGGTGAACCCATGACGTTCGCACCCGATACCCGTGTCGATATAGATCGCTTCTGGTCGACCATCGAAGGATCTGCCGAAATCGGTCAGGGACGGCCAGGCGGCCTTGCCCGCCTAACGCTGACGGATGACGATCGCCGCATGCGCGACCTGTTCATCAACTGGTGCCGGGACGCCGGTCTGAGCGTTGAGATCGACGAACTCGGCAATATCTTCGGCCGACGGGAAGGGTACGATCCCTCGCTGCCGCCGGTGCTGATCGGTAGCCATCTCGACACTCAGATCAACGGTGGCCGCTTTGACGGCATTGCCGGTGTGCTTGCGGGCCTTGAGGTCGTGCGAACGCTGAACGATGCCGGCCATGTCACACGGCGGCCCATCGTCGTCGTGGACTGGACGAATGAGGAAGGCGCGCGTTTTTCGCCGCCCATGGTGGCGTCTGGCTGTTTCGTTGGAGCCTATGACGTAGATTGGGTACACAATCTGGTCTCCGACGACGGCGCGCGCTTCGGGGCCGAGTTGGAGCGCATCGGCTACAACGGCAACAAGCCTTGCCGTGCGGGCGAGATCGACGCCTATTATGAACTCCACATCGAGCAAGGGCCGCTCCTTGACCTCGAAGGCCGTGATGTCGGCGTGGTGACGGGCGGCTATCCTAGCTACGGCATGCGCGTTCGTTTCACGGGTAAGACGGCGCATACCGGCCCGACACCGATGGACCTGCGCCGCAATGCGCTGATCGCGGGTGCCCGTTGGTTGACCGCCGTCGACGACATCGGCTGGGACTACGCCGTCGGCGATGGGAAGGCGACCGGCGCTCGGCTGGCGGCCTGGCCGAACAAGCCGGGCATCCTTTCCGACACCGCCCAGGCGATCTGCGACGTGCGCCATCCCGATCCGGCAACAGCCCGGGTTATGGCTGAGAAAATGCGCCGCGCCGTTTACGAAAGCGCCGCAAGGGCGGGGTGCGAAGCAGTGATCGAAGACGAATGGTTCTGGGGCGGCGATATCTTCGACCGCGATATGGTGAGCGGCATTCGGGACGAGGCAGTGCGGATGGGTTACGACTGGCGCGATATCCAGTCCCAGGCGGGCCACGACGCCTATTTCCTCGCCCGCCACTGCTCGACGGCGATGATCTTCACCCCTTGCAAGGGCGGAATCACGCACAACAACGAGGAAGATTGCACCCGCAGCGATCTAGAGCCGGGCCTTAACGTGCTGCTGCACGCGGTCGTGGCGCGTGCCGATCGCTGATTGTGCGGACCAGTCCGGACATGCTCAATGCATGTCCGGATAAAGGGCGCGCAGCTCTTTGACCAGATCGAGGAAATGTCGTTCGGCGCGGGAATATTCGCCTTCCGGGTGGGTAACCAGAAAAACATCCGCGCCCAGAGGATAGTCCTTGATCTCCAGAGGCCAGAGGTGGCCGTTCGCGACTTCGTCATGCACGGCGGTTAGCGGAAGGATGCCGATTCCAAGACCGGCCACGATCATTCGCCGGACTTCCTCCAGATTGGGGCTTTGGCCACTCATGCGTTCGCCCAGTCCGAGGCTCTGGCTGAGCACCGACATGGGTTCCAATCCCATGCCTTCACTGGCGCAGGTGAAGGAGACGAAGGATTCCTGCCGCAACTCCCGCTTCTCGACCTCCTTGCGACCGAAAAAGGCGTGTTCGGCTCCGCAATAGATGCTGAATTCTTCACGAAACAGCAGTTCACACGTCAGGTTGAAGACGGGCCGCGATAACAGGCAAAATCCGATGCCACACTTTTCCGCGTTGATGCGCTTGATCGTCTCCTGGCTATTCTGCACCTCGATGACCCACGTCACGGATGGATAGCGCTGATGATAGAGCCGCAGCGCCTCGTTGATCAGCGGTGATTCCAGATTGGAGATGATCTGGATGCGGACTTCGCCGAATTCCTCGACCGTCTTATCCTGCGTCAACTGACCGATGCGCTCGACAGCATCGAAAATCTCGCCGCATTCCTCGAAAACCTTCTGCCCACGGGCCGTCAACTCGAACCGGCGGCTGTCGCGCAGAACGAGCTGGCAGGCCATTTGCTCTTCAAGCCGCTGGAGCGCCTGGCTAACGGAGGGCTGGCTCATGTTGAGCCGCGCCGCCGCGCGCGTAAGGCTTCGCTCCTTGGCAATCATGAAGAACGACCGTAGGAGATTGAGATTGAGGTCTGTCAGCATCGATCAACCCTACCGCTTCGACCGACGCCCGGCAACCGGATCTCCTGAAGGAACAGGCCAACCATAGCGAGGCAAAAAGTCAGCCCTGCGCCATCTTCCAGCGGCGCATTTCGGCCGAGCCCCTCTATAACCGCTGGTAGATCGGTGACGAGGCCAGCAGGGCTTCGTGGCTGCCGCCGTCCAGAAGCACAATCCGATCTGCAGCCACGATAGAAGGAAGATCGTGGGCAATGACGAAAAGGGCCGATACAGCGCGCTGGATCGCCTCTTCGTTTTCCGGATCGAGCGCCGACGTCGCCTCATCGAGAACGACGATCGGCGCGTCCTTCAGGATCGCCCGGGCGATGCAGATCCGCTGGCGCTCACCGCCGGAAAGCCGCGCACCGAGTGGACCCACCCGGGTCTGGTAACCGAGTTCGAAACCCATGATCGCGTCGTGAACGGCAGCGGCTCTGACGACGGCCTCCACCTCCGCATCGGATGCCACCGGCCTGCCGACGCGGATGTTGTCCGCAATGGTTTCATCAAACAGCAGGGTCTCTTGGAAGACCGGGGCGATCATTGCGGCGAGCGCCCGGCTGTCGATAGCGCGGATATCCTGGCCGCCGACCAGGATTCGTCCGCAGTCCGGCTTCTAAAACCGCATGAGGAGTTGCATGCAGATATTTCTTCCGCTGCCATTGGCACCGATGAGGACCGTCATGTCTACCTGCGGCCTTTCAGCGTGATTGCCGGCGCCTGCGCCCTGGCTTCGGCCATGCTGCCTTCCTTCGAAACCATTTCCCCTCGTCCATATACTGTGCAAAACACCCGTGAATCGACCGCCTGGATGCGCGCCCTGCCCGCTTTGGTCCGCAGTCGGGCTCTGTTCCCCATCCTGATGGTCGGGCTTGGCGCCTCCGTCTTCACAGGCCTGATGACCTTCCAGACATCGCTCATCCGTGGGACCACGCTGGAGGCGGGGACCTATTTCGGCGCCTATGCCATAACGGTCGTTGGTTACGCTTCTTCCTGGCACCAACGCTGACAAAGGCGGATTCGAACCGCATAGCGGTGCTTCTCTTGGTGATGATGTCACTTGGCGTCGGTCTGGCCTTCGGCTTTACGGCCGGTGTTCTTGTTCAGCTGGCCTCAGCGACCACGCTCGGCCTCGGCTATGGGCTGGCGTATTCGATCATTCAGGCCCAAACAGTCAACGATGCGCCATCGCCGCTTCGTTCGGCGGCCCTCACATGGTTCGTCATTGCGTATTTCATTGGTATTTTCGGGTTTCCCATGCTCGGCGGCTGGCTAATCGTGCTATTGGCAACCAGTGGTTTCTCGTCGTCGTTCTGTCTCTCGCTCTTGCCGAACTGGCGCTTGCTCTCATCCGTCTTGCCGGAAAACAGAAAAAAGTCGCGTCGGCGGCTCAATGACATTGTAGGAGGATTTCACCGTGACCAACTTTTCCATTCGCCCGGTTCGCGCCGATGACAGATCGCAATGGGACACGCTCTATCAGGGCTATGCCGACTTCTACAAAGTGACCCAGACACCTGAAATGCGGGAAACGGTCTGGTCCTGGCTGCTCGACGAGACAAAGGAATCCCGCGGACTTCTGGCCGTCAGCCCTGACGGGAAAGTGCTTGGACTTACCCACTTCCGCCCCTTCGCTCGCCCGCTTTCGGCCACAACCGGCTGCTTCCTAGACGACCTTTTCGTCTCTTCGGACGCGCGTGGGCTCGGCGTCGCCGACGCCTTGATCGAAGCGGTACGCGGCGTTGCGGCCGAAAACGGCTGGTCGGTGGTGCGCTGGATTACGGCGGAAAACAACTACCGGGGCCGCAATGTCTATGACCGCATGGCCAGCAAGACGAACTGGGTGACCTACGACATAAAGCTATAGCCCCGCGGCACTGCACTTTCCTGCACATGCCGGCCCGGTCTGCACGGTGAAGCTCTTGATGGGAAGCGAACCATCAGCCCGCCAAGTCTGGCCCACACCGGTCCGCTCCTACCCTGAAATCGCGACCCCATTTGCATCGAAAACATGCAGCTTGTCCGCCGCCGGCTGCATTCCCACGATATCGCCCGCTGCCAGGTTGCTTTCATCTGGTGCCGAAAGAGTGATCGGATCATTCAGACCTGGTGTTTCAACGTAGGCGTAGGTCTGCGCGCCAAGACGCTCGATCAACTCGACACGACCACGGATTCCCCCCTGTTCCGGCGGAACAATCGTCAGATGCTCTGGACGGATGCCGGCAGTGGTCGCTCCCGAGGCGCTCCAGGGACGCGTGTTCTGCACAGGCACCCCATGCACAACAAGGTGTCCATCTTCCACCGAAGCTGGCAGGAAGTTCATGGCGGGGGCGCCGATGAAGCCGGCGACGAAGATGTTGGCGGGACGCTCGTAGAGTTCCATCGGCGCGCCGACCTGCTCTATCCTGCCCTTGTTGAAGACGACGATGCGGTCGGCGAGTGTCATGGCCTCGGTCTGGTCGTGCGTCACATAGATCATCGTGGCGCCGAGGCGCGCATGGAGACGCGCGATCTCAAGCCGCATCTGCACGCGCAGCGCCGCATCGAGGTTCGACAGCGGCTCGTCGAACAGAAAGATCTTCGGCTGTCGGATGATCGCACGGCCGATGGCGACACGCTGGCGCTGGCCGCCGGACAGTTCACGGGGGACCCGTTCGAGCAAGGGACCGATCTGCAGCGTGTTCGCGACGTCGCCCACCCGCCGGGAAATCTCCGCCTTCGGCAGCCCGGAAAGCTTCAGGCCAAAGCCGATGTTTTCCGCGACCGTCATATGCGGGAACAGGGCATAGGACTGGAAGACCATGGCGATTTCGCGCTTGGCCGGCGCCGTGGTCGTGACGTCACGGCCGGCAATGCCGATCGTGCCGTCCGTCACATCCTCGAGGCCGGCGATCATGCGCAGCATGGTGGATTTTCCGCAGCCCGAGGGGCCGACGAAGACGACGAACTCTCCTTCCGCGACATCGAGATCGACCCCGCGGATGACCTCCAGCGCGCCATAGGTTTTGCGGATCGAGCGAAGTGCAAGCTGTGTCATGATCAACCCTTTACCGCGCCCATGGTCATGCCCTTGATGAAGTAGCGCTGGAAAAACAGAAAAACGAGAAGCGTGGGCAGGCTGGCGACGAGCGAGAGCGCGCCCTGCACGCCCCAGGCGACGGAATACTGGCCCTTGAGATTGACGATGCCGATCATGATCGTCCGCTTGTCGTCGGACTGGGTGAAGATCAGCGGCCAGAGGAAATCGTTCCAGATCCAGGTGAACTGCAGCGTCGCGAGCACCGCAAGCGCCGGCAGGCTGAGCGGCAATACGACGCGGGTCAGCACCTGCCACTCGCTGGCGCCCTCCAGGATCGCCGCCTCACGGAGCGCCGTCGGCACGGTGGAGAAGAAGTTGCGCATCAGGAGCGTGCAGATCGGGATGCCGAGCGCAGTGTGGACGATGAAGACCGGCCAGAGCGTATCGATTAGCCCCATGCCGTTGAACAGGCGGAAGAGCGGAACGAGGATGACCTGCGGCGGGAAAAACATGCCCGCGACGAGGACGAGGAACAGCATGTTGGAGCCGCGGAAGGGCAGCTTGGCAAAGACATAGCCGGCCAGCACGCCGAGCGCTGTCGAGGCCAAAGTGCCCGGGACCGTGACCAGCAGCGTATTGAGGAAGTAGCGGTGCACTGCGGGATTCGACAGCACTTCGACGAAGTTGCCGAGATAGAGCGCCGTGGGGAACGACCAGAGGCTGCCGAGCGCGATCTCGCGCGTCGTCTTGATCGAGGCGAGCAGCACGCCGAGCGTCGGCAGCAGGAAGAGAACCGAGAGCGCAAGAAGCATGGCGAAGATCGCTCCGCGCCAGGGATCGAAGCGGCGGACGGCGGAAGGATTAGCCATAGATGCGATCCACCTTCTTGAGCTGGCGGAAGTAGATACCGATGATCGTCAGCGCGATCAGGAACAGCACGACGGAAATGGCGCTGCCATAGCCCATCAGGTATTTGCGGAAGGATTCGTTGTACATGTGCATGGCAAGCGTATCGGAACTGTTGAACGGCCCACCACCGGTCATGATGTAGAGGATGTCGAAGCCCTTGAGCGAGTTGATCACCGAAAGGGCGATGACGACGACGGTGGACGGGGTGAGCAGCGGCAGGACGACGAAGACGATGCGCTGCCAGAGTTTCGCCCCCTCGATCTCACAGACTTCCAGGAGGTCTTCCGGAATGGCCGTCAGGCCGGCGAGGTAGATCACCATGGAAAGGCCGGTCTGCTGCCAGGACCAGGCGAGGATCACCGATCCAAGCGCCGTATCGGGCTTGGCAAGCCAGGCATAGCGCATCTTCTCCCCGGTGACGTTGGAAAGCATGGTGTTGAGCAGGCCCCAGTCCGGCTGGTAGATCCAGATCCAGATCTGCCCGACGATGACGGCCGAAAGGCAGATCGGCAGGTAGAACACCGTCTTGAAGGCTCGCCCGCCCGGAACCTTTCCGTCGAGCAGCAGTGCAAGACCGAGGCCGAACAGCGTCGGTACCACGATCGCGGCGACCATCCAGATCGTCGTGTTGATCGCCGCATTCATAAACAGCTTGTCGGTGAAGATTTTGGCGAAGTTGTCGAGGCCCACGAAGTCGTAGTTCGAGTCGAAACCGTTCCAGTTCGTCACGCTGTAGAAGAACGAACTGAACAACGGCCAGATCACGAAGACGGCAAAGACGGACAATGGCGGTGCCAGAAGCGCAACGCGCCAGACGGTGTTGTGCCGCTCCATCAGAATTCCTTTCCGGTAAACCGCGGCCCACCTTGGGCCGCGGTCTTCATTCCTGTTGTTTGGCCTACTGCTTGAATGCCGTCTTGGCATCCACAGCCACGGCCTTCAGGATCTCATCCAGCTTGGACGGATCGTCGACGAAGCGCGTAAACATGGAAAGACCGACTTCGGCAACGGGCGGCGTGGTGGCGAGGTCGTAGTTGAAGGCGAAGGCCTCAGCCTCGGCAACGGTCTTCGCCGCGCTCTGCATGACGACATTGTAGGTCTTCGGGTCAACATTGACATTTGCGGACAGCGCGCCCTGCGCTTCGGCCCATTTCGCCTGCACATCGGCGTTCGACATCATAAAGGCGAGGAATTTCTCCGCACCTTCAGGATTGGCGGCGTTGGCGGAGATCACCAGACCATCGACCGGGCCGACGGCGGCATTCGCGACGCCGTCCTTGATCTTCGGGAAGGGGAAGAAATCGTAGTCCTGCCCGGGAACGAGGCCGACGCCATTCCAGTAGCCGGTGATCCAGGTGCCCATCAGGGTCATCGCCGCATCGCCACGGGCCACCTTGTCGGCAGCATCCGTCCAGTCGTCGGCATTGGCGTTCTCGACGAAGAAGCCCTGATCAAGAAGCTCCTTCCAGAGCGTCATGGCTGCGACGACTTCCGGGTCGTCATAGGACGCCTCGCCCTTCATCAGCTTGGCACGATAATCGGGGCCAGCAGTGCGCAGCAGCAGGTAATCAAACCAGAACTGCGCCGGCCAACGGTTCTTGGAGCCGAGTGCGATGGGGGCGATGCCCTTTTCCTTCAGGGTCTTGCCAAGCGCAGTGAACTCGTCCCAAGTCGCGGGCAGCTTCGTCACGCCGGCATCGGCGAGCACCTTCTTGTTATAGAACAGGCCGGCATAGTGATAGTTGAACGGCACAAGGAAACGCTTGCCGTCATAGAGCGTCGCGCTGTCGGCGATGGGCTTGGCGACCACACTGTCCAGCTTCTCGCTCGTCCACATGCCGTCGATCGGACGCAGGCTGTTGGACTTCACGATGAAATCGACGCGGGCACCGGCCCAGTAGCTGAAGACATCCGGAAGGCTGTGGCCCGCTGCCCGCACGAGGATGTCGGTCTTGAAGTCCTCATGACCAACAGGACTTTCCTTTATCTTGATACCGGTCGCCTGCTGGAACTTTTCGACCTGCTCGTTGAATGCCTTCAAGCCGAGCTCGCCCGTGAAATAGTGGCTGATGGTGACTTCGCCGGACTGGGCGAAGGCGGGGCCGGCCACGCCCGCTGCAGACGCCAGGAGCGCTGCAAGCATGAGCGAGCGCCGCGTAATGGAAAACATAGGAACCTCCCGTAGAGTTTGCGATTGTTAAACTTATTACCTCGCAAAACCAGAATTCGGCAAATTTGTTGCCTATGTCAACACAAAAGTATTGCATTACGCAACAAAACGGGCAATTCATCCATTTATCGGCGGCCGTCGCTGATTTAGTTGCCACATGCTGTACTTGTGTTTAGCATGACGCAAATAGACGGCACCCCGAAGGAGTTTTAAACGATGCGCCTCTTGCAATCTCTCACGCGCGGCCTCGAAGCCCTCGACTTTCTCGCAGCAAGCCGCGAGCCCGCCCGGCTGACCGACGTCGCCGAAGCCTTGGGCGTGGACAAGTCGAATGCATCGCATCTCATGAAAACCCTGGTCGCCGCCGGCTATGCGACGCAAGATTCGACACGCCGCTACCAGCCGACCGACAAGATCACGCGCCATGCGACCATCGGCCATTCGCTCATAGATATCATCGCCGTGAAAGAAGCCTGGCGTCCGATACTTGAACGGTTCGTCGCCGAGACCGGAGAATGCGCGCATATGGCCGTGCTCGTCGGCAGCCGCGTCTGGTATATCGACAAGATCGACTCCTCCCTGCCGCTGAAGGTCGACCACCCCATCGGCGCTCTTGCACCGCTTCATTGCACGGCGCTCGGCAAGGCGTTCCTCGCCTTCGGCGATGCGCAGGTCGATGGCCCCTTCCCCTCCTTCACGCCGCGCACGCTGACAACACGCCGCGCCCTCGACGACGAGATCGCCCGCACCCGTGCGCGCGGCTACTCCATCGACAACGAGGAATTCGCGCCCGGCATCCGCTGCGTCGCGCGCCCGATCTACGACAATCAGGGTCGCATGATCGCCGCCGTCGGCGTTTCCGGCCCTTCCGTTCGCGTGACCGACGAGCGCCTCGCTGAGCTCGGCCACATCGTCACAACCGTTTCCATACCTGCATCACAGAAAGGCCCATTGCATGAGCACCAACCCGATTAGGGTCGCCATTGTCGGCACCGGTCGTATCTCCGATCTTCATGCGATCGAGTATCTTCGGAATCCGGCAAGCCGCATCGTCGCGCTTTGCGACCGGGATTCAGCCCTGGCCGAGGCCAAGGCGGGGGAATGGGGACTTGCGGATGTCGCGATCGAAACCGATCTCGATGCCATTCTTGCGCGGCCCGATGTCGATCTGGTGGAAATCCTCCTGCCGCATCACCTGCATCTTGGCGCCGCGCTGAAGGCAATGGACGCCGGCAAGATCATCTCGCTGCAGAAGCCGATGTGCGTCTCGCTTGAGGAGGCAGACCAGCTCGTTGCCGCCGCCGAAGCCTATGACCGACCGGTCAAGATCTTCGAGAACTTCATCTTCTATCCGCCGGTCCTCAAGGCGCGCGACCTTATCGACCAGGGCGCGATCGGCACGCCGCTCTCCATCCGCATCAAGTCCAATCCGGCGCGCAGCGCCACCGCCTGGGACGTGCCGGCCGCCGCCAATGCCTGGCGCCAGAAGCAGGATCAGGCCGGCGGCGGGCCGCTGGTCTTCGACGACGGCCATCACAAGTTCGCGCTGGCCTGGCACTTCATGGGCGAGCCGGATGAGGTCCATGCCTTCATCGGCGACACCGAAGGCCCCGGCGGCATCCGTTTCGACGCCCAGTCGCAGATCTCCTTCCGCTTCCCCGGCAACCGTATCGGCAATCTCGAAATCGTCTATTCGCCCGAAATGGAACTGGCGACGAAACACTACGCCCAGGACGACCGCGTCGAAATCACCGGCACCAAGGGTGTCATCTGGATCAATGGCGGCCACGGGCGCCTCGCCGACGTTCCGCCGGTCGTGCTCTACAGCGACGGCAAGCTGACGGAATTCAACGATATCCCGACCGGGTGGGAGCAGAGCTTTGTCCTGTCGACCCGGCACTACATCGACGCCATCGGAACCGGCGCGGCCCCCGTGCTGACACCGCGACAGGCGCGCGAGATTCTGCGTTTCGCGCTGGCCGCCGAGGAATCCGCGCGCATCGGCCGCCCTGTAGATCTGCGGAACGGGAGGTCGGCATGACGCTTCCTCCGTTTCCCGATGGTCCGACGCACACCGCCGCCGACCGTGCCGCGTGGCTGCGCACCGCCGGCGGCCTGAAGGCCGCGATAGATGCGGACCGTCTCAGCGCACCGGTGACGATGCCGCTGGTCGAGGCGCTGGTTCTCGGCCTGATGCGTCAGGGCATCACCAAATATCTCGCGATCTTCGGCCATGGCAGCACCGCGCTCGCCGATGTCCTCGACACCTACGAGGCCGAGGGTCTGGTGCGCTGCTGGCAGTTCCGCAACGAGGTGGAGATGGCCCATGCCGGCACGGCGCTGTCCTGGGTCTATGGCGAGGTCGGCGCCGTCGTCACCTCGATCGGCCCGGGCGCCTTCCAGGCCATGGCCGCATCGCTTGCCGCCTCGTCCAACGGCGTCGGCCTCTATCACCTCTATGGTGACGAGACGACACAGGGCGAAGGCTACAATATGCAGCAGGTGCCGAAACCGGCACAGGGCGTTTTTGCCCAAATCACCTCCCTTATGGGAAGCGCCTATACGCTGCATACTCCGGGCGCGCTGCGGGATGGACTGCGCAAAGGCGCAACCTGCGTTTTCCACCCGTGGCGCCCCGGCCCCTTCTACATGAACCTGCCGCTCAACACACAGCCCGCCCCGGTGACGCTGCGCCTCGACGCCCTGCCTGACCGGCCAGTCTTCCCTGCGCTTGCCCCCGCCGACGACAGCCCGCTGCGGGCCGCGGCGGATGCCATTCGCGCGGCGGGCAAGGTCGCGATCAAGCTCGGCGGCGGCAGCCGCACGGCCGCGGATGCCGTGCGGAAGCTCACTGAGGCAGCGGGCGCGCTCGTCGTCTCCAGCCCCGGCGCCAGCGGCGTCCTGCCGGCCAATCATCCACAGAACATGTGCGTCGGCGGCTCCAAGGGATCGATCAGCGGCAACTGGGCGATGGAGGAAGCCGAACTCCTCGTCGTCATCGGCAGCCGCGCCGTCTGCCAGGCGGATTGCTCCGGCATCGGCTGGCCGAAGGTGCGCCATGTCGTCAACATCAATGCCGACCCCATCGACGTGCAGCACTACAACAACACGATCGCGCTTACGGGCGATGCCTCCGTCGTCGCCGGCCGGCTGGCCGGGATGCTGGCAGGCGACAAACCCGATCCACGCAAGACGGCATGGCTGGACGCGGGCCGCGCCAAGCGCGCCGAATGGGACGGCTTCCTCACCCGACAGGCAGGCTCGCCGCCGCTCTTTGATATGGTCTGGCAAAAGCCGGTACTCACCCAGCCGCGCGTCATCCGGCTCGCCGCCGATTTCTGCCGCCGGCACGGCGCGCTGAAATTCTTCGATGCCGGCGACGTACAGGCAAATGGCTTCCAGATCGTCGAGGACCAGGCGCCCTTCGAAACGTTCACCGAGACCGGCGCGTCCTATATGGGCTTTGCCGTCAGCGCGCTGCTGGCCTCCGGCATCGCCGACAAGGGCCGCTACGGCATCGCCTTCACCGGCGACGGCTCCTTCATGATGAACCCGCAGGTGCTGATCGACGGTGTCGAGCATGGCGTGCACGGCACGATCCTGCTCCTGGACAACCGGCGCATGGCCGCCATCAGCCATCTGCAACACGCCCAATACGGCCGCGACTTCCGCACCAATGACGGTGTCGCCGTCGACTATGTGGCGCTGGCCGGCGCGGTGAGCGGTGTTCGCGCCCTCTCCGGCGGCGAGGACGAGACAAGCCTTATGGCCGCGCTTGAGGAGGCGCATGTCTGGCCAGGTCTCAGCCTTGTGCACGTTCCCGTCTATTTCGGCGAGGACCCCGCCGTCGGCCTCGGCGCCTATGGCCAATGGAACGTCGGCAACTGGGTCGACGACGTCCAGCGCCAATATGCCCGCACCCTGATCTGAGAGAACGACCATGTATGAACAATTCGGACTGCTGATCGACGGTCAGTGGCGCGCCGCGCGCCGCGGGCAGACCCGCCCCGTCATCGATCCCGTCGATGAAGAGATCATCGGCCATCTGCCCTCGGCGGACACCGCCGACCTCGACGAGGTTCTGGCCGCCCTCGCCCGCGAGGCTCCCCGCTGGGGCAAGGTTTCCGGATGGGAGCGCAGCGGTCTCCTCCGCCGCATCGCCACGGAAATGCGCGCGCTTTCCGACCGCGCCGCGCGCGACATGTCCGCCGAAACCGGCAAGCCCATCGCGGAGGCCGCGGGCGAATGGAACGCCGCCATCGACCAGTTCGACTGGTATGCCGACGAGGCACGCCGCATCTTCGGCCATGTCCTCGACGGACGCGATCCCGATGTGCGCCTCAATGTGCGCTTCGATCCGGTCGGCCCGGTCGCCGCCTTCACCGCCTGGAATTTCCCGGCCCTGCTGCCGGCGCGCAAGATTGCCGCCTCGCTCGCCGCCGGCTGCCCGGTCGTCATCAAGCCCTCGGAGGAAGCGCCCTCCAGCACCTTCCACATCGCTGCCGCGGCGATCAAGGCCGGCCTACCCGCCGGCGTGCTGAACGTGGTCAGCGGCAAGTCCTCCGACATTTCCGCCTACCTGATCGCCTCGCCGGTGATCCGCAAGGTCTCGCTCACCGGCTCCGTGCCCGTCGGCAAGCTGATCCTCAAGCAGTGCGCCGACACGGTGAAGAAGGTGTCGATGGAACTCGGAGGCCATGCACCGGTTCTGGTGCTTGCCGATGCCGATCCGGTCGCGGCCGCGACGGCCTGCGCCCGGGCGAAGTTTCGCAATGCCGGCCAGGTCTGCATCTCGCCGAGCCGGTTCTATGTGCACGATTCCATTTACGAACCCTTCGCCCGGACCATGGCGAACCTTGCCAACAATCTCAGGATCGGTCGGGGCAGCGACGACGGCGTTGAGATGGGACCTATGGCAAATGCCCGCGGCCGAGAGCGCATCGCCGGCATGGTCGCCGACGCCCTGAGCAAGGGAGCAACCCTATTGGCCGGCGGCGAGATCCCCGCCGACCGCAATCGCGGCTTCTTCTATCGCCCGACGGTTCTCGGCAATGTGCCGGACGACGCCTCGATCATGACGGAAGAGCCGTTCGGCCCCGTCGCTCCGGTCGCCCGCTTCTCGGGTTTGGACGACGCCATCAGGCGTGCCAACGATGTGCCCTTCGGCCTTGCCGGCTACGTCTTCTCGCGCTCGCTCGACGGCGCAAACAGGGCGGCGGAAGCGCTCGAAGTCGGCATGGTCGGGATCAACGACATGCTGCTTGCCGCAGCCGAAATCCCCTTCGGCGGCATCAAGGAAAGCGGCATGGGCCGCGAGGGCGGCCAGCTCGGGATCTTCGACTATCTCGAGGCCAAATACATCAAGACGCGGCTCGCATAAGGAGAATACCATGTGTGACGACAACAATTCCGACAAGGAAAAGGGTTTTTCGCGCGGCCTGACCAACTACGGCGACCGGGGATTCAGCCTCTATCTGCGCCGCTCCTTCGCCAGCTCGATGGGCTACAGCCGCCAGATGCTCGACCGGCCCATTGTCGGCATCGCCCACTCGGCGAGTGGCTTCAACAACTGTCACCGGCATTTTCCCGAGATGATCGAGGCGGTGAAGCGCGGCGTCCTCGCCGCTGGCGCCCTGCCCGTCGAATTTCCGACCATCTCGCTCGGAGAAGTCTTCCTCAGCCCCACGAGCCTCAAGTTCCGCAACCTCATGTCCATGGACGTCGAGGAGATGACCCGCGCCCAACCGATGGACTCGGTGGTGCTGCTCGGCGGCTGCGACAAGACTGTCCCTGCCCAGCTGATGGGCGCGGCCTCCGCAGGCCTCCCCTCGATCCAGCTCGTCGCCGGTCCCATGTCGACCAGCCGGCATCGTGGCGAACGCCTCGGCGCCTGCACCGACTGCCGCCGCTTCTGGCAGCGCTATCGCGCGGGCGATGTCGACGACCAGGGTATCGATGAAGTCGAAAAACGCCTCGCCTCGACCAGCGGCACCTGCGCGGTGATGGGAACCGCCAGCACCATGGCCTCGCTTGCCGAAGCCATCGGCATGATGCCCGCAAATTCCGCAGCGATCCCTGCGGTTGACGCAGATCGCTTGCGCATGGCGGAGGAAACCGGCCGCATCGCCGTCTCGCTGATAGGCTCGGACAAGACGCCGAAGACGATCATCACGGAAAAGGCGCTGGAAAACGGCATGCGCATCCTGATGGCGATCGGCGGCTCGACCAACGCCATCATCCATCTCGCCGCCATCGCCGGCCGCCTCGGGTTGAAGATCGATCTGCGACGCATGAACGAAATCAGCGACACGACACCGGTGCTCGTTGACCTCAAGCCGACCGGGAGCGCCTATATGGAGGACCTGCACGCCGCCGGCGGCGTCCCCGCCGTCATGCGCGAACTGAAGCATCTCCTCCATCTCGACTGCGAGACGATCACCGGCGAGACCATCGGCGACCGCATCGCGGCGGTCGATCCCTGGGTCGACCGGACTGTCGTCAAATCCGTCGACGATCCCATTCGCGAGAATGGCGGCCTGCTCGCCGTCTTCGGCAACATGGCCCCGCGCGGCGCCATCATCAAGCGCTCGGCCGCCGACCCAAATCTCTTCGAGAAGACCGGCCGCGCCGTCGTCTTCACCTCGCTGCAGGATCTTGCCAACCGTATCGACGATCCCGACCTCGACGTGACGGCGGACGACTTCCTCGTCCTCCAGAATGCCGGCCCGCTCAGCGATGCCGCCATGCCGGAGGCAGGCTACATCCCGATCCCCGCCAAGCTCGCGCGCGCCGGCGTCAAGGACATGGTCCGCATCTCCGACGCCCGCATGAGCGGCACCGCCTACGGCACCATCGTGCTCCACGTTGCCCCGGACGCCGCCTCCGGCGGCCCGATCGGCTTCATCCGCAACGGCGACAGGATTGCGCTCAGCGTCAAAGACCACGCAATCCGTCTCCTCGTCTCCGATGAGGAACTGGAAACGCGGCAAGCCGAACATCAAATCGAGAAACGCCCTGCGCCCCGCGGCTACGACATGCTCTACCGCGATCACGTGCTGCAGGCGGACGAGGGCTGCGACTTCGACTTCCTGCAAAGCGCGCCAGAATCCTGATCTGAAGGCGGCTGGTCCGCCGAGGTTTCACCGGGCGGCTGTGCAAAGCATTAAGACGTGACAGCAGAGGCAGGCAGTGAATGACGCCGAGTGATTGCCCCTGGGTTGTTTATCGATCGTATCAATCGGATGCTGTGCAATAAAATGCGGACACTCCTTCGTGGCGGAAAACCGGCATCACCCAACCGTTTCGGATAAAGCCAACAGCCCTACATCCCCAAGCAAGACCAAGGAGCCGGATGAAAGGAGGATCCGCCTACTCTTTAAACAACCTCTCCGGATCGTAGACTGGCCGACCCTGTAAAAGCGTTGCCATGACTTTCGCCTTCGCAATCTCTCTGATCGGGATAGAAAGGATATCGCGGTCGATCACGACCAGGTCGGCCAGTTTACCGACCTCCAGCGATCCGGTGGTCTTGTCCTGGCGCAGCAATCGCGCGGGGTTGATTGTCATCCATTCAATAGCGGTGGCAACGTCCGCAGCTCCGTTGTCCTTTCGCATGACTGCAGCCTGGATCTTGATGAGGGGCGACAGTTCGTCGGCGTCGAAGTCACTGCTCATCACCACCTCAGCGCCCGATGCCGCTAGTGCGCGTGCCGGCATCAGATGCTCTGCGCGCTGGCCGATGAAGCCGCGGATGAATTGAATGTACTCAGCGTCGATCGAGCTGGGAGCAAGTTGGAAATCAGCGACAACGCCCAACTGCTTGAACCTGCCGTAGTCGGCTTTGTCAACGAGATAGAGATGTGTAAGGCGATGCGGGCCCGGCTGTGGGTCAGATTGTTCGATCGCATCAAGGGCGAGGCGTGCACCGCGGTCGCCGGTGACATGGAAGTGCAATTGAAAGCCCGCTTTCGACAGCGCGCTGGAGTAGCGGTTCAAGGTAGAAACATCAAAATACAGAAAGCCACTATCGAAGCCGTGGTCAATGCCCGCACCTTTCCTGTAGGGCTGCATCACTGACCCGGTACGTTGTTCGAGAATGCCGTCAACGTAGATTTTCGCCTGATTGAACCGCAGTAAGCTACTTGCGTCGTTGGAATAGAGCTTGCGAAGCGCGGCCATCTGCTCGTCAAAAGCCAGATCCGGGTATATATAGAGGGCGTTCGACGCACGCACAGTCAGGGTGTCCTGCGCCACGGCCTTCCGCCAAACCTCGACATGGCCCTGAGGCCAGAAACCACCCGCATCGCTGACCGACGTGATCCCGTTTTCTGCCAGTGTTTCCAACGTTGGCAGCAGGCTTTCATAGGCAAACTCGATATTCTCCGCGGTCGCGGGAAAGGCCAGGTTGCGTAGCCGCTGCTGGGCGTTTTCCAGAACGATCCCATTCGGCTTGCCCGTTTTTTTGTTGCGCAAGATGATGCCACCGGACGGATTCACATCCGTCACATCATAGCCCGCAGCACGCATCGCGGCAGAGTTTGCCCAGGCCCCATGCCCGATGTCGTCAAGGATCAGAACCGGCCTGTCCGGTGATATTTCGTCAAGCAGGGCAATAGGGTTGTCATCCTGATCAAGCAGATTTGTCATGCTCACACCCGACCCGAGCACCCAATCCTTCTTGCTCGAGGCCATACAGTCCTCGACCGTGGCCAGAGTGTTTCCGAGCGTATCGAATGGCTCGAACGAGCAGAGGATTTCGTTTACCCCGGCTTCGATCAAGTGCATGTGGGCATCCTGAAACCCCGGCAGCACCGACATTCCGCGCAGATCAACGACCCTGGCCTGCTTTCCGGCAGCCGCCAACGCCTCCTCCTCGGTTCCGACTGCGAGAATGACACCGTTGTCATCTACGGCGATCGCCTGGGCGGACGCCCTGCTGGGGTTCACGGTATGGATCTTGGCATTGGTCACGACCACCGGCGCCGCCCAAATCACCGAAGGCATACAGACGCTCGCGACAAGGACCATTGCGAAAACGGTTCTCATATCGATACGGCTCATCCGGTATTCCCCAGTGTTGAAAGGTCAAGGTAGGGCATCGTCCGGATTTTCCAATGACAAACCATTTGAACATACTAATGTTCGCCTCCAGCAGGGAACAGGGAGGCAGAAAAATGGGAGAATGGTTGGAGCGGAACTTCGAGAAGATCAGCGCAGTCGGAGCAATTGCAACAGCCCTTGCGGCACTGGTCGCGCTGATCGTTGTCCCGCTTCAGATCCGTTCTGCAGATATTATCCAGCGCGACCAGACCGCGCGGGAAATATACCGTGAATTCCTGAGCCTGACGGTTCAGAAGCCGGAGCTGGCCAGTGGTCGCTACTGCGCGATGAAGGACGAAAACCAGCGCATCGCCTACGAGGGTTACGTGGACTATTTGTTCTACACTGCCGAGCAGATGATTGAATCAGACCCAGAGTGGAAGGGGCCGATGGCATCTTACTTCAATGATCACCTTGAGTTCATTTTCCAACGCGCGAACCGGGAGCGCTTCACCCAGAGTGTCGCTGCAATCGCCGCGGGGCTTCAATCGCAGTGTTCGAAGATTGAGAGCTGCACATTCGAGTAAACCGGTTGCGTTACCGGAAGCTATCCGATCGGCCATTCTGACAAACCCCACTGTTGATTTCCGGCAGGGTTTGATCCGGCTTCCATTTGGCACGGCTCCACTTTGCACCTTCCAAAAATGTTTAGCAAAATTCGATACTTAGCTTCATGGTGAATTGCAGCAAAACAAGAATCCAGCTCAAAATCTGCTGACAATCGACAGTACGGGCTTTGATATCGCCCGGTGCACTATCGCTCGGCTGACGGGATCGATGAACCTGCAAGGGATCATTCGCGGGAAGCCCATCCGCATGACGGTACCGGCCAAGTCGTCACTACGCCTAATACGCAGTCCGATACAGTACCAACGCATCCGCTTCATTCAATGGTGCCGGATTGTTAGCGAGAAGTCGGGTCTGCCGCATCGCGTCTGCAGCAAGTGTTGGGAGCATGTCTTCCGCCACCCCAGCATCCCGCAGCCGGCGCGGTACGCCGGAAGCATCCATGAGGCCGAGCATTCGACCGAGAAAGCAACGGGCGCGGTCCATCTCACTGTCAGCGCCCGTAAGATCCGCCCCCACAGGCACGGCCAGCCGCGCATAAAGTGGCGCCGCTGCCTTCAGGTTGAAATCGAGTACGGGCCCGAGCATCAGCGCGTTGGCAAGGCCGTGGGGAATGTGACAGCGGCCACCCAGAGGATAGGCCAGTGCATGGACTGCCGCCACCGGTGCATTCGCAAAAGCTTGCCCAGCCAGCGTCGCGCCCAGAAGCATGGCCTCCCGCCCCGTGCGATCGCTGCCGTTGTGGCATGCGGCAACCAGATGGGTGGAGAGAAGCCGCAGCGCCTCGCAGGCCAGAAGGTCGGATATGGGGTTCTTCTTGTGCCGGGAGGTATAGGCTTCGATCGCATGCACCATGGCATCGATGCCAGTCGCAGCGGTGTGCAATGGCGGCAAACCGCAGGTAAGCGCCCCGTCGAGCAGGACCCGGTCGGCATAGAGCTGGTCGGCGACCACGCCCATCTTCGTTGTCTCGCCGGTGGTCAGGATCGTGATGTTTGTCACCTCCGATCCCGTGCCGGCCGTGGTCGGAACCTGCACGAGCGGCAGACGCCCGCCCTCGACGTTGCCGATGCCGTAGAGGCTCGCAAGGCTTTGCCCGGAACGGATGAGAACGGCGGCCAGCTTTGCCACGTCCATGGACGAGCCACCGCCGAAGCCGAGCACGATGTCGACATGCGCTGCCCTGGCGCGTGCGACGCAATCGAGAAGGACGCTTTCGGGCGGGTCGGCAACGACGGCGCCAAACAGGGTCACGGCAAAGCCGTTCGCCCGGAGTGAGGCAGCCGCGGCGTCCAGCACGCCCGAGGCCGTGAGGCCGGCATCCGTGACGAGCAAGAGGTTGCGCTCGGCAAACCAGGCGCCCAGCCTCTCTCCGAGGCGGGCCGCCCCGCCCCATTCGACGGTAAGGCTCGGAACGGTGTTGAATTCAAACGACTGCATCGGATCAGGCCGCCAGATAGCCGCCGTCGACGGGCACGATGGCGCCGTGGACATAGGACGCGTCGTCCGACAGGAGGAAGGCCACCACCCGGGCGATCTCCACCGTGGCGGCCCACCGTCCGATGGGAATGCGGGCATCGATCCGGGCGCGCCGTGCCGCATCCGCCCGCGCCCCTTCCGAAATGCGTGTCTCCACCCAGCCCGGCGCCACCGCATTGACGCGGATGCCGCTTGCTCCCCAGGCCACGGCCAGCGAGCGCGTCAGCGCCGCGACAGCCCCCTTGCTGGTCCCATAGCCAGGCGCGACGGGGTTGCCGAACCAGCTCCACATCGAAGCGATGTTGACGACCGAACCGCTGCCGCGCTGGAGCGCGTCACGGGCCGCCGTGCACGAGGAAAGGACGCCTGTGACGTTCACCGCCATGACCTTCTCGAAGACCGCCGGATCCCACTCCTTGCCATACTGGATGGTTCCCGCGCAGGTCACGAGCCCGCCGAGCGTTTCGAACCCTTCGAAGACACGGGCAAGGGAGGCCGGATCGGTGACGTCGCAATCGACGAAGCGGGCTGCGTCGGGAAACCCGTTCTCCCGCTCCAGCCCCGCAGCCGTCACCTGCCAGCCACGCTCGAGAAGCACATGGGTGGTCGCCAGCCCGATACCGGTCCCTCCGCCGGTAACCACCACGTTTCTTGTCTCTCCCATCGTCAGTTCCTTTCGTCGAGGCTCCGCATCGCGCGCATGAGATCGCCGGCATCGAGTTTTCGATAGTAGTTCGGGGCATAGGGCGCGGCCAGCGCGACCTCCGCCATACGCTGGAAATCGGCCTCCGCGGTAATGCCGAATGCCTTGAAGCTGGTGGGCAGGCCTATGCGGCGGAAGAAATCGGCAAGCGCGCAGATCTCCTCCGCGCTGCCCTGCCCGGCGGCAAGCTGGGTCAGTGTTCCAAGCGCAACCATTTCGCCATGCAGGAGGCCGCCCAGCGCCGGCATGATCGAAAGCCCGCGCACCATGGCATGGGCGATTGAAAGGCCGCCGCTTTCAAAAGCCAGGCCGCTCAGAAGCACCGCCGCCTCGACGACACGCTCGAAAGCCGCGTCGGGCTCGACTGCCGCCATCGCGGCCTGGCTGTCGGCCAGAAGGATCTCCTGAGCGCGCGAGACGATCGCCTGTGTTAGTTCCGTCGGCCGGCCCGAGAAAAAATTGAGCCCGCCGCCGGCAAGCGCGCCCGCAAGCTCGTAGGGCTTCGACATCGCATCACCGATGCCGGCGGCAAGGAACCGGCGCGGCGCGCCGGCGATGACGGCGGTATCGACCAGCACCAGAACGGGGTTGGTCTTCATGCGGCGCACGCCCTCGACGGCATGTTCCGGCGTGTAGACGACGGCGATATGGCTGGTCGGGCTGTCGTTGGAGGCGATCGTCGGCACGATAGCGACCGGAAGGTCGCGCTCGATCGCCGCCCCCTTTGCCGTGTCGATCGCCTTGCCGCCGCCGATTCCGATGAGGAGCCGGGCATCGCCCGCCTCCTCCGCGCGTGCGATAATTTCCGCCGCGGTGCATTCACCGCCGAACTCCATGAGGCGGGCACCGGGCAGCTGGCGGATTATGCGTTCACCGAGAAGGCTGCGTGCAACCGGATCGATGACCACGGCCACCGGGCCACCCCCGACGATCGCCACCTCCTGCGCCAGCCGGTCGATGGCGCCCGGCCCCTGCACGTAGCGCAGCGGCGCGCCCAAAATACGCATGGTCACGGCATCATCCTTTCACGGCGCCGGCCGTCAGGCCTTGTACAAAGTAGCGCGACAGCGCCAGGAAGGCGGCAAAGAGCGGCAGGGCGATCAGCGTCGAGCCGGCCATGACGTCGCCCCAGCGCAGATCGAAGGCGCCAATCATCGAGGCAAGGCCCAGCGGCACGGTCTTGTTGGCGTCCGAGCCGATCATGACAAGTGCGAAGGTATAGTCCGTCCATGAGAGCAGGAAGGCGAAGATCGCGACCGTCACGAGGCCGGGAACCGAGA
This sequence comes from Shinella sp. 838, assembly GCF_029623935.1. Taxonomy (NCBI): domain Bacteria; kingdom Pseudomonadati; phylum Pseudomonadota; class Alphaproteobacteria; order Hyphomicrobiales; family Rhizobiaceae; genus Shinella; species Shinella sp. 838. The sequence continues at coordinate 43,913 of NZ_JARSBQ010000007.1, forward strand.
GCGGCAGCACCACCCGCAGAAACGCGCCGAGCCGGGTGCAGCCATCGACCATCGCCGCTTCCTCCAGTTCGAAGGGCATCGTCTTGAAGAAACCCCAGAGGAACCAGACCCCGAGCGGCATGGTGATCGTCAGGTGCGAGATGACCAGCGAGAGCAAGGTATCGTTGAGCCCGATCAGCGAGAACATCGAATAGAGCGGAATGGCAAGCAGCAGCGGCGGGAACATGTAGGCATAGAGCATGCCGGCGATGATCATCTGTTTGCCGCGGATGCGCTGGCGCGTGACGCCGTAGGCGATCATCACGGACAGGACCATCGTCAGTGCCACCGTGGTCACGGCAACGATCAGACTGTTGAGGAATTGCCGCGGATAGTCGGTCTGCGCCAGGAGGCTGGTATAGTATTCCAGCGTCCAGCGCTGCGGCACCAGCGACGGGTTCATCAGCATTTCCTGCGTGGGGCGCAGGGAGGAGACGATCATCCAGTAGATCGGGAAGGCGCTGTAGACCGCGAGAACGATCGCCGCGAAGTAGAGCCCCACACGGCCGGCGATCCGCCGGGGTCGGATTTGCCCGCTCATTTGCCTTGCTCCATCGGGAATACGCGGAAGTAGATCGCCACGGCGACCATGAGGACGAAGAAGGAAAGCGTCGCGATGGCTGCCCCGCTCCCAATATCATAGAGTGCGAAGGCCTCCCGATAGGACAGGACCGGCAGATGCTCTGTGGCCCCCAACGGCCCGCCGCCCGTCGCCAGCCAGACGACGTCGAATTTGTTGAACATCCAAACGCCGCGCAGGAGGATGATGACCGTCAGGATCGGCCGCAGCGAGGGCAGCGTGACGTGGAAGAACTGCCGGATAGGTCCGGCGCCATCGACGCGCGCCGCCTCGTAGAGCTGGGTCGGCACCGTCTGCAGGCCAGCAAGGAAGGTCGTGGTGACGAAGGGCGTCCACAGCCAGACCGAGATCAGGATGACGGAGACCATCGAGGCCGTTTCCGTTTCGAACCAATAGATCGGCGGCAGGCCCCAGTCGTCCATCAGGATCGTCACGATACCGAGCGAGCCGTCCACCATCCACTTGAATACCAGCACCGCGACGACCGTCGGCAACAGATAGGGCAGGAAGGCAAGCCCCCGCAGAAGCGAGCGACCGATGAAATTCTGGTTCAAGAGCAGCGCGAAACCGATGCCGAGAACCACCTGCAGCACGATCGCAAGCCCGGCATAGACGATGCCGTTCCACAGCGCGTTCCAGAACGCGGCGCTCGCCAGAACCTCGCCGTATTTTGCGAAGCCGACCCAGACCGGATCGGCCGTCAGCGACGGCATGTCGTAGAAGCTGAGGGATACCGCGTAAAACGCGGGGCCGACGATCAACAAGAGGGTCGCAAGGACCCCGATGCCGAGAAAGCCAGGCAGCAGCCAGCGGGTCATTCGAAAACTCCTGTGGGAACGGGCCAGGGGAGGAGCGCACCCTCCCCTGGCGTCTCGTCACTTGATGACGTCGCGCATCTTGGCTGCGGCCTGCGCTACGGCTTCGGCTGAGTCCATTCCGCGCAGGATCTTGTTCTGCAGCATTTCCGGCATGACGAAGGATTCGAACACCTTGCCCGGCCTGACGTCCGGCCTGGGTCCCTGCGTGTCGATCGAAGTCAGGATGACCGATCCGTCGGTGACCAGGTTGCGCATCTGGTCGATCTCCGCACTGAACTGCTTGATCAGTGCATTGTCACGCCAGCGCTGGTCATCGTAGATGTCGAGCCGGGCCGGCTGGAAGTGCACCGGGGCCGTGTGCAGGAAGTCGACCATGCGGTCGGTCGTCAGCCAGCGCATGAATTCCATGGCATTGCCGGTATTGTCCGTCTTCAGTACGACCCAGCCGTCATAGCCGTGGCTGACTGCCGTCTGCTTTCCGGCGCTATCCATGTAGGGCATGATGCCGAGACGCCCGCCCATGTCGGGATTGTCCCGCGCCGCCGCCTCGTAGACGCGGCCCGCATAGGCGCCATGCGCCACCGTGCCGGCGACGAGGTTCGACAGGACGTCCGAATAGCCGGCCTGGAGCGCGCCGGGCGGCATGGTGGCGTAGAGCCGCGCCATGAAGTCGAGATAGGCGGCGGCTTTCGGCTTCATCTCGTCATTGTCGATGATGACGTTCCACTGGTCGTCGAAGAGCTTGACGCCCTCAGCCCACAGGAAAGCGAACGACATCCAGTTGGCGGCGCCGTTGGAGCCGATCGGGAAGAGGCATCCCTTCTGGCGACCCTCCACCAGCGCCTCGCAATTGCCGGCAAAGGCGTCCCAGGTCTTCGGTACCGAGAGGCCCTTCGCCTCGTAGAGGTCCTTGCGGTAGTAGACGAGCGCGAGGTTGTAGTCGAAGGGATACCAGTAGACCTTGCCGTCGATGGGGAAGAGGATGTTGTTGCCCCATTTGAACTCGTCGGTGAGCTCGTTCAGCGGCACGATCTGCTCCTCTTCAGCCAGGAGAAGAACCTGGCCGATGAAGCCGACATTGGCGACGTCATAGGGCGTGCCGGATCGGATGCCGTTGGTGATCTTCGTGAACGCCTCGTCGAGCGGCACCGAATCGACGATGACTTCGACACCGGTCTTTTCCTGGTACTCCGCAGCCATCTTGGCGAAGAAGGCGAGCGTATCCTTGCCCGTCTCGCAGTTCAGGAAGCGGATGGGGCGTTTTTCCTGCGCGCGCAGTGCAGGCGCAGCCAGCCCCGACAGCGCAAGGCCCATGCCGATGGCGCCAGCGCCCTTGAGAGCCTGCCGCCTGGTCCACACGCCACCCTTCGTCTTTTCGTATGTCATGTCTTCTCCTCCCATGATCCGCTCTCTGTGCGGACGCTCCCAATGCGTTGGCCGTTATCGGCCGGTGGAAAGCCTTTCGCCGCTTTCGCGGTCGAAGAGATGGATCGCCGCCTCTGGTACGATGATCCTCATGCTGCTGCCGAGCGCCACGTCGTCGCGGCGGCCGGTCATGACGCGCAGGCGACGCCCTGCCAGCTCGCCGATGAACAGGGTCTGCGAACCGAGCTGCTCGATGCCCCGGATGGTGAACGGCAGGCCCTCCCCGGCCGGCACGATCGCTTCCGGCCGCATGCCGACCGTCACGCGCCCCTCCCGGCGCGTGAGGCCCTGCGGAGCAGGAATCGAAACGCCCTCGCCGAGCACCAGCCGCCCGTCGGATAAATCCGCATCGACAAGATTCATCTCAGGCGAGCCGATGAAACCGGCGACGAAGGCATTGGCCGGACGGTCATAGACCTCCAGCGGCGAACCGATCTGCTGCACCCAGCCGTCCCGCATGATGACGATGCGGTCCGCAAGCGTCATCGCCTCGGTCTGGTCGTGCGTGACATAGATCATCGCCTTTCCGATGCGCCTTTGCAGCAGGGCGATCTCCTCGCGCATGCGCGAGCGCAGCTTGGCATCGAGATTGGACAGCGGCTCGTCGAGCAGGAAAACGGCGGGATCGCGCACCAGCGCACGGCCGAGCGCCACGCGTTGCATCTGGCCGCCCGAAAGCTGGCCGGGCTTGCGCTCGAGCAGATGCGTGATGTCCAGCATTTCGGCTGCCGCATCCACCCGCTTCGTGATCTCGCTCGTGTCGGTGCCCCGCATCTTCAGGCCGAAGGACATGTTCCCCCGGATCGTCTTGTGCGGGTAGAGCGCGTAGTTCTGGAAGACCATCGCGATGTCGCGATCCTTGGGTTCCAGCGCCGTGACATTGCGCCCGCCGATATGCAGCTCGCCGTCGCTGATCGTCTCGAGGCCCGCGACCATGCGCAGCGTGGTCGACTTGCCGCAACCCGAGGGTCCGAGCAACACGATCAACTCGCCCTTGGCGATTTCCAGATCGACGCCCTCCACCGCGACCACTGGGCCATAGGTCTTGCGCAGCTTGCGCAGACTGACTTCCGCCATCACTTCGCCTCCCTGATTGCCCGGACCGTCTCGTGATTGATCGGGGTCAGTGCCTCCTTTGCCGCCCGGAAACGGGCAAAGCCGGCATCGTAGACCCCGGCGATGCCAGCGGTCGGGGTCAGGGTCTCGGCCACCCGGATGACTCGGGCCGCGTCCACCGTATCCGCGAAGACACCGATGCCAATGCCGGCGATAAGGGCCGCACCGTAGGACGCATCGCCTTCCGCCGGCACCTCGATCGTGAGGCCCGTAACGTCGGCAATGATCTGGCGCCACAGGGCGCTGCGCGTGCCGCCGCCGACGAGGCGCGCGGTGTCGAAACCCATGCCACGGGCGTGCAGCACCGTCAGGCAATCACGCAACGTGTAGGCGATGCCTTCGTAGAGCGCGCGGCAGATGTGCGGCGCCCCGTGCTGGAAGCCGAGCCCAACGAAAGAGGCCCGCAGATCCGGATCCCAATAAGGGCTCCGCTCGCCGTTGAGATAGGGATGGAAGAGCAAGCCTTCTGATCCCGCGGGAGCCTCCTGCGCCTTTTTGTCCATGCCGTCGAAGCCGATCTCCGCAAACAGCGCGTCGCGCAGCCAGCGATGGGCGGAAGCGCAGGAATTGGTGCCGAGGATGGCGTAGTGATGGCCCGGAACGAGGTGCGGATAGTGGATGACGTCATCGGAGAAGACCGGCGCGGCGGTGAGCGTCGACACCGTGCCCGCCGTCGCCAGCTTCAGCGCGCCGATGCCCGATCGGGTCATGCCGGCCGCATAGGTTTCCGCATTGGTATCGGAGGTGCCGCAGACGACGGACGTGCCCTTCTTGAGCCCTGTCTGCGCGGCAGCCGCAGCCGTCACGGTTCCGGTCGTCGCCGTCGATCCGACGATCTGCGGCAGCACGCCAGGCTCCAGCCCGGCCATCGCGCACAGTTCCGTCGACCAGCGGTCGCGCTGCGCATCGGCCAGCATCAGGCCCCAGGCATCCGTGAGGTCCGTCGCGTCGCTACCGTCGAGACGGCGGCGCAGCCAGTCCTTGGCGGGCAGCAGGCGGCGGATGCGGGCATGAACCTCCGGCTCTTCCTCCCGCAGCCAGGCGAGCTGCGGCAGGGTCCAGGTCGGGCTGACCCGGTTACCGGAGAGTTCGAGGATGCGCGGGCCACGAGCGGCCCTTTCCCGCGCGACCTGCGGGCCGGAGCGCTGGTCGTTCCACATGATGGCCGGGCGCAGGGTCCGGCCCACCTCGTCCTCTAGGACATGGGTATGGGCGCCCGCGGTCACCGAGACGGCTGCGACGCGGCCGGGATCGATGCCAGCGTGCCAGATCTTCTGAAGCGATTCCACCAGGGCGGACCACCAGCCTTCCGGGTCCTGTTCGCTGAAGCCGGGTTTCGGCGTCAGCGTTTCCACGGCAACGGAGGCCGTGGCAAGGACCTTCCCGTCACCGGAAATGACCGTCGACTTGAGCGATCCTGCGCCGAGGTCGACCCCGAGCAAGAGGATGTCAGACATTGGCACCCCTGTCGCGGTAGGGATCGACGGCGCCGGGCCGCGGTGGGAAGCCGAGCTTGCCGGGATTGAACAGGTTCTGCGGATCGACGGAAGCCTTGATGCTGCGCAGGAGATCCATCCCGACGCCATGCTCGCCATCCATCCACGGCCCGCGGAAGAGGCCGCTACCATGATGATGCGCAATGGAGCCGCCATGGGCCAAGGTTTCGCCGGTCGCGATTTCCCACATCTTCTGGTGCAGCGTCAGCGCCGCATCCTGGTCCATGGGTGGCAGGCGCAGCGTCATGTACTGGCAGACGCCTTCCGGGTAGACATGCGACCAGTGCGCGCTGAAATGCGCGTTCGGCAGCACTTCCGCCACAATGCGCGCGGCGATCGTGTCGTAGAGCGCGGCCGTATTGCTCCAATTTACGGTCACCTCGATCGTGTCGTTGTAATAGCCGCGATCAAGCCATTGCTTGGTGATCGAGTGGTAGCGCTTGGCGCGCCATTCGTCGAAGGGACGCGTTTCTGTCTCAACCGCATCGACGTCCTGCGCAAAGCCGCGCACGAGCGCTGCTTCGGCGGCCACGATGGCCGGCTCACCGCAGACGACGATGTTGGCCATCACCGGGCGGGTCCGATAGGCATCGATGCCCTCGGTGCGCAACGCAGTTTCCTTTTCATCGTAGAGACGGACGATCCGCGGATGAAGACCCGCCTGCATGATGCGCTTGGCAAGCCCCAGCGCGGCACCCCGGTCCGGCAGGGCCAGCACCATCACCTCTTCGGCTACCGGCAGCGTCCAGATGCGCATGGTCAGTTCCGTGATGACGGCGAGCGTGCCTTCGCTACCCACGATGACATCGAGCACGGAAGGACCGGAGGCACGCTTGGGCAGCGGGCGGACTTCCAGCACGCGCCCGTCGGGCATGACGGCCTTCAGGCCGACAACAATGTTCTCGATCTTACCGAAGCGGCTCGATTCCTGTCCGCCGCCACGGCAGGCGGCCCAGCCGCCGACCGTCGAAATAGTGAGGGACTGCGGCAGGTGGCCAGACGTGTACCCTTCGGCATTCAGCGCATCTTCGAAGGCCTCGCCGTTCATGCCGGCTTCGACCGTGACGAGGTTGTTCTCGCGATCGATGCCGAGGATACGGTTCATGCGCTGCATGTCGAGCATCAGTTCCTCGCCGAGCGGGATGATCCCGCCGAGAACGCCGGAGCCGCTGCCGTAGGGAATGAGCGGCTTGTCGACTTCGCCGGCCTTGCGGACGATCGCCGACACCTGCTCGGTGCTGGCCGGGCGCAACACCAGAGCGGGCAGCGTGCCAACCAACGCGCCTTCTCGCGCACGGAAGTTCGCATAGGGCAGACGGTCATGGGCGTAGCCGGCACGCGCGGCCTCGTCCACCAGGACGTTTTCTGCGCCGATCAGCTCCGAAAGCTCGGAGACGAGATCACGTTCTTTCAACGGTTTTTCCTCCTCTATGCCCTGCGAAATCTTCAATCTCGCCTTGGACAAACGTTTGCTCAAGCAATAAACAAGCTATTTCGCGCAGGATGTCAACCCTGACGCCGGATTTTTCAAAGAGCAGCCACAGAGGCGCGGATAATGAGTTCGTCGGGGGGAAGAAGAAGGCTGCCTGCGGATTGCGTGCCGTTGGGCTCCACCCCCTGGATGAGATCGATTAACCGACGCGCGGCAACTCGCCCCATCTCTTGCGACGGCAACGCGACCGTCGTCACCTGCGGATAGACGACCCGCGCGAGCAGGTCATCATGCATGGTGATAACCGACACCTCCTCGGGTACGCGGACATCCCGTTCATGCAGCCGCGCGATGGTGGCAGCTGCCGTTAGCAGCGTCGCTGCGTGGATCGCCGTCACTCCGATGGCAAGAAGTTTGTCCACGGCCGCCGGCACCGCATCAGGGCTATAGCCCGCCTGCGCTATGAGATGATCGCCATGATCGAGCCCTGCTGCGGCCATCGCTTCCTCCCACCCGCGCCGGCGCATGTCGCCGTTGAAGCGCCCAAGCCGACCGGCAAGATGCCCGATACGGCGGTGTCCCATCGCGATAAGGTGTTCCACCCCCATGCGCGCTGCGCGCCGCGTGTCGATGGCGACACAGTTCTCGTCGCCGGGCAAGTGCCGGTTAAGGACGACATGCGGCAGGTCCGTACTGTTCAAAACTTGGCGCAACCGGTTGTCATCGTCAAAGCTCGCGATGATGACGCCTTCGATGATGCTGGAGCGCGAAATATCGGAGATAATCTCCCGCCCGTCTCCCTTGTCGTAGGAAACGAGCAGAGCAAAGCCTCTGCTGCGCGCCTCGATCTCCGCCCCGATGATAGCGGAGGCGAAGATCGGGTTTTCGATCTGCGGCACCACCATGAGCACGGTCGAGGACTTTGCTGTCTTCAGGGCGCGCGCTACGGGATTTCCGTGATAGCCAAGACGTTCGGCTGTTTCGAGAATACGGGTGCGTGTCTCCTCAGAGACACGCCCCTTGTTCTGCAGCACACGTGAAATAGTCGAGACATCCACGCCCGTCGCGGCCGCTACGTCACGCAAGGTGACCGACGAGTTCTTGTTGTTCATGCAATCCTCCTGCGCCCATCTAAAAGCCAATAGGCCGATAAGGAAACGGCATTAAATCGCTTTACTCGGAAACTATCCAGTTCGACGGCAAAGACATTCGAACCGACGTACCCCGTCGCTCCCAAACCGCTCCGCACAAGCTTCACCGGCTGCGGGCATGGGCCAGACCTGGCTGGAACGACCGGTTTGGGAATTGCAAGGAAATACAACTTACCTCCACTTTGCTCTCATCTTGCCCGCTCTGGCCACCTCTGACATTTTTTGCAAACCCGCAGGCCTGCAGCGGCGTAAAATGCTCAAGCCCCATCCCCCTCCAGGCGTATATTGCGAGCGGCGCCAAGGATCGCTGCGTGGCACGAGATCGCGTTTGCATTTGCCATCGAAGGGCCGCCGCCGCCCAAAAGAGGAGCAACGAAGCTGGTGAGAAAGCAGAAGGAGTGGCAAGCCATGTTGCGGGCTTTCGTCACGGGACTAGCGGCAGACTGTGGCACGCTTGAGCACCACCGTGGCTCCTGTCACAATGAAAAGTACGGCAACCAGCGTCATAGGAATTAAGCGTGCTGGGTACATGCTTCCTCCATGAAACCGGTCTGGAAAGGAGCGTCAGGCGAACCTGACGCACCCGGAGCAGGAGCCGCAGACGGTTGTCAAAAGATTAACGACGGCGCTGTTTCCAGCCTTGAATCTTGTGGGGGCGTGCGGGTTTTTCGGGTTCGCGAAAACGCGCCCTCCAGGATATCGGCGTCCTGCCTGGCCCATCCACCGGCAACAAATGCTCCTGAGGCGGCTATAGTCCCCGCAGCATTTCGATGATGGCGGAGAAGTCCCGGCCGCCGTTCCCTTCTTTTTCGAAAGCCTCGTACAAGTTCGAGGCGGCGGCACCCAAGGGTGTCGCAGCACCACACGCATCCGCAACCTGCTGGGAGAGCCGCAGGTCCTTCAGCATCAAATCGGTTGCAAAGCCGGGCTTGTACGCGCTGTTGGCGGGCGAGGATGGAACGGGACCGGGAACAGGGCAATAGGAGGTCAGTGACCAACATTGGCCGGAAGACGCCGAAGCCACGTCGAACAGGGCCTGATGGGAAAGACCGAGCCTTTCTCCCAGTGCGAAGGCCTCACTGACGGCGATCATGGAAATGCCGAGGACCATGTTGTTGCAGATCTTCGCGGCCTGACCGGCGCCATCGGCCCCGCAATGCACGATCCTCTTACCCATCACTTCCAGCAACGGTCTGGCGCGGGCGAAGGCTTCGAGCGAGCCGCCGGCCATGAAGGTGAGCGTGCCGGCGGCCGCCCCGCCGGTACCGCCGGAAACCGGTGCGTCCAGCGAAGGGCAACCCACCGCCCGGGCGATACCGTGTACCCTGCGCGCACTCTCCACATCCACTGTCGAGCAATCGACCTGAAGGGTTTCGGCGGGAACCAGCCCCGCCAACTTCTCCCAAACGGCAACGACATGCTCGCCCTTCGGCAGCATGGTGATCACGACCTCCGCCCCGCTGACGGCCTCACCCAGGGTGGTGAAGGTCTTGACACCGGCCTGTGCGGCAGCGGCGCGCGAGGTTTCGGAAAGGTCATACCCGGAAACACTGTGCCCGGCCTTGACAAGATTTGTGGCCATTGGACCGCCCATATTGCCCAACCCGATGAAAGCGACATGAGGCATGCTGATCGTCCTTCGTACAGATCTTTCGAATTGCGGGCACGGATATGAGCAACCGAAGCGCACCTGCCCGGAATTTGGGGGGGATCACCGCTCCGCCAGGATCATGGCTGCTGCCTTCTCCGCGATCATGATCGTCGGAGAATTGGTGTTGCCGGAAGTGATGCGCGGCATGACGGAGGCATCGGCGATACGAAGCCGGCCAAACGCCCGCAGCTTCAGCTGCGGATCCACGACGCTTTCCGGATCGGCCCCCATGCGGCAGGTGCCGGTCGGATGGAAGATCGTCGTGCCAATGTCACCCGCCGCTTTTTCAAGATCCGCGTCGGTCTCGAAGGAGGGGCCGGGTTTGTGTTCGATCGGATTGAAGCGGGCGAAGGACGGCTGCTGCACGATATGGCGCGTCAGGCGGATTGCGTTGACGGCCACGTCGCGGTCGCTTTGCTCGCTGAGATAGTTCGGGCGGATTTGCGGCTGCAGGGCAAAGTCCGGGCCTTTCACATGAACCGAGCCACGGCTGTCGGGGCGCAAGTTGCACACGCTCGCCGTCATCGCCGGGAAGGGATGGACGCCCTCGCCAAACTTCTCGAGCGACACCGGCTGGATGTGATACTGCAGGTCGGGCGTCTCCTTGTCCGGCCCCGAACGGGTGAAGATGCCGAGCTGACTCGGCGCCATCGCCATGGGGCCGGAGCGCCTCACCAGATATTCGAGCCCAATCGACGCCTTGCCGAGCAGCGTGCTGGCTTTCTCGTTCAGCGTCGGCACGCCGGTGACTTTGTAGACCAGCCGAAGCTGGAGATGGTCCTGCAGGTTCTCACCGACGCCGCCCACATCCTTTGCGACCTCGATGCCCGCGTTCTTGAGGACCTCGCCGCGACCGATGCCGGAGAGTTCAAGAAGATGGGGGGAGCCGATCGCGCCAGCGCTCAGCACGGTCTCGCGGGCGGCATAGGCCTTCTTGACGACCCCCTCGTGCTGGAACTCGACGCCCTTGACCTCGCCACCTTCAACGATCAGGCGCCGCGCATGCGCCTTGGTGAGAACGGTCAGATTGGACCGGGCACGTGCCGGTTTGAGGAAGGCCTTGGAGGTGTTCCAGCGGATGCCCGAGCGCTGGTTGACGTCGAAATAGCCGGATCCTTCATTGTCGCCGCGGTTGAAATCCTCGGTCTCGGGTATGCCGGCTTCGCTCGCAGCCTTCTGGAAAGCATCCAGCACCGCCCAGCGCACGCGCGCCTTTTCCACGCGCCATTCGCCGCCGCCGCCATGCATGTCGCTCGGGCCCTTATAGAAATCCTCCGACTTGCGGAAATGCGGCAACACATCGTCCCAGCCCCATCCAGTGCAGCCAAGCTGGCGCCACAGGTCGTAATCGCGCGCCTGACCACGCATGTAGATCATGCCGTTGATCGAGGAGCACCCACCGAGCACCTTTCCGCGTGGATAGTTCAGCGCCCGACCGTTGAGGCCCGGCTCCATGTCGGTGGAAAAGCACCAGTCCGTGCGCGGGTTGTTGATACAATAGAGATAACCGACCGGGATGTGGATCCAGTGATAGTTGTCGCTTCCACCGGCCTCCAGCAGCAGCACGCGATGGCTGCGATCCGCCGACAACCGGTTGGCGAGGACACAGCCAGCGCTACCGGCACCCACGATGATGTAGTCGAACTGTTCCATGTCGAACTCCAAGCAGACCCCGTCCAGCGTGCCGCCCAGGCGCCGCGGGGTAATGTCTCCGTTTCCTTTTCGTGGGGCCGGTCTCCAGCACCCTGCCGCTGAGGGGCGTCTAGAAGCCGAGCTTCCTGCCCAGCCGCGAGGCGTAGAACTCCCCCACGATGCCGCGACGGAAGAGCAGAACACAGGCCATGAAGACGATGCCGGTGACGATTGTGACCGGAACATCGGAGGTGGCGAGGTAGTTCTGCAGCGTGACGACCAGACCGGCGCCGACGACCGGCCCGATCATCGTGCCAATGCCGCCGAGCAGCGTCATCAGGATCACTTCGCCGGACATCTGCCAGCCAACGTCGGTAAGCGTGGCGAACTGAAACACCAGAGCCTTGAGGCCACCGGCAAGCCCCGTAAGCGCCGCTGACATGACGAAAGCCCCGAGCTTGTAGTTGCGAACCGAATAGCCGAGCGAGATCGCGCGCTGCTCGTTCTCCCGGATCGACTTCAAGATCATGCCGAAAGGCGAGTTGATGAAGCGCCAGATGATGGCCATGCCGAACAGGAAGACGACGAGGACGAAGTAATACATGCTGGTTGGACGGTTGAGGTCGATCAGGCCGAACAGATGGCCGCGCGGCACCGACTGGATACCATCCTCACCATGCGTGAAGGCTGCCTGCAGGCAGAAGAAGTAGAACATCTGCCCGAGCGCCAACGTGATCATCGCAAAATAGATGCCCTGCCGGCGGATGGCGAAGAACCCCACCACCAGGCCGAGCAACGCTGCGCCCACAACACCGATGAGAATACCGGCCTCTGGGGTGACGCCCCACTCCTTCACCGCGTATGCGGTGAAGTAGGCCGCACCACCAAAGAAGGTGGCGTGGCCGAAGGAGAGCAATCCGGTATAGCCGAGCAGCAAATTGAAGGCACAGGCAAACAGCGCGAAGCACAGGAGCTTCATCAGGAAGATCGGGTAGAGGAACAGCGGGGCTGCAGCCAGGCAGCCAACCGCCACGACCAGCAATCCCACCTGGATCATCGAAGCACTACGCTCCGACCGGGCATTCGTCGTCATTTTTTCAGAAAGCTCCACCATGTCACGCATCCCTTCCGAACAGGCCGGCGGGCCGCAACAGAAGCACGATCGCCATAATTACGAAGATAACGATGTTGGAGGCTTCCGGGTAGAAGACCTTGGTCAGGCCCTCGGCGATGCCAAGCATATAGCCCGTGATGATCGCTCCCATGATGGACCCCATGCCGCCGACGACGACCACCGCGAAGACGACGATGATCAGGTTCGTGCCCATCAACGGCGAGACCTGGTAGACCGGCGCCGCCAGCACGCCGGCAAAGGCGGCAAGCCCCGCGCCGAGCGCATAGGTAAAGGTCAGGAGCAGCGGCACGTTGACGCCGAAAGCCTGTACAAGGACGGGGTTTTCCGTCGCTGCGCGCAGGTAGGAACCGAGTTTGGTCTTCTCGATTAGAAGCCAGGTTCCAAGGCAGGCGAGCAGCGAAACGACGACGACCCAGCCGCGATAGTTCGGCAGGAACATGAAACCGAGGTTGGTGCCGCCCGCAAGCAATGGCGGCGCCGCGTAGGGCTGGCCGGACGCGCCGTAGAGATAGCGGAACGTCCCCTCGATCGTCAGCGCCAGACCGAAAGTGAAGAGCAGACCATAGAGCGGATCGAGATTGTAAAGTCGGCTCAGCATGGTGCGTTCGATGACCGCACCGAGAAGCCCGACGATGACGGGTGCGAGAAGCAGGGCGGCCCAGTAGCTGATTGCAAAATACTGCAGCAGCAGGAATGCGACGAAGGCGCCCAGCATGTATTGCGCCCCGTGGGCGAAGTTGATCACGCGAAGCAGGCCGAAGATGACGGCGAGCCCGAGGCTCAGCAGCGCATAGAACGAACCGTTGATCAGGCCGATCAGCAACTGACCCAGGAGCGCCTGCACCGGAATTCCGAAAATCATGGTCATGGCGCGGTCAGACCCCCAGGACTTTGTGAAGCATCGGCATCCGGTCGGGCAGTTCCGACACCGGGAAATCCGCCACCATCTGGCCGTGGTCCATCAGGTAGAAGCGGTCGGCGATCTTGCTCGCGAAACGGAAGTTCTGCTCGACCAACAACACGGTCATGCCCCGCTCCTTCAGCGTCTTCAGCACGTCGCCGATGCGCTGCACGATAACCGGGGCCAAACCCTCCGTCGGCTCATCGAGAAGGAGCATCTTCACGCCTGTGCGCAGGATGCGGGCCATCGCCAGCATCTGCTGCTCGCCGCCGGACAGCTTGGTACCGGGACTGGTGCGGCGTTCGGCAAGGTTCGGGAAGAGGCCATAGATTTCGTCGAGCGACATCCCGCCCTTGGCGACGACCGGCGGCAGCATGAGGTTTTCCTCCACTGTCAGCGTCGCGAAGATACCACGCTCTTCCGGCACGAAGCCGATGCCGGCATGCGCCGTCCTGTGCAGCGGCACGGCCATCATGTCTTTGCCGTCGAAACGGATCTGGCCCTTTCGCTCGCGCAGGATGCCGACGATCGTGCGCAGCGTTGTCGATTTCCCCACGCCGTTGCGGCCGAGGATGGTAATCATCTCCCCTTCGCCCACCGTCATGTCGACGCCATGGAGTACGTGGCTCTCGCCATACCAGCTGTTGAGGCCCTTGACCTCCAGCAACGGTCTCATCTCAAGCCTCCTCCGTACCCATGTAGGCGACGCGGACCTGCTCATTCCGGCTGACGGTTGCATAGTCGCCCTCAGCCAGAATCTCGCCCCGCTGAAGCACGGTGACGTGATGGCAGATATTGGCCACGACCTTGAGGTTGTGCTCGACCATCAGGATGGCGCGATCCCTGGAAAGTGCGGTGATGAGGCTGGCGATGACGCCGACATCTTCCTGCCCCATCCCGGCCATCGGCTCATCCAGCAGCAGCACCTTCGGGTCGAGCGCCAGCGTGGTGGCGATCTCCAGCGCGCGTTTGCGGCCGTAGGACAGGTCGGCAGCGACACCGTTGCGCCATCTGTCGAGACCGACCATGGAAATCAGCTCGTCGGCGCGGGCGTTCAGGCAGTTCAGCGACGCCATCGGCTTCCAGAACTGTGTGGCGAGGTTGTTCGGCCGCTGCAGCGCCACGCGGACATTGTCCAGCACCGTCAGGTGCGGAAAGACCGCGGAAATCTGAAAGGACCGAACGAGACCCATGCGGGCGACCTTGTCCGGCGGCATGTTCGTGATGTCCGTCCCAAGCAGCGCAATCGTGCCTGCCGTCGGCTGAAGGAACTTCGTCAGGAGGTTGAAGACAGTCGTCTTGCCCGCGCCGTTCGGTCCGATCAGGGCGTGAACGCGGGCATGATGGACATCGAGATCGACGTTCTTCACCGCAGAGAAGCCACCGAAGTCTCGCCGAAGGCCGCGGGCGGAAAGCACCACCCGCGGATCCGGCTGCGTCTGTCGTTCAGACATAGCCATGCTTGCGTCCAGACCTACTGGCTTACCAGATCGCAGCCGCTCTTGGCCGGATCGATGAAAGCGTCCTTGCCGGGAATGGTCGCCAGCACCTTGAAGTAATCCCAATCGACATTGCTTTCGCCCGGCTTCTTCACCTCGAGCAGGTACATGTCGTGGATCATCCGGCCGTTCGCTGCAACCGTGCCATTCTTGGCGAAGACGTCGTTGACGGGCATTTCGTGCAGCGCCTTGGAAACCGCATCGGCCTCATCCGTGCCTGCCTTGTCGATCGCCTTGAGGTACTGGGTGACGGCGGAATACGTGCCCGCCTGCACCATGTTCGGCATGCGGCCGGTACGGTCGAAGAAGCGCTTGCCGAACTTTGCCGACTCCTCGTCGCGGTTCCAGTAGAAACCCTCGGTGAGCGTCAGGCCCTGGGCCGCTTCCAGGCCGAGGCCATGGACTTCGGCGAGCGTGAAGAGAAGTGCCGCAAGGCGCTGGCCGCCGGCGACGATGCCGAATTCGGCTGCCTGCTTGATGGCGTTGGCCGTGTCGAGGCCGGCATTGGCAAGGCCGATGACTTTGGCGCCGGACGACTGGGCCTGGAGGAGGAACGACGAATAGTCGGTCGTGGCGAGCGGGTGGCGGACCGAGCCTGCGACCGTGCCGCCGTTCTCCTTGACGAAGTTCGACGTGTTCTCCTCCAGCGAGTAGCCGAAGGCATAGTCGGCCGTCAGGAAGAACCAGCTGTCGCCGCCCTGCTTCACAAGCGCGCCGCCGGTACCGACCGCCAGCGAATGGGTGTCATAGGCCCAATGGAAACCGTAGGGGCTGCACTGCTTGCCGGTCAACTCGGTCGTTGCCGCACCGGTATTGATGGTGATCTTCTTCTTTTCCTTGGAAAGCGCCTGTACCGCGAGACCGACCGACGAAGACGTCAGCTCCATGATGCTGTCGACCTGTTCGGTGTCGTACCATTGGCGGGCGATGTTGGAGGCGATGTCGGCCTTGTTCTGATGGTCGGCGGTGACGACCTCGACCGGTGCGCCGGCCGCCTTGCCGCCGTAGTCCTCGACGGCCATCTTCGCCGCCTCGTAAGACCACTTTCCACCGAAATCCGCATAGACCCCGGACTGGTCGTTGAGAATGCCGATCTTGACCTTGCCGTCGGATACATCGGCAGCAATAGCAGCCGTACCCATCGAGAGCAGGATGGCTGTGGACGCAATAAGACTGTTACGCATGTATCTCCTCCCCGAGATCAAAAAATGCCGATCTGTTCAAAAATTGGCCGACTGTTCTCCCGACAGCGACCCTCCCACCGCTAGTTTCCCAAAAAACCCGATTGACGCAAGGTTCGTCTGAAATTAATTGCAAACAGGGTCTGTTCATTTTTGAACAGAAGGGACATTCATGTCGGCGTATCCGCAGTTCACCTGGGACGATCTGATGTACTTCCTGGCGGTCGCCCGGACGGGGCAGTTGTCGACGGCTGCACGACAGCTAAGGACGAGTCACGCCACGGTGTCACGCCGCATCGACCGACTGGAATTCGCACTGAAGGTGAAGTTGTTCGAGCGCAATCCGCGCGGTTACGTCCTGACCTCGATGGGCCAGCGCTTTGTCGATACGGCCGAAAAAATCGAGGCGGAGACCGACAGGCTCCAGGCGGAAGTTTCCGGAGGTGCCACCGCCCAGCGCGGCGTGATCCGCATGAGCGCACCGGAAGGCTTCGCCAACTTCTTTCTGACCCATCGGCTGCATGATTTTGCGGCCAGCCATCCGAACCTCGCGCTCGAACTGGTGACGATCCAGCAGATCATGTCGCTCTCGCGCAAGGAAGCGGACCTCGCCGTTTCGCTCGATCCGCCGAAAGCCGGCCCCTATGATTGCGAGAAGATCGCCGACTACAGCCTGCATGTATACGGCTCCCGCCGCTACATCGAAGAGAATGGCCCGGTTCAAAACCGCGACGAGTTGCTCCAGCATCCCTTCATCGGTTACATCGAGGACATGATCTTCGCACCGGGCCTCGACTATCTCGGCGACGTGCATCCCGGCATCAAGGCGCGCTTTCAGAGCTCCAGCATCTTCGCTCAGTTGACGGCAACCCGGAACGGTCTCGGCCTTTGCATCCTGCCGCATTTCGTCGCCAAGCAGCATCCCGAGCTCCAGATCGTCCTTGCCGACGAGGTTGAGCTTCGCCGCACCTACTGGCTGATCTGCCACCACGACCTGCGCAACGTGCCGCGGGTGAAAATGGTGATCGACTTTCTCTTCCGGATCGCCCGCTCGAACATATCTTCTTTCCTGCGGGAGCTCGACGACGACGTCTATCGGTAAGGCCGTTTGCCCCCGGGGTCCCTCGTCCGTGGGAGTGCAAGCGGCTACCGCGTCACAAATGGCAGGCCTGTAAACAACCGCGAGACACAAGATCCTTTCCTTCGGGATCTGAGGGACGATCCCAATGCGCTAGATTGCCAGATATCGATTGCGCAACTCCCTATCGGCGGGAACGTCACGCGCGGAGCCGACATCGACGGTCCGCCCATGGCGATGATTACCGCCCTGTCGGCAAGCTCCAGAGCAACGGCGCAAGGCCGGAGGCGAAGGCGATTTCCGGGAGAACGCGGACGAAAGCGGCGGCAGCTATCAGCAAGGCCGCCCCATGGGCCTGCCACGGCAGGTCCAGGAGATCGCGGCCCGTGTGCCGCAGGCCCGCGATGATCAGCACGGCCATCACCGCGCAACCGAGCGCCCCGACCGACAGCATGTGCAGGCCCGCGACAGGCGGAAGATCAAGGCCGAGCCGCGTTGCACCGAGCACGAGGAAACCGGCACCTGCGAAGGCGTTGCCGAACGCCAGCACGGCCACCTCGGTCTTGAAGGCGGGCTGGCCGATGAACCATTCCGCCAGCCGGTCGAGGAACGCCGCGCCCGCCGCCAGCGCTAGCCAGGCCGAGACGCCACTGTCGGGAGTGACAAGCACCGAGGCCATATAGAGCAAGGTCATCGCCGCCGCCGCGTGGCGTCGCCCGGGATGCGGCCTGTAAACGAGAGGCTTGCAACGGAGCCATCCTTCCTGCTTGGCCATCGTTATGATCACATCATAGAAATTGCCCGCCGTCAGAGAAGATAGATCGAATCCCGGATCGGTATCGAATTTGGCGAAGACGACGGGTTCGGCTGCGCATGCTGCAGTGCTGTCATCTCCCTTGATGACAATGCGGCAGCTCATTGGGGCGTCGATATCGCCGACCTGGGCCGTGGCTGCCAAAGTCGTGAAGAGCACAAAAGGGGCGGGAGGGTTGCCGGAAAGGTCACGCTGCCAAAAGGAAAAGACTTGCCGCGATCAATAGCAGGCCAGCAACCAGCGGCGTACGCGCATTGGCGCGCATGGCTACGACTTCATCCAGTTGCTCGCCCTCGGCCAAGCGATCGAGTGCCTCCTTGCGGAAACGGACTGAACCGCTCTGGCCATTTGTTTCATTGCCCACAATTTTGGACCTAAAATCCGTTGATCTGCGAACGCCCGCCGGTGTCTATGCGCGGGAAGCTTCCAATTCGCCGCTACGCTCGTCGGCCAAAAGAGTCAAGCATGGCATTCAACCAAATCTGGCGGCATCTGGGGCCGTCCTACAAGCGTTTCACACGGATGAGCGGTGATGGTTTCGTCGCGACACCGCAGCGCCTACAAGGTATGGCAGCGGAATGTGGTGCCGTAGCACTTGCCATGCTCATGGCGCACTATGGCCGGGACATCCCACTCGATGTCCTTCGGCGCCGAATCTGCTCCCCGCTGGCGGGGTCGACGTTGCGGAACCTCCGCGATGCGGCACGAGAGGAAGGCTTCTCAGCGACAGCCCGGCGGATCGACCTCGACGGCTTGGTCAATGTACCGCTCCCCGCAATCGTACATCTGCGCTTCCTTCATTTCGCAGTGCTCGAGGCTGTGTCTAAGGTCGGCGTTCGCCTTAACGATCCCGCTGAAGGGGTAGTTGAGTTGGATATGCTTGAATTTTCGCGCCAGTTCACCGGCATCGTCCTCACCATCGCATCAAATGAGCCGCGCGAAGCCGAGCGGACACACCTGATCCAATGGGACAATACGCGCGGCGGACCTGTCTGTCTTCCTGCAACGCTCCTTGCGGTTGGCGCACTCGCAGCCCCGCTAGCCCTCACCACAGGACAGGTCGGCTTGACGTTCGTCTCCGTCCTGTTTTTGCTTGCCGGGGACGGCTTAGCCATGCAGCGAACCCGCGTTGCTGCTCGCAGCAGGGCCGAGCGACATGCTGCAAGTCTCGAGGAACATGTGAAGCGCTGGCCTGCCCAAGACATGGTCCTGTCGGGACGGTACCGGCTCGATGCAATGCTGTCCGCCATTGGGGCCCTCACCGATCCGCTCACACAGCGAAACGTCATATTCCTGCCCGCGCTTGCCGCCTGTTTGGCGGTACCGCCCTTCCTTGCGAGCCTCTTGGGCCTAGCACAAAGCCTGCTGCTGCTTGCGGCATGCAGCTTTTTCATCGCCACATCCAACGGGCGGGGACAACGGCACGCCAAGAGAGGCGATTTGGAGGCCGAACCCGGCCTTCTTACAGCAATGCTGTTCGCGCCAGCTGCCCGTTGGCGCCTTGGGGCTGGCCCGCAGGCGATGTTCGTCCGCCTCTCCGGCCTGTCAACACAGACGGAAAAGCCCCTCTTTACTGCCGTCGAGAAAAACCAACGCCGTACACTTCTCTTTTTGATTGCGGTTGCGGCCAGTCTTGCGCCGGCTTTCGCCGCGAGCGGCGACAGGACACTTGCGATGCTGTGGTGCGGCCTCATGGCCATCTGGCTATGCTTTCGCCTTGTTGATGGGTTGGCAAGCAAGCGGGCGGCCGAGGCCACCTTCGCTCGTCTTTCCGACACCCCTCCGGATGGTTTGATTGGCGCACCGACCGGTGCGCGGGCGTCCGACCGGCTCCACGCCCTCGAATTTCGCGGCGTAAGCTGGCGGCCGTTCGAGCGGTCCGAGAGTGTATTCGGGCCTATCAGTTTCCAGTTTCCCCCCGGCGGATTGCTTGCTGTGGAAGGCCGCTCAGGTAGCGGCCATAGCCTCCTGTGCCGCTTGAGTAGTGGCCTCCTCTCGCCATCCGAAGGTCAAGTTTTGGTGTACGGTCATCAATGTTGCGGACCACAGGCGGGAATCATCCTTCTTGACGGCGAGGAGCCGATGCCACGGGGAAGCGTGCGACGTTTCTTGGCCGTCGAAAGCGACATGGAGAAAAATAGAACACTCGAACTAGTGGAACTGGCCGGAGCGCTTGCGCCACGCGGGGGGCTTGACCTCTATCTCACCGCCGGCGCGCCGGAGCTCAGCGGCGGCCAGAGGGCACGGTTGCAACTCGCGCGCGCCCTTCTTGCCCAGCCCCGCCTTCTCGTCATCGACGGGATGCTTGATTCGGTCGAGGCGGAGCTTGCCGAGCGCATTCTTGCGCGCCTGCACAAATCCGGCCTGACAATGGTGGTCTCGTCTTTGCGCCACCTGCCGATGGAGCTAACCAGCCATCGTGTGGCGCTTGGTTCAGCGGAAACATCGCCATGAGCGGGCGTTATTGGCGACGACGCATCCGACCGCTGGCGGGACATTGGCGCGGCGAAGACATTGGCCCAGTTCTTACCGGCGAAACCGAGGACGACGAGCATATCCATCAGCCGGGAACGACAGGATATCGCCGGCTTGCAGACATGGCGTGCGGCGACTTGAAAATATATGCCTTTGCCGAACGGGGACAGGCTTTGCGGCCTCGCCCGCCGTGGCTGGCCGCGCTCATGCAGGCCGGTTGGCTGGCACCGGGCGGCGCCCTTTGGCTTTGGCAAGCGGACACCTCAAACTGGGCCGGCTTACTCCGGCCCCTTTTCTTCGCCTTTGGGCTTTTCTTTCTCGCCTATGCCGGCCAAACCATCGCCCTGCGCAACATTCGCGATGCCCGCATAGCGATCCGTCACCGCTCTTGGGACAGGTTGCTTTCCTCGCCTGGCGACCGCCGCGCGCATGCGGACCGGCGGGAAAGCCGTGCCAATCACGCAGAATTGGTCTGCTTCTGTGCACGGATGGACTTGCAAGCTTGGCTACCGACGGGCCTGATTGCGCTCCTTGCACTTTCCCTCACGGCAGGGCCGGCGGGTACGATTGCATCGTTGCTCGTCGCAACAGTCCTCGCTGTCGCCGCCGCGATTTGCGACGGGCTGAGCATGGAGCATGGCGTGAGGATGCATGAGCGGGCGGAGGCTGCGCTACGGCGCGCAGGTCCACTCAAATATGCTCCGTGGTCCATCGGATACGGCCAGCTCGATGGGCGACTGCAGAAGGCGCGAAGCTTTTTGGCGGACCGGGTCAGCCGTCTGCACCGGCAATCCGCATTTGATGATGTTGCCCGCAGCATCGATCTTGCAGGGCTGACCTTGACGCCGCTCGCTGCCTACGCCTCGGCATCGGCAAGCAGTCGCCCTTTGGCGGCACTTTTCGCCCTTGCACTCGGCAAGGCTGCGATATCAGTTGCGAGGGCAGCGCTGCGGCTGCGAACCGCTGCCACGCCAACGGTTGCATGCCGAGCTCGCACCGGCGCGGCAGATGAACCTTCGCCCTTCATCAGCCTGGAGGCAAGAGCCGTAACCCACGCCCACGGCACCGGCGCGCCTCTGTTTCAACCCGTCTCCTTTTGGCTGAGGCCAGGAGAGGTTCTGGCACTCACCGGTCCGTCGGGGATCGGCAAATCCACGCTGATGCGCATTCTGATGGGCCTGGAAGAACCGCGGGCAGGCCGACTGCTACTGAATGGCACGCCTCTCAACGGCGCGCGCGTGCAAGCTTGGCGCGTTTCTGCCGCATGCGTCATGCAAGACGAGCGCAATGAACCCGGCACGATTTCCGCTGTGATCGGCGCAGGACTTGACGATATGTCGCCGGTCGCCATAGAGGCAGCAGCCCTGGCCGCCCACGTTCATGAGGAGATCTCGGCCCTGCCCATGGGCTATCTTACCTTGATGATCGAAGGCGCTATGCCGCGAGCGCTCAGCTCCCGCATTGCAATCGCGCGCTGTTTTGCTGCCCGCCCCAGGATCCTTTTTCTCGATGAAACGCTATCCTGCCTCGACACCGACACAGCCGCGCGGATCCTCGCCAATGCCCGCGCTCAAAATATTGCCGTCGTCATGATCTCACATCGGCCGGACGTATTGGCGCTAGCCGATCAGACTGTCGCGATCGGCGCCCCAGAGAAAGTGAACGTGGAGTAGAGGTGTCGATCGTGAAAATCTGCGAACTCCCCGGCGTACCGATCGAGAAACGCCGCCATACCTGGATGTTCCGGTCCTGTGTTGTAGCGCCAGCGCCCCGTTGGGCCGAAGGCGGCATGGTGCCGGCGACAGACCTCCACAAGAAGTGGCATCAATGCCCCCGCGCTGGTCGAGAGGCCCCGGTTGTATAGGCTGCAGAACCAAACCTCGCCCGGCCCGCTATTCTGCACCACCATCCAGCCGTCAAGGTTCATGTTGCGGTACATGAGCAGTGAGAGCTGCTGATTAACGTTTACGAGCGGGTCAAACGGACGCCAGCGACCCGGGACGCCCTCGGCTTCGAGAAGCCCATCGATCTCGGCCCGCTCGCTAGCCGTCACAGCGCCGAACTCGCGAAATTCAATGCCCGGACGGACGGTCATGCGTTCCATGCGGCGGCTGTCGGACCAGACTTTCGTCTGCTGTGCATTCGCGGAAATGCGGACGCAATCCAGCGCCGGCGTGCTCCAGCCAAGCGACGCGAGGAGCCTGGAAAGGGGCTCGGCGCCCGGCAAGCTATCCGACCAGAAAGCCGCCAGTTTGCCGGATCCGGCAGTGCAATAGATTTTCTGTGCCTGTCGCATTAACGCGCGCGCAACACCTTTTCTACGCCACACCGAAGCTGTAAAGACCGACAGAAGCCGTCTGCCGCCCTCGTCACTCTCGCGCCACAGCGCCAGTCCGCACAGTTCCGTTCCCTGAAACGCGACAAAAATGTCGTGGCCCGGCGCACCGTCCAACAACTGCCGATACGCCGGAAATGTCATTCGCTGCGCTTCCGCGCCGACAATAGCATTCCGTCTTTCGACGGTGAATGGATGAGTATTCGGGGTGAGCATTCCCGTTTTCCGCTTTTTTTGACCGGTATCCGCAAACTCTGTCGCGGATACCCGCAGGTTCACCATCCGGCCTTTTCAAGAGGCCGGAGTTTTTTAGCGGCCGAAGCCCGAACCCTTGACGATTTCCTTCATGCTCGGACGCGCCGGATAACCGCCCGAAACCATATCGAGTGCGGCATCGGGAAGCTCGTCATTGACGATGGTCTTAACGTCCTGGCTCTTGATCTTCTTGTCACTCATGTCTGTTCCTTTCGGCCCTGATCGTACAGGGCGGTTGGTTGCGAACCGTCGGTTCCGGAACCGCGCGGTCTTTTTCATTCGGCGCCAATGCCAGAGAAAAAAGCCCGCAGTTATCCCTCCGTCGATCAAACGAGACTCATTCTCGCCAGCGATCGCCGGAAAGTTACTGTTCAAAACCTGCGGTTTTTTGCTTTTCCTCTGGACAGAGGAGGTAGAATTCTCCCGGCCCGCGTTCAAGAATATTCGTTGAAGCTCCCAGATTTGGTCTGTCACGGAGCGGCCAACACCTCTTCGCCGGCAAGGTCCTGGAAGCAGCCACCGGCCCGGGCGAGTTCGTTGAAGGTCCCGGTTTCGACCACCTTGCCCCGATCGAGCACGATAATGCAGTCGGCCTGGCGAATGGTGGACAGGCGATGGGCGATGACAATGCGTGTCGCGTTCAAACCGGTCAGCGTTTCGGCCAGCCTGGCCTGCGTACAATTGTCGAGCGCACTTGTTGCTTCGTCGAGCAGGAGGATCTTCGGTTTGTTTATCAAGGCTCGAGCAATCAAAATACGCTGGCGCTGACCACCGGAAAGCGTGCTGCCGCCATCAGCCAGTATGGTATGCAGGCCCATCGGCATGGCGGCCAGATCCTCCTCCAAGCCTGCAAGTCGGGCAGCGCACAGGACCTCCTGTGGTCCACAGTCGGAGGCACCGACAATGTTGTCGTAGATCGAACCTGCCGATAGCATGCCGTTCTGCAGTACGACGCCCGTTTGGCGGCGTATGAAGCGGGGCTCCAATCCATGGACAGGAATGCCGTCAAAGAGAATTTCGCCGCTTTCCAACGTTTCGAAACCAAGCATCAGCCGGAGGAGCGTCGACTTTCCACTGCCAGACGAGCCGACGATCGCCACGAACTGCCCGCGACCCACATTGAAGCTCACGTCCTGCAAGATCGGAGGGCCATCCGCGTGATAGCGGAAGTTGACATTGCGGAAAGCGATATTGCCTTCAAGATCAAGGCCATGCTGGGCGGGACGTATGCCTTCCTCCGGCTTCGCCTCGAGCACCGGCCGGGTGCGTTCCAGCAAGGGCGCGACCGCCATAAGGCCGGAGATTGCGCCGATGCCGGCACGCATGGCAGCTGTCAACTGACCGAACGCCGTCGCAAAGCCCGCAAATGCCGCGACGGTCAACACTGTCGGCGCATCGTCGCTGTCCGCCGGGGCCGCAAGTGCGTCGAGGATCGCCTTCTTTTCATCGACATCGGCCAGCCATATCACAGCACCGTAGATCAGAAGCAAGCAAAGCCAGGGCATCGAAACCTGCAAAACGCTCTGCCACGCCCTGTAGAGCCTTGCCCGCATGAAGGCCTGCCGCTGCCGGGCGCTCTTCCATGCCCATTGGGTCAGCGCGCGTTTTTCGGCATCGGCCCCACGCAGTCGCACGATGCCGAACAGCAGTTGCAGAACGAACCCCTGCACCACGCCACGCGCCGCGACCTGTCGACGCTCTTCCAGAAGCTGCTGCCAGGAGAGCACCATCGAGACCAGCGCAAG
Source organism: Shinella sp. 838 (assembly GCF_029623935.1). Taxonomy (NCBI): domain Bacteria; kingdom Pseudomonadati; phylum Pseudomonadota; class Alphaproteobacteria; order Hyphomicrobiales; family Rhizobiaceae; genus Shinella; species Shinella sp. 838. Next base: position 68,671 of record NZ_JARSBQ010000007.1, read on the forward strand.
CAAGCTTGCAGCCGAAACGCCGATCAGCGCAAGACGCCAATCGATAAGGAACAGCACCAGGGCGCTGACCAGGATCCCGAGTACGCCGAATAGGCCGGAAAGCATGCTGCCAGTAACCATTTGCCGCGCCTCCTGCAGGCTCAGCACGCGCTCGGCGAGGTCGCCGGTGGTGAACCGTTTAAAGAACCCGACGGGAAGGCGCAGAAGCCGATGGAAAATGGCGGCCTGCAGGGTTGCGTCTAGGCGGGATTCGATGCGCGCCACCGCGAAGGTCCGAACCAGATCGAAGGCCGTTTGCCCAAAGGCGATCGCCACAAGGCCGATCAGGATTTGCCAGAGATTGACCCGGTCGCCCGATGGGATCACGTGCTCGAACAGCAGGGTCGCCGCGACAGGCAGCACCAACACCGCAAGGCTCGCCATAACCGCCATCGCCAACATGCGCAGCACGTCCATGCTCGCGCCGCGAAGACCGAAGCGCAAAAGGCCGCCAAGTGTTGCGGGCGCATCGGGTAGCACGGGGTAGACCTGGATTGCTGCGGAGCGTACCCGCGCTGCGATGCGCGCGTTCGCCCGAGCGAATGTGCCGCCGGCAACGATTTTCCAGCCACCCTGTGCGGCGGGAACCAACGCGGCCGGCGTGCCGTCCTCCAGTTCGGCCAGCATTGGCAATCCGTCATAGCGCCACCAGTCCACCGCTAGCTCCACCGGGCGATAAGCAATGCCCGCCCGCCGCAGCAAGACCGGCGCTTCGACCCAGGGATCGTGGGCCGCCAGATCGCGCAATGTTTCCGTAGATATCGGATGGCCGGCCGCCTTCATGGCAGTAGCAATCGCCGTAACCAGAGGCGTGCTGACCACTTCGCTGCCGCTACCTTCGCCAGCGAAAAGCTCGAATAGCGCCAACGTCAATCCGGCATCGGCAAGTTTTTCGCGCTGCGTGGTTGGTGACGGTCGCTGCGTCATGGCGCATTCTCCCGCACCAGGGAGGCATACTCACCCTTAAGCGCAAGGAGTTCCGCGTGGTTGCCGCGCTCGACGACCCGTCCGGCCTTCATGACGATTATTTCGTCGCAATCGCGAACAGTCGCGATGCGATGGGCGATAACGATGCAGGAACATCCCCTCCGGCGCAGGCTCTCACCGATCTTCTTTTCCGTGACCGTATCCAGCGCCGAGGTCGCCTCGTCGAGGATGAGTATCTGCGGATTGCCACCAAGTGCCCGAGCAATTTCCAGACGCTGGCGTTGCCCGCCGCTGAAGTTGCCGCCGTTCTCGTCGACCGCTGCAAACAACCGCCCTTTGCGCGAAAGGATATCATCCAGCACCGCCGCATCGGCCAGCGCCTGCGTGATCGTTCCTTCGGATACGCCGTCGTTCCAGAGTGTCAGATTATCGTGAACCGTTCCTTCGAACAGGAAGATGTCCTGGTCGACATAGCCGCACAGCGCCGCGCGCCGTGCGGCGGGAATGGCCATAAGATCAACGCCACCAAGCTTGAGCGAACCACCCCACGGCTCCAGAAGCCCGGCGAGCAGGCGGCCCGCGGTGGTCTTGCCGCTGCCAGAGCCGCCAACAATCGCGATCCGCGACCCAGGCCTCAGTACCAGCGAGAGACCTTCTATCAGTGGTGGATCCAGCGGACTGTACCCGAAGCTCAGGTCTTCTGCTTCAATCACGCAATCCTTCGGAGCGCGCGCCTCGACCGCTGCCGCAAACGCCGGTGCCCGCATTACGTCGTCAGCCCGCTCCAGATCCGCACGTACCTGCTGGATCTGTCCTGCTAGCGCCAACAAGCCTGCGATCGGAGCAGAAAAACTCACAGCTAGGGCCTGGAACGCAATCAGCGTACCGGGCGTCGCTGCCCCGTCCATCACTCGGAGTCCGCCCACGCCAAGGACAAGAGCGCCGGCCAGCGCCTGCATCAGTGCGGGAACGGCCGCCAGCACCGCATCAATATGCCCCTGATCGCTGCGCAGGCCGAGGAGCCGCGCCTGATGCCCGGCCCAGCGCCGGAAGGTTTCGTTTTCGAGACCGGAAGCCTTCACCGTTTCCAAGCTGCGAATAGGCCCGATGGTAGCCGCCACTAGCTTACCGGCTGCTGCCACCTGCTGACGGGCATTGATTCCTTGTCGTCGGATGGCTTCACGCAACACCAGCGCATAGACGCTCTGAATGGCAATGAGCAGTGCCGCCAATACCGGATCGAGGGCGAGCATGATCGCCGCGTAAGCCACAATGCTTGCGAGGTTGAAGACATGCGTCGCCAGTTCCCCGGAAAGCAAGTTCGCGAGCCGCTCGTTGGCGTCGAGCCGGCTAGCAAGCTCCCCCGCATGACGTTGCGTGTAGAAGCTGATCGGCAGGCGCAGCATGTGCCAAAGCTGCCGGGTCGTCGGCAGGAAGGCGAGTCGCGTTTCCAGTTTCATTAGAAGGAGTTGCTGGAACAAAGCGACAGCAGCCTGGAACAGGATAACGCCGAAGAGCAGCAGGCAGAACGGCAGGAGCCAGTCCTTTTGTTGGCCGATCAGAATGTCGTCGATGAAGCTTCGGGAAAGCACCGGTAACACGACGCCCGGCACGACGAGAAAAAGTGAGGCCGCCAGAATGGAGAACAGGGCCGGTCGCGTTCCTCTCAACCGCTCACCGAGCGACGACAGCGGCGACATCCTCTTTCCACCGGGGCAAAACCGCTCGCCCTTCCGGAATGTCAGCGCGACGCCGGTAAAGCTTCCAGCGAGTTCCCGCATCGATATCGTCCGCCGCCCCTCGGCCGGGTCGACGATCGTGGCGACACCACCTGCAATGCGCTCCAGAACAACAAAATGGTTGAACTCCCAGTGCAGGATAGCTGGTCCCTCGATATCGCATAGCTCTCCAGGCTCGGCACGCAGCCCCCGCGCTTCCAGCCCGGCCCAGCGTGCGACACGCAACAGGTTGCTGGCCTTGGTGCCGTCGCGTGAAACGCCGGCCCGGATGCGCAATTCGTCGAGGCCTATATGCCGGCCGTGCCAGGCCAGCACTGTGGCGAGGCAGGCGACGCCGCATTCGGCGTGCTCGATCTGCAAAATCGTCGGGACCGGTCGTCTCGACGCCGGGAACAGGCGCCCCATGTCAGGTCCCAGTCAACGTGCGCAGGAACGGCAGGAGAAAATCGATGGGCGCGCGTTCCTCGATCGTCACCTTGCCCGTGCCGATTGCCCCTTGCCCCGGCGGCTCGTCCGGGCCATGGCCGCCGCGCCAGAGATAGCCTCCGGGCGTGTCTGGATCTGCCGCCAGCTCGACAACCGCCACGAAGGGCGTTCCTTTTGCCGAAAAGCGCGAAACTAGTCCGTCGTTGCGCAAAGTTGCAAACATGCCCTCACGGGTTGCCGGAAAGTCCGAAACGGAAACCACAGTGCCCTGGAGCGTACCCCATTGCTCGCGCGGGAGGCCGGCGATCTCGATATTGACAGGCATTCCCTGCCGCACGCGCTTGCCGCTCGCGGGCGGCAGATAGAGTTGCATCTGAAGCGGGCCGGTACCTGTGGCGACGCTCGCAACGGGTGTTCCGGCCGCCACCTGCGCCCCTGAAGGAGCCTTCCATTCGATCAATCGGCCCCCAGCAGGAGCGACCACTTTACCGAAATCATCCAGCTTTTGGCGCAATTGGTCGCGGTCGGCGGTCTCTCGCAACAAATCCTGCCGCAAATCCTGCAATCGCCGCAATCTCTCAGCATGAGCTGTGATCAACGCAGCATCAAGTTCAAGAAGGGCTGCACGCGTCGAGGACAAGGCTTGATTGGCCTCTTCCACCGCTTCCCGGGTTTGCTGCAGTTTCGTGGTCGTGACGGCCCCCGCACTCGCCAGCTTCTCCTGCCGGGTAAGTTGGGCGAGGTAGGTGTCGCGCCGCCGGACGGAATCCACCATCTTCTCCCGATAGGCAGCACGGAGAGCTCCAGCGTTCGCCTTTCGCGCGGCAAGCACCCGATCCTCATTCTCTTCCACCGCTTTCAGGTTGTCCCGCAACCGCTCCACCCGCTGCGACGCCGCCTCAAAACTCAGGCGCACATCCGGCTGATCGATACGAGCGAGCACGGCGTCAGCCGCAACAGCTTCACCGACGCGACTTGCAGTCGTCACAAGCGTCCCCGACACTAGCGCCGCAGCGTCTATGATCTGTCCGCCCGCCAACAGCAGGATGCCCTGGCCCTCGACGCGAGCGGGAATACGCCCGACAAGGCCCCACACTGCGAACAGGAGGAAAAGCAGAAGCATGGCAAAAAGTCCGACCCGACCGGCGGTGGTGTTGATACGCACCGCCTCTTCCAAGCGCTCAGGCGAAAAATTCCGCTCCAGCGCTTCCTTGCGGAAAAGCCCCTCATCCAGTGCACTCATCCACCCTGCTCCGAGACAATGTTCCCCACGCGATTAAAGCAGTCGAGTGCGCGGGCGAAGATGCACCCCTCACATTCAAGGGCCAAATCTGGGAGTATTGATCCGCTCTTCCATTACAAGCCGGTCGGCCGCGGCCTCCGTCCTCTCGCACAGCCTCACTGCGATCGCCCGCCTGACCCCACAGTCGGCACCGTTGCCAAAGAAAAATGAAAGGCCTCATCGAGAGCCGAGAACTTTTGCGCCTGCCACCACAAATAGTCTTCGAGGAAATGTCGGGAGAGCCAAAGGACCTTGTGCCCACGGCGCCCTTCCCAGCCGAGGCAAGCTTGCTCCTGTGCCCGTTTGAACATTCGTTTGATGTTGGTGGCGGAGATCCCATACTGCATCGCCAACGAATGAACATTGACGGGACCAACGACCACTCTGCCATCTACGGCCGTAAAATCCGAGATCTCGAACATGAACTCGTGGATAATCATCCCGCCGAATTCCGAGGCAAGGAAATGGCTGATACTATCAGGCGGGTAACGCCAAATAGGATTGGCGATCAGCGCTGCGGCCGCGTGTGGCTGCGCAGTGCGGAAGATCAGCGGATTTTCCGCACAGTCAGCGACTCGGTTGCCGCCATCCATTCGGTCCAGCCCACTCATGTGCCCCATGAACCAGCCGCGCATGGCCGCGTCGCTTGCCGGGGTTGTCCCAAGGCTTCGTATCCGCCTGTCATGCCGCGAAGGAATTTCCTGCAGAAACTTGTAGGCGAGCAACTCCTTGAGAAAGGCATCCGCGGTGTTCCGGCTCGCAACTCCGATCGACGTAACCGACTCGATAAAGCGGCTTGCATGAAGCCCGACGGCATCATTGCCTGTCGCCCTCTGCATGCACAGGGCGTACATGGATTGCGTCATGAACCACTTTCGGTGAGAAGCCTTAAGGCGCGCCAAGCGGGGCGTCTCCCGATGAATTTTGATGAGGTGAGCGGCAAGTTGTCTGTCGACGGCAGGGAAATCCGGATGGTGGAAAATTGCCTCCGCGGTCATCCAACAGGAGCCGGGCGCATTGGATAGCGCATCCTTGTCTAACAGCTCAGCCATGGGAACATCTAAAGTATAATATCAAAGTATGCCGTTTCCACGATGGATAGAGTTTATATGTTAATTAATTATTCTCGACACGTTGGAATACCGAGTATCCGTTCCACTGCACCTTCCAACTCGCGGCAGATTGTACCGAACTCCGCTACGGGTAGCGTCGCCTTAATTAGACGCAGTCGCAGCGAGAATTTGCATACCGAGACTCAGGCAGCGATCGACCACGCTGTTGCGCGCCCGGTAGAGATGGTATGGGGGCGAAGCTGGCGGTGATCGGCGGCCGTCCGATGTTTGCGATGAAAGTTGAAGAAATTGGCGATCTGACCGTGGGCGAAAACGAAACGTTGGCATTGCCGCGCTGACTACAAGCGCATCATGCGCCGTTCTAGGGTCGAGCCTCAATTGCGGGTCCACCAAGTGATAGCGGCAGCGATACAGACGGCTGACAGGAAGATGTCGGCGCGTTTGTCGTAGTGTGTGGCGATGCGGCGGAAGTCCTTCAGACGGCAGAACATGCGCTCGATGCGATTTCGGCCGCGATAGGCGTCGCGGTCTTAGGCGTGCGGGTTCTTGCGGGTCGGATTGGGTGGAATGACGGGCCCGGTTCCCCGCTCGGCGAGCCAGTCGCGTAGGCTTGCTGCATCATAGGCGCGGTCGGCCAGCAGCTTGTGGCTGGGGCAGCGGATGGCGAGCAGCGCCTTGGTGCCGGCGAGATCGTGGGCGTTCCCGGGTGTCAGGGCGAAGGCGACGGGGCGGCCGCAATCATCGCTCAGCGCGTGGATTTTGGTCGTGCGCCCACCGCGCGAAGTGCCAATGGCGTGATGACAAGCCCCCTTTTGCGCCCGCTGCCGAGCGATGGGCCTTGATGTGCGTTGAATTCACCGAGCCGGTGAACACGCCGCTCGATCCGGTCAGGGCGTAGAAGATCCGCTCCCGCACACCCTGGCGGCTCCATCGGTTCCAGCGATTGTAGATCGTGGTGCAGGGTCCATAGACCACTGGACAGTCCTTCCAGCGTCCGCCAGAGCGCAACATGTGCATGTTTCCCGAGATTTCCCGGCGGTCATCCACTCATCGCGCTCCACGCCGGCCGCTCGGCAGATGCGGTTGGATCGCCTCCCACTCCGCATCCCAAAACCAATAAACGTCCCGCTTCCTTGCCATCCGAAAACATCCGGATCACAGGGAATCAGACACTCACATCATCAGCAACCCAAATTGAGTATCGAGCCTAGTCGATAGCGACGATGTCTTCATCGAGCTGATACCAGTCATGACGACGCCTAGACCAGAAGATCGAGGCAGGTCGCGGGAAATCTGGTTCACCAAAACAGCCGATTGAGATCACGCGCTTGTCTTCAATGACCTCGGCTTCCATGTAGATGAGTGTTCCGCAGTTCGGGCAGAACACTTGGTCCATCCACCTGCCGGTGTCCGTGATGCGCCGAAACCGGCGCTTGTCGCCTTCGTCAAAGACAATCGCCTGTTTGCTGTAGAGGGCGCGATAGGCAAACGCCGACCCGGTTGCCTTCTGGCACTCCAGGCATGCACAGGCATAGACCCGCTCCGGCGCTCCCCGAACTTTCAACCGGAAACTGCCGCAAGTACACGTGGCGGTGTGCGTCTCCGTTCCGGAATCTGCAGCTGTCATTGCGAAACCATGTAGCTTGCGAGCATTGCGAAGTCGTCGTTGCCGTGCCCGTTTGCTATCGCTGCAGCAAAGTAGCTATCGAACGCATCTGTGATCGCCGGGTTCAGGCCACGTTCCGCAACAATGTGTCTCAGATGTTGGAACGCGGTATTGTGAGCTGCAATTGTTGCTAGAGTTGCCTCATCGCCCCGGTCGCGGCCGTCTCGCACCCGACTGAGCAAGTCCACTTCGGCGCCGTCGATCACCGGGCGGAAGAGTTTGAGAGAGGCGGCGTAGTCGTCCAACGCGATGCCCTCGGCCCGAGCGATGGTCGTCGCTTGAAGCGTGCCGAACAACGTGCCCCACAATTGCGCAAGGAGGGCGCCATCGAGTGCCGATGCGACACCGAAGTCCTCGCCGACGAAAGCGGACTTGCCGCCTAGCGCCGCAAACACGGCTTCGTATTTTTCGTAGCGGTCGCGCGCGCCGCTGTAGAGGATTTGAGTTTCCACTCCACCGATGAAGTCAGGAGTCGCCATGATCGCTCCATCGAGATAGTCGATCCCTTTGACCGTCGCCCACGCACCGGTGTCACGCGCTGTCTTGGGCGAACCGGAGGTGAGTTGCACCAGCAGCCGGCCTTTAAGGGCTTCGGTGACCTCTGGCCGTTGAAACAAAGCGTCGCTTGCGACGTAGTCCAACAAATTGACCATAACGATATCCGCGGCCGCGACAGCGGCTTCTGGTGTGCGCTCCGGCCGTGCTCCGAATGCCGCCAGGGCTTGGGCTTTTTCCGCCGTTCTGTTCCAGACATGGACTGTGCGCCCGGTCCTGCACAGTGCCGCGACAAGCGCCGTCCCCATTCGGCCAGCGCCGAGGAAGCCTATTGTAGTCATTGAATTCAAGCTCCATCTTCAAATAGTGTTGCTTGATAGGCTGGCCCGAAGGACCTGGTAAATTACGCACTTTCGAGTAACTGGTTACTTTGAAGTAGGGAGATATGGATGAAGCGCTTACCTGATGACGACTGCGGTTTCGCAAGCGCGCTCAATGTGATCGGTGGAAAATGGAAAATGGAGATACTCTGGGAGATCACTATGGCACCGCGCCGTTTCGGCGAGCTTAGAAGAATCCTGCCTGGTGTCAGCGAGAAGATGCTTGCGCAACAGCTTCGGGAAATGGAAGCGGACGATCTCATCTGCCGGCAAGTTTTTCCAGGTAAGGTCCAACGGGTGGAATATTCTACGACCGATTTCGGCCGCAGCTTAAACCAGGCCGTTGCGGTCATGTCGCACTGGGGCAAAGCGTATGAGATCCGGATGGCGGAAAAAGCCGGCCGCGACACGCGTGTGCGCTTAGCGCTATCGGCTTAACCGAGCAATGTCTTTACACCCAGGCGCTGCCAACTGATTGGATTGCCGGCTCCTATTTACACACTGCAACACGGGCCGCGTCGTCGTTTTGCCTATTGGCCGTTCAACGTCATCCTCGAAGTCTCAGGCGCGCCTGCGTTCAGAGACGCGACAAAGTCCCGAAGCATGGGCACCCTGCGTGGACGGAAACTCTCCTCTGTCATGCGGATATCGGCGACGCGGTCGATGCGGAACTTGCGAAAACCCTGCCTGAGGCAGCACCAGGCAAGCAGCACCAACACCCGCTCCAAATAGACGATCGCCAGCGGCAGTATCTTTCGGTCCGTCCGCTGCTGGTCCGCGTCCACATAGGCGATCACCACCGCACGCTCCAGCCAGCAGGCTTCGCGCAGAAGGCCGACATTGGCGACAGGCGGGTCCCGGCGCTCGAAGCGATAGACCTGTGAAGCGGCATGCAATGCCTGGCGCTGCAGCCTGTCGGGCAGTGTCGCCGTTATCTTCGAAAGCACGGCACCTGCTGCGGCCGCGAGATCTGGCTCGCCCATGTGCCGCACCTCGGCAAGGCCGAGCACCAGGGCTTCGAGTTCAAGCCGTGTGAATGTTTGTGGCGGCAAGGCGATGTCCTCCGTCAGCCGGTAGCCGAAACCGCGCTCGCCATCGATGACGGCGCCTGCAGCGCGCAGGCTGTCGATGTCGCGGTAGAGCGAGCGCAGCGACACGCCGGTCTCGTCGGCAAGGCGGGCGGCCGTTACCGGAGAGGGGAGAGTGCGCAGCGCCTGGAGCAGGCGGAACAGACGATCACTACGAGCCATGACTTTGGAGGATAGAGGAAGCCTACTGACGAAAACTGGCAGTTGGCCGACTGTATAAGATCGGCATTCGCAAACGCAACCGAGGATCCAGATTATGCTGACACTCTTTCACGCCCCGCGCTCGCGCTCTTCGCGCATCATCACCCTGCTTCGCGAACTCAACGCCCTCGACAAGGTGGCGATCGAGATCGTCGATATCACGCGCGGCGATGGCAGCGGCCGCAAGGATCCGAAGAACCCGCATCCGGAAGGCAAGGTGCCGCTGCTCGTGCATGACGGCGTCGTCATCTGGGAGAGCATCGCGATCATACAGTACCTGACAGATCTCTTCCCGGAAACGAAGCTGGCACCAGTTGCTGGCGACCCACAGCGCGGCCGGTATCTGAGCTGGCTCGCCTGGTATGCCGGCGTCGTTGAGCCGGTGCTGATCACGCACGCTGCCGGGCTTTCACATCCCTATCTGGATTTTACATTCCGAGGCCCAGCGGAGCTGGCGAAGCATCTTGAAGGCGCGCTCAAGGATAGCCCCTATCTGATGGGGGACCGATACACAGCTGTCGATCTGTTGTTGCAATCGCCCTTTGCCTGGTACCCCGCGGCGACGCCGGACAGCGATGTGGTCAAGGCCTGGATCGAGCGGTGCGGCACGCGGCCCTCGCTACAATGGACGACCGACTTCGATACCCGCACCGCGGCTGCGGCTTGATCGCTGACCATGGCCGCTCCTGCGGGGCGGCCTATTTTCGCTTGAGATTGACCTCGCTCGTCACCACCAGCTTTCTCGATACAAGATCGAAACATGCAGGTCACGTTGAGCGACGGGTAGGTCTCCGCGGCAAGACCTTGTGGGATTGCGCCCACCAGGCGCGAAATCGCACTCCGCTATCAGCAAGCATCGGGCCGATTCCAATCAGCCGAGCGTACGAATTGTCAATCTTGATTATTGCGCAGTGGTCTGAGCGAAGCGCCATGGATGCGGGGATCATTCTGGCCGCCATTGCAGGAAGTGATCCGAGGGACCCGACGGCGGCGGCCCAGCCAGTGCCGGATTTCGCTTCCGCTTCGCGCGGCGGGATCAGCGGTCTGCGGATAGGCTTTGATCCACAGTGGAACAACAAGGACGTGGAACCTCAGACACAGGCCGCTCGCGCCGCTGCCTCGGACGTTTTTTCCGATCTTGGCGCGCACATGGTCGATATCAGGCTCACGGACGTGAGCCAGGCCGTTGCCGATTGGGTGCCTAACTGCGCTGTGGAGGCGGCAGCCGTTCACGAGCAGGACTTTGCTGCGAACAAAGACTTGTACGGACCTATCCTTGCCGGCGTCATTGAAATGGGCAAATCCGTCTCGCAGGCTGAGTATCAGCAGATCCTTCTGCGGCGCGCGATTTTCTGCCGTGACGTCGAAGCTCTGTTTGCGACGGTCGATCTGATCCTGACCCCGGTTCAACCATTCGCTCCGCTGACGCTCGCCGTCATCGCGACTCTTGGTGAGCAGCCGGATCTGATCGCCAGACTGCAGCGCTATACTGCCCCTCGATATGAGCGGCCATCCGGCGCTGACTTTCCCTGCCGGTGTCGCGAAGGACGGGATGCCGATCGGCCTTCAATTGCTGGCCGGTCTGCTCCAGGAATTGACCCTGCTGCGCGCCGGAGCGACCTTCCAGGAGCATACGGCTTGGTACCAGCGACACCCAGGAAATGGTTGAGGGCGAGGAACGATCATGAACGCTCACCACCAGCGCCAGGGCGTCTTCTACGGATGGGTCGTTGTCGCCGCGACGTTTACACGAGCGTCGCGATCGGCACGCTGATCGGCCCAAGCCTTACCGGCTTTATCTGCGACGCCAGCAACAATTGTTTCCCTGCCATTGCGCCAGGTGGAAGTGTCAATACGGTGGCCACGCCTGTGGCGATCGTGACAAACGGGCTTGCACGTGGGAGGAGTGGACCGAGATCAACCGGGACGAACGCATGAAGGATGAATCTGGAGCATCGACCGCGCCCGCTTCCGTTGACGGGGAAGCCGACGACACCCGCAGTGCGACTCTTCTCAAAAAGATCGTCGAGGAACTTGGCTTGCGATCCGAGCTACAGACTGTCCCAATCGGCTCAGGACAGAACTCCATCGCCTATGAATTGGACAGAAAGATTCTCCGATTGCCGCGTCATGCGGGCGCCGAGCGCGATCTGGTGCGCGAAGCGGCGGCGCTTCGTGCGCTACGGCCGCGCCTTCCCGTGCCAGTTCCGGACCTCGCACTCCACAGCATCGATGGCCAGCTTGTTTCGCTGCACCCCAAGATCATTGGGGAGCCGCTGGCGGATCTGTCGGGGCTGACGGAACGCGCGCAGGGGGCCTTGGCGGCGGACCTTGCTGCGTTTCTGGGTGCGCTACATTCTATTCCGATAGCACACCTTGAGGTGCAGCCGGCCGAGGCGCTGTCATCGGAATGGGGTCGGCTTCTTTCTCAATGCGAAGCGACCGCTTTCCCGCTGCTTCCGCCGAAGGTGGCCACCGGTCTGAGAAAGAGCTTTTCCGATTTCCTGACGACCTGCGACGACCTTCCACGTTGCATCATTCACGGAGATTTCGGGAGTGGCAACATACTCGTAGAGCACGGCAGGCTTTCAGGGGTGATCGACTTTTCGGGTTGCGGTCCCGGTGATCCGGCTTACGATTTCGCCAGCCTCGCGGCGGGATTTGGTGACCGGTTCGTCGATCGAGTGCTTGATCCCTTCCCGTTGGACAAGGCAGCAAAGGACCGCATACGGTTCTATCGAATGACGTTCCCGCTCCTCGACATTCTCTACGGTGTCGAAAACGGTGACCCGGGGACACTCCGCGCCGGCGTGGGCGCCCTCGCTGTGTAGGCCGATAGGCCCGACCTGGTGGCACAACAACGCCGTGGAAGGCGCGCTCTGTTGTTACCGGGCAGCATCCAGGATCGCTTGCAGTCGTAGAGACCGCGGACGGCAATCCGTCGAATGAATGTCTGCCGCTATCAAACAGTAAGCTGTCGCGTGCAAAGGCAGGCGGTCGCCAATCTTGCTAAGTTGGGCGGCAATTTCTTGAAGGAGGTCGGATGTTGATTACGGGATGGCCCGCCCTTCCGAGGACATCGAGTATGATGATCCGTCGTTGAAGGAAGAGGAGCCGATCCATGACGATTTCAATCTTGGGCACCGATATAGGCAAGAATAGCTGCAGCGTTGTAGGAGTGGATGAGAAAGTGTTGCAGAAAATTTGCCTTTATTTGTCATGTTTTTCAAGGTGCTTTTTCGCACGTTTTTTGGCATTGGGACGCCACCGCGCCCTAGCCAAACTTCCTCCGTTGCCGCAGTTTTGGCCAGAGGATCAGCCCGCTCACAAGAACAAGGTTCACGATGTTCCAGAGGAAGCCATGCAGGAAGGCCAGGCGGTAGGATCCGGTCGCGTCGAAGATGTAGCCTGCGGCAAGCCCTCCGCAGGCCATGCCGAGCACCGTCGCCATCAGCACCAGGCTGATGCGGACACCCGCTTCGCGCGGCGGCAGGAACTGTCGAATGATCACCGCATACATCGGCACGATCCCGCCCTGGAAGAGCCCGAACAGCCCGGAGATCACATACAGCGAGGATTGGCTGTTGAAAAACAGGTAGAGCAGCAGCGCCACGGCTTGCATGGAGGAGCCGAGGATGAGCATCGGGCCGGCGCCGATCCGGTCCGCGACCACGCCGGAGGCAAGGCGGCTGACGACACCGAGGCCGAGCATTAGTGAAACGATCTGCGTGCCGACGGCAACGCCATAGCCGAGGTCACCACAATAGGCGACGATATGGACCTGCGGCATCGACATCGCCATACAGCAGGCAAAGCCCGCGACGACGAGAATGCCCTGCAGCACGTTCGGCTTGAGGCCGAGTTCGCTGCGCGCCGTTTCGGTCGCAGCCTCCGCCTCTGCAAAGGCAGCGGTCTCCAGGCGTCGCTTGAGCAAAAGACCGATCGGCACCATGACCAGAGGGATGAACAGACCGATGCCGATATGGGTGGCGCGCCAGCCCTGCGTTGCCTGAAAATGCTCGATGAGCAGCGGCCAAACGGCACCGGAAAGATAGCTGCCCGAAGCGGCGAAGGTGACGGCGAGCGCCCGCCGCTTGCAAAACCAGTGGGAAAGGTCGGAGATCAGCGGCGAGAAACCGGCAGCGGAGCCGAGGCCGATCACGGCGGAAATCGCGGCGAACTGCCAGATATTGTTGGTGAAGGCCGCCGCCACATAGCCGACGCCCAACAGAGCAGCGCCAATCAGCACAGGCGCCACGATGCCCACCCGATCGGCAAGCCGCCCCATCGCCACACCGCCCAGGGCGAAACCGAGCATGGTGGATGTATAGGGCAAGGAGGCACCGCCACGCAGCGTATCGAATTCCAGCTGGAGGGTGGGCAGCACCACCACGACGGACCAGTTGCCGACACAGGCGACAGTGCCGAGAACAAGTGTAAGCGCCAGCCGCAGCCAAGCATAGCCTGAATCGACACCGCCAGCTTGAGGAGTATTAAGCGCGCTCATTCCGTGTCCGAACCTGCCATGCCTGCCTGTCTGCATTGCAGATTGCACACTATGTTCCTTCGGTGACGTCAAGAGGCAGGGGCGTCATTTCACCCATTCCGCGGAAGATCAGCGGGCCGACGCAATTCGGCAGGATGTGCCGGAAGATCGTATAGGCTTTTGAATCGCCCGTGACCCAGGAGCCGCGATATATCCTTCCCCCGCAGTGACAGCATGGTTCCCCTAGCGACACGCGCAACCGAGGGCGTATCGCCGCCGTCAATCACGCTCTGGCTGCGCATGCCAGCTGCCAGCGGAGATGGGCACAATCAGCAAGCAGGGTTGCAATTGCCGCCCACCCATCGCCGTCGTGCCATGCTAGCGCTTCATCAATCTCGTTTGTGGTTTCAGGTTGTTTCTCGGGCGGGCGCGCGTCGTCGTTCTCCCGCGATTGTCACAGCAGGAATCAATCTTGACTCTCTGCCGAGCCATGGCACTTTGCCCGGATGAAGAGGGCATCGGAAAACCGCTACGCCATTCGCAAGGACGGCACGGGCCTGTGGGCGGTCTATGACATTTTCACGGGGATGACGGCGGAGGTAAACGGGGAGCCGCAAGACGGGCTGGGAGTAGAGCAAGCCGATAGCCTGGTTGACCTGTTGAATGCCGAATATATTGCCAGGCGCAAGGGGATGACACATTGAGGAGCATTATTGCCGTCGCCTGCATCTTGATTGCCACCACATCACTTGCGAGCTGCGCCGGGCGTCAATGCAGCGATTGGCCGGGGACATGCATCATTCAGTGATGGTGGGCCCAAGGGTACGACGTATCGAATAGCTAGGCACGGCGTGCATGAAGGACATCTTCGAATGGATACCTGAGAACGGCTTGGAGCCGTGGTTCGAAACGAACCCCTATCAACCCAGGCGCTTGGTGCCAATCGTTCCCTAGGGGCGCCGCTCTCTCTGGACCCTCATGGCAGGGATGGCTTCTGCTATACCTCTCGTGCTGCTGCTGGCCCATTTTGACCCCCACTACTTGGTGGTACTGGCCGCGATCCTCTTGGTTGAGGTCGGTTTTCCGGTATGGTTTCTCTGGAGGATACGAGGGCGGGTTAGGGAGACGACATAGGGCGGGCGCTACCGATATGCCATAGGCCCATGGTATTCTTGCCGCCCGTGGTAAAGTCGGCGCTCTACAAGATCAAGCGGTACCTAGCTTGACTTTGTGCCGTTCGATAGGCTCCCCGGATGTGCGGTTCTCTTCTATCGCCATGCTTATGAAGTAACACAGCAGGGCGTTCTCCTGCTGTACGGCCAAAAGTTTCGCCATTGTGAGAAGATGCCCAATTTCCTGCCTTGCGTTCTGCATATCCGTCCGCTCCAGCGTTGCAAGAATATCTGCAAATGCAACCAGAACGGTGAACCCGCTTGATTAACGAAAACTTAATGTACCTGCTTCCCCCAAATAATTTCTCTACATCGCTGGCAGTCGATAAGCCTTTCCCCTACGGAGCTTGGGCGAGCTCCGACACGGCTGGATTGAGAGAACCGAGCTTGCCGGGGGGGTGTTGCTCTTTGGTTGGCATGGGGGGAAGGTTGGGCGCAATCACAAGCCGCACTGACGCACTGGAGCCCCGCTTCCCGGTCCCAGGCGGGTGAAGTGGCGAAGGCTTTGGCTCTTAAGGGATTTCAGTATGGATGTTCGCGCTCGCCTCCGCCGGATGATAAAAAACGAGCAATCGATACTCGACCTACAGCAAAACGGCATTCGTGGCATCGGCACGGAGCAGACGGCGGCGTACGAAATCGAGAGCGATGCTATTGCCGAGGCGAAGCGTCGGGTCGCCATGTATGAAATGCTCCTGGCCGATCTCGAGAAGCTATAGGCAGTGTTGCGACCTGGAGGCACAGCACATTGATGCGGCCGCGCTTGATCTGTAGAACGCCATCAGCCCTCTCAGCTTCCCTATAGGTTTAGCGGGTCAGAGTGTGGCATGCGGCAGAAACCCGGATGCCACGCTCGCAGGCCAACGAACGGCTCAACTGTAGCTGCAGGAATCCTGCTAAAGCAGGAACAAAACAGGGCAGGCGTTCTTCTCACCCTGAAGATATGGAGAAACGCATATGGAAAGCCTTGTGACGCCTGCCCTCTTGCTACCCGCAGGAATATCACTCGGGTTAGTCGCTTTCCATCTCGCTGCTGGCGGTCCGGAGGTCGTTCGTCCTTTGCTTTCTTCGCGCGAGCTGCCGCCTGAGGTAGTTTATACGCTCTATCTCTGCTGGCATATCGTCACAATCGTTCTGATCGCTTCTCTCCTGGTTTATGCAGCCGCAGCGATCGATTCAGGATTTCGTCCTTACGCGCTTGCTGCCACCGTGATTGCTGGCGCCGTTTCCCTCTTGAGTTTTGTAGTTGTGGTTTGGAAGCGGCAAAAGCATCGGGAAATGCCCCAGTGGGCAGTGTTTCTTTTGCTGGCACTTGCCGGGATGTGGGCATTAAGCTGAGTTCTTTCGTGACCCCCCATTACTCTGCCGCCTGGACCAGGCATTTCCAATCGATGCAATAGGCAGTGCTCACACGACTTCAAGGCGCAGTCGCCCGCTCAGATTTCGGGGCTTGCGAACTTGCGGATCCGCCTTTGGTAGTAAGGCCCTACATGCCGCCTTCTTTGGCGAGTGTATCAACGGTTGCAATGGTCGGCTGAGAGCGAGTCGAGAAAAGCGCAATACTCAGCACGGACCCGAATATAGCGAGGAAAGTCGCGAGCAGGCAGAAACCGATGAGGTTGTTTGTTCGCTTCATAGCAGCACGCCAATCAAAAGGGAGCCAGCGAAAGACGGGATGGTGCTCGGTCCTGCCCTGGATCGTCTGGGGTCTGGATCCTCTGTGTAAGCGTTACCCTGGCGTTCGGCGACAACCTTCATGGCGGCGTAAACAACCATTGGCTGCCAGCCAGCTTGAATGATGGCATCGACAAGCTCGCGCACCGGAAGCTCTATGGCCGCTTCGCAAGTAATTTGTGAATCTACGTCGCTCATCGCTTGGCCCGGGGACGGTATAGAGGTCGTCATAGCGTTCTCCATAATCAGGATATCGCAACGGCTCCGGCAGTCATTGTGTTCCCAACATCAAGCAGGCGCCGGGCTTCAATCAGCCAAAGCTAACATTGCCTTTCTCCAGAGTGCCGTTTCCTCGCGGGAGTGACATTTCTCACTCCACCCTGTTCCTTGGGTATGGAAGGAGCGTTCTAAGTGCATGTGTCTAGGGAACATCGCGCCCGCATCTTTGTTTTCAATAAATCACGAAAACACGGGAGGAGGAGATGTTTCAGGCATCCCTCGGAGGCGGCTTCGGCGCGCAGGAATATGGGCTGCAAGCCTCAATTCGGGCCGCGGTCGCTTATGATGACGTTTGCTGTGAATACAAGGTCGAACTGGCGTTCGAGCCTCAGGCCATCATCGTTCACGGCCGGGTTCCGCCGGATGTAGCGCGCCGCGCCCGGGAAATTATCATCGCCGTCGCTGGCCCTGTTCCTGTCTGGGATCGGACGTTCTGGATATAATTGGAAAAGGATTCGTAGTCCGCGCCGTGACGGTTAGAAGGCGCGGTTGCCCTGGAGGGCCACTTGCCGCGAGCGACTGGCCGTGCATGGTCGCGGTATCGAACAAGTATTGAATCAGGGTGTTCCGCGCTAAGATCACTTCGTATCGCTGGCCGAACAGGAACAATGCGTTCATGCGGCTGTTCCTCAGGTTCGAGGAGACCGCTATGGCCCACGCCCCGGAAGACCCGAAGAAGCCCTTGGAAGTCCCGCCGGAAGATTCGCCAGACTCTTTGCCCGACATCCCGGAGCGTCCGATTGAAGAACCAGGGCCTGATGTCGTACCCGAGGAGGCGCCCGACATTACGCCTGCACCGGGTGAGGAGGTGCCAGCAAAAATGTGATGCCAAGCAGCCCTTCGAATGCAGGGAGAAAACAGCCCTAGTATGCTTTCCCGAGATCCGGCTCCAAATAGAGGCGGAACGATTTTTGAGGAATCATGATGGAAGATGCAAACGAAGCCGCCCATCAGCGATGCGATCAATCCGTCCTGGCCGAATTGATCGCCGTAGGATGCGCCCCGGACAATTCCAGATACCTCCATGTTGTCGGGCCCACGTTGGTTTGATCAGTGTTTTGAAGTCGACCCGGAGCATACTGTTGGTTTTGCTAGCAGCTTTAATCAGGTGTTCGATATCGGATTGGCGAAAAGAGAATCTTGATTAAGCTATCTGGTGCGCGAGTCCTGTTCGCAAACGCCAATTGTAGCGCTTGGCAAAATTCCTCGACGCCGATAGGCGACCACATTTGTCCCGACTACCATCTTAGTTCGAAGTACCATCCGGCGTAACAGTATGGGTTTCACCGCCAGTACCCAACTCCGGGGTGGGATATCGATCTGTGGGGACGGTCTGCGTGGCGCCCGGTATTTAGTTGTCTATCGTGCCTTGTGTCGGGTTCACAGGAGATCGTCGCCGTCTGCTGCGTATTCTCGGGTCTCGGGTCAAGGTAGTTACCCCAGAGCTCAACCGCAGCCCAAACCATGACAACCAGCGCTAGGCTGGTGCCGAGCACCGCTAGTACTAGGAAGCCGCGGCCACTTTGACGGGCCTCCACTGCGGACCGGCCTTTCCATCACTGATGTTGGCTGGCGTGACGGCAATCTCCTCGACAAGAGCGGTCTCGGCGTCGGCGCCGACATGCGCCTTGAAGCCATGGACCACTGGTCGATCCTTGTGTTTGACCCAGCAACCCTCCCCCTCCTCTTTGCTTGCCGAAGCAGCAACCGTCGCATCGACGAGTGTGTCGGCATTCACCCGAATTGCCTTTGCCTTAAGCTGGCCGGTGATCGTGTCAAACAGGGATTTGTCCAAACCATAGGCGGACAAGGCTCCGGCGAAAGCGAACGAAGGCGGTGCGCTCTGGCGTTTGCCGCGGCCCTGGAGCAGCCGCAGAACCAACGGAAGGAAGCACGATCATCCAGAGCTTCAGCCCGTTTCACGTCCGACAGGTCGTACCTGATTGACACAGGGCGGTTACGCCGCCTCCAATTCCACCCGCTGGTAGCGCTCTTCCAGGAGAGAGAACAACCGGTCATGATCGACTTCCGTCATGACAAGGCAGTTCGGTGCCCGTCCTGCAAGCTCCCGCTCGGTCACGCTGACGACGCTTTGGCCGATTGCGAGCGTCGATACGCAATCCACCTCGACGAAGCCTTCGACGCCGGAGAAGATCTCCGGCTCGATGAGATAGGCAATGACGCAGGGGTCGTGCAGGCAGGGGTCGCCCGCACCGTAGGCGTTCAGCATGTCGGCAATGGTGCTGCCGATGCTGCCAAGGCGCTTCAACCGTTCCGTCCGTTCCTGTGTGATGATCGCCTTGTGCGTGACATCGAGGCCGAACATGACCATCGGGATGCCAGACGCCATGACCGCCTGGGCGGCGTGGGGATCGAAATAGAAATTGAACTCCGCGCGTTCCTTGATGTTGCCCGGGCAGAAGGCGGCACCGCCCATAAAGACAATGCGCTTGATCAGCGGCGCTATGCCGGGATCGATCGAGAGCGCCACCGCTATATTCGTCATCGGGCCAAGCACAGCCAGGGTCACATCGCCCGGCGCAGCACGAACCTGATCGATGATGAACTGGACGGCGGTGCGCGCAGCCGGCGTCGAGGCGGGCTTCGGCAAACCGATATCGCCCAGTCCATCCATGCCATGCACGGTGACACCGGCGCGGGCCGGGTAGAGGAGCGGGCGCCCGCAACCCTGGAAGACGGGAATATCCGTCCGGTTGGCAAGCTCGCAGATCAGCCGGGCATTGGCCTCCGTCTTTTCGAGGGGGATATTGCCGGCAACCGCTGTGATGCCGAGGATCTCGACTTCGCTCGACCCGAAGGCCAGCAGGATAGCGGCCGCATCGTCAACGCCAGGGTCGCAATCAATGATAATACGTTCGGTCATTCAACGCTCTTTCGTATAAGGTAGGCCGCCGGCCTTGGGGGGGATGGCGCGGCCCATGAAGCCGGCCAGCAGAACCACCGTAAGGACATAGGGGAGAGACTGGACGATCTGTGTCGAAAGCTCCGGCCCCAACCCAAAATCGAAGGCCTGGAAGCGGATCGAGAGAGCTTCCAGGAAGCCGAAGAGAAGGCAGGCGAAAAGGACGGGGACGGGACGCCATTTGGCGAAGATCAATGCCGCCAGCGCCATGTAGCCCTTCCCCGCCGACATTTCCCGGACAAAGCCCGCGGACTGGGCAACTGACAGATAAGCTCCTGCAATGCCGCACAGGATCGCACCGCAAAGCAGGGCCCTGTAGCGAAGCCAATCGACGGAAATCCCGGCCGTATCGACGGCCGCAGGGTTTTCACCGACGGCGCGCAGGCGAAGGCCGAACCGCGTGTGGTGGAACACCCACCATGTCACGGGCACCGCGGCGAAAGCGGCATAGACAAGGATGTTATAGCCGGAAATCAGATCAGCATAGATCGTACCGATGACGGGAACCGAGCGCATTTCTTCAGCAAATGGAAACACGATCGTGGGGAACCGCGCGCCCGGCTGCAGCTGCGGCGTCCTGCCGCCAAGCGCAAACCACCCTACCGCCAGAAGGACGGTCAGTCCGGACGAGATGAAGTTGATCGCGACCCCGGAGATTATCTGGTTGCCGTGATGCGTCACGGAGGCGAAGCCGTGAACAAGACTGAGAAGCACGGCAACGAGGATCGCGAAGAACAACCCCGCCCAGGCGGAATCAAACTGGTAGGCTGCTGCGGCGGCGGCAAAAGCCGCAAACAGCATTTTTCCCTCAAGACCGATATCCCAAACGCCCGAACGTTCGGAGAAGAGACCGGCCAGCCCACACAGAATGAGCGGCACGGACAGACGAAGCGTAGAACCCAGGAGAAGAATGACCGTGGACATGAACTCCTGCATCGCTCAGACCTCCGGCTTCGAGAAACGAAGGAGATCGACCAGGGAATAGACCGAACTCCGGAACATCAGGCTCAAGGCCCCGGCAAAGAGAATGACGAGCCCCTGGATGAGCATGATGAGCTCGCGCGTGATGTTCGGCATCCAGAAGGAGATTTCCGCACCACCCTGATAGAGGACGCCGAAAAGAACCGACGCGACCATGATCCCGACCGGGTGGCCGCGGCCCATCAGGGCGACAGCGACCCCGACCAGGCCGATGCCTGCCGGGAAATCGAGCTGCAGCTTGCCGAGATCGCCCATCAGGATATTGATGCCGGCGAGCCCCGCGAGAGCCCCGGATATCAGCATGCAGACGATGGTGATCTTGACGTAGCTGATGCCTGCATTGCGGGCTGCCGCCGGATTTGCACCCGTCGCCCTGATCTCGAAACCCAGCTTCGTCTTCCAGATAAGCACCCAGACGAAAACCGCCGCGGCGATGGCGATGAACAGGCTGACATTCAGCGGCGCGGTTCCGATATTGACGGGCAGGACGTCGCCCAGCTTCGGCACAAGGCCACCGCTATCGAAGAGGCGCGTCTGCGGCGCCATGCTGCCCGGTTCCTTGATCACGTTGACGAGCACGTAGATCATGATCGACGAGGCTATGAAGTTGAACATGATTGTCGTGATGACGAGATGGCTGCCGCGCTTGGCCTGGAGATAGGCAGGAATGAATGCCCATGCGGCGCCAAACAACATTCCGGCTGCGGCCGCCGGCACAAGCGTCACATACCAGGGGACGACGCGGTCGAGCGCCAGGCAGACAAGCGCAATGCCGAGACCGCCGAGATAGGCCTGCCCCTCGGCACCGATCGTGAAAAGCCCGGCATGGGACGCTACCGCCACTGCAAGCCCGGTAAACATGAAGCTGGTGGCAAAGTAGAGCGTGAAGCCGATCCCTTCGCCCGAGCCCAGCGCACCGCTGACGAGATAGCCCACCGCCTCCAGTGGGTTCTGCCCAACGAAGAGCACCACCAGCCCCGATATAAGCAGGGCGACGGCGACATTCATGAGCGGCAGGACCGCGAAATCGACGATCTGCTTTATGTTGAGAACGCTGGCCACCTAGGCTCTCCCTTGATCTTCTTGCGTGACACCGGCCATGAGCAGTCCCAGTTCGCGCTCCGAGGCATCCGGGCTCGCTTCCCCGACAATCGCACCATCGAACATGACGAGGATGCGGTCGGAGAGCGCTCTGATCTCATCGAGTTCCACGGACACGAGAAGGATCGCCTTGTTCTGCTCGCGCAACTCGATCAGCCTGCGATGGATGAATTCGATGGCACCGATATCGACACCCCGTGTCGGCTGGCCGACCAGCAACATTTCGGGATCGTGCTCGATCTCGCGCGCCAGCACGATCTTCTGCTGGTTCCCGCCTGAAAAGAGCGAGGTGCGAAGATCGGGATTGGGCGGACGTATGTCGTAGTCGGAAATGTAATCCTGCGCGTAGTGCTGGAGCTGCGACCGCTTCAGCATCGGGTTCGTGCCGAATTCCGGGCGCCGATGATAGCCGAGACTCGCATTCTCCCGCAGCGGGAACGACAGGATGAGACCGATGGCATGTCTGTCCTCGGGCACATGGGCGACCCCAGCTGCACGGCGCTTGAACGGGTCGGCGGCAATCTCCTTGCCGTTGAGAAGGACCGTACCGGAATCCGGCACACGGTTGCCCGCCAGCGCCTCAAGAAGCTCTGTCTGGCCATTGCCGGCAACCCCCGCAATGCCGACAATTTCCCCGGCACGGACTGAAAGCGAGACATCCTTGACCATACGCACGCCGCGCTGATCGCGAACGTTCAGTCCCTTCACGTCGAAGACAACCTGTCCCGGCCTGGAAGGTGATTTGTCGACACGCAGCAGGACCCGCCGGCCGACCATAAGCTCCGCGAGGCTCTCCTTGGTGATGGTTGCAGTCGGGGCGGTGGCGATCAGCTCGCCACGCCGCATCACCGACACCGTGTCCGTCGCATCCATGATCTCGCGCAGCTTGTGCGTGATGAGGATGACGCTCTTGCCCTCATCGCGAAGCCGCCGAAGGATCCGGAACAGATGATCGGCCTCGCTTGGCGTCAGCACACCCGTCGGCTCGTCAAGGATCAGGATTCTCGCCTGGCGATAGAGTGCTTTCAGGATTTCCACACGCTGCTGGACGCCGACGGGAAGGTCTTCCGTGATCGCCTCGAGATCGACCTGCAGCTCGTATTCCCTTGCAAGGCGCTGAAGTTCGAGGCGCGCCTTACGCCGGCTGGAGGGCAGAAAGGGGCCCTCTTCCGCACCGAGGACAATGTTCTCCAGAACCGTGAAGTTCTCGACGAGCTTGAAATGCTGGTGGACCATGCCGATGCCATGGGCGATCGCCGCACGGCTGTCGGGAATCCCGACGTCCTTGCCATCGATGCGGATCGTACCGGAATCGGCCTGATAGAAGCCGTAGAGAATGGACATCAGGGTCGACTTCCCGGCGCCATTCTCGCCGACGATGCCATGAATGCTGCCGGTCTTGACCGAAAGGGTCACATCCTTGTTCGCAACGACCGAGCCAAAGCTCTTGCCGATACCGATGAGCTCCAGAACATTCTGCGCGGAGCTGATTTCTGCCTTCATGACTCCCTCCAGACGGCCTCGACCGGGCGAGCGCCGAGGCGCCCGCCCATTGCCCCTTAAAGGGGGCACTTGTCGTCCGACATGTAGTCGTGGACCTTGAGGGTGCCGGCGGCGATGTCTTCCTTCGCCTTCTTGGCCGCAGCCTCGACATCCCCAGTGATCAGGCCGCGGTTGTGCTCGTCCAGCGCCCAGTCGACACCGTTTTCCGCCAGCCCCAGCGAGTGCACCCCGCCAGTGAACTTGCCGTCCTTGGCATCCTTCAACGCGTTGTAGACCGCAACATCGACGCGCTTGACCATGGAGGTCAGCATGACGCCGGGATGCATGTAGTTCTGGTTGGAATCGACGCCGATCGCGAACTTTCCGGCATCCGCAACCTTCTGGAGGACACCGATACCCGTTCCGCCGGCCGCAGCGAAGATCACATCCGCCCCCTGCCCCATCTGAGACGCCGCGATTTCGCCGCCCTTGACCGGGTCGTTGAAGGCAGCATTCGTCGTGCCGGTCATGTTGCGGATGATGTTCGTCGCACCACCGGCGGCCGCGCCCTGCGCATAGCCGCAGCCGAACTTGCGGATGATCGGGATATCCATACCGCCGATGAAGCCCACCGCCTTGCTCTTGGAGGAAAGCGCCGCGATCAGGCCGACCACATAGGAGCCCTGCTCTTCCTTGAAGGTGATGGAGCGAACATTGGGCAAATCCACAACATCGTCGAGCATCACGAAATCAGTGTCGGGGAACTCCCTGGCGACCTTGGCCAACTGGTCCTTGTAGCCAAAATTCGTGACGATGACCGGGCTGAAGCCCCGGCTTGCGAAGTTGCGAATCCCCTGCTCCGCCTGGGAGTCCGCCTGCGCTTCGAAATCGCGGTAGCTGGAGCCGGTGTCCGCCTTGAACTTTTCCGCACCTGTATAGGCCATCTCGTTGAACGACTTGTCGAACTTGCCACTCGTTCCGTAGACGATGGCCGGATTGAAGTCGGCAGCGGTCGCGCCGGTCGTCATTGCCGCCAATGCGACTGTCACCATCAGATGTTTCAGCATTGTCATTCCCCTCCCTGGAGGCCGGAGCATGCAGCACCGGCGAGGCTGATCGTAATGTCTATACAAATGACGACCAGGATATCTGTTGTCAATCAGATTCTGGTCGTTTTCGCTTTAGTTAAACGTGTACCTAAGCGTAGGTAAACGTGTACTTTGATAAAACCCGCCTCGTCAAGGCCTCCTAAAGCGCGCGCTAAACAACCTTGTCTGGAACGGGAAAACGGCACGATTTCGCATTCGCCGCGGCCTGCACGGCGCCACCTCGGAACGGCTCCTGAACGCCGTCTCGATCTCCTGTACTTTCAGCTATGTCGTGGTCCGGCTGACGACCGTGGGCATGATCGTTATGGCATCGCCCTTGCGGTCCGGATTGTCGAGGAAATCGATGAGGGCATTGGTGGCAACGCGCCCGGAATGTGCAATGCGCCTGTCCACCGTCGAGAGCGGATGCTCAAGCAGCGGAGAGAGGTAGATGTTGTCGAAGCCGATTACCGCGCAATCTTCCGGCACGCGCCTGCCGCGCTCACGCAATGCCACCATCGCACCAATCGCCAGCATGTCGTTCATGCAGCAGATCGCGGAGAAATCGGTGCGATCAAGCAGATCCAGTGTCGCCTGATGGCCAAACCGATGCTGGAATTCCTTGCAGCGGATCAGTTCCGCATCGAAGGGGATGCCGGCCTCGGCCAGCGCATCCTTGTAGCCCGAAAGGCGGATCTGCGTGTTCGACCGATGCGGCGCGCCGCTCAGGAAGGCGATGCGGGTATGACCTTTCTCGATCAGATGGCGTGTCGCCTGCAATGCGCCGCACCGATAGTCCGTATCGACCGTCGCTACGAGCCCCTCCACCGGACCGATCTCCCGGTCCATGCAGACAAAAGGGATACGAAGGGCATCGAGAAGCTCTGTATCGGGAATGACGTCGCTGGCAGCAAGCAGCACCCCATCCACACGATGCCCGCCGAAGGAGGTCAGGTGTGCCGTCTCGATTTCCGCTATGCCCTCGGAATTGCAAACGAGAGTCGTATAGCCGCGCAGGCGGGCCGCATCGTCGCACGCCCTCACCAGTTCGGTGAAATATGGATTGAGGATATCAGGAACGATGATGCCGATGACATGCGATTTGCGCGTAACGAGCGAACGCGCCAGCGAATTCGGCGTGTAGTTCAGCTCCCGCGCAAGCGACAGCACTTTCTGGCGTGTCTCGTCCCCGATCACCGAATCCTTCCGGTTCAGGACCTTCGACACCGTTGCCGTCGAAACGCCGGCCTGCCTAGCAATGTCCTTGATCGTAACTGCCACGTGCCCCACCGCTGCCGGCCTATCGCATCCGCCATCGACGAATCCAGACACCCCGTCTAGCCCGCGACCGGCTTGAATGTCCAGCCGCAGGAGCGGCGACTGCGCTGGCAGGAACCGAAATGCTGGAGGCCGGTCCATCGCCGTCAGCAAGACGAAGGCGAGCTTCCGGAAGAGCCCGTGCTTCCACAGCCAGCGACCTATTGAGACAGGAACGCAACCTGGATCGCTGCGAGATTGGCGCACATCACGCTGGCGACATCGGCGGCCGCTGCCCCGGCAGTCGAAAGCCGGAGCGACCCAAGCTCCTTCGCGACCTTTGAAAGCCCAGGCTCCGGCTCCACATGAAGCGACACGCCTGGCACACCATTATCCTTCAGCCAGATTGTCACCACGTCCCGGGGACGCAAGCAGCATTTGAAAAGATGGAGGCGACCGCGCGAGGCGATGGAGCGCTATTCCACGAACACCCGGCCGTCGGAAAGCTTGCGAGCGGTACGCAGGAACGAGCACTCGCCCAATCCTCCGGGAGCCTTACCGTCCAGCCGCAGGAGAATTTCCATATTGCCGCTCGGGTGCTCGACGGCAACTGTCTTGGCGTCCCCTTCTGGCAGCACGGCAAGGGCGGCGGCAGGGCTTTCGGGGAACATGCAGGCCGTTGCCACGCTAAGTGCGCCGAACACTCCGATGGACGCATGAACGCGGTGGGGAATGAAGCTGCGCGTCATGATGGCTCCGCCACCCGTCGGCGGAGCGACGAGCGTCATCTTGGGTACGGACTTCTTTTCGACATCGCCGAGATTCATCAAGGGACCTGCGGCGAGCCGGATGCGTTCGATACGTGCTTTGGCGTCCACGTTCGCCTCCAGTTCCTCGCGGCTTTCATAGCCCGTCAGGCCGAAATCCGCGGCACGCATCACGACGACGGGCATGCCGTTGTCGATCAGCGTGCAGGTGACGCCGTCGATTTCCGTCGCGGCCGAGCCGGTCGGCAAAAGGGCCCCACAGCTCGAACCGGCGGCATCCGTGAAGGCAAGGTAGACGGGTGCCGACGATCCCGGCACGCCGTCGATGCGCGCGTCGCCGGCATAGACGGGCCGGCCGGCCTTCGTGCGGATGCGCGCCACGGCGGATTGCGCCGTGTTCTCCATGTAGATGTGAACGGTGGTTTCACCTTCGTCGGCCTGCACCAACCCGCGCTCGACGGCAAAGGCGCCGACGCCGGCGAGGATGTTGCCGCAGTTCTGGCTGTCGCTGACGAGCGGCTGGTCGACAAAGACCTGAAGGAACAGGAAATCGACATCGAAGCCCGGCCGCGCCGAGGCCCGCACTACGGCCACCTTGCTGGTCAGGGGATCCGCACCGCCGATGCCGTCGATCTGGCGGGGATCGGGCGAACCCATAATGCGCAGAAGCAGCCGATCGCGCTCCGCCGGGTCCGAAGGCAGGTCATCGGCAAGGAAGTAGGCCCCCTTCGACGTGCCGCCTCTCATCATCATGCAGGGGATGCCATCCGCCGTCATGTCCGTTTCTCCTATCGGTCGAGGGCATCTCCAGCCGGAGCGGCACCGCTTCGGCGTCGGAGAATGCGGTAAAAATCAAGGAACCGGAGCACGCCCGGTCAGGGAAGCGGCAGCTCCAGCAGCTTGCCGAACAAGCCCCAGGCGATCAGCCAGAAGCCGCCCCCCGTCGCAACCGCCCGCACCAACGGCTTTTCACCGGGGAAAAGCAGTGTCGCAACGCCTGTGCCAATGCCGAGACAAAGGGCGAGCCCGATCCAGTTCGCGCTGAGCACCGCTGCGACGAAGAGGCCGAGCAAACCTGTCACGCGCGCTATGTCGATCCGCTCGCTCGCCCCGCCGAGATCCACGCCGCGCAACACCTGCACGAGATAGACCGCCGAGACGACAAGACCGAAGATAGACACCTGCATCGGCAGCGAACCCGGCCCGACATCGCCCCGCGAATGGCCGGCCGGAAGCGCAAGGCTCATGAAGAGAAAGCCCGCATTCCACGCCAGTGACACACAAGCGGCCACGAGGTTCTGCCAGAAGTGCCGGCGGGGCGCCTCTCCCCCCGATGCGGGGGAGAGGTTCGAGCCCGGAACAACCGAAGCCTGGTTGGTCATTGGGCGTATCCGTTCGCCTTGAGGAATTCGAGCTGGTTGGCGAGATCGCTTTCCGCGCGCTTGGTGAATTCCTCCTCCTTCCAGTCGGGGCTATCCTGGAATTGTTCGGTCTGGAACTTCTTCCAGTCCTCGGAGGCCGTAACCTTGTCCACGGCCGCCTGGATCGTATCGACGACGTCATCCGGCGTTCCGGCCTTCACGGCGATACCGCGCCAGACCGCCCCCTCGATGTCGTAGCCGAGCTCCTTGAAAGTCGGCACGTCGGGCAGGAAGTCACTGCGCTTCTCGGTGGAGATGCCCAGAAGCTTGATGTCGCCGCTCTTGACCTGCGCCAGGCCGGTCGAGGGGGTCATCATCGCCGCGTCGATGTGTTTGCCAAGCAGGGCGAGCGTCACCTTGCCGGAAGCGTCGTGCGGGATCCAGCCACTCTCGAAGCCGCCCGCCTTCATCAGCTGGTAGAGCATGTACTGGTGGAAGCCGCCGGGCGCATGGCCGCCGACCTTCAGCCCGTTCGGATTGTCCTTCATGTGCTTCACGAAGTCGCCGACCGACCTGTAGGGACTATCGGACAATACGGCCAGCGAGGACGGCTCAGACTGCATGGCGCGCAGCATGCGGAAGTCCTTGAGTTCGAAGGGAATGAGTCCCTGGGCGATGCCGAAGGTCAGCGTTCCCGTAAAGACGAGGATGTTGTAACCGTCCGCCGGCTGGGTCATGATCTGGGACACGCCGACGGCACCGCTGCCGCCCGGCCGGTTGTCGACCTTCACGGTCCAGCCGGACTCCTTTTCCAGGAGTTCGGCAAGCTTGCGGCCATAGGTATCGAGCGCCCCTCCAGCGCCCGCCCAGACCACCAGTGTCACGGACTTTTCCGGGAAGCCGGCGGCGGCGGCAGGGCCCGGCAGGGCGACGCTCGAAAGCGCAAGCGCCAGTCCAAGAGCAGCCCCTGCCATGCGCGTGCCGAATGTTCTTCTGTTGATCGTCATGTCTTCTCCTCCAGTTTGTTGAGTATCTAGCGCAAGGCGCCGTTTGCGGTTTCGTCGAGCCGGCGCATGCGGCGTGCCTGGAGCCGGCGCCACAGCGGTGTCAGCAGGCTGACGAGGCTGAGAACGAGGAACAGCAGGCTGACGGGATCAGTGATGAAAATCGTGTAATCGCCCTGCGAGGACACCAACGCGGTCCGGTAGTTCGATTCCACGAGATAGCCGAGCACCATGGCAAGGATGATCGGTGCGACAGGGAAGCGCAGCTTCTTCATGAGGTAGCCGACGACGCCGAAGCCGAGCATCAGATAGACATCGAACATCAGGTTGCGGATGGCGAAGGCACCGAGCACGGCAAAGGCCATGATGCCGACGGCGATCACCGCATCCGGCAGGCGCATCACCCGCGCCATCAGGGGCAGAAACAGCGAGCCCGCGGCATACTGCACCAGCGATGCGATGATCGTGCCAAAGAGGATCGCATAGACCAGCGACGGCGCTTCGGTGAAGAGCTGGGGTCCCGGATGCAGGCCATGCATGATCAGCGCACCGACCATGATGGCGGTCGTGGGTGAACCCGGCACACCGAGTGCGAGCAGCGGAACGAGCGCACCGCCGACCGTCGCGTTGTTGGAGGCTTCCGGGGCAGCAATGCCGTTGGCCGAGCCATGGCCATATTCCTCCGGGTGCGGATCGCGCGCCCGGGCATAGTCCCGCGCCACCCAGCAGGCGATGTTGCCGCCGACGCCGGGCAGGATGCCGAGCAGGGTGCCGATGATCGAGCCCGACAGCATGGAGCGCCAGGTCTCCTTCCAGAGCGCGCCCGACATGAAGACATGACCGACCTTGTCCTTGATGATGGGCGCTGCGGCAACGCGGCTCTCGATCATGACGAGCGCCTCAGAGACGGCAAAGAGGCCGATGAGCGCGGCAAGGAAGGGGACGCCTTCGTAGAGCTCGAACAGGCCGAAGGTGAAACGCGGCGTGCCGGCAATGGGATCGATCCCGATTGTCGCCAGTGCAAGCCCGAAAGCGGCGCAGACCAGGCCCTTCACCAGCGAACCACCGGACAGGGCTGCCACCGAGGTGAGGCCAAACACGCCGACGGCGAAGTAGCCCGCCGGGCCGAACTTCAGGGCGAGCGAGGCAAGCGGCATGGCCAGCAGCAGCAGGGCCAGCCCACCAAAGACACCCCCCACGGTCGATGCGGTCAGCGAGATCGAGATCGCCTCGTTGGCCTTGCCCTTGCGCGCCATGGCATAACCATCGATGGCGGTCGCGGCCGCCGCCGCCGTTCCGGGTGTCGAAAGAAGGATTGCGCTGATCGACCCGCCATATTCGGCCGAGGTGTAGAGCGAGATCATCATCAGCATGCTCAGCTCTGGGCCGAGATTGTAGGTGAAGGGGATGAGGAGGCTGAGCCCGATCGACGGGCCGAGGCCCGGCAGGGCGCCGATCACGATTCCGAGCAGAGCGCCGACGATGAGGACCGCCAGACCCGAAAAGCTGAAGATGACGCCGAGCGACTGGAGAATACCGTCCATCTCAGAGATCCTTTGCCACGCGGCGCGCCATCACCGGCACGAAACCGCGGTATCCGTCGGCCACGGCAAGGCCCTGGTCCTTCATCGCCGCATGGGCGGCGGCGATGGTCTTGCAGGCGGCCCGTGACATGGAAGCCTCCAGGCCGAACGATTCGATCGTCTCGGCCGCTTCGGTCATCTCGGTCACGCGGCGCGCGCCGTGCTCGAAGGTTCGCGATAGGTAGTAGTCCGCCACCTGTCGCCAGTCGAGCCCGGGAAAGGTTTCCTGCACGGAATCAAGGATGCGCTCGGTCACGCCCGCCCGCTCCGCGGAGGATAGCGCTTCGATCAACAGCGCTTCCACGCCCTTGATCATGACCGAGCGAATCATCTTCAGCGACGAGGCCTGGCCCGGCGTCTCGCCGACGACCTCCAGATTCATGCCGAGCGCGTTCAGCCGTTCAGCCGCCTCGCCCGCCCGTGCGCCGGCGACGAGGATCGGCACCTTCTCGGCATAGGGAGGGACGCGAGCCATGACGGCCCCTTCGACGAAGCTTCCCCGGCCGATCGCGATTTCCCCGGCGGCAAGCGCCTTGGTGTCGGGGCCCACCGAATTGAGATCGATGAAGATCGCCCGTTCGGAGAGATGCGGTGCTGCCGAAGCGGCGACGGCCCGTGTCGCAGAGCCGACGACGAGCGACAGGACGACATCCGCCGTGGCAATGCCCGCGATGTCGGCAAGCGGCTCCACACCGCGCTGCGCGGCCCGGTCAAGCAGGCCGGCGGACGCCGCCGGATCTGCAAAGCGCAGATCATAGGCTGCAAGCTTTGCAGCCTTGCGACCAGCAAGGCCGCCGGCGATGGATTGCGCCGCCTCGCCGAAGCCGATGAAAGCAATCGTGGTCATTCGTCCTCCCTTGCGGAAAAAGGTTCCTCCCCCTTTCCCGGCTTCGATCAATCGAGGTAGGTCAGCCCCTTGGCCGCCAACGCCTCGCGCATCCTGTAGATGTCGAGCCCGAGTTCACCGGCAGCGAGCCGCACGCGTGTCTGCTGCTCCTTGTCGAGCCGCGCTCGCGAGGCCTGAAGCGCCGCCTCCGCCCCGGCCTTCGGAACGATCATCACCCCGTCGTCATCAGCGATGACGACGTCGCCGGGCGCGATCGCGGCACCGGCGCAGACGATCGGAACGTTGACGGAGCCCAGCGTCGCCTTGACCGTGCCTTGCGCAGACACGAACCGCGACCAGACGGGAAAGCCCATCGCCTCAAGCTCCGCAACATCGCGAACACCGGCCTCGATCACCAGGCCGCGCACACCGCGCACCTGAAGCGAGGTTGCGAGCAGTTCGCCGAAATAGCCGGCATCGCAGGGCGAGGTCGGGGCAACGACGAGAATGTCGCCCTCCCGGCACTGCTCCACAGCGACATGAATCATCCAGTTGTCCGCCGGTGGAATGGAGACCGTCACCGCCGTACCCGCAATGCGCGCGCCGCGCCAGATCGGACGCATATGGGACTGCATCAGGCCGATGCGCCCCATGGCCTCGTGCACCGTCGCCACGCCGCATGCCGCAAGACCGTCGACGATGTCGAGCGGTGCACGCTCGATGTTGCGATAGACCACGCTCATGCCAGCGCTCCATGACCGAGCGTGCCCGTCACATGCGGAAACACCGCTTCATAAGCCTCGCCATGGACAATCTTGTGATCCGAATTGCGTGAAGCCTGCACGCCGCGCTGCAGGGCAACCCGGGTATAATATTCCCAGAGGTGCTCCTGCCCCTCCATGCACTTGATTGCTGCCAGTTTCCTCTCCCAGTCCGCACTGATATCCAGCAGGAAATTGGGCTTCCAGTTGCACTGTTCGGGCTGGTGCGGCTCGAAGAGGTAGACGGGCGGCGCGCCAAGCACCGGCACCTCGGGCTTGTGGCCATGCGCCTGCGCGATGACCCGCGCGTGCTGGGCGAACTCGGTCGCCATCGGATGGTCGAAATTGTACGGGTCCTGCCGGGAATGCGTCAGCATGAACTCCGGTCGGAGCGCACGATAGAGATCGACAAGCCGATCGAAGGCTTCCGGCGTGACCTGCATCGGATAGTCCCCGAGATCGTAGAACTGAATATCATGGACACCGAGGGCCCGCGCGGCGTTTTCCGCCTCGCGGCGGCGGTCCGCCTTAACGGCTTCGAGCGTCATGCCGGGCTTGCGCCAAAGCTTTGCCGACTCGCCCCTTTCCCCGAACGACAGGCAGACGACAGTGATGTCGTAGCCCTGCCTTGCGTGCGCCGCGATCGCGCCACCGGCCCTCCAGACGAAATCCGCCGAGTGTGCGCTGACGACGAGTCCGGTCTTGTTCTGCATATCCATGCTCCTCAAATTTTCG
Source organism: Shinella sp. 838 (assembly GCF_029623935.1). Classification (NCBI taxonomy): domain Bacteria; kingdom Pseudomonadati; phylum Pseudomonadota; class Alphaproteobacteria; order Hyphomicrobiales; family Rhizobiaceae; genus Shinella; species Shinella sp. 838. The sequence continues at coordinate 101,467 of NZ_JARSBQ010000007.1, forward strand.
AGGCAACACTGGCATCGATCGTATCCCAAGTGCTAATACGAAAGCTGTGCCGTGTTATAGCTTTTTGCGAATCTGATTCTAGAGATTGCATGATCGCCACCGACCTCAACCTCCGCCACTTGCGCGTCTTCATGCAGGTCTGCGAGATGGGCAGCCTCAACCGTGCCGCTGCGCAGCTGAACGTCTCCCAGCCGTCTGTCACGGTGGCGCTGGCCGGCATCGAGGCCCGCTTTGGCGCACGGCTCCTCGACCGCTATGCCGCCGGCAGCCAGCCGACGCCGGCTGGCACGGTGCTGCTCGCCCGATTGCGCCGCATGGATGACCAGCTCACTGCCGCCCTCGGTCAGGCGCTCGGCGCCAGTTCACAGCGCGACCCGGCCCTGATCTCCAAGGCGCTGGTGCGCATCGGCTTTCGCCAGATCGAGGCGCTGATCGCGCTTTCCGGCAGCGGCTCCATAACGGAAGCCGCCCGCAGCGGCGGCAGCTCGCCGACCGCGCTGCACCGGATCCTCCACGAATTGCAGGCGAATGTCGGAAAGACGATCTTCGTGCGGGGTCCGAGCGGCGTGGCGCCGAACGCGGTCGGGCACAGGCTTGCCATGCGGTGGCGCGTGGCACTGACCGAACTCGAACAGGCCGTTGACGAACTGCGGGAACTCGAAGGCCGTATGGAGGGGCGCATCAAGATCGCAAGCCTGCCGCTTGCTCGCACCTTGCTGCTCGCCCGCGCGATCAACCCGCTGCTGGCAGCCTATCCCAATGCTCGGATCGAGATCGCCGACGGCTCCTATGAACTCCTCTCCCAGCAATTGCGCATCGGCGCGAGCGACATTCTCATCGGCGCGCTGCGCTCGGGAAGCGATCTTGCCGGCCTGAGGACGGAGGCACTGTTCGACGATCCCTATGCAATCGTCGGCCGGCCGGGTCACCCGCTCCTCGCAGGTGGCGCGACGGGCGCCTCACTCGACGATCTCGCAAAACAGGAATGGGTGGCCCAGCGGCCGGGTACACCCATCCGCGCGGCCTTCGATGCCCTGTTCGAAGGTTCGTCCGCGCCGCCGCGCGCCAGCATCGAAACCAGTTCGCTCGTCCTGACCCGCGCCATCATCCTGGAAAGCGATCGCCTGTCCATGCTCTCCCGCCGGCAGATTGCCATCGAGGAACGCGAAAACCTGTTGAGCCTCATCCCCGTCGCAGAAGATGTGCGCGCACGGCTCGGCATGCGCACCATCGGCATCACGATGCGTGAAAACTGGCTGCCAAGCGGGCTGCAATCCCGCTTTCTCGAGCATCTAAGACGCCAGCCGAGTTTCCCCGATTTTTGAGATCAGAGAGGCGATGCCGGCTCGGCTATCCCCTCACTCACGGTCCATCGTTTTTCGCGATGCGAACTGCCTCCAGGAAGGCCAGGATGATCGGGCTGGAACCGTTCTGCGTGCGGTAGGCGATGCGATGCATCGAGGAAAAATCGAAGCTCGCCGGCTTCAACGCGCGAAGACGGCCCTCCTTCACCCAGGGCGCGGCAAAGTGGCAGGGCAGGAAACCGATGAAATGGCCCGACAGGAGCATCATGGCCTGCCCCTCCATTTCCACCACCGACGCGCTCGCGCGCGGATGGCCGACCAGATAGAGATCGTCGAAGTAGCGGTAGCGCCGAACGGAGAAACGGCTGTTCTCGATATCACGCAGGTCGATGTCGCTGTCCTTCTTGCCAAAGAGCGGATGCTTCGCCCCGCAATAGAGCGAATGGGGCTCCGACGTGAAGTCGATATAGGTGACGCTCGGGGCTTTCTGGGAAAACGGGCCGATCGCAACGTCGAGCTCGCCATCGGCAACCATCTGCTCCAGCTCCGAAGGCGTTCCAAGCGTCAGCTCGATGAAGACATCCGCACCACCCGCCAGCAGGCGGTCGATGGCGCGATGCAGCCCAAGCTGCTCGCTCGTATAGATCCCGTCGGAAGCCCCGACCCGTAGCCGCCCCGAGAGATTTCCCGTGGCGGAACTGACGCGCAGCGTGAAATTGTCAAGGTCGAGGAACAGTTTCTGCGCCGCATCATAGGTCGCCTGGCCGATCTCCGTCAGCCGGAACTGCTGTTTCCCGCGAAAGCACAACTGCGCGCCAATGCGCTTTTCCAGCTCCGCGAGATGGGTGCTCAGCGTGGATTGCGAGAGGTTGAGCGCGATCTGCGCATCGGCAAAGCCCCGCGCATCGGCAAGGGCGACGAAGACCCGCAGCAGGCGGATATCGATATTGTCGAGCCGGCGCATTGCAAATACTCATACATCGGTAATTTTCAATGCAACATTGCAAACAATTTGATTTACTTCAATGCATGAAATGGCAAATCTGCCCCCATAACAAACAAGGGGATCGACAATGAACGCCATCTTCAAGCTGGCTGCAGCCACAGCCATGTCTCTTACGACTGTATCGGCGGCCCACAGTGCCGAGCAAATCAGGATACTCACGCCCACCTGGCTCGGCTTTGCCCCTGTGCATGTCGCCATCAAGAACGAGTGCTTTGCCAAGCGCAATCTCGACGTCACCATCCGCTTCGAAGACGACCTTGCCAATGTGATGGCCGCCATGACCCGGGGGGACATCGAGGTCCAGATGCGCTCGGTCGGCGAATATCAGGGGCGCCCGCGCGACAAGGACACGCCTGGCATCATCATCGGTATTATTGACGAATCCGTCGGAAGCGACGGCATCATTGCCGATGACAAGATCAAGACCGTCGCCGACCTCAAGGGCAAGACGATCGCTGCCGAACCCAACATCCCGGCGCGGCTGCTCCTGCAGATGGCCTTGCGGGAAGCCGGGCTGTCGCTCGCCGACCTCAGCCTCAAGGATATCGCCTCGGCGGACACCGCGGCGGTCTTTGCCGATGACAGCATCGCCGCCGTCGCCACCTACGAGCCGTTCATGTCGCAGGCGATCGCAAATTCCAGCCGCCCCGGCGCCAAGCAGTTCCTGACCTCCAAGGACTATCCCGGCCTGATCGTCGACGCGATCATCGCCCGCAACGACGATCTCAAGGCCTCACCCGAGAAGTACGCGGCCTTCCTCGCCTGCATCTACGAAGCCGTCGATTTCATCCACGCCGAACCGCAGCAGTTCGCGGAAATGGTGGCTCCCGAGTTCGGGCTGACACCCGATGAGGTGACCGGCATCGTGAAGGGCAGCCTCGCCTACACGACCCTGGCACAGGCCCGGGACTATATGGGCACCGGCGGCACGCTCGGCAAACTCGGCACCGTCTTCGATACCGTCATGGACCTGAACCTGGAGAACGGCGCAGCCGACAACAAGCTCGTGGCAAGCGAGCAGATCGACAACTCGATCATCAGCACACTGCCCGCCACTCCGTAACGCTCCGGAAACCGGAAGGCCTTTACTCGGCGCCTGCCAAGGTGCCGAGGCCCCTTCTCTTTGCCCTGGTTTGCCCATGTTCAAGAACCTTTTCGTCTTCAGAGGCCGGGCCACGCCGTTCGTGGAAGCACTCGTCGGAGCCGCCGCGGCCATTCTGCTGCTGGCCATCTGGGAGATTGCCGCCCGAACCGGACTGATCAGCCCGCAGTTTCTCCCCGCGCCAAGCCGCGTCTTCACGGCCCTGTGGAGCATGTTCACGCAGCAGTCGCTGCTCTATCACACCGGGGTCTCCGCCGCCCGGGTCTGGGGCGCCTTCCTGATTGCGGCCGTGATGGCCATTCCGATCGGCATCCTGATGAGCAGCTACCGGATCGTCGGCGCCGCCCTCGAACCGATCGTCGACTTCATCCGATACCTGCCGGTCCCAGCCCTCGTACCATTGTCGATCATCTGGTTCGGCGTCGGCGAGCCGACCAAGATCTTCCTCCTGTGGCTGGGCACCTTCTTCCAGCTCGTTCTCTTCGTCGCCGATGACATGCGCCGCGTGCCGAACGAGTTCGTCGAGGTCGCAAGGACGCTCGGTGCGAACTCCCGCCACGTCATGACCGATGTCGCGCTGCGCGCCATGGCGCCGTCGCTGGTCGACAACCTGCGCATCACCCTCGGCTGGTGCTGGACCTATCTCATCATCGCGGAGATCGTCGCCGCCGATTCCGGCATAGGTTACGTCATCTGGTCTGCGCGTCGGTTCGTCAAAACACCGGAGGTCATTGCGGGGGTCGTCGTCATCGGCCTGATCGGGCTCATCACCGACCAGCTGCTGCGCCTCGCGCACCGGCGCCTGTTCCGTTACCTGTGAGGCCGACCATGCAAGACTACCTTCAGTTCGACAACATCACGAAGGTCTTCGGGCCGGTCAACGTCGTCAGCCGTACGAGCCTTGCCATCGAGCGCACCCAGTTCGTCGTCTTCCTCGGCCCGTCGGGCTGCGGCAAGACGACCCTGATGCGCATGGCCGGCGGCCTCGATACCCCGACGGAAGGCTGTGTGCGGCTGGATCGGGAGATCATCGACAAACCCGACCGGCGGCGCGGCATGGTGTTCCAGTCCTATTCCTCCTTTCCCTGGTTGACGGTCGAAGGCAACATCGAGTTCGGCATGCGCTACAGGACGGATCTCACGAAAGAGGAAAAGACGGCCCGCACCCGGCACTATCTTCGCCTCGTCGGCCTCGAGGATTTCGCCGGCGCCTACCCGAACCGCATTTCCGGTGGCATGCGGCAGCGGGTGGCGATCGCACGGTCCCTTGCCGCTGGATCCGACGTGCTGCTGATGGACGAACCGTTCGGCGCGCTCGACGCCCTGACACGCGAGCGACTGCAGGTGGAGCTCCGGCGGATCCACAGCCGCGAGAAGAAGACAATCATCTTCGTGACGCACGATGTGGAAGAGGCCGTCTTCCTGGCCGACCGCATCATCGTGTTCTCGCGCCGCCCTGCCCGGGTGGTCGCGGATATCGATGTCGCCGCTAGGCTCGGCACCGATCGTACGCTCGAATCCCGCGAATTGCCCGAATTCTTCGCGCTGCGGAACCACGTTCTCCACCTCATTCGCAACGAAACGGGAGACATGATGTGAACCTTTCATTCCAGGGAAAAACCGTGCTCGTCACGGGGGCGAGCCGCGGCATCGGCCTGGGTGTCGCCAGGGGGTTTGCCGCCCTTGGCGGTGACGTCCACATTCTTGCCGACGACGACGGCGTGTTCGGCGCGGCAAAGGAACTCGGCGCCCGGCCCTACAAGGTCGACATCACCGACGGCGATGCCGTGCAGGACGCCTTGTCGACCATTCCGCGCATCGATGTCCTCATCAACAATGCCGGCTTCGAGCGCATGACGCCGCTCGTCTCGGAGAGCGAGCGTGTCGAGGAGGTCTTCCGACGGATCATCGAGATCAATATCATCGGAACCAGCACGGTAACCCGCCGGTCGATCGCCCGCATGCGGCCGGGCAGTACGATCGTCAACACGGCATCGATCTGGGGGCGCGTCGCCGAGGCGCAGTTCGATGCATATGTGGCCTCCAAGCACGCCATCATCGGCCTCACGAAAACCTGGGCGAAGGAACTCGGCCCGCTCGGCATCCGAGTCAATGCGGTCTGCCCCGGCTGGGTGCGCACGGAAGCATCCATGCGGTCGCTCAGCCTGATGGCTGCCGCGCGCGGCACGAACGAGGCGGGTCTTCTGGCGGACATTGTCGCCGGTCAGGCCCTCGCAGGCCTGATGGAACCCGACGACCTGCAGGAGGCCTATCTGTTCCTCGCTTCGGAACGCGCCACCAACATCACGGGTCAATCCCTGGGGGTAGACCGGGGAGAGGTGCCATGGTGAAACCGCTTGCAGGAAAGAAAGCGATCGTCACGGGCGCAGCCAGCGGCATCGGAAAAGCGGCGGCGATCGCATTGAAGGAGGCCGGAGCCGAAATCATCGGCCTCGACCGCGCGACACCGAGCCTCGATCTGGAGATATTGCGCTGCGACCTGACCGTCGAGGCGGAGGTCATCGACGCGGTCTCGCGCGCTGCCGCCCGGCTCGGCGGCCTCGATATTGTCGTCAACAATGCCGGCATCATCGAGGAGGTCCCGCTCGCGGACATGTCCGCAGAGCACGCTGACAGGATGTATGCCGTCAATGTCCGCGGCGCGATCTTCGTCGCGCGCGAAGCCCTTCCCCATCTGCCGGCGGGCGGCAGGATCATCAACATCGTCTCGGAACTGGCCTATCTCGGACGCGCGAACGCCTCGATGTACTGCGCGACGAAGGCCGCTCTGCTGGCGTTGACCCGATCCTGGGCCCGCGAGCTGGCTCCGCGCATCCTCGTCAACGCCATAGCCCCCGGCCCGACCGATACGCCGCTTCTCGATTTCGAGAACATGAGCATGGATATGAAAGCCGCCGAGACCGCCAATCCGCTCGGCCGGATCGGGCACCCCGAGGAGGTGGCGGCGAGCGTCATCTTCCTCGCGGGCCCCGGGGCGACCTTGTTTACCGGACAGTGCCTGGGGGCAAACTGTGGCGCGGTGATGCTGTGAAGGAGAGCACAATGAAGAATTCCGTATTCTGGGGCGAAATGACATGGGCCGAAATCGCCGAGAAGGTCGCCTCCGGCGCACCTGTCTTTCTGCCGCTCGGCGCGACGGAGCAGCACGGCCGACACATGGCCGTGAATGTCGACGTCGTGCTGCCGACGGCGATCTGCGAACGCGTCGCCCGGGCCGTTGGCGGCATCGTGCTGCCGACCATTCCCTACGGCAATCGCTCGCAGCCACGCTCGGGTGGCGGCCCCGCCTTTCCCGGCACGCTCAATCTTACCGCCAACACGTTCTCGCTCGTCGTCAGGGACGTGATCACCGAACTCTACCGGCAGAACATCCGGCGCATCGTCGTCCTCAACGGCCACTACGAGAATATCTGGCCGTCCGTCGAGGGGATCGAGCTGGCGCTCGACGCCATCGGCCGCGAAAAGGCCAGTGACCTCACGATCCTGCGTATGGACCATTGGGAACTGGCACAGCCTGCGACCATCGACAGGATCTTCCCGGACGGCTATCCCGGCATCGAGCTCGAACATGCAAGCGTGATCGAAACCTCGATGATGCTGGCGGTCCGCCCCGACCTCGTCGATCTTGACCGGGCGCTGCATGATGGTCCCGCGGCCTTCAAACCCTATGACCGGTACCCGAAGCCTGCCGAGGAAGTGCCGCCATCCGGGGTACTGTCCCTGACTGCCGGATCGTCGGCCGAGAAGGGCGAATGGTTGCTCGCCGACTGCGAAAGCCGGATCGTCGACATCCTGCGCCAAGAGTTCAACTAGGAAACCGCCATGCAGAACGCCTTCCACCAACCCGTCGATGCGGCGAAGGTACCACGCTTCGCCGGCCATTCGACCTTTATGCGCCTGCCGGCGGTCGAGACCGCCGTGGGCCTCGACATCGCGCTTGTCGGCATTCCCTGGGACGGCGGCACGACGAACCGCGCCGGCGCCCGCCATGGCCCCCGGGAGGTGCGCAGCGCCTCAAGCCTGATGCGCAGCACCCATCACGCCTCGAAGACCCAGCCCTTCACAATCGCCAACATCGCCGATGTCGGCGATCTGCCGATCAACCCCATCGACCTCATGGATGCGCTGAAGCTGATCGAAGGCGGCATGCGCACCGTCATCGAGGCCGGTGCGCTGCCGCTTGCCGTGGGGGGCGACCATCTCACGACGCTGCCCGTCCTGCGCGCCGTTGCCGCGTCCGGACCGGTGGGCCTTATCCATTTCGATGCCCATTCCGACACCAACGACACCTATTTCGGTGACAATCCCTATACGCACGGCACCCCCTTCCGCCGAGCCATCGAGGAAAGCCTCATCGATCCGCGCCGCACCGTGCAGATCGGCATCCGCGGCTCGATCTATGCCCCCGACGAACACGACTGGGCGGTGAAGCAGGGTATCCGCATCATCTATATGGAGGAGTTCGTCGAACGCGGCGTCGCTGCGGTGATGGCGGAGGCCCGCCAGATCGTCGGGGATGCGCCGACTTATGTCACGTTCGACATCGATTCCATCGATCCGTCGATGGCACCGGGCACCGGCACGCCGGAGCTCGGCGGCTTTTCGACCCGGGAGGCGCAGCACCTCGTGCGTCTGCTCGAGGGCGTAAACATCGTCGGCGCGGACGTGGTCGAAGTCGCCCCGCCCTTCGACCTGGCCGGGATGACGTCGCTTGCCGGTGCGACGATCATGTTCGAGCTTCTGTGCGTCATGGCGCGCCTCGTGGCGCGCAGGAGGGCAGGAGGCCGGGCGTGATCGTGCGTTTCCGGCCAGCCACACAAACGGGCGGTGCGCGACAGGCTCTGGACCATCGCCTGTTTCCGGGGCGAGAACCCCCGGCCTAGTTGATGCGCAGACCCGTTGCGGTATCGAACAGGTGGATGGCCTCCATGTTCGGCCGCACATGGATCGTCTCACCGACGCGGATCGGTGTGTTGCGCGGAAATTCGACGGTCAGCATGCGCGCTTCGCCGATTTCCACATAGCCGTAGGTCTGGCTTCCCAGCCGCTCGGCAACGGCAAGCTCACCGCTGAACCAGGCCTCCTCCGGCGGACAGGCGACAAGGTCCTCCGGGCGAATGCCGAAAACGACCTCGCTGGCGGGCATCGGCTGTCCCCCCATGCCTGCCAGCGACAGGGTGCGCTCCTTCAGGCGCAGCGCGCTGCCACTGCCGTCAGCAACGATCGTGGCCGGCAGGGTGTTCATGGTCGGGCTGCCGATGAAGCGCGCGACAAACAGGCTTGCCGGGCGATGATAGAGTTCGAGCGGCGGGCCGATCTGCTCGATCCTGCCGGCATTCAGCACGACGATGCGGTCGGCCAGCGTCATCGCCTCCACCTGGTCGTGGGTCACGTAGACGGTCGTCGCCTTCATACGGTTATGCAGCTTGGCGATTTCCAGGCGCATCTCGACGCGCAGCGCCGCATCGAGATTGGAGAGCGGCTCATCGAAGAGGAAGGCCGAGGGTTCGCGTACGATGGCCCGGCCCATGGCAACGCGCTGGCGCTGGCCGCCTGAGAGCTGCGCCGGCCGCCGTTCGAGGAAGGGCTGGATCTTCAAGATGTCGGCGGCATGCGATACCCGGCGGTCGATCGTCTCGTCAGCCGTGCCGCGCATCTTCAGGCCGAAGGCCATGTTCTCGCGTACGCTCATATGCGGATAGAGTGCGTAATCCTGAAACACCATGGCGATGTCGCGGTCGGACGGCGGCAGCGCGTTCACCACCTTGCCGCCAATATCGAGAATGCCGCCGGAAATCTCCTCCAGGCCTGCAATCATGCGCAGGAGCGTGGACTTGCCACAGCCGGAGGGGCCGACGAGGACCAGGAACTCGCCGCTTGCAATGTCGATGTCGACATCGTGGATGACTTGCAGCGTGCCATAGGTTTTCCGGATCTGCCTCAATGCGATTGCCGTCACGGTTTTCTCCTCCAAAAGGTCAACTCGACCCTTGACCTTCATTATCGATATCAATATCAATAATGATAGCAGTGACGATTGGCAACTCCGAGAGCCCGCCGATGACGTATTTTTCTACAGCCCCGAATGCCCGCAGCCCGGCCAAGCCCGCAAAGTCGGCCGCCACCTTCAATGCACTGAAGCGCGACATCATGCTGGGCGTGCTTCCAGCTGGGGCAGCGTTGACCGAGCTGGATCTGGCAGCTCATTTCGCCTGCAGCCAAGGCACTGTGCGCGAGGCCTTGCTGCAACTGCAGGAAGAGGGCCTGGTTCGCCGGCAGGGTCATCGCGGCACGCAGGTCTCCGAATGCACGGAGGCAGAGGCCGTCGAAATGTTCCGCGTGCGCCTGCAGGTCGAGTGCAGCGGCATCGTCCGGACACTCCAGGCACCCAGCCGCACGCTGGTCGGCGATCTCAAGGCGCTCTTTGCCGAAATGCTCGACGCCGCCAAGGTGGGCGACGAGCTGGAACTGGCCTCCTTCGACCGGGATTTCCATCGCCGCATCTTCCAGGATGCGCAGCTTCCGGCGCTCGATCCGATCCTGCATCGCTGCCTGGTGCACAATCACCGCTTCAAGATCTCGCGCAGCATCACCCCGCGCGATCTGGTGGCGACCGCCCAGCGGCACGGCTCGATCATCGAGGCGATCGAGAGCGGTGACGTGGCAAGGGCAAGCGCCGCCTTGCGCCACCACATCGCAACGATCGTCGATCTCGGCCCCGACGTCTTTCCGGACGCGACCCAATGAGCGCGATGCCGAACCCGTCGCAGCTGTCGCCGGAGATGGCGGCGCTGCTTGCGCGCGTCGCCGCTGAAACCGGGCCGCTGGTCGATCCGACGACCCTTCCGCCCGCCGAAGGCCGCGCACTTTCGGAAGAAGGCAACCGGCGCTGGAATGTCGACCTGCCCGCCATGGCGGCGATCGGTGAAGCCTTCGTCGCTGATGACGCAGACCTCGGCACGGGGCGGGTACGCCTCAAGGTGCTGGTGCCTCCGGGTGCAGGCACCGGCGCGATCATCTTCGTACATGGCGGTGGTTTCGCCTTCTGCAGCCCGGAGACACACGAGCGTTGCGCCCGCGTCCTCGCGCTGGAATCCGGCTTGCCGGTGCTGCTGCCGGAGTATCGCCTGGCGCCCGAACATCCCTATCCCGCGGGCCTGATGGATGTCATCGCCACGATCCGCCGCGCCTTCGTAGCCTCGGCGCCGTTTGGCGTGGTGGCCGGCCCGCTCATCGTGTCCGGCGATTCTGCGGGCGCCAATCTCGCATTGGCCGCCCTGCTGCACGAAGCGAAGAACGGACGCCAGCCAGTTGCCGGCGCTCTTCTCTTCTACGGCACCTATGCCGGTGATTTCCGCACCGAATCCTACCGGGATTTCGAGAACGGACCAGGACTGACGACGGCGAAGATGCAGCGCTACTGGCATTGGTATGTCGGCGATCGCGACGCCTCGGCCGATCCGCTCGCCTGTCCCCTGCTCGCCTCGGACGAGGCGCTTGCGGCCCTGCCACCGCTCCACCTGATGGCAGCAGGGGTCGACCCCCTGCTGTCCGACAGCATCGCACTGCACGAGCGCCTGAAGCATCTCGAACGCGAGGAAACGCTGACGGTGGTGCCGGGCGTTACGCACGGTTTTCTGCAGAACACGCTCGATCTTGCCGCCGCGCGGGAGGCGCTTCGGGCGGCAGGATCGGATGCCCGGCGTATGGCCGGTGCAAACTGAATTCGATTTTCAAAGGAGGAGACAATGAAAATCTGGAAGACACTGGCCGTAAGTGCCGCATTCGCAACGTCGCTGCTGGCGAGCACCGCATCGGCGGAAACCGTTCGTTTCTGGTATCACTTCGACAATCCGGAAAATCCGATGGCGGATCTTGTCGCGAAGTTCGAGGCTGCCAATCCGGGCATCGAGATCGAAGCGGAAAACGTTCCGTGGAACAGCTACTACGACAATCTCTACACCGCGCTCGTTGGCGGCAATGCGCCGGATGCCGCAATGGTGAAGCTCTTCGCCCAGCCGCGCCTGCTTGAAATGGGCGCGCTGGAGCCGCTGGGCGCGAAGATCGACGGCTGGGCCGGCAAGGCCGACCTGCTCGACAACCTTCTCGAGCTCAACAAGGGGCCGGACGGCCAGCAATACTACCTGCCCATCCAGTATGTCGTGCTCTATCTCTACTATCGCGCCGACCTGTTCGAAGCCGCCGGCCTGACACCACCGAAGACCTGTGACGAATTCCGCGATGCGGCCATCAAGCTCACCAAGGCACCGACGACCTACGGCTTCGGCCTGCGCGGCGGCAAGGGCGGGTGGGACCAGTGGGGCGCCTTCGTCCTGTCGCAGGGTGCCAAGCTCGAGCCGGGTGGCCTGACGACACCGCAGGCGATCGCCGCCAACCAGTGGCTGATCGACCTCTTCCAGAAGGACAAGGTCATTCCTGCGTCCGCGCCGAACGACGGCTTCCAGGAAATCACCGCGGCCTTCAAGAACGGCACGACGGCCATGACCATCCATCACGTCGGCTCGTCGAACGACATGGTCAAGGCGCTCGGCGACAAGGTCTCGGCCGTTCCGGTGCCGGAATGCGGCGGTGGCCACTGGACCTCCTATGGCGATGAATCCCTGGCGATCTTCTCTTCCTCCGAAGTGAAGGATGCTGCCTGGAAGTGGATCTCCTTCCTTGCCGAGGGCGAGAACAACGTCGCCTTCAACAAGGCGACCGGCCAGATGACCGTAACCAAGAGCGGTTCGGCCAACTGGACGCTGCATGAGCGCCGCTTCGTCGACGCCACCGTACAGTCCCTGCCCTTCGCCCATGTGCTGCCGCAGAACACCGCAACGTCGGAATTCGTCAACACGGCCTGGCAGACGGCCATGCAGCAGGCGCTGACCGGACAGATCACCTCCGAACAGATGATGCAGCAGCTCGAAGCCCTCTTCGCGCAGCAATGATCTTCCCTGGAGCGGGCGGACCTCCATCCGCTCCACCTTCCCATCCGCCCCGCCCGAACACCAGGGCGGATGGGATCTTTTGATTGCCAACGGCCGGGAACGACCGAATGACCGCGACAACCGCCCCCCTATCGACTGCCGTGACCATCCCCACGCCGTGGAGCGTGCGGCTGATGCCCTACATGCTGCTGGCGCCGGCAGTGCTCGTCACGCTCTTCATCGTCTTCTTCCCGATGGTGCAGGCGGTCTTCACCAGCCTCTACGACCTCATCCTCTGGAAGCCGAATGCCAGCCGCTTCGTCGGCTTCGGCAACTATGCGAAGCTCTTCGCCGATCCCGTCTTCTGGACCGCGCTCGGCAACACCGCGATCTGGATCGGCCTGACGGTTCCGCTCCAGATGGGCCTTGGCCTGCTGACGGCACTGCTGCTCAACCGGGAATTCCCCTGGCGAGGGCTGGCACGTGCGCTCATCATCATTCCCTGGGCCCTGCCGAGCGTCGTGATCGCGTTGATGTGGCGCTGGATCTACGATCCCAACACCGGCGTGCTGAACGATATCCTGCTCTACCTCTCCGTCGTGCAGTCTGCCGTGCCATGGCTTGCCGATCCCAACCTTGCACTCTATGCCATCATCGCGACGCTGACCTGGCAGGGCTTCCCCTTCTTCGCGGTCATGATCCTTGCCGGCCTTCAGGGCATTCCGAAAAGCCACTACGAGGCCGCCTCGATCGACGGCGCCTCGGTCTGGCGGCAGTTCGTGCACATCACGTTGCCCGGCATCGCGCCGGTGCTGGCAACGGCAGGGCTGCTCCGTGTCATCTGGGTCGCCAATTCCATGGACGTGATCTTCGTCATGACCGGCGGCGGACCGGGTTATGCCACGCACACCCTGCCGCTCTACGCCTTCGTTCGTGCCCGCCAAAACCTCGATTTCGGCTACGGCACGACGATCGCCGTCACCTTCACCATCCTTCTCGGCGCAATCGTCGCCGTCTATCTCGCCCGGACCATGCGGGAGGTCGAACGATGAACAAGCCCTCCACACTCCGCCGCATCCTGACGACCGACCTGCCGGTGCTCGTCATCGTTCTCTTCGCCATGGCGCCGTTTGCCTGGATGGTGCTGACCTCGCTGACGCCGACCGAAACGCTGAACGCGACCGGCGTCTCCGTCTCGCCCGCCGGCTGGAGCCTCGACAACTACGTGCGCCTGCTCCGGCAGACCTCATTCCTCGGCAACATGCTCGACAGCCTCATCATCGCCTGCGGCACCGTCGTGCTCGGTCTTGCCGTGGCGGTAACGGCGGCCTACGCCTTCTCGCGCTTCCGCTTCGCAGGCCGCAAGCTCTTGATGCTGCAATTCCTGCTCATCAACATGTTCCCGATCGTGCTGCTCATCCTGCCGCTCTTCGTGCTGATGCGCAAAGCCGGCATCCTCGATACGCATTTCGGGCTCATCCTTGCCAATGCGACGGTCGCCATTCCCTTCGCCGTCTGGATGCTGACGAGCTATATCGGGGCGATCCCGAAGAGCCTTGACGAGGCAGCGATGATCGACGGCTGCTCGCGGCTGACGGCGCTGCGCCGCGTCGTCCTGCCGCTCACCATGCCCGGTATCATCTCCACCGGCATCTACATCTTCATCACCGCCTGGAACGAGTATCTCTACGCCCTGACACTGGGCGGCAAGAACGTGCGGCCTGTCACCGTGGCGATCCAGACGCTGATTGGCGAATACCAGATCGAATGGGGCCTGCTTGCTGCCGGCGCCGTCGTCGGCGCCATGCCGGCCACCCTGCTTTTCCTTCTCGTGCAACGCCGCCTCATCGGTGGGCTGACCCAGGGCGCGGTGAAGGGCTGATTGCGAATGAAAGAGGACTGACCATGAACCCCGTCGGGTTGATCTCCATGCAATATGCGCGGCCCTTTTCGGCTGAACACTTCCCGCTGTTTTCCGAGATGCGAAGGCTCGGCTACGATTTCGTTGAACTTCTCGTGCCCGAACCCGGCGAACTCGACCTCGCCGAGACGCGGCGCGCCCTGGATGCCGCCGGGCTCTCCGTCGTGCTCGCCGCCCGTGTCAATCTCCAGCGCAACCTCTCCTCGGACGATCCCGCCGCCCACCGTGCCGGCATCGATTATCTGAAATATGCGGCCGATTGCGCCGCCGCACTCGGGGCCACCATCGTCGGCGGCCCGCTCACCGGCAATCCGCTGGTCTTTGCCGGCCGCCCGCCGCAGCCGGTGGACGAGGCGGAGCGCCTCGCCCGCAAGGCGCGCTGCGTCGCCGGCCTGAAGGAGGCGGGAGACCATGCAGCCAGGCTCGGCGTCATCCTTGCCGTCGAACCGCTCAACCGCTTCGAGAGCGACGTGCTCTGCACCACGCAGCAGGCAATCGAGCTGCTCGACGCCGTCGATCATCCCGCCATCCAGCTTATGCTCGATACGTTCCACATGCACATGGAAGAAGCCTCGATCGCCGAGGCGATCCGGCTCGGCGGCAAGCGGGTCGTCCATTTCCAGGCCAACGAGAACCACCGCGGTTTCCCGGGAACGGGCGCCACGGACTGGGTTGCGGTGTTTCGTGCGCTGCATGAGATCGGCTATCGGGGGCCCGTGTCGCTCGAACCCTTCCGCCGCAACGACGACCGCTTCGGCGTCCCCTTCGCACAGTGGCGGCCGCCGCACGAGGACGAAAGCGAACGCCTCGCCGCCAGCTGCGAATTCATCAAATCCCACATCCTGCTTACGGAACATCGTCGATGACACTCAAGATCGGTTGGATCGGCTGCGGCATTCATGCCACCCAGATGCTGCTTCCGCAGCTCGTTCGCCATGACGTGCAGGTGACTGCGCTCTGCGATATCGACGGCGACAGGCTCGCTGCCGCCGGACGGCAGTTTGGCGTGTCAAACCTCACAAACGATGCGGAGGCCCTCATCCGCCGCACCGATATCGACGCCGTCGGCATGGCCGTCGGGCCGGACCAGCACCTCATGTTCGGCAAGATGGCGCTGGAACGGGGTCTGCCCGTCTTCATGGAGAAGCCGCCATCCGGAAGCGCTGCGGGCGCCCGCGAACTGCTCGCCGCTTCGGAAAAATCCGGCAAGCCACTGCTTCTCGGCTTCATGAAGCGCTATTCGGCCGGCAACAAGATCGCGGCGAACATCCTGCGCTCCGGCCGCTTCGGCCCCGTCTACGGTCTCACCGGCTACTACATGACGGCACCCGGCTACTTCGCCGGCAATGTCGATTACACCGGCTTCTTCCTGCATCACTGCGTACACTACATGGACCTCGTCTCCTTCCTCGTCTCGCCGGTCACGAAGCTGACGGCGCGCAAGGTCGAGAAGGATCGCGGCAAGGTGCTCTTCCACGTGCATTTCGACTTCGAATGCGGCGCGATCGGCACGGTCGCCATGGGCACGGCGCAGTCACGCGGTGCGCCGGTCGAGCGGCTTGAAATCATGGGCGATCACCAGCGCATCGAGGTGGACAATGTCATCGACGTGCGCTGGAACCGAAACCCGCCCTTCAAGATCGACAACCCTGCCGGAACACTCGACGATGCGGTCGACACGCTGACCTGGAAGCCGAATTTTACCGCGGCCGCCAACGAGGACCCGAAAGGCTACCATTCGCTGCTCGCCGACGTCATCCCGGCGCTTGCCGGCCGGCAAACGTCGGCACCGACGATCCGCGAAGGCGTGATCGCCATGGAGCGGCTGGAAACGCTACGCCGCGAACTTGCACTGTGAGGGTCGGACAGGTGATCCAGACATCCGTCATCCAGTTCGGAACAAGCCGGTTCCTGCAGGCCCATGCCGACCTGTTCCTGTCAGAGGCAGAGCCGAAGCGGGCGATCACCGTGGTGCAGACATCCGGCGATGCGGCCCGCAGCCACCGGCTTGCCGCGCTCGCCGCACCGGAGGGCTATCCGGTGCGGATCCGAGGCCTCAAGGACGGCCGCGCCGTCGATGAAACAACGACCGTCACCTCCGTCCGACGCGGCCTGTCCGCGGCGAACGATTGGCCGGAAGTGGCGCGGGTCTTCGTCAAGGAGGCAGCTTTCGTCCTCTCCAACACCGGTGATGCCGGTTACCAGGGTCAGCCGGAGGATGCCGCGGCTGCCTATCATCCGGCCATGAGTTTCCCCGCGAAACTCTTCCACCTGCTTGCCGCGCGCCATGCCGCGGGCGGCGCGCCGATCATCGTGCTGCCGATGGAGCTGGTCGTCGACAACGGCAAGGTGCTGAAGGCTGCCGTGCTGGCAGTCGCGCGCCGGCAGACGAGCGATGCCGGGTTGCTGTCCTATATCGAAAACGACGTGGTCTGGGCGAGCAGCCTCGTCGATCGTATCGTGTCCGAGCCCATCGAACCGGCCGGTGCGGTCGCAGAACCCTATGCGCTCTGGGCGATCGAGAAGGGACCGGGCGTCGTCGCGCCCTGCACCCATCCGGCCATCCAATTGGTCGACGATCTCAAAGAGATCGAGCGGCTGAAGCTGCATATTCTCAATCTCGGCCACACGGTTCTCGTCGATATTTGGCAGCGGCAAGGCGGCGCCGGCGATCCGATCGTGCGTGAATTCATCGCCCGGCCCCAGGTCGAGGAGGCACTGATGGCAATCTACCGGCAGGAGGTGTTGCCCGTCTTCGCCCGGCTGCCGGGCGGCGAAGGGGCCGAAGACTATCTCGCCGTCACCCTCGAACGTTTCGCCAATCCCTTCCTCAACCACAGGCTCGCCGACATCGCACAGAACCACGCCCGGAAGGTCGAGCGGCGTATCGGCGCCTTTCTCGATCTCGCCAGGCCTTTCGGCCTGCCCCTATCGCGCCTTGCCGCGATTGTGGCCGAAGCCAACCGTCCCGACGACCCTGCCAGCTTCAAATAGGGAGATGGTCTCCGCAGGCGGCGGCATGATTGGATACACGACCTTGCCCACCCGTCAGAAATTGCTCTGCAGGCGATAGCGCGAACCTGGATAGAGCAGCCGCACGGACGTGACCACCTGATCATGCGACCAGGTGCGGCGGCGGATGAGGATGCAGGGTTCGAAACGGGCAATCGCCAATACCTTGCACTCCCAGGGCTGCGGCAGAACAGCCTCGATGAATTGCTCCGTCCTGGCGATGGGTGCGATCTTGGTGAGGAACGCGTTGGGCGTCGTCGCCGCGAAATCCTGTTCGAGATAGTCCGGTGCAATGGCCGGATTGACGAAGCGGTCCTCAAGCTGGATCGGCACGTCATCTTCGTGATGCACCATGACCGAATGGAAGCACTGCATTCCAACGCCCAGTTCCAGCGCCGCCGCCAGCTCGTAGCCGCAGGTCTCGCTCTGAGCGAGGATCAGCTCGGTGCGATGAACCGAGCCGCGCTCCAGGATCTCATCGGCAATGTTGCGCACACCAAGCGCCGGAGCGCTGCGCTTCTTCGGCGCAACGAAGGAGCCCTTGCCCTGCACACGGGTAATCACGCCTTCATTGGCCAGTTCACGAAGCGCCCGGTTCGCCGTCATGCGGCTGACGCCGAGCGTTTCCACCAGCTCGTTCTCCGAGGGAATGCGATGATTGACCGGCCACTCTCCGGTTTCGATGCGCGTCCGGATCTCGGCCTTCATGCGCTCGTAGATCGGCGCGCCGCGATCCTTCGTATCCCTTGCCACAAGGCCGGTTTCCTCGTTCAACATCGCCACGGCACTCCGTATTTCAATCAGAACCTGCTTACAGACCATATGCGATCAAAGTAAGCGCGCCTTCTGATTCTTGTCACGTACTTGTCCACCATAAGCACCAACTTGCATATACAACTTTGCCTTCCACGGTGTTTTTCACGATACAGCTTCAGGCAAAAAGCCCCACAAAGCAAGCGCTGTGGGACACAAGCCGGAGAGCAGGCATCTGGAGTCCCAGAATCCGCAAGGGTTCTATAATTCCTAGATCTCCTTGCTTGGAGCAATTTTGAATCCAAAAGACGCCCATCAGCGCAAGAATCACAATATCACGCTGATAGATCGATCTTACGGCGACAAAAAATGTCGCTTATAGAAACGCCCCACAATGCATCGAGCGAGATAGTTGTCTATTAAGTTGTATAGTGAACTTTGCAAACGGCTCTGCTTGGCATGACCGGCCACGGGAGCGGCTTCGACAAATCTGGTTTTCAACGTCACATCATCAAAACAGGGGAACTGACATGCTGAATTCCAAACTGAAATGTGCACTTCTTGCCGCCGCGGCGCTGTTCGGCGGCTCTGCCGGCACGGCGCATGCCTCCTATTGCGGCGATGGCAATACCGTCACCTTTGCGGGTATCGACTGGGAGAGTGGCGCCTTCATCACTGAAGTCATGAAGGAAATCCTCGCCAAGGGCTACGATTGCAAGGTCGACTCCATCCCCGGCAACTCAGTGACGCTGGAACAGGCCACCGCCAACAACGACGTACAGATCTTCGCCGAAGAATGGATCGGCCGTTCCGACGTCTGGAACAAGGCGGCTGCCGCCGGCCAGGTGAAGTCGGTCGGCAAGACCTTCGTCGGCGCGGCCGAGGGCTGGTTCGTGCCGGAATATCTCGTGAAGGGCGACGGCGCCAAGGCGCCGGACCTCAAGAGCGTCGCGCAGCTTTCCGACCCGAAATTCGTCGAACTGTTCAAGGATCCGGAAGAGCCGGCAAAGGGCCGCTTCCTCAACTGCCCGTCGGGCTGGACCTGCGAGGGCGTCAACACGGCCAAGCTCGAAGCCTACAAGCTCGGTGAGAGCTACGTGAATTTCCGCCCCGGCACCGGTACCGCACTCGACGCAGCGATTGCCGCCGCCTATCTCCAGCAGGAGCCGATGCTCTTCTACTACTGGAGCCCGACAGCGATCATGGGCAAGTACAAGCTCGTCCAGCTCGAGGAGCCGGCTTATAGTGAAGCCTGCTGGAAGGAACTGACCAGCGCCGACGGCAAGCGCGACGCGGGCTGCGCCTTCCCCTCCGTCGAGGTGGCCTACGGCGTCAACAGCACCTTTGCCGGTGCGGCGCCTGAAATCATGGAAATCCTCGAAAAGGCGACCTTCCCGCTGGAAGAGGTCAATGCGAGCCTCGCCTACATGACCGACCAGAAGGTGGATGCTGCCGCGGCTGCCAAGAACTTCCTGCAGACCAAGGCCGACGTCTGGGGCGGCTGGGTCTCGGTGGACGCCAAGGCGCGCATCGAAGCCGCCGTCAAGTAACCCGCGAGAACCGCGCGCCGGCCTCCCGGCGCGCGGTCTTTCCCGTCAGGACAGGACCGGCCGCCGGATGGCGTCGCCACGCGCGAGGATTTCACCGATGTTTCCCGAAGCCTTCCATATCTCCATCCGTGGCCCCATCAACGATTTCGTTCAGTCGCTGGTGGTGAACTACGGGTTCGTCTTCAAGGCGATCTCGCAAACCCTTCTCCAGGCCATCCTCTTCGTGGAATGGATCCTGCGCGGCCTGCCCTGGTGGGCCGTCTTCATCATCTTCCTGGCGCTCGCCTGGTTCGCATCGAAGAAGATCTCGCTCGTCATCACCGTTGCCGTCATGCTCTTCGCCGTCGGTGCGCTCGGGCTCTGGGACCTGACGATGCAGACCTTGGCACTCATGCTGATCGCCAGTCTCATCTCCGTCGCCATCGGCGTGCCCATGGGCATCTGGCTGGCCAAGAGCGAGCTGATGCGGCGCATCACCCTGCCTGTGCTCGATGTCATGCAGACCATGCCGAGCTTCGTCTATCTCATTCCGGCGATCATGCTCTTCGGCCTCGGCAAGGTACCGGCGGTGCTCGCCACCATCATCTACGCCGTACCGCCGCTCATCCGCCTCACCGACCTCGGCATCCGCCAGGTGGACGGCGAAGTCGTGGAAGCGGCGACCGCTTTCGGCGGCAGCCCGCCGCAGATCCTCTTCGGCGTCGAACTGCCGCTTGCCACCCCGACCATCATGGCCGGCCTCAACCAGACGATCATGATGGCGCTCTCCATGGTCGTCGTCGCCTCGATGATCGGCGCGCGCGGCCTCGGCGAACAGGTGCTGAACGGCATCCAGACGCTTGACGTCGGCAAGGGGTTGGAAGCTGGCCTCGGCATCGTCATCCTCGCGATCGTGCTCGATCGCATCACGCAGGGGTTCGGCCAGATGAGCCGGAAGGAGCGCGGCAATGACTGACATCAAGATCCGCAACGTTTCCAAGATCTTCGGCGGCAACTGGAAGACGGCCCTCGCGATGACCCAGCAGGGCGCCGACAAGGGCGAGGTGCTGGCCAAAACCGGCTGCAGCGTCGGCCTCGACAATGTCAGCCTCGATATTGCGGGCGGCCGCATCTTCGTCATCATGGGCCTGTCGGGCTCCGGCAAATCGACGCTGGTGCGCCACATCAACCGGCTGATCGAGCCGACCAGCGGCGAGATCATCGTCGACGGCAGCAATGTGCTCGACCTCAAGCCGAAGGATCTGCGCGATTTCCGCAATCGCCGCGTCAGTATGGTGTTCCAGAATTTCGGCCTGATGCCGCACCGCACGGTGTTGCAGAATGTCGTCTACGGCCAGCGCGTGCGCGGGCTCACCAAGATAGACGCCAAGCCGATCGGCATGAAGTGGATCGAGACCGTAGGCCTTGCCGGCTACGAGAACAAGTTCCCGCACCAGCTTTCCGGCGGCATGAAGCAGCGCGTTGGCCTTGCCCGGGCGCTCGCTGCCGATACCGACGTCATCCTGATGGACGAGGCCTTTTCTGCGCTCGACCCGCTGATCCGCGCCGACATGCAGGACCAGTTGCTCCAGCTCGAAAAGAACCTGCACAAGACCATCGTCTTCATCACCCATGATCTCGACGAGGCCTTGCGCATCGGCGCGCAGATCGCGATCCTGAAGGACGGCAAGCTGGTGCAGGTCGGAACCCCGAACGAAATCCTCAACAGCCCCGCCAACGACTATGTCGCCCGCTTCGTGCAGCGCCGCGCCGGCGCAGGAGAGGCCCAGCATGCCTGAGACGATCGTTCTCGATCGCCCCCTCACCTGGCAAGAGATCGCCGCCGTCGCAAAGGGCGCGGCGCTCTCTCTGTCAGACAAGACCTGGACGCGCATCGCCAATGCGCGCGCCATCGTCGACGCGCTCGTCGAAAGGCGGGTGCGCGGCTATGGCATCAATACCGGCGTCGGTGCGCTCTGCGACGTCATCGTCGATATTCCCGAGCAGCGGGCACTCTCGCGCAACATCCTCTTCAGCCATGCCTGCGGCGTCGGCGAACCGCTTGGGCGCGAAGAGACCCGCGCCGTGATGGCCGCCCAGATCGCCAATTTCGCGCACGGCTATTCCGGCGTGCGGTTGGAGACGGTGACGGCGCTGCTGGCGCTGCTGAACGCCGATATCCTGCCCGTCATTCCCTCGAAGGGCTCGGTCGGCTATCTCACCCACGCCGCTGCCATCGGTCTCGTCCTGATCGGCGATGGCGAGGCGCGCCACGGAACGGAAACGATCACTGGCAGGCAGGCGCTCGAAGCGCTCGGCATCGTGCCGCTGGTGCTGGAGGCGAAGGAAGGCCTCAGCCTCGTCAACGGCACGCCCTGCGCCACCGGCCTCGCGAGCCTCGCGCTTGCCCGCGCGACTCATCTTGCCGACTGGGCAGACGCCGCCGCGGCGATGACCTATGAAAATCTCGGTGCGCAAGCCGACCCCTTTGCGGCCCGCCCCCTCACGCTGCGCACCTCACCCGGCCTTCAGACCGTGGGCGAAAACCTGCGCCGCCTGCTTACCGGCAGCCGCCTGCTCGCGCACGCGGCGGGCTCACGCACACAGGATCCGCTCAGCTTGCGCGCGGTGCCGCAGGTGCATGGCGCGGTGCGTGACAGCATCGCGCAAATCGCCGCAGTGGTGGACCGGGAACTATCCAGCGTCACCGACAACCCCGTTGTCGCCGGCTCGCGCGAGGCGCCGGAAGTCCATTCGCAAGCCCATGCGGTCGGCGCCGCACTCGGCCTTGCCATGGACGCACTCGGCATCGCCGCAGCCGAGCTTGCGGCCATTTCCGAACGGCGCATCGACCGGCTCGTCAACCCGCTCGTCAGCGGGCTGCCTGCCTTCCTCGCGGATGGCAGCGGCGTCGCCTCAGGCTTCATGATCATCCAGTATACGGCTGCCGCCCTTGTCGCGGAAAACCGCCGCCTTGCCGCCCCCGCCAGCCTCGACGGCGGTATCACGTCGGCCCTGCAGGAAGATATTCTGACCCATGCCACCCCGGCCGCCGACAAGGCGCTCGCCATCATCGCCAATCTCGAAACCGTGCTTGCCATCGAAGTCATGGCCGCCGCCCAGGCCTACGACATGCGTCCTGGTCTGAGCGACAAGGCTTCCGGTACGAATGGCCTCTATGAACGGATACGCGGGATCGTGCCCATCTATCGGGATGACCGGCCGCTCAATGGTCTCCTCGCCATGACGCGAGAGTTCATCAGCACGAACGCGACCTGACACCAAAACCGCCTTGCGGTCGGTATGAAGCGATTGGTGGGCGTGTCCGTCCGGGCCAGTGCGGCAAGGGCGTACAACAAGGTGCCCACCGGCTGCTAGAACTTGTAGCCGACGATCGCCATGAACGACGGCTGCAGTTCTCGTTCAACAATCGGGCTATCCGCAGCATCGCCCAGCAAGGCGCCCATGCCAACTTCACCCCGCATAAGCCAGTTTTCCGTTGCCATATATGTCGCGGATACCGAGAAGTCGACGCGTTTCAGAGACGCCTGGGGCTTGAACGCACGCAAACCCGATGCCGCCGATTGCGCAGCCGTCACGCCGAAATAGGACTGCATGTGCTCCTCGTTGGCAACCGTGGCGGAAATGCCCGCCGATACGAAGAAACGGTCGGTTACGGGCGCGGTATATTCGGCACCGAATTTGCCGATAAGGCTCTCGCTCCCCCCGACCGTCTGATCGACCTCCGCATAGAGCTCCAGCGCCTCCCACCGGTAGGTGGCCCTTGCGCCGATGGTCGCGGCAAAGTCGATGTCGCCGAGGCCCTTCAGCCGGTCACCATCGTCTTCGTCACGCCCCATTTCATAGCCGACCTTACCGGCCAGCGAGAAGCCCTGATGCGTGAAAGCGGTGACGGAAATCCCGCGGGGATCAAGCGTTAGCCAGTCGCCGTAAGTGAAGATGACCGCCGGCAGAGGGCTGACCTTGAAGCCCCTGCTCCCCTCATATTCGGGAGCGTACAGCGCACCTGCGCCAACGATCAGGCTCCACACAGCTCCGTCAGCCGATGAGGGCTCGAACCGCGCCGGGTCGAACGCGGGTTCGGCAACGCTCCCTGATGCGGCGTCAGCTGCATGGCTTCCCGATGGTACGACCAACGGTATCCGCACCGCGCCGACTGCGAAAAGGAGCTTGAGTGTCTGATTGGCTTTTTTATCGGGCTGCATACCTGCTCCACACCATTGATCGCGCCGCGCCACAGAGAAACCGGCGCGGCGCTCGACACCTCCTTGTCCCTCCAAGGGAGCCCCCTTGGGTGTGTTGTTTTGTTGCGGTTTGTTACGGTGAAGGGTTGTTCACGCCGACAGGAGACAAGACGCCTGCTCCGGATGCAGGAATGTGTGCGTTGTAATAAATCTTAACACAACCGAGCGGTTTGGACGCACAAGCGGCCACACTGCTGTCCCTGATCGTCTTTAGCCTTTGCCACAGTCCCCTCCGGAGAAAGGCCGGTGAAACACGGGAAGCCTTGTTTACTCCTACCACAGTAACATTGCCGCAACGGCAACCGACACCCCGCCGGTGTCGGCTTTCACCCCCTTGAAATCGCCAGGGAGACGTTCGTGAATAGCGCGAAAAGAAGCCCGCACATCCTCATCGTCGAGGATGATACGGAGATCGGCCGGCTGCTGGTGGAAACCATGGTGGAAAACGGTATGCAGGCCACGACGGCGGATGACGGACACGCGATGTTCGCGCTGTTGCGACGGCAGGCATTCGACCTTGTCATTCTCGACGTCATGCTTCCTGGTGAAGACGGCATCAGCCTTTGCCGGCGATTGCGTGCGGACAAGACGATCCCCATCATTCTGCTGACCGCGCTGGGCGAGGAGGTGGACCGGATCGTCGGGCTGGAGGTCGGAGCCGACGACTACATCACAAAGCCCTTCAGTCCGCGGGAGGTCGTAGCCCGAATCCGAAGCATTTTGCGTCGTGCTTCTTACGGGCCGGCGGCTGGTGATCGTCAGATACCGCTGCGCTTCGACGGCTGGCGCATCGACCCGATACGCCGTCAGGTGCATGACCCTGCGAACACGCGGGTTGCCCTTACAACCACCGAATTCGACCTCCTGCTCGCCTTCTGCCGAAATCCCGGTCGCGTCATAACACGCGAGGAACTCTTGACCCTCACGCATTCCGGACTTGCCGGCCCCATCGAACGCAGTGTCGACGTGCACATTCGCAGACTGCGGCAGAAGATCGAAGTCGACGCGTCCGATCCCGTTCTTCTAAGGACGGTCCGGCTTGGCGGCTACCTTTTTACCGCCGCCGTCGAGGAGGCGTGATGCGCTTTCCAGGCTTCGGTGCGAGGACGATCCGCGGGCAACTCATGCTGGTCGTGATCCTTGCCATCGGCTCCGTCATTGTGGCCGGACAGGTAATCGAACGGATCAAAACCTTCGACTACGCTGATGCAGTGGACGTCGATCTCGTCGGTCAAAGGGCCTTGACCCTCGCCCTTCTGCTCGACGGCGCTGACGATGCCCAAAGGCAGCGCATCCTTGCGCGTTCGGCCGAGGTCGGCATCGAAATCGACATCGTGCCGCGCGACGCGCTCGAGCGCATTGCAGGCCCGGACGGGTTTCGTTCGAAAATCGGCTCGTTTCTGGCATACCTCTTCCCGCCGGATGGGAACTTGCCCGATGGATCGAAGATGATGCTGGTCGGGCGCAAGCCGATGCTGTCGCTCCCCATCAACGACAAAGAATTTCTCCTGTACAAGTCGTTCCCGGACAGCGTTCTGACGACGGACATCACGGGGCGCATCGTGTATTACTCCCTGGCGCTGGCGATTTTGGGGGTGCTCTTCTCCATTTTCGCCGCGCGGTTTCTGACCGCACCGCTCAAGGCGATCTCAAGCGAGATCCGCGATACCGACGCGTTCCTTTCCCGCTCCACGCTTGTGCCGGAAACCGGCAGCCTCGAGATCAAGGATCTGGCGCGGGCGCTCAATGAGCTCCGGACCCGCATCCACGAGATGATACGCAACCGGACAGGAATGTTGCGGAGCGTCAGCCATGACCTGCGCACGCCGTTGACCCGGGTGCGCCTTCGGGCAGAACGGATCGGGGATGCGGCGATCCGCGACCAGATCCTCGCGGATGTCGAACAGATCAATACCCTGATCGACATCACCCTGGACTACCTTCGCGACGATCGCGACAGGGAGGCGCGCGAACGTACCGACGTCGCCAGCATCATGCAGACCATCTGCGCCAATTTCACGGACATGGGCGCCCATATCAGGTATGCAGGTCCGCCCAGACTGGTCTGGCACTGCAAGCCCATGGCACTTTCGCGGGCGATCACGAACCTCTGTGAAAACGGCATCAAGTTCGGCGGCGAGGTCACGATGAGCCTGAAGTCCACTGACCAATACCTCAGCATCGGCATCCAGGATCGTGGCCCCGGCATTCCCGAGCAGTTTGCGACACAGGTGCTCGAACCCTTCTTCCAGATGGATCCTGCCCGTACGGGCAATACCAAGGCGAGAGGTTTCGGTCTTGGGCTTTCCATTGTCGACGAGATCGTCCGTGATCACGGCGGCCAACTGGAATTCGAGAACACCGCGCCTCGTGGACTATCGGTACGGATCATCCTCCCGAAGGCCTCACCGCGCACGTCGGATTGACCCGAAAACCGCCCGAACCTCTCCGGATCACTGCATGCCGGTGTCCTCCGGCGGGCAACGACAGGTCCCGGCGATACGCACGCGGGTTCACTCAAAAGTTTTCGCCTCTCCTCGCAACCGCCAAACTCCGTTGCCAAGCACTTCACGCGGCCTCGGCGCCCTCTAGCAGCACCATTTTTCTTTCTAGAACGCTGGTTTTTCAGATGTTTTCGGGTGCTCGCCCGGTTTCAATCCACCCCTAAATCCACCCTTTTGCGCTCGCTTAGCGCCTGTCCAACTCCCGTAAGCATCGCGCTGTTGTGGAAGCGTCAGCTCGGATGTTTTACGGGCTCGATGAGGGCTAGTAACGCGGGCAAGCCCATTTTAATATGAGCAACCCCGCGTAACGGTTGAATAGTTCGGATTTAGCCCCACCTTGAGGTTTTGCCTCAACTTGAGCCTAAACGTCCTGATAGCCGCCTGTTCTCAGGTTAGTTTGACGTGAGTTTGATGGACTGGGGGGGCTTCAGGGGCGTCCCCCGACGCTCCGCCTTGTTCAAGACAGCCTCGCGGCCGTCAACCTGGCTCTGGGTAAGCGACGTGCCGAAGTTGCCGGACGCGCGAGCGCGCACCGATGCAAAGAATGCGCTGCGGTTCATGGCGTTGTCCTTTGTGAGGGGAACGAAAGGATTGGTTAGTGAATTAACCTGCTGCGGCCGTTCCCATACGCGGCCTGCGTGAAGGACCCGGTTGAGCGCACGAGGGCGCTCCCGGGTCTGGATCTCGGAATGGAAGGCGCCACTGTGACTGCGAGGTGCCGATCTAGCCAAGCGCGGCCACTGGAAGGGTGTCGGAGCAAACTTGACCGTGGAGCGTATAGCTCACGCTCTCGGTCCTCACCTGAGGATATCCCCGCCGAGAGAAAGCCGGGGCCTGGTAGTCTGGAGCATGCCGGGTCTCGGCGCCTATCGCATCCGCGACGGGTCTCAACTACGGGATATCATCGGGATGATCCAAATTGGTGCTGTTCAGCAGCCAACATTGGGCAGATAGATTGACGGGCTGGCTGCACTTCCCGCCAGCATGAGACCCGGTTGAGTTCCCGGGGGTGTTCCCGGGTCTCGCACATCAATCCCAGAAGCCCTGGATGTTGATTGCTTCGAGCGCCGCGAGATCCGGCGCAGCAAGGATGAGAGCCGCGACGTCCGCCTCTCGATTGAAACACTCGTCGATATGCTGCACGCCAGCCGCCTTTATCGCCCGCAATGTCACCTGGTCGATGTCGATGTGGACGCCCGGCGCCGATTATAAATTCCCTTCAGGGGAGCAACATCTCCGGCTTTGGGTTCCCCGGCACGTTCACTCTATCTTTTCCACCTGCCCCGCTTCGGCGGGGCGTTTTTCTAAGCTACGAGTTGGAACTTCATAGGCGGCGCACGGTTACCTGTGCGCCTCCGCGACGGTCCCTCGTGGGGGTCTTGGGTGGGGCGGGCTTTCTAACTCAGCGGATGGCCCGCCTCTTTCTCTCCCGATAGAAACCTTCTGATTTTGAGGAAGTTGTTGCCGCGAGAGGTGTCCATGCCGCGATTTTTCTTTCACATTCGAGACAGCGATAGCTTTGAGATCGATCCGGAAGGGGTTGAATTCGATAGCGTCGAAGACGCCATCGTCGACGCTAAAGCAGCAGCCAGGGAAATGATGGCCGAGATGCTGCGCACCGGTCAGCCGCTAGATGGGCAGCGTTTTGAAATAGCCGACGAGCGCGGACGGGTGATTGAAATCCTCCCCTTCCGCTCGGTGTTGAATCTGCAGTAGCCCATCTCTCATGGCGGGTCTCCCCCTCGCTTATCGAGATCCGCCAGCAGCATTTCATACATGGCGATCCGGCGCCTTGCCTCGGCAGTAGCATCGTTCTCGCAACTCAGCGTCTTTTCAGTACCGCCGCCTCGAATGCCGTTTTGCTGCAAGTCGAGTATCGCTTGCTCGTTTTTTATCATCCGATGGAGACGGGAGCGAACATCCATACTGTCCTCAAAACCAATGCCATGCCATCCAGAAGCAGGCGTAGGCCGCTATGCCGATGACAAAGCAAAGCGCGATTTGCCGAGCCATGACGCAACGCCCCTCTGGTTCGATAAAGCAGGATGCAACGGAAGGGCGCAAGAGCCGAGCGAAGGGGCTACGTTAAGCGCACGCGGTTGCCGCCGGTATATTCGATATGCCTCTCATATTCGAGGAAGTCGAGCGCGTTGACAATCTGCTGCTCGGTAAAGCCTGCCGCCACAAGGGTAGGTCCGACAAGATAGAGGGCGATCGGGTTATCAGGCGTGCATCCCGCGGCAATCAGTTCGGCGAGGACGGCTTGCTTGCAGCGTTGATGGGTGGTCTGGTTCACGTCTTCCATCGTCAGCTCCTAATGACCGCCCTGTCCCGTACGCGTCGATGCCCGGCGCGCTTTGTACGGAGATCAAAATGTTCCGCATAACTGACGGCCAATGTGATTATGGAATGTTCTATGACCGAGAGGTAGCCGAAAGAATCGCGCAGGAGTTCCGTCGAGAGGGATTTGACGTGGATATTCGAGCGCTCGGCGATGGCGACGAGGAAGACTGACAGGCTTGGCCGGCCCTGTTAATTCCCCGCATTAGCAGGGCCCGCCGGCCGTGCGCTCAGCGAGTAGGAGCATACGGGTTTCTGCCGTACGCCCCACTTGTTTTACTCGTTCGGGGCCATAGTTACGCCCTTACCGCGCAATTGAGCGTTGGCTTAAGGAGTTGGGGCTTTGGCTACATCGGTTCTCGTCAGCATCTTGATTACCTTCCTCGTAATCGTGCTGGTCCTCTATCTCATCGGGCGGCTACCTCTCGATGGACGTGCAAAGCAGATCGCGCAGGTTGTCGTCATCATCATCGGCATTGTCGCGCTGCTAAAGTACATCGCCGTCTTTTAGGAACTGAGGCGGGACGGCACAGTGCCATTGAGTGCGAGCCGTCCCGTCAACTCAGCCAGAATGTTCGATCCCAAACTGGAACAGCGCCTGCAATTTCTATGATGACGAGTCGTACACGCCGCG
The DNA here is from genome assembly GCF_029623935.1 of Shinella sp. 838. NCBI lineage: Bacteria > Pseudomonadati > Pseudomonadota > Alphaproteobacteria > Hyphomicrobiales > Rhizobiaceae > Shinella > Shinella sp. 838. The sequence continues at coordinate 130,788 of NZ_JARSBQ010000007.1, forward strand.
CCACATCGGGCGGCACGCGGCCGAGAATTATGATTGCCTGGGGTTCGAAGACCAGCTCAATTTTGTGCTGAGAGCAAAGCTCGTCATATGCGATAGCCGCTTTGATTGACGCGCGCAGGCCATAATCTTGCGCGCCGAAACCCGCTCCGAGAGATGCTTGAAACATCTCGCCCTCCATGTTTTCGAGATTTATTGAAAACAAAGATAAGCCCGCGATGTTCCATCGTCGGGAAGGAACAAGTAGCCGGGGCCCGGGTTGGTAAAAGTGGCCGATGCGGCTATGGTCTCCCCCGAGCCAACCATCGTTGTAGGGGTCCCAGTCTAGGCCGTACTGGGGGTCGTTTGCGGCACTTCGACGACCCCTTTTCCATTAATTGATCCTGAGGCACCATAATGGAAAACAGATCACGCGTTGCTATTGGGCGCCGGGTTTCCACGGTCCTGGCGATAGCGGCGATTTTGTTCCTTGCTTTCATGGCACTTCTGGGAGCGCTTACCCTCATGTGAGCCGACTTAGAGGCGGTCAGGCTCTCAATGTGGCCCGCTCATGACAAAACGGCACGATTTTGAAAGCGAGCCTGCGATCCTGACCGCTACCGTCCTGCCGCCTTCCCCAATTTTGCAAGCAAGGAAGGCTCTGCGCAGAAGCGAGCGGGCGTCGCCTCTGAATTTCGAAATATGAGATTGCGCCTGCAAGGTAATCTGGTCCCTGCTTTTTCCTTGCATTAGCGGGGCCGTCGCCCGCGGCTTGCCATTCATCGCTCAGCGAGTGCGGCACACGGGTTTCTGCCGCATGCCACACTCTGACCCGCTAAACCTATAGGGAAGCTGAGAGGGCTGATGGCGTTCTACAGATCAAGCGTGGCCCGATCAATTCGCCACCCATGACGGTCGAGGCTACGCCAGGAACTTGGACCATCTCCATGTCGAGATTTCCATGATTGAAATGGCCCCCTAAATCGCCGGACAGGCTCTCCCACTTAGATAAGTGATAGGAGATGGGGTGGTTGCCGTCCTCCCCTAACAGCATGGGAACTATGCCAGGATGATGTGGCGTAGAGCACCAGCGGAGAGGATGGCAAATGAAAGACATGATGATCGGCGTGGACTTGGCAAAAAGTGTTTTCCAGCTTCACGGAGCGACAATGACAGGGCACGTGAAATTCCGCAAGAAACTGGCGCGAGGGCAGTTCTACCGGTTCATGGCGACACAAGCACCTGCACTTGTCGTTATGGAAGCCTGCGGCAGCGCGCATTACTGGTCGCGAGAACTTGTCAAACTGGGCCATGAAGTAAAGTTGATCGCGCCGCAATATGTGCGGCCGTTCGTGAAGCGGCAGAAAAACGATGCTGCTGATGCCGAGGCTATCGTTATTGCAGCTCGTCAGCCCGAAATGCGTTTCGTCTCACCCAAAACCGCGGACCAGCAAGCTCAGGCGATCCTGTTTCGAGCACGCGAGCGTATTGTCCATCAACGAACGGAGCTGATGAATGCTCTGCGTGCTGTTCTCTACGAGTATGGGCAGACTGTTCCGCTCGGGATTGGCCGCGTCAAGCGCATCGCAGTGATAGTTGAGGACGTTGATATCGACCTGCCTGAGCTTGTGCGAGATGAATGCCGTGATCTGCTAGCACAGATCAACGAGAAGACCGCACGGATCGAGGAAAAGACGAAGCGGCTTATCGAGTTGTCACGGCAGAGCGATAATGCAAGGCGGCTTCAGACCATGCCGGGCGTTGGGCCGATGATTGCAATGGCTGTTGAGGCCTTCGCGCCAGCGATGGAAAACTTCCAATGTGGGCGTAACTTTGCCGCTTGGCTTGGCCTTGTTCCTCGGCAGTTCTCATCTGGTGGAAAGGAACGGCTCGGGCGAGCTTCAAAAGCCGGACAGGCTGACATACGCAGGCTGCTGATAATCGGGGCGATGACCCGTGTCAGGTGGGCGAGTCTCAAGCCACCTGTGAAGGGCTCATGGTTAGCGCGGATGTTGACAAGAAAGCCGCGGATGCTGGTAGCGATTGCACTGGCGAACAAGATGGCCCGAAGAATATGGGCAATGTTGATGAAGCAGGAGGATTATCGAAACCAGGCGTTGGTTGTGGCCTGACAAGAACCGGCTGCGAGTAGCAGAGCCGGCGATGAGGTGTGAGAAGTCGACGACCTGAATGGGCGCATGATCGAACTGATCGGGATTGGGAAAACCAGAACATTACTCAGGGTCTGTAGCCCGTGTAGGAGATTTGGACCCGATCCGCAGATCACCATACCGGCCAGCGGTCTTTCGAAGTGCCGCAATAAAAGGCCTGACAGAAGACCGCACTCGATCACACGTCAGAAGGGTTGGAAACTTCTTGCGCAACGGACGGCAACCACAGAAGTAATGTCGGCATTATGACTAGCAGCAACAATAAGATTGAGGTCCTGTCGGGCCCTGAGCGCCGTCGTCGGTGGGGCACGGCGGAGAAGCTGGCGATTGTCCGTGAGACCTACGAGGCGGATGCGACGGTGAGCCTCGTTGCCCGTCGTCACGGCATCGCCCCGAACCAGTTGTTTGGCTGGCGCAGGCTGGCCGCTCAAGGCGCACTGACGGCGACGGCAGCCGAGGAAGAGGTCGTCCCGGCTTCCGAATACCGGGCGCTTCAGAACCAGGTGAAGGAGTTGCAGCGTCTCTTGGGCAAGAAGACGATGGAAGGCGAAATCCTCAAGGAAGCCCTCGAAATCGCCACCGGCTCAAAAAAACACCTGTTGCGCACGCTCTCTCTGCCGAAGGACGTTTTAAAGTGAAGGCCGTCTGCGAGACGCTGGGTGTCGCCCGCTCGAATGTCGCTGCGCGTGCCGCACGCTCCCCTTCCGGAGCCAGAGGACGGCCACCACAGCCGGATCGGGAACTGGTGGAGGAGATCAAGGCCATCATCGCCGACCTGCCGACCTATGGCTATCGGCGGGTTCACGCTGTCCTGCGTCGCAACGCCCGCGAACAAGGGCGTCCGTGGCCGAATGCCAAGCGTGTCTACCGGGTGATGCGGCTGCACGATCTCCTGCTCGAACGTCACACCGGAACTGTCGATCCGCGCCGTCACGATGGCCGGGTTGCGGTCGAGCGCTCGAACATCCGCTGGTGCTCGGACGGCTTCGAGATCGGTTGCGACAACAAGGAGAAGGTCCGCGTCGCCTTCGCCCTCGACTGCTGCGACCGGGAGGCAATCGCCCATGTCGCCACCACCGAAGGCATCAAGAGCCAGGACGTGCAGGACCTCATCATCACCGCCGTGGAGAACCGCTTCGGCCGCATCAACATCCTGCCGGAGCCGATCGAATGGCTCACCGACAATGGCTCCTGCTTCGTCGCCAAGGACACCAAATCCTTGCTTCGCGACATCGGCATGGAGCCGTGTTCGACGCCGGTGCGCAGCCCCCAGTCGAATGGCATGGCGGAGGCCTTCGTCAAAACCTTCAAGAGGGACTACGTCGCGGTCAACCCGACCCCGGATGCCGAAACCGTCATCGCCCATCTGCCGTTCTGGTTCGAGCACTACAACGCCCTTCACCCACACAAGGCTTTGGGATATCGCTCACCGCGTGAGTTCCTGAGCCTCAAATCTCAAACCTGAGAATGTCCGGTCTTTAGGGGGCAACTACACCAACGGAAAACCTCACTTCGTCGGCTTCACCTGCGAAACCACTCTAGGCTTCGACGGAGCGTCCAGCCACTCAATCCATTTTCCTCGCTCTTCGATTGTGTCGAAGAGCCGCAAGAGTTTGTAACCCCCATCCCTTGTTTCCAGCATCTCGCCAAGAGACGCAAGTTCCAAGGGCAACGTCACCTCATTGCCGTCGAATCGTACAAAGTAAATGCTCTCGGCCGAGAGCTGCACGACTGGCGCGGTTCGATGCGTCGGACGAATACCTTGCACACCGCCCTGGCACGGATTGCCCCCTGCTTCGGCAAATAACGGCGAAATCCAAAGGCTCCTCGAAAAAAAATAACCCGCGCTACCGCTTTGAAAATGAGGGCGTTTAGCAAAAAGAAAATGCTGCCTCGGGGTATTGGCAAAAATAAAAACTTGCTTGTGCTGCGGAAAAACCTATCTTCAGCCCATCGAACTTTGCTTGTGACCTTTTGTCTATCGCCCCAGTGGCCCGGTCAGATCTCCTCTCATCGTCGATCTACATGGTTCGTCAATCCGACGACATCAACAACGATTGAAAGGAAATCGTTATGAACACAGGCACTGTAAAGTGGTTCAACAGCACCAAGGGCTTTGGCTTTATCGCACCCGACAACGGTGCAACAGACGTTTTCGTGCACATTTCCGCCATCGAACGCGCGGGCCTCAACTCTCTCGTTGAGGGCCAAAAGGTAAGCTACGATGTCGTGCAGGACCGAAAGTCTGGCAAGAGCTCGGCTGACAATCTGCGCGCAGCATAAGGAATTGTCGTCTCTCTGACGCTGACCACGGATGTACTGGCAGCGCCGATGACGAACGACAGGAAGAGGTCGGGGTGATGCCCGGCCTTTTTGTTTTCAACCACACGCTACGCGAGGACCTGGTCATGAGCCAGACAGTTTATGCCGTTGGCGACATGGTGAAGCTCAAGCCTGATCTATTCCGCCGCGCGGAAGGCAACCGACCCTGCCGAATTGTAGGTGTCCGGCCGTCAGACCGCGGGGAGATCCAGTACCGAGTCCGCCTTGGCGACGAGAAGTTTGAACGCCGCATCCTTGCGAGCGATATCGAGGAACAGGAAAGCGCAACAGCGCGGCCGGCGCCTGCTCCGCGAGGTTCTGAAAGCAACAAAGAGCCTTGGTTCAAAGCTTCGAGCATCCGGATCAGGAAGTAATCAGATCATAACAGCGGCATCGACCGCTATCGGAAGGAAATATCTTGCAGGTTCTCGTACGGGACAACAATGTCGATCAGGCCCTTCGCGTTCTGAAAAAGAAGATGCAGCGGGAAGGCCTTTTCCGCGAAATGAAGGCACGGAGCGCCTTTGAAAAGCCTTCGGAAAAGCGAGTGCGCGAGAAGGCGGAAGCCGTGCGGCGTGCCCGCAAGCTGGCACGCAAGAAAGCGCAACGTGAAGGATTGATTCCCGCGCCAAAGAAGAAGACGGCCATTGGCCGGCCCTAACGGACGCTCGGAATTACCCCGAAGGAGGTGACGAATGATGGCTACAAAACAGCAATTCTTCAAACCCACGAAGGCAAGCGCGGAGCAGAAGTCGGAAGCGACCACTTTCGTTGCGAGAGGAATTATCGAGCAGGAAGCAAAGGCACGCGAAATCAAAACCGAAAAGCTCCGTGCGCTTCGTTTAGCGCAAGAGGCTGTTGCCACGCCTGCACTGACGCCACAACGTAAGCGACAGGAAAAGCAAGTCCGGCGGAGAGCGGTTGGTAGATAACCGATCATCCGGTGACGAGCTCAGCACCTCTCCTGCTGCGAACGTCATGGAACGAAAAGTGGGCGCCACTCACTCCTCGGGAGCAACCGGCACCAGGCGCCTAGATCGATAGGGGCCCTTTCAAACCACGGCTCCAAGCCGCTCTCAGGTATCCACTTGAAGAAGTCTTTCATGCACCGCCGCGCCTAGCCACTCAGCATGTCGTCTCCTTAAGGCTGCCATCACTGAATGATGCATGCCCCGGCCAATCGCAGCCTTGCGCTCAGCGCTCCACTCGCGCCGACGGCCGCTGCCCGTGAAAACCTCGAACCGGCGCGCCGGCTCTTCGGATCGCCGCGCTTCAGGCTCACTGTGCCCTGGCTGAGGAGGTCGGCAAGCGCCTGAGTGGCGGTTTAGCCCCTGACACGTTCGGTCCCACATTTGGACCGACTGTCTTCGACTGGTGGGCAACGCCTTGCTGCTCTTTTTACGCAATTTGAGGCGTTAAAAACTCGCGCTATGCGTGAATTAATCTTGTTCCGATGCAGAAACTTAGTACCGTTGAGGGAGATTCGGCAACCGATTAGCCGGCGCGCTTCTTAATCAAATCCACCGAAAACGGGAGTTAACCTCGTGAAATGGCCAACTGTTCAGCCAGCGGGAAGCTTGCAGAGGGGGACATTCAATACCCCCGATCATATCCAGGATATGTCCCGGCGGATGCATCAAGAGATTTCTCGGGGAACATTCAATCTGTTTCCAACACAGAATGCTCCCTCGGGAAACAGAGGCCAACGAACGAACCCACTCGGAGCATTCCAGTCGGGCGATAAAAAGCTGGGGCGGCAAAACTATGATGTTCGCTTCAACGTCCACATCTGCAAATACATAATACTTAGCTGGGGCAGAAACGCCTACACTAGCGATACGAAGAAGGGGGGCGCCCCGATAGCCGTATCATATCAGGGGCAGCTTCTGTCGGTCTCGTGCCACATCGACATTACGACGCCCCGGGACAACATGCTTTGGCATGGGATCGAAGGCCCACACGTTGTCATAGAGGGCTACAAGTTGCCCAACGGCACCCACCCTCACAGATACTTCAAGCCCAGAAATTCAACTTTTGAGATTACGCCTAATGATTTGTTCAAGCTATACATTTGGGAGCGAGACAACAATGCGGGCAGAGCGATGAACGATCCCGCGAGAACGTGGCCTGACTGGTTGCTAGAGCGCCTAGGAAGAGGGTGTATCACCGGCTGAACGCTCTCAACGTGGCAGCTCAAATTATGGACTGAGGAGCGAGAGGGCGTGCGCTGCCTGCTCGACGCGAATTCCCTCGGGATTGCAGCTCGCTTCATCCTATCTGCCTCAAGTTCGTATCAGTGAACATGATGAGGTCGAATGCTTCCTGGTCTGCGATACCAGACTCTGCCGGGTCGGCTTCCAGATCATATTCAGGCCGGCCGTTGATGATTGAGGGCCGTACCGACAAAGATGGTTCTTCATCGGCGCCGTCTTCAAGGTCGCAATCACCGTCCATCATGTCGAGAAGCGAAATCATCTTCTCGATGCATCGCTCCAGTTCGGAGCGGCGGAAACGTTCGATTGCCGCGCTCTTCATTATTCGCGCTCCTCGGCAAGAGTTTCCACCAGCGCCCTTAGTTTCGGCTCGACCTGGCTGGCCCAGCGATCCGTGCCAACCAGGAGTATGATAGCCAACTCCCTTGCTGTTGCTGGCTGGCTGCCCTCTATCTGGTCCTGTAGAGCTTGGCACTCGGCAAGGAGAGGCTCGGCGTCCTCGTCTGCGATGGGCAAGGATGCAAGGCGCTCGGCCTCGCACCAACGCCGGAACAGCTCTTCAATGGTTGTGGGCATAGCTGCGCCGGCTACCGGAACGGTTTCGTTCGGCATGATCGTATCTCCAGCATGAATTTGAGGATGTCGGAACGGCTTCTGGCGGCACCGCGTCAATGGTTATCGCATGGCCCGTGATGCCGCTGCGCCTCTCTATCAGGCCGGGCGTGAACGCCTTGCAGCTCGCCAGCTTGCCGACAGCGCGACCGACCTTTCCGCCTTCCGCCGCTCCCTTGAAGATCCGGCCGCCGACCTGGTTTCCGGTTCACAGCCCACCACCTTCCAGGCAACAGGCGACATGGGGGTTGGTGGTCTTGAGCGCGGTATCCAGACGAAACGGCCCGAGGCATTCCAGCAGCGCCGCGTTGATCAGAATTCGGCAAGGCTTGCCGCCCTTGAAGGTGTCCAGCGCGACGGCTCTCCTGAAAAGGTGGCTAATGCCGCTCGCCAGATTGTGCAGGCCGTCAGCGAACGTGCGCAGGCCGCCTATGACGACGTGGTGGCACGATCGACGGCCAACGTGGATGAAGCCGTTTCCGACCCACCCCTCAATCCACCCTTCGTCGTGAGATTGAGTGATAGGCGATAAAAATCCATGATCTGGAACGCATCATGAACGGCGCGGAAGGTCAATAGCTCTGATAGGCAGTGATCGGAGATAAATTACTTCGACATTCCAATTGGATGCCCTTCTGCGGACTGGGAAAGACGAGGCTTGCAGCCAGGCCGCCGCCAACCGCGTCTCCCAAGCCAACCGATCCGCCATGGGTCGACATGACCTGGCTGACAATGGCAAGTCCCATACCGGTTCCCTCGCAGCGGACGACGAAGCCGGCCATCAGCGTCTGCTCGCCACGCCGCCATCGTCCTGTCCCTTCCCCTCCCTGGCCAAAACCGCGCAACCGGGGAGCGATGAAGGAGCGTCGTCGCCGGACGGGCGAAGGCGATGCATCGGAGGTCGGACAATCCTGGGCCTACGGGCCGCGGTGCGAATCGCCGCCTTCGATGGCGCCGACGTGCCGCAGCGAAACAGCGGCAAGAACCGCAAGAATGGCGACGCCTGCGGCACTAAACATCGCCGCATTGCTGAACCCTGCCGTGAATGCGGCCTGTGCCGTCTCCATGAGGCCAGGCGGCAGTTCCGAAGCGACCGACATCGCCGCCCACAGGCTGTCACCAACGGCCCTGTGGGCCTCCGCGCCGAGCCCCTCCGGTATTCGACCGGTCATGGCCTGACGATAGATAGCGGTTGCAAGGCTGCCAAGCACCGCAATACCGAGCGATATGCCGAGATCCTGCACCGTCTCGGACATCGCTGAAGCCGAGCCGGCTTTTTCCACGGGAGCCGAGCCGACCACCAGATCCGTGCCAAGCGCCGCAATCGTGCCGAGCCCGAGATAGGCAAGCGAAAATCCGGCGACGACGATAATGACACCGCAAGTGCTGGTATCGATCCGGGTCAGCAACAGGTACCCCACCACCGACAGTCCCAGGGCACCCGCCACGACGAAACCGGGGCGAACGCGCCGCGCGATCAGGGGCGCTGCGACACCTGCAGCGACCATGGCAAGGGCTGGTGGCCCCATCCAGAGACCGGCGACGAGCGGAGAAAAACCGGCAACGAGCTGCAGGTACTGGGTAACCAGCAGCATCGTGCCGCCAACCGCGACAAGGCCGAACAGCAGCACGACCAGCGCCACGCTGAAAGCCCGACTTGAAAACAGGCTGATGTCGAGCAGCGGATCGGCAAGCCGACGCTGCCGGCGCACGAACAGCACGGCAAAGGCGAGCCCCACCGCAATCGCCCCGATCGGCTGCACCCCAAGATCATCCTTGGCAAACTGCTTGATGCCGTAGATCACCGGCAGCATGGCGGCGAGCGAAAGGCCGACGCTTGCAAGGTCCAGCCTGCCGGCCCGTGGTGCCCGATATTCCGGCAGAAGGGCGGGCGCCAGCACGAGCAAAAGGCCGACAATCGGGACGGCCAGGAGAAACGCGGCGCCCCACCAGAAATACGCCAGGAGCACGCCACCCACCACCGGGCCGAGCGCCATGCCGAGCGCAAACATGGTCGCCCATATGCCAAAGCCGAGCGCACGCTGCCTCGGGTCGGCAAACATGTTCGTGATGAGGGCCAGCGTCGAGGGCATCAATGTTGCACCGGCCATTCCCAGCAGGCCCCGTGCGACAATCAGCATGGTGGCGCTCGTGGAGAAGGCCGCGAGTATCGAGGCAAGCGCGAAGGCGGCTGCGCCGATCATCAGGAGTTTGCGACGCCCGATGCGGTCACCGAGCGTTCCCATGGTGATCAGAAAACCCGCTATCAGGAAGCCGTAGGCATCCATGATCCAGAGAGCCTGCGTGCTGGTCGGCTGCAGATCAGCGGCGAGCGCCGGAAGCGCCAGATGAAGAAGGGTAAGATCGAGGCCGAGCAGGATGGTGGGCAGGGCAAGCAGTGCAAGCCCCAACCAATCGCGGATACTGGCTGTTGCGGGCGGCGGAGGCAGCCCGGCAGTCAGGATTCCAGAGGGCGGAAGATCAAGTTCGTCGTGAGAAGTCATGCTGCCTCCTTGTTGCAGGCAGACTTTCCAGGCATGATCATCCTGTTACAATATTGGAAATTATCCTGTTACCAAAGGCAACAGTCTTGTCGACCCGCTCATTCGCACGCACGCGAACCGACCTTTCCGACTTCCTGATGCGTCACCGGACAAAGCTGACGCCAGCCGATGCCGGCCTGCCCGCGACGGGCCAGCGCCGGACGCCCGGCCTCCGGCGCGAGGAGGTGGCTGCGCTCGCGGGGGTGGGGCTCACCTGGTACACCTGGTTCGAGCAGGGGCGCGATATCCAGGTCTCCGAGAGTTTCCTGCTCAAGGTGTCGAAAGCGCTGAAACTCGACGACGCCGAGTGCAGCCATCTCTTCCTGCTCGCACACCGGCGCCCACCGCCACCGGAAGCCTATCAATGGCCGTCCGTCGGCTCGCTCGTTCAGACATTGCTGGACGATCTTGTCATGCGGCCCGCCTATGTGGTCAACCTTCGCTGGGATGTTGTTGCCTGGAACCGCGCGGCCGACGATTTGTTCAGCTTCACACCCCGCGAGCGGTCCGACCGCAATGTCATGCGCCTCCTCTTTGCCGACCCGCAATTCCGCCACCGCCTCCCCGAATGGCGCGCCGAGGCGCCGAGACTTCTCACGCAGTTTCGCTATGACCTTGCGGGAGCGCCCGACGATCCCGCGATGCTGGGCCTTGTCGATGAACTGAAGCGACTCTCACCGGATTTCCGCCGTTGGTTCGAGCAGCCGAGCTTGGAAAACTACGCCCGGGGTATCGGCACCCTGCTGGATCGAGACGGAGCCACTCTCCGCTTCTTGCATGAGATGCTCACCGTGGACGAGTACCGGCACCTGAGGATGGTCGTCTATTTTCGGCAGTAGCGCCGACCACCCCTGCCCGTCGATCACGTTGGAGCGGCCGTGGGATCCGGCCGATCATGCGGCAGAGGCGGACGGAAAGGCATCAGGTTCGGGGCTTTGGCTTCCCGCGGGCAATGGCGAGGATCACGGCCGCAGCAACGGTAGCAGCTGCAAGATTGTATGTCATTCCGCTCACGAAGGCGGAGGCGTAGAGCTGCGCCGAGCCGCCAGCTCCAAGGGCCGCGCCGAAAAGCATACCGACAACCGCCACTCCAAGGGCAGCACCAACCTGCTGGAGCGTCGCAACGACACCCGAGGCCATGCCGGCCTGGCGTTCCTCGACAAAACCAAGCACGAGATTGAGAAGCGGCGTCATGATGAGCCCCTGGGCCGCGCCAACCAGGATCAGCATCGGGATCAGATGCGCGACGACGAGGTCGACCCCTGCGACCCAGACCTGGGCGATCAGGATGCCAAGCGACAGGGCGTAGAGCAGCGCGCCCGCTGCGATCGCCGGTGGGCCGAAGCGGGCGACAAGGCGCGGCGCGACCAGCGATGCCACGACGAAGCCGACGCTGCACGGCACGAAGGCACTGCCCGCCTCGAGCGGGCTCAAGCCAAATCCGGTCTGGGCCAGAAGGGCAAAACACAGGAAGAAAGACGAGGAGGTCGAATAGATCAGGACCACCAGCAGCCCGCCCCAGGCAAAGCGCGGCTGGCGCATGAGCGTCATATCGACCAGCGGTTCGAAACCCGCCTGGCGCCGACGTTCCTGCTGCAGGTAGAATGCGGCGGCCAGCACGACAGCACAGGCCATCGACGCAAAGGCCCAGAGCGGCCACCCGTGAGCCGGCCCTTCGATCAGCGGCACGAGCAGAAGCGTGAGTCCCAGGCTCACAAGGACGACACCCTGCCAATCGACCGCCGGACGCTCCTGTGCCCGGGTCTCGGGAATGAACCGAGCCATCGCGATGGCAAAAAGACCTATGGGAATATTGATGAGGAAAATGGTGCGCCAGCCGAGGTCGAAGAGATTGGCTTCGACAAGAAACCCGCCCATGACCTGACCCGCGATGGCCGCAAGACCCAAGGTCATGCCGAGGAGTCCGAAGGCCTGGCGACTGTCATTCGCAGAAAAATTCACCCGGATCGATGCGTAGACCTGTGGGAACAGGAGGGCTGCGGTCAATCCCTGCGCTATCCGCGCGCCGATCAGGATCTCCACATTGGGCGCCAGCCCGCAAAGTGCTGAGGCGAGCGTGAACCCTGCCATGCCAAAGACGAAAAGCCGCCGTCGTCCATGGATGTCCCCCAGCCGCCCGCCCGTGATCAGAAGTACTCCAAAGGCGAGTTCGTAGCCGGCGATGATGAATCCGATCTGCGGCAGGCTTGCACCGAGACTGGCCTGCATGCTCGGGATCGCAACATTGACCACAAAGAGATCGAAGATCGTTACGAAACCGGCAAGCAGGAGAATGGACAGGCCCAGCCATGGTGGACCGGCGGCAATGCCGTCTCCCCGGCTTTGAAAGGGTCGGGGGGTATGGGTATCGGAACTCATCTTGCGTCCTCATGTTACTGACGCAACAGCCATGCCCGAGCATTGACACCCGTACAATTTAACTCATTATGCTATTACTTTTAGTGGCGGCAGAGATGCGTACGTTCGAACGAACCCGGCCTGAACTGGCAGATTTCCTGCGCGCGCAGCGCGAACGCCTGACACCGGCGGATGTCGGCCTGCCCGCCGGCAGACGACGGCGCACGCCCGGCCTGCGACGCGAGGAGGTGGCCGCCCTCGCCGGCGTCGGACTTAGCTGGTACACATGGCTTGAACAGGGGCGAGACATCGGCGTCTCCGCCGGCTTTCTCGACAATCTCGCGCGCGTTCTCAAACTCGATGCGGCCGAGCGGCGACACCTCTTTTTGCTTGCCCAGGAACGTCCGCCGGCGGAACCCGGCAAGACATGGTGTACCGTGCCTTCTCTGGTGGGCCGCCTGATGGACGACCTTTCGCCGCACGCCGCCTATGTGCTCAATCTTCGCTGGGACGTCCTTGCCTATAACCGAGCCGCCGACGACCTGTTCGGCTTCACTCACCAGGCCTCTCCCCGTCGCAACCTTCTATGGATGCTGTTCTGCGACCAGAATCTCCGTGATGTTCTGGTGGATTGGCAAAGCCAGGCGCAAACCATGCTGGCGAGCTTTCGACGGGATTTCGCAGGCGCACGCGACGATACGGATATGCGCGCGCTGGTCGCGGAGCTGGAAACCATCTCACCGGAATTCAAGGCGTTGTGGCAGAACCCCGATGTTCACATGCCCTGCACTGGCACGCGCGCGATCCGCGTCGAGGGCCACCCCGTGACCTTCGAGCACACCTCCCTCACCATCGATGGCGGGCGGCACCTGCGGCTCGTGGTGCATGCTGTCCTTATCGGCCCGGCCGCCGATGAAGGACCTGAGGGTTCCGTACCGTAGCCACAACAAGGATCGGCCTCGCCTCGGCCGCGTCCAATGCGCTAGCGAGGGGTGGAGCACTCCACCTGCATTGCTGCGAGCCCGTTTTCAGCACCGGCTTCAGAACTCAAAGGGCACCCGCACGCACGCGACCAAATTGTCGAGGGCAGCATTGTTGCCAATCTCGACGCCCCCCAACATTCCTTCGCCAAAAAAGGAAACCACCTGCACGGTTACCTTGACCCTCGTCGTATCGGCACTGGCCTCAAGTTCCGTCGTGATCAAGCTCGACATCAGTGTCCGCCCGCCGGTTTCAACAGTTTCACTGCTGACCACGAGCCTGTCCGGCACAATCGAGATATAGGTCGTGCGCCCGGTATATTGCGGATTTTCCTTTGAACCACAGCGGAACTGGTCCTCACCGCCCTCGCGAAAGTCGCCTTCATTATAGACGAATGCGGCATCGTTGGACGGCGCACTCCAGGTCGCACGGACAGCAGGGTCCGCAAATGCCGCAAACACGCGCTCCACCGGAGCCTCGCACCGCCGTTCGAAAACGAACGTCTTGTGCAAGATCTCATTCCCCTGTCGCTGCTCCATTGGTCACTCCGAAATTTTCAGCACATCAAACTGATTTCAAAATGCAATTGGTTTCATCTGCCAAAACTGATTGTGGTTTGCAATCAGTGCAACAGCACTTGCGACTTCCGGAATAGGCTGCAACCCAGCCGGAGCCCTTTGGCGCGCCTGTCGGGGACAGCAATCCTCATTTCCGGGGGAAGGGGCACATTCACCCCCACAGGATCACTCATGAATGCCTCAGCCTGTTGCCCATGGCCGGCTTGAGAAGCACCGGTTCACCGTCAAAGCTAGCGACCACTCCTGCCGACCATTGCCATGATGTTCTCATAGAGTTCGTCCTGTGCCTGCTGCACCGTGATCTCCCCGCACGCAGCAGCATGGGATAGGCCGTCGGCGGCGCCAAGCATCCCCCAGAAGCCAGCAGGCTCGACACCCGCCGTCCCCAAGAACGGGGCCAACACCTTTCGGCATTTCTCGATGAACACGAGTTGATACTCGCGCTTGACGGCCTCCAGTTCAGGGGAGCCGGCAAGGCCGGCCAGAATGCCGGGAATCTCGCGACCTTGCGCCAGCACACATTCGACATAGGACAAGGCGATGACCCTTGCGAGCCCCTCCAGTGTCGGCACGCTGGCGGCAATGGCGGCATCGATCAGCGCCGTCTGGCGTTCGTCGAAATCCTGGTAAAGCGCCGTCAACAGGCCGTTCCGGGTACCGAAATGGTCGTAGATCACCGGCTTCGTCACACCGGATTCATTGGCCATACGTGGCAAGGTCAGCGCGTCGGTCCCCTCCTCCCGGGCCAGTCGCCACGCGACGCCCAGAAGCTGGCGGTGCCGCTCGTCACGGCTGAGGCGGACCCGTTTCGCAGTGGAGCTGGCATTCGCGGGAGTGCTTGACATCATTATATACCTTAAGTAACTTACTAAAAGTATATAACAGAAACCCCTTCATATGCAACCACCAAGCCGGCCGGGAGCCGGCGGCGAAAGCGGCGCGCGCCTGTGCGCCGTTTGTAGAGGATCTATGCCCAATGAGTGATATGACACTACCGGATTCCACCAATCGAAACGCATGGCTTGGCCTCCTTGCTGTGCTGCCGCTTGTGCTGCTCGTCGCCATGGACGGCTCGATACTTTATCTGGCGATGCCACATTTGACGTCCGCCCTTACGCCATCGGCCGACCAGGCACTCTGGATTCTCGACATCTACGGATTTGTCGTCGGGTCCCTGCTGATCGCCTTCGGGAATATCGGCGACCGCTACGGCCGGCTCAGGCTCATCATGACCGGCGCGATCGTCTTCGGCGCAGGATCGCTCGGGGCGAGCTATGCGCAATCGCCACTTGGCCTGATCATCGCAAGGGCGCTGATGGGACTGGGGGGCGCTACACTGCTGCCTTCGGGCCTGGCAATCGTCAGCGCCCTGTTTCCGGATGCACGCCAGCGCGCGCAGGCCATCGGAATCTTCGCCGCGACATTCGCCGCAGGTTTCGCCATCGGCCCCCTCATCGGCGGCATGTTGCTCAGGCACTTCGAATGGAACATCGTATTCCTGATCAATATCCCGGTTGTCCTCGCCTTCCTGATTGCCGCACCGATACTGCTGCGCGAAGTCCGTTCGACGACCGGCGGGCGCATTGACCTGCCGAGCCTTCTGCTGTCGTTTGCAGGTATCCTGCTGTTCACCTGGTCGCTCAAGACCGCCGCCGCCGACGGCTTCACGCTCAAACAATCCATCGTCGGGATCATCGGCATCCTTTCCGTCGCACTGTTCCTCCGCCGCCAGACGAAAATCAGCGATCCACTGGTCGACCTCGACCTGTTTCGCGACCGCATATTCTCGATCGCCATCCTGACCGGCCTCCTGTCCCTCGTCGTATGGTCCGCTGCCAGCTACCTGTCAGGCATCTATCTGCAGGCGGTGCTCGGCTTCGACGTCTTCACAACCGCGCTGCTGACGCTGCCTGGAGCCGTCGTGCTCACCGCAACCTGCGTCGGCACTGCCCGTGTGGTGGAGTGGGTCGGTCGCAGGACCGCCCTTGTGGCAACCCTGCTGCTCATCAGCGCCGGCGTCTTCCTCTTGCTGCTCACGAGCACGCAGACCGGCGTCGCCGCCTTCATCGCCTCAACCATGATCGCGGGCATCGGATTCGGCCTGTCGTTCAGCCTCGTGGCCGAAGTCGCGGTCTCTGCCGTACCGGCCGAGCGCGCTGGCGCTGCCGGATCCCTTGCCGAGACCAGCAATGAACTGGGCAATGCGTTGGGCATCTCGCTTCTGGGGTCACTGGCGACTTTGAGCTTCCGCCTTCTCGGCCCGGGCGTTGCCGGCACGTTGAATGAAACCCTCGATCATGCCGGCGTCACCCCCGAGGCCACCGCACAAGCCAAGGCGGCTTTCCTGACCGGCTTGCACATGGCGGTCGGCGCCGGGGGGCTGATGACACTCACGCTCGGCATCGTCGCATGGCTCTGGCTGCCGAGAAAACTGCCGGAATGAGAGAACGACGACAGCCCTCGACAGGCGATGTTCCGGCACCCGGGCCGTCGGCTTTCGCAGAACATTTGCGGCAGTAGTCCGGACAGACACGCGGTGGCCGTTTGGAGACCGATAGCCTCACCGGTCTTGGCGACCGCACACATATTGCGCGGCCTGATGTGAACCTCGAAACGCACATCCAGGACATTGTGAACCTGATCGCGTTCGAGAATCTCGCAGACGTCGTCCTCGTTGGATGGAGCTACGGCGGCATGGTTGTCGCCGGTGTTGCCGACCGCATCCCCGAAAAGCTGGCCCATGCCGTCTTCCTGGATGCGGAAGTGCCGGAGGACGGGCAATCCCTGTTCGACCTCAATGGCCAAGATTTTCGAAACGAGATGGAAGCCTGGGCGCATAGCCATGGCGAAGGGTGGCGCACATCATTCGGATCAGCGGACGAGATGGATGAAGGAGAGCGCCCGTGGATTTCCGATGACCTCTTGCGCCGCTGGTACGTCGAAAAACTTGCGGCCAGCCCGCAGCCGATCGAGACCTTCCGGCAGCCCGTTCGCCTCCTCAACTCCGAAGCATGCATGCTTCCACGAACGTTCTTTCGTTTCCCGGTTGACGGGGACGCATTCGCCTCACTCTTTGCGCCGATCGAGGAGCGTTTCCGTTCCCGTGCGGGATGGACCTATGTCGAGATCGAGACCAACCATTGCGGTCCGTTGGTCGCCCCGGAACTGGTGGCCGGCGCACTGATGAGTGTCTCCGCGGCAGCCCAGACGAAAAGCCCGCTGCCGAATGGCGGCCAAATTCAAGCGCTTTGAGCCACTGATAGCAAACCGCCCAGGAGCCTTCATGGACGAGATTCTTCGGCCTGAGTGCTTGCCAAGGCGCCGGCTTGCCGGCCCTCACCACGCAAGACACAGATGGCCTTGAACCTCCCCCTTCACACACCCATCTCCGGTTCACTGCCGTAGACGATGACTGCCTGCAGCGATGGCCCCCCGTCGCGCGTTCGCAACCGTCCGGATTGGAAGGGCGCTCCCCGAAAGGGTCGAGCGCCCTTCGTCAATTCGGGCAACCTCTCACGGTCCGCAAGAATTCTCGAAGTGCCTAGTCGGCATCGGCCCGGCCGAGCCGTCTTAACAGAATTGGACGCCCGGCTCCCCCCGGAACCAAACAGAGAGGAAATGCGACATGTCTTCCAGATGGATGAAACGCCTTCGCGCCGCTGCGGCGGGCCTGCTGCTGATTGCCCCGACCTTTGCGCAGGCAGACAGCCCGCCGCTGACACCGGAAAAGATGCGCGAGGATCTGACCTATCTGAAGGAGACATGGGCGCCGCAAGACAGAAGCTTCAACGACAGCCAGAGGAGCGATTTCAACCGACTTGTCGATGAAACCGCCGCGGCCGCTGAGCATCTGACTCCGGAAGAATTCGCGCTCCACGTCATGCGCGCCGTAGCGGTTGCACGCAACGGACACACGAATGCCAATGCCGCAAAGCTCCTCGGCCCGGACATCCCGGTCCGGGTGTGGCTGTTTGCCGACGGGCTCCGTGTCGTCAAGACCCATCCGGATTTCGCGCGGCTGCTCGGCGCACGCATCGATGGGATCGGTGCCCTCACCACACAGGAGGCGCTTGACGCACTTCGGGTCTATCTCCCCGGAACGGACCAGCGGATCCGCTTTCTCTCCCCGGGATATCTGGTCACGCCCAGCGTTCTCAAGCAAATTGGCGCGATCAAGGATACGGCCGCCGTGCCTTTGACCGTTCAGCTTGCCGACGGCCGTTCGGAAACAGTCACGCTTGCGCCCACAGGGGACGAAGACCCGGGCGACGAACGCAAGACGAACCTCAACAGGGGCTACGGCGTGCTCAAACCGGACGAGGCCAGTCTTTCGGGCCGATGGAACCATCTTCTCGATGACCGCAGCGATCTCCCTGCCGTCTACAGCAAGCGCAGCGATCTGCAGACCCAGTTCCTGGATGAGGCCCGCAAAATCCTCTACATCCGCAGCGACGTGGTCAGAAGCATGGATGATACCGCCCTGTCGGACAAATTCGCCGGCCTCTTCCACGAGAAAATCCTTCCGGTCCAGCCAAAGCACATGGTCGTCGACCTGCGCTTCAACCCGGGTGGGGACCTCTTCAACACGATCCTGTTTTCCCAGGCCTTGCCACGACTTGTCCCGCGCGACGGGCGGGTCTTCGTGCTCGTGGGCAGGGCAACCTTCTCCGCGGCCATTTCCACGGCAGCAATGCTGAAGGGATCGGGCGGCGACAAGGTCACGCTGATCGGAGAGGAGATGGGAGATGCCAGCCGGTTCTGGGCAGAAGGCAAACATCTCGAGCTGCCGAACTCCGGCCTTGCGGTTCGTTACAGCCCGGAATTCCATGACTACGAGACAGGATGCTTCGAGCTCGGCGAGTGCTACTGGGCTACGGTCGCCTTTGGCCCCCGCGGCATTTCCATCGCACCGGAGATCACGGTCGATCTGACCTACGAAGCCTATGCCGAGGGGCGGGATCCAGCGCTGGAGAAGGTCCTGGATCTCATTCGCAACCCCTGATCCCCGTTGACGGGACCTTGGCCCGGATGGCGGACGTCGGAACACCCGGCGCCCGCCATTCGTAGATTTCAACCGGGCTCTTCGATTGCTTTGCCGAGCGAAGGGTGACGGCGCCCGAGAGCAAGCTTCCGCACGACAACATAGAAGACCGGCGTCAGCAGGAGGCCGAAAAGCGTGACGCCGAGCATGCCGGCAAAGACCGCAATGCCCATGGCGTGGCGCATCTCGGCACCGGCGCCGGTCGCGACGACAAGCGGGACGACGCCGGCGATGAAGGCGAGCGAGGTCATCAGGATCGGCCGCAGGCGCAGACGCGCCGCTTCGAGCACGGCCGTCAACGGATCGGCACCCTCCTCTTCCTTCGCCCGGGCAAACTCCACGATCAGGATCGCGTTCTTGGCCGCGAGGCCGACGAGAACGACAAAGCCGATCTGCGTGAAGATGTTGTTGTCACTGTCGCTGAACCAGACGCCGGCGATTGCCGAGAGCAACGCCATCGGCGCAATCAACAGGACCGCGAAGGGAAGCGACCAGCTGTTGTATTGTGCTGCGAGGATCAGGAATGCGAGCAGCACGGAAAGCGGAAAGACATACATCGCTGTGTTTCCGGCCAGCTTTTCCTGATAGGCGAGCTCCGTCCATTCGAAGCCCATCCCGGGCGGCAGGGTTTCCGACGCGATACGTTCCATGGCCGCGGTCGCCTGTCCGGACGAATAGCCAAGCGCCGGGCTGCCACTGATATCGGCCGATGGAAACCCGTTGTAGTGCATGACCCGGTCGGGACCTGCGCTTTGCCTGATCGTCAGCAGCGCTGACAGCGGGATCATGTCGCCCGCCGCATTGCGGACCTTCAGGCGGCCGATATCCTCGGGCTGCATGCGGAATGGCGCGTCGGCCTGGACCAGAACACGGTAAGTGCGACCGAACCGATTGAAGTCGTTCACATAGAGCGAGCCGAGATTGACCTGCAACGTCTCGAAGATCGTGTTGAGCGGAACACCCTGCGCCTTGGCCTTCACCCGGTCGATATCGACTTGCACCTGCGGCGCATTCACCTGGAAGCTTGCGAGCATGCCGGCAAGTTCGGGTGTCTGCATCGCCTTGGCCATGAGCGCGCCCTGCGCCTGCGCGAGCGCCTCGAAACCAAGCCCCGACCGATCTTCGATCTGGATCTTGAAACCACCCGTCGAGCCGAGGCCCGGAACCGGTGGCGGTGGGAAGATCCCTTCGAAACCATCCGGAATCCCGGAGAACTTGCCCATCAGCCGGCCGGCAATGGCAAAGGCGGAGAGGGACGGGTCCTTCCGCTCGTCGAACGGCTTGAGCATCGTGAACATGACCGCCGCATTGGGGATATTGACCATGCCGTTGACCGAGAGGCCCGGAAAGGCGACGACGCTCTCCACGCCTGGCTCGGAAAGCGCAATCTCCGACATCGTCTTCACGACGGCTTCGGTGCGGTCGAGCGAAGCGCCGGTCGGAAGCTGGGCGATGCCGACAAGGAAGTACTTGTCCTGCGCCGGGACGAAGCCGTTGGGTACCGTCTGGAAACCGACCCATGTCATGCCGACGAGGCCCGCATAGACGAGCAGGACGAGCGCGCTGAGCCGCACGGCGCGGCGGACCGACCAGACATAGGCATTCGAGGCGCTGTCGAAGAAGCGGTTGAACAACCGGAAGAACCAGCCGAACAGCCCGTCGATCACGCGGGTCAGGAGATCGCGTTTTGCCCCACCGTGGTGCGGCGTCAGCAGCACGCCCGCGAGCGCCGGGGAAAGGGTGAGGGAGTTGATCGCCGACAGGATGGTCGAGATCGCAATGGTCAGCGCGAACTGCCGATAGAATTCGCCCTGCAGGCCGGAGAGAAAGGCCGAGGGAATGAACACGGCCGACAGGACCGACGTAATGGCGATGATCGGCCCGGTCACCTCGTCCATGGCCTTGCGCGCTGCCTCCTTCGGCGTTTCGCCAAGCGCGATGTGGCGTTCCACGTTCTCGACGACCACGATGGCGTCATCGACGACGATGCCGATCGACAGCACGAGGCCGAACAGCGAAAGCGTGTTCAGTGAAAAGCCGAACAGGTAGAGGAAGGCGAAGGTGCCGACCAGGGACACCGGCACGGCGACCAGCGGGATGATCGAGGCGCGCCAGCTCTGAAGGAACAGCAGGACCACGATGACGACCAGGACGATGGCCTCGAGCAGCGTCACCACCACGGCCTCCAGGGAAGCCTTGACGAAGACGGTCGGGTCGTAGGCGATGCGATATTCCAGTCCTTCGGGAAAACCCTTCTGCAGCTCTTCCATGGTGCTGCGGATGGCGGCGGAGACGTCGAGCGCATTCGCCCCGGGGCTCTGGATGACCTGCATCGCCAGTGCCGGTTTGCCGTTCAGAAGGCTGCGCAGCGCGTAGGCGTCCGCGCCGAGTTCGATCCGCGCGACATCGCGCAAGCGGGTGATCTGGCCCTCCGACCCCGTCTTGACGATGATATCGCCGAACTGCTCTTCGTTCGAGAGCCTGCCGAGCGTATTGACGGCGACCTGAAACGCCGCCGAGGCTTCAGGCTGCTGGCCGACCGAGCCGGCGGCCACCTGAACATTCTGCTCCTGGATGGAACCGATGACGTCGCTCGCCGTCAGGCCGCGGGCGGCCACCTTGGCGGGATCAAGCCAGATCCGCATCGAATATTCGCCAGCACCCCAGACCAGGACATCGCCGACTCCCGGCAACCGAGCCAACTGGTCACGCACCTGCAGGGTCGCGAAATTCGACAGGTAGAGCGGATCATAGCGATCGTCGGGCGAAACGAGATGCACGACCATCAGGATGTCGGGCGAGATCTTCTGTGTCACGACACCGATGCGCTGAACCTCCTGCGGCAGGCGCGGCAGCGCGCGGGAAACGCGGTTCTGCACCTGGATCTGCGCCATGTCCGGGTCGGTGCCCTGTTGGAAGGTCACCGTCAGCGTCATGCGTCCGTCGGTCGCGGCCTGAGAGCTCATGTAGAGCATGTTCTCGACGCCATTGATCACCTGTTCCAATGGCGCGGCGACCGTTTCGGCGATCACCTCGGGGTTGGCGCCCGGATAGCTGGCGGTGACCTGCACGGTTGGCGGGGTCACCTGCGGATACTCGCTCAAGGGCAGCTTCAGCAGTGTCAGTCCGCCGCCGATCAGCATCAGGACGGAGAGAACAACCGCGAAAATGGGGCGGTCGACGAAGAAACGCGGGATGTTCATTGACCTGCCTCCTGCAAGGCAGTTTCGGCACGTTTATCGTCGGCTGACTGGCCCGGCAGCATGGAGACCATCTGCGGAACGACCTGCATGCCCGGGCGGACCAGCCCCTTCACGATGATCCTTTCTGCCGGGTCGAGGCCTGCCGAAACGACGCGCAGGCCGGCGATCATCGGCCCGGATTCGATAGGGCGGTATTCGACCTTGTCGCCGGCTCCGAGAACCAGGACGTAGCGGCGCCCCTGGTCGACCCCAATCGCCTGGTCGTCGACGAGCACGGTCTGCGCCGGTTCGGCAGTCACCAGCCTGACGCGCGCGAAGAGCCCGGGCGTCAGGTGGCGATCAGGATCTTTCAGGATGGCCCGGGCGCGGATCGTTCCGGTGCCGCGATCGACCCGGTTGCCGAGGAAGTCGAGTTCACCCGCATAGGGGAAGCCGGTATCGGTCATCAGCCCCACCTGCACTGGCAGCGTGCCGGTTCCGGATGACCGCGCCTGCGCGACAAAACCGAGATAGGTGGCCTCGTCGATATCGAAATAGACATGAAGCAGATCGGTCGAGACGATCGTGGTGAGAAGCGTCGCCGCTGCAGCATTTCCACCGGCAACGAGATTGCCTTGCGTGACGAGCACCCGGTCCACCCGCCCTGCAACCGGCGCAGTGACGCGCGTGAAGGACAGGTCGAGTTCCGCAGCAGCGACGGCGGCCCTGGCGATTTCGACCTCGGCCGCGCGTTGGCGGCGGATGGCCTGCGCATCATCGAGCATCTTGCGCGGCACCGTGCCCTTCGGCGCAAGGGCTTCGGCGCGCTTGAAATCCACCTCGGCCTGATCCAGCAGGGCCCCGGCTTGCTGCAGTTGGGCCCTGGCCGAATTGAGGGTGACTGTGAAGGGTCTCGGGTCGATCTGGAAGAGGAGCTCGCCCGGACGCACGAGACGACCCTCGGGAACCGTGACAACATCGATCGCGCCACCGACACGCGGACGAAGCTCCACGATCTCGGCCGCTTCGAGATAGCCGGTGAACTCGGCAGACGGCGCGACCTTGCGCGTGATGACCTCGGCAACGGGCACCTGCGG
The DNA here is from genome assembly GCF_029623935.1 of Shinella sp. 838. Classification (NCBI taxonomy): domain Bacteria; kingdom Pseudomonadati; phylum Pseudomonadota; class Alphaproteobacteria; order Hyphomicrobiales; family Rhizobiaceae; genus Shinella; species Shinella sp. 838. The sequence continues at coordinate 153,862 of NZ_JARSBQ010000007.1, forward strand.
CAAGGGCATTTCTACCGGCAGGGCCGCGGCCTCGGACGCACCGGTCGAAAGCGCAAGCGCCATGAGATTTCCGGCATAGGGGCCGATATCATCGCGATAGACGAAGGCAAGGGTGCCCGCGGCTATGGCGACGCCGGCAAGAAGCAGGGTTGAGGAGGCCTTGTTGCTCATTCTCGTTCACTTTCACAAGGGCACCACACTCCGGACCAACGGAGGCGATGACGGTCATTTTTGGCAACGCTGCGGTTTCCAACGATGGAAAGGTCAAGGCCCCGGCGAATTTTTCGGCGGGGTGGTCAATCGTGATGGTGCGCGTGGTGGCCAGCTCCATGCCCCGCACCGCACGCCGTCTGGGAACACGAACATCAGCCCAGCCGAAAGCAGCTGCGCTGCGGCGTTCCGCACGCGGCCTGGCGATCCCAACTCGGAATTGTTCTTTCCGGCGCAAGAACCGTCTTGACCTTACAAGCGCTGGAAGCCGCAGCCTGACGGCAATCCTGTTCGACCCGACCGCCGTTCTGGTCGCCGGCCAGAGAGGAAACGACACCGTGTTTGAAGAAAGGCAAGAGCATGACGGAAAGCAGCACGCCGCATATCGTCCTCTATACAACCCCGGACTGTCCGGACTGCCATGCACTCAGGCTCTGGCTCTCCCACAATGGCGTTGCCTATGAGGAGCCCGATCTCACCGGCCGCAAGGGTGCCGACCCGGATGACGGGCCTTGCCCGGACGCATCGCCCTGTACCGGGCGAGCAAGGAACGACCAATGACAGCCAGAACCGTCGATATCCGCCAGGCGCGGGGCCGTCTTGACGTAGAGGACGGACAGACCATTCTCGGTGCCGCACTCGCCGCCGGCATTTCCTATCCGCACGGCTGCAAGTCCGGCCGCTGCGGTTCCTGCAAGTCACGCCTGATCGAGGGGACGGTGGAGCTGCTCCCGCATTCCCGTTTTGCGCTCACCGACGAAGAGAAGGCCGATGGCCTGATCCTCGCGTGTCGCGCGCTGCCGCTGGCCGACGCCGCTGTCGCCTGGCTGGGCAGCGACGATGACGTCGAGCCTTCCCGACACCTGCAGGCAACCGTGACAGGCCTCGATGATCTTACGCATGATATAAAGCGGGTCCGGATCGTGCCTGCGGACGGCTCTTCCCTGTCGTTCACCGCAGGTCAGTACGCACAGCTCGGTTTCACCGGCATGCCTTCGCGCAGCTACTCCATGGCCAACCGTCCCGGACAGAGCAGCCTCGAATTCCACATCCGCCGCGTTCCGGGCGGCGTCACGTCGGAGCATGTGCACAGCAGACTGAAGCCGGGAGACCCGGTAACGCTCGAATGCCCGCTGGGTTCGTCCTACCTGCGCCAGCATCATTCCAACCCGATCTTGTGCATCGCGGGCGGCTCTGGACTTGCGCCGGTCAATTCGATCGTTGAAACCGCCCTCGCCCACGGCATGAAGCAGCCAATTCATGTCTATTTCGGTGCACGAAGCGAGCGCGACCTCTATCTTCTCGACCACCTCGACGCCCTCGTCAGGCGACACGGCAATCTTACCTTCACAGCCGTACTGTCGGAGGCGCATTCGGCACGATACCGGCACGGCTTCGTGACCCGCGCCGTCGCCGAGGACTTTTCCAACCTTGATGGCTGGAAGACCTATGTCGCAGGCCCGCCGCCGATGGTCGATGCCGCAATGGCGGTGGCGTTTGCCCGCGGACTGCGCCGTGAAGATATGCACGCCGACGTCTTCTTTACGCCGGAAACGCAGACGGACGCAGTGCTCCAGCCGGTAAAATGAGATAAACCGCCGTCACCTGTCATTCATGACAGGTGACGGCGGTTCGACGATGTTCCGATCACTTGCCGCGTGCGGCAAGCCATGCCTTCATCATGGCGATTTCGCCTTCCTGGGCCTTGATGACCTCCTCGGCGAGTTTGCGGACCTCGGGATCCTTGCCGTATTCGAGCGCGACCTTCGCCATATCGATCGCACCCTGGTGGTGCGGGATCATGCCGCGCATGAAGTCAACATCGGCATCCCCGGTGTAGTCCGCCATCATGCCCTTCATCATGGCGTCCATGGCCATCGTATAGGCCTTCGTCGACGGACTGTCCGCGGCCGGCATCTCCATGCCGGACATATCGTGCCCCTGCATGGCATCGCCCGTCTTCATCTGGCTTTGGGCGATCGCAAGGCCTGCGCTGATGGCAAGGGCGCCTGCGATGAAGATCGGCGTGAGCTTGTTCATGATACTGCTCCTGTTCAGCCCGCAGTTGCCGGATATCCGGCCTCTTCGAGAACCTGCTGAAGGGTCGCGAGGTTTGCACTCGTCTCGATCTTGACGCTGCGCGCAGCAGGGTCGGTCTCGACCCTGGCATTCGGATCGACGGACTGGATTGCCCGGGTGACGGATTTGGCGCAGCCGCCGCAGGTCATGCTCTCGATCTTGAGTTCCATGAGAAATCTCCTTTGTTGGGTCTCATGCCACTCAAGGTGGGGCTTCCAACGATAGGAAGGTCAAGGGCGTCGATCTGAAAAATCTGCTATTGACCTTCCCATCGCTGGAAGCCCCATCTTCCATCCGAACCTGATTTTCGGAACGAGAAAGGAGGCGGCTATGAATGCCCCCGTTCGAACAACAGATCTGTCCGGGACGCTATCGATACCGATCGAGGGGATGACCTGCGCGTCCTGCGTCGGCCGGGTCGAAAAGGCCCTCAAGGCGGTCCCCGGGGTTGCCGACGCGGTTGTCAATCTGGCGACCGAAAAGGCGAGCGTCACCACCAGCCTGCCGGTCGATCATGCAAGGCTGGTCGGCGCAGTCGAGAAAGCCGGCTATACGGTTCCGGCGAGCTTCTCCACGCCGGCCGCAGCATCACTTGAGGTGGCGATCGAGGGCATGACCTGCGCATCCTGCGTGGGGCGGGTCGAAAAGGCAATCAAGGCCATTCCCGGCGTCACCAATGCCGTCGTCAACCTTGCGACCGAGAAGGCGACCGTTCAGGGAACAGCCGCTGCAACGGCCATCGTGGCAGCAATTGAAAACGCCGGCTACGACGCCAAACTGATCGCGGCGGCAACCGAGGCAGAAACGGAGGACCATGCCGAAAAAAAAGAAGCGGAACGCCGTGAGCTGGCGCGCGACTTCACCATCGCGGCAATTCTGACGGCACCGGTCTTCATCCTGGAAATGGGATCGCACCTCATACCGGGCGCCCATGAGCTGATTGCCGCGACGATCGGCATGCAGAACAGCTGGTATCTCCAGTTCGTCCTCACCACGCTGGTGCTGTTCGTGCCGGGTATCCGCTTCTATGACAAGGGATTGCCCGCCCTCTGGCGCCTTGCGCCCGACATGAACTCGCTGGTCGCCGTCGGCTCGCTTGCCGCCTATGGCTATTCGCTGGTCGCGACCTTCGCCCCGGCCTTCCTGCCGGCAGAAACGGTCAACGTCTATTTCGAGGCGGCCGCGGTCATCGTGACCCTGATCCTGCTCGGAAGGCTGCTTGAAGCCCGGGCCAAGGGGCGCACATCCGAGGCGATCAAGCGCCTTGTCGGCCTCCAGGCGAAGATGGCGCGTGTGCGCAGAAACGGCAAGACGGTGGAACTGCCGATCGACACGGTCGCATCCGGCGATATCGTCGAGGTTCGCCCCGGCGAGCGCGTGCCAGTCGATGGCGAGGTCGTCGAGGGGGAAAGCTACGTCGACGAATCGATGATCACCGGCGAACCGATCCCGGTTTTCAAGACGAACGGCAGTCCGGTCGTGGCGGGGACCGTGAACCAGAAGGGCGCCTTCGCAATCCGCGCCACGGCGGTTGGCGGCAACACGGTGCTTTCGCAGATCATCCGCATGGTCGAAGAGGCACAGGGCTCCAAGCTGCCGATCCAGGCGATCGTCGACAAGGTGACCATGTGGTTCGTGCCGGCGGTCTTCGCTGTCGCCGCCCTCACCTTCGCCGCGTGGTTCTATTTCGGCCCGTCGCCCGCCCTCACCTTCGCGCTGGTCAATGCCGTCGCCGTCCTGATCATCGCCTGCCCCTGCGCGATGGGCCTGGCGACGCCGACCTCGATCATGGTGGGGACCGGCCGCGGAGCCGAGCTCGGCGTGCTTTTCCGCAAGGGCGAGGCGCTTCAGTTGCTGAAGGACGCAACCGTCGTCGCCGTCGACAAGACTGGCACGCTGACCGAGGGAAAGCCGGCTCTCACCGATCTGGAACTGGCCGTCGGCTTCGAGCGGGCGGATGTTCTCGGACTGGTCGCCGCCGTGGAAGCAAAATCGGAGCATCCGATCGCCCGTGCGATCGTGGATGCAGCTGCGGCGGAAAATATCGTTCTCCCCGTCATGACGGGCTTTGAATCCGTAACGGGTTTCGGCGTGAGGGCCACGGTCGACGGCAGGCCCGTCGAGGTCGGCGCCGACCGGTACATGGTCGAGCTCGGTCATGATGTTGCGGCGTTCTCCGGCATTGCCGAACGTCTCGGCAATGAGGGCAAATCACCGCTCTATGCCGCAATCGACGGCAGGCTGGCGGCAATCATTGCTGTCGCCGACCCGATCAAAGAGACGACACCCGCTGCCATCAAGGCCCTGCACGATCTCGGCCTCAAGGTCGCGATGATCACCGGCGACAACGCGCGCACCGCCAAGGCCATCGCGGCGCGTCTGGGGATCGACGAGGTCGTGGCCGAAGTGCTGCCCGACGGCAAGGTCACCGCGGTTCGCCGTCTCAAGGCCGAGCATGGGAAGGTCGCCTTCGTCGGAGACGGCATCAACGATGCTCCGGCCCTGGCCGAAGCGGATGTCGGCCTTGCCATCGGCACGGGCACGGACATTGCCATCGAGGCGGCCGACGTGGTGCTGATGTCGGGCAGCCTGCAGGGTGTACCGAACGCCATCGCCCTTTCCAAGGCGACAATCGGCAACATCCGGCAGAATCTGTTCTGGGCTTTCGCCTACAACACGGCCCTGATCCCGGTTGCCGCCGGCCTGCTCTATCCGGCCTACGGCATTCTGCTGTCGCCTGTCTTCGCTGCCGGCGCCATGGCCCTGTCGAGCGTCTTCGTGCTTGGCAACGCCCTCCGGCTCAAGACCTTCACGGCCCCACGCTGACGAAAACCGACGACCGGTCCCATGTGAAGGATCGGTCGTCGTCGTTTACGGGAGAAAATGCATGAACATTGGACAAGCTTCCAAGGCATCGGGTGTCTCGGCCAAGATGATCCGCTACTACGAGCAGACCGGCCTCATCCCTGCGGCCGGCCGCCGGGCTTCCGGCTACCGCGATTACTCGGACAATGACGTGCATATGCTGCGCTTCATCCGACGTTCGCGCGACCTCGGTTTCTCCGTGGCCGAGATCGGCGATCTTCTCGGCCTGTGGCGGGACGAGACACGGCAGAGCGCCGAGGTGAAACGCCTCGCACAAGGCCATATCGACGAATTGGAGAAGAAGATCGCGGACCTGCAGGACATGGCCCAGACGCTCAAGGTGCTGGTCAACGCCTGCCACGGCGACCACCGCCCGCACTGCCCGATCCTCCAGCGCCTCGAAACAGACCGGGAAGGCGAGGACTTTTCCGTTCGCCGGCGTTCGGGCGCCATTGCACGCAACACGCAGTAGGGGCGACAAGGGCCGCTTGCGGAGACCATCTCGAAGCGGCCCTCCTGATGCGGACAAAGTGTTCTCATCCGGATGAAGCGTGGTTGCCGAACCGCTCGATCAGCTGCGCAGCATTCGAGCGACCCGACACGATTGCTTTCGGTAGCCGCCGGATGCCAAGTCCTGTGATCACTATCGAGACAGGATATCCAATGCCGCCCGGTGGATTTCCTCATTGGCCGCCATCAACACAGTGCTGTATCGAGACGCGTCGGCAAGTGGCCGCCCCTCCCAATCGGTCACGACCCCGCCCGCCGCCTTTATGATGGGCAGCTGCGGAAGGATGTCATAGTCGAAGACGTTGCTTTCGACGAGAAGGTCGATCCCGCCGAGGGCCAGGAGGCCGGCGGCGTAACAATCGTGTGAAAAGCGACTGAAGCGGACCCTTGCCGCAAGGGCTTCGAAACGCTCGCGACCCGCACAGCCGAACTGCTCGGGGGCAGACGTGTAGAGGATCGCTTCCTCGAGCCGCGTTCTGTCGAGGGTGCGGATCGGCTCACCGTTGAGTGTGGCCACGGCGTCCACACCAAGCCAGCGTTCGCCGGTGATCGGCTGGTTGATCAGGCCAAGAACAGGCTTGCCCCGGTGAAGCAGTGCAACCTGCGTGCCGAAGGCGAACGAGCCAGAGAGGAAAGATTTCGTCCCGTCGATCGGGTCGAGCACCCAAACCCAATCCGCATCGGCCCGGCAGATACCGAATTCCTCGCCTCTTATGCCGTGCTCGGGACATTCCGCCTCGATCATCCGACGCATGACCGTTTCCGCATCGCGGTCGGCGATGGTGACGGGGCTGGCATCGGCCTTCGCATCGACGGCGATCCGCCTGCGGAACCAGGGACGGATCGCTTCTGCAGCGGCGTCCGCCATCGCATGGGCAAGCGCCAGGAAGGCTGGCGGGCAGGTGGTCTGGGCGTTCATCCCTCGGTCCTTTCGGCTTCCTGCGCGATATCGTCGAGCATGGTACGGATCGTCTTTATCTGCCGGTGGGCGGCGGCTGTCTCGCGGACGAGACGCGCCGCAAGATCCCCCGGCCCAAGATCGGTGAAGCTCGCCGTCCGGGCGGGAATGAAGGGGTCCGGCCCATCGGAAGGCCGGCGCAGTGCCGGGGCGAAATACCCCTCCTCCTCCTCCAGGCCGAAGGCGAGGACCTGCGGGCGATCCTTGCCGAGCAGGAGCAGATCCACGAACATCGCCTGCATCGGCAGATGCCCCGCGCCCGACACGCAGGCCAGATGCGCCCAGCCACCGCGGTCAGGCTTGACCAGGCAATCCTTGACATGAACCTCGGTGATCTCTGGCGCCTGGATTGCGAGCGCCGCCATCGGCAGCTCGAAGGCATTGATCATGTTGCCGAAATCGAAAAGCAGGCTGAGGCGCGGATTGGCGACAGCACCAATGATTTGGACGAGTTCTTGCGATTTCAAATCCTCATGCTGCTCCAGCGTATAACGCAGCCGGCTTGCCGGATCGAAAGCCGCGAGACGCCGGAGATCGGCAATCGTCCAGGCGATGATCTGCGACACCCGTCCCTCGTAGCGCGGATAGCAGCGCAGGGAAGTCGCACCCGTGACAAGCGCGATACGCACAGCATCGGCAAGGCCGCTCTCCTCTGTCGTGCTGGTCTCGACATGGAGTTCCAGCGCGCGGGCCTTCAGGTGCCTGGCGAAGGTGGCGAGCGCGTCGTCATCCATGCGGGCGAGGCTGGCCTGTTCCCCATCATCGACATGCAGCTTGAGACCGGGAAGGCGATGCGCCGCGGCAAAGTCCGCAAGGTGCAGCGGCGTCATGCCGCCGAAGCGCATGTTGAGGTGAAAGGCATAGGCATGGGCAAAGAGCGGAGCAGAGCGCGCCCGCACGGCAAGCCGGGCGCGACATGCCGATGGCATCGCGGCCACCTTTTTCCGCCAGTCCGGACGTGTTTCGTCGCCCCATGGCATTTCCGTCACGATGACGTTCCCTCCGCAAGGATCGTTGTGCTCCATACCTCAGGCCGCCAGCACCAGAAGATCGCGATCCGAGATGCTGACCTTAACGAGCGCACCCACGGCCGGCGGCGGCCGGTCCGGCTGGTTGAACATATCAAGGGAGACCAGCTGGCCCCCGACGTCCACGCGGACGCGGATCACCGAACCGAGGAAATGCACCTCGGCAATACAGCCGGAAAGCAAGATACCGTGTCCCTCGGCGTGCCCGAGCGCCACTGTCTCCGGCCGCAGCGCCAGACGGATGCGCTCACCGTTACGGGCGGACAACGACCGGTTCAGCACGACGGGCACGTCGCCAATGCGCACCCTGCCGCTCGCAGCCTCGACCACATCGGCATCGACGAGATTGAGCGTGCCGACGAACTCCGCCACGAACCGCGTCGTCGGGCGGCTGTAGATGTCGAAAGGCGTGCCGACCTGATCGGCAATGCCCTGATGCATGACGACGATGCGGTCGGATATGGAGAGCGCTTCCTCCTGGTCATGCGTGACGAAGATGGTGGTGATGCCGAGATCCTGCTGGATACGGCGGATTTCTTCTCGCAGGCTGACACGGATCTTTGCATCAAGCGCCGAGAGCGGCTCGTCGAGCAGCAGCACCTGCGGGCTCGGTGCCAGCGCACGGGCAAGCGCCACGCGTTGCTGCTGGCCACCGGAGAGTTGGTAGGGGTAGCGGTCGCCGAGCCGCGGCAATCCGATCAACTCCAGCATTTCGCCGACGCGCCGTGCGGTCGCCGCCTTGTCTTCTCCCGCCACCTTGAGGCCGAAGCCGATATTGTCGGCAACGGTCAGGTTGGGAAAGAGGGCATAGGCCTGGAAGACCATGCCGATCTTGCGCCGGTTGGCCGGAAGGCCCGTAATGTCGCGCCCGTCGATGCGGATTGCGCCCGATGTCGGCGTCTCGAAGCCGGCGACCATGCGCAGCACCGTCGTCTTGCCGCAGCCGGAAGGGCCGAGGAAGGAGACGAATTCGCCCTTTTCGATGCCGAGGGTGAAGTCTTTCACGACGTGCAGTGCGCCGAAAGACTTTTTCAGGTGGTGAATGTCGAGAAAGGCCATGGTCAGCGCCTCGCGGTGGAAAATTTGGAAAAGCGGGTAACGAGTTGGATCAGCCCCATACAGGCCCAGGTGATGGCGAAGGCGACGACGGCGAGCGCGGAAGGCTCGTAGGCCCGGTTGCCGCCCATCCAGACCATGTAGGGGCCGAAGGTGCTGACGTTCAGCAGCGCCGCGAAGACGTATTCGCCGATGACGATCGCGAAGGTCAGGAAGGCGCCCGACAGCACCGAGACGAAAACGTTCGGCAGGATGACGACGGCAAGGATGCGCGCCCAGCCGGATCCGAGCGACTGCGCCGCCTCGGTGAGGCTGGCGATGTCGATGGTGCGTAGGCCCGTGTCGACCGAGCGGTACATGTAGGGCAGCGCCAGCGTCGCATAGCCGAAGAGCAACAGCAGGTTGGTGCCCCACCAAGTTCCCGTCAACGGCAGGATCGAGGAGGTGTTGTAGATGCGGATGTAGCCAAAGACGATGACGATGGGCGGAATGACCAGCGGCAGGAGCGTGATGAACTCGATGACGGGCCGAAGGCCGGGAAGCCTGAGCCGTACGAAATAGGCCGTTGGCACAACCAGCAGAATGCCGAGCACGATGGTCAGCAGGGCCAGCACGACCGAATAGAGGAAGGTCTGCTGGAACTGTGGGTCGGAAAGCACGATCCGATAGGCTTCCAAGCTGTATTCGCCGCGCTTCATGCGCATCGAGAAATCGACCATGCCGGCGAGCGGCAGCAGGAAATAGACGCCGCCAAGTACAACGGCAATCAAAGACCAGAAGCGTTTTCCCGTCATTTGACCCACCGTTCGGCACGCATGCGCAAGAGGATGTAGATGCCGTTGGCGATCGCGGTGAGCAGGATCATCCCGAAGGCAATGGCATAGCCGAGATGCGGATCGTTGAGCACGTCGCCACGGATCTGCGCAAAGAGCACGATGGGCGCGATGGACAACGAGGAACCGGTGAGCGCGATGGCGGTGGCGACCGCACCGAAGGCATTGGCGAAGAGCAGCGCGAGCGTGCCGAGCAGCGACGGCCACAGCACCGGCAGCGCCACCATCCGCCAGTACTGCGCACCGGTCGCCCCGAGGCTTTCGGCCGCCTCGCGCCATTCGCGGCGCAGGCCCTCCAGCGCGGGCGTGATGATCAGCACCATCAGTGGGATCTGGAAATAGAGATACGTCAGTGCCAGCCCGAGGAACGAAACGATGTTGAAGCCGGAGCCGTAGAGATTGATGCCGAACCAGTTGCGCAGCAGCATCGTCACGAAACCGAGGCGGCCGAGCGTGGCGATGAAGGCGAAGGCAAGCGGCACGCCGGCGAAGTTCGAAGCGACGCCCGAAAAGGTGAGAATGCCGTTGCGAAGCCAGCGCGGCAGGTCACCGAGCGTGATGGCAGCGGCAACAAGGAAGCCGAAAAGGCAACCCAGCGCCGCCGTCAGCAGGCTGAGTTCGATGGAGATCCAGAAGGCTGACCGGATGGAAGGCGACAGGAGCTTGCCGAGATTGTCCAGCGTCACGTGCCCTTCAGGATTGCGGAAGGCGCCGATGACGATGTTGAGCGTCGGCAGGATCAGGAACAGCGTGGCGAAGAGGAAGAACGGGGCAACCCCGAGCCAGTTGAGAAGCTGCCGCGGCCGCAAGGCCGCCGGCAGAGAAGCGGCGCTTGTCGTCATCGGATTGTTTCCTGGGAACAGTGGGTCCGAAGGCTCTGCGGGAAGCCTTCGGACAGGCACGGACTTACTTCACGTTGGCGCCAACCACCTTGTCCCAGCCTTCGACAATGGCGCTCTTGTTGGCATCGAGCGCCTCGACGGTCGGGAAGATCGCCTTTTCATAGGCTTCTGCCGGCGGCAGCTTGTCGAGCAGGTCCTGCGGGAATTTTCCGGCCTTCAGCATGGCGTTGAAGCGTGCCGGGTGGCAATAGCCTTTCAGCCAACCGGTCTGGCCCTCGTCGGAATAAAGATATTCCATCCAGAGCTTTGCCGCATTCGGATGCGGTGCATAGGCCGAGATCGCCTGTACGTAGACACCGGCGACCACACCGGTGGCCGGCACGATGACATCCATCGGCGGATTGCCGTTCAGCGCGTCCCGCCAGGAGAGCAGGTTGTAGTCCCAGGCGGCGATGATCGGCGTCTGGCCCTGGGCGATGGTGCCGGCCTTGCCGAGAACCGGCACGAAATTGCCGGCCTTGTTCAGCTCCGCGAAGAGTTCCAGACCTTTGGCTCCGGAATCGGCGCCCGGCTGCGCACCGCGCGAAATGCCCGCCGACATCAGCGCCAGGATCGCCTGCGCCGAGGAGCGTGGGTCGCCGGTGAGGGCGACGGAGCCGGAATATTCCGGCTTGGTGAGGTCGGCCCAGTCAGCCGGCGGGGTCTGGATCAGGTCCTTGTTGATGCCGAAGGCCATGACGCCGTAGTAGTCGCCATACCAATACCCATCCGCATCCTTGATGTTGTCGGGGATCTCCTCCCAGGTCGCCACCTTGTAGGGCTGCAGCAGGCCTTCCTTCGTAGCGGCGGGCGCAAAGGCAAGGCCGAGATCGACGACATCCGGCGCCTGCGAGCCCGTATTGCCCTTGTTGGAACGGATCGCCTCCAGCTCGTCGGCCGTGCCGGCATCGGGGTTCAGTTCGTTGACGGTGATACCGGGATATTTCGCCTTGAAGCCTTCAATAACCTCGCCGTAGTTGCACCAGTCGTGCGGTAGGGCAATGACCGTCAACATGCCTTCCTTCGTGGCAGCATCGATAAGATCCTGCGGCGCCTCTGCACGGGCAAGGCCCGGCAGCGCGGCGGCAATGGCAAGCGTGGAAACGAAAGCCGAGCGGGCGGCATGGGATAGGCGCGTCGTCATGGAGTCCTCCTGTTTGCCGTCTGCGACGGCTGGTGAGCATTGGCTGCCGGTGGGCATCTGCATCCGGCCGCGATCACGGTCCGGGCATTCCGGTTCCCCCGCACTCTGTCTGCGTCCTTCGGGGCTGCATCGGTGCGTTTCGTGTAGGCAGAGCATGTAACAATTGGATAACAATCAAACGTCCATTATTGTGCATTCAACTGTACCAATTTGGAGGCTAGCCTTGGCCAAGCAGCTCGAAGGTCCGCTCCTGCCCTTCCTTCGTCTGGACACGGGCATCGCCCTGCCGAAATTCCGGCAGGTACAGGACCAGCTGCGCACGGCCATCCTGCAGGGGCACCTGCGTGCCGGCACGCGCCTGCCGGCAAGCCGCATCCTTGCCGAGGAGCTCGGCCTGTCGCGTCAGACCCTCGTGCGGGTGCTGGAGAACCTGAAGGCCGAGGGATATCTGGAGGCGCGGCAAGGGGCCGGCACCTTTGTCTCAGCCGCCCTGCCGCGCCGACCGGCAAAAGCGCGGTTTGCGGAGACCGGGGACGACGTACCGCCGAGGCTGTCGCGGATCGGCGTCCTGTCGCACGGGGTTTCGGCAGAGATCGGCCGCGTGGAGCCAAAACCGTTCCTGCCCAACCAGCCGGCGCTCGACCGGTTTCCGTTCGCCATCTGGCGTAAATGCTGGAATACGGTTGTCCGCGGCGGCAGGGCGGGCATGGGTTATGGCGATGTCGCGGGAGAACTGGTCCTGCGTCAGCGGATCGCTGAGTATCTCGCCTTGCACCGGCGCGATCCATGTGACCCGGAGCAGATCGTCATCACGCCCGGCGGGCACGCCGCCTTCACGCTCGCCGTACTGGCATTGGCCGATCCCGGCGACGGTATCTGGTTCGAAGACCCCGGCCCCGTCACCACCTCAAACCTCTTGCGCACACTTGGCCTCAACCTCTGCCTTGCCGATGTCGATGCCGACGGCATGGATGTCGCGGACGCCATGGTGCGTTATCCCGACGCACGGCTCGCCTTCGTCATGCCCTCGCGCCATCACCCGCTCGGCGTTACGCTTTCCCTGCCCCGCCGCCTCGCTCTTCTTGAATGGGCACGGGCAAACGAGGCTTGGATCATCGAAGACGATTACGACAGCGAGTTCCGCTACGATGGCGCACCGCTGCCTTCGATGCGCTCCATAGACAGCCACGGAAGGGTGATCTACGCGGGCAGTTTCAGCAAGGCGCTCTATCCCGGTATCCGTGTCGGCTATCTCGTCTTGCCGCCGGCGCTGGTTGGAACCTTCCGCAATCTTTCGGGCCTGATCCATCGCAGCGTGCCTGTCGAGACGCAGCTCGCTCTCGCAGAGTTCATCGGTGGCGGCCATTTCGCGAGCCACCTGCGCCGTATGCGCAGCCTCTATGCCGAGCGCCGCAACGCGTTTTTCGATGCCGGACGAACAGCCCTTGCCGGGCTTGCCGCTATCGATTGTTCCGACAGCGGACTGAATGCTCTGGTTTGGCTCGCGAACGGGCGCGAAGACCGGGCCGCGCAGCACGCCGTACTGGAGGCCGGCCTGCAATGCTACCCGCTTTCAGACTACACTATCGCGACCACGCGCCCCGGCGCCCTGATCCTTGGCTACGCCAACGTGCCGGCGGAACGGATGAAAACCTATTCCCACGTTCTTGCTGAGGCCCTGTCCCGGCCGTGACACCGTGCGATGCTACGAGCGAGTACTATGACGTCGAAGAGGCAAAGGTGGAGGGCATATCGTCTTCGGCCGCTATTGCCGGCCCACTATACGTTGTCTTCGGCCGCATCGAACCCCGGACAGCTCCACCTTGCAAAGGCGAGGCGCACCACGCGCTGAAAGGGGGCATGAGAGATCGGGCATGAAGTGAGACTTGCGAGTATCGTCAATGGGTTATCCTTCGCAAGGAGGTCGCAGCAAAGCGTGCCTGCTCCCATATTGCTCTCGACGAGCGACACAAGATCGTACCCTTCGAATGGCCTACAGCGTGTAAGGCGGCACGCGTGCCCCGCGATATCAGGATCCACTACGAAGCTCGCCTTGCGCCGTCAGACCCCTCACCGGAGCTTAAGGCCCGCTCTTCTTGCAAAAAAGAACCGGTGCCAGAGGCACCGGTCAAACCACAGAGGAAGGATCACTCTGCAGGGGAACTTATGCCGAGTTCAGGATATCCAGCGCTGCAGCGTGCAGCCCGGCCGAGGCGGCGGCGATGATGGCGCCACCCTTTTCTGCCGGTCCACCCGTCCAATCGCTCACAACGCCGCCGGCCTGCTCGATGATCGGGATGAGGGCGACAATGTCGTAGGGTTGCAGGCCCGCCTCCACCACAAGGTCGATCCCTCCGGCGGCGAGCATGCAATAGGCATAACAATCCGTGCCGTAGCGCGACAGGCAGACCTGCCGTTCCAGCCGTTCGAAGGCGGCCCTCTGCCGAGGTTCGAAGATCGCGGGCGTGGTGGTGCAGAGCGTCGCCTCAGCGAGGCTTTTGGTAGCACGCGTGGAAAGCCGGGCCTTGCCGTGCGGTCCCTCATAGTGCGCGCCTTGCCCAGTGGCGTAAAACAGTTCGCCGATGAAGGGTTGCACCATCACGCCGGCGATGGCGTCGCCATGGTCCGTCAGGCCGACAAGCGTGCCCCAGAGCGGGATGCCGGAAATGAAGGAGCGCGTCCCGTCGATCGGATCGATCACCCAGACATGCCGGTTGTCCGCACCCTCCGCGCCAAATTCCTCGCCGAGAATGCCGTGGTCCGGAAATTCGGCACGGATCAGCGCGCGGATCGCCTTTTCCGTTTCGCGGTCAGCCTCCGTCACGGGGTCGAAACCGCCCGCCAGCTTGTTGGCGACGAGGCCCGGCTGGCGGAAGCGCGGCAGGGTTTCCCGCGCGGCGACCGCGGCGATCCGGTGCATGAAATCGGCGGAAATCATCGTGTCCCCTTCCTCAGACGGCCTTCAGCCATTCCGGCCAGCGTGGATCGCTCATCACGAAACGCGCCCGCATATGCTTCCAGGAACCGTATTTGAAGAAATCGAAATCGAGGCGGGAGATCCGGTTCTGCACCATGGCCCAGGTCGACCACTTGAGATCGACCAGCGCCTTGAACAGCGAGACCCGCGCGAAAAGCGCCGGATCGAGGCGACCGTAATAGGCCTCGATCATCTCCGCCTCCACCTCGGGCGAAAAACACATTTCGCCGAACCACAGGGCCAGTTCGGCGGCCCGGTCGTTGGTCGAGGCATATTCGAAATCGACCAGCAGGACGCGCTGGTCGGCATGCAGCAAAAAGTTGCCGGCGAGCGTGTCGTTCATGCAAGGGGCAAGATCGAGGCCGGAAGCCTCCAAAGCCTGCCGCGCCTCGCGATAGCGCGCATTGAGCCAGCCGAAATCGCCGGGGAATTCGCCGCCGAGCGCAAGGGCCTGCTCGAAATGCTCGTCAATCATGTCGAAGGTCGTCTTGCGCTGGGCGAGCGGCGCGCTGTCGTTGAAGGCCTTCAGCGCACGAAGGCCATTCGAGCGCACGACCGGATCGAGGAAATCGGCATTGGTGGAGGTGCGCAGCCCCTCGACGAATTCGCTGACCTCGACGCCGGTTTCCGGAAAGAAATCGATGATGCGCGCGCCGACGCCGGCGGCATGCGCCTTGCGGCCCGCCTCGTTCGCCGTCCGGCGGTCGATGAACATTTCCGTGCCTTCGCCGGGAATCTTGACGAAGAAACTGTGCGGTGCGCCGCTGACAAACACCTGCCAGTTCGGATTGCTGATGCCGCCCGGCACCGGCTCGTAGGAAACCGTCCGGTCCCGCCAGTCCGCGACGGCGAGGATCGCCGTTTCGATCGCCCGTTCCGCCGACGATGTGCCTTCACCCAAGCTGCGCCGCATCGGCTCCCCCCGTCAAACCTGTTTCAGCCATGTTTCGAAGCGCGGTCCCTCGATCACGGTGCGCGCCCGCAAAAGCCGCCATTCGGCATATTTGAAGAACTCCACCTGTTTCCGCGGCGAGCGAGCGGCGCTGATGAAACCCCAGAGCGCCCACATCAGGTCATCCGCCGCGCCATAGAGGCGGGCGCGGGCGAGCACCTGCGCATCCGGCCTTCCGGTCGCGATCTCGATCGCCAGCAGCGCCTCGCCGTCGAAGGGCAGCAGTTCGGCGAGCACGGTGCCAAGATCGTGCGCGGGATCGGCCTGGCGCGCCCATTCGAAATCGACCAGCCGGATGGTATTTCCAGGCCCCACCATGACATTCGACGACACGCCGTCGGCATGGCAGGGCACGGTATCGACACCGGCAGCGGCGATCGCGGCGGCGACACGCTCGACCGCCGCCAAGACGGTGCGGACCGGCGCGGGCAGGATGACACCGCCTGCCAGTTCTCGATAGGCGGCGACGAGATCGAAAACGCTGCGCGTCTCCTCAAGCGGCGCTGCCTTCTGAAAGGCACGTTTTGCGGCGAGCAGGTTTTCGAGAACCGCGGGACGGCGCAGCACATCCATATGCCCCCAGGCCCATTCCTCGCCGAGCGCCTCGAAGACGAGAACGCCGCGAGCGGGATCGGCATGCAGCAGCCGGGGCGCGATGCCGAGGTCGCCAGCTTTGCGGCTCGCCTCCGCAACATGCTCCAGCGCGATGAAATCGGCCATGTCCGCGTGCCGGTGCTTGACGAAGACCGGCGGCCGGCCCGGCGCCGTGGCAAAGGTGCAGATATTCTCGACCGCCCGGTGAATGGGCGAGACGACGCCGCCGATCGGCGGGGAAAACGTTGCGCCGGAAAGGCCGGCAGCGGCGAGCGCCTCATCGTTCAGCATGAAAATCCCCCTCGGCAAGGCGGCGCAGGACGGCGGTCAGCACAGCGAGGCCGGCCTCGACATCCTCAGGATGGGTCAACTCTTCCGGATGGTGCGCGATACCGTCGACGCTTGGAACGAAGATCAGAGCGGACGGAACGCCGCTGTTTTGCAGCGCCACGGCGTCGTGCCCCGCCACCGAACGCAGGGTCAGCGGCTCGAAACCGCAGGCGCGCGCCGCCTCCCGGGTGATCGCCATCAGCCCGATGTCCATGCCGGCCGGTTCCCGCAGCGTATCGGCAATGATTTCCAGCCGTGTGCCCGTCTCGGCCGCGGCCTTTTCGAAGGCCGCGAGGGCCGCCTGCCCGGCCCTATCAAGTTCGGCGACATCGAGACCGCGCAACTCGAACCAGACGGTGGCGCGCTCCACCACCACGTTCGGCGAGTTCGGCTCGATGACGAGGCGCGCGGCGGAACGGTGGAGATGGGGATGGCTTGCGGCGATGAGCGCTTCGAAGGCGGCAATGCCCTGCGCGGCGGCGAGAAGCGCATCGCGCCGGTCCGCCATCGGCGTCGGGCCGGTATGGGCGGCGCGGCCGATCCAGCGGACCGTCATCTTGCGGGCGGCCCAGGTGCCCTCGATAACACCGATGCGGCGGCCGGCCGCCGTCAGGATGCGGCCCTGTTCGACATGCAGTTCGACATAGGCTTTTGGACGGGGCGGAACGCCTCCCGTTTCGCCGTCGATGCCGATCGCGGCGAGCGCATCGCTGAGCGTGATGCCGACACCATCTGTGAGGGCAAGCGCTTCACGCAGCGGCAGAGCACCGGAGAAGACGCCGCTGCCGGTGAGGCTCGGCTGGTAGCGCGCGCCCTCCTCGTTCGTCCAGTTGACGACGGCGAGGTTGTGGCGCGGGCGGAAACGGTCGGCCTGCACTTCGGTATGGAGATCAAGTGCTGCGCTACCGGCAGCGAGCACGCCGAGCGTGCCGTCGAAGCGGCCACCGCGCGGCTGCGTGTCGAGGTGCGAGCCGGCAAAAATCCACGCGGCGTTTTCGCCCGCCCAGTCGAAACAGGCAAACTGGTTGCCCACCGCATCCTGCGCCAGGCGCGCGCCGCCGCGGGCCATCCAGTCGGCAAAGATCGCGCGGGCCGCGCCATCCTCGGCGCTCGCCGCAAGCCGCGTCACGCCTTCACCCGCGCGTGCACCGACGGCGGATATGTGATCGAAGATCGCCGTCAGGCTGGCGGCGGTTTTTTGCGCGGCGCTATCCATGGATGACCTCCAGCTCTTCCGCCTCCAAAGCGCGGGCAATCGTGTCCGGCGGGCGTCGGTCGGTGACGAGCGTTTGGACACGGGCGAAGGGGGCGGTGATGACGTTGCCGACCTTGCCGAACTTCGAATGGTCCGACAGCATGACGCTGTGCGAGGTTTGCTTCAGCAGCACCTGGCGGATGCGCGCCTCGTCCTCCTCGTAATCCATGAAACCGTAATCCGCATTGATGGCGCCGGCGCCCATGAAGACCATGTCGAAATGGAACTGCTGGATGTAGGAGATGGTGTCGTAGCCGACGAGATCCTGCTCCACCGGGCGCATGCTGCCCGGCGTCATCTGCACATGCACGCCAAAATGCTCGCAGGCCGCCTGCGCGATGCGCAGCGAATTGGTGTAGAGCCGGAGCTTCTTGAAGCCGACGAGGCGGCGGGCGAGCGCCAACGTCGTCGTGCCCGTGTCGAGGAAGATGACGCAATCGTCGTTGATGAGGCTGCGCGCCAGACCCGCCACCTCGTCCTTTTCGAGGGCGTTGAGCTTGATCCGCTCGGTGATCGGCGTATCGGCGGTGCGGCCCGCGGGAATGGCGCCGCCATGCACCCGCCGCACGGCGCCCTCGGCCTCCAGATCCTTCAGGTCGCGCCGGATGGTTTCACCGGAAACGCCAAATTCCGCCGAAAGCTCGAGCACGCTGACGCGCTGGTCGCGGTCCAGGCGCTCCAGGATGACTTCCTTGCGGATCTCACTCGACATGCACGGTTTCCTCCTCATGCAGCGCCTCGTGCCGGTGCAGGCAGGCGGCGTAGTTTTCGCCAGCAAGCGCGAGCAGCGGCGGATCGGTTTTCTGGCAGTCGTTTTGCGCGCGCGGGCAGCGCGAGCGGAACGAACAGCCGAGCGGCAGGTCGATGGGGCTCGGCGGCTCGCCGTCGAGCAGGTAGCGGGGACGCGGGAAACGGTTGTGCTCCAGCGTCGGCATGGCGCTCAGGAGCGCCCGCGTATAGGGGTGGTGCGGGTGTTCGAAGAGGGTCGTATTGTCAGCCAATTCCACGATGCGCCCGAGATACATGACGGCGATACGGTGGCACATCCGGCGTACGAGCGCGAGGTCGTGCGAGATGAACACATAGGAAAATCCGTGGCTCGCCTGGAGCCGGTTGAAGAGGTCGAGAAGCTCGGCCTGCTCCACCTGGTCGAGCGCCGAGAGCGTCTCGTCGAGGATGAGGAGGCGCGGCTTCAAGACCAGCGCGCGGGCGATGTTGATGCGCTGGCGCTGGCCGGCGCTGAGGCCGACCGGCAGCCGCTCGGCAAGCTCGAGGTCGAGCCCCACCTCGGCCATCGCCTCCTGTGCCCGCCGCGCCGCCTCCACCCGGCCGACGCCGTGGATCAGCAGCGGCTCCTCGATCATGCGCTGGAGCGGCATGCCCGATGGCAGCGAGCCATAGGGGTCCTGCAACAGGAGCTGGAAGGAGCGCCGCATCTCCGTCAGCGAGCGGGCGGAGAGATGCGAAAGGTCCTTGCCCAGGAAGGCGATGCGGCCGCTGTCCGGCTGTTCCAGCCAGGCGAGAAGCCGCGTCAGGGTGGATTTGCCGCAGCCGCTTTCGCCGACGATGCCAAAGTTCTCGCCGGCCTTCACGGTGAAGGAGACGTCGCGCACCGCCTTCACCTCGTTATAGGCGTTGAACGAGCCGCGCCGGCGCACGAGATAGGTGCGCATGACGTTGTCGACCGTCAGCACCGCCTCGCCCTGCCGCGCGGCCGGCGCCGCCACATCCTTCCAGATCGGCGGAATGCGCGAGATGAGGGTGCGCGTGTAGGATTGCCGGGGGCTCGCGGCCAGCTCCGCCGTGCGCCCCTCCTCGACGATGCGGCCGCGCTGCATGACCAGCGTGCGCTCGGCGATCTGCGCCACGACAGGCAGCGAAGAGGAGATGAAGAGGAAGGCGGTGTCGAGGTTTTGCCGCAGGCCGTCGATCAGGCGGATGATCTGCGCGGCGACGGTCACGTCGAGCGGCTGGGTGATGTTGTCGGCGATGACGAGCGCGGGATCGGAGATCAGCGCATCGACGATCATGACGCGCTGCATCATGCCGCCGGAGAACTGGAACGGCGCTTCGTGGAACCGCGCCCCCGGCGAGGGGATGCGCACGCGGCCGAAGAGGTCGAGCACCTTTTCGCGCGCCTCCGCCCGGCCGGTCCCGGGCCGCACGGAACGCAGCTTTTCGACGATCTGCTGGCCGATCGGCAGGCGCGGATCGAGCGAGCCCATCGGATTGGCGCCGATGAAGCCGATGCGGTTGCCGCGGATGGCCGAAAGGCTGCGCGGCGGAAGGGCGAGGATATCCTTGCCCTCGAAGACGACCGTGCCGGCGGCAATCTCCAGCGGAGGGGCGACCGCCCGCACCAGCGCCCGGGCGAGCACCGACTTGCCGGAGCCCGCCTCGCCAACGAGGCCGAGCACCTCGCCCGGGTCCAGCGAAAAGCTGACATCGTCGACGATGCGCCGGTTGCGGCCTTCGCGCTGGAGATCGACGCTGAGATGGGAGACGGCGAGAATGGAGTCGGTCATCAGGCCTCTCCTCGCAGAACCGCGTTGCGGGCACGCTCCAGGGCGGAGCCCATCAGGTTGAGGCAGGTGAGCGAGACCAGCATGAAGAGCCCCGGCATGGTGGCGATCCACCAGGCGTTCAGCAGGTATTTTCGCGCGTCGGCGATGACATTGCCGAAGGTCGGCGTCGGCGGCTGCACGCCGAGGCCGAGGAAGCCGAGGATGGATTCGAAGATCATCATGCGGGCGATATCGAGCACCGCGACGAAGGCGATCGGCGGCAGCACGACGGGCGCGACGAAGAGCAGCATGATCCTGAGATCCGAGGCGCCGAGCACCCGTTCGCCGAGCACGTAGCCGCGGTTGCGCTCGCCGAGCGCCACTGAGCGGGCGACGCGGGCATAGAGCGGCCAGCCGGAAAGGCCGAGCACGAGGATGATCGCCGGCACCGTAGGGCGGGAGACGCCCAAAATGGTGATGGCGAGGATGATCATGGGGATCGAGAGCTGCGCATCGGTGAGGCGCATGATGATCGCATCCGCCCAGCCGCCGCGAAAGCCGGCGTAAAGGCCGAGGCTGCACCCGACGACGAACATCAGGACAACGGTGGTGACGCCGATGAGCAGCGAGTAACGCAGGCCGACGAGACAGCGCATCAGCACGTCGCGGCCGAGCTGGTCCGTGCCGAGCACATAGGGCCATTGCCAGCCCTCTGCCGGGAACGGCGGCAGCAGCTTGGAACCATACGCGATTTTCACCGGATCGATCGGGCTCACCAGCGGCAGCAGGATGGCAAGGCCAATCAGCAGGCCGAAGCCGATAAGGCCGATGCGGAAATCCGTGCGCGCGGCGGCGATCTGCAGCATGCGGCGGGTGGGTGTGGCGCCGCGTTTGGCGACGGGACGCGGGGCAGCGCTTTGCTGGACGATATCGGTCACGTCAGTACTCCAGCCTCGGATCGATGGTCATGGCGATGAGGTCGACCAGGATGTTGATGACCACGAACATCACGGAAATGAAAATCGCGATGCCCTGGATCAGCGGAAAATCGCGTTGCAGCACGGCGTTGATCGTCAGGAGGCCGAGGCCCGGATAATCGAAGATGAATTCGATGACGAGCACGCCGCCGAGCAGCATGCCGAGCTGCACGCCGATGAGGTTGATGAGGGGAATGGCGGAATTGCCGAGCGCGTGCGAAAAGATCGTGCGGCTGCGGGAAAGGCCGCGGATCGGCGCGAGCTGGATGAAATCCTCCCGCATCACCTGCGCCACCGAGACGGTGAGCGTGCGCAGGATGAAGGGCACGATCTCCACCGCCAGCACGATGGCCGGCAGGATCGTGTAGCTGAAGCCGCGATAACCGATGGCCGGCAGCAGCTTCAGTTTGACCGAGAGGAACAGCGTCAGCACGATGCCGAGCCAGAAATTCGGCGTCGACACGCAGAGCGAGCCGAGCACCAGCGCCAGCTTGTCCGGCCAGCGTCCGGGATAGAGCCCGCCCGCTGTGCCGAGCGGCACGGCGACCAGCAGCGCGATGGCGAGCGCGACCGCCGCCAATTGGAGCGTCATCGGCAGGGTGGCGAGGATGAGGTCCAGCACCGTGGCGCGCTCTTCGCGCGTCGCATCTTCGAAGGATGCGCCGCCAAGGCTCGCCCCGCTCTTCGGCCGCACGAAGGACGTGCCGAGATCGCCGGTGACGAGGTCGCCGAGATAGGAGACGAACTGCACCGGTATCGGCCGGTCGAGGCCGAGTTCCTTGGCCTTCATGGCCACCACCTCGTCGGGCGCCATGCCGCCGACGATGAGGCGCGCCGGATCGCCCGGCACCACGCGCAGCAGCGTGAAGATGATGAAGGTAACGAGCAGGATGATGAGGCTCCCCTGCAGGAGCCGTCTCAACAGGAACGACAGGACGAACATGCGTCTCCCCTTGCGCCGATCGGGATGGAGCGGCCGCCAAATATTGGCGGCCGCCGCGTGCCATCAGGCGAGGCTGGCCTTGTTGGCGTCCATCATACCATTCGGATAGAAGTACATGCCCTCCACCCCCTCGCGCATGGCGTGGATGAAGACGGAGGTGAACAGCGAGAGCGCTGGCACCTTGTCCGCCAGCATCGGCATCACCTCAGTCTGGATCACCGCCTTGCGCGCGGCCGGATCGAGCGTATTGCGCTCCTTGTCGAGCACCGCATCCAGATCCTTGTCCTCGATGCCGGTAATGCGCTTCGAGGAGGAATGGAAATGGGTGCGCAGCACGAGGTCCGGCTCGGGAGAGCCTGTCGACCAACCGCAGTCGATCATGTGGCCCGGCCCGCCGCCCGGCCGGTCGTAGAGCCGCTCGTTCCAGGCGGCGACCTCCATGACGTTCAGCTTTACCGGAAAGCCCTGTTCCTGAAGCATGGCGGTGATGACCTCGCCATATTCCTTGGTCTTCGGGTAGAAGCCGACCGAGGTGATGTATTCGAGTTCCGGCAGGCCCTCGCCTTTCGGGAAGCCGGCCTCGGCCAGCAGCCGCTGGCACTCTTCCGGATTGTATTCCGGATAGTTCGGCGTATCGACGTAACCGAACTTCACCGGCGAGATCCAGGCCTTGGAGGCATGGCCGGAGACGCCCAAAATGTCGAGCAGCACGGCGCGGTCGATGGCATGGGCGGCGGCCTTGCGCAGGCGCGGATCGTTGAAGGGCGGCTTGGAGCAGCGGAACCAGAGATATTTGTTCTCGACCGAGACCGCCTTGTTCAGCTTGAAACCACCGGTGTCCTCGATGGTCTGGACCTGTTCGGCCTCCAGGCGCTCGATGAGGTCGGCCTCGCCGTTGAGCAATGCCAGCGTGCGGGTGGTCGCATCGCCGACGAAGCTGAAATTGATGCCCGGCAGGGTCGGCTTGCCGAGATAGAAGCCGTCGAAGGCTTCGAGCACCGTCGTGTTGCCCTCCTGGCGCGCGAACTTGAAGGCACCGGTGCCGTTCGGCCGGGCGGACAGCGTTTTCGGATCAGCGACGTCCTTGGCCGACAGGATCGGCAGGAAGGCCGACAGGAACCAGAAGAGGCTTGCCGGATAACCGCCCTTCTCCGTCTTGATACGAGCGACATGATCGCTCACCACCTCGACCTCGCAGGGACCGGGATACCAGGCCGCGGGACGATCCGGCTGGCTGGCATATTCGAAGGTCGCCTTCACGTCCTCGGCGGTGAAGGGTTTGCCGTCATGGAAAGTCACGCCCTCGCGCAGCGTGAATTCCAGCGTGTGCTCGTCGACGAGCTTCATGTCGGTCGCCAGCTCCATCACCAGCTCGTCCGGATTGTCCGGCCGCATCGGCGCGCGGGTGAGGTAGCCGAAGACGAAACTCTCCAGGTTGATCTGGGCAAGCGTCGTGTGGGAGGACGGGTCCCAGTTGCCGGTGAGGTTTTCCGCCGACATGAAATTGAGGACCTTGCCCTCGGCGGCATGCGCCGGGTCGACGAAAAAGGCAGTGTTGAGGACCGGCAGGCCGATGGCAAGGCCAGCGAGCGCCGAGCTTCTTAGGAATGCTCTCCTGTTGAATTCCATGACGATATCTCCGCAGTTGGATTGCTGGCTGTTCCCCGCCCCGCTTTGTCGCCAGCAACGACAAGCGGAGGTAATTTATTATGGAAAAGGTGGTCTTCGGCCCGCTGGCAGAACGCCATGACAAGCGCATCGGCATGCCGCCGGCCGACGACCTGCAGGCCGACCGGCAGGCCGTTTACCGTCAGGCCCGCGGGCAGCGAGGCCGCCGGGTTGCCCGAGAGGTTGAAGGGATAGGTGAAGGGCGTCCAGCCCGTCCAGGCGAGCACCTCGGAGGGGGACGAAAATCCTTCCGGCGCCTCGCGGTCGGCGGCGAAGGGCTCGACCGGCACGGTGGGCAAGAGCAGGAGGTCGATGTCCTCGAAAAGCGCATGCACGCTGCCGGCAAAGTCGGCACGGGCCTTGGCCGCCGAGAGATAGTCGGCGAGATCATAGCGGGTGGAGGCCTCGACGAGGCCGCGGAAACCGCTGCCGAATGCCGAGAGATCCGCCTCGGCGCCATAGGCAACGCCGCGGCCGGCGACCCACAGCGTCTCGAAAATGCGGATCGGGTCCTGCCAGTCGAGCAAAACGGGGCGGATATCGAGGTCGAGCGCGCCAGAGAGCGTCGCCACCGCCTCCCTGATGACGCGGTCCACGTCGGGCACAACGGCAAAGCCGAACAGGCTCGGCGTAAAACCCACACGCAGCGCGCGGATCGGGCGCGGATCGGTGTAGTCGGCGCCGTCATCCGGCAGGGCCTGATGGTCGCGCGGATCCGGACCCTTGGCGATGTTGAACAGCAACGCGCTGTCCTTGGCCGAAACGCTCATCGGGCCGGCATGGGAGAGCATTTCCGTCGCGCTCCACGGCCAGGTCGGCACGCGTCCCAGCGTGCCCTTCATGGCAAAAACGCCACAGAAGGCCGCCGGGATGCGCACGGAACCGCCGCCGTCCGATCCCAAGGTGAAGGGCACCATGCGGGCGGCGAGCGCCGCGCCGGACCCCGAAGAGGAGCCGCCACTCGTCAGTTCGGGGTTCCAGGGATTGCGGGTCGGCCCGTAGAATTCGGAATGGCCCGAACCGGACCAGCCCATCTCCGTCGTCGTCGTCTTGCCGATCATGATCGATCCGGCGTCGATCATCCGCTGGACGATCGGCGCCGTCGCCTTGGGAGCGAAATTTTTGTAGGCGGCCGAACCGCGCTGGCAGAGCCGGTCCGCCACGAAGAAGAGGTCTTTCACCCCCATCGGAATGCCATGCAGCGGACCGCGCAGATGGCCTTGCGCCGCTTCGCGGTCGCAGGCCCGCGCTTCCTCCAGCGCCTCCTCCTCGAAGACCTGGCTGAATGCGTTGACGACAGGGTTCAGCCGCCGGATGCGCGCCAGGCATTCCCGCACCAGCGCCTCGGATGTGAGGCTGCCAGAAGCAATTGCCGACCTGAGCGCAAGAACCGAAAAATCCACGACCTTCATCTCCCGTTATGTGGATTTATGTTGGTTTTGTGGAAATTGTCAATACACACAAAATCAACAAATCGCATATTGAGAAGCATGAAGAACCGTAGGACGGTCGTGCATGAGAACCGCTCTCCCAGCACCGTTGGTTGTCGCCTGCCAATGCCCGAGGACCCAATACCGAGACCCGTCAATGGGTCACATACATGCCCAGCAAGGAGGCAAGCACGAGGCTGCGCCTGTCATTTCTGGACCAAAACAACGAGAACGCCGAAGCAGGTCGCTTCGGCGTAAAAGAATAGGGAAAAGAAAGAGATACAACGTTCCCACAGCTTAGGAATTGCGACGTGGAGGATGCTTCCGCTCCTGAGCGTCATACCGGATGAATGGATCACTTCTCGAACCTATGCAACCCGCCCGATTCGCCGTCGTGAATGCGAATCTCACAGCTCCTTCGACCGGTCGACGAGTTCGGCCTGCAGGATGGCCGGCACGGCGCTCGTGCCGCTCTGGTCGAAGGCCATCAGGAAAAAACCCCGCTGGGCGAGGCGCGCGTTGAACCATTCGATGTTCTCCTCCAGCACCTCGAACGGCAGGCTGAGATCGAAGAAGCGCACATTCGCCCGTTAGGAGACGCTGCTCCAGTCGATCATGACCTCGGTGAAGACCGTATCTATGGTGAGGTCGTCGTCGACGAGGGTGCCTAGGTTTTCAGCGCCCGGAAACGTGCCGGTCGCGCAATGGCCGATCCGGTAGTTTTCCGCATTGCGCGCCGACCAGGCGAAGGATACCTCGCCGTAGGGCCGGTCGAGCGTGCGGTACATGCGGAAGAACTCGATGCTGGTCACCGGCTCCACCACGGTCAGCGTCGCCTCCCGCGTCCAGGTCATCGGCTGGGGCGTCTGCCAGGTGCCGTTGAGGCGGTAGAAGCGGTTCTGCCGCACCTCCTCCGGCATCGAGCCGCGCAGCGGCACGTCCGTCGCCGGCTTGGAGATCTTTTGCAGGATGGTGCGTCCCTCGGTGAGCGTTCCCTTGAAGGCCCATCGGCCGCCGAGCTCCCAGGAAAGATGCGCCCGCTCGCCGAGCGCCGCTGCCTTCGGCGTCATGGTCAGGTCCATCACCGGCATCACCACGGTGATGTCCACCGTCTCTTCCTTGACCAGCTTGCCGTCCTTGTAGAGCGAGAGCGTATAGACCATGAGGTCCTCGTAGGGCATCACGGTCAGCGAGCCCTCGGGCAGGCTGAGGCTCGCATCCTCCCCGTCGCTCGTCAGCGTGTGGGTGGTGCCGTATTCGACATAGGACAGCTCGATCCGGTCGCAGCCGAGCCCCGACCAGCTGAGCCGGCTCTCCTCGCCGCAAAACAGCGACGGCGGCTCGGCCATGAAGCTGCGGATCTGCGGCTCGGGGATCTGGCGGTAGAGCGTCAGCGTCTCGTAGCCGGGATCGTAGCCGTCGATGCCTTCATAGAGCACGTAGACCTGTGTGGCGAAGGGCGGCAGGCTGGTGTTGAGGTCGGAAACGTGCAGCATCAGCGCGCCGCCCTTGCCGATCAGTTCCCGGTTGTCGGGGTTCGGCCGTATCGCGCTGACGAGGCTGTCGGCGTCGGGGCCTGAAACCGTCCAGCCGTGTTTCGCATCGCTCGCCGGCACCACCTCGATATCTTCGACCAGCGCCACCGCCGTCAGGGCCGTCGTGCCGGTGAACGTCTCTTCCTCGCCGGGCTCAACCCAGACGGCGGGGAAGACCAGCGTGAAGCCCGGCGCGCTGTCCGCCGCCCGCGCCGAAAGCAGCGGCTTGTCCTTGTCCCGGTTGCGGATGGTGACGGTGAGCTCATTGGGGATGAGATAGTCGCGGCCGACCGAGGTGAGCACCGTGCCCGGCGAAATGGCGAAGGAGAGCGCGTTCGAGAGCTGCCGCTTCGGATCGGGCTCGACCGGCTTGTCGGCGAGGATCACGTAGCCGTCGACCGTTTTCGAAGCGACGGCACTGGCGCCGCTCCGGAAATCCTTGAACACGGCCTGCATATGTTTCAGGCCGAGGGTCTTCTGAGCCGCTACGGCGGCGATGCCTATCGGGCCTCCTCATCCCGGCTTCCGACAGGCGTCAACCAATTCGGAACCCTTGGCGCCTGCTCCATAAGCACCCAGCAGGCCGCGTTGCGCGAGATTGCGCATCAGATGGGACGCAGCGAAGGTCCAGGGCGCGCATTCGTCGGAAAGCCTCACCCGATTGACCAGGGAGCCGAGCCGGTCGTTGGAGATGGTGACCGTATCGCCGATCTTGTGGGTAAACCCCTGACCGGCCACGTCGCGGTCCTCGACGGGTGCAAACAATGTGCCGAGAAAGAGCATGAAGCCATCCGGATATTGATGGTGAGCGCCAATCGTCTGGGCAACGAGATCGAGCGGATCCCGGCTGATCTCGTGCATGGAACTGCGTCCGGTCAGTACGTAACCGTCCTCACCCTCGACCCGCAGATGAAGAACGGCATTGCGCACGTCCTCGATGGAGTAGGTTTCATCGAAAAGACGGATGAACGGTCCGATGGAGCAGGAGGCGTTGTTGTCCTTGGCCTTGCCAAGAAGCAGCGCGGAGCGGCCTTCGACATCGCGCAGGTTAACGTCGTTGCCGAGCGTGGCACCCCGCACCCGGCCCCGGCTGTCGACGGCGAGCACGACCTCCGGCTCCGGGTTGTTCCACGACGATATCGGATGCAGCCCGACCTCCGCACCATGGCCGACCGACGACAGCACCTGTGCCTTGGTGAAGACCTCGGCATCCGGGCCGATGCCCACCTCAAGATATTGCGACCAGAGCCCTTCCTCGACGAGGGCCGCCTTGACTTTCACCGCCTGGGCCGAGCCCGCCTTGAGATCCCGAAGGCTGGCACCGACCAGGGCTGCCACCCGATCCCGGATCGCTGCCGCACGCACCGGATCCCCGGCAGCCCGTTCCTCGATCACCCGCTCGATCATGGAGCGGGCGAAGGTCACGCCGCAGGCCTTGATCGCTTGCAGGTCGCAGGGCGCGAGAAGTCGCGCCGCATCCTTTTGCCCGGATGCGGCGAGGACCTCTTCCAGGCGGCCGATCCGGGAGCCGGTCTCAGCCCGCACGAAGCCGACGGGGTCGTCCAATTCGAGCAGGTCCCGCATGGTCGGTGCGGTGCTGGAGGTGATGTCGACCAGCACTCCCTCCCGCAGCGCGACAAGGGAGGGGCCGGCCACGGCGGGAAGCCACACGCGGCCGACAAAGGTGCCTTGCAGATCGAGTTCCATATCGTCACCCGTCAATAATCGACGACCCGACCGTCGTTCGGATCAGCCCAGCGCGTGTTCGGCACGACGGAGAACCAGCCCTCGCGCGAGGGATCGCGATCATAGGGGTAGCCGCCCAGCGTCTTGTAGAGGTCGGCATACTTGCCGAGCTTGTCGCGGTCGATCTCCACGCCGAGCCCCGGCGCCGACGGCACCTTGATCGCGCCGTTCTCATAGCGCATCGGCCCACCGACGATGATGTCGTCCACGAGCTGGTGATAATGCGCATCCGCATGGAAGACGAGGTTCGGCACGACCGCGCCGAGATGCAGCATGGTGGCAAGCTGGATACCGAGTTCGCCCGAAGAATGCACGGCGATACCGAGCTGGAAGGTTTCGCAGACGCCCGCAGCCTTCACACAGGGCCGGATGCCACCCCAGAAGGTCGTGTCGAGCAGGATGACATCGACCGCCGGATTGAGGATGTTGGCGGCGAGCTGCTCGAAATTGACGACGACCGTGTTGGTGGCAAGCGGCATCGTCGTGTTTTCGCGCACGCGGCGCATACCGTTAAGGCCCCAGGTCGGATCCTCGTAGTAGTCGTTGTTGAGATCCTCGATACCCTTGGCGAAGCGGATCGCCTCCTCCACGCTGAAAGCGGCATTGGGATCGTAGCGCACGCTGTCCGGCCCAAGCGCCTTTGCCCAGGCGCGATAAACCTCCAGCTCGTAGCCAGGTGGGAAGACACCGCTCTTCAATTTGTGCGAGGTGAAGCCACATTTTTCCTTGAGAGCCAGCGTCTGCTCGATGAGCTGGTCGGCAGTGCGTGTCTCGCCCTCACCGGTCTCCTTGTTGGGCAGGCGGAAGAACATGTAGCTGGCGAAAGGCACCCTCTCGCGCATCTTGCCGCCGAGCAGGTCATAGACCGGCACGCCAAGGAATTTGCCCATGATGTCGAAACAGGCGAATTCGATGGCCGCATGCATCTGCGTGCGGTTGTTGTAGAGGCTGGCGGTCGGATTGCAGATCATGAAGCGGAGATTTTCCAGCTCGAACGGATCATGCCCAACGAGATAGGATTTGAGTGCCCGAAAGGCCGCCTCCGCGCTCTCCCCGCCCCCGCCCATCTCTCCGAGGCCGACGATGCCCACATCGGTCTCCACCTCGACGATGGTGCGCACAAAGCGCCCCCAATGCGCCCCGTTGGAATGGCGCAGCGGCGCTTCCAGCGGAACAGTGACGGTCGTGGCGCGGATATCGGTGATTTTTGGTCGCTTCATGGAAGGCTCCAATGCGGTCTGTCTGTTACAAATGGCCGGGCCAAATGCCCGGCTAGCTGATCATCCGGGTCATCTCGTCCACGCTGATATCCCTGGCCGGCAGATCGGCGATCTTCTCGCCCCGCGCCATCGCGACGATGCGGTCGGAAATCGGGTGGATGTGATGCAGGTTGTGGCTGATGAAGATCGATGTTACGCCGAGGCCCTTCAGTTCCACGACATGGTCCAGCACCTTGTTGGTCTCCTTGACCGAAAGGTGGTTGGTCGGCTCGTCAAGGATCAGCACTTTCGAACGGAAATGCATGGCGCGCGCAATCGCTACCCCCTGGCGCTGGCCGCCCGACAGCGCCTTGACCGGCGTGTCGGCACCGCGCAGGTGCAGGCCGACACCGCGCAGGCCTTCCATGGCTTCCCGCGCCATCTTCTCCCGGTCGACGATGCCGAGGCCGGGCCGCCCGAATTTCAACGGTTCGCGCCCGATGAAGAAGTTCTGGGCGATCGACATTTCCGGCACCATGGCCGTGTACTGGTAGATAGTCTCGATGCCGAGCCCCATCGCCACTTCCGGGCCGGTGATGGAGGCGCTGCGGCCCTCGATGAAGATGTCGCCCTTGTCCTGCGTGTGCACGCCCGACAGGATCTTGATCAGCGTGGACTTGCCGGCACCGTTGTCTCCAACGAGACCGATCACCTCGCCGCGCGCGGCATGGAAATCGACGTTCTTCAGGGCGTGCACGGCGCCGTACCACTTTTGCAGGCCGACGCATTTGATGATCGGCTCTTCGGCCGGATTGACGGCAGTGCTCATGGCCTTACCCCTTCATGCCTTCGGCTTTCAGCCGGGTCTGCGTGTTGAGGACGACCGCCACCACGATCATGGCGCCGACGGCAAACATGAACCAGTTGGCATTGACGCCGCTGAGGATGAGGATGTTCTCGATCATGGCGATGAGCAGCGTGCCGACAACCGCGCCGAGAATGGAGCCGACCCCGCCGGTCAGCGCCACGCCGCCGATGACGGCCGCGGCGATCGCCTGCATTTCAAGGCCCGTACCGAGGTTCGGCACGATCACCTTGACGCGAAAACTCTGGATGATGCCGGCAAGGCCGGCGAGCGTGGCGCAGAGCATGAAGCATGCCATCTTCACCCGCTCGGTCTTGATGCCCATGTCGCGCGCCGCCTGCGGATGGCCGCCGGTCGCAAAGATCCAGTGGCCGAAATCCATGCGGCGCAGCACGAAGCCGAGAACAAGCGCAATGGCGATCATGTAGAGCAGCGAGACGCGTGGCGTGACAAGCCCGAGGCCGAGCCGCCCGACAAGCCAGGACACGTCGAGTTCGCGCGGGAACACCGGCGGGAAACCGCCAGCCAGCACGATGGCAAGACTGCGGGCCATGAACAGCATGCCGAGCGTCGCGATGAAGGAGGGAATCTTGAGCTTTAGCGTGATCAGGCCGTTGGCAAGGCCGATCAACGCCGCCAGCGCAAGGCCGATCAGGATGGCCGCCGCCGTCGGCCAACCGGCCTGCATCAGGAGCACCGTCACCATCGGCGACAGGCCGAAGACCGAGCCAACGGAGAGGTCGAACTCCCCGGCAATGATCAGGATCGTGATGCCCATCGCGACAACCGCCAGCTCGGGGATCGGCTGCAAGTAGACGGTCATGTTGCCGGTCGTGAGAAACCGGTCGTTGATGATGCTGAAGGTCACGAACAGGGCGAGGAAGATCAGCAGCGCTGCCATTTCCGGCCGCGCCATCAGGCTGCGGATATTGGGTTTCATCGTGTCAGGCCTTTGAAGGGCCCTCCCGCGCCTTGGCGGAAGGGCTGGGAAACGGCGGGCTTAGCGGACACCCATCGACATGAACTTTTCGACCTGCTCCAGATCCTTCGGCTCGACCACCGCCTTGCCCGTATTGACGTCGAAGGCGCTGAGGCCGAACTTCTTCATCATCGCGAGCTGGAGGATCGGCAGGTAACCCTGGTAGTAGGGTTGCTGGTCGATGGTGATGTCGACATAGCCCTTCTTCATCTCATCAAGCACGACGGGCACCAGATCGAAGGTCGCCATGTGCAGCTGGCCGGGCTTGATGCCGAGGTCACGCAGGCATTCGCCGGCACCCGCGCCCCAGAAGCCGGCATCGACATAGGCATTGGTCTCCGGCTTGCCCTGGACATATTGGCAGATGCGGGATGCGGTGACCGAGATGTCGTTGGAGCTGTCGATCACCTCATAGCTGATCTGCCGGTTCGGCTCGGCGGCCTTGGCCTCGTCCAGGAATTTCTTGGCACCGCCGATACGTGCTTCCGCCCAGCT
Organism: Shinella sp. 838; assembly: GCF_029623935.1. Taxonomy (NCBI): domain Bacteria; kingdom Pseudomonadati; phylum Pseudomonadota; class Alphaproteobacteria; order Hyphomicrobiales; family Rhizobiaceae; genus Shinella; species Shinella sp. 838. Next base: position 185,875 of record NZ_JARSBQ010000007.1, read on the forward strand.
TTCACCGGGCCGCGACAGGCCGAGCAGCGCGTGGATGGGCTGGTCTGCCGGTATCTTCGCGTGGAGCCCCTTCATCAGCACGTAGCCCGCCTCGAAAAGATCCTGCCCCACGAAAGCGTTGCGTGCATTGCCGGCGGCGCCCTGGCTGTCATCGACATTGGCCGTGATGACGGGAATCCCCTTGTCGACCGCCTTCTTGATCGTCTCGTCGTAGAGGTCGTCGTTGACGATCACGGTGACGATGCCGTCGACACCCTGTTCGACGACGGTGTCGAGGTTCTGCAGGTGTTTTTGCAGGTCGCCGTTCGGCGTGGTGAAAATAAGTTGGCAATCCGCCTCGAACTGCGCACAGGCATCGTCCATGCCCTTCTTGATCGACTGCCAGAAGCTGTTGTCGATGCCGGTCTGTGTCAGATAGACGAATTTCGGCTTCTCCTGAGCCACAGCTCCGCCGGCTGTGGTCAGCGCAGCACCCAGAGCCAATGCGGCCAGCGATGTCTTCAGCATGTCATTCCCTCCCATGATCTTCGCTTGCGCTCTCTATCGAGATGCGAGCCGCGGAGCGCGTGGCGCGGCTGGCCGTTTTCCAATCGGGCGCTACTTCGCCTCCCCCAGCACGCGAAGAATTTCGTAGCACGCGCCGAAAGGGTGGTAGTCAGTCTTGCCCGGCGGGCTCTTGATATCGCTCTGCCTCTCGCCTTCGGGCGAAAGGATGCGGAACCAGCAGCCGTAAGCGTGATCGACGAGGTGCCGCCAGCTATAGCGCCAGAGGCGTTCGTAGTCCTGCCAGTAGCGCTCCGCGCCGGTGCGCGCGGCAAGGCCCGCGGCGGCGGCCACTGTCTCGCAATGAACCCAATGGTACTTGTCGAGATCGTAGAGCTTGCCATCCGGGCCGTAGCTGTAGTGCATGCCGCCGAATTCAAGGTCAGCGCTTTTGGCCAGCGCCGTCTCGTAGAGCAGGATGGCCTTGGGCAGGATCCAGTCCCGCGGGCGATACCGTTCGAGGATCAGGAGCAGCTTGGTCCATTCCGTCATATGGCCGGGCAGGTAGCCGTAGGGACGGAACAGGTGCTTAGGATCGTCCTTGTTGTAGTCCCAGTCGATCGACCAGTCCTGGCGATAGTGCTCCCAGACGACACCCTGCGCACCCGCGGCAAGCTCGACGCAGATGCGACGGGCGAGCGTCTCGGCACGGTCGAGATAGCGGGTCTCGCCCGTCGCCTCGTACGCCGCCAGCATCGCCTCGGTCATGTGCATGTTGGCGTTCTGGCCGCGATAGGACGAAACCCGCTGCCAGTCGCGGCCGATCTCGTCCCTGTAGAGTTCGCGGTCCGCTTCCCAGAAGCGGCGTTCGAGAAGATCCCAGGTCTGCGAGACCTTCTCCGCCATGCCTGCAACGCCCGCTTTCGCCGCCGCCGCATAGGCAAGCAGCACAAAGGCGTGGCCATAACAATGTTTGGTCGTGTCGACGGCCTCGCGGCCATGCATCAACCAGAAATAGCCGCCGTGGTCGGGGTCGCGATGCACCTCGTCGAGATATTTGATGCCATGAGCGGCAGCCTCGGCGAAATCCGGCCGCTGGAAGAGCACGGCGGCCGTCGCATAGTTGAAGATGAAGCGCGTGGTGGAGACGAGGTGCTGCGTCTTGCGATCGGTGATGAAACCGTCGTCGCGATATTCGTTGTAGTAACCGCCGTCCTCCCTGTTCAGGCATATCGGATGGTAGAAATCCATGATCTCGCGCATGTGGGCGAGGAGGAACGTCTTCGAGCGGAAATCGGGAAACGGTTTCATGGGGGAGCCTCCGATCAGTCTGGAATGATGATGCCGAGTTTCGAAAGCACCCCGCCGTCGATCTTGACGTCGGCGCCGGTGATGAAGCGGGCCTTGTCGCTGGCAAGGAAGGCGACGAGATCGGCGACCTCGGCCGGTTTTCCAACACGGCCGAGCGGGTGGCCCCGCCCCCAGGCGTCGAGCGTCGCCTCGGCCGTGCCGTCGCCCTTCCAGATGTCCGCTGCCCAGCGCAGCATCGGCGTGTCGATCGAGGCGGGGCAGACGGCGTTCACCGTGATGTTGTCAGGGGCATGGTCGAGCGCCATGGCGCGCACCAGCGCGTTGATGGCACCCTTGCTCGCCGTATAGGCGGCGACGCCCGCCTGCGAGGCATAGGCCTGCACCGAGGAGATGACGACGATCGCCCCGCCGCCGCGCTTCTGCATTTCGGGAATGGCGAACTTCGCAGCAAGGAAGATACCCTTGAGGTTGATGTCGAGCACGTCATCCCAAACGTCCTCGGGCGTATCGACCACCGTGCCGTAGCGCTGGATGCCGGCGCAGCAGGCAAGTACGTCGACGCCGCCGTGACGCGCGACCGCAGTCGCGATCGCTGCCGCCATGGCATCCTTGCTGCGCACATCGCCGACGAAACCCGCGGCCCTGTCGCCGATCGCCGCCACGGCCTCGTCGACCGAGGCCTTGTCGTTCGCGACGATCAGCACCTTGCCGCCGCCTGCCGCGAAACGATGGGCGCATGCGAGCCCCATGCCGAGGCTACCACCGGTCACGACGATGCTCTTGCCGTCAAATTCACTCATCATGCTTTCTCCGCAACGGACGGGTTTTGGGCAGGCGCCCCGAATTTCGGCTCGGCGAGGCCGCGGCCGACACCCTCGACGGCGAAAAGCCCACCTTCCAGCGGATGCGCCTCGAGATGGTCGGCCGACATGGTAAAACGCGCCGAGGTGACATAGAGGGTGGATAGGTCCTGACAACCGAAGGTGCAGCTCGTCGGCCAACCCGCGGGCAGCCCCACGAGACCGACGAGGCCGCCTTGCCCGTCGAAACCGGCGACCGCCGCACCGCCTGCAACGCGGCAGTTCCACAGCCGGTCCTCGGCATCCAGGCAGGACCCATCCGGAAAACCGCGCGAAAATCCGGCTGCAAGGGTTCGCCGGTTGGTGAGGGTCCCCGTCGCGACGTCACAATCGAAGAGGTAGATCTCGTTCGCCAACGTATCGGCGAAGAAGAAGCGGCTATCCTGTGTCCAGGCCATCGTGTTGGTGATGCCGTATTCGTTCGGTGTCAGCTGCGCGACATGGCCGCCGACATCGATGCGGTAAATAGCACCGGCATTGCGGTCCATATTCTTGAGCGAACCGTCGGGGTGGAGGTTGCTCTGCATGGTCGACACCCAGAAGGCGCCATCCGGCGCGACACGCCCCTCGTTGAGGCGGTTGTCCGGCAGATCCGGCTCGGGCACCGCGAACTCTTCGAAAGCGCCACCGGGCTGCCAAAGGCAAACCGAGCGGCGAAGGCCGACGATGAAACCGCCATCCGCCCGCATACCGATGGAGGTCACGAAATCGGGTGTCGGCCAGACATCATGGCGGCCGCTTGCCGGTTCGAGCCGATGGATGCGCCGGCCGACGATATCGACCCAATAGAGGGCATTCTCCTCGCCCGACCAGATGATGCTCTCGCCGACGATATCTTTTGCATCGAGAAGCAGGCAAGCCGAGGTCTTCATGGCAGCACCACCGATTTGATCGACGATGGATCATCGCTCGCCTTGGCCAGCGCCGCCGCGGTCTCCTCCAGGCCAAAACGGTCCGTGATGACGGATTTCAGATCCACGAGGCCGCTTGAAGCAAGGGCGATCGCTCTCGGATACATGCCGGCATAGCGGAAGACGCCATGGATCGAGAGCTCCCGCTCCATGGCAGGCCAGAAATCCACCGAGGCGACACCCGTTGGATTGATGCCGACCAGTGCAAGCCCGCCGCGTGGACGGATGCGCGGCAAGGCGCGCGTCACCGCCGTCGGCGCCCCGCTGCATTCGATCACGGCATCGACTTCGGCGATCGTCTCATAGGCCGGATCAGCAGCCGCATCATGTGCGGTAAAGCGCGGGAAACGCGAGACAAGGCCGATACGCGCCGGATTGATATCGGAAAGGACGATGCGCGTCGCTCCGCGCGCGGCCGCCGCCTGCCCCGCCAGCAGGCCGATCGGCCCGGCGCCGATGATCAGGACCGAGCTGCCCGGCTTGAGGTCGAGCCGTTCCGTCGCCCATAGCCCGACCGCCAGCGGCTCGATCAGCGCCGCTTCCTCGAAGGACAGGCTGTCGGGAATGGCAAAGGTGAAATCGGCCGGATTGACGACCCGCCGCGCAAAGGCACCGTGATAGGGTGGCGTCGCCATGAAGACCACGTCGCGGCAGAGATTGTAGGCGCCGGACCAGCACTGTTCGCAATGGCCGCACGGCCGTTGCGGCTCGAGCGTCACGCGATCGCCGGGCGCAAGATGCGTGACCGCGCTACCTGTCGCAACGACCGTGCCAGCAGCCTCATGTCCAAGCACGATCGGCCGATCGCAGACGAGGTTGCCGATACGCCCGTGGCGGAAATAGTGCACATCCGACCCGCACACGCCGACGGCTGAGATCTCCACCACGACGTCGTTCGGCCCTGCCGCCGGCTCTGGCCAATCCTGCAACTCGACGTGGTTGGGCGACAGGAGGACGGCCGCACGGTTTGGTCGCGTTAAGATCGCGTTCATGCCCGTCCCCGCATACGCTTGATGCTGATGATGTTGACCATGACGGCAACGAGGATGACCACGCCGCGCACGATGCCCTGTGCGAAAGGGTCGACACCCATCAGGACGAGGCCGTTCACAAGGGCGGCGATGAAGATGACGCCGAGCAGCGTGCCGAGCATGGTGCCACGTCCGCCGAAGAGGCTGGTTCCGCCCACCACGACAGCCGCGATGATGTCGAATTCCAGGCCGGAGGCGGCGCCGCTGTTGCCGGAGCCGAGGCGGCTCGCCATCAGGATTCCCGTCAGCGCGGCCAGCGCGCCGGTAATGGCGAAGACGAGGATGCGCACCCGCGCCACGGGAATGGCGGAAAGACGCGCGGCCTCCGCATTGCCGCCGACCGCATAGACGCTGCGGCCGAAGACGGTGCGCGTCGCCACGAAGCTGAAGACAGCAAAGAGGACGAGCATGATAACCGCCGGCGTCGGGATGCCGAGAAGCCAGCCCGCGCCGAGGCGCTGGAAGCTGAAATCCATGATGACGATCGGCACGGCATCCGACATGACCTGCGCGGTGCCGCGCAAGCCCAGCCACAGTGCCAGCGTGACGATGAAGCTCGGCACGTCCAGAAAGGCGCGCAGCACGCCGGTGAAGCAGCCGATCAGCGCGCCGAGCACGATGACCACCAGCGCTGCGACCGCAAGCGGCACGCCGGATTGCGCCAGCGAGGCGAGAAGCACGCCGGCAAACGCGACGTGCGGACCGACGGAAATGTCGATCTCGCCGCTGATCAGCACCAGTGTCATGCCCCAGGCGATGATACCGACGAAGGCGGCATCGCGCAGGATGTTGAGCTGGTTGGGCAGCGTCATGAAATTCGAGGCAAAAGCCGTAAGAAAAGCATAGAGCACGAGGATGGCGACGAGCAGGCCGATCTCGTTGGCGCGCCCGCTCAGGAAGTGGCGCAGGTCGAACTTCTGGTAGAGTTCGGATTGAGTATGGGCCATTTTCAATGCACTCCCTGTTCGCCCGTCGTCAGTTCGGTCAGCGTCTCCGTGCGGATCGCCGGCCCCTCCACCGCTCCCGTGATGCTGCCGCCCCGCAGGATGAGGACACGGTCGCAGACCTCGCAGAACTCCTCGATCTCGCCGGAGACGAAGACCACCGCGAGGCCATCCGCGGCAGCGTCCCGCATCAACTGGTAGATCTGCCGCTTGGCGCCGATATCGACGCCGCGCGTCGGCTCATCGAGCAGCAGGATGCGCGGTGCGGCATTCAGCGCCTTGCCGATGACGACCTTCTGCTGGTTGCCACCGCTGAGATTGCCGAGCGGTTCACCGGGGTGCGCCAGTTTGATACCAAGCGCGCGGATCGACGCGGCGACCTTCGCGCGCATCGCGACGCGGTCGATCACGCCGCCGCGCGAGACCGACCGCCAGCTCGCCATGACGAGGTTCTCGTCGATGCCGAGCATCATCACCGCCCCCTCGCCGCGGCGATCCTCCGGCGTCATGAAGATGCCATTCGCCCGCGCCTCGCGCAGGCTTGCAGGCCGGAAGGCGCTGCCATCAAGCGTCATGGAGCCACCCTGGGTGGCGCGCAGCCCCGCAATCGCCTGCAACAGCTCCGTGCGGCCGGAGCCAAGCACACCGGCAATGCCGAGCACTTCGCCCGCCCGGATCTCGAAGCTTGCATCCTGGATGCGCGGTGCGACGTGGAGGCCCTGGATGGCGAGCAGCGGGCGGCGTACACCAGACGCGCCGGCGAGGCGCGGAGCTCCGCCCTCGCCCTGCGCGCCACCCAGCAGCATTTCGACGATCTGACGGTTCGAAACATCGGCGACCGGCGCGGTCGCGATATGGCGGCCATCGCGCATGATGGTGACGGACTGCGCCACCTTGCGGATCTCATCCATCCGATGAGAGATGTAGACGATGCTCGTGCCCTGTTCGGCAAGCTGCCGCACGACGCGGATCAGCGTCTCCGCCTCCTGGGCGACGAGCGAACTGGTCGGCTCATCGAGGATGAGCAGCCGGGCCCCCTGGCTGAGGGCGCGCGCGATCTCGACGAGCTGGCGCTCTGCAACGGATAGGCGGGCAACCGGCTGGCGTGGATCGAGATAGAGGCCAAGCACCGCCAGCGCATCATGCGCCTCGCGCTGCATCCGGCGCCAATCGATGCGCCCGCCCTGCTTGGGCCACCGGCCGAGAAAGACGTTTTCCGCGATGGAAAGCTCAGGCACCACGCTCAATTCCTGATGCACGGTGGCGATGCCGGCCCGGATACCGTCCATCGGCGTCCGCAGCACAACGGCCTTGCCGTCCATCACAATCGCCCCCTCGTCCGGTCGCTCGACACCCGCCAGGATCTTCACGAGTGTCGATTTGCCCGCCCCGTTCTTGCCGAGCAGGGCGCGGACCTCGCCACGCGCCATGGCAAAGTCCACATCCCGCAAGGCAACGACGCCGGGATACGCCTTGGATATGCCGCGCATATGAACAAGCGGTTCGACCATGGGGACAATGCCACTGACTGCGTTGATGAAAAGGGAAGGCCGCAGCAAGCCGCGCCCCTCCCGGGAGGAAACCGGCTGGTTTCAGGGGATGCCGTCGGGCCGCGCTTCCAGCCAGGCTTTCACCTTGTCCGGATCGGCGGACAGGAACATCTCCGTCGGCACGATGGTGAGATAGGTGTCGATCGCCTCGCCCTTGATGGCCTTCAGCGCCATGAGCACGGAATCCTTGCCCATCTGCTGCGGCTGCTGGCCATTGGTGGCAATCAGTGTTTCAGGAGCGTTGACGAGATACTGCGCGAGCTGGACGCTGATATCGTTGCCGAACACCACGGCCTGCCCCTGGCGGCCGGAGGCCATGATGCCCTGGATGGCGCCGATCGTGCCGTTGTCAGTGGTCGCAAACATGGCATTGATCGCCGTGTCGCCGGTCAACATGGTCGTCGCCGTCTCGGTCGACTTGCCTGGTTCGAAGCCCGCCTGGTCGGCCGCCCATTCGACACCCGGCACCTTCTCCTCGACCGCCTTCTTGAAGCCGGCCTTGCGCTGAACGCAGGCCTCGTAGACGTCGCAGTTCAGGATGCCGAAGCGCGGCTTGTCGACGCCCTTGCCCTTGAAATAGTCGCCGGCGACGAGGCCGACATCATAACCGAGCTTGTACTGGTCGGTCGTCACCAGCGCCTTGACATACTTCTTCGCATCCTCGTCGTTCACGCAGGTATTGTAGCAGATCACCGGAATACCGGCCTCCGCCGCTTGTTTCACGACAGGCACGGAGGCCGTGGCCGACACCGGAGACATGATGATGGCCTTGACCTTCGAGGCGATCAGCGTGGAAGCGAACTGTGCCTCCTTGGCCGCATCCCCTTGGGAATTCTGGCCAAGCAGACGCACGCTCTCATCGCCGGCGCCCGCTTCGATGCCCTTCTTGATGCCGCCATAGAAACCTTGCGCATCGAGATAGAGCGCGCCGATCGTCACCTCCTCGGCACTCGCCGCTCCCGCCATGAAGACCGCCAGCGCGGTCGATGCAATGACCCGCAAAGCAGCGGGCCGCAGCCTGTCACGAATTGTCATCGATATCCTCCCAGATGTCTTTGCATTCTTGTATGCAAGATTCTAAACCTGGTCAAGCTTCGACGTTTGGATGAGTAGAAAATGATTATTTTTCAGGCTATCCTGCAATCAAGGGAGAGTTGCATGCAAAAAAACAAAAGGCCTTTCACCCATGGCGCGTGATACGAAAATCTCGGCGGCGGAGCATTGTTACCGCACGCTTTCGCGCAAGATCATCGGACTGGAGCTGAAGCCGAACGAGCCGATCGGTGAACACGCGATGGCCGAGTTGCTGGGCGTCAGCCGGACGCCCGTCCGCGAGGCCCTGTCCCGGCTTTCCGCGGAAGGACTGGTCGATCTCAGATCCCGGGCCGGCGTCGTGGTCGCACCGATCCGCATGGACGCAGTACGGACGGCGCAATTCGTCCGCGAGCAGCTCGAACTTGCGATCGTGGCGGAAGCAGCCCGGCAATCGAACCGGCGCATCCTGCTCGGCATCCGCCAGGCGATCGAGGAACAGGAGCTTGCCATTCAGGAAGACAATCCGGATCTGTTCTTCGAATGCGACGAGCGCATGCATGCGCTCTACTGCAGCCTGGCCGGGCGCGACGGCGTCTGGGGGTTCATTTCTGATGCGAAGAAGCACATGGATCGCGTCCGCCGCCTGTCGGTGCAGGCCGGACAGCTCGACCAGCTCGTGCAGGACCATCAGGATGTGCTGGAGGCCGTGACGGGCGGCGACATGGATCGTGCCCAGGAGGTGATGAAACTCCACCTGCGGCGGGTCATGCTGGATCTCGGCGAGCTCTCCCGTCGGTTCTCATCCTACTTCGAGCCGGAAACTGTACGCACGACGGAATAGGCGGGAAAAAGCGAACGCCCGGATCCATCCCGCCAGGGCGACGATCACCGCCTAGACAGAATGGTCCGGGGAGGCTGTGTCAGGCGATGCCGCCGTGAACCACACGATGGATGTTCGACAGGATGTGCGCGGGATCCACGGCCTGAAAGATGCCGCGCCCGTAGACGATGCCCCTTGCACCGGCCTGCATATAGGCGTCGACATCGGCAAGGGTATCAACCTCCTTGTCGCGCGGCGTTCCGCCGCGGATGCAGACCAGTACATTCACCGATCCAACGACGACTTCGAGATCAGCAATCTCCAGCGGGGAATCGATCTTCAGAACGCTGACGCCAAGTTCGGCCGCAAGCCGCGCGGCGCGCAATATATCCCGCGTCTTTCGAACCGTGTGCCCCTGATCATCGACCACAAGCGCCTCGACGATCACCGGATAGCCAATCTGGCGGCAGATACGGGTGATCTCGGCCAGGTGCGCACGGTGATCCGCGACCCGCGCCGCATCCGGCTCGTTCACGAGGAAGAAACACGTCACCGCATCCGCACCGGAGCGGGCGATCTCATCGGCATTGCAGTTGCATATTTATCTATAGTCTCAATCTATGGGTCTCAATGATTCGGAGGTCGTGGATGGCAGGTGCATCGATCGAGACGACGCTTGAGCTTTGGGCATCATTGTTGCGTGACGTGAAGGCTCGTATGCGCGGACTGTTTACGTAGGAGCGAGTTGCAGCATCTGCGAACCTTTTCCTGGACGGTTTGCTGAGTGTCGAGCGGCGTAAGACAGGTTGGATGCGCGCTGAGGCGGCCGGTGATCCCGGTCCATGGCGGAAATAAGCCGTTCTGGGTCGCGGGCGTTGGGACGCGGACGCACTTCGCGGCATCGTGCGTTGGTGCACGTCAATATCCAGGTTCGGCAGGCAAGATAACGAACTGCCAGATCGGAGCGTTCGCCGCCTGTTTGTCCGTTCGCGGTCATGCCTTTATCGATCGAGCCCTGTACTTGCCCAAGAGCTGGACTGGCGATCCGGCAAGGCTTGCAGCAACTCACGTTCCTGAGGCTATAGCCTTCGCTACCAAGCCAGGCCTGGCTGTCGATATGATACGGCGTGCGATGGCAGCCGATGTGCCGTTTTCATGGGTGGCCGAAGATGCGGTGTATGGCGTCGGGGACGTCGAAGGGACCCTGCGCCGAGCCTGCAAAAGCTACGTTCTTGGGGTTAAATCGGACCACTATTTCGGCTCCTGGTCGGGCAAGCCTCCGGTGGCCGGCACAGCGCAGGAGATCGCCCGTGATCTCGATCCAAGTGCATCGCAGCGTCTCTCCGCCGGTGAGGGCACCAAAGGCGCGCGGCTTCATGACTGGGCCTATTGCGAACTCGCTGATCTCGATGCCGACGAATATACCGAGACGAAATCGGGGCGTTGGGCCCGTGGGCTCCTGATCCGGCGCAATACTAGCGACGGTGATCTCGCATTCATTACCACCTGGTGCCTGGACGGGACCGGCATCCAGACACTCGTTTCCGTTAAAGGCCATCGCCGGGCGATCGAAGACAGCTTCGAGACCGCCAAGAACGAGCTCGGCCCCGATCACAACGAAACCCGGTCATGTCACGGCTGGCATCATCACGCCTCCCTCGTCATGCTCGCCTTCGCCATAATGGCGGTGATCCGATGCCGCACCAATGACGTGACGCCCCAAAAAAGACTGCGGATGCCGACCATCAGGATTTGATCCGCTGGTCAATCCAGGAAGTCCGGCGCATCGCCATCAGACTCGCCCAGCGTCGTATACCCCCCCGCCTACGTCATCGCATGGTCATGCTGGAGACGCGCTCATCAGGCGGTCGCGCGACGAGCGCATCTGAACACTAAAATGCAACTGTAATGCATCTAGACCTATCAGCTTGGTGATGCTTGCAAATAAAGCATGCTGCCAAAATATAGCTCGGTGGCTCGGAACGCCCCGCCAAGACGCTTGCATTGAACAACGACGTCGATCGATGCTCTCAGCAAGTTCAAGATTTCGGTGCGCTCAATATCTCGACCTGCATCTGACTCTTTTATCAGGAGCGTCAGCTGTTCGAAGGCGAGCGCGACGGAATCGGCATGGACAGTCGTAATGGAACCAGGATGGCCGGAGTTGACGTTTCGAACATAATAGAAGGCGGTTCCGTCGCGAAGTTCCTGCAAGAGGATGCGGTCGGGACGCATGCGGAGGCTGGATTCCAAAAGTTCTTTGGGCCCTGCATGGGACAGTCCTTGTTGGTCTTTCGAATAGAACAGTCGCACATGATTGGGTTGTGGGATGAGGAGTTCCGGCGTGTCCTCTATCGAAATGATCCGCTCATCGTCCGGAATGTGTTTTATCAAGGCCTTAGAGAGCGTTGTCTTCGCGGATCCCGTCGCTCCCGAAATTATGATGTTCTTCCGGGAAACCACCGCCTGTCGCAAGAACTCCTTGACCTGACCATTGCGGTAGAGACTGCGCAATTCACTATCGTCACTTGGCGCATCCCCCTCGGCGGTTCGGGTACCTGCGAAGAATTGTCTTTTCTCCAGATCGTCGAGTGTAAAGTCGACGGAGGACGGCTTGCGGATCGTGAGGCTGACCGTGCCTTTCGACGTTGCAGGAGGGATGACAATCTGGATGCGCTCATCTCCCGGAAGAGTCGCGGACAGGATCGGCCGGCGTTCGTCGATGGACTGGTGGGAAAAGCTGGCGACGGCCCGGGCAAGGCGCATGAGTTTGTCGAAGGTAAGCTCCTGAAGATCATGGGTCCGCCAACCACCGGGTCCTTCCGTCAGCACCTGCCCGGGCCGATTGACGATCACCTCATAGAGTGAGGTATCCTGCAGGAACACCGAAATCGGTTTCAGCAACTCACGAACAACCGCCGCATCCTGAGCTTCCGTCATCGCCCTGCCTACTTCGTTACTAGCTTCGAGTCGGGCGCGAAATTCCCCAGCACCGCTCGATCGAGAATGCGGTTCCTCGGCTCTGTCACACGCAGGCGATAGATCCCGGAGAAGTCGAGATCGCGAGCGACAAAAATGGAGACGAGCTCGCCCTGGTGCTTGTTCAGCGTTGGCGCGATGTTGATGGATTGCTCGACGGCGATCGCGGCAGCCTGCTGCCCCGCGCTGGTCGTGTTTTGCGCATCGACGTCACTATCCTGAACCCGGCTGTTCGCGTAGCTCGTCGCATCGCCGACGATGGAGAGAAGCAGGGCACTGCCGAACCGTTCCCACCAATGGGTGTCGACATAGCCGTCGATGCCGGCGCGGCCGAGCGCATCGGTCGCGGGAGACGCAAGCGTGACGATCACCCCCTTCGGCGTTTTGGCGCGGTTCCATAGGACGAACAGTCGCTTCTGCCCCCGTTGCAGCCCGCCTCGATATTCACCCACGACCTGGGTGCCCTTCTCCATGAGGACGACCCTGCCGTTGTCAGAGAGAACGTCTCGATTGATCACGCAGCTGCTGAATCCGGGTTGGTCAGACGCGAGCGCGGTTTCGAGCACGCAGGGGATCGACGTCCCCATTGCGACGATGAAGTCACGATTGCCAAGCGTCCCAGCGCGTGATCCTTCGAGTTTCGTCGGCCGCAGCAGTCCGTCGAAGCGCTGCTGATCGCTATTCTCTTGGTTCTGGCTCATCACGTTGCCGTCGAGGGGCAGGAAATTGCTGTTCGCGCTCGTCTCCGAGCTATCCCCCTCCCGGCGTTGCGTGGCATTCTTCTGGCTGCCGCTGAAGGCCATGACCGGCGCGCGACGGGCGGAGTCGAGCAATTCATCCTTCGCCTCGGCAACAGGTTCCACAACCGGCGTCGGGAGCTTCACTTCCGGGACCGTCTGCTCCGGCTCGGCCTTCTCCTTCGCTGCCTCGAATGGTGTTGTTTGACGGATGACAATGCGTTCCGGCTGTGCGCTGTCGTCTTTGGCCTTTTTCCCGGTTGTCGACCAGAGGGCGAATCCGACGAATGCCACGACCGCGAGCGCCACCGCACCTCGCTTCAGGACGGGACTGTTGTCGATGCGCCGGCCTGTGACCGTTTCGGCCCGCTCACCGGGAATGCGGGTTTCATCTTCCTGGGCCATAGCCTCCCCTTCCCTACTGATCGGCGCCATCGGTCTTCACGATGCGTTCGACCGACGGCGAGGTCGTGTTGGTGTCCGGATTGATGCCGACGCGGTCGTAGGCCTCGTTGAAGACGCACAGCACGTCCTTGCCCCGACGCAGGATGAACTTGCGGCTGATTGCGTGCACCATCACAAGGTTGCCATCGACGGATTTCGGAACCAGGCTCTCGGAGCCATCGGAGTTTTCCATGTAGATGGCGGGCATTTCCTGATTGCCGACGAAAGCAAAGGTCGTGACCTTGCCGTTGTCATAAACGCTCTGCGGTTCAAGGGCCTGGGCACCCTGTGCCGAATAGCGCCAGTTGCGCGGCCCATAGGCTTCATGAAGCGCAAGCACATTGTCGGCTTCCTTCGCCTGGTTCGCGAGCGCGCGGGCCGAGGCCTGCCGCCGGCGCTGTTCGGCCTCGTCACCGGGATAGCGGAACTTGACATAGAAGTAGGTGTTCTGCCCGACCTCAACGGAGCCGTCGCGGACCGTGAGCTCCATCTGATAGCTGCGCGTCGAGCCGTCCCGGCGCGTCGTCACCACGGAAATGTTCGTGACCGGCTGATGCTCGCGTGGCTTCAGGAACAGGATGTTGCCGGCCGGCGCCACCTCCCAGGCGACGCTGTTGCCGAGCGCAACATGGGCGATCTCCTCATCGGCTGCGAACTCGACCTGCACGGAGGAGCGCAGTGTGCCGACAATCCTGATGATATTGTAGGGCTGGTAGTTCACGAACCTGACACGACTATCCTGTGATGCGCCGCGTGGGATATCGAGTGCAAAAGACGTGGAGGCGGACCCCATAAGGAGAGCCGCGGCGACGATGATCTTGCAATTCAATTGATAGCCTCCGGATCGGCGCGGTATTCGCTAACCGCGAAACCAAGTGGGTTCACCAGCCGGTCCGTCGATGACATCGGGACATTGGCGTAGGAATAGGTGAGGGTCGCGACCCAATGGGACGTGCGAACCTCGTCTCCTCGGGTGACGGTCCGCATGTAGCGAACCGAGATCACGTTTTGATTGATCAGTGAGATCGAGGCGATGTTGATCCTTGCCGTTGCGGCGCGGCTGTACGTGTTCTGCGGGGATTCCGGATTGCTCCCGCGATAGATGGCGGAGAACCGGGCCTGCTCGGCTTGCGTTGACAGCAGCGCGATCGTGCGGAAGTTCTCCTTTGCCTCGCTCCAGACGTAGCCTTCGCGCGCGCGAACATATTTAGCCGCGAAATATTTGGTCACGGCCTCGTCATAGGTTCCGGCCGTGGAAGTCAGCGCCGACACCACATCGACGATGCCCGTCGAATTATCAACGCGCACGACGAAGGGCTCTACAGTCTTCAACGGCGTAAGGCCAGCGACCGCGAAGACGGAAACGCCTGCGATGACGCCGGCGGCGATGGCAATCGACCAGGCGATCCGGTTCGACCGCTCGATCTGCATCATTCGATCCTGATCGAACCGCCGGGCCTTTTCGAAGTAGCTCTTGAGGTTATCTGTCGAAACCATGCCGTCACCCCGCGCAACGGCGTTGGGAGCCGTCGATATCAAGGTGGGCGAATGCGGTCGGTTCCGTGCCCTCCTCAGCATAAGGCGTGGCCGAGGTTGACGGTCGCCGATCCGACTGCTGTGACTTCAACTTGCTGTCACCTTCCCATTCCCACATCGCCCGATTCAACGGCCGGCGAGAATAGCCGTCGCATTTGGGGAGCGAATAGGTCAGCGAAGCGCACCCTCCGAGTGCAACAAGTGTGGCAAGAAATACGGTGGTCTTGATCATATGGACGGGCCTTTTCTTATTATTGAGCGGCGCTCATGCACCGACGCTTCTCGAGCCGAACGCACTGCCGGCGAGGCGCGCGGCGCGGCCAACCATCCGACCTGCGGAGCGAGTCCCCTTGGCGAGCACGCCCTCATGCGCATCGCGTGCGGCGCCGTGGCCGTAGGCCAGCGACGCGCCGCCGGACGCCAGCGCGGAAGCGATCGTCGGCAGCTGGTAGAACACATACAGGGCAGCAATGCCGATGGCGCAAAGTGCGATCGGCCGCATAAGGACGTCAGTATAGGCATCGATCGCCGTGAAGGTGGAATCGAGGCAGGAGATCAGCAACGCGCCGACAGCCACGACGAGGACCTGAAGGATCGCGAAGTTGGCGAGCTGGCCAATCCAGGCCTCGGTGAAGCGCCGCGTCGACTGGAACATAGCCAGTGCGATGAAAATCGGCCCGATGGCCAGCACGATGGCAAGGGCCAGCCGAGCATAGAGCGAGACGACGTAGCCGATACCGGCGACCAGAAAACTGACACCGATCACCATCATGCCGCCGACACCCGTGACGATGTCGACCGGCCATGACGCGCGTGACCAGATGTCGGTTGCCGAAGCCTGGCCCTTGTCGAGCAGACTATCGAATGTGCTGGCGCTGGGCGTCGCGCCGGTGTTCAAAGCCTGTGCGATCTCACGCGGCAGGATATCGAAGAAGACGTTCGTGACATAGGTCTGGTACTCGCCGCCGTTTTTTACGAGCAGGACAATGATCGCGAGCTTGATCGCCCGGAAAGCAAATTCCAGAACCGGTTCCTGCACGGAGCCGCGCAGCACAAGATAACCGTACAGAATGACGTAAAGCGTCACGGCTGCCGTTAGCGGGCCGGTCACCCATTCGGCAATGTTCGACGTCCCCTCGGAGACAAACATTTCCAACGGGCGCTTGAACTGTCCGTCGATGAACTCGAACACCTGATACATGGGTTTCAGCCTCCCAACGCCTTGCGCATCTTTTCAAGGCGGAGCTTCCCGTCGGCCGCTTCCGCGTTCTGGCAATTGGCAGAGCCGCGCAGTTCGCCCGGATTGTTACGGCACTCCGCCATGATCCGGGACAGCAGTGCTTCGTCGGCGGTCAGTTGGTCGACGGAATAGGACTGCTCGGAGCAGGCCGCGAGGAGAAGGAGCACGGCAAGAAAGGGAGATCGCCTCATTGCAGCGCCGCCTTCATCGCATCCATGCGCTGGCGCCAGTCCTCGGCCTTGCGCTGTTCATCGACCTGGTTCTGCGCCTGCTGCACCATGCGCAGACCTTCCATCCGCAGCACGTCGGTCTGGAGAAACGCCTGCTCGGCCTGCAACCGCGCCTGCAGGTCGGCGATGTCCTTGGCATCGCTTGCCGTCGAAATCTTTTCACGAAGCTGGTCGATCCCGTCGATGCGCTTGGTGGCAGCGTCGTAAATCTGCTGTCCGAGGCTCATCTGACCCGCGTTTTTGTTCTGTACGCGCGCGAGTTCCTTGGCGTAGAAATCGTCGGCGTCGGTACGATAGGTGGAGTTCCCTTCCAGGAACTTCGAGGCGGAGTCCTTGAACACGCCTGTTCCATCGCCCTTGAGCAGCCCCTCGATTGCGGCGAAATCCGATGGAAGCGCCTTGCGGATCGCCGGGTCGTTGAGCACGCTCGCGACGTCAGCCATGTCGGTCAGCTTGTTGAGGGAACCGTAGAGCTCTTGGGCCTGCTCGATCTGCTTGTGCAAGGCCTCCAACTGGTCATTCAAGCGCGCGATGCTCTCGATGTGTTTTAGGATTGCCGTCTGGTCAATGACCGGAATCCCCTGCCCCGACGCGCCGCCGGCGGAAAGGACAAGCACTGCCGCGAGCGCCGCGCCATGAAGTCTATAGGATGCCATCAGCTTGCGCTCCTTCTTGCCTGGAAAACGGGAAGCCAGTCTTTTGGATCGTTGCCGACTTCACCGCGGATCGCGTCGAGCAGCTCGACATTGGCCGTACGGCCGGAGAGGATCGCGAGTTCGTCGTCGAAGCCGTTGAGGTTCAGTTCGGCGACGACACTGTTATGTCCCTGCTTCAACACAAACCGCCGGCTCTCGACGGAGAGTTCGCGGGCGATCAATTCGTATTCGCGTTCCGTGAGCTTGAACCCCTCCACATAGTCGGCACGGTTGCCGCGGGAGTTTGGCAGAAAGATCTGCGTCGGGCATTGCTCGATGATCGTGTGCGCGATCGGCGATATCAGTGCGTCGCGCAGGCTCTGCGTGGCGAACAGCATAAGCCCGTTCTGCTTGCGGATCGTCTTCAGCTTGTTCTGTGCGAGGTCGCGGAAGCCCTCGTCCTGCAATGCTTTCCAGAATTCGTCGATGACGATGATGATCCGGCGACCGTCGATCAGCTGCTCCACGCGATGAAAGAGGTACGCCATCAGCGGGGTGCGAATTTCCTCATTGTCGAGGAAGTCCGTCATGTCGTAGCCGATGAACTTACCGTTGCCCCCCAAATCGCCGAAACCGATATTCTCGATGACATTGTCGAAGACCCAGCCGAGCGGCCCGCCCCTTTCCCAACGCCGCAGCCTCGCCGCAATCCCCTCCAGGTCCGTGTTGTTGAGGAAGGTCCGCAGGGCGCCGATCGTCCGTTGCTCTGTCGGCAGATCGGCAAGTCCGTCGATGGCGCCGGCGATATCGCGAAGTTCGGTGACGCTCAGCTCCCTCGTGCCGGACCCGACAAGCTTTCCGACCCAACGGGTCAGAAAGACCTTGTTCTCCGGTGTGAGGTCGAGGGCCTTGAGGGGAGCGCAGCCAGTGGGAGTGCCATTCTTGAGGGGGAGATAGGTGCCACCGGCGGCGCGGACATAAAGGTCCGCGCCGCGGTCCTTGTCGAAGAACACGACGTGCGGATCGTGTTTTTCGAGCTGCGACAGCATGAAGTTGACGATCACGGTTTTGCCGGCGCCGGATGGGCCGCACATTAAGGTGTTGCCGAGATCACCGTGGTGGAGGTTGAAGTAGTAGGGCGAGCCTGACGCCGTCTTGAGCAACGCGACAGCCGGTCCCCATTCGTTGCCGTCTTTCTGCCCGATGGGATAGGAGTGGAAGGGTGAAAGGGCCGCGAAGTTGCGGGAGGTTATCGCGCCGGATCGGGCGCGGTAGCGGAAGTTGCCCGGCAACTGTGCCCACCAGGCGGACTCGAGACCGAGATCCTCGCGCGCCACGACCGCTCCGCCGTTGGTCAGGCTGGCACGGGCCTTGGCGAGATTGTCCGTCAATTCCTTGACCGAGGCGGCGAAGACGGCGAGCGTCAGGTGATGCTCGCCGAGCACGAACCGGTTCGATTCCAGATCGTCCATGGCGTCATCGAGCTCGCCGATCTGCGAAGCCGCCTTGTCGCCGCTGCTGACCAACTGGTTCTGCTTGCGGCCCATGATGACCCGAGCGTCCGCCTTCGAAGCGAAGCAGAAGGATTGCGAGAGGATCAGTTCGAAGGGACTGGTCAGTACGCCATCCAGCATTCCCGTCCTGGTGCGGGCGGGATATTCCTTGATGCTCAACATGCCGGCAAAACGGCTTTCCGCCTCATGGCGGATTTCGATCGTCTCGCGTCCGATGATGACGCGGTCGGAGTAGATGGCCGAGGAAATCCGCCCCTCGGTTAACGGGACCGGCTCGCGCCGGCCGCCGACCAATTGGTGAAGCACCTCGCTCGGCTCGGAAAATAGCAGTCCATCATGATTGTAGAGAGAGAGCACGCGTGGCTCGAAGCGATTCAAGCCGGCAGTAACGTCGACGAGTTTGTCCTGAAGCTGCTTCAGCGCCTCCTCGTCCAATTCGATGCCGGCACGGCTTCGCTGCCGCAGTCGAGATAGCAGCTTCGCGGCCTTGTCCGCCGGATCGCGCGCCGGCGACCAGAGGACGGTCAGGTACAGATCGTTGCGGAACAGATCCTCGCGGACCATACGCTCGCGGTACTTTTCGTTGAGCGCGGCCGAAAAAGATGTTGCGAACGTTCCGTCCGGATAATCACGATCGCGACGCCGAATGAGATGAGTCCACAAGGCAAGCCGTTCATCCGCGATGTTGCGATAGAGCGTGTTAAGATCGCGATGCAGCGCGTTGAGGTCGAGGACATCGGCAGTCTCGAAGGACACGCCTTCCAGCGCCACCATGACCATCAGCGTACGGGAGTCGAGGGCGATGGTGGTCTCATCGACATGACGCACATAGGGAATGAAGGTTTCCGGTGTGAGCTCGCGAGATCTGAGAGTGGTGACGCTAGGCATATCCGAGGTCCCTTTCATCGAAGCGCCGAACAAGCTTCAGCGGTGAAAGTGTCGCTCCACCCCAATAGGCGCCGTTCCGGGTCCGGCCGCGCGTCTCGACCCAGGCCACGAGGATCCGGAACATGTTGTGGTCGTGCTTGACCAGCGCCCGGAACACGAAATGGAAGACGACGCCGACGAGCGCATAGGCGACCGAGCCCGCCGCGAGGTAGAAGATCGTGGTCGCCATGACGTTGATGCCCATGGCTTCCATTGTGACGCCGGCGATCATCGCCGGGCGTGTGCAGGCGATGAACAGCGTGTCTTCCTCGAGCTCAGGTCGCATGGCGGCCATGCGGTCAGCTCCCGATGATCGTACTGACGAGTTCCGAGGAACCGGCAATCACGCCGATGCCGACGATCCAGTAGCC
The DNA here is from genome assembly GCF_029623935.1 of Shinella sp. 838. NCBI lineage: Bacteria > Pseudomonadati > Pseudomonadota > Alphaproteobacteria > Hyphomicrobiales > Rhizobiaceae > Shinella > Shinella sp. 838. Next base: position 205,433 of record NZ_JARSBQ010000007.1, read on the forward strand.
CGCGCGACGCAGATCCATGTAGCCAAACATCCAGGCGAGCGCGATCAGGATCACTGCGATCGTGGCGAACAGTCTGAAGATGTTGCCCTGCAAAAGATCGACGACGTTCTGGAGGATGGTCTCGATGCCGGCGGCCTGCGCAAAAGCCGGTTCGACCAGCATCGCCACCACAGCGAGTGCCATCGAAGACGAGGCAGCAAATGCGCGGATACGGGAACTGAAAGTCATTCACTCTGCTCCAATTGATTGTTCTGAAACACCAGGACGGAAGACCCGCGCGGGCTGTTGAAAACGTCCCATGTGGGCGTTGAAGAGATGGCAGTAGTCTTCTGCTCGGAGTTCTCCGACGCCACTTCTGCGACCACATCGGCGGGGCTGGAGCCGACAGGATCGTCATTCCCCCTCCCTTCCCCCGTATTCGTGATCGTCAGCCGGGCGATGGTAGGACCAAGCCGTTTGATTTCGCGGCGAACCTGATCGTCGTAGTTCACCATTGCGCCCACCGATGGATCGGCACGGCCATAGTAGGACTGGAGCATCACCTGCTCCGCCCTGGCAGGATCTGCGCCGGCCTTGACGGCCAGACGGTAATACCCGTCCAGCAGCGTGGCCGTGGCTTGCAGGTTCAGGCAAGGATCGAAGGCGTCGGAAATGGAGAGCTTCAGCTTTTGAAGCTCTTCGACCCCGATGCCGCCGAGACCGAGTTGAATATCGTGATGTTCGGCCACCAGCGATGTGGCGATCTCGATCGCCTTAGCCTTCGATGCCGGCTGTGTCTTGAGCGGTTGGCCGCTGTTGATGCGAATGTTGAACGGCGCGAACCGACTTTCGAGACTGACGACGCCAGCCAGTGTTTCGGACGCAACAAAGGGTGCGCAGGTCTGCGCAAAGTCGACGAAAACGATGGGCATGTTTAGAACCAGACCCTCTGCTTGCCGACGCCGTCGATCGTCACATCGATGTATCGCGGTTTCTCACGGACCAGTGGGCGGTTCAGGGTGTAGGCCATGCACTGGTAGCGGCCATCAATTTGCTGCCAGCGTGGCGAGATCGCGGAGCCATTGGTCCCGCCGGCATTGTCCGGGTCCCGGCGGCAAAGACTGTCGCTCACCGGCTGCATCGACGTCGACACGCAGGTTCCGTCACGCCCGGTCGGGCCATAGCCCGCTGACAGACGGTAGCCGTCGTTGCAATAGTAGGGTTCGTATCGAGGGCGGGAACTTTGGAAGCCAATGCCGCTGCAGGTCGGGAAGGAACGGCCCTTTGCGAGCCATCTCCAGAGCTTCTGGATAGGCGGCCGGCACTCGGCGTATTGTGTCGGGCCACCGGGATTGGATAGGCACAGGATAACCTGGCAACCCCATTCATCGGCACGCGCACTTCGTTCGGAACTCAGATATATTGATCCGAACCCTAACGCCGCTATGACCGTTCGAAAGAAAAGGCTCTTCATGCCCCCTACCCTCCGATTGAGATTTCGTTGAACTGGATGCGAAGAATCGTCTCGCCCTAACGCTCATACTGAACATTTATTGGATAGTTAAATCGATGGCAAGCAAATTGAGTGAACGATGGCAAACACAAGCATTGTCTGTCTTCGCGGTGCGTGAAATCCTCGACAAACCGCTAGAAGATGAGAGCGCGCAATCGCGCATCAAACAAATCGGAATGATCAACATCCTCTATATGATGCACCAGGCACATGAGAGACTAACCCTCTCAAAGATCATACAATTTACAGGAATGACGCGCGGCGGCGTCATTGAAACCATTGACTTTCTGGTCAAGCGTGGGGTCCTGACAGAGACGCTCGGGAAAAACTCCATGGGTCGAGGGACAGCCAGGCAATTTGAGTTCGCTGCTCAGGTGTTTGAGGCGATGCGTTCTGCCGCGGTGACTGAAAATGGCTGATTTTACTTATCATGTTTTTTAAGATACGGCGGCTGGGGTCGACGACCCCGACTTCGGACCGAGTAACTAATTCCTGAATGGAAACCCGGTGTACGTTCCGAAATATCCGACTCAGACATTTTGCACGCTGAAGCGCGGCTCTGTTGATTGTCAGCAGATTTCGAGCCAGGCCTTCATTTCGCTGCAACCCGCTATCAGGCCGAAATAACGCATTGTGCGCAACCGTTTAGGCGGTGAAAAATGGAGCGGTGCCAAGTGGAAATACGGATCAAACCCTGCCGAAAATCAACACCACAGAAGATTCATCGCGAGTTGGGAAACCCGCGAGTCGCAATCATCAAGGTGCCATATCACTCTAGCAGGAAGATGGTATCGGCGTTCACAGCTGGTTCTGCGATCCCAGCGCACCGTGGCAAAAAGGCGCCGTGGAGAATGCCAACAAGCACATTCGCCGTTTCATGCCCGGCGACACCAATCTGGCAACCGTATCACGGCGCGATCTCAACCAACTCGCCCGCCACCTGAACGATCAACCTCGAAGGTGCCTCGGTTGCAGGACGCCGACCGAGGTATTCATGGCTCATTTGCTAGAAGCGGGATGATCCCCTACCCTCAACACCGACATGATGCAATTAACCGCCTTAATGCATTGCGCCGGACGTTTTGGCGACGAGAGGCGAGGCTTTTGCTGGCTGCGCGCCACTACGGGCAAGTTTTTCCAGTCGCTGGAGTTGATCCGTCGCGATGGAAGGCGGGGTTTTCAGGTTGAGGTCGAGGGGTTCGTTTTTGGGGCGTCAGCGCCCCGTCGGCTATGTCACGAGCCGCGGGATGCGATCCGGGACGATGCGCAGGATGCGCTGATCGGGGCAGGATGTGGGCAAGTGCAGGCGGATCTGGGTTTTCATCTCGACCACCCGCGCGGCAATCTTGATGATCCGGGCAGCGCAGATCGTCGATGCAGCGCGCCAGACGGTCGGCCACATGTAGCCGCTTGCCCACCGCAGCCAGGGCCAGAACACCACTGTCGCACGACAGCATGCCGCCATCAAAACGCGCGACGACGGGCTTGCCGCCGACTGATGACAAACCGGGCAGCGCTAGCGTAGGATCATTCATGGCGGATGTGGTCTCCGGAAACGACACGGATCGGCTTAAGTAACCAAATCCTACGTCATTTCAACGGTTTGAACCACATCCGCCAACCCCTCATGAATTCTTCGGGTTAGGTTTACTTCTCCAGCTAGCTTCTCCAAAAAGTGTGGGCATGGATCAGTGTGTGGATAGCAGACAGAACGACCGCCTACCCTGGTTCGCCATGGCTAGGCGGCCACAGAAACAGCGATTGCGAACTATCGCGTGACCAAGTCCGCGCCAAACCATTTCAGACTGATCGCCTTCAGCGTGCCGTCCCCCGCAATAGCCTGAATGGCACCGTTGAACTTATCCGCCAAAGCCGCGTCCTCTTTTCTAAGGCCTATCCCGACCCCCGGTCCGAACAGTCCGCCCGAGATGCGCGGTCCGTAAAGATGAGCCGACCTTCCATCATTGGATTCCAAGAATGCCTTCCAAACGGAAAAATCCGCTAAGCCACCATCGATCCGACCAGCTACGAGGTCAAGATTGAGGTTGTCCTGTTTGTCGTAGGTGCGTAGCTCGACAGTATCGCCAAAATAATCTCTGACGAATGCTTCAGCGTTTGTGGAGCCTTGTACACCGATTGAACGCCCTTTCAGGTTTGCTTTCAGGTCCGCCAAGACGCGCTTGCTTGCGTCTGTCTCTGTCGTCAGATCAAGCTTCGACGTGCTCTCCACCGCCGGCAGGTCGAGGGATTTTGAAACAACGAAGTAGTTGGAGGTCAACGCATAGGGCTGCGAGAAGGAAATGACCCGCTTGCGCTTTTCGGTTATCGACATTCCTGCCATGATGGCGTCGTATTTTCCTACCGTTAGAGCGGGAATAATCCCATCCCAGGCTTGGGTCACAAACTCGCATTTGAGATTTGCCCTTGCGCACAACGCTAGGCCGACATCAACGTCATAGCCAACTGGCTGCCCGGACGCATCGACCGAGTTCCAGGGCGGGAAAGCCCCCTCCGTGGCAATTCTGATCGTCCTCACCTCCTCAGCCCGGGCCATTCCGGCCAAAAGGCCTAGAATTACAACAGCAGTTGTGAATTTCAGGATATTCATATGACTCCCCCTCCTGGGATTTCGATGCGGTCTCAGGTGTAGATTCTCGGTATGTGATCGCGCAGGCCCGCATAGATGCCGACGACATCTGTCCCCCAAAGCGCGGCAATTTCTTCATGCGTGATGACTTCGTCGCCCTGCCTGCCGAGCAGTACGACCTTGTCACCGAAGCGGGCATCGGGAGCGTTCGAGAGATCTATTCGCACATGTTCGAGATGAGCCGGCGGCAAGAGACGGGCTCGCGTTCCGCCCACGAGCGCTTCGGCACCAGGCGGAACTTGCCTAGGCAGGCCGTCCCCCCAGCCCATGCCGAGAACACCGAGCTTCATCCCCGACCGAAAACCTGGAAGGTCCGGGATCGGGCCAAGGGACGCATCGAGGTGTTTAACGGCGACGATGGTGGTGCAAATCGTTTTTAGGGCTGGTTGCAACACGGCACGGCGAACAGGTGCATGACTTTCCGGTAGTCCAACAAAAAGTGCACCCGGATCGACAGCGTCCATGTCCATTTCCGGATAGGCGAGGACGCCCTCCGTGCTCGACATCATGGCGACGACGGGTCGCTCTCCACACACCTCAGCCTCGGCGAGGATCGCCCGCATCCGGTGAAGTTGTATCCTCGCATCGGATGGTATTGAGGTTGGAAGTTCGCTCATGTGCGCATAGATTCCATCGACCTGCACGTCGGAATACGCGTTCGCCGCGGCAAGCAGTCGGCCCGCCTCCTGTGGCGATGCGCCCGCGCGGAAAAAGCCCAAGTCGGCCTTGATGAACACATGGGTTTTTGTCATCGCCGCGCGCCAACGCTCCAGTTCATCGATACTGGAGACGCTTACCGTGAGGTCGAGCTCTTCGATCATCATCCCTGCCGCTGGCAAGGCTCCGGGGTATAGAAGGATGCGCTGATCAGCCCCCATCCTTCGGATCGCCATGGCGTCGAGAAGCGACGCTACCGCGAACCCGTCAACCCCCTCCGCCGCCAGCGTACGCGCGACCGGGCCGGCACCACATCCGTATGCATTCCGCTTCAGACAAGCGTAAATGCTGACATTCTTAGGCAGGACCGATCGAAGTTCGCGATAATTGTGCCTGATTGCCCCCAGGTCGATTTCGTACCAGCTTCCTCGCAGGAGGGCCGCCTCTGCACAACCGAGGTCATAACTTTCATTGAAAGGCGACAGGAGAGCGGTCATCGCGCCACCTTCTCGATTGCGTAACCCTCCGAAGGCGGGATGTTCTTACGGTTGTCGTTCTCTGCACGAGCGCGACTTTGGTGACTGGCGATACCTCGCTCCAACCGCCCAAAAAGATGCACGACCACGAATGTGATCCCCAGATAGATCAACGCCGCCGAAATAAAGACCTCATAGGGCGAGAAGGTCTGCGCAACGATCCTTCGCGCTGTGCCTGTCAGCTCCATCATCGTGATGGTGCTGGCGAGCGAACTCGCCTTCAGCATCAACACCACTTCGTTTGCATAGGCCGGCAACGAGATACGAAAGGCGACAGGTAAAACAATCCGCCTGGTCCGAAGCTCGTAAGACATCCCCAGCGCCTTCGCCGCTTCGACCTCACCTCGCGGCACGGCACGTATGCCACCGCGCAGGATTTCGGTCGTATATGCTGCATGGTTAAGGGAAAACGCGATCAGCGCGCACCACCAAGGCTCCCGCAAGACCGGCCAGACAAAACTCGCGCGGATCCACTCGATTTGGCTCGCGCCGTAGTAGATGAGAAAAATCTGAACGAGGAGCGGTGTTCCTCGAAATGCAAACGTATAGAGCAGGACGGGGCGCGATAGCCCGGTAGACCCTGACGCGCGCATTAGCGAAAGCGGAAGTGCGATGACGAGACCAAGCAGAACGGAAGCTGCTGTGAGCTGGACGGTCAGGAGCGCCCCGTCGAGCAGAAGGGGCAGAACGTCGATAATAAGGTACCATTCCATGTCGATTTCTCAATCTGCGACGCGGACGCCGCGATTTGCGCGCCGCTCGAGTAAAGTCAGCCCAGCCAGCGATACGGAGGTGAATGAGAGGTAGAGGCCGGCAGCGACGGTGTAGAAGGTGAGTGGATCGTGGGTTGCGCCCGCTGCAACACCGGTCTTGCGCATTAAGTCCTCAAGCCCCACTACGGAGATGAGAGCAGTGTCCTTCAGCAGCGTGAGCCAAAGGTTTCCTATGCCTGGCAATGCGTACCGCCACATCTGGGGGAAGATCACCAATCGCCACGTATGCATCTTTGACAAGCCGAGCGCATGCGCCGCTTCGATCTGACCGGTCGGCACCGCACGGATTGCTGCCCTGAAGACTTCGGTCGCGTAGGCACCGAAGACGATAGTCAGTGCAAAGACGCCGGCAGCGAAAGCATCGACTTCGACGTAGCGGCCGAACACCGCGGTCATCGCAACCGTGCCGCCAAAGTATAGAATAAGGATGATGAGGAGTTCGGGGACACCGCGAATGATCGTGGTGTAGACGTCCGCCAATCGCCTGAGGGTCTGGGAGCGGCCGAGTTTTGCCATCGCACCGCAAAGACCGACACCAATCCCTAGAACCAGACTGGTTGCTGCTACGCGCAACGTCGTGATCGCCCCGACGGCGATCTGGTCGCCGAAACCTTGCAGCTCGATCATTGGTGCAGCTCCCATTCTTGGGCCGAGAGGAACTGCTTCAGTCGGAATGACGCAGGATTACGAAACACCGTTTCCGGTGCACCTTCCTCTTCGATCCGCCCCTGGTGGAGAAAGACAATGCGGTTCGAGACCTGCCGCGCGAAGCCGAGCTCATGCGTAACAATGAGCATTGTCCGGCCTTCATCCGCGAGCGAGCGGATTACCTTCAACACCTCGCCAACGAGTTCAGGATCCAGCGCCGATGTCGGTTCGTCGAAAAGGAGGATTTCAGGTTCCATCGCCAGAGCGCGTGCGATAGCGACGCGTTGCTGCTGGCCACCGGAAAGGTGAGCTGGATAGGCGTGCCGCTTGTCGGCAAGGCCAACTTTTGAAAGAAGTTCCTCCGCGCGTAGCCGCGCTTCGGCTTTAGCTATTCCCCGAACATGGATCGGTGCCTCAACCATGTTCTCCAGGACTGTCATGTGAGACCACAGATTGAAGCTCTGGAAGACCATCCCGAGCTTGCAACGCAACGCATTGATCTCTCGTTGCGCTACGATGCCTGAGCGTGCGTTGATATGGCGCCCGCCGACCCAGATCTCGCCTTCGCTCGGTTCTTCCAGAAAGTTCAGGCACCGAAGAAGCGTGCTTTTCCCCGATCCGCTACTTCCGAGGATTGAGATGACGTCGCCGCGTTCCGCTGTGAAGGACACCCCTTTAATGACTTCGAGCGGACCGAAGCGCTTCTTCAACTCCACGACGCGCAGAGCAGGTCCTTGCTTCGTGGTATTGTCACGAGCGTGATCGTCATTTGATGGGTGGTTCACTAGCAATCCCTCGGCTTGTCGTCTGCCGAGGATGCGACACTGGCCCAAGTGGGGCTTGCAGCGAATTGACGTGTCTGCGAAATCTTATCGAAAAATCATTCGACTGATTTATTTAGCGACGAGCCGCGAAAATCTTGAGGTGTCGTGCCCGTCTCGCGCCGGAACGTGTTGGCGAAATGGCTTGAGCTGGAGAAGCCGCACAGGAGCGCCACTTCGGTGATCGGCATCGCGGAAAGGCGAAGATACTCCTTCGCCCGCTCTACCCGCCGTCGGACGATGAAGGCGTGGGGCGGGCATCCGAGTGTTTGCTTGAAGGCCCGGCAAAAATGCGGAATGCTCAACCCTGCGATAGAGGCAAGCTGCCCCAGCGAGAGATCGTCGGTCAGATCGCCATCGATTTTCTCGATGACACGGGTCAGGTTTGCCGCTGCCAACCCGCCCTTTCGCGCCGTTGCGATATATTTTTGACGGCGGAACAGCTGCGCAAACATCGTGGCCACGTAGCTTTCCACGACCATGGTGCTGAGTGGATTTTGATCTCCGATCTCCTCGCCGATACCGCGCGCGGCGTTCATAATGATCGTATCCTCGCAACCAAGGTCAGGTGAAAGGGTCGGAAGCATGCTCGTCGCCATTCGAGAAAAGACGTCGGTCACAAAGACCGGATCGATTGTGATTGAAAGGTAAGCCGCCGTGGATGCACCTTCCTCCCATCCTTTCCAGTCACACCCGGCTGGAATGAAGAGGACGGCTCCGGGCCGGCGGGAGACGAAGCCGGTCCGTTTTTCGTCAAGGAAGTGTTCGCCACGTTCGGAGTTGCCTTTCAGATTCAGGAGGATGAGGTGCCGGTCCGACTTGACCGCGATCTCCTCCGCTTCAAGGCCAGTGCGGCGGACGAGATCAGCCTGTACGTGGCGCCAAGTCCTTTGCTTGTGGACAATCGTCCGGCAGTTGCCGGCCTTGAATCTCGGGGGTGGGGATGTCGCCGGGACTTTCATCGGCCACCTCCCCCTATTGTGCGCACTGACGTATCAGTCGACCAGACAAATTGGGAAAACCCGGCGTCGCTGCAACCATCGCGGCCCAGGTTGTTCTGGGTGGAGGGGTGTGTCTTCCTAAGGTAGCCGCAGGCCAATCTAATCGGCTTTGCAAGCCGCACGCTTTGTCGCTGTTTTGGATGCTGCATCGATATCCCCGGGAAGAGAGTTTGTCGCGGTACGTCCCCGCGAAACTCGCTAAACCTCCGAATGATCGGGGAGTTTGTAACTGTCTGTGACAGCCCCATGGCCTTTAGCTCCGAGGAACCTGGACATACGCCACAGGCTCCCCGACCCAAAAGGTCGCAGAGTTCGGTGCTGAAACAACCAGCACCAGTTGCACAGAGGGGTTACAAAGCCCCAAGGCAGCACGTACTGCCTCACGTTCAGAAATAGAGGAAACGCATTAATTTCGCTAGAGACATGTGATGAAAAATTGTGTTCTGGGCCGATATCCTGGCACCATTGTTGAATTCCGGCACGAATTTCTAGGCGGCAGGACCGGCCGCAAGCGGTGAGATCGTCACGCTGATCAATTGGACAACATCGGGGGCATGCTGCATGCGAAAACACTTAAATTAGGGTCATCGGCCAGGATCGCGCTCCACGTCGATATTCGTTCCGTTTCTGCAAAACAGGATGAGAACCACCATGCCGAACGCAAGAATGACGCCATAGGCGAAAAACAGCGTCGATGGTTTAACATCGTCAGCGATCATCGAAACGATAGCGAAGAGGACAACACCCAAGAGAACGCCCGCGCTGTGGAGCAAGCCCTTTGCGCGGCCAAGCGCGGTACTCGGAACGGCCGACTGGATCATGACTTCGACGGCAACCCTGCCGAGATTGTATAGAGCTCCCAGGATCGCGAATGCCAAGAGGGAAAAGGGCGGGTCCAGTGCCTTGAGCACCGCGAAGGACACCGCACTAGACCCGAGAATGACGTATTGCAGGACCGTTAACTTTGTCGCTCGAACGAGAGGTATCAGCAGCAGAGCACCAAGGATCGATCCTGCCGACCAGGAACTCTCGAGCTGGCCGAAATCGACCGCATTTCCACCGTGTTCATCAAACACGAAACTAGGCCCGATTACGCTGATCAACATCCCTCCGGTATAGAGCAGCGCGTAGACGGCACTCAGACAGAGGAATTGAGACCCGATGACCGGCGAGCTCTCCATCGCGCCCCCGGCACGCTCGCAGGGCCCTCTCTCATGCCGAACAACACGCATGATGATTGCTGAAAAGGCAAACCCAATGGAAACAGCACCGAAAGTGACCACCGAGCTTGACGCATGCAAGAGAGCCCCAACGAGCATGGCCGCAGCGAGACTTCCAGACTGCATCAAGAAAAAGGTCATCGAGTTCGCAGTCGCCAGCGAGAGTCTCTCACTGATCGACGGAATCATGGATTGGGATGCCGTCAGCGCGATCCGATCGCAGGTTGCAAAGAGTACGGCAGACAGCCCGATGGCCCACAGCACGCTTGTCACCATCAGAACCGTGCCCAACACGATAGCGGCGACAACACGGACAGTCTCCGCGATGACATAAAGAATGCGCCGATCGAAACGATCGGCCAGCCAACCGGCAAGCGGACTGGTAACGAGTTCGGTCAGACTAATAATAGTGAAGAATCCCGCGACTGCGGCGCTGCCCTGTCCGGAGACGATAAGGACCCAAGCACATGCTATGTGGTAGCCATTTCGGCCGATAGCGGATGCAAACGTGCTTGCCAAAAACCAGTTAAACGAACGCGCGTAGCGAACGCGGGGGGCGGGCGCTTCCATCGTTCTCGGTCGGGGCATATGGATACTTCGCAGTTGGAGACCCATCTGCAATAGGCATTTGGGGGCCCCTTCGCTTTAAGAATCAGGCCTGGTTATCAAAATCGTGCCAAAAACTATTCAAGTGCATCAACTGCGCCATCTTCGGCGGAACTCCAGCGGCCCCGTTCCATAGACTCTCTTGAAGGCGTAGGTGAAGTGGCTGGAACTTGCGAACCCGCATTCGAACGCGACTTCTGTGGCGGAAAGCTCAGTCGTACGAAGAAGATCAACGGAGCGTTCCAATCGACGCGTTGTGACAAACGAGTGCGGTGACTTTCCCGTCGACTGCTTGAAAGCACGGAAGAAGTGGCGGCGGCTTACGCCGATTTCTCCTGCCATCTCATCCAGGTTCGGCGGATTGCCGAGCCGGTTCTCGATGATGGCAACAACGCGTTTAAGGTCGAAGGGCGAAAGCCCGCCCTTTGCCGGTTCGTTCCCCAAGCCATTGAGCCGAACCATCTGGACGAAAAGCTGAATAGCTTGGCTTTCCACCATGACGACGCTGATCGGATCGGGATTTTTCAGTTCAGCCGCTATTCGCTGTAGGCAGGCCTCTATCACCGTGTCTCGAAAGCCTATTGCCGGTCGCAAACACGTCACATTTTCAGCTCCGATTGCGCGATCAATGAAGGCAGTGTCGATGGAAACGAATAGATAGGACCCCGTAGTGTCGCCCTCGTCCCATCCGCTCCATTTGCTACGCGCAGGAAGGAAGGCCACGGAACCAGGCCGGCGCGGGGTGAATGCTACCCGCCGTCCTTCAACGAAGTCCTCACCCGCTCGCGCCTCGCCTTGAAGGTTGATTATGAAGGAATGCTGCTCGGCCGAAACATTTGTCTCCTGGCGGGCCAGTCCGGTTCGCTTCACGATATCAGCGCGCACGGCGCCCCAATCAAGATGTTGGTGAACAAGACTGCTGTGGTCCGAGCGACGGACTTCCCCGGGGTCGAAATCACGCGTTTCCGTCAATAGCGTTCATGTCCCACATCAATAAGGTTCTGCCGCCATATAAGTTCAGCTGTGGTTGCAAACAATCCCGAGAGAACCCAAGGTTGGCCGATGATGGCACTTTTGTGAAAAAACGGCATGCCGATGAAAGCGCGTCACAAAGCACAAGCCTACCTCTTACCCGCGGCATCGCTTGAAGCTGGTCTTTATTAAGTCAGCAGAACCGTTGTGGAATTTGGTCCGCCTGGTTTGCGGAGCCGTACCCTTATGTTCATATGATTAGGTGTATTGCGATGCAGGATTTTGACGACTTCTTCAGTGAGTGCGATCGTGGCCCCCGGCTAAATCAGTTGGCTGGCTTCTTTACAGAAACCGCTGCCGGGAAAAACGGTATGCCAATTCGCAAGCCAATCGTTGACACGCGGCTATTCCCCAACGACACGCTGCTTCACCGCTTTGTCGATCTCCACGCGCGCCGCCAAGGGTTCTTCGACCAGCACTACCATAGCAGCATCCCGTACCGTCTTGAGGAGGAATGCCGTATGGCTCACGCCCTCTTCCGATACGCGCAGCTCAGCCCTACCGATGTACTGCTCTATAGCCTCGGGACGGCCGAAGGTACGATGGCTCGCACCCTGTCGGAATTGAGCAACGGAAAAATTCAATCGCTGTCCTGCAGCCCGAACGAGGAGAACTTCAAGTGCTTCATGGCATTCGGCGAACCATCCAATGCAAACTTCTTCCTCGGGCCATTCCACCGGCTTTCAAAGGATCACCTTCGGTCCGACGAGAAGCTTAGACACTTTGCAGACGGGTTCGATTTCATTCTGGAAGACACGACCTTCCAAATGTACTCGCCGAACCGCAATAAACAGATCGAATTCGTTGCTCACCACTTGAAGAGCGATGGAATCCTTCTCCTTCTCGAGAAATTCCGCGCGTCAAATCCGCGCGACTACCAGACGCGTGAGTCGCAAAAGGATTTCGGGTTTAAAACCCGTTTCTTCCCGGCCGAGGAGATCGAGAGAAAGACCAAAGATGTGCTGACCACAATGCACAACAGCGAGGTGACCCTGGCCGAAATGGCCAACGCGGTCTACGCCCAGTTCAAACATTGCGTCATCACCTGGAACAGCGGCAACTTCTACGGCCTTGCAGCCAGCAACAGCCAGGAAAACCTGTGGCGCTATCTGTCGTTGATGGTCGAACCCGCAATCCCGGCGGAATACGTCTACGAGCCGCAACCCTATACGGAACTTTCAAAGGCGGCGGGCGGCTGACGATAACCACCACCGTCAGAACGCAATCTCTTCCTGTGTGCTTGGCGGGCGGGATCACCCCTCGTCCGGCGCCACTCTGAATGCGGAGGCCCACCATGAAAAAACCTGAGAACCAATTCATCGCCGAGACATTCGTTTCTGTCGCGGATGCAAAATGCGTTGTCGACCAACTCTGCGCGCGATGCTGCGCCTATTGCCTATCGATCGGCGAAGACGGCGTTGATCGGCTCCTCGCCTTTGAAGACGTCCGCGCAACCCTACGCCCCGCCGACGGCGGCCTCCTGATGCGTGTTGAAGGCAGGGATCTGATCTTGTTCTACGGCGTCCGCATGCTGTTGCAAGGGCAGCTCGAAACCGTCGCTACCATTGCGACCACCGCTGTCGAATGGCAGCCATTGAGGGGCAGCCGAGCCTGATCGGCGGCGGGAGGAGGGCCGACTTGTCCCGCAGTTTTCCGGCTATCGCTCAGGGCATCAAGAGGATGCTGCCGCTTGAGCGGCCAGACTCCATTCTAACATGGGCCGCGGCGACCTCGTCCAATCGGTATTCTGAGTCGACCTGCGAGACGATACCGGCTTCGATATCACGAAGGGCTGCAATTGCCGTCTCCCGGTAGCGGCCAACATCCGCGCACCAGGCCATGATGCTCGGATGCGCAAGAAACTTTCCAGGCCGCAGATTCTCGACGGCGACGGGCGGGACCGGGCCGGCGGCCTGGCCGATGGTCACCACCACGCCGAAGGGCCGGACGGAATGGATGCTCTTAAGCAGCGCATCGCCGCCGATACCATCATAGACGACATCGACACCGTTCCCCTCGGTCAATGCCTTCACCTTCGAGACGAGATCGGCATCCCGACCGACGATAAGATGATTGGCGCCAGCGGCCCGCGCGAGCACAGCCTTCTCCTCAGAACCGACGGTCCCGATCACGACGGCGCCTCGCGCCTTTGCGCCGCGTGTCAGGATCGACCCGAGCCCGCCGGCGGCCGCGTGAACCAGCACCACATCTCCAGCTTTGACCATGTAGGTCTTTTCCAGAAGCATGTGCGCCGTCATGGCCTTGAGGAGAGAACTGGCGGCGGTTTTCATGGAGATGCTATCGGGTAGTTTGACGACCCGCTTGTTCTCGATGATCCTCAACGAGGCATAGGCGCCGACCGGCGGGCCGGCATAGGCCACGCGATCGCCCGCCCGGAAGTCCGAAACACCGGAACCGACCGCCTCGACAACGCCCGCCGCTTCCGCGCCGATCACCGCAGGATAGGTCGGTAAGGGGTAGATACCCTTGCGGTGATAGACATCGAGGAAATTCGTGCCGATGGCCTGGTGACGGATGAGGATTTCGCCCTCTCCCGGATCGGAAACAGGTTGCTCCCGGATTTCGAAGCGCCCATGCTCACCGGGCGAAACGAGCAATACGATCTTGTCTGTCATGAAACGATCTCCTTCTTGGAGACAATCTGCCCTGTAGCCTGCTGATCATAAATTCCCTATTCTCGCCCAATGACTGGGAAAGAATTCACACAACTGGATTGGGACGACCTGCGTCATTTCCTGGCGGTGGCGCAGGCAGGAACATTTCTCGGCGCAGCAAAACGTCTCGGCATCGAGCATGCGACCGTCAGGCGGCGTATAGCCGCGCTCGAAACGAGGCTCGGGCGAAAGCTTGTCGATCGTCGTGGCCGAAAGATCGTCCTGACACCCGACGGTGAAAAGGTTGCCGAACTCGCGGCCCCGATAGCTCTACAGGCAGCGAGTATCGAGCAGCTGGGGCGGACCAGCTCGAAGGAGCTGCGGGGCGATGTCCGTATCAGCGCGCCGCCTGCGCTTTCCAACATGCTGCTTGCCAAGCCCATCGTCGACCTTCGCCGCCAACATCCTGGCATTCAGATCACCCTTGTCGGCGAAAAGCGCTTTGCCTCGCTGAACCGGCGCGAAGCGGATGTCGCCGTCCGCCTATCCCGTCCCGAGGAAGGCGAATACGCGATCATCAAAGTCGGCGCGATCAGCTTCGACTTTTATGCCGCAGAAGAATACCTGGCCTCGACGTCCCCTGAAGACTGGTCGTTCATCGGCTATGACGAGTCGATGAAGGCTGCACCGCAGCACACCCGCCTGATTGAGTTTGCGGCGGGCCGCCCGATCGCCCTTCGCTCTTCCATGATGGAGTTCCAGGCCGCGGCCGCGTTGACCGGCGGGGGTGTCGTCATGCTGCCGGATTTCGCGGTGGAGGGCATGGAAGGCCTTCAGCGCATTGAAAGCGGGTCGCCCCTGACGCGGGAGATCTGGCTCGTCGTTCACTCCGAGATCAAGGATGTCCCCGCGGTGCGCGCTGTTGTGGAGGCGCTGAAGCAGGCATTCCGCCGCTAGACGATATCATGCGCAGTACGGGCAAAAAAATGGGCCATCGGAAACCGTGGCCCATGAAGTGTGGAGATATGAACCTCCAGAGGGGAACAGCTGATGCGGCGGCACTGGGAGGAGAAAACCGCGATGTGCATCAACTGCGAGCATAATGCCCGTTTCCTGGGCGGATGAATATCATCCATTGTGCAATGCAGCTATGCAATTCTCCAGGTGCGACCAGACTTAGCGCCGCATCGTCAACTGACTTGTGCGCGAAACCTCCCGGTTTTGTCTGACGGTCTTCTCCTGCAGCACGCGCGCCTGCTCATGAACTTGTCGCAATGATGCCGCCTGTTCGCGCGTTGCGCCGAGCGATGAGGCGAGCCGCGCGACATTTCCCTCCTTCAGATCTGCCTTATCTCCTGGCGATAGACGTCTGTTGATCGCAAGCGTCATCGTCTCAAGCTCACGACGAAGCGACGGTTCGCTGTTCAGGTGACGAACCTGATCCTGACCGTCACTCCTCAAGATCTCCGTCAGCTCAGGTGACGGCGCCGGTATTTCCACGCGCTGCCGCGCCTGCACCTCTCGATGCTGGGTCACGATCTGATGGCGCTCGAAATCCACTGCATGTCCGTAATCCGCGAGCGCCGCCGCAAGCTGAGGCGCATGGGCTTCGGCTGATTGCCGCGCGGGACTTGGCCCCCGCAACCAGCCTTTCCCATCCCCGGCCATGTCCCCGAGACGGCCTTCCCGGACATCGTCGCCGGCAGCCGCGCCGCTTCGTGCATCGCGAATGCTCGCCACCGACGAAACGACCGCCTGGCTATTGCCGAAGACCAGCCGCGACAGGTTCTCGATCTCGGCCCGCTTGCCGGCGAGACGCGCGGAACCATGCAGCCTATCGGCGATCTCTTTCTCGGTCAGATCCGGAAGGTCCCGACCAGCCACGAGAATGTCGGGGCGACCGGCGCTGCGCCCCAATGCCTGGCTCGCGCCGAGAATGCGCTCGTTATCGGCTATGCCGCGCGCAAATTCCTCGGCCACGCGCCGCCACTCGGCATCAAGCCGTTCATGGTGTGCGGTCTCATTCAGGATTGCCTCCATCATGGCCTTCGCCCGCGCCCGGTTTTCGAGATCGCCGGTTCGCAGTCGCAAGTCATCCAGCATCTCGCGGAATGGTTCACCGCGTTGATCGACGATCGAGGTGGCGATGGCGGTCCGCTCGGCAAGTGCCATGTTCCGATCCAGGCGCTGGCGAGTGTGTGCGACCGCTGCAGCGTATCCCGGCTCTACGATATCCGACATGGCAGCGCTGGCGGACTTGCGTCCGGACGCGACGGCGTTTGCCGCTCGCGCCAGCGTCTTGCGCATGCCGGCGGTTTCCAGCCAGGAATCGACGACATTCGCCATACGGGAAAGGCGGTCCGTTCGAGCAAAGACATCGCGATCGACGGCAACCTGGTTGAGCTGGACATCGAAGTGCTCCGCCAACCGCCGTCGCTCCCCATTCGGCGTTTCGACGGCAAGGTCCGCGGGCAGGCGATGGGCGGCGGGAAACTCTCGGGCGCCGCGCTTGTCCTGGACCATGGCGCGTGTCGCAACGATCGTGCCGCCGGCGGGCAAGAGGCCAAGGTCGCGGGCGGCCTCGACGAGTTTCAATGCCATGAAGCTTTGCGCGAGCCGCCCGACAGCATGGGCCTCGATATTGCCAATCGGGCGGCGCTCGGCGTCGCGTAGCGCATTGTCGTAGAGCTCGACGAACATACCAAGCGCATCAGCGCGTGTCTGGAAGATCGATCGCCCACGCCGTGATCCATGATCGCCGTCCGCCTCGCGACGTTGCGCAAGCAAATGGTTCACGTCCTCGACGGCTCGTGTTCTGACGGCCGCTATGCGGTCCTCGGGCGCCCGCCGCTCCTCCATGCGGGCGAGAACGTGGCTCCAATCATCGGAGAAGCGCTGCAGTTCGCCGCGCGTCATCGGCCGCGTTTGCTCCCGTTCAAGGGCGGTCCGCGCCTCGGGAGGACGCGACCAGCCGGCCGAGCCTCGTTCATTGTCATAGAGGATCGTCCCGCCCCGCGTTCGAAGCTGGACACGATCGACGAGGTTTTCCGTCTCGACCTTCTCGAGGCTGACGCGCAATCCGGTGATAGCTGCATCGTGAACGTGCTGCGGCGGAATGCGCGCCGCGTCGCCGGCATGCAGCATCTCCTCGAAGCGATAGTGGTTGCCCTGCCAGCTTAGCCGTGGATTGACGGCAACCGCTCGCGCCTCGATATCGTAGCCACCAGCGCGGGCCATGCCGATGACGCGAGCGACATTCTCCGGCGTGCGCATCGTCGTCTCGAACACGATATTGACCTTCCGCTCCACGGCGGCCGCCAGCAGCTTTTCCGTCCAGCGCCCGGCATCGGCCTGGGTAAACTGCGACGCGGTTTCCGCATCCTGCTTCTGGAATGCGAGGAATTGCGGATGATAGGATCGGAGATCGTCACCGACGATGCGGATCGTCGGCCCCGATTGATCGAGTTCCGTCTGGCTTGCGATCAGGACCGCCGTCTTGCCGGCTCCCGGCTGGCCGCCGAGCAGGATCATCCGCGGCCGCCCCGCCGGCTTCATAGCCTCCGGCAGATAGTCGGGAAGGATGTCCTTGCGGAAAATGCTCTCATTCCTCTCCGGCGAGAGCCGGCCGAATGCCTGATCGTCCGCCATGATCAGAACTACGCCCAGAACCGGGCGTCGTCCTTCACGCGTGGCCCCCAGAGCGCGATGACGCTCTCGACAGACTCGCGATCGGCGACGGTGATGCTTTGCTGCAGGGCGATCAGGTCACGGCGCCGAGACCGAAGCGCTTCGGCGGCATCGGGATCGGTGGCTTCGAGCTCATAGACGCGCGCCGTAACGATGGCCCGCGCCTGGTTGAGGATCTCGATGGCGATCTCGGCGCGGACAATCGCGTCGTAAGGGATTTCCTGTTCCGTCATGTTCTTCTCCTTCCCTCTATTGTCGAAACTCTTACCGGATGACGCCCCGGCCGCGGTCGATCGCCCGGCGCTGGCGTTCCGCGACTATCTGCTGGCTGTTGCCCATGCGGACTGTCTGCTGCAATATTTTCAGGCGCTCCTGCATCGCCTCGAACGGGCGGCGCTGCGCCGGCGACACGCGGTTGATCACGTCCTTCTCACCGCGCAGGATGGCATAGCGGCCGAACCGGAGATCGAGCGATCGGCTGACACCGGCAAATTCCTCCCAGATGCGGGCATCAAGCGACCCGGCTGCGATATCGAGTTTGGCGCTCTTCTTCTTCATCGCTGCCGCCAAGCCGCGCAACGCCTCGTCGGCCGCCGGCGACAATCCTGGAATAGCGACGCCCATCCGTTGGCGTTCTTCGGTGATTGCCTGGGTCGCGTTGGCGAATGCTGTGGCATAGGACGCGCCCAGCGACCGGACACGGCTCTCTGCCTCGGGCACAGCCTGAAGCGCGTCCTTTCGCTCGCGGCCGACAGCGAGCAATCTGTCCATGATGCGATCGGAACCGCGCAGCGCACAATAAGCCGCGGGATCGTTGGCAACGGCCGCGGCGATCCGATCGCCCGAAAAACCTTTCACGATGAGGGTCTCGATCTTGTCGACGGCGCCGGCGGGATCGCGCCAGATGCGCCCAGCCGTATCGACAAGGGCTGCGCGATTGTGGCCGTAGTGGGCAACTTCACGCGCCCTCACCCGTGCCTCGTCTTCGACCGAGGTCTTGAACTCCGTCACGGCGGCGAGCATGGGCAACACGGCACTCGTCTCCTTCCCCGGCTCGACGCTGGCGCCGGCAACCACCTTCGAGCGGTCCTTCTTTTCCGCCAGATGCTGTTCCTCGGCGAACCGGCGCACGACCTTGAAGAGCCGCGCCAGTTTCTCGCGTCGACCGGACGCGAGATCGTCCGGCATGCGCTCGACCATGTTGCGCTCGGCGATTGTATCGGCCTTCTCCGTAAAGGCGGACCATCCAAAGCGCGCCGTCAGCGCCTCATTGACCGCTTTCACTTCCTGGACCAGCAAACGGTCCTCAACGGCATAGGCGAAAGCGGTCTTGTAGGCGTCGGGGCCGCCGCGCTCTCGGACCGCCTCGATTTCGACAAGCCGCGCCATTGCCGCTTTCGAAAGCGCGGGGACGGACGGCGACATATGCCCACGCCTCTGTTCCTCGCAAATGCAGAACCGCTCTGCCTGTCTGCGGAATTCCGTCGCATGCGACCGGGCGAGCGGCAGCAGATCAGCCAGGGCCGCCATCGCTGCGTTCCGATTGTCCCGCGCGGCGCGGCCATCGACCAGATGTTCCGATCCCTGCAGACGGCCAAGCCGCTGCGGGCGCATCGCAAGATTTTCAGCAAGGTCGCGCGGCTCCATGCCTGCATCCGACGCCAACGCATTCAATCTGGCCAGCGCCCTGTCAGGGTCACGATAGATTTTCTCCAGGACCGGGCGAAGAATGACCTCCCGCTCCTTCCATCTTTCCGAGGCAAGTTGCGCCCGGCGGGCTTCCTCCTCGATGCTACGGGCAAATCGCGTCGTCGGCGGGATGAGGTATGGTCGATCCTCGGGAACTCGTGGCGCGACGGTTTCCGAACGCTCCTCATTGTAGGTGACACTCTTCTCCGGTTCGATCGCGAAGCCGAGCGCCACGCTGGCGCGCTCCCACAGCTTCGCCAACTGTTCCCGCTTTTCCGCAAGCCAGGCCAACCGCCGCCCGGCCCCCTCCTCTATCCCGGCCGCGATCTCGGCCGCCAAGTCGATACCGCGACGCCGGGCAAAATCGCGGGCATGCGCCTGATAGCCAGCCTCGCTCTCGAAATCGAGCGTCGTGGTCTTCGCGCCCGAACGGCCGAGACGCTCGACCATCTGCTTGAACAATTCCGGCCGATGGCTTTCGCGCTCGATCCGTTCCTGGCGAGCATCGGCCGATTCCTTCAGCTCTGCCGTCCAGACATTGCGGTGAACTTCGCGTTTCTCCGTTCGCTTCTCGCCCGGCTCCGGATCGGTGACGCTTACATCGACCTTGACGGTCTCAACGCCATCCTTGCGGAGCGTGACCGTGTCGCCTTCCGAAACGCCGCCCTTCTCCAACGCCTTCGGCAGACTGACACCCCAGACACGATGGACCGTTCCGTCATCCGTGCGGACATCGGCATAGGGGCTTTCATCCGCATCCTCATCTTCCGGCCGGAACTTCGCCTCGCCCGTCTCCACTAACTCACCGGTGACGCCGGCAGCGTGATCGGCGCGCGGCTTTCGTCCCCATTCCGGCTTCGGCTCGAAATCCTCGCGCGCCGCATAGAGCGTTGCCTGATCGCGATGGCGAGTCATCGACACATAGGTCAGGTGCTGGTCCATCATGCCGGTGGCGAGCACGAAGGTCCGGTCGACAGTGGCGCCCTGCGATTTGTGGATTGTCGCGGCATAGCCGTGGTCGATGTTGCGGTAGCTTTCCTCGCTGATGACGAGGTCGCGACCATTGTCGAGGCGAACCGAGAGCAACGGACCGCCACGCAGATCGCCGGTCGCAACGACCGTTCCGAGCATGCCGTTCTTCACATATTGCGGGCCGAGGCGGCGCGCCCTTGGTTCGAGGAAGCGAGCATTTTCGAGGGAGATGATGCGATCGCCGGCGGCAAACTCCCTGATACCTCGCTCCGTCCGGAATTCGCGTGCGGCGGTCAGCGCGCCTGCAGCATTCATCACGCCGCGCAGCGATTCATTCAGACGCTTCACATCCTCATTGGTGTGGGCAAGCACCAGCATCTCGTCGCCCCGCAGCCGGCCGTCGTGACCTGCCGCGCGCGACCGCGCGATGACCTGCTCGCGCGCCGCGCTCCAATCCGCCACGATCCGCTCGACGACTTCGACGCGCTGCTCGGTCTCGACGATCCGGCCTCGCTGGGCATAGGCATCCAGCCCCTCCTCGACCTTGCCACGCGCGAAGAGACGCGAGGCATCGCGCGCCCAAGCTTCTTGCTGCCGGCGGACACCGGCAAGTTCGGCGGACCCGATCCGCTCCGATATCGCCCGGAAAGCGGCACCCGCCTGGATCGGCTGAAGCTGCATGGCGTCGCCGACCAGGACCGCCTTCGCGCCAGCGTCCTCGACCGCCTTCAACACACGCGCCATCTGCTGCGAGGGCACCATGCCGGCCTCATCGATAACGAAGACATTGCCGCGTTCCAGGAGATCGCGCCCGTTCTCCCAGGCCAATTCCCACGATGCGAGCGTCCGCGACTTGATGCCGGAGCTGTCCTCCAGCCCTTCGGCCGCCTTGCCCGAAAGGGCTGCACCAAACACGCGATGACCCTCGCCTTCCCAGGCAACTCGCGCGGCGGCAAGCAGCGTCGACTTACCCGCCCCTGCAAGCCCGACGATAGCCGCGATCGCACTGTCACCAGTGACGTGACGGACGGCGTCGACCTGCTCCTGTTCGAGCTTGAAGGGTTTTTCCGGATCGGCGGTTTCGACCTGACGCACGGCTGCGGCAACCTTCGCTTCCGCGATACCGAAACCGGTTCGCTTCGACAGGACTTCCGCCGACTGCGCCATGTCATATTCGATGCGCAGGATCTCGCGCGTGGTGAAGATTGCCGGCTCCGCCACCTTGCCGGTCTGGCGGTCCACCTGCTGCGGCTTCAACAGAACCAGATCGTCGGACGCCATCAGACGTGCGCGAATGTTTGCGAAATCCTCGGGGTCATCGACATAGCGATGCAGCGCTTTGGCAATATCCTTCTCGTCGAAGGTAGACCGTTCGTTGGCGAGTTGCTTCAGCAGAAGCGCGGGTTCGGCGAGCAGCCGGTCGGCCATGTCCTGCCGCCGCGCCAGATCGGCCGGCGCGAAATACATCTCGACGCCCTTGCGCGCGAGCGCGGCTTTTTCCGGGCCGAGATGTTTCTGGGCAATGCCATCGAGGCCCTGCTCGGCATAGGAGCGCCCGTCCAGACGGATGTCATGGCCGGCGAGCGCAAGGTGCCGATTGGCCGTTTCCGCCCAACCGATCTTCCAGGCCTTCATCGTGTCCTTGTCGCCGGCCCAGAGCTTGTAGACGATCTTGCCGTTCGGCCGGTCCGGCGTGACGACGCGCAGCGGCTCACCGTCTTCGCCGAGCACCGGCACCTTCTTCGGCCCGAAACCCTCGTCCGTCAGGGGTCGCAGCGCCGTCATCAGATGGATGTGGGGATTGCCGTCCTTATCGTGATAGACCCAGTCGGCGATCATGCCTTGCGAGGTCAGATTGTCCCGGACGAATTCCTGCACGAGGGCGATGTTCTCCGCCCGCGTCAGCTCCTCGGGGAGCGCAATGATCAACTCGCGGGCAAGCTGTGCGTCCGCTCGCACCTCGAAGGCCTCCACGGCATTCCACAGCGCCTCGCTCGCGCCCGCGACGCTCTTTCCTTCGATCGCGATCCGCAGCCAGGCCGGAACCTTGTCCGGTAGCGCCAACTCCTCATGCTTCAATTCGGCCGCGCCGCCGCGACAGCTGAAGGAGGTGCCGGCCTGTTCGTCCATCATGCGAGCGCGATGACGGTAAGCGGCGGCCGAGACGATGCTGCGTCCCGCTCCCCTGCTGATTACCTGCGCTCTGACGAACATGATCGCCACTGCCGTCTCCTGATCTCCCAAGCACGTCGCGCCAGCGACGTATATTGCGCCCTCAAACCGATCGGACCTCAGGTCCGATGCCGCTTTTCCGGAAGACGGCCCAGGCCGGAATTCCGGCATCGACATTTTGGGGACTTGCGCAAGGTAGCGCATTTTACTATCGTTTTCTAGTCAGTATAAATAAACAACAGCGATATTGCTTGAAGAGAGGGAACCGGGTAAATGGCCGCCAAATCGTCAATTCTGGATATCGATACGCAGATCGAGAAGCTTCGAGAGCGTCGAAAAACGCTGATAGTTAAATCAGCTGATCGCTTCTCCCGCGCGGCAATGAAGTCGGGTCTGGCGGAGATGGAGATCGACGACGAGGAGGTCGATCGCATCGTCGAAGAGATCGCCGCGCGATTTCGCAAAGCGGAGAAGAAAGGGGCTGGTGACGCAGCTGCTTCGCCGCGTGGACAGCCAGGTGGCGGGGCTGGAGCGACGACGGAGATTCCTCATGACGGCTGATCGCAAGAAGGAAACTCGCGAGAAATTCCTGCTGGGCGGGATCGTCGTCCGGGCCGGACTGTCGAAGGTCGACCGGGCGTTTCTGCTCGGCGGGCTCATCGAACTGGCGCGCGTCGGGTCCGGTTCGCCGGAATATCGTCGGCTGCGGGATGTCGGCGAGGAAGCCTTCAAGGCTCCCGTGCTCGATGGCGGCCGACCGATGCTGGAGGCAGCCGAATGACGACGATGGCCAAACCACATCCAAGCCTCTTGCTCGTCATGGTGCCGATCGTCGTCACGGCCTTCGCTGTCTATGTCGTTGGATGGCGATGGCCGTCGCTCGCCGTCGGCATGTCGGAGAAAACGGCATACTGGTTCTTGCGCGCCGAGCCGCTGCCGGCGTTTTTGCTCGGGCCGCTCGCCGGTCTTTTAACCGTCTGGGCATTGCCACTTCATCTGCGAAGGCCGATTGCCGTGGCGAGCCTCCTCAGCTTTCTGATCGTTGCAGGCTTCTACGGCCTGCGGGAATTCGCGCGGCTTTCGCCTTTCGTGAAGAGCGGCGTGCTGTCCTGGGATGGGGCGCTTTCCTATCTCGATAGGATCGCAGTGGGCGCGGGCATTGTCGGCTTCATTGCGGTAGCGGTCTCGGCGCGCATCTCAACGGTCGTGCCCGAACAGGTGAAGCGCGCCAAGCGCGGGATCTTCGGCGGCGCGAACTGGCTATCGATGGCCGCGGCCGGAAAACTCTTCCCACCCGATGGCGAGATCGTCATCGGCGAACGTTATCGGGTCGACAAGGACATCGTCTGCGATGTGCCTTTCGATCCCTATGATCGGTCGACATGGGGCAAGGGCGGAACCGCGCCGCTCCTCACCTACAAGCTGAACTTCGACTCCACCCATATGCTGTTCTTCTCGGGCTCAGGCGGGTTCAAGACCGTGAGCAACGTGGTCCCGACCACATTGCTTTACAGCGGCCCACTGATCTGCCTCGATCCTTCCACCGAGATCGCGCCGATGGTGGTGGAGCATCGCACCCGTGCACTCGGCCGGAAGGTCATGGTGCTCGATCCCATGAACCCGGTCATGGGGTTCAATGTGCTCAATTTCATCGAAACGTCGCGCAAGAAGGAAGAGGATATCGTCGGTGTCGCGCATATGTTGCTGTCGGAGAGCGTGCGCATCGACACATCCACCGGCTCCTATTTCCAGAACCAGGCGCACAATCTTCTAACGGGCCTGCTCGCCCATGTCATGCTGTCGCCGGAATACGAGGGGCGACGCAATCTGCGCAGCTTGCGGCAGATCGTTTCCGAGCCGGAGCCCTCCGTGCTCGCCATGCTCCGCGACATTCAGGAGCATTCCACCTCCGCCTTCATCCGCGAAACCTTGGGCGTCTTCACCAACATGACCGAGCAGACCTTCTCGGGCGTCTACTCGACGGCATCGAAGGATACGCAGTGGCTGTCCCTCGATGGATATGCCGCGCTCGTTTGCGGCAACGCCTTCAAGCCGAGCGATCTCGTTAGCGGCGAGAAGGACGTTTTCCTGAACCTGCCTGGTGACATCCTGCAGTCCTATCCTGGCATCGGCCGTGTAATCATAGGCGCACTGCTCAAGGCGATGGTTCAGGCCGACGGCGGGTTCACGCGACGTGCGCTTTTCATGCTCGACGAGGTGGACCTACTCGGCTACATGCGGGCGCTCGAGGAAGCGCGCGATCGCGGCCGCAAGCATGGCATCACCATGATGCTGCTCTACCAATCGGTCGGCCAATTGGAGCATCACTTCGGCAAGAACGGTGCGACATCGTGGATTGAGGGATGTGCTTTTGCGAGCTATGCCGCCATCAAGTCGATTGAAACGGCAAAGAACGTTTCGGCGTTGTGCGGCGTGATGACCATAGAGGTCAAAGGAGATTCGCGTGACGTCAGCTTCGCCACGAAGAACGGCTCGCCGCGAAAGTCAGAAAACATAACCTATCAGGCGCGACCCTTGATCCTGCCGCACGAAGTCACGCAGACCATGCGCCAGGATGAGCAGATCATCATCGTTCAGGGCCATAGCCCGATCCGCTGCGGCCGGGCGATGTATTTCCGTCGGAAAGACATGAACAAGGCGGCGAAGCCCAATCGATTTGCCAAGCGTTATCGCTGATCACAACAACGCACCGGTGCGCCGGTTCGGAACTGCGTTATCGACCGAGAGGGCGATAGCGCTCAGCCGGGTCCGTTTCGCCCGGAGGTGTGATCCAGTCGACGAACTTCGAATACACCATGGAAACGCCGACGAAGCCGGCGGCCATCAGGAGGAAAACCCAAAATGGCATTCCGTTGGCTGCCTCGGGTTTGACGAAAGCGACGAAGGCGACCAGCGGCATGATGAGGCCGCCCAGCATCAGCACGTTGACGACCGGCCGGAGCAGGCAGAGGACGGAATAGGCGAGACACCCGGCGCAATAGAGCACGCCGCGGACGATTGTGATGGCCAGCGTGGCGATCAACAGAACGGCGTGTCGCAGTAAACGAAACAGCGGGTTGCTTTTCGCAGCCTGTGCACTCGCTTCGTCGATGGGTTGCTCTTCGATCATCATGCCGACATCCTCACGCTGGAAGGGCGCGGCAAGCAAAGATCGGCGGGGAGCGTGAGGGACAGCCCCTTGCGGCAAGGCGGCCGGTCGATCCGGCCGTTTCGCCCCGCTAGAGTGAGCGTCACCGAAGGCCGGGCCGGCTCGGGGGAGCCACTTTAGAAGATAAGCGCCTGTTATCGTTGAGCAATCCGATGAGAGGCGCTTTCTTCGCCAGAAATCCTCTCCGCTTTTGAAGTCCGCTACATCTGAATGTGGAGTCGAACTCAATGCGTCCGCTTCGCCGCAGCAGCTAGGCCGACGACATCAACCTGATCTCGGCTCGCCTCTCCCGCTTCGTCCTTTTCTTGTATCTCCCGTTCTGCCTGGAGCCAGTGCCCAAGCGATCGGCCATCCAACGACCCTTCGCACTGCCAGAGTTCGAAGGCTCGCTCCTGGATGCGTCTCTCGCGTTCGTCGTCCATGATCAGCCGAGCCCAAAGAAGGACAGGACGGCGATCACGACTACGACCAGACCGACAAGATAAATAATATTATTCATAATGCGTCTCCTTTTCTGTTCGGGGTCAAACGTGCCCGCCGCCGTTCTTGTTCCCGTCGACTGGAACCACCGCGATCCGTAGTCGTTCCTCATGCCCCACAGGAGGACGCACAATGGCAATTGAGAACGCACCGAGGAGAAGGGCAAGGAAGGCGCCCGTGGCCTCCACAAGGCCGCACGAGCCGAAGAGCGCGAGGTTGAAGCTGAAAAGGGATCGGAGCTCGCAAAGGGCGCGGATCGCGTTGAGGAGCGCTCCAGGAGCTCTGACGGCAAGAGTGCTGGCGAGAAGCAGCGGTAAGTAGATGGGGCCGCCCAACAGCTGCCGGGCGGCCCTCTCAATGCGACTTACCAGGTCTGGCGATTATACCAGTCGTCAACGTCCCGCGTCGCACGATCCTTTTCGTAGCCGTAGCGCTCCTGGATCTTGCCCTCGAGCTGGTCGCGCTTACCTTCGATGACGTCCAGATCGTCGTCAGTGAGTTTACCCCACTGCTCCTTGATCTTGCCCTTGACCTGCTTCCAGTTTCCTTCGACACGGTTCCAGTCCATCTTGCTCTCCTCGTTTAGGATAGTGATGGATAGGAAACGCGCAGCCGGCGGAATTGATCCCTGATCAAGCATTCATTAATGGCGGCGTAGAGGGGCCGGAGCGGTGCCAAAGAGGCGAAAGCGCCTGTACGGGCATTCCTGCCTCAAGGCACGCCGAGACGAATGCCTCGCGTGCAACCGTCGCCGGCGTCCGGAACTGAAGGGCGGCACGGCATCTTTCACAGGCACGCTTGTAGCGATCGCCGGAGCGTAGTGGCCATTCATTTTCTAGGAAGTCGAGAGCGTCATGGACGCCTTGGAACAAACGGCTCGTCCCATTCGTGAACGTGACGGAGATAGGGGTCGCAAAGTAGATTTCTGCCAGCATCGATAATCCTCCTTCCAAAAGCTACCCTGGCGCCGAACGATATCGAAATCGCGTGCGGATTTTTCAAGGGTGCCGTTGGCTGCCGTACGAACTGCGATCCGGATCAAAGGTTCCGCGCGGCCGAGACGAATAAGAACGACCTAAATAAGAGAAGCGCTAGATGATCCGCTCGACTTGCAATTGTCGCATTGCGAGAGCACACTTCCTCGTACTGGCAGCCGATTATCAGGGCGCTGTCGGCTGTGAGGTGGCACCTTTCGCCCCGAACGAGAAAGGGAGTTCGCTATGGATCTCCCAAAAACCTTATCTCAGGCAGGAATATTCGAACCCGACGATCTCGCGATCATGCGAGATGTAATTGCGCGCTTGAAAAAGAATATGGACCGCGACCTCGATGCGGTTGCTCTTACTGTCATCCGGCTCTTTCAGGAAGAGCCGGGCGACGCTGAGCACCTTTGGAAACGCTGTCAGCCCCTCGTGGGCTGACGCATTGGGAGTTTAGGGTTGGCGCGGGAATGGGCCGACCCGATAGCCGCCGACCTTGTG
The DNA here is from genome assembly GCF_029623935.1 of Shinella sp. 838. Classification (NCBI taxonomy): domain Bacteria; kingdom Pseudomonadati; phylum Pseudomonadota; class Alphaproteobacteria; order Hyphomicrobiales; family Rhizobiaceae; genus Shinella; species Shinella sp. 838. Next base: position 233,131 of record NZ_JARSBQ010000007.1, read on the forward strand.
CCGGCTGCGGAATTGTTCCTTGGGAAGAGGCGGTAGCCGTCACTCGTCCGGTGGCGCAACACCGCCCTCTACAATACGAACCCCGTCCGGAGAGATGAACTCCGCGAACCGCCACCGGCCGTTCTCGTCCGGAGCACCTTGCTCAAGTGCCGCCTGAATAGCATCCATTGTAGATTTTTTTGCGTCGGCGCCGTTTTCGATCCGGGTGATCGTGTTTGCGGTAACTCCGGCCCGCTCTGCTAGCTCCCGAACGCCCCACCCAAGGCCAGCCCGCGCCATCTTCATGGTAGTTGCGCGCATCATTTTTTGTACCTCGTCGCAATCAATGTTAACACTGTACAAACACAGTACGACAAACGCAACAGGAAGGACCACCAGCAATGGCCACCACGACGCACGACACAACTACGGACAGAAGGCTCGAACCGCGCAGGTTGCGTCCGAGAAGACAACCGCCGCACTTCCCCTATGACCGGGCCGGCGCCACCGAGATTCCACGCATGGCAGCTCTCGCTGAACAACTGCAGCCCATCATGCTCGAACTGCAGCCCATGCCCGATGAGGCTATGGACGGCATCAACAACGCACATACGGCCGTCGTGGAGGCGCTCGCCGTCGCGCCGGTCACTAAGTCCAGTGAGCTTGCCGATAAGCTGCGTGTGCTCGCCTACCTCGTCGAGAGCGACAAGGGCGGTGTGCTGAACCTCGAGACCCTGATGCTGCAGGCCGTACTGCACGACCTCGGCGCATTCCCGATCCGCAAGGCGATCGCTGAAGGGTTCGGCATCGTCGAAACGATTTATGGCGATCTGCTCCAATTGCGGGCTGGCTACTACACCAAGATCGATCGACCCAACTAAAATTTCCTGCCAGCCGTTTCCGCATGTTCCGGCAGGCCTTTGCCGGTGGCGCTTTGTAGCTGCCCCGGCCCTTTATTCGTAGACACCGGGGCGCGACCAGCACCACCTGCGACCACACCAGCAGGGGCGCTCCCGCACGGTCTTTGGCCGGCCGATCGCCATGCGAAAACCTTGAAACATCCGCCGGCTCAGCCGCCCGCCCCGTAAGAGACGGGCGGTTTTGTGTTTGTGAGGCCGTGACAAACTTCCCACGGTGGGAGGTCCATGCGCATCGCTAGAGAGATCGGAGACAAATTGCCAAGTATTGGCAATTTGGGGGCCACCGCCCTCTACGCACTCGCCGCCCCTCCACTCCCGAACCTGTTTGCGCCATCCCCTTGATTTCCCATCATAACTCAAAATTGCGTCACGAGGTCTCCCCAGTTTTGGGGACATCCCTCGACAACCCTGCATCGCGGTGCGACACTCAGCACGCGTTGCTTGGGAGGCTTTCATGGCTAAATGGATCGTTCTCGCAGTCGGGCTGCTACTCATGGCTAATGGCTTCTACACACGGACCTATGACTTCCCGAACGAAACGCCTGTCAGATATTGCTTCAACATGGATTACGTCGGCATCGATGGCTGCTTTCATAACGCCGCTGTCCCAACGCTAATGGCTTGGGTTCCGTTCTTGATCGGCGTCGGACTTGTTATCTGGTCAATCTTCCGGGCGATGGGAAGTTCCCGCCAGCGCAGTGATGCTCGGTGATTCTCGTCCAATGACCAGGTCACGTAAGAAAGTCCCCATCACCGGCATCACGACCGCAGACAGCGACAAGGCGTTCAAGAAGCGCGAACATCGCCGCGAGCGATCCGCGGTACGCGACGCCCTGGCCACCGGTTCGAAGCCGCCACACCCGAAAGGGTTCGGTGATCCGTGGGATGGCGACAAGGACGGGAAGCGTTACGTGACGGGCGATCAAGCAACCGTCTTGCGGAAATGAGGCGCCGCCCCTCGATATCCCAGGTAAATCATGTCCGCCAAGCCCATCCTCATCTACCGCCTCACGCCAGCCCAGATTGACCTCATCGATCGCTTGGCCTCCAGCGACGACGTCCATATGGACAGACTCGCCTACCCGGACTTGGTGGCGTATCAGGAATTGGAGAAACTCGGTTTCGTCGAAATGCGCGTTGAGCCCCGAAAGAAGATCAAGATTGCGATCACCGCCCAAGGGCGTCAGGTGCGGGCGGCCAGGTACATCTCCAGCAAGCCGGTCGTTCGCCTTACTGGACCGCAATTCCTTGCAATGTGCCTCCTCGCTGAAAGGCCGCGGTCCTACAACGATATCCCCGCCTCCATGAAAGACACTGTGCGCCGACTGCGGCTGCGCGGCTGGGCAACCGTGGAGGAGGATGCCGAGGGGCGGTTCTGGACCGCGTTGTCTGCTGAAGGATGGGAGATTGTGGATCTGCTGGACTAGGAACGCCTCGTATTGCCATGACGCAGATCAAACAACAGTGCCCTCAAAACGTGTATCTTTGGGTCTTACCACCGTGGGACCGGGAATGCGCGATTTGTCGATTGATGTCTTTGCCGCCGGGGAGAAGCGTCTCCTGGCGATCGTTCCAGTGAAGGTTCGGGCTTCGGGCCAAGGCGGCCAGCCGGCAAGCGACGCTGAAATAATCGCAGAAGCAATGTGCGCCCTCCGCGAAACTCGGCGATTTTCGAACAGGGAAATCGAATCGTTCCGCTACAAGATTAATAGGACTACGCCTGCGGCCGGTGACCCAGCCGATACCGACGCCCGGACAGATGCGGTGGTGAATTTGCCCAAAGAACGTGAGCCGGTCGAGGTTTATAGTCAGCGGCCTGCCCCCCACGCGGATCATGATGTTCATCGGGATCGATGAGGGCGGGCCGACTGGCCGGAGTAACATCGGTCCCCGAATACCCCCTCAGGCGCCGTCCGATTTTCCCCAGCCCAACTTACGGCACAGCTCTTCACCCGCGCCGATCGCTTCCTTTTGGGTCTTAAAGGGGCCGGCCAAGTAGTGCGACATGCCGCGGAATTCGACTTGGGCGCCCTTATTCAGCACGTCATAGACAATGTGCATTCCAATCTCATACTTCATCAAATCACCTCCTACCCTCAATACGGCCGGCGGCGTAATCGGATCAAATCAATCAGCTCGTTAACCCAATGAATTGAGGTTAATCAGGAAGAAAATGGGGCCTCTCCCGGCTTCACCTTGACCCCTCCTGAAGTGAGAACACAATAGGAACAAAGCCCACCGAGCGGACACTATTCCTATGAGGTGACGCATGTCGACCAAAGCCGCCCCACAACAAAAAGTAGACGCCGTCATTGAGGAAGACGCTGTCGCGCTGTTTCTCGACTGGCTGCCAGAGAGGCGTGCCCATGGATACCGGGTGAAGCGCGTTGAGGCACTGGCGCGAGGTGATGTTCGTCGATGATGGGATTGGGGACGCGGGCGTGAGGCGAAGCCTCGGGTCGGAGCGCCGGTCGACCCGGCGCATCGGCCCCATCGTGCAAGGCAAAAGCCTCCCTCAGTGGGGAGGCTCGGCGTCTTCGGCGGCGATGGGCGCGGCCAGTTCGGTGCGGGCCTGTTTCAGCTCGGCCTCGATCTGAGCGCGCTCGGCGGGGTCGCAGTGGTTCGCTTCGCGGCGCAGTTCTTCGATGTGGTTTTCGAGGGTCATCGTCATCGTCGTCATCTCCTTGATGATGTGAAAGATGACGCCCGGGGTCGTGAGGGTCGGGCCGGGTCAAGGATCGCCGCAGGCGACCGGCGGAGCCGGCGAGCGGAGGAACCAATTTTCTGACGGCGCCCTTCAGGGCGGCGGCTGAAAATTGGAGGTGCCGCGAAGTGCTTGAGGCGGCGCGGGCGTCACGGCATGATTGGCGTTCTGAGCAGACAGACCTTCCTCTCGTGGGGCACCCGTCAGGTGGGGATGCGGTTCGACGCCCGTTTTCGCGTCTTTGTCGCTAAGGCCGCTGAACTGGCCTGACGATGCCGGCCCCGATTGCTCGGGGCCGCTCGCTCATCGTTCAGTTCGGGTTGTTCCAGAGGATGACCTTCTTGGTCGGATCGCCGCCCGGAGCCTGGGCTACGTTTCCGAAGATCACGCCGATCTCGGGGGCTTCCAGTTTGACGGAGAGGTATTCCTCGCCGGTCTGGCGGGCCGTGCGGGCCCACGCGGCGCCGATCTCGAAACCCGTCTTGCGGTGGATGACGCGGAAGTCGGGGGCTTCTTCGCTCGACTTCTGGGCATTCGGGACGATGGCGATCGGGGCGTTGACCCGGATGGTGGCGAAGACGCCTTCGAGGATGCCGTCGTTCTTCTGGGTCAGGGTTGCGATCGTGGTGGCCATGGTGCTGTCTCCTTCGGTTCCATCGGGACCGTTCCCGATGGCGGCAAAGGAGAGGGCTGATCTGCTGCGGTCAGCTCGGCGGAAAATTTTGCAAAATTCGATTTGCCGCCAAAGCGGACAAACCGAAATCGAATTTTGCAAAAATTTCTGTCGAGTCTTACCCCTTCAGGGGTTGGCCGCAAAAGCAGGCAGTCCTCTACAAAGTCGGCATCAATGGGAACGGGCCGGATGGAACCGGAGCCGATGCCTGCCGTGGCGTCCCGACTTGCAGCCTCTCCGCCAGAGTCCAGTCCTGCTCGTGGATGCGCCTTTGCCTGTCGGTCTGCCGGCCATTACCTTCGCCGCTCTTCCCGCACGACCACCCCGCGAGGGCGCTCCGGGGTGCCGACGTCATCGCAAGCGCCCGGCGTTCGACGGCGTGGCTTGGGACTGGGGTGAGACGTGCAGCGGGTCCGATATGCCGCGTCTCGACCCGGATGGAGGTCTTCGAGACAGGCATTATCTTCCGCATCGGTCCAGGCCAGCGCCCCGGCCGCGAAGACGGCACGAAGACGATCTTTCTGCACACGACACCGGAGAGGCCGAGCGGACTGGCCGCGCAAGGGGTCGGCTTCCTTACGGGCGGCGGGAAGCCACCGGGATCATCGCGGCAAACGTCGGCGTGCTGTCGGCCGGCCGCGGGCGGGCACGACGTCCGCCGAACCGTCGCGTCATCGCCCATTGGCGAGATGGCGTTCCTCGTCGGTCATGCGCGCCTCGATCCGCCCCACGAGATCCCGGCCGGCGTTGCGCAGCATCTCCTGCCAATCGGAAACTTTTCGAAGCGTGAACTTCGCGCTGCGCATCGTGTCGTAGACGACGCAGGGCGAGCCGGCCGCCGCAAGGCGCAGCATGTTGAGGCAGGTTCCCGGCGAAGCGCCATCTCAGACCATCAGCCCGTAATCGGCGCGCCACGCCATCTCGCGGTCTTTCTCGGCATGGAAGGCGTAGCCATGCGCGCCTCCCGGCGCGGGCCGGTGATAGACCGCCCAGTCGCCGAGATTGTTGGGCGGCTCGCTGCCGGCATGGAAGACGCCGACATGCTCATAGCCATAGCCGGCGAGCAGGCTCTGCGCCTCCGCCTCGGCTCCGGGCGCATCGCCAACCAACACGCCATGCTCGGCGGCGATCATCGCACCGATGCGCGCGATCACCGGTTCCGGCAGTTCGAATATGTCGCGTGATCCGCCTACAAATATCATCGCCATGGTCGCTCTCCTTTTTCTACCAAAAGGCCTCCCCCTCCAGGCCCACCTCTCCCTCTAGGCCAGCGCATCGTCTCGAAGGAGCGGAACGGCGAAGCCGTTCCGCGGGCCGGCAGCACTAGGCCGATGTCAAATATTGACATTGAGGTGCTGGTGCGGGAAAATCCGCCTCGACAATTCCAACCGGGAGGGCGCTGCCATGACCAGCAGCCTGCATGTAAGTTTGCCCGATGAAATGCGCGCCTTCGTCGACATGCGCGCAAACGGCAAGAACCAGTACACGACGCCGAGTGAATATGTGCGCGCGCTGATCCGCGAAGACATGGCGCGCGAGGAAGACCGCCGTTATGCAGTTCGCTCCTTGCTGAAAGCGGAGGAAGAGTTCCGGCGCGGGCAGGTGCGGCCCCTGTCCGCCCTGGATGCCGTCGACGCGGAACTGGACGAAGAGCTGCGGTAGTGGCTCCCCACATCCTTATCCTGCCGACGGCGTTGGAAAACTACCGTCTGGCGATCCGCGAGACGGCGCGGATCTGGTCGCCGCAGCAGGCGAAAGCCTATGGACGCCTGCTTCGGAAAGGCTTCGAGGAGATCCCTGAAGCCTATGCCCGTGTGCGCATGAAGAAGGACGAGCGGGTGGGCCATTCCCTGTTCCGCCTCCACAAGATCGAGCATCACTATGCTGCCTATATCGTGGTGGAAGACGCGACCTTTGTCGTCGCCGCCGTTCTCCACGAACGGATGGACATTCCCGCGCAGCTGCGCATCGTCGAACGATTGACGGACCGCGAATACGAGGCCCTGATGGGGCACCCTCGCCCGAAACTTTAAAGCCGCTTCGACGCCGGGCTGAATGCCCGTCGGAAAGGAGCCTGAAGAGAGAGAGAGAGAGAGAGAAAGGGCGCTCACGCGCCCTCTCCCTTCAGTTCCCAGACGGTGATACCGAAGCGGCGGGCCTTGTCGCGCAGGTTTTCGGTGATCCCCGAGCCGGGGAAGATGATGACGCCGGCCGGCATCATGGAGAGCATCTCGTCGTTGCGGCGGAACGGGGCGGCCTTCGCGTGTTTGCTCCAGTTTGGCTTGAAGGCGATCTGAGTGACACCGCGAGATTCGGCCCAGCCCCCGCCGCGATGCGTTCAGCGGGCAACGTAAACTTAACGGAACGTGGAGCTTGATTGGCGATGAAGAGGCATGACAAACCGTGACCCGCTCTACCGCCGCCACCGCTTTCCTGCTGAAATCATCGCCCACGCGGTGTGGCTCTATTTCCGCTTGTTTCGTCACCGTTAAATTTACGATGCCGCCGATAGGCCTCTCGTCGATCGTGGCCCATGAATTGTACTTCGGGGCGCATAAGAGTGCGAAGGTCCAGCACAATCTGGAAACCCTACGTTTGCTGTTTGCGGATTTTCCGATCCTTGATTTCGATCAGCGCGACGCCTTTACAGCTGGGGAGGTCCGGGCAGTTCTCGCGGTAAAGGGAACCCCGATCGGCCCCTACAACGCCTTGATCGCCGGCCAGGCCAAGGCCCGCGGCCTGGTGCTGGTCACCAACAATCTCGACGAGTTCAACCGGGTGGATGGCCTGCGTGTGGAAGACTGGTCCGTCGATCAAGGGGCGCCCAGCTAAAATCGGCATCGACGGCGCGAACCTGCTGCAATTGACGTGCGCAATGTGCAACGCTGGCCTGCGCACAAAGGGACTTCTGCAGGGCGGAAGCGATTGGCATATTGAGCCCATGAGGTTCGCACCTCCTCCCGCGAGCCTCACAGCGCCGGCGATCCACTCCTCCTCCCGGGATCGCTTGCATCGGATCGGCGGCACTCCTCCTCCCAGTCGCCGGTCACAGTTTGAGAAGCCTGCCGCACCTCCTCCCGCGGCAGGCTTTTCTGTTTCCGGTTGTCGATTGGGGTTGGCAGGCGCAGCCATTGGCAGCCTGAACTCAGTCTAGCCTGCTGACGTGGCGGCTGGACGTGCGCGCACCTGCAAAGGCTGTTGCGATCTTCATCATGAACGTCTTGCTGAACCGGCCGATGGTGTTGCCATGAAACTGGTCAGGTCGCAGGGTCCGAGCAGGTGAAGAATGGAACACCGTAGAGGGGCACGTTCTGATCTTCGGAAACGAAATGCGCATCCCGGCGAGCGCCTGCGCCAGGAGGAGGTGATCGAACGGATCGCGATGATGAACCGGCAGTCCCGCCAGCGCAACCAAATGGGCGTCGGAAATATCGAGGCGCTGAAACCCTTGGCCCGGGAGAATGCCGAGAATCTCCTCGATGTCCGCATCGAGCTTGCCGATGCGCAGCTTCACGGTGATCTCCCAGAGCGAAACGGCACTGACAAGAACGTCGTTCGCGGGATCGCCGATCAGGCCGCGGGCGCGACCGCCCAGCTTCTCGTCGTCATTCAACCACCACAGCAGCGTGTGGGTATCGAGCAGAAGCCTCACGCTCCGTCTTCCATCGCCGTCAAGACGTCCGCAGGCAGACTGTCAAAATCATCGGCAAGCTTGATTTTGCCGCGCAAAGCACCCGGCTTGCGGATTGCAACATCGGAGGACGGCGGTCCAATCTCCGCAACTACCTTGTGATGGGACGTCAGGACAAAGCGCTGCCCTTCTTCGACCTGCCGCAGGAAGGATGTCAGGTTGCCGCGAAACTCCCGCACGCCGACGCGCCGCGGAGACGATGTGATGTGTCGAGGTTCAGCCATTGCGTCGCTCCATTTCCGAGGAAATGTGTACACAATTCCTCGGAAATGCAAGGCTTGAGATTTGCCAGCAGGAGGAAAACGGCGCTCACGCGCCGTCTCCTTGCAGATCCCAGACGGTGATGCCGAAGCGGCGGGCCTTGTCGCGAAGGTTTTCGGTGATGCCGGAGCCCGGGAAGATGATGACGCCGGCCGGCATCACGGAGAGCATATCGTCGTTTCGGCGGAACGGGGCGGCTTTCGCGTGCTTGCTCCAGTTCGGCTTGAAGGCGACCTGCGTCACGCCGCGGGATTCGGCCCAGCACGCCGCGATGCGTTCAGCGCCCTTCGGCGAGCCACCGTGCAGCAGCACCATGTCGGCGTGCCTGGCGAGCGCCTTGTCGAGTGCGGCCCAGATCCGGTCATGATCGTTGTAGTCCAGGCCGCCCCCGAAGGCGATCTTGGTACCGGCCGGGATCAGAATCTCGGTCTCGGCGCGGCGGCGGGCGGAAAGGAAGTCCCTGCTATCGATCATCGCCGCGGTCATGTTGGCGTGATTGACCTTGGAGCCGGTGCGCGGCCGCCATGTCGAACCGGTCTGCGCCTCGAAGAGGTCAGAGGCGAAATCGCGCATGAACTCGAAGGCGTTGCGGCGCTCGAGGAGCGTGATGCCCTCCATGATGTGCCGTTCGAGCTCGACGCTCTTGACCTCCGAGCCGTCCTGCTCGCGCTGCCCGTTTCGCTGGGCGTCCTCGTTGCGCTGCAGCTCGCGCTGGATACGCTCCCCCGCACGGTGGAAGAGATTGACGGTCGACCAGAGCATATCTTCGAGATCGGGTTCGAGCCGGGTGTCACCGAGCATCTCTACGAAGGCATCGAACATCGCGGTCAGTGCAGACTGGACGACCACCTCCTCCGGCAAGGGGCGCGGGTCCGGCTCGTCCTGGAAGGGACGATAACCATAGACCTGCATCTCGTAGATGATCCGGTCGGTCGGGGACGATGCGTGGTGGAGGTCGGTAGCGGCGTCGATGGGAAGCTGGACGTTCATGATGGTCTCCGTCGGTTGGGGCCGCGCCTCTCGCGGCCTGACGCCGATCCCTTCCATCCGGCGAGCGGACCGGAACCGCGGCGCTCGCGCCGCGGCCCAGCGCAGCGCCGGGCCGCCCGGGACAGGTTTTTTGCTCCGCGAGGAGCGCCGGCTCCGCCGGCGCGGGGAAAAAACCGGGCCTCCGGCGGTTGGAGGCCCGAACGCCTGATGGTAAGGGTCGCCTCTCGGCAGGCCCGCAGGCGCGCGCTTCTCCGTGCGGCGACCGGCATGGCCGCCCTCCCCTCCGACGCTCCCGCCCCGCCGCATCTCCCCATCACGGCCTCATCACGACGGCAGGAAGACGGTTGCGTCCTCCGGGGCGAGTTGTGCCCGGAGACTGGCGATGAGCCGGCTCGAGTCCAGCCGCAGATCGTCGTTGAAGTCGCCAAGATCAGGGGCGAGCACCAGCGGCAGGATCCCGCGAGCCTGCGCCCGGCGGCTCAATCGCTCGATGCCGTTCCGGCCGGCGGCATCTGCGTCCGCGGCGATGTAGAGACGCACGCAACCGGGCGGCAGCTCGAAGGCGGCGAGGTGATTGGCCGTCAGCGCAGAGACCATCGGCATGGCGGGCATGACGTGCGACAGAGACAGGATGCTTTCGACACCTTCGCCGGCTGCCATGACCGATACGGGACTGTGGACAGGAAAGGCGAAGCGAACGGCATTGCCGAGCAGACCACCGAGCGCGCGGCGCGGATCCTCGACCTGCGCCTTGCCGCCACCGTCGGGGTCGAGCCAGGTGCGATGAACGCCGGAAATCGTGCCGCCGGGATCGGTCACGGCCGCGATCAGCGCGGGGAAGCTGCTCGTCCGGCCCGTCACGAGATCGCGATAGTAGCAGGACGGATGATAGCGAAGCGCGGGGTGCAGGGATGCGCGCAGGATACCGCGCTTGCGCAGATAGCTGTCCGCCAAAGTCCCCGCCAGCGGCTGCGACATGCGAAACAGGCGCTGCGCGCGCTCATCTGCCGGTCTGTCGACCGGCGGATCGGTTCGATCGTCGCCCCTGCGGGACGCCGCCGGATCGGGACGGGGCTCGTTAAGGAAACGCCGAGCTTCGTCGGTAACGTCGCGGAAATCGACCAGCCCGCAGGTCTCGCGCACGAGATCGAGCAGGTCGCCATATTCAGCCGTTGCGGCATCGGCCCAGCGCCCGGCACGTGGACCGGACAGATGGACGTAGAGCGACTTGCCCTTGCTGTTGGCGGTGTCGCCGACGATCCAGTAATTGCCGGCCCTGCGGCCGGCGGAGAGGTAATGCCGGCAGACCGCCTCGGCATCGCGCGCGAGACGGTTCGCCAGTTCGGAAGCTGAGAGCATGGCGGTCCTCCTTCACTGCCGGCTGACGACATCGAGCAAGCGATGACGCTGCATCAGGCACGAAAGGATCGCAGCACCGTCATCGGTGACCGGAATGAAGAAGCGCAGCTTCCATGCGATCATCTCCGAGAACAGCCCGATGGAGCGCAACCAGTCGCGCATCCCGTCCGTGAAGCCGGTCAGTTCGACGCGGTTGTTGTTCATGACCCGGACGCGGCGCACCGTCATCTCGCCGGCAAGGCTGATGATGGAGGAGCCATCGACCACCGATTTCCACGCCTGCTCCGGGTTGAGCACATCGCTCCGGTCGATCCCGAAATTGTTGCACAGCCGAGAGAGGCCGGCCAGTGCGATCACCCGGCCGACGATACGCTCGCCATCGTCGGTTTGCAGGCGGTAGACCCGGCAATAGTCCTGCGGCAGCAGCTTCCAGATCGGCAGCAACAACCCACTGACGACGTGCAGCGTTGACGTCGAGAACTCGGGAACGCTGGCCACTTCGGTATTCCAGGCCGCTTCGAACACCTGTTCGTCCGCCTCCTCCCAGTTCGTCTCTTCGAGATGGCTGATCTCGAAGCGCAGTTCGTCCATCGGCCGGATCAGCGTCACACGCGGCTGGAGCGAGCCGTCTTCAAGCATGATGGAGCGCGTCGGGGCCATGACCGCGGCGCGTTCGGACTTTCCGTTTATCATCAGCTTTGCACGCGGGTCCTGCGCCACCAGACGGAGGGCATCCTCGATGAGCATCGGTCGATTGCGGTCCATGCGCTCGATCGTCAGGAGGTGCGACTGCGCGCCCGTGACCGGATGGGTGTAGACCAGCTTGCGATCCTTGAGCGTCATGCGATCGGCGGTCAGCGTTTCCAGGCCCTTGTCGTAGACGCCGGCGGCGATCGCCCCCTCTATACGGGCAGCCAGCAGTTCCTCGAAGGACTCGAAAAGGAGGTTTTGCATGGCGATGGTTAGCGCCAACATCCGATTGAGGAAGGTATGGATCGGCGGCAATTCATCCCTCAACCCACCATCCTCGTCTGAAAGGGAAAGCCCTGTGATCGCCTCGAAGGTCTCCAGCGAGCAGCCGGCGACCGCGCCGCTATGGACGCGCCTGTAGAATTGCCGCAGCGCATCGCGCGCGTATTGGGATTCGAGGTTATCCTCACTCCTGAACATGCCCTGACCACCGGTCTGGCGCTGGCCGCGGGTGATCGCGCCGAGCGTGTCGAGCCGACGAGCGATCGTCGACAAGAAGCGCCGTTCGGCCTTGACGTCGGTCGCCACCATCCGGAAGCGCGGCGGCTGGGCCTGGTTCGTGCGATGGCTGCGTCCGAGGCCCTGGATCGCCACATCGGCGCGCCAGCCGGCTTCGAGCAGGTTGTGCAGGCGCTGGCGCTGGTTCTTCGCGCCGAGATCGGCATGGTAGGAGCGCCCGGTTCCACCGGCTTCCGAGAAGATCAGGATCGGCTTCTGGTCGTCCATGAACGCGCGCGTTTCGTCGAGATTGGCGCTGCCAGGACGGCTCTCGACGGCAAAGCGTGCAAAGGCACCATCACCATCCCGGCGAACGATACGACGGGAGCGCCCGGTGATTTCGGCGACCTTCTCCGTCCCGAAATGCTGGACGATTTGGTCGAGTGCGGTCGGGATAGCCGGCAGGCTGCCGAGTTTTTCGAGCAATTCGTCACGACGGGCAGCGGCCTCGCGGCAAAGGACGGCATTGCCGTCGGCGTCATAGACCGGCCGGGATAAAAGCGTGCCTTCGCTGTCCGTGTATTCCTCGAAGAGCTGGGTCGGGAAGGAGTTCATCAGGTACTCCGCAACGATCTCGCGCGGGGTGACGTCGACCTGGATGTCGTTCCATTCCTCTGTCGGGATTTCCGCAAGCCGCCGTTCGGTTATCGCTTGTCCCGTCGAGATCAGCTGGACGATGGCGGCATGGCCGTCCGCAACGTCCTGGTTGATCGTGCCGATCAGCGTCGGCGTCTTCATCGATGTCAGGAGGTGATTGAAGAAACGCTGCTTCGTGCTCTCGAAGGCGGAACGCGCCGCGGCTTTGGCGTTCTTATTGAGCGTGCCGGTCGGCGAGGTGATGCTGCAAGCTTCCAACGCCTGATCCAGGCGATTGTGGATCACCTGATAAGCCTCGGCATAGGAGTCGTAGATGCGGACTTGCTCTTCTGTCAGCGTATGCTGGAGAAACTCATATTCAACGCCCTCGAACGACAACGAGCGGGAGGCATAGAGGCCCATCGCCTTGAGGTCGCAGGCGAGCACCTCCATGGTCGCAACGCCGCCATCCTCGATGGCGGCGATGAATTCGCTGCGGGTCGCGAAGGGGAAGTCGGTGCTGCCCCAAAGACCGAGCCGCTCCGCATAGGCGAGCGACTCGACCTCGGATGCCCCGGTTGCCGAGACATAGACGACGCGTGCATCGGGCAAGGCGCGCTGAAGGCGAAGGCCGGCGCGGCCCTGCTGCGAGGCGGCCTTGTCGCCACGGTCGGACTTGCCGCCGGCGGCATTGGCCATGGAATGCCCCTCATCGAAGATGACGACGCCATCGAAGATCCTGGCTTCATCGACCACGCCATCATGATCCTCGCCCTCGCAGAGCCAGTCGACGATCTGCTGGACGCGGGAGCGCTTGCCCTCGCGTTCGTCCGTGCGGAGCGTCGCGAAGGTCACGAACAGGATGCCCTCATCCAGCTTGATCGGCTTGCCCTGCCGGAAGCGCGACAGAGGCGTGACCAGCAGCTTCTCCTGACCAAGCGCGCTCCAGTCACGTTGGGCATCCTCGATCAGGGTCTCAGACTTGGAGATCCATACGTGCCGCCGGCGTCCCTTCAGCCAATTGTCGAGAATGATGCCCGCGGCCTGCCGACCCTTCCCGGCTCCCGTGCCGTCGCCCAAAAACCAGCCACGGCGATATCGCACCGCGCCTTCGGTTTCCGGGGTGACGGCCGTCAGATTGTCGAAGGAGGCATCGACTTTCCAAGAACCGGCGAGATGGCCCAAATGGGCTTCGCCGGCATAGATCACGCTTTCGAGCTGGGCGTCCGAAAGATCGCCGGCGGTGATCACGTTCCTGGGGAGATGGGGCCGGTAGCTCGGCTTGGGCGGGGCAACCGACGCCATGGCGACGGACTCGACCAGCTTGTCAGGATGCGGCTTGGCGTCCGGGATGTGGATCGCCCGGAGCTCGTAGGGTTCGTAGATGCCATCGGCGGCATCCAGCCGCGTCGACGGCGGCGCGTCTCGTAGCTCGTAGGCGAGTTCGACGATCTCGTCATGGGTAGGCGCGGGGGCCAATGACGCCCGGTTCGGTGAGCGGGGAGAGAGCGCGGGGCTCGGCCGCAATCCCGTGACGGCGGCGGGACGTAGCGTCTCGGCGGCCTTGCGGGCAGCCATTTTCGCGGCGCAGGCGCGAAGAAGGCCGTTGGACAGCGCGCCTATGGAGTTCGCTGCGGTCGACGGCGAGCGCGGCGGCAGGCCGGAGATCCAGGACAGCAATGTGGTGAGATCGGGTGCGACACCCGCGCTTGCGACCAGCTTCGTCGGATCGGCAGCCGCAATCTTGTCGATGACTGTCAGGCGGGTTTCCATCGTCGTGCCGTGGCGGGCGAAGACGCTGCCGGCGATCGCTGCGCTGAACGCGACCGTGCCGCGCTCCTGCAAGCGAATGAAGGCGTCACGCCACTTCGGGGTGTCGGGAGAAAGGCTGGAGCCGGTGATGGCGATAAGGCGGCCACCCGGAGCAAGACGGGCGAAAGCCGAGGTGAGATGCCGCCATGCTGCATCGGTCATACGGCCCTCGACATGCACCCCGGCGGAGAACGGTGGGTTCATCAACACGACGGTGGGGCGAGCGGCGCGATCGAGATAGTCGTCGATATGGGCCGCGTCGTGGTGCGTGACCGGTGCTCCGGGAAACAGATGCTCAAGGAGGGAATGGCGGACCGGAGCGTATTCGTTGAGTATAAGGCGCGCGCGGGCGATCTCGCCGAAGATCGCCATGAGGCCGGTCCCGGCGGAAGGTTCGAGGACGACGTCATCCGCCATGATGCCGGCGGCCCGGGCCGCGACATAGCCGAGCGGTACGGGCGTGGAAAACTGCTGGAGCCTCTGGCTTTCCTCGGATCGGCACGTGTGTGTCGGAATGAGCGCGGCGAGCCTGGTCAGGATGGAAAGGGCCGCCGCGGGTGTATTCGTCCGGGTTGAAATGGCCGAGCCGAACTTGCGAAGGAAAAGAACCTGGGCCGCTTCGGCCGCCTCGTAGGCGTCCTTCCACGACCAGTAACCTTCGGCATCCGAGCCGCCGAATTCAGTGGTAAGGATGGCACGCAGATGGCCGGATGTGATCGTATCGCCAGATTCGAGAAGCGGCAGGAGCACACCTCCGGCCGCAAGGATGCCGCTCGCACGGCTGCGTTCTTCTGGCGAGCGCGGCGCAACGGCGATCGCGTTCGCGCCGCGGGAGGATAAAGCGTTCATGGGAAACCTCATCGAGAGCGGGAAAGAGCCGGCCGCCGGGGCGCTCTCCAATCCCGCCAGGCCACCCCTTTCCGGCCTCTCTCTCCCTCTCGGCGGCAGAGGCGGCGGCGTCCGGCCTTCAGCCGGGCGCGAGCTTGAGGTTTCCGAAAGCCCCGACGCCGGCGACCGAGACTTCGTGCAGGACGGCGTTGCGGCCGGCGGCGATCCATGCGGCCGCCTGCTCAGCGGATAGCTCATGCACATGAACAAGGTTGCGCTCGGCGGCCGCGCGCTGGCGTTCGAACGCTTCCCCGTCCTCGAAGGCGTAGAGCGTGTCGCCCGGGCCGTCCCAGAAGACGATGGCGAATCGGGTCGGCTCGACGACTTCCGAACGAAAGTTCAGGAAGACTGGCGTTGCGGCGTAGGGCAAGGCGAGGATGAACAGGCTCATGTTGCTCTCCTGAATGCAGAAAGGCCGATGCTCCTTTCGGAGCACCGGCCTGATTGGGAGGATGGAAGGTGAAATGCTGGCTCCACCTGCGGCTATCGGGTCGAGACGACGGAAACCGCCTCGACGAAAAGATCGTCGATATCGACGAAGAGATGCGTCAGAATTCGGCCGTCAACGGCAACACGCTCGTTGATCCAGTTCCGGTCGAGCTTAGAGTGTCGGCCGAAGCTGTCAGCCAGCACATCCGCGCACGCCTACGGGATCTTCTGAGGCGCGGTCTGCGGATGTCGATATGGCGTCCTGCTTGAGTTCCGTTGAGGGATCGATGGAATCTTCGGTTCCGATCAGACGCCAAAGAGCGCGCGCCGCGGGGTCGTCGCACTGCGGCGCGCCAGTGTCGAATCCGACGTCATAGTATCCGGCTGAGGATCGATCAAACAAAGTGCCCAAGCGATCATAGACCTGCGATTTCCTTGCGATATCGGCGAGTTCGGTTGGAACCGTCTTCGCGATGTGAGCGTCGGCGAGCGCACGCAAAGCGGCCTGGGTGCGCAAAAGGCGATTGCCGTGGATCCAGGCAAGGGCTGCATAGAACCGCTGCATCGGCGTGTTGGTCGAGCGTTCTGCTAAGCTGGCTTCGATCTCGCACTCCATTTCGTCCGCCAAACCGCGTAGTTTCGTGGAAATGGAGGGGACCGGCTCAGGGGCGGTATCGGTTTCTTCTTTGTCGTCCGGGCCTGCGGGCTCGGCAAATCGTTCGGCCGCGGCACGATTCTTGAATGCGAAACCGCCCGGCATGCTTTTCCAGGGACGGGAGTACCATCCACCCTGCTTGCGCGCCTGAATTCGGAGTGCGTCGAATTCGGGGCGGTCGGCTTGGTCGCCAATAGCGCAAATGAAGATTGGGATGCCCCTCGAACTGTGCATATGCTCCTCAATGGTGAAGCGAGGGCGAGTCCTGAGTACGTTTGTCGCGATCTGCTGCATTGTTGAGTTCCTTTTTTAAGGAGGGGAATGCGAGAAGACCCGCTGTGCATCGGTACAAAATCCGGCGGCCGGACAGCGGGACCGGAGATGCGAAGCATCTCGCGGTTGTGAGGCGTCAAAGTCGGAAGGCATTGACGAGCTCGCGCCGGTCGAGCCGATGCTCTGCGAGCATCGAGCGCTAGAAGCGCTTGCGCGCGAAGCGGAAGGCAGGACCGTGCCGGATCCTGCGATCGAGTTCGCAGGCGGCGGCGCGCACGATGGCGCGCCAGTTCGCATCCGCGCAGATGCGAAGGCGTGGGTAGCCAGGATCATTCACGGCGATATTCCGTGGAGCGCGAGGGGATAAGCCCAAGCGACCGTGCACTCTCTCCACCTCAGCCGGGCCGCCCGGCCCGCAGCCGCCCTCTCCCTCGCGTCCAGATCTAGAGGGAGGAGCCCCGGCGCCGGATTATCCGAACTGGCGACCGGACGCAGTGAAGGTGTAGGCATTGGCCTCGATGGTCTCGTCGACCATTTCGTCGGAGGTCAGCGCGTTGTATTCGTTCTCGAGCTGGCGGTAGAGCCATCGGGCGAGATCGCGAAGAGCCTCGATGACCGTATCCTCAGCGTCAGCGGTCATGTCCTGATAGTTGAGACTTTCTCTCCTGACGGAGATCGCCATGCAATATTCGTGATAGTAGTTCCCGCGATGGCTGACATCGGCCCGAAGCTGGTAGAAGTTGCGGCGCTGGATTGCCTGCAGGCCGTCGGCAATCCCGTGCAGCGTCGTACCCTTCGGCGCATAGTCCCGGATCGCACTGGGCGCTCCCTTTCGCTAGGAATAGAGTGCCTGGAAAGACGCACCGTCTCCCTGAGACCAGAAACCCGTGAAATGTATTCTTGGCTCATCCCGTGTGCCGCCGCCAACAAGATGAACCGGCGACGTTTTAAGGCGAACGCCAAGGCATTCACATATTCGGCCGAAATCCTCGAAGACAAACTCGTACCACTCATAGTCAAAGCCGCCCTCTCGATACCAGGCGCGAGCGGTCTCCCTTGCTCTTACCGACAATTCCTCGAATTTGTAGACCGTGGTTTCAATGACTTCGGACATACGAACTTCCTGAATTACAGAAGCCCCGCGCGGGGCCGGGCTCGAGGGGAGTGGACAATGCCGGCGATTGCCAGCGGCTGGAATGGATGGCGGCCCGAAAGGGGCAGCGGAGAAACTTCTCCCAGCGGTGTGCGGCCGCGCAACAGCGCCAATCTCTTTCCCGCGGGACGTTCCTGCATGCGGACGGTCGCGCCGCGTCCATCATTCGGCCGATCAGATAAGCCTACGATGGAAGTTTTACTATACGGATTTTTGATAGTATAACGCAACCACGCCGCGCAGGATTGGGACCGAGATGGGGAGAGCGACAGTGCGAACATTCACGATCGGCGATGCGGTATACTCGGAAAATTCCCCGGAATTCCGCGCGCTTCTTCCGCGAGCCTATGAAGAGCGGCTCCGCCCAATGTGCATGTGCAGGCAGCCGG
Organism: Shinella sp. 838; assembly: GCF_029623935.1. Classification (NCBI taxonomy): domain Bacteria; kingdom Pseudomonadati; phylum Pseudomonadota; class Alphaproteobacteria; order Hyphomicrobiales; family Rhizobiaceae; genus Shinella; species Shinella sp. 838. The sequence goes on from NZ_JARSBQ010000007.1 coordinate 251,131, forward strand.
CTGTTGCGATGTACATCGCCCGAACGGACGACCAGTATCTTGTAAAACGCATGCCGCTAACCGGACGCGAGCACGATCCGGCCTGTCCTTCCTATGAACCGCCATATGAGCTTTCCGGCCTCGGGCCGCTCATCGGCAGCGCCATCCAGATCGACGCCAGCGGCAAAGCCGACCTGAAGCTCGATTTTTCCCTGACGAAACGGGGGCCCCGCGCTGCGGACGGTACGGCGGCGGAACAGTCGGAACCAGCTATTCGCAGCGAGCCGCGCAAGCTGTCGCTCAAGGCGATGCTTCACTATCTCTGGGAGGCGGGCGAGCTGACCGAATGGCGTTCTGTCTGGGCCGGACGGCGCGGCTGGGGCCGTGTGCGCATCAGCTTGATCAACGCGGCGTCGCAAATGACGGCAAGAGGTGGATCACTCAGCGACATGCTGTATGTGCCGGAGGTCTACCAGGCAGACGACAAGGACGGCATCGCCGCCCGGCGCGCCACCGCGCTGAAACCCGTGCAGGCTGCTGGTTCGGGACCGCGCAAGCTGATGATGATCGTCGCCGAGGTGAAGGAGTTTTCACCGGCCCGCGAGGGACAGAGAATCGTAGTGCGGCACATGCCGTTCCCCCTGATGATCGAGGATCGGGCCTGGCGGCGGCTGGCAGCCCGCTACGAAACAGAACTCGAATTGTGGCGCTCCAGCGAGACGTTCCACCTGATCGTCATCGCCACCTTCGGCATCTCGACCTCCGGCATCACATCGGTCGAGGAGATCGCGTTGATGGTGGTGAACGAGCACTGGCTGCCCTTCGAGGACATCAATGAATTGCGCCTGCTGGAGAAGCTCAGCCATCTCAAGAGGAAAAGCGTGAAGGGCCTGCGCTTCAACCTTCCGCGCGATGCGCCGATCGTGTCGGTGACGTTGCCGGAACAAAAGCCAGCGCCGGTGGCAATGTTCATCGTGCCGGCAAGCGCTGGCGACGACTACGAGCACGCACTTGCCGACATGATCGAAACGAGACCCGAGATCACACCTTGGGTCTGGCGTGTCGGGGATGGCGAAATCCCCCGGATTCCCTGATCGTGGACTTCACGACGCAGGCCGTTGACACGCTCCCGCGAATAAGAGCAGCTGATGGAAGACAGCCATCTGCCACATTCAGCCGGAGCATCATGAAGCCTGAGAAAAAGCCTTTCGTCGTCGAGTTCAAGAATCGGCAGCGCCTCCCCCGGAAAGAAACGCCGATCTGAGGGCGTATCGACCTGAAGGCCGCCAGCGACGTGGTCGAGGTCGAACAGATGGGCACCGAAGCTGTGTCGATGATCCACGGGCAGACGCCGGAATCCGAGGCGACGCCGGCCCCCGGCCGGGATCAGCGCCTGATCGCGTCATAGACTGGCGAAGTCCATGCATCAGGATTTTCGCGCGAGACGGTTCTCGCCGGAGAGTGCTTCAGCCGCAACGTCACGTCGGCGGCCAGCGACCGACGCCATGACGGTCTCGAGAAATTCCTCGGGTTCGCCATCCCGATGCGGCCCGTATTCAGACCAGTCCAACGCACCGACGACAGCGGGAATGAAATCGAAGGTAAATCCGCCTTCCTCCAAAGCGTCGGAGAGATCGGTGTAAGCTTGCTCTACAAGAGGCACGATCGCCAGGACATGAGCCCGCATCGCCTGCCAGCCGGTCGCGTCCCACAATTCGGACATGCGGACAACGCCATCGGGAACCGGGTGGTGGTCCTCGTGAAGGCCGCGGAAATAGAGCATCGCCTCCCAGATGCAGAGAGCCGTTTCCATCTCGCCAACGGTGAAAGATCGAGGCGCAACGACTGGAGCAGCGTCTAGCAGCGCAGGCGGCGAGACCGGCGGCATCAGCGCACGATCCTGTAAACGGAACCGCTTCAGCAGATCCTCGCTGGTCGCGTGATGGATTCCCTTGTCGGTGATGAGGGACACGCTGGCGCCATAAGTCTCCAGCCGCTGCGAGGGATGATTCATCCATTGGATCACCGTGACCTCCGGCAGGCCCGGTGACCGCGCGACAATATCCTGTACGACAAACTGCCAAGGGAATTCGCTCAGATCGATTTCCGCAGCGATATCACCACCGTCCGGCGAGGTCGGAATCAGCGCGAGAATGCGGCTGCCGATGAAGGCATTGAGTGCACTGTCTGCCTGTGGGGCAGAGGCGCCAAAGGCGTCGAGCAGCACCCGCCGTTTCACATTGATGGGGTTGATCGGGCCGACGTCGGTGAACAGGACAAGCCCAGCTTCGGTCTCGCTGCATTCGAGAACGTGGGTCAGCACGAGCTTTTCGAGCGGCGTGACATCGGCAAGCGGGATTGGCGGATAGGTGTAGATTCGGGTTTCGAGATTGGCCATGGGACTGCCTTTCAGTCGATACGACAAACCCGGCGCGATGGCCGGGTTGACGGGAGGAATGCTCGTTCGTTTCTTGATGGGGGCTATGTCGTTGCGCGCGGCGCCGACGACACACCGACAGGCGGGGAAAGACCTTCGACCGAGATCTTTCGATGTTCGATCCTGATCAGAATCGCGTCTTCGCGCGGCACGCGCCAAATCAGTTCGCGTTCGACGACACGCACGATCGCATTCAGATCGGCAGCGTGGGCCGTTTCCAGCAAAGCGATGCTCAGATCCTCTGCTTCGTCGGAAAACCACCGCTCTTGCTGCTCGTCGGAGCCGGCTTCCGCATCGTCCGAGGGAGAATAAAGCGCATCGACAAGGAAGGCCGTCAGCCCCGACGGGGTGATAGCCGACCGCTTGGTGACGAGAATCTCCACCTCGTCCAAAGCACCATGATCAGGTCCCTGGACAATCAGGTCGGTCTCCAGCACCCATTCCGTCTCTTCCGAGCCCGAAACGTCCAGAACGACTTCCAGGCGATCCGGCCGCCCGTTTGCGCCGAAGAGATCGAAGGGCTGATTTTCTTCGGTCGCGCCATCGATCTCCATTCTATAGGATCGGATCTGGATGCGCCGAAGCGCGTCGTACCAGGCATAGCCGGCAAAAGCCTGGTGCGGGTCGAAGAGCGCCGGAGCACTGTCTAGCCGCGCGATTGCCCGGGCAAACGTCTGATCTTCGAGCGGCCCCTCTCCTTCGAAGACAAACGCGTCTCTCTCGACCGACGCAGGCGCGAGGACAACACTCCGGTCCGTGTCTGCGCACGAAGGCGAATAGGGCCGCAATAGAGGCGCCGCCTCTTTCAGATCGATGCCCAGCGTCCGGCCAAGCTGGTAGTCCTTGAACCTCAAGCTGTGCGCACCGCCAGCCGCGATCATGCGAAAGAACAGGCGAGTGATCTCTTCGAGGAGCGCGACATATATCGCATCGCGCACGACATCCTTGCGGGCCGGAAGCACGAGCTTCAGATGGGCACAATCGACCACGTCGATGCGCGCGAAGTAGCTGCGATGCCAGGATTGCTGAAGCTCAGGCAAGGGAATCTTCAGCGTCACGCCATGGAAATTGGCGTTGTCATCGTGGTAGCGGGAGACATCCCGGCCAAAAAATGCCGATCCGAATTCCTCGCCACTCCTCGATATGATCCGCGCTCTCGAGGAAGTCACTGGACGGCATTTCCTCGCCGTTGAAGATGACGGGAACGGGGAAAAAGCGAGCAGCACGGCGGACCGCAGTCGTAAAATGCTCGCCCTTCTTCTCCGGGAAGATCAGGGTCAAGCGTTGATGCCCCTCCGGACCGACGTCGACCGTGACCGGTTCCTTGCCGTGAAAGGCATCCGGTGTCGCCGCGATGGCCCAGGCCTGGTCCGTGCCCTTCTGGCCGGCGACGATCATCGCTCCGCGATTGGCGAGGGAAAAGAAGCCCATGCCGGCAGCGTCTTCGGACAGAGACAGAGACTTCGACCATTCGCTCCTTCCGAGAGAAAAGAGCGAGCGGGGGTCGGCGAGGCCCGCGCCGTCATCGGCGATGCGGATTGCCTGCCCGAACCGCGAATCGTCGATCTGGTCGATCAAGATCTTCGTAGCACCGGCGCGCCGTGCGTTCTGGAGGAGTTCGTTGAGAATATCGTCGATCGAGGCGTTGAAAAGGCGGCCGCCTTTTCGATAGCCTCCGCGGCGACCTGTGCGTGAAAGGAAAAGCTGGTCATTCTGAGTTCTCCAAAATGGCGAACGCCCGGCACGGTGGCCGGGCGCCGATGGGACAGAGGGGTTGCGTTTGCGGGAGCGAAAAGCGGTTAGGCCGCGCTTTCGAGCAGCTTGCGCGCTTTGCCCTCCAGTTCCAGGCGGGTGTCCTGATGCGCTTTTCCACGCGCGAGGGCGGTGATGCCCTGCACGAAATCGAAGATGGACTCCGGCGGCCGCCCCTCCTCCGAGAGGACCGTGTCGATGATTTTGCCGGTTTCCGCCTTGGAGAATCCACGCTTGCGCAGGAAGCTGGACCGGTCCTCTTCGTTGCGGGCGACGATCTTCTCGCGGGCAGCACGGATGCCGTTGATAAACGGCGCGGGCGATGAGTTCGCAAAATTCATCAGTGCCGGGGCGGCCTCGTGTGCGAAGCGCTTTGCGGCGAATTTCGAGTGCCGAATGGTGATCTCCTCGAAATTTTCGCATCCCCAGAGGTTTCGATTCATGCACACTGCCCTCAGGTAAAAGCTTGCAATTCCAAGGGTTTTCGAGCCGACCTCCGAGTTCCAGGCATAAAATCCGCGGAAGTAGAGGTCCGGCTCGCCGTTCGGGAGACGGCCTGCCTCAATAGGGTGCGTATCGTCGACGAGAAACAGGAAAACGTCCCGGTCGCTGGCGTAGAGCGTCGTCGTGTCCTTGGTGATATCGACGAAGGGATTGTGGGTCATTGTCGACCAGTCGAGGACGCCAGGCACCTTCCAGATCGTGTCGCCGGTCCCATTGCCGGCAATGCTCATCACCGCCGCAACAAGTTCTTTATCCCAGATGCGGCCGTATTCGGGGCCGGTCACCGCGCGCAGCTCGACCCGCCCGTCGTCCATTTCCAAGGTCTTGACCAGTTCGGCGCTGTGGTTCAGCAGCCCATGCTGGAGATTGATCGCGGCAAGCGGCGCGGGAAGCTGGCGCATGTAGCTCGCCGGCGCGCCGACAAGGCTGCACAATTGCCCGTAGCTCCAATGGGTCGGCGCCAACGGCACACGGCTGCCGGGTACGACAAGGGAAAGGCGCTCGGCGTTGTCGCGTGTCGCCTCGACCCGGATGTCGGCACTCTCGACGGTGCGGACACGGGCGCGTTCCGTGCGCTCGCTGACCGCGCGATGGAGGTCGGAGAGCGAGAGGTAACGCTCGTCGTCCGGGCGAGAGAACCACTCGGAGGATACACGGCCGATGCGCTCGCCGCGCGAGATGTCGACCTTGAAGCCGGACGATACGGCGGACGGGCTGGAAACCATGGTATTCATAAGTCGTCTCCTGAAACGTGAAAGCCCGGCGCCAGGGCCGGGTCGGTGGAAAGAAAAGGGATGAGGCTCAGCGCGCTGGCGCCGGGTGGATGCGGTCGTCGTCAAACTCGACATTTTCGATGACGGGTTCCATCCCATCCGCTGTGACGCGATCGATGTAGATGATGGTGCCTTCACGCCGTTGATCGATCTCGATGTGTTCCGGCTGATCGGAGGCCTCTATGGCCACCGCGGCGGCTGCCTCGGCTTTCTCGATCGCCTCGGCATCGCTATCGGCCTCGAGAGCGAACCCGTCATAGGCACTCAGCCAGAATCCGATTTTGACTTTGTATTGGGTCATAGCCGCTCTCCCTCGGCGGGATCGTCAGGATCGCGAGCGCTTGCGAGTATCGCCTCGCCGCGCGCGACGGCAGAGATGGCACGCTCGATCCAGTCGTCCGATGCCGCCCGGCCGGCCTGGACGTCAGCGAGGAGAAGCTTCAGCAGGCCGAGCAGGATTTCGAAGTGCCTGACCTTTCGCTCGTTCGCTTCCGAAAAGTGCGAGGGAATAGGGATTGCCGGGCCGGAATAGGCAGCATCGGCCCCGTTCCATATGCCGGAAACGTAGGTCTCGCCGGCATCTTCGTAGCTCAGCTTCTCGCCGGACCAGTCATCGTCCTCAATGGCCTGCCGGCAGGCGAGCGCAGCGGTGTCGGCCTGGTAGGTGCGATGACGGTAGGCTGGCAGGCGGTAGCTTGTCTCAATGGTGTAGGCGGGCATCTCAAGCTCCTGAAACGAAAGAGCCCGGTCGTCGATATCGCGCCAACCGGGCCGGTGAAGTGGGAATGGTTTTGTGGGGCGCAGCTCACTGCGGAACGCCCGCGACCAGCAGTCATGCGAGTGGGCCTCAGTCGACTGCCTGGAAGATCTCCGAGGCCTCGGGATGATCCGCCGAATAGGCGTAGAGGCGCTCATAGCCTTCGACGAGTCGTTCGGTCTCAAACTGGAATGACAGGTGCGAGAAGGCGAACATCGTGGCGATGATGCCAGCCGCCTCGGCGGAGACCTCGCCCTGGAAGCAGGTGACATCGCCAGTAATCCGGAAACGTGTCCTGGATCTGGGTGCGAGGAAAAGCGGCTTGCTCTCGTGCTCGAAGAAGTCCCAGGAACCGCCACGATAGTCGAGAGGGCTAAGCCTTTCCATCCAGGCATAGACGGCATTCTCGGTGACGATCAGGTGCGAACGGCCGAAGAGGGTTGGCAGGAAATCCTGACGGGCTTCATCGGGGACGATCACCGCGCGCGGGGTATCGTTCAACATCACGCCACCCTCCCTTCGACAGCGTCCGCGCAGATTTCCTCGACGCAAACCTCCTCGAGGCGGATATTGATGTGACCGCTTTCCTCGACCCAGCGACGGGCGTCGGCCATGTTTGCGGCAAGGTAGAGCAGGATGCTGTGGGCGCCGTATTCCTGAAGGACACGGACTTCGCCGGCGACGGGGCGATGGACAACCTCGAACGAGAGATCGCTATCGAGTGGGAAGGCTTCGCGCGCGGCGATCGCAGCATCGAGGTCCATCTGAAACTCGCCCGGTAGAAGCGTGATCGCGCCTGCCGTCGACCAGATGATGCTGGAACGAGGCGGCGTGCATCGCACGAGCCAACCGGCGCCATTGCATTTCTTCCAGGCGGCGAGGGCTTCGGCGTCCTCGTCGGATGGCCGCGGAACCGAATTGCGAAAGGAGATCATTGCGCCGATCGGCGCGCATTCGTAGATGGTCATGACGGACATGTTCGTCTCCGAGTTTCGAGAAACAGAAAGGCCCGGCGCGAGGGCCGGGCCTTGGATCGATCGTTGTTGGTCCGAGGATTTATTCCGCGGCCTCGAGATGCCCGCCGTGATCGTCATCAGCGTCGGCGGCAGTCTGCTCGCCATCCAGCTCGTCAGTCAGGAAGGCCGGCAGCACGACGTCGCCGGCTCCGACGTCCTCGTCGTCGACGGTCACCGCATCGTTCGTCTCGGCAGTCCCGACCTCCTCAGCGACTTCGTCGGCGGGATAGCGCAACACTTCGGGGAGCCATCCGCTACCGTCGAGCAGCCGGGCTGCTTCGCGCGCCATGTCCTGCTTCTTCAGGTGATCGATAAGCTGGACCGACTGATCGCCCTTTGCTTCGCGAACGGCCTGCAGGATGTGCGCCTTGGTCACGCGGCCCAGATAGTTCTCGACCGTCGGCGTCCAGCCCGCACCCACCATGCCGAACCCGATCGTCTGGGCCAGCTGCACGGCATGCTGGTTTTCCCTGGTCCGGCGGTTCCATTGCTGGATCGTGGCGTTCAGCGACGTCGACGCGCAATGCGCAAACAGCGCCATCCGGCTGTCATGATCGAGGGCGATCAGATAGGCCCAAACCGCATCGGCGTCGCCAGGGAGATCGTGTCCCCAGTTCTCCTGGCGCTGTTCGATCTCCTTCGCCCAGACCGTGTCGGAAAGGCCCTGCGTCTTGGTCGAGACCGAATGCTGCACCGTGATTTCCAGGCAAGATGCCGTGCGGAAGTGATAGAAGGTGTTCAGCACGAGCAGGTGCAGCACGGTGATGAAGGCCATCATCGGCTCATTGGCGAGCGCATTCCTGAGCGCAAGCGTGCGGGCGGCGGTCAGGTCCTCGATGAGGCGTTCAGACAGCGGCCGGATCTTGCCGTCGTCCTCGTCCGGTTCCTCGACACCAACGGGCTTGCCGTTGATCGTCACACCACTACCTTCCGCGGCGGCCTCGTCGCCATCATCGCCATCGTCACCATCCTGCTCGTCACTATCGCCTTCTTCCGCGTCGACGACGGGTTCGTCTTCCGGCCGGACGAAGCCGCGCTCGATTCTGACTTCGCCGTTGCCGGCCAGCGAGATGAAGGCGCCGCCGCGAGCGACATCCTCGGGATCGAGGATAAAGGGTCGCTCCTTCAGCGCCGTCAGCTGGGCGCCGAGATCCTCGAGATGCGCTTCCGTCTCCGCCGAATAGTCGTCGGCAGCTTCGTATTCTGCGTTGAGCTTTTCGAATTCTGCCGTCAGGGCGTCATGAAGCGTCAGCTCCTCCTCGGTGAGCTCCGGCTGCTTTCCGTAAAAGCGGCGAAGGCCGGCTGCGTGGCCGAAATGGAAGTCGATGGCGGAGTCGACCCACTTCCAGCCCTCGTCGGTCTTCAGCGCTTCGGCATCAGCCGTCAGCTTCTCCAATACGAGCTGTTCGAGCAGCGCCGGATCCTGGAGCCATCCGCCGTTGTCCTGCTCGAAGAGATCACGCATGACAATGCCGCCGGCGGCCTCATAGGCTTCGATGCCGACATAGACCGCACGGCGATCGCTCGCGCGGATCGCCGTTTCGGTGAGCAGCCGGCGGATATAAAAGGGGTCGGTGTTTTGCGTGCGCGAAACCGTCTCCCAGACCTGCTCCTGCCGGGCATGATCCTTGGTGATCGAAAACGCCATGACTTGGCCGAGTTTCATCTGGTCATCGCCATAGAGTTCGAGCAGGCGGGGCGACACCGAGGCCAGGCGGAGGCGCTGCTTCACCGTTGCAACCGAGATGTGGAAGCGAGCGGCGATCTCCTCCTCGTCGAGCCCCTGCTCGCGCAAAACCATCATCGCGCGAAACTCGTCCAGCGGATGAAGTTCGGTGCGCTTGACGTTTTCGGCGAGCGAATCCTCGGCTTCGAGCGTTGCGCCTTCGCTAACGATGCAGGGAACGCCCGTGGTCTTCGTCATTTGCTTCCGATCGACCAGCAGCTTCAGCGCACGGTAACGACGGCCGCCGGCAGGAATGCGATAGATGCCGGTCTCCTTGCCCTCGGCGTCAAGTTCCGCGCGCACGTTGATGCTGGTCAGCAGCCCGCGGCGAGCGATGTCGTCGGCAAGTTCCTCGATAGAGACGCCGGCCTTGGTCTTGCGCACGTTCTGCTGGCTGAGGACGAGCTTGTTGAAGGGGATATCGCGCCCGACGTTGAGCACGATTTTCTGAATGGCCTGTGCCATGTCAATTCTCCGCGGCGGACCGGCCGGAGCCTCTCTCCAGCCACCTCAATCCGCCACGAACGCCCCTTCCCACCTCTCCCTCTTTTTCCGGCCCGCCACCCTCACCGTCTGCCGCCAGCGCCCACGTCGCTGCTGGCGTCTCGCATGGACCTGTTCAGCCAGATCGCCATCTGCTGCCGCGTGATGGCGGTCGGCGCATGGACTTCCGTGATCGACGCACTGGCTGTGTCCTTGCCGCCCGAAACGCCGATGGCGGCGGTTGCGCCTTGCTCAAGACGTGCTGAAATCGAATGAAGGATGGAGATCGACGGGAAAGCGCGGGCAATCGATATCGCCGGCTACGTCTTTGGGTGCAATTCGTTGACGCACGGCATCCACATTCGGATTGTGACGCTTGGTGCGGCTCCATGGCGAGCGACCGGAGCCTCTCTCCAGCCTCTCAACACGCCGCCGCCCCTCCGCCCCTCTCTCCCTCTTCCGTCGCCGCTCCCCTTTCCCATTCCCGACGCCCGCGCCATCGACACGGTTCGGAAAATGGCGCGTTACGCACGGGGCTATTGAGGATATGAAAATAGGATATTATAGTATCCTCAAAAGGATATGCTCCATGCCGCTCTATATCAAAGACCCCGAGGTCGACCGGCTCACGCAAGAGCTTATCAGCATCACCAAATCCAGCAAGGTCGATGCGGTCAAAGATGCTCTGAAACACGAGATTGCAAGACGCCGTGCCGCTTTGCCGCTCCGTGACCGGCTTGCAAAGTCCCTTGCCATGGCCCGCGAAGCTGGACCCTTTGCACCCGGGGATCACAAACGGGAAACCGATGAGATGTGGGGCGAAGACTGATGCTCTTTATTGATGCCTCCGTTGTCGTGGCGATTCTCTCCGAGGAAGAAGATGCCGCTGCCTTGATCGATCGGCTTGAGCACGACGGCGGCCCCTACTACGTCTCGGCCGTCGTGCGCATGGAGGCGACCTTGTCACTTGCGCGTCGGCTTTCTGAGGCTTCTGGACGAGACAAACCGGCTACCTCCGAAATGATGGGAAACGCACGTCGCCTTGTCGAGCAGTTCATAGCCGACCTGGACTGCAAGGAAGCAATGATTTCCGATGACGTGGGCACCATGGCCCTCGATGCCGCGCAGCAGTTCGGTAAGATCCTAAACCATCCTGCCAAGTTGAACATTGGCGACTGTTTCACCTACGCCTGCGCACGGGCTTATCGAGCTCGAATTGCCTACAAGGGCGACGATTTCACCTACACCGATCTTGGCTGGCACAACCATTAGGCTGGAGGCGTACCCCAGCCTAAGATGAGGTTCGCCGCCTCTACAAACTACATCGGCTAATGAGAATTCCGGCCTTCACCTTCATCCGGTTGATTAGGAGGTCGGGCACTTATCCCGAGCCTGAGACTATGCCGAGCCCGTTCCCCAAAGCCCGGGATTTCCGGTAGGTCGGGATCGTAGTCTCGGCATAATAGCATAGCCCCCGCGACAGCAAGATAGCGGAGGTATCCATGACTGCCACTCTACTGAAGAAGACCAGCCTCAGATGGCCGATCGAAGACTGGGCGCATCGAGCGTGTGTTGCATCCCTGATCGAGGCGATGAAGACGGAGGGATATGCTGCCAGAAGCATATGCTCTGCCCTTCGGGTGATCAGCGCATTCCTCCTTTGGAAGGATCACGGCGCCGAAGGCAATCCGAAGCGCCTCGACGATCGTGTCCCATGGAGTGGTGTAGCTGGAATTCATAGCCATCGGTGATTTCCGGTAGGGTCGGGTTGCTTAGAGCCAACCTGAGGGACACCACCGATGACCGACGACATGATGAACTTGCGCTCACTCGTTGAGAAGAGCGCCGACGCCGATTTGCTGCGGGAGATGATCGGCTTTGCTGCGGAGAAGTTGATGGCGCTGGAGGTCGGCACAAAGACGGGCGCGGGTTATGGCGAGAAGAACGGCTTCCGACTTGCCCAGCGCAACGGTTACCGCGATCGGGACTGGGAGACACGGGCTGGCACCGTCGAGCTGCGCATTCCGAAGCTTCGCACCGGCAGCTATTTCCCGAGCTTTCTCGAACCACGCCGCATGGCAGAGAAGGCCCTGACGGCGGTGATCCAGGAGGCCTACATCCAAGGTGTGTCAACCCGATCCGTCGATGATCTCGTCAAGGCCATGGGCATGTCGGGCATCTCCAAGAGCCAGGTGTCGCGGCTCTGCGAGGAGATCGACGAGAAGGTGAAGGCCTTTCTCGACAGGCCCATCGAAGGGGAATGGCCCTACCTTTGGATCGATGCGACCTACCTCAAGGTCCGGCGCGGCGGGCGCATCGTCTCTGTCGCTGTCATCATCGCAGTAGGTGTGAACACCGACGGCCGACGCGAGGTGCTCGGCATGGAAATCGGCACGTCCGAGGCCGAGGCGATCTGGACTGAGTTTCTTCGAAAGCTGACCAGACGGGGACTGCGCGGCGTCAAGCTCGTCGTCTCCGATGCGCATGAGGGCTTCAAGGCCGCAGTATCGAAGGTGCTCTGCGCGACCTGGCAGAGGTGCCGTGTTCACTTCATGCGCAATGCGCTCGCCCATGCCGGAAAGAGCGGTCGGCGCGTCGTCTCCGCCTTCATCGCCACGGCCTTCGCCCAAGACACAGAGGAGGCTGCCAGCACTCAGTGGCGCAATGTCGCCGACCAGATCAGGCCGAAGGTGCCGAAACTCGCCACGCTGATGGATAGCGCCGAACAGGATGTGCTCGCCTACATGACCTTTCCCAAACAGCATTGGGCCAAGCTTCATTCGACGGATGACATCGACAAGCGTTTCTTCAAATCATCTGCTATTTTTCTCCTGCACGGACGACCACGTGGCCAAGAGCGGCACTCGAGGATGCAAGTGCCGCCACGCCGCCATCATTGTCGTTCCTCGCTTTTGGCGTCCGTGCGCCCTTTTGGCCTTGTCCCCTGTGTGCGCCAGTGCCGCACCATTTGCTCATAGGCTTTCTCTGCCCGCTCCGATCCCTCCCGTTCTCGGGTTCTCAGGTCCTTGAGATTGTAGGCGTAGGCCGCGCCACGCCGGCCCTTACCCTTTTCTGACGGCGCACCGGCCTTCAGTTCGAGCTGTCTCCGTTTGGCGGCGACGAGCGAAGGGCGCAGCCAGAGATAATCCTGCTTCTTGATCAGGAGGTGCCAGATCAGAACCACAAGTTTGCGGGCAGTTGCGACAGCAGCGACTTGATGACCACGCCGATTGCGGATGCGCAGGAAGAACGCCCGCAGCGGACCTGGCGCTTTCGAGGCGGCCCAGGCGGCCTCCACCAGCAGGCCCCGGGCATGCGAGCGCCCGTGTTTACTGATCCGGCCATATTGGGCGAGGCCGAGGCCGGACTGTCGAACCCGGGGATTGAGGCCAAAATAGCTCACAAGCTTCTGCGGCTCGCTGAAGCGAGAGATATCGCCAATCGCAGCCACAATGCCGGCGGCGACCACGGCATTGACCCCGGCAATCGTCAAAAGCCGCTGGACATCGGCATCGTCTACCGTGTCTTTCGCGATGTCACCGTCCAGATCGGCAAGGTCGTCAGCGAGACGGTCGATCTCGCGCACGTGGCGGGTGATCGCCGTCCGTTCGTCGTCGGGCACCTCCTGTCTTGAAAGCCAGTCCCGACCGCGCTTGTTGAACAGATCGGCATGCGGGCACTTCGGCACGAGATGAGCCTGAAGGATCGCATGCACCTCGTTCTTCACGCGTGTTCGATGCCGAACAACTTGACTACGGCGGGCGACAAGCCGCCGCAGTCTTTCGGTCCTTTCATCCGGCACCCAGACTTCCGGCAGAAAGCCGCTCGCCTGAAGTTGCGCCAGAACGCCGGCGTCGATCTTGTCGGTCTTGATCCGCGCATGAGCGATCGCCTTTACTTGCATCGGGTTGGCGACAATCACGCGTGCCGCGAAGGGCGACAGCACCCTGACAACCGACATCGTGTTGCCGGTCGCTTCGACGACGATCTCTTCATTGCCTTCAAGGCTGCGGCCGAACCCTTCCAGGCCCGATCGCGTCATGTCGACCCGACCGTGGTGTCGCAGTCTTCCTTCTTCCCAGAACACCACCTCCGCAAAGGTGCGATGGATGTCCATTCCAATCACCCGCCTCATCGGCTCCTCCTTCCTGGTTAGGAAACGGGAGCGGCGGGCGACACGACACCTACGGATCCGCGCTCTCGGCGCAACCGGGCAGGTCGCAGGGGCGGCCAGCTACTAACACGAGCTCTCAGCTCATCGAATATATCGGCCTGCCCGCACTTCACGTGCTCCCGGTGCCCCTGTCCCGGATGGTCTCACCATACGCCGCAGTTTCGAAAACTGCAGCCGGGTCGGAAGGCACCGCCACCGTCATACCGGTTACAAACCCGATCGAGCGTCTCAACGGCGAGATCAAGCGGCGGACAGAGGTCGTCGGCATCTTCCCTAACGACGATGCCATCGTCAGACTGGCGGGTGCCTTGCTCCTCGAACAGAACGATGAATGGGCCGTCCAGCGGTCCCGCTACATGACACTGGAAACCATCGCCACAATGAGCGATGATCCGCTGATCAGCTTGCCAGCAGCAAGCTGATACTCATCCGGCCCTCCGGGATGAGCCGTGGTCGTCCAAGCTACACCACGTCCGGGGACACGATCGCCTCGACCACTACAATATCGACAAATTCCTCAACGAAAGCACCGCCGCAGGTACGCTGCGGAACGGTGAGCGTCGTGCCCTCCAACGCTTGCAGGCGATGTTATTGGAGGCGGGCATTTTATCCCGGCCTCCAGTGCCCGATGATCCAATCGGTGACACTTTAGCCTCATATGCAGCAAGCCTGCGTCGGAGGGGTTATGCGATGCGATCGATCGCATCCCACGTTTGGTTCGGCCGTCGGTTCCTGGAATCAACTTGGGACAAGAGCGCTGGCATTTCTCACATCACACTCAATGACGTCCGCGAGTACCTTGCCGATGGCATCGACGGTTACAGCAGCAGCACTGTCAACATAATGTGCTCGCGGCTGCGCTGCCTGCTTCGATTTCTGCAGACGGTCGGGCTGACAGAGGAAGATCTCGCTCGAGCAATTCCGGGCGCGAGGAACATCCGCCTGAGAACGCTGCCGACATTCCTGACTCCGGAGCAGTTGGAACGCGTCTGAATGGCGTGTGATCGAACAACCATCGCTGGTCGTCGGGACTATGCAGTCCTTTTGCTGCTCGCACGTCTTGGGTTGCGCGCCGGTGAGGCAGCATTGCTCACGCTTGACGACATCGATTGGCGGGCGGGATTACTCCGAGTGAAGGGAAAGTGCGGACGGATCGCATCCATGCCTCTGCGACAAGAGGTTGGAGAAGCAATTTCGGACTACATCCTGAACGGACGCCGGCCTTCGGCAGGTAGAACCATCTGTCATAGGGTCGAGACGCCCAGTACCCCTTTCCGGTCCGCTTCGACCGTATCACTTATCGCCGGACGAGCGCTGAAGCGCGCGGGGGTTTCGGGGCTGCGGTCGCAACATACGCACGTATTCAGGCACACATTTGCGACCATCGCGATACGAGCAGGAGCCAGCCTGACCGAAGTCGGGCAGGTACTTCGCCACATGGAACCCGACACGACGCGTATCTACGCAAAGGTGGATCTGGAGGGACTGCGTTCTCTGTCGCGGCCTTGGCTGGGAGCAGTGCTATGCCAGATCTTAAGGAAGCCCTCGAACAATACCTGTCCTTGCGTCGCTCTCTAGGATATCGGTTGGCGACCCAGGAAAGGCGACTTGGCAATTTTGTCGAGTATGCTCGGGTACGCGGGGAATCACACATCACGTCGAAGCTCGCGGTGGAATGGGCAGGTCATCAATGCGGACCCGCAAGTTGGTCACCGCGCATATCAACAATCCGTTCCTTTGCGCGCCACCTCGCTGTGGTCGAGCCCAAGACAGAAGGACCGCCATCCGGGATTTTCCCACCCCATCGTCGACCACGACCCTACATCTATTCGGACGATCAGATTTCGGACCTCCTCGCGACGATGCTCGTCTTGCATCCAAAAAGCCTGCGTGGTCGCACGCTCCATTGCTTTTTCGGTCTGATCGCATCAGCCGGTCTGCGTTTCTCGGAAGCCTTCCTGCTGGAGCGAGACGATTTGGATCTTGATGCCGGCGTTTTGACGATCCGACAGGCCAAGTTCGGAAAGAGCCGCATGGTGCCCTTGCATCCCACCACGAAAGAAGCCCTTGCCTGCTACGCAACCGAGCGTGATGTCAGCCCGGCGCGACGCGCTGGCACGCGCTTTTTCACAGGTGTTCACGGCCGCGCCCTTAACCATTGGAATACCTGCGACGCCTTCGTCGTCTGGACGCGGCGAGCTGGATTGCGTGAGCCCAATGTACGGCAAGGACCACGGATTCATGATCTTCGGCATACCTTCGCAGTACGCACCCTGCTGAACTGGTATGAACAGGGAGAAGATGTCGAGCGTACGCTGCCCCAGCTCACGGCGTATCTGGGACACACTCATGTTCGGGACACCTATTGGTACTTGTCGGCGCATCCGGCTCTGCTCAATCACGCGAAGCTGCGGCTCGAAGCAAGCTGGGAGGCGAACGCATGACCAACCTCCTTCCCCGCCTGATTGAACGCTTCTTCACCCACCGCCTCATACGTCAGCGAAACGCCAGCCCGCATACGGTCGCCGCCTATCGAGATACCTTCAAACTCTTCCTGAAGTTTGCTCATCGCCGGACCGGCCTTTCCCCTTCGAACCTGTGCCTCGATGCGTTCAATGCTGACCTCGTGGTCGCGTTTCTTGACGATTTCGATCTGGAACGTCGCGTCAGCCCGACGACCCATAACCTCAGGCTCACCGCCATCCGGGCATTTTTTCGCTATCTGGCCTTTGAGGAGCCAACCTACAGCGAACAGATACAGCGGGTTCTGGCCATTCCTGGCAAGATCGGCTCGAAGCGGGAAGTTCAATTCCTTGTCCGAAGCGAGATCGAAGCCATCCTGGCAGCGCCCGACCGACATTCATGGGTTGGCCGGCGCGACCATGCGCTGCTGCTTACTGCCGTTCGGACCGGAATGCGGCTGTCCGAGCTTGTAGGACTCGATCGCAGCGCGGTCACGCTCGGAGCCGGCGGTCAGGTCCGGTGTTTCGGGAAGGGGAGGAAGGAGTGCGTCACGCCGATCACGAAGCTTTTGAACGGAACACTCAAAGGCTGGATCGAGGAGCCGCGACGGCGCAACAGCGACGTACTGTTCCCGACCGTTCATGGTTCTCGGATGAGCGCCGATGCGGTGCAGTATCTTTTGTCGAAGTACGTCTCGAAGGCCGCCGAGCGCTGCCCTTCCTTGCGGGCAAAACGTGTCTCCCCGCACGTCTTGCGACACAGTGCTGCCATGGAGCTGTTGGGTGCGGGCGTCGACACGACGGTGATATCGCTATGGCTTGGACACGAATTTACGCGCTCAACGCAGCCATATCTTCATGCCCATCTCGCCATCAAGGAAGCGGCGCTCGCGAAGGTCCAGCCATTCGAGGGAGCCACTTTCCGCCGATTTAGGGCAGATGACACGCTATTGTCGTTCCTCGACAAGCTCTGATTATCTCGACTGAAGATGCCGCGGTGTGCCGCGGCATCATGCCGATCTTCAAAAGATCTCCAGGATTGTGCTTCAAGGAGTTGAATGAGCGAACTGGCGCCCCGCCCATAGCAGCACTTTCACCTACAACATCAACCGCCACCCAATCCCGAGCGCGGCCGATATTCCCAGGACCGTTATCACCGATAGCTTCAGCCGAAAGATGGCGACCCCCGCCAGCAGGGTTAGCACCAGCGACGGCAAGAGCAGCGATCCGAGGACGGGCATGTCCAGCGTGAGCGGACCAATAACGACAGGGTCGACCTCGGCGAACAGCACGTGAAGCCCGAACCAGACTGCGAGGTTGAGAATGACCCCGACGACCGCCGCTGTGATCGCCGACATCGCACCGCCGAGCGCGACGTTGCCGCGCATTTTCTCGATGAAAGGCGCGCCCGCGAATATCCAGAGGAAACTCGGCAGGAAGGTTACCCAGGTCGTCAGGATCGCGCCCAGCGTCGCCGCCGCCAGCGGAGACAGCGCCCCCGGATCGCGATAGCCCGCGAGAAAGCCGACGAACTGCGTCACCATGATCAGCGGCCCGGGCGTCGTCTCGGCCATGCCAAGGCCGTCGAGCATTTCCCCCGGTCGAACCCACCCGTAGTTTTCCACCGCGGCCTGGGCGACATAGGCGAGCACGGCGTAGGCGCCGCCGAAGGTCACCACGGCCATCTGGCTGAAGAACAGGCCGATCTTCGAGAACACGTTGTCCCAGCCGAGCACCAGGATCAGCGCCGCAACGGGGATGAGCCAGAGTGCTGCCAGGGCGCCGGCGATTTTGAGCGACCAAGCGAGGTTGGGCCTGGCATGAGGCGGGATGTCCTCGCCGAGGACGGAATCCCTGTCTTCAAGTATCTTGCCCGATTCCGACTTGTGCCCGCCGCCCGCCTTGAACGTGGCAAGCCCCGCCCGTCCTCCGCCGTAGCCGATAAGCCCGGCCGCGATGATGATCAGCGGAAAGGGAACCTGCAGGAAAAAGATCGCGACGAACGCCGCCGCCGCCATGGCGACCATGACGTTGTTTTTCAGGGCCCTGCCGCCGATGCGGAAGACCGCCTGAACGACGACGGCAAGGACCGCGCATTTCAACCCGAAGAACATGCCCTCGATCGCGGTGACGTCGCCGAAGATCACATAGATGTAGCTGAGCGCCAGGATGGACAGGAACCCCGGCAGGACGAACAGCAGGCCGGCGATCATGCCACCCTTGGTCTTGTTGAGGAGCCAGCCGATATAGATGGCAAGCTGGTGGGCCTCCGGTCCCGGCAGCAGCATGCAATAATTGAGCGCATGCAGGAAACGGTGCTCGCCAACCCAGCGCTTCTCGTCGACGACGATGCGGTGCATGACGGCGATCTGGCCGGCCGGGCCTCCGAAGCTGAGCGCCGCCACGCGCGCCCACACCTTCACGGCTTCAGAAAGAGGAACGATGTCGCCTGCACCCGCATCCAGGCGGGCGTTGGCCTTTGCGAGGTCGGTCATGATGTTCATGCCTTCCTCGGGTTGGGCCAGTTGTGTGTCTCCTCGGTCGCGTCACGGCACCAGCGGTAGAAGGCGTCGTAGAGCGTCATGCCCGCGGCGAGCTGTTCTAGATCGTCGTTGAACATGCGCGACAAGCCGAGCGATGCCGCGAGCAGTCCCGCCACCTCGGGGGCAAGGTCCGGCCTGGCCGTATCGGCTCCCCGGATGATGGTCGCGAGGCGGAGCATGGGGTCGGTCCCGAGGCCGAATTCCTCGATCATGACGTCGAAGGTGCAAAGCGCGCCGCGATGGCTCCAGTAGACGTCCTCAATGTCGAAGGGCGTGGCGCTGAAGCGGTCGGCAACAGCCGATACTTCGGCGGCAGGTACAAACAGGAAGACCGCCGACGGATCGACGAAGCGCCGGATCAGCCAAGGACAGGCAATGCGGTCGATCTTCGGCCGGGAGCGCGTAACCCAGACCGTTCTCCCCCGGCCATCGCGCGGCGGCAGCTTTTCTTCGGGGACAAGGGCGGCCCTCGATGCACGCCAGGCCTCGAAGCCGCCTTCGAGAACCTCGGCGGCCTTTCCGACCGCACGAAGATGCGCGGCAACGCCGTGGCCGAGCTTTTGGCCTTTCTGGCAGAGGACGACCGATGGCCCTGTGAGGTCTTCGGCCCAGTCCGTCACAACGCGGTAATCGCGCCGTACCGATCCGGGTATGAGGCGGGGATCGGCAGCGAAGTCCTCGTCGTTGCGGACGTCGATAATCGTCGGCGCGTTCGGCGTGCCGATGATGCGGTTGAGTTTTTCGGGTGTGATTTCAAGAAATGACGGCATAGCGCGTCCCTCCGGTTTCTCGGGTTCAAAGGACGCGATTCTTCGGCCGTGGCCTCGTGGGGCGATCGCTACCCCATGCGCGAGAATTTGCACCGCGGCCCGGTGATGTCAAGGGCAGGCAATCGTGGTCAAGCTCACTTCAATAGTTCGGTGGCCGCGACAGCGAGCAGGACCAGCCCCGCGAGGACCTCAAGGGTTTTCGACATAAATCCGAACAGCCGCGGTTGTCGCTCCAACAAATGACCCACCTGTTTCCGGAAGAGCACCGACGCAAGGGCGACCGTGCCCAGCGTCAGCGTGATGCCGAGCATCATGGACACCGCAAACAGGATGCCGACGGGAACGACCTTATGCAGGACGGCGTAGTTCATGATGAACAGGGTTAGCGGACAAGGGATCAGCCCCGCCATAAACCCGAAGGTGAGACCCTCCCGGTGGTGATGGGCGTGCGTATGGCGAGACAGCGCGCGCCAGATCATCCAGAGACCGATCACCCCGAGCAATCCGCGGCTGAGGTTTTCGAGAACAGGTGCCGATCCGGGGCCATTGCCGCCGAACATCACGTTGACCAGCGGAAGCGAGAGCAGGACGATCGCCACCGACATGAACACATGGGTCAGAGACAACGCCATCGACGTCAGTAGCGCCCGCCAGGCGCCTGCGGAGGAACCGGCGAGGTAGGTCGCGAGAAGCGCCTTGCTATGGCCGGGCGTCATCGCGTGGACGGCGCCGAAGGCTATCCCCATGGGCAGGAAAGCGAGGAACGCCACAAGGCTCCCGCCCTCGGCGAAGCTGCGGATATGCCCCGCGAAGGCGAGGTAGATATCCCTCTGGAAACCGATGATCCAGGCCCACATTCAAACAATCCCGATCGTTATGGCGGCAAGGATAGCGTAGCGGGCTGTCTTGGCGAGGCCGACCAGCAGAACGAAGACCAGGAGCGGCTCCCTCATGATCCCGGCGACCACAGTGATCGCATCGCCGACGACGGGAAGCCAACTTCCGAACAGGGACCACTTCCCGTAGCGTTGATACCAGGACTGTGCCCGCGCCAGAGTGTCTACCCGAACAGGAAACCAGCGTCGGTCCTTGAGGCTTTCGATGCCCCGGCCAAGGAACCAGTTCACAACCGAGCCAAGCGTGTTGCCGATCGACGCAACGGCGACAAGCGCGGAGACGGGATAGCGGTCCCCAAAGATGAGCCCGACGAGAACGGCCTCGGATTGCTCGGGAAACACGGTCGCGGCAACGAACGCCGCGACAAAAAGGGCGAGATAGCCGGTCATTTCAGGATTGCGCCTGCTGACCGCACGTCATCTGCCGTTATTTGGAACGGGCCAATCAGTGTGATGGCTGTCAATGACGAAGGTATGGCTGTGCCGGCGTCCTCCGCCGTGAAGGTGCGGATGGTCGAGCTCCAGGTCTTCATGGGAATGCTCAAGTTCATCCGGGTCTTTAGCAGGCCAGACTCGGGTCGCGACAAACACGGCTCCGGCGGCGAGCAGCGCGAGCACCCCGAATGTCGCGGGAAGCCCGATCCTGGCACCGAGCCATCCCGCGGCAGGATATGTGATCAGCCAGCAGGCATGCGAGAGAGCGAACTGGGCCGCGAACAATGACGGTCGGTCTTCGGGTTGCGACGATCTGCGGAGCAGACGACCGGATGGCGTCTGGGTCAGCGAATAGCCAAGACCGAGCGTGAACCACAGCGGAAGTAGCATGATGTAGCTCTGGACCATGATGCCAACGCACAAGCCCACGATCAGAACAATGGCTCCGCTCAGCATGGCTTTTCGGTCAGTGATGTCTTCGAGGATACGTGGCAGAAGAAGTGCTGCCACCATCGATCCGCCGCCAAACGCTGCCAGCGCAAGGGCGGTGGCGCGCTGCGTGAAGCCGAACTCCGCCTGCACGATGACCACCGTGTTGACGATGACCATTGCTCCGGCAGCCGACACGGCGAGACTGAGAGCGAGGAGGCCACGCAGGCGGGGCGTTGCCAGATAGATGCGCAGGCCGCGTGTCGTGCGGTCGTAGATTCCACGACGCTCGGTGGCCTTCGGGCTTGGGAGAAGAACAGAGACGACGAGCGCCGCCGAGGCCAGGAAGCCGACGACGGTTCCGGCAAACAGGTTGTGGAAGCTCATCACGGTCAGAAGCGCGGCCGCCAGCATTGGGCTTATGACGCTTTCCAGGTCATAGGCGAGCCGCGAAAGCGACAGCGCCTTCGTGTAGTCCTTCTCCTCCAACAGGACGTCCGGAATGGTCGCCTGGAACGTCGGTGTGAAAGCGGCCGAGGCCGACTGGAGCACGAAGATCAGCAGGTATACCTGCCAGACCTCGGTCACGAACGGCAGACAGATCGCCACCGCAGCGCGGATGAGATCGAGCGCCACCAGCAGCGGCCGACGGGGCAGAACCTCGGCAAATGCCCCGGCGATCGGCGCGACACCGACGTAGGCGATCATCTTGATCGCCAGCGCCGTACCGAGGACGGCGCCTGCTTGCGCGCCCGCGATATCGTAGGCCAGCAGACCGAGCGCCACCGTCGCAAGGCCCGTGCCGACGAGTGCGATGACCTGTGCCAGAAACAGGTGTCGGTAGGTCCGGTTCTTGAGGACATCGAGCATGGCTTGGCCTTACAGATACTTGGCGATGGCCTTGAATTCGTCGATCGACTGGCGCTGGTCGCGGGGAAGCGCTCCGAGCTTGTCTTCGAGGCAATGGTCGAGGTGATCCTGGATCAAGGTCCGCTTGGCGTTCGTGATCGCCTTCTCGACAGCGCTAAGCTGCTGGGCGATGTCGAGACATGGCCGTCCGCCTTCGATCATCGCGATGACGCTCTTCAGGTGTCCTTCGGCCCGCTTGAGCCGCTTGACGATGTCGGGATGGGATTCGTGACGGTGTTCATGCTGTGTCATGTGCCTTGCCTATCCCCCTGGAGGGGATATTTCAATCGCCAATCTTGCGTGCTTTGGCGAAGCTGGCTATCAGGGGGATCATGTTGCTTCGCCCGCGCCGCCGATTCATGAGCCTTGTCGCCGCCTTTTTAGCGTGCGTTGCAATGCTCGTCTACGCGACCGCGGCGCCGGCGGCGCACGCCCCCGCTTGCATGCCGCTGAGTACGTCGTGGCCAATGAATTCCATGACCACGATCACGGGCACTCCCACGATTGGGACGTCGAAGATAACATCGGCGATCCGCAGGTCGACCATCACCATGCCGACCACTCGCACGAGAAGGCGGGGCTTTCGCCAGTTATGGGTATATCGCGGATTAGCGACACCATCGACACCAGGGTTCCGCTCTACGCCCGTCTGGTCGGTGAGCCGCCCTTCCTGATCGAGCGTCCCCCTCGCACCATGGCGTGATCCGACGCCGCTTCGGCGGCTGGCTCAACACGCACATGGAAATTGATTATGAAAGCACCTCCCCTCGGAGGCGTGCTGACCGGGCAATCCCGGCAGCTCACGCTCCATCTGACGCTTGCTGTCCTGTCCCTGCTCGTGATGGCAGGAACGGCCGCTGCCCACGCCGTCGCCGAAGGCGACAAGGGTTACATCCAGGAGATCACGGGTGTTCACCTGGTCCCCTTCATTTACCTCGGTGCAAAGCACATGGTGACCGGATACGACCACCTGCTGTTCCTCTTCGGGGTGATCTTCTTCCTCTACAGGCTGAAGCACATCGGCATCTATGTCAGCCTTTTCGCCGTCGGTCATTCGACGACCATGCTGCTCGGCGTCTACTACGGCTGGAATGTCAGCTCTTACCTGATCGACGCCATCATCGGACTGTCCGTCGTCTACAAGGCGCTCGACAATCTCGGGGCCTTCCAGCGGTGGCTTGGCTTCCAGCCGAACACCAAGCTGGCAACATTGATCTTCGGCTTCTTCCACGGCCTCGGTCTTGCGACCAAAATCCTGGAGTACGAGATCGCTGAAGACGGGATGATCCCGAACCTTCTCGCCTTCAATGTGGGCGTGGAGATCGGCCAGCTCATCGCCCTCGCCATCATCCTGATCGGCATGAGCTACTGGCGCAAGACGTCCAGCTTCCTGCGCCATGCCTACACCGCCAACGTCCTCATGATGACCGCCGGGTGGGTGCTGATCGGATATCAGCTCACCGGTTACTTCGTCTCCTGATCCCGAAAGGAAACCACATGTTCAATTCCCAGGCACCCAAGTCCGACGACCTACCGTCTTCGGCGCAGCTCTTGAAGTCGACCATCATCTCGGCGGTGGTCGCCGGAGTGCTTCTCGTAACGGTCGTTCTGCCCTCCGAATACGCCATCGACCCGACCGGTATCGGCGCAACGCTCGGCCTGACCGCAATGGGCGAGATCAAGACTCAACTCGCCGAGGAGGCGGAGATCGACCGGCAGAATGCCGGAACGCCGACTGTTGGAAACGACAAGCCAGTCCAGACGGGGACGACCCCTTTGGAAGGATCGAGCCTGCTTGACCGCATCGTTCGCGAGTTCGGCATCTCGGCCGCCTATGCGCAGGAAGTCCGCAAGGACGAGATATCGGTCACCCTGCAACCTGGTGAAGGCGCGGAAGTGAAGCTTGCCATGAGCAAGGGCGCGAAGGCGAATTTCACCTGGACCGCAACGGACAAGGTCAACTTCGACCTACACGGCGACGGCGGCGGCGAAAGCACCAGCTATGAGAAGGGCCGCGGCGTTGCCCAAGACAACGGCGTCCTCGAAGCCGCCTTCGACGGCAACCACGGCTGGTTTTGGCGCAACCGAACGAGCGCGCCGGTGACGGTGACGTTGAAGGCTGACGGCGCGTATACCGACATCAAGCGGGTGATGTAACCTCAGCTTGGACGGTGTGGATACTTGTCCGCACCGTCCTTCCGGACCACCTCGCCATCATGTCGCGTGCCGCCAGAACCACAGGGAATGTAAGGAGAACGGAAGGTTTCCTATGCCGAGCCTCCTCGCAAATTTCATCGGAAATCCCTGGCTTTGGGGAACGGGCTCGGCATAGTCTCAGATTCGGGATAACTACCGTTATGCCGAGCGCGGCATAACGGTACAAAGATACCACCCGCCGCCGCTTTCGGCCGCTCCGCGACGTCCTCGTGGGCAAATTCGTCACGCCAACCATAGGGCAAGGGAAATCGCCCGTCCCGTTCTCACAACCGCCGAGATCATCGGAGCGGCCAAACAGCCATTATACGACCAGATGTACGACGTCCCTTTTCTGCTGAATCATGCCATTGATCGCCATCATCGACGCGGAGAGAACAATGCGGCACCGACGCTCGAACAACGTCGGCCAAACCACGTCGGCCAAACCACCGCATTGACGCTGCCGGTTTCGTCCTCGAGAGTAAGAAGCTTGACGCCCTTGGCTGAGCCCAACCGCTAACGTACGAACACGAGCCCACTGGCCAGTTTCGGTCGAACTGGTGCGCGGCGCGATCACCGGTATCGCCGGTGAAAGTGGCAGCGGCAAGAGCACGATCGGCCGTATCATCGCCGGGTTGGAAACCGCTAGAGCACATCCGGGGATCGATGAATCAATTTTGACGTGACACACAGGCTGATTTCTGATTCAACATGCGCTTTGGCGGAGGTTGATGATGGCCAGAGCGCTCAGCAAGGACTTGCGGTTGCGTGTCTTGAAGGCTGCTGACGAAGGTGCATCGGCCCGGCAGGCGGCAGCACGTTTTGGGGTTGGAATATCGAGTGCCATCCGCTGGATCGCGCGGGCGAAAATCGGGGAACAGATGCCACGCGCCCAAGGCCGTCGTCGTGGTTCGAGCCTCGACGGATATGCAGACTTCATCGTCGGGATGATCGAGGAACGCAAGGACATTACATTGAACGAGATGGTCGAGCGTCTCGATACGGAGCGCTCGATGCACATCGGTCGGAGCGCCTTGAGCGACTGGCTGCGCGGGCACGGCTGGGCATAAAAAAAAGTCCGCACATGCACTGGAGCAGGACCGCCCCGACATCCTGAAGCGCCGACGCGCCTGGTTCGACGGCCAGCCCGATCTCGATCCGGCCAAGCTGATGTTCATAGACGAGACCGGCCTGTCGACCAAGATGGCGCGCCTGCGCGGCCGTTCGCCCTGCGGCAAGCGCTGCCGGGCTGGCGTGCCGCACGGCCATTGGAAAACCACGACCTTCACGGGCGCACTCAGGCTGTCCGGCATGACCGCACCGTTCGTCTACGACGGTGCGATGAACGGCAACGTGTTCCGCGCCTATGTCGAGCAGGTGCTGGCCCCATCCCTTGCGCGCGGCGACGTCGTCATCATGGATAATCTGCCCGCCCATAAGGCCGCCGGTGTGCGCGACGCCATCGAAGCGGCAGGCGCGAGCCTGCTCTACCTGCCGCCTTACAGCCCCGACTTTAATCCCATCGAAAACGCATTCGCAAAGCTCAAGGCGTTCATGCGGGCAAGGGCCGAACGAACCGTCGCCGCTCTCTGGAACTCTGCCAGTTCCATCGTCGAGCTCTTCACGCCAGTCGAATGCGCAAACTACTTCAGGGCAGCAGGATACGAACCAGATTAAACCGGACGTGCTCTAGCGCTGGCAAGCTCGGTATCGATGGCAGGCAGTTTGATATTTCTCGCCCCGGGCGTCGGAGCGGGCTGCTCGGAAAGGTCCAGATGATCATTCAGGACCCCGCCCTGTTGCTGAACCCGCGCCTGTCGATCGGCGATACCTTGGCAGAAAGTGTGCGGTTCGCCAGTCGGCAATCGCACGGCCGCAAACAGGACGTGCTTTCGATAATCGACTGTCACGGGCTGGCACGAACCCTCCTCACCCGCTACCCTCATCAGCTGTCCAGCGGACAGAAGCAACGCGTCTGCATCGCCCGCGCCCTTCTTGCCGGCCCGCAGATCATCATCGCGGACGAACCCACCTCCGCACTCGATGCCTCTGTCCAGGCCGAGATCGTCATGCTTCTGAAAGAGATCGTCACCGAGCAGGGCATCTCGATGCGCTTCATCTCACATGACCTGGCCTTGGTTCAGGAGCTCTGCAGCCTGATCTACATCTTTCAGGACGGAAGGGTGGAAGATGCCGACCCGTCACAGTTCATTTTTGGACTCCCGCAAAACCCGTACACGCGCAGCCTGATCGAGGCTCGCCCACGACGGTTCACGCACGGACGGCAGTGACGCGCTGAACCTGCGAGGCGACGCCTCCCCAAAACGTTTCTCCACCTCATCCACATACAGGCGGCGCTCAGGCGCTGCACGGGAAAGATCTGTCATGGCGAATACCTTCACTATCGCCGTCACCGGGCAATCTCTGATCAAGCATGACATTCGCGGCGTCGAAACACCCGGGTTCGTCCGTGTGCGGGAGCTGCTTGGCCAGGCCGATTTTGCTTTCACGAATTTCGAGAGCACGATCCTTGGCAGTCATGGAGGATGGCGGTTCAAGGGCGTCGTCTTCGGCTGCAGCCAGCCCGTCGTTCTCGACGCGCTCCAGGCGATGGGCATTCACGGTCTCTCGCTATCGAACAATCATGCCTTCGATCTCGGCCCCTCCGGCATCCTCTCACCCTTGAGGAAGTCGAAAGGCGCGGCATGCTTCATGCCGATATCTGGCAATACATCATCAAGGGTCTCGTCATCGTCGTTGCCGTGGCGCTCGATCGCTTCAGGCTGCAGGGCGGCCGCACCTAACCTTCAAGCATTATCGCCCATAATGCCGCGGTGGAGCGAGCGATAAAAGCAATTTCTTTCGCTCACTACCGTACGCATCCGAGGTGGGCCGCCTCGTAGGAATTGTCGGATTAGGCACTGGCTGTCCTTGTTGACGTCAACAAGGACAGTGCGGCTAGCCCCGACCGAAAAGGCCTGCATCCGGCTGATCACCTCGCAAACTTCAGCGGTGTGATGCATGCCGATGGCTATGGTGGTTACAAAAGGCGAGGCTCTACGGCAACCAGATCGTCGAGGCCGCCTGCATGGCACGCTCGAGCACTCACACAGTGCCAATATATTCCCCGCGCGCCGGATAGTCGTTTTTGATGGCGAAATCCAAGGCTTGAACCATCTCGCCGAAATTCGGTCGCGCGAATGGCATGGACTGCACCGAGAGCCAATAGACCGATTGGTCTGGCTTGATCAAAAACACGCCTGGCTCGGAGAACAATTTTGGCTCTTCGATTCCAATCGATGTTTTTCCACGTGACGCCGAAATGTACAGGCCCCAGTGCTTCGCCGCGCCCAAAGACAGTCCGTAGCCAATGCGAAGATGCTCGGCACCTATCTTATCCGCCATTTGTCGCGCGCGCTCCTCTCCATCAGAGCTTATTGCAATGGTGTTGACGCCCCGTTCCAAGAGGGATGGTGTCAGTCGTTCGAGCTCCTTTAGATAGCCTGCACAAATGGGGCAGTGGAGACCGCGGTAGAAGCAGACGAGCGTCATAAGCCTGGGCGCTTCGTCGGCGAGGACGAACTCTCCGTGATCGAGAGTCTTCACCACCAAATCCGGGGCCGACATTCGAGGGACTAACATTGATCAACTCCATCTTTCTGAACATGACAACGTCGTTGCGTTGACGTCGGAGCTTTGAGATATCATACACAGGGCAATCAAGGATCCATAAAACATGATCGAAAATCTGATGGCCACTCAAAAGGTCGACCGGCTCTCGGCATTCTTCGATGTATTCGAGCTTTCGGCGTCATTGGACCCGGCACTCACCGCCGACAGTCATGCCAGGCTGCTCGTCATCGGGCCGCTGGGTGGGCCTGCGGAAAAAATCGTCCTTCGCCTGCGCGGTGAAACACACCCCGCCCCGTCCATTCTGGTCACCGCAGCTGTCGATTTCGGCGGGGTGCATAACCCGCTCATGAACGCCCTGCCTGATCAGGTCTCCGTCGAGACCAACGACGCACCTGCCCTGCGCGACACCACAGCCGCGTTCGTGGCGGAGGCTCTGGATTCGCGATGTGGGCGGAGCGCAGCGCTCAATCGGCTCTGCGAAGTGATCGTTCTGCTCCTGTTGCGATCCGCCATCGATCGCGGGGCCGCCCGACCAGGGCTGCTGGCTGGTCTGTCTCACCCCGCTCTACATCGGGTTTTGGTTGCCATGCATGACGCGCCCGCGCGTGCTTGGAACGCTGAAGATCTTGCCTCAGTGGCGGGAATGTCGCGAAGCCATTTCATGGCTCTCTTCCGCAAGGTGGTCGGTGCGACACCGCAGGCCTATCTGACAGGATGGCGCATGACCATTGCGCGACGGAGCCTGTCCAAGGGGGCCCGGGTCAAGGCGGTGGCACGGCAAGTCGGTTTTGGTAGCGCTGCGGCATTCTCGCGGGCCTATGTCCGCGCGTTCGGAGAATGGCCATCACTCAAGCCCCTTAAGCAATGAGCACCGGATAAGCCTTGTCCTTCAGACGTTCCGCGTCTCACACCGAATAGTGGGATGCGATGGTAAACCGGGGGCGTTCGCATGGCATCGCGGATGTTTCACGGTGAAACTCAGCCCATTGGATTGCGAGATCCGAAGCTTGTCTGTCGTCTAAGAAGAACGTCCGTTGAGCAGTTGTCGCTCGCCGACCAGCAGTCGGCCGGTCGAAGGATCGACAAGCCAAGGGGCTTAAGCTCAGACTGATCGCTTCACTCAATAGTGTAGGTCGACAGGGCCCCAGCCGAGTCACCCTCGAGAGTTAGAAACGTGTGGTAAGACTGGTCAGCCATGCGGGCGAGATTTCGACAAGCACTGCCTCTACCTGCTTGTCCAGTCCCGTCACCACCAGAAGTCCGATTACGACGAAAAACACGCCCAACAAGACTTTTCCGCCTTTCCCGGCGTGCAATAAGCGGTTGCGCCAGCGCATCAGCACATCGCGCGAGAGAATACCGAGTAGAAGCAGTGGCAGAGCGGCCCCAATGCCGAAGGCGGCCATGGTGGTCACCACTTGAGCGAGGTTCTCGCCAGTCGCAGCCATCATCGAGGCCGCGCCGAGCGTGGGGCCGACACACGGGCTCCACACGGCACCCAAGAGCACGCCGATCAGGAACTGCCCCTTGAGACCATCGCTATTGAACCCACCGAAACGCTGCTCCGTCCAGTTGCCGAATGGGCTTGCCGCCGTGGCAAGGCTCACCTGGAGGGCCGGTACCATCAAAACCGCGCCGATCACGATCATAATGTAGCCGGCAAATGTGCGAAAGACGGAGGTATCAAGCCCGATCGAGAAGCCGATCAGCGCGACGAAGAGCCCGATTGTCAGGAAGGAAACCGCGAGCCCCCCGGCAAGCGCTGCCGGTCCGAAGCGGTGCTTCGAGATCGCCGTGCCCAACACCACCGGCAGAAGCGGCAGCACGCAGGGAGACAGCGTCGACAGCACTCCCGCCAGAAGCGCCAGAAAGCCGGTCGTCAGCATGGTCAGTTACCAAGCGCCGAAGCAAATAGCGCACCAATCGATTCGGGCTTGGTGTCACCGACCGAACGCCCGGTCTCGGTACCGCCATCATAGGCGATCAGTGTCGACTGCATACGGGCATTCAGGCTGCGAACCACGTCCTTTTGACTATCGAAATCGACCTCGAACACAATCATTTCGCTATAGGCGGGGTCTGCCGCAAGAGACTGGATGATCGGCTTCTGGGCCTTGCAGGTGGGGCACCAGCTTGCGGCGATATCGACGACGATCGGCCGCCCTCCCTTCTGGGCCGCCTCAAAGGCTGCTGTTTCGAAGGGCTTGATCTCGGCGGCAAAGCTTGCCGTTGCAATCAGCATCGAAACCACACCGGCTGAGGCAGCCGACAAAAATTTTGATGTAAGCCGCATAAAAAACCTCCTTAAATCAGGTGAGCTCTTTACTGCTTGAATGATAGGATCGCGCTTTACAACACAAAACGCCGCCCTTGACGATAACTTTACCGTCCGTGAATACTTCAGAATGTGAGCGCTTTACCGAGATTGTGCCAATACTTCGGCCGAAAATCGATCTCAAATCTGCGTGACCACCGCGTACAAAAGCCTTGTCATAGCCGTCGGAATTATCGCAACAAAGCCATCGAGATATGGGTGTTGCAACGCGGAAAGTAGCCCGATGACCCCGCCGTTTGACGTTGACTAGCGGGAAACGGACGCGATGTCCTCAATACGCGGCGGGCCGATACCGCGGACTGGCGGCACTTTTCCGCTTGGTGCCGGTGGCAGAATCTGTACTCTCTTTCGGAACGGGAAGCGTCGAGCTCTACATTATCGCCTGCGCCTCCGCGCACGGCTGCGCGTGGCGACAAAGTCAATAGCGTCTCATCCATCAAACGGCGCCTCTCGGCGATCGTCTGGAATTGTTCCCGCCGCGGCACGCCGCCCTGCCCCGGCAGACGGAAGCGGTCTTCCCAAAGGATCTGATCGCCATGCTAGAGACGCTTACCCGCGGTTCGTTGCGCGGGCTTCGCGACCGGGCCATGCAGCTGTTCGGCTTTGCCGGCGGTCTGCGTCGCTCGGAGATCACCGGGCTCGACCTTGGCCGAGACCAGACAGACGATGGGCGCGGCGGGGTCGAGAGTTTCCACAACGGCGCGCCAGTCTCCTTGCGCGGCAAGACCGATTGGCGCGAGGTCGAGATCGGTCGCGGCCCGTCCGACACCACTCGCCCTGTCGCAGCGCTGGAGGCTTGGATAAATTTGCCCGGCTCGTCAAGAAGGAAGCACTCGCCGCCGGCGTGCGTGGCGATCTTTCCGAGGCAGAGCGCGGCCAGTCTTTTGCCGGTTATTCGCTGCGCGCCAGCCTTGCCTCCTTCGCTGAGAAGTCTGCACCATCGATAGAGCAGATTGGGCGCAACCCCATGACGCCGGGCGGCCGACGAAACTGTCTCGCCGGGCTCGAAACTCTCCTCGATAATCCGCGGCTTCTGCTCGGTTGTCCACCGTCGCCGGAGAACATCGCCGGTAATCACTTCAATACGTCGATACTCGTTAGACATAAGCCTGTCCTCAAGCCTGTGCTTGAGCCTTCCTGCCTATGCCGAGTGTCCGGTCGAAATTGGGGGCAGTTCAGCGCTCGAGAAGCGCCTCAAACGGACTGGGTTGCAAGCGAAGAAAGCAGCCTTAATCGAGGGCATGGAAGCAATGCAGCCCCGCTTGAGCGCCCTGCCCGTCCTTGATCATCGAAGCCCCGATGACATCATCGGCTACGACGAAGATGGGCTCCCAACGTGATGGTGATCGATACCTCTGCAATCGTACGAGAGGGATGTTTCGGCCAGGCGGGCGGAGCCGATCTCGATCTTTGGCGGCATAAGACCGATATCGAGGTCGTGGCAGTGACGGCAGAGCATTCCGATCAAGCTCGCAGGGCCCGGCCGCGCTATGGCAAAGCTCGCCATCCCGCAAGCTTGACCTATGGGAACTACTTCTCCTATGCGCTGGCAACCTCGTCGGGTGAGCCACTGCTCTACAAAGGCAACGATTTCAAACAGACCGATATCGAGGCGGCATGACAGGACTCGGAACAAGATCCGTTCAAAATCCTGCGCCGCCTTTATCAACCAAAGACAGCTACGGCGGATTAAATGATGATGCCTCCCTCGTGGCTTCAGCGCATTTGACGCCCGACGGCAGCGTGGAAGACTTGTAGCAATTACAGTGCCGACGGCGCGCGCGACCACAGGATTTTCACGCTCTCCTTGTCGCGTCGGCTTTTTCGCACGGCCTGCCCCGTGGCGATGCGCTGCGACCAACAGGACTCGATTTCATGGAAATACAAGGGGGGGCCCGCTGGGGGCGAAATGACACGCTTCCATGACGGTCATGGGAACGTAGTCCGTATGTCCTTTGGGCTGCCGCTGGAGAAACGAGCCCAACCCGTCAGAATCGAGTTGTCGCGCCGAGGGTGGCGCGACCTCGAACTCTGGAGGGATCATGCAGAAGAAGGCTCTCTACGTCGGCCTCGATGTTCACAAGGCCAGCATTTCCACTACTGTTGCCGAAGACGGTCGTGATGGTGCCGTTCGTTTCATCGGCGCTATTCCCAGCACGCCGTTCGATATTGCAAAGCTGGCGAAGCGGTTATCGAAAGACGGAGGCCGGCTGGAGTTCTGCTATGAAGCTGGCGGCTGCGGCTATGGCATCTATCGGCAACTTCTGAGCCTCGGCCATAGTTGCATGGTCGTCGCTCCGAGCCTGATCCCGCGCAAGCCCGGAGAACGCATCAAAACCGATCGGCGCGATTCTGAGAAGTTGGCGCGCCAGCACCGCGCCGGCGACCTGACAAGTGTCTGGGTCCCCGATCCGGTGTATGAGGCAATCCGCGACCTTGTACGTGCCCACATGGACGCCGCTGCACAGCTCACACGGGCGCGGCAGCAATGCCTGGCCTTTCTTCTGCGTCATGGCCGAATTTACGGCCCCAACCGGAAGAATTGGACGCTGCGACATCGGCGGTGGCTCGGTCTTCAGACCTTTGAACAGGCGCCCCACCAGATCGTCTTCCAGGATTACGTCGAGGCGGTATGGGCGGCGCAGGATCGCCGCGACCAGCTCGAGGCGCGGATTGCGGCCATGCTCCCGGATTGGTCGATGGCCCCTCTGGTCGAAGCGCTGCGCGCCATGCGTGGGCTCGACACCATATCGGCGGTGATCTTCCTGGCCTCCATCGGCGATCTCGCCCGGTTCGAAACGCCGCGCCAGCTTATGGCCTATCTGGGCCTGGTGCCATCAGAACAATCGAGCGGCACAAGCGTGTGGCGCGGCGGCACCACCAAGGCGGGCAGCAGTGAAGCACGCCGGATGCTGGTGGAGGCCGCCTGGAGCTACCGCTATCCGCCACGTCTGGCGTCGGAAAAGGTGCTGGTTGTCGAGCGGCAGGAAAAGCCCGTACGCGACATCGCCTGGAAGGCGCAGGTACGCTTGTGTGGGCTTTATCGCAAGCTCAGCGCGACCGGAAAGAAGCCGACTGTTGTTGTGACCGCCATTGCGCGCGAACTGTGTGGGTTCATCTGGGCGATCGGACAGGAAGTGGCGCCAGCGCCATCCTGATCCTACCGTCGCCCCGTTCGGCCGGGGGCGGAGCGCAAGGTCAGGCAATCCTCGAGAATCCTATGGGCCGGCTTAACCCGACGCCCGTGCGTAGTGCGAGGCAGGCCGCGACGAAAAGCGTTCCTGCGGTATCCAACCCGCGCATGGGAGATTGATCGACCGTCGCCAGCGCGGCTCCGCCCTCGACCCAACGGCATTGTTACGACAACACAACCGCCACGCCCTTGGCATGGCGTCAGGTTTTTTGCATCTTCCCACTTGAAAAAGGACATGGGAGGATTTCGCCCTCTCTCGCGAACTCCCCCAAATGGGGGCTGTCCGCCGCAATCTGGAAGTTTCGACTTGCAATGACGTGCCATATGCCATGGCATAGCAAGCGTTCCGGTAGTTCAGATACAGGTTTCCGATGAGCCATTTCATTCTGCGAACCGAGGACTTCGATCCTCGTCACCGTGCTGCAAAATTCGAGAGCGTCGCTGCCAACATCTGTAAGCTGGCAATCGAGCCGGAGAACGAAAGCTACAGCTCCTCGACCACGATCGCCGTCCTGCCCGGCGCCGTGATCGCCGACACCGCCCATTCGCCCTGCCGCACGCGGCGTACCGTCGGGTTGGCGGCGGAAACCGGCGACAATATCCTGCTGCATGTGCCGGTGACGGGTGGTTTCACCATCCGGCAAGAGCGTGGGACCGAGGTCGAATGCAGGTCCGGCCAGATTTACCTCGACCCCAGCGAGGTACCGGGAGTGGCACAGTTTGTTCCTGAAACCAGCCGAGTGATTTATGTCTCAATCCCACGCGCAGCGCTGATGGCGGCAAGCCCGAGCTTCAACCCCTGCCTGCGGCAGGTGGTCGAGCTGACGCC
This sequence comes from Shinella sp. 838, assembly GCF_029623935.1. Lineage (NCBI taxonomy): Bacteria > Pseudomonadati > Pseudomonadota > Alphaproteobacteria > Hyphomicrobiales > Rhizobiaceae > Shinella > Shinella sp. 838. The sequence goes on from NZ_JARSBQ010000007.1 coordinate 285,362, forward strand.
GCAATGGCGGTTGCTTCTGGCGCATGCGCGGGCGCTGCACGCCGAGGCCGGAGTGTTGCCTCCCGAACAATTGCAGCATGGCGCCCTACATCTGCAGGACCTGCTGCTGTTCGCGCTTGGCGCCGACCGGGAGGCGGACCAAATCGCCCAGGGACGCGGTGTGCGAGTGGCGCGGTTGAAGGCGATCAAGGCGGATGTCGAGGCCAACCTCCCGCTGAACGAGCTTAACTCGGACTGGATCGCCGCACGCCACAGGATCTCCGCCCGCTACGTCCGCAGCCTTTTTGCGCAGGAGGGAACCTCCTTCCCTGACTATGTGGCGATGCGGCGGTTGATGCTGGTACGACGGCAATTGAGCGACCCGCGCCATAGCCGCCGCTCGATCAGCCAAGTCGCACTGAGTGCTGGTTTTGGTGATATCTCATGGTTCAATGCCCGTTTTCGGGCCACTTTTGGCATGACGCCATCCGAGATGCGCAGCCTATCGGAATACCGCTGACCCCGCATCGGCTTCCGCCGGCCCCAAGATCGGTCCGAACTTTTGTGCCACAGTCGAGCCGAACAAAGGGGAAGGACAAAGATGCGGAACATCTGGCTAATGGGTATGGCGATGATGGCGCTTGCTGGGGTGGCGCACGCGGAAATGCCGGCAACGATCATCGTCATGGACGGATCGGGATCGATGTGGGGGCAGATTGACGGGCGGCCAAAACTGGAAATAGCGCGCACGACCGTAGCGGACGTGCTGGAGACGATACCGGCCGGACAGCAATTGGGTCTGCTGGCCTATGGCCACCGTGAAAAAGGCAATTGCGGCGACATCGAACTGATGGTTCCACCCGCGTCCGGCACTGCTGCGCAGATTTCTACTGCGGTAAACACCATGCGCTTTCTGGGCAAAACACCACTGTCGGACGCTGTGCGTCAGGCGGCTGAGGCTCTGCGCTACCGCGAGGAAGCGGCGACGGTGGTTCTGGTCACCGATGGGCTGGAGACCTGCTCCGCAGACCCCTGCGCGCTGGCGGACGAGTTGGAGACGGCGGGATTGAACTTCACAGCCCACGTTATCGGCTTCGGCCTTTCGCAGGCCGAAGGCGCGCGGGTCGCCTGCTTGGCTGAAGGCACCGGAGGGCGATACTTCGAAGCGAAGGATGCAGCATCGCTGGCGAAGGCGCTGCAAGATAGCGTGACCGCGGCCCTTCCGGAAGCATCGAAGGGGTCGCGCAGTTATTTCCCTGGTGCTAGCATGATGACCGATATCACCCTTGTACCCACCGGCATGACCACCGGCGTGACCGAAGTCCATCCACCGGAATTCTCCTTCCCCAAGGATGGCACCATCGCCCAATGCGCCGCACTTTGCGAAGGCGAGGCGATGTGTTCGGCCTGGCGCTATGAGCCTGCGGGCAGCAATTTCGTCGAGGCAGCGCGCTGCTTCGGCTTTGGCGCGTCGAGCGAAATGGATTACAATGCGGATGCGCACGGGTCAGGCTGGGCCTCAGGCATCAAGGACGGCGTGCTGCAACTGGTGCGCCCCTATGTACCGGTTGAGATTCCGCCAGAAGCAACGCTCGACGCCCCGGCCACTGCCCCCATCGGCCAGGCGGTCGCCGTGGCTTGGACCGGGCCGGCGGTAGAACTCGACACCATTGAGATCGGCCTTCCCGGTGATGGCGAACGCTGGACCTGGGTCTACGTGGCGAATGGCAACCCGGCCAGCCTGTTGATGCCGGGCGAGCCGGGCGACTACGAAATTCGCTACAAGTTCCGGGACCATACGGTCATCGCCAAACGCCAGATCACCGTGACCGAGGGTGCGGTAAGTCTGACCGCCCCGCAACAGGTGCTTGCGGGCAGCGAGGTCGCAATCAACTGGTCTGGGCCGGATGCCGATTACGACAATATCCAGATCGCCAAGACAGGCAGTGACAGCTATGTCAGCTATGGCTACGTTCGTGGCAAAAATCCGCTTGTCCTGGCCATGCCGGAACAGCCCGGCAGCTATGAACTGCGCTACAAGCTGTCGGACAGCGAGGTAATCGCCACAAGGCCCATCGAAGTGCTACCTGCCGATGCGGTATTGCCCGAGGTGGTGCAGGCGCTACGATCCGTGGTGATCGAGGCCGAAGGCGGCGGCGTGGGGCTCAACATCTCATGGTCTGCCGTACCGGTTCCCGGCCAGATGTTAGCGCGCGATGTCTGGGCGATGCCCGAAGGAGTCTCGGGGCCCGTCACAGCGGAATTCTTGCCCGGCCTTTACGACGTCACGGGCAATGCGGGCGACCATGTCTTCTCCGGCCGCATGGAGGTAACCCCTGGCGGTGAAAACCACTTCGTTGTCCCCCTCTCCCGCCAACATAGCCCAACGGGCGAGGATCAGGGCGCGCTGAAACCGATGGACCCGGTGCCCTTACGGATCAAGGGTGTCTACGAGGGGGCCTTCACCCAATGGGCTGCCTTTCCGCTCGATGGACAGGACAGCCTGGCGATCGAAAGCGGCGATCCCCGGCCTCGTGCCTGGGAAACCCGGCTTGACCGCGGCCATTGGCTGATCCGTGGTAGGCATGACGGGGCCACGGGGGCGACCTATCTGGCGGTGATTGAAGTGGCCACGTCCACCGAGGTCGTCATCGAACGTCCGACCTATTCTGCAGTGTCCAGCCTGTTCTGCCAGGGGCCTGCACTATGCCTCGTGCATGATCGTTCCAGCGGATTAAGTATCGCACTATCGCCGGGTTGGCGGATGGAACCTCCCATCCGCTATGAGACCGCCGCCGGGGTGGAGAGCGCGCGACCCTCGACCGTCTTCATGCCGCTGCGCGCCGGTGCAGAAAGCGTCATGGTGGCGCTGAACCCGCGGCAATGGGACGCCATGCTCGGCCCGTGCGAGCCGACGGCCGTAGGCCTGCTGTGCAGGCCCCAATTGATGGCGGCAGAGGATTTGCGCGTCTTCCGCATCCTTTCGGCAACGCTTGAATTGGCCGCCAAATAGGAAGACTCGGTCGACGAATGGCGGGGAGCGGCACTTTATGGCCTTAGTCAAGCACTGCAGGGATAATTCACCGCCGCAAAGCCAACCAGCTCGAGAGCTGATTGACATCAGCCTTGCCAACTCCTTCTTGAGGCCGCGCCAGGTTGGCACGACCACGCTCGCTCTGAATTTCGCCGAGCGCCGACCGTCGATCTCGACAAGCTATAGGGCAGTGGCTGCTTCCCGGACGGCTTTCTCGCCGCGAACGAAGTTAGCACCAGCCAACGATGGCGAGCCAACTTCGTCCGTACCTACCTGGAGCGCGATATCCCGATGATGAGGCGGTGTATTGCGGCAGATAGGCCTTTCCAATGCAGGCGGCTTCGCCCAGGACCTCCAGCGCAGCAGACCAGATGAGATATTTCCGAAACGAGTGTTATTCTGATACTATGGCCGACGACGCTGCGGTCCTCTCTGTTATCATCCTGTCACGGCGCCTTGACTTGCAGGGCTGGCGAGGGCAGCAAACTTCGCCAACACACCGCGCACGTAGCGAGGCGAGGGTTGACGCCACTGGCTTCGCCGCCTTTTTATCTCTTCTGCGGAAACGTCGAGTTGAAGCAGGCAGCGCCCGGCATCAATCGTAATACTGTCACCTTCCTCGACCAAAGCGATCGTCCCGCCAACGAATGCTTCAGGCGTGACATGCCCGACAAGCATGCCCCACGATCCACCGGAAAAGCGTCCGTCGGTGATCAGACCGACCTTGTCACCGAGCCCACGCCCGACAATAGCCGATGTTGGCGCCAGCATCTCGGGCATTCCGGGACCACCCTTTGGCCCGAGATAGCGCAGCACGAGCACGTCGCCCGGCTGGATAGAGCCTGACAGAATGGCATCCAGCGCCGATTGCTCATCGTTAAATACGCGCGCCGGGCCAGTGATAGAAGTCGATTTTAGGCCGGTGATCTTCGCGACGGCCCCGCCCTCCGCCAGATTGCCGCGCAAAACCGCCAGATGGCCTTGGTGATAGAGCGGAGCAGCGACAGGCCGTATCACGTCCTGACCGGTGGGCGGATGATCGGGAACTCCCTCAAGCTCCTCCGCGATCGTCCGGCCAGTGATAGTCAGGCAGTTTGGATTAAGTAGCCCTGCATTGAGCAGCAACTTCAGCACCTGAGGAACGCCGCCTTGCCGGTGTAGGTCGACTGCCATGTAGCGGCCGGAGGGTTTGAGATCACAAATGACCGGAACCTTACTGCGCACGCGCTCGAAATCTTCAAGCGTCCATTCGACCTCCGCTGCGTGGCAGATCGCCAGATAGTGAAGCACCGCATTAGTGGAACCACCGGTCGCCATCACCAGCGTGATGGCGTTCTCAACGCTCTGTCTGGTGATGACGTCGCGTGGTTTGATGCCTTTCCTGACCGCCTCAACCAGAACGGTTGCCGAGGCGGTAGCGGAGTCCCGTTTCTCCTGATCGGGGTTGGCCATCAGCGAGGAGCCAAGCAACGACATACCCAGCGCTTCGAAGGACGAGCTCATTGTGTTGGCAGTATACATGCCTCCACAGGCACCCGTGGTCGGACATGCGTGCCGTTCGATGCCCGCGAAATCTTCCTCGCTCATGTGGCCAGCCTTAATCGCGCCGACGGCCTCAAACGCAGAGATGACCGATAGATCCTCGCCCTTCCAGTTTCCGGGTTTGATGGTGCCGCCATAGACATAGATCGCCGGAACGTTCGCCCGAGCAATACCTATCATACCTCCGGGCTTGTTCTTATCGCAGCCGCCGATGACAAGAACACCGTCCATCCATTGCCCTTGGACCGTTGTTTCCACGCAGTCGGCGATTACCTCGCGCGAGATAAGGGAGTACTTCATCCCCTCGGTTCCCATCGACATGCCATCAGAAATGGTCGGAACACCAAACATCTGAGGATTGGCGCCTGCTGCCCTGACCGCGGCTGCGGCGGCATCCGCAAGCGGCTGAAGACCTGCGTTGCATGGCGTGATCGTTGAGTGGCCGTTGGCAATACCGATCATGGGCTTGTCGAAGTCCTCGCTTCGATAACCGAGCGCGCGGAACATCGCCCGATTGGGAGAACGTTCCACACCTTTGGTGATGGCGTTCGATCGTAGTTTGTGCGGCACTAGATGCCCTCCCCTAGTTAGCTGATAAGAGGACAGCATAAGCGAGCGCCGAATAATTCTGAAAATCTATTTATCATATGATATATAGTCGAATCTCATATCAATGAGGTCGCCATGGATTTGCGCCAGCTTCGCCATTTCGTCGCCGTGGCCGAGGAACTTCATTTCGGCAAGGCCGCCGAGCGCCTACACATGACGCAGCCCCCACTTAGCCAGAGTATTCAGGCGCTGGAGGCTGACCTCGGTGTGCAGTTGTTCTTCCGCACCAAGCGAACGGTGCGATTAACGCCGATTGGAAAGCATTGGCTACCCCATGCGAGGCGCGTTGTGGATGAGGCGGCAACGCTTCCGGAGTTGGCCCGTCGCCTGTCTCGAGGTGAAGTCGGCACACTGCGCATCGCGTTCGTCAGTTTCGTTGGCTACAGCTTCCTTCCGAGGCTGGTCAGTCGATTCAAACAATCGTTCCCGGAAGTGGAGATTTTGCTGAGTGAGGCAACCAGCAACGTACAAATTGACAGCTTGCTTGCAGGAGACATCGATATCGGCTTGATGATTCCGCCATCGAACCGGGCTATGCCGGCGCCCCTCAGCTATATGCCGATCACCTCCGAAGAACTTGTTGTAGCGATGCCATCCCGGTGGATAAAGAGCCGCAATGCCGAGCACCAGAGCGGCACAATCTCATTCGAAGACTTCAAAGAAAAACCGCTCGTTCTGTTTCCCCGAGCAGGAGCACCCGTTCTTCATGATCTCGTCACCCGCTTCTATGCTAATTATGGTGCGCACCCCGTGATTAGCCAGCACGCCATGCAGATGCAGACGATGATCAATCTGGTAGCCGAGGGAATGGGATTGGCGTTCGTGCCGAGTTGCATGCGTAGCCTTTCACCGGCTGGCGTCTCCTACTTAAGGCTGCAGGTGGCTGCCCCTACGATCGAGGTCGGACTGAGCTGGCAACCCGACGAAGCCTCCCAAGTCGTCAAGAAATTTGTCGCACTCGTCAAAGACGAAATTGCCAGCCGCTCTGCCGCGTCCTCGCTCTGAAGGCAACAGCGGCCCGATCACCGCCCGCTCCTCATTCATCAGGCCTATTCGCTCGCCTAAAGCAGCCTCTAAACGGAAGCATTGAATCAAGAACCGATTCCACTCGGGCAATCCCAACTGGATGTGCCGGCCGCTGACGCCGTTCGGCAACAAGCCCCCCCGCGCGGCTTGCCTTGGAACGTACCTACGAAGGCACTGACCTTGCCCCACGCCAACCGATCCTGCCAACGGGTAACGGCTTGCCCTCACGAAGGTTTGATGGGCCATCGCCGCGCTTTACTTGGGACGGAGGTGGCCTGCTGGCTCGCCTCTCGCCCGTGAAACCGGAGGGCGAACGCGTCATGGACGCATGCTCCCTCATCAAACCCATACAACGCGCCATCAAGCATCTCAAAACTTTGCACATAAGCGACAAGCAGACCCCATCTGGCGAAGCAGCTTAGCGGTCGAGTATCAGTAGCGGACACGATGATCTGCTGTGAGCTTCTATGTCTGCGCCTAGCTCTGGAACTAGAACTTTCCTTATGATCGAGGCTGTTGCGAACCGATTTGTGGGCGCACCTCGACAGCTTCGCCGGTGCTGGTCGGACGGTTTTAAAGCGCGTGCAGTTGCAGAGGCACTCGAGCCTGGCTCGAGCGTCTCAGCGATCGCCCGTCGGCTTGATATCCATCCGTCACAACTGTTTGGCTGGCGTCACGCCGCCCTGGGCTCTCGCAAGAATAACGTAGCGCCGAGCGGTCATAAGGCAGTCACGCCATCTGCCGCCGGTGCGATAATCAAAGTTCTGATTGGCGATGTCGTCGTGCGCGCTCCCGCTGATGTGGACGACGCTCATCTGCAGCGTGTCATCCGGGCAGTTCGCTCGGCATGATCCCCGCAGGTGTAAAGGTCTTCCTCGCCAGTCACCCCATCGACTTCCGCAAAGGGCCGGACAGTTTGCTGTCGCTGGTGCGGGGTGCCAGCAGCGATCCGTTCAACGGCTCGCTTTATGTTTTTCGGGCCAAACGAGCAGACCGTGTCAAGATCGTCACCGACACACGCATGCCGAGTATGGATGACATAACGCTGCTCAGTTCCATAGTTCGCAAGCACATAGGCATTCCTGTCGTGCTAGTCACGGTGCATGGCGACGTCGGCCTTGCCGTCCAAGCCACGAAACATGGGCGTCGGTGAAACACGAAATCGCGCGTCTGCAAAGTCTTGTCGAAGGCGGCAGCGTCAAAGAGGACATCGTCGGAGGGAGTCCGGTGATCCTCACGCTGCGCGGCTGCGTGTGCGTGCATCCCGTGCATCCTCTCCTTTACCCACCTGCTGATTCCCAATCAGGAGAAGATCACGAACTTCGGCGGCCTTATCGGCACGCTTCGTTACGAACTTGAAAAACTGGGTCATGCCGCGTGACACCGCGCGGCGGAGACCCTTGGCCGTTTCAAGCACTGGCTGGAAATGCAATCGCGGGCGCTCAGCAGCAGCGCCCGCGCACGCAGGCGTTGCATCTTTTGTCATAGGCCGTCATGGCGGCTGCCTTTCGCGACGAAGCGTCCACTCGCCGAGGGGTTGTCGGCATCGAGCACTGGCTGGCGTGTCCGAATGACAATCCCGAATCGAATCGACCCAGGAGCGCCCATGTTTGTCACTTGTCTTAGTTTCGCGCAGAATCGCGCCACCGCTCCCGCCTTCATGGCGGCGCATATTGCAGGGATCGCGCAGGGTTTCGCCGAAGAGGTTTCTTGTGTACGGGGTCGCTTCAGCCCACCAAACCTCCTCCATAAGGAAGCCCGAACCGAGAATGATGTGCGCATGGCGGCCGACCAATTCGTCATGGAAGGTGTAGTGCCCGCGGAAACCCTCGAAGTCGACGCGAACCTCACGACCTCGGCGTTGGAGCTTCTAAAGGCCGATGCATCGACGAAAACGGACGGCGACGCGATCTTGAGGTCGTGGCATCGCGAAAGGCGAGCTTACACGGCACCTAGCCCACCAATCCTGCGCTCCGTTTCAAGATTCGCTCTGCTCAGGGGTGCCCGCTGCACGAAACATCGCCCGGATAGATACCGGCAATCCGCGCGTTGTCGGCTGCGTTGTCGACAAGAATCCGGGTGAAGGGATACTCGTCGCGATGGCGGTCCGGCAACCGCGAGCGAGCAAGAGTGCGCCGGGCTAACTGCACCCGTGGAAAAGGCGTTTCATCATGTCGACCATAGAGAAGGAAAGGAAAGCGCATGACGGGCAGGCAGCCAAAATCAGGTCTCCACGCGCGATCCTAAGCCGCTACTATCGACTAATGACGAATATCCCGCCCCTTCTGGAGAGGGTATTCCTTAACGATTGCCTACTCTGTCACGGGAAGATGGAGACGGAGGAGCAAGAAGAGAGCGTCTCCCGAGGGGGCGCAATGTTGAAAAGGGAGGAACAATCGTGGCGGAAAATTCTTCGTCCAACGCATATTGGTCAGCAAATATTCGCGTCATTTTCATTTGTTTGGCTATCTGGGCTGCCGTGTCCTACGGCTTCGGCATCCTGCTACGTCCCGCGCTGTCTTCTATTGCGGTAGGCGGAAGCGATCTTGGTTTCTGGTTCGCGCAACAGGGATCAATCGTGATCTTCATCGCGCTGATCTTCTACTACGCCATTTACATGAACAAGATCGACCGTGAACACGGCGTCGACGAGGAGTGAGGAAGGCAGATGGATCAGTACACCCTTAACCTGCTGATCGTGGGGGCGTCTTTCGTACTCTATATCGGCATCGCTATCTGGAGCCGCGCGGGCTCGACAGCAGAATTCTACGCGGCCAATCGCGGCGTCCACCCGGTCATGAACGGCATGGCCACCGCTGCGGACTGGATGTCCGCCGCCTCGTTCATATCGATGGCTGGTATCATCGCCAGTGGCGGCTACGTCAATTCCACCTATCTGATGGGATGGACCGGTGGCTATGTCCTGCTCGCGCTCCTGCTTGCTCCCTATCTTCGCAAGTTCGGCAAGTTCACAGTGCCGCAGTTCATCGGCGACCGCTTCTACAGCCAGTCCGCCCGCCTCGTGGCCGTCGTCTGCCTCATCGTCATCTCTGTAACCTATGTTATCGGCCAGATGACCGGCGCCGGCGTCGCGTTTTCGCGCTTCCTCGAAGTGGAGGCCTCCACCGGCCTGTGGATCGCAGCAGCGGTCGTTTTCGTGTATGCCGTGCTCGGCGGCATGAAGGGTATCACCTATACCCAGGTCGCTCAGTATGTCGTGTTGATCATCGCGTACACCATTCCGGCAGTCTTCATCTCGCTCCAGCTGACCGGCAATCCCGTTCCGTGGTTCGGCCTGTTCGGCACCCACACGGAATCATCCCTACCGCTGCTGCAGAAGCTCGACCAGGTTGTGACCGATCTCGGCTTCGGTGCCTACACCGGGCAAGGTTCCATGCTCAACATGACCTTGTTCACGCTCTCGCTGATGATCGGCACCGCCGGCCTGCCGCACGTGATCATCCGCTTCTTTACCGTTCCAAAGGTCGCTGATGCCCGGTGGTCCGCCGGCTGGGCCCTCGTTTTCATCGCGCTTCTCTACCTGACGGCCCCGGCCGTAGGTGCGATGGCACGCCTCAACATCATCAACACGATCTTCCCCGCCGGCACGCAGCAGCAGGCGGTTCTCTACGACGAGCGCCCGGACTGGATGAAGAACTGGGAAGTCACCGGCCTGTTGAAGTTCGAGGACAAGAACGGCGACGGTCGTATCCAGTACTACAACGACAAGTCCGAAAGCTTTGCCGCCAAGGCTGCCGAGCGGGGCTGGAGTGGCAACGAGCTGACGATCAACAACGACATCCTCGTTCTGGCCAATCCGGAAATCGCGCAGCTGCCGGGCTGGGTGATCGGCCTCATCGCTGCCGGCGGTCTCGCCGCCGCGCTATCAACGGCCGCCGGTCTGCTTCTGGCCATTTCCTCCGCGATCAGCCATGACCTGATCAAGGATTGGCTGAAGCCTGACATTTCGGAAAAGAACGAGTTGATGGCAGCACGTATCGCCATGGCCGGTGCGATCCTGATCGCAACGCTCCTTGGCCTCCACCCCCCGGGCTTCGCCGCCCAGACCGTGGCGCTCGCCTTCGGCCTTGCCGCGGCCACCATCTTCCCGGCTCTGATGATGGGCATCTTCTCGAAGCGCATCAACTCTGCCGGGGCGACCGCCGGCATGCTCGTCGGCCTGATCGTCACCTGCGTCTACCTGTTCACCTATCTGGGCTGGTTCTTTGTCGCAGGGACGAACATGCTGGAGAACGTGCCGGAGAATTATTTCTTCGGCATTCCCCCTACGGCCTTCGGCCCGATCGGCGCACTGCTCAACTTCGCCGTCGCCTATGTCATCTCGGCGATGACGGCAGCACCACCGAAACATGTGCAGGATCTCGTCGAGTCCATCCGCGTCCCGCGCGGCGCGGCTGCAGCGACCGGTCACTAACCAGACGCCAGAGGAAGGCGGGCTCGAAGCCCGCCTTCCCTTACCCAGATTGCCTTACCATCAGGATTGCCATGGCTCCCACATCGGCTGACATTGCTAAATTCCTGGAATCCGTTCACCCCTACGATGGCCTCCCAAGAGCTGAGTTCGACCGCGTCGCACAGTGTTTCATCTGTCAGACCCGCAGCAGCGGCGAAACGGTATACAGCCACGGCGAACCGCTCCCCGGCGTGTTCCTGATCATGGAGGGCGCCGTCGAGGTGACGGATGCCGCTGGAGCGATCATTTCCCAGTTGCTTGCGCGCAATTCCTTCGGCGAACGTGGTCTTCTGGCTGATGGACTCGCCGCCACGACGGCCCGCAGCCTTTCCGATACGCATCTCCTGCTTTTGCCGGCAGACGAATTCAAGCGATTGTTCGAGGAGCAGCCTGTCTACAGGCGTTTCTTTGCCCGAGGCCGGCATGCCGAACCACGCCGGAGCGACATGGCGATGCAAAAGGTCGCCGACCTTATGTCGAGCCCGCCGATCACCTGCGCTCCCCATGACAATATCCGCCAAGCAGCCCGTCTCATGCGGGATCGCCGGATTTCCAGCCTGGGCGTTGTCGACGATGGGCGCCTCGTCGGCATCCTGACCATCCGTGACCTTTCTACCCGCGTCCTGGCTGAAGGGATCGATCCCGATACGACACCGGTTTGCGCCGTCATGACCCGCGATCCGATCGGCCTGCCAGCAGAAGCGCTCGGCTCCGACGTCCTTAATCTTATGTTCGAAAAGCATATAGGCCATCTGCCTGTGGTGCATGGCGACACGCTTGTCGGCATGTTGACGCAGACCAACCTGACACGGTTTCAGGCGGTCTCTTCGACGCAGATAATTCAGGACATCGTCGAAGCAGAAACCGCCGGGAGTCTGCCCGCGATAACCGCCCACATTCCCCGCTTGCTCGCACAGCTTGTCGGCAGCAACCATCCGCACGAGGTCGTCACACGGCTGATCACTGATGTTACCGACGCGGTGACGCGGCGGCTGATACAGCTGGCGGAAGAACCCCTGGGGCCGTCGCCGGTGCCCTATGTCTGGCTCGCATGCGGCAGTCAGGGCAGGCAGGAACAGACCGGCGTAAGTGATCAGGACAATTGCCTCTTCCTTCACGACAGCTTCGTCGAGAGCCAACGTCCCTGGTTCGACGCCCTTGCGCGTTTTGTCAGCGACGGCCTGCACGCCTGCGGCTATGTCTACTGCCCCGGCGACATGATGGCGACCAATCCTCGCTGGTGCCAGCCAGTGCGCGTGTGGCGGACATATTTCCAAGGCTGGATCGATACACCCGATCCGATGGCACAGATGCTTGCAAGCGTCATGTTCGACCTGCGCCCGATTGCCGGAAACGCGGCGCTGTTTAGCGATCTCCAGGCCGAAACGCTCAATCAGGCAAGCCGCAACTCCATCTTTGTCGCCCATATGATCGGCAACTCCCTGAAACACGTGCCACCGCTCGGTCTATTGCGCGGCTTTGCTACCCTGCGCACGGGCGAGCACCGCAACCAGATCGACATGAAGCACAACGGCGTGATTCCCGTTGTCGATCTCGGCCGGGTCTATGCCTTGGTCGGGCGGCTCTCACCCGCCAATACGCGCGCTCGGTTGCTCTGCGCCGAAGACGCGGGAGTCATCTCCGGCGCCGGCGCGAGCGACCTGGTGGCCGCCTATGACCTGATCGCCGAATTCCGGTTGCGCAACCAGGCTGCACAGATCAAGACTGGCCAAAAGCCCGACAACTACCTTGCGCCGTATGAATTCGGTGACTTTGAACGCTCCCATTTGCGCGATGCCTTCGTCGTCGTGCGAACGATGCAATCTGCTCTGGCCCAGCGGGGAAGCGCGTCCATATAGAGGAAGTCCACATGTTGTATGAGTTGATCGCCGCAGTCGTCGCTGGCGTCGCATTGGGAGGCATTGCGATGGCCCTGCGCGCCCTCACGCGCGGGCTGTTGCCGAAATGGCTTGTGCCAGCCGCCGCAGGTGCCGGCATCCTCGGCTATTCGATATGGAGTGAATACAGTTGGTACTCCCGTGCCCTTGCCGCCCAACCAGAGGGCGTGGTCACCGCCTGGCACAATGAGGAAAGCGCCCCCTGGCGCCCATGGTCGTACCTTGCGCCCGTCATCACGCGCTTCACCGCTGTCGATACCCGCACCGTCCAGCGCCACCCGGATTTTCCCGATCAGAGAATAGTCGACATTCTGCTGTCGGCGCGTTGGCAACCGAACTCGATCGTGAAGGTGGTTTTCGATTGCGTCGGCAACAAACGTGCCGACTTGTCTGGAGGGAATATTTCCATCGGGACGAACGGCGAGATCAAGAACGCAAGATGGATTGATCTGACACCTGGCGATGCGGGCCTGAAGGCAGCCTGCGCGCCGGCAGGGGAGTGACCTTTGCGTTGGGGTGTTCGCGGACGCGTCCTGTTTTTCTTTGTTGCCCTGGCGATCGGCTGTCTGGCGATCCTCGTGACGGGCATCTGGTTCGGCTATCATCGCGCCAGCGTATCCAACGTCTACGATGCCTTCGCACAGGCGGGCATCGCGATGGGATTTGGATTCGCGGCCCTGCTCCTTTGCAGCTGGGTTCTGTTCGACAGATACTTCGCGCGGCCGGTGAAGTCCGTCGCTGCCGCCATGCAGGCAAGGGCGTACGCGGACGTCGGGGGCAGCATTGATGTGACCGGTGCGAAACATCTGGGTGAGTTGCCCGGGGCGGTTTCGCAAGCCATTGCGACACTAAGGCAGGCGCGCAGCGACCTTGCCGAAACCGTCGCCCGGGAAACGTCGCAGCTGCTTGCCGACAAGGGGAAGCTGGAGCAGATGCTGTCGGATGTTCCGCCTGCCATTCTGCTTTGCACCGGTCGTCACCACATCGCCTTCTACAACAGTGTCGCTCAGCAAATGCTCGGCACACCGCATATGCCGATCTGCCTCGATCGCAACCTGTTCGACTACCTTGCAGACCATGAAGTCCGCCACGTTCATCGGCGTCTCATGGAACAAGCCGCGCCCGACACAGTCGTCGAATTTACCTGCGCGAAAGGTTCGCGACGGCTTGCGGGCCGTATGCGTCTCGCTGAAAACAATGATGGTGATGCGGGCGCGTATGTCATGACGCTACGCGACGTGACGGAGGAAATTGCCGCCTTCGCCCGGCGAGATCTCCTCTTGCGGGATGTGTTCAATTCCCCGCGGCCGGCAGAAGCATTCGGGGAGCCGACTGGCAGAAACGATGGAGCCTGGGCGGACCTCAAACGTCGGTACCAGGCGTGTGAGGCGGAAGGTTGGCCGACAACACTGTCAGGCACAATCAACAGCCCAGTTCAGACCGGGCACGCCCCCGCCCCCATCTCCAACGCGCCGCGAGCGGTCGTTTACGACTTCGACCTGCTTTCCCGCAAGAACCGGGAAATCATCGCCGATGCGGGTTTGGACGAACTCAACTATGTCGTCTTCGATACGGAAACGACGGGTCTCTTTCCTGAGCGGGGTGACGAACTGGTTCAGATTGCTGCAGTGCGGATCGTGAATGGCAAGCTCATGCTCAGCGAGATTTTCGACACACTCGTCAATCCTGGGCGCCGTATTTCCAGTGCATCGACGGCGATCCACGGAGTGACGGAAGCCATGGTTGCCGACGCGCCGGATGTTCTCCGTGCCGTAGAGCAATTTCACAAATTCGCGGAGGGTTGCGTGCTCGTCGCGCACAACTCACCGTTCGATATGGCGTTTCTCCAGCGCCGTGAAAGAGCCCTCGGCATTCAGTTCTGCAATCCGGTTCTCGATACCGGCATCCTCTCCACCATGATGTTCGGGCGGCATGAAAGCCATACGCTGGACGCCTTGATCAGTCGCCTGGGCATATCCCTGCCCACGAGCAAGCGTCATACCGCCTTGGGCGACGCTATCGCCACGGCCGAGGCTTTCGTCAAACTCAAGGCAATGATGATGGGAAAAGGAATAGCAAGGTTTGGAGATATCGCTGAGGCGTTCAGGAAAATTCCCGATTACCGACGTAGAACCCACACAGAAATGGAACCATGAGAATAGAAAAACTTCCAGGTTATTCCCACAACACTCGCAATCACTTAAATTCATCCGCCGCGTTTCTGTCCTTAGCCAAAACAGATTGACAGAGAGCACGGGCCGTGCAGGCTATGTCATGCCGGCAACGGTCCCAGGCCGTCGTCATTTCTTCTCCCTAAGAAGTCCACCGATGACGGCCTGGTGTTTAGAATCGATCGTTTCCCAGGACGTTCTCTAATCACGTTTGTCAATCTGTGTCGGTGCTATCGTCGGGCACGCTCAAGGTTTTCTTCGAGGTCGGCGCTTTGTGACCGCTTCATCATGGCGTTGGACAGGCTCAGCCAACCAACTTGGTGTTCGCGGTCGCCGGTCCGGCCGGCGCTCCCATCCGCGGGATCGGTTTAGGCTGCGGCACCGTCCTGACCGGACGATTCTGCTGGTGCTTGAGCAAGGTGATGCGTGCTTGCTTCATGCGGGTTGGGTTGCTACAGGATTGGTCCATCGGAGCGGCTCGCCGGGCTTCCCTATCCCTTTAGCGAGCGCCGCAGCACTTATGATTTCGGCTCGTATGCCATGATGCGTTTGATTTTTCCCTGGCCGCATTGCTCATCGACAAGGAACTGCCAAACACCTCCTTGCCAGGTGCGGATATCGGCGAGGAACTCCTTCAGGCTTTCGATCCCCCGGTCGTTGAACGTTGTGATGCCCTCTTCGCTGCGTTCATGGGCACGGATCATGTCGCCATAGTGTGAGCCTGTAGCCGATGGCGTCGGACCTGAAGTTCCAGGGCATGAGGTCTTCGATTTCAGACGCGGGCCTGCCCTGAGCGATGCGGGTCAAGGTTTGGCAGAGCCAGGCGAGCGGATCGACGCTGTTCATTTTGCATATGTGGACGGCCCCCGGCTTGCAAGATTGACGGCAGTAATTTGAACCGATCG
>NZ_JARSBQ010000008.1:0-287075 GCF_029623935.1 Shinella sp. 838
CCTTCCTTCAGCTTGCCCGTCAGCTTGAAGCCGATGACCTCGGGCAGCAGCATGGAGACCGGCTGGCCGAGCATGGCCGCCTCCGCCTCGATGCCGCCGACGCCCCAGCCGAGAACGCCAAGCCCGTTGATCATCGTCGTGTGGCTGTCCGTGCCCACACAGGTATCCGGATAGGCGATGGTCTCGCCGTCTTCCTCTTTGGTCCAGACCGTCTGGCCCAGATATTCCAGATTGACCTGATGACAGATACCCGTGCCCGGCGGCACCACGCGAAAGTTCTTGAAGGCCTGCTGGCCCCATTTCAGGAAGCGGTAGCGCTCGCCGTTGCGTTCGTATTCGAGCTCCACATTGCGGGCAAAGGCGGTCGGCGTGCCGAACTCGTCGACGATGACCGAATGGTCGATGACAAGATCGACGGGAACGAGCGGGTTGATCTTCTCCGGGTCGCCCCCGAGCGAGACCATCGCATCGCGCATCGCCGCAAGGTCGACGACCGCGGGAACGCCGGTAAAGTCCTGCATCAGCACGCGCGCCGGGCGATAGGCGATCTCGTTCTCCACCGTGCCCTTGTTGCTCAGCCATGCGGCAACCGACAGGATGTGCTCCTTGGTGACCGAACGGCCGTCCTCGAAGCGCAGGAGGTTCTCAAGCAGAACCTTCATCGAATAGGGCAGCCTCGAAACCCCGGAAAGCCCGTTCGCCTCGGCCTTCGGCAGGCTGTAATACACATAGTCGATGCCGTTCACCGTCAAGGTCGTACGACATTGGAAACTGTCTAGGGATCTGGACACGTTATACCCCGTTCCGTCTGGTCGCCAGAAACTGACGTACGAACGCCCGCGCGCAAAAAGCCCTTCGGGATGCGGGTGCGGCCATTTCCGCTGTCCGTACCCGGAAATCACTCCCGCGTTCGGCGCTGATCATCAAATTCACGCCGACCGCTGGCGTGATAAGCGCCTTATAGATAATTTCCTGGAAACGTTCCAGACTGCCGCCGGCAAATCGGGCTATTTTTGCGTTGCGACCAAGGTTGCAAAAAGAAAGTGAACACCATGCGGCTCGTCGCCGAAGGATTGAGTGCCAAGCGCGGCGAGGACTTGATTTTCCACGATATTTCCTTTGAAATTGCCGGGGGGGAAGCCCTCGTCGTCAAGGGGCCGAACGGTTCCGGAAAGTCCACCTTGCTGCGGGTCCTCGCCGGACTTCTGCCGGCGGAATCAGGGATGGCAAAATTTCTTGCTGCGGTGCACCCGGTGGAGCGTGTCGGCGAGGCCGCGCACTATCTCGGCCATCGCAACGCGATGAAACGCGAGCTGACGGTGGAGGAGAATCTTACCTTCTGGAAAGCCTTCTTCGGCGATTTTGGTGGGGGGCAGGGCGTGGCGGTCGATGTGGCGGTGGAGGCTGTCGGCCTTGGCGGCATCGCACACCTGCCGTTCGGCTACCTCTCGGCCGGCCAGCAGCGCCGCATGGCGATGGCCAAGCTGCTCGTTGCCTGGCGCCCTCTCTGGATCCTCGACGAGCCGACGGCGGCGCTCGACGTTGCGGCAGAAGAAATGTTCTCCGGCCTCGTCACGGCGCATCTGGCCCGCGGCGGCCTCGCCATTGCCGCGACGCACCAGCCGCTCGGGCTTGAGGGGGCGCGGGAGTTGCGGATGACGGGATTTGCGCCGGCCGACGCGGGAGCCTGGGCATGATTTCCCTGTTCCTGCGCGATGTAAAACTTTCCGTGCGCGCCGGCGGCGGGGCACTGATCGGCGTCCTGTTCTTCATGACGGTCGTCGCGGTCATTCCCTTCGGTGTCGGACCCGACCTCAACCTGCTCTCTCGCATCGGCCCGGCGATCCTGTGGATCGGTGCGCTGCTTGCCGCGCTGCTCGGGCTCGACAGGCTGTTCCAGGCCGAGCGCGAGGACGGGTCGCTCGATCTTCTCCTGATGCAGGAGACGCCGCTGGTGCTGACGGTGTTCGTCAAGTGCCTGGCGCACTGGATCGCGACCGGCCTGCCGCTCGTCGTTGCCTCGCCGCTGCTCGGGCTCTTCATGAACATGGACGAGACGGCGATCGGTGCGACGACGCTGACGCTGCTTGCCGGCACGCCGGCGCTTACCTTCATCGGGGCGGCGGGCGCGGGCATCGCCGTGGCGCTGCCGCGCGGCGGCCTTCTCGTGTCGATCCTCGTTCTGCCGCTTGCCATTCCCGTGCTGATCTTCGGCGTCAGCGCGGTCTATGCGGCAATCGAGGACCCGGCGCCCTTCCTGCCTCCTTTCCTCATCCTCGTCGCGCTCAACCTGTTTTTTGCCGTCATTGGCCCCGTGGCGGCGGCGGCGGCGCTCCGGCTCTCCAGCGACTGACGCGGCGAATTGACAGGAATGTGATTGCGGCAGATCAATTGAAGCCGGGGGGCTTCCACGTTAAAGAACCATCATGAGCGAACCGAGCCTTGCCATCCGCAAATTCAGCGACCTCGCCAACCCGACCCGGTTCCTGGCGCTGGTTGCGATCATCTGGCCCTATCTTGCCGGGCTGACGCTCTGTCTTTTCGCCGTGGGGCTCTACCTGTCCTTCACGACAACGGGCGACTACCAGCAGGGCGAGACGGTGCGCATCATGTATGTGCATGTGCCGGCGGCCTGGCTTTCCATGATGTGTTACACGGTGATGGCGCTTTCGGCGCTCGGTACCCTCGTCTGGCGCCACCCGCTTGCCGATGTGTCCGCCAAGGCCGCCGCGCCCATCGGCGCCTGTTTCACGCTGGTCGCCCTCATCACCGGCTCGCTCTGGGGCAAACCCATGTGGGGTACCTGGTGGGTGTGGGATGCGCGTCTCACCTCCGTCTTCGTATTGTTCCTGATGTATCTCGGCCTGATCGCGCTCAACCGGGCCATGGACGATCCGTCACGGGCGGCCAAAGTCAGCGCCGTGCTGATCCTCATCGGCTTCGTCAACATCCCGATCATCAAGTTCTCCGTCGAGTGGTGGAACACGCTGCACCAGCCGGCCAGTGTGGTGCGGCTCGACGGACCGACCATCGACCCGGAATTCCTCTGGCCGCTCCTCGTTATGGCGGTCGCCTTCACCTTTGCATTCTTCACGCTGCACATCCTTGCCATGCGCAACGAGGTTCTGCGCCGGCGCATCGCCGTGCTGCGCCGGCATGCCGCCCGCTCGGCTGGCCGTTCGGGAGATGCGGTATGAGCCATGCCTTCTATGTCACGACGTCCTATGCCGCCGCCTTTGCCGTTACAGCAGGTCTTGCCCTGTGGGTCTGGCTGGATCACCGCGCACGCCATCGCGAACTGGCGCAGCTCGAAGCGGCGGGTATCCGCCGACGTTCCGCCCGCAGCGGGGAAAAACAATGAGCAGCACCGACAACACGGAGAGCAGCGGTAAGCGTACGCGTTTCATCCTCGCGGCGCTTCCCCTGGCGATCTTCGCAGGCATCGCGGCGATCTTCTTCGCCATGCTGACGGATCCGGATCGCAACACGTCTGAAATTCCCTCCGCATTGATCGGCACCAAGGCGCCCTACCGCGATCTCGAACCGCTTGTGGGGGCGCTGAAGGACGGCGTGCAGGTGCCGGCGCTGACGGCCGAGAGCGGCAAGGGCAAGCTGACGCTCGTCAATTTCTGGGCGTCCTGGTGCGTGCCCTGCCGGCAGGAGCATCCGGTCATCCTGGCGCTGTCCAGGGATCCGCGCCTCAACGTCGTCGGCGTCAACTACAAGGACGGCAGCGAGAATGCGCTGCGTTTCCTCGGTGAACTCGGCAATCCCTTCTCGGCCATCGGCCTCGATCCTGTCGGCAAGATGGCGATCGACTGGGGTGTCTATGGCATCCCGGAGTCCTACCTCGTCGGTCCTGACGGCACGATCCTCTACAAAAAGGTCGGTCCCTTCGACGAGCGGAGCCTCAAGGACGGGCTCTATCCCGCCATCGAAAAGGCGCTCGGCGTGCCGGCACAGGCTGGCTGAGCCCGATACCCGACCGGGCCATGGAGCCCGGCCGGAAATGGCTCCTCAGGCGGCCAGGCCCTTCTTTTCCAGCATGGCCTCGGGGCTCGGCAGCTTGCCGCGGAAGGCCTTGTAGGCGTCTTCCGGATCGACGGAGCCGCCAACGGCGTAGATATAGGTCTTCAGTCGGGCAGCCATGGCGGGGTCGAAGGCATCCCCCGTCTCGGTGAAGGCGGCGAAGGCGTCGGCATCGAGCACTTCCGACCACATGTAGGAATAGTAGCCGGCCGAATAGCCGTCACCCGAGAAGACGTGCTGGAAATGCGGCGTGGCGTGGCGCATGACGATGGAGTTCGGCAGGCCGATCGTTTCCAGCACGTCTCGCTGCACCGCCATCGGGTCCTCGACGGCCCCCCGCGTGTGAAAGGCCATATCGACCAGTGCCGAGGAGGTGAATTCCACTGTCGCGAAACCGGAATTGAAGGTGCGGGCGGCGAGCACCTTGTCGAGCAGTGCCGCCGGCATCGCCTCGCCGGTCTGATAGTGAACCGCATAACGCGTCAGGATGTCCGGAACGGTCAGCCAGTGCTCGTAGAGCTGCGAAGGCAGTTCGACGAAATCGCGCGAGACGCCCGTGCCCGAGACCGAGGGATAGGTGACGTCGGAGAGCATGCCGTGCAGGGCATGGCCGAATTCGTGGAAGAGCGTGCGCGCATCGTCGAGCGAGAGCAGCGCCGGCTTGCCCTCGGCGGGCTTGGCGAAGTTGCAGACATTGTAGATGATCGGCAATTCACCGACCGCGCCGTTCTTGAGCGGCAGGCGGTGCTGGCTCTGGTAGGAACTCATCCAGGCGCCGGAGCGCTTGGACGAGCGCGCGAAATAGTCGCCGAGGAACATGGCGACCAGCCGATCCTCGCGGTCGCGGATCTCGAAGACGCGGACATCGGGGTGATAGACCGGCACCCCGGTCTTCTCGACGGCGCGGATGCCGAACAGCCGCTCGGCGACGTCGAAGCAGGCGTCGATGATCTTTTCGAGCTGGAAATAGGGTTTCAGCTCCGCCTCGGAGAAGCTGAACTTTTTCGCGCGCAGCTTTTCGGCGTGGTAGCGCCAGTCCCAGGGCATGACCGCGTGGTTGTGGCCTTCTTCCGCAATGAGGGCAGCGAGCTCGGCCTCCTCCTCGCGGGCTCGCGCAACGGCCCTTTCCCAGACCTGCATCAAGAGGCCGTTCACCGCGTCGGGCGTCTTGGCCATGGTGTTGTCGAGCTTCAGCGTGGCGAAATTCGCATAGCCGAGCAGGTCGGCCTTTTCGGCGCGCAGTGCCAGCGTTTCCTTGACGATGCCGCGGTTGTCCGTTTCACCATCGTTCTCGCCCCGAGCCATCCAGGCGCGGAAAGCCTGTTCGCGCAGGTCCCGGCGGGCGGAGAAGGTGAGGAAGGGTTCGATGATCGAGCGTGACAGCGTGACAGCGAAGCGGCCGTCCTCGCCGCGTTCGCGGGCCGCGGCGGCCATGGCGTCCTTCAGGAAGTCGGGCAGCCCGTCGAGCGCCTCGCCCTCCTCGAGGAACAGCGCCCAGTTCTTCTCGTCGGCCAGCACGTTCTGGCCGAATTTCGCGCCGAGCCCGGCGAGCGTTTCGTTGATCGCGGCGAGCCGATCCTGCTCGGGCTTTGCCAGCTTGGCGCCGGACTTGACGAAACCCTTCCAGTGCCGCTCCAGCACGCGGGTCTGTTCCAGCGAGAGGTTCAGCGTCTCGCGCGCCTCCCAAAGCGCGTCGATACGCGCGAAAAGCACGGCATTGGTGCCGATCTTTGAATAGTGCCGCGACATCTTGGGCGCGATGTCACGTTCCAGGGCCTGGATCGTGTCGTTGGTGTTGGCGCCTGCCCGGCTCCAGAAGAGCGCGGAAACACGCGAGAGTTCGTCGCCGGCAATTTCAAGCGCGACGATCGTGTTGTCGAAGGTCGCAGGTTCGGGACTGCCCGCGATGGTGTCGATCTCCGCCTCGTGTGCGGCAAGCGCGGCGGCAAACCCGTCTGCAAAGGCATCGTCCTTCACGAGATCGAAACGCGGCAGGCCGTTGAGGCCGGTCCACTCGACGAGGGCGGGATCGATACGCGTTTCAGTCATGGGGTCTGGTCCTTTCCGGCAAATCAGCGTGGGGCGAATATAGGAATGGAGGAGGGCTTTGGTACAGGGCAGCCGTGCAAAATAGGCGGGAACCGCGGAACACCCGCGACGCCGGGGCGTGCGCAGCGGCCTGCCTCTTGACGCAGAGGGCAACTTCGGTGAAAAGATGGTTCATCCGCGGCCTTTGACATCGGGTTGCCGCGGTGAACCTGGTGCCGGGCCCCTCTGGCGAGAGTTTTTACGGCGCTCTCGTGATGTCGGTACCGCCAGCAATTAGCCGGCGGATTCATATGCACATGAACATCCTGACCATGCCTTACACGCATGCCCTTTGTGGTATGCGTTTTCCGCTTTCCCGTACCCCCAACATGGAGGTCCTGCCATGATCGGCAACGGCGAAGGCAAATCCAACCTTTCCTACCTGAAGTGGGCCCTCATCGTTACCGCCATCGGCCTGGTGCTCGGCGCCTGGCTCGGCTGGCAGACGACCGGAACGCTTTCCGGCATGGCGACCGTCTTCTTCATCTGCGCCGTTCTCGCGGTGCTGGAGATCTCGCTCTCCTTCGACAACGCCATCGTCAATGCGAACAAGCTCAAGGACATGACGCCGGTGTGGCAGCACCGCTTCCTGACCTGGGGCATCATCATCGCCGTCTTCGGCATGCGTATCGTCTTCCCGCTCCTGATCGTGGTGATCGCGGCGCGCATCGGCCCGTTCGAGGCGATCCTGCTGGCGGCGCGCGAACCGGCGGAATATGCGCGCATCATGAATGAGGCGCATCTGCCGATCGCTGCCTTCGGCGGCACCTTCCTCATGATGGTCGGCCTCACCTACTTCTTCAACCATGAGAAGGACGTGCACTGGATCGGCTTCATCGAGAAGCACATGGCCCGCTCGGCAACCGTCAAGGGTATCGAGATCGCCTTCGTTCTGCTCCTGATCCTGGTCTTCTCGAACCTGCTCGAGGGTGAGGAAGCCAATACCTTTGTCTTCTCCGCCATCTACGGCCTCCTGACCTTCCTTGCGGTGGAAGTCGTCGGCGGCCTGCTCGACGCTTCGCAGAAGGCGATGTCGGAAGCGGCCAAGGGCGGCCTCGGCGCGTTCATCTATCTCGAAGTGCTGGATGCCAGCTTCTCCTTCGACGGTGTCATCGGAGCCTTCGCACTGACGCAGAACCTCTTCGTCATCGCGATCGGTCTCGGTATCGGCGCCATGTATGTGCGCTCGATGACGATCATGCTCGTCGACAAGGGGACGCTTGCCGAATACCGCTATCTGGAGCATGGCGCGTTCTACGCGATCCTGATCCTCTCGGTGGTCATGTACTGCCAGACGCTGGTGCATATCCCCGAGGTCATCACCGGCCTTGGCGGCGCGACGCTGATCGGTATCTCGCTCTGGTCGTCGATCCGCTACAACAAGCGCGAACGCGCGCAGGAAGGCCACGCCGAAGCGCACAGCTCCGACAGGGTGGCGGCCCATCTCGGCGAAAGCGCCTGAGGCAACACGATCGGCCGGCCGTCTCGACGGCCGGCTTTCTCGACCTTCGAAGAAGACGAAACCGAAATACAGAAGGCCCGCTGGTCTTGCGATCAGCGGGCCTTTTTCATTCAGGGAATTCTCTCTGCGGCGTTAGACGCGCGGGAAATCGGCAGGGTTGATGCCGAGCGTTCTCAGGTCGCGTTCCTTCGGGCGACGGTGCCCTTCGACAGCCGCGGCGGCTGCATTGGCAGCGCTCAGTACGGCGAAGGCCCGGCCGAAGAAGCCCTGGGCGAAGGAATTGCGGAGGGTAGTCATTGGATTGCTCGCTTTCTGTTTTAGCTTACGAGCAGAAGATGATGTGTCGGGGCCAAAAGAACAACCGACGGAATCTCAGGCCAGCCATGCAACGGATGCAGGCCGGAAACGGGCGTTTCCGGCCTGCATTCTTTTCGGTCTTGGGAGGGACCGTTGGTAGGTCTTAGTCTTCGTTGACCGCAAACTGCGAGAGCACTTCGCCCTTGCCGCGGGCGCGCAGGATGAGCGGCACGACGACGGCGAGAATGGCGAGCACGAAGAGTACGGCGGCGATCGGCGACAGGAAGAGCGCGGAGACATCGCCCTGGCTGATCGCCAGTGCGCGGCGCAGCTGCTGCTCTGCCATGGGCCCGAGGATGAGGCCGACGACGACGGGTGCGATCGGATAGCCGAAGATCCGCATGGCAAAGCCGAGCAGGCCGAAGGTCAGCAGCATGCCGAGTTCGAAGACCGAGGGGTTGGCGCCGATCGTGCCGAGCGTCGCGAAGAGCAGGATGCCGGCATAGAGCCAGGGCTTGGGGATCGTCAGAAGCTTCACCCAGAGGCCGATCAGCGGCAGGTTCAGCACCAGCAGCATGAAATTGGCGATGAGCAGGCTGGCGATCAGGCCCCAGACGAGCTGCGGATTGGTCGCGAACAGCAGCGGGCCGGGCTGCAGGCCGTATTGCTGGAAGCCGGCAAGCATGATCGCGGCGGTCGCCGTGGTCGGCAGGCCGAGCGAGAGCAGCGGCACCAGCGTGCCGGCGGCAGAGGCGTTGTTCGCCGCTTCCGGACCGGCGACGCCTTCGATGGCGCCCTTGCCGAACTCGTCCTTGTGCTTGGAGAACTGCTTTTCCGTCGAATAGGACAGGAAGCTGGCGATATCGGCACCGCCGGCCGGCATTGCGCCGATCGGGAAGCCGATGAATGTGCCGCGCAGCCAAGGTTTCCACGAGCGGGCCCAGTCCTGCGCACTCATCCAGACGGAGCCCTTCACCGCCTCGACCTTGTCGGGAATGCGGTCACCCTGGCAGGCGACGTAGAGCGTCTCGCCGATGGCGAACATGGCGACGGCGAGCGTCGT
Source organism: Shinella sp. 838 (assembly GCF_029623935.1). Taxonomy (NCBI): domain Bacteria; kingdom Pseudomonadati; phylum Pseudomonadota; class Alphaproteobacteria; order Hyphomicrobiales; family Rhizobiaceae; genus Shinella; species Shinella sp. 838. Next base: position 8,940 of record NZ_JARSBQ010000008.1, read on the forward strand.
CACCTCGATGCCGTCGAGCAGATCCGGAATGCCGAAGGAAAGCCGCGCCTGACCGGTCTGCTGGTCGATGCCGATGACGGCAAGGCCGAGGCCGATGAAGAGGGCGGTCAGGCCTCGCAGCGTCGAATCGCCAAAGGCCGCCGAGACGGTGACGAAGGCGAGCACCATCAGCGCGAAATATTCCCGCGGGCCGAAGGAAAGCGCGAACTTGACCACGAAGGGTGCGATGAAGGCGAGACAGAGCGTGGCGATGAGGCCGGCGACGAACGAGCCGATCGCCGCCGTCGCGAGCGCCGGTCCGCCGCGGCCGGCGCGGGCCATCTTGTTGCCCTCGAGAGCGGTGACGACCGAGGCGCTTTCGCCCGGCGTGTTGAGTAGGATCGAGGTGGTCGAGCCGCCATACATGCCGCCGTAGTAGATGCCGGCGAACATGATGAGCGAGCCGGCCGGATCGAGCTTGTAGGTGACTGGCAGAAGCAGCGCGACGGTGAGGGCCGGGCCGATACCGGGCAGAACGCCGACGGCGGTGCCGAGCGTCACGCCGATCAGCGCATAGAGCAGGTTCATCGGCTGGGCGGCGATGGTGATGCCCTGCAGCAGGAATTCGAATGTACCCATCGTCAGCTCCTCAGAAGAACAGGTGTTCCAGCGGCCCGGCGGGCAGCGAGAGCTGCAGGAAACGGCCGAAGATGATGTAGACGACGAAGCTGAAGGCGATGCCTATTGGCAACGAAATCCAGAGCTTGCGCCGGCCGAAACCGAAGGCGGTCAGCGCGAAGAGCACGCCCGTCGCAATGGAGAAGCCTGCGGTCTTGAGCAACAGCATCTGCCCGGCAAGGCCCGCCACGATGAGGACGACCGGCTTGACCTCGATCGGCTCGCGGTCCGGGAAGTCGCCGCGCCAGGCTTCGAAGCCCGTCCAGACGGCGAGCAGGGCAAGACCGATGGCAACGACATGCGGCACGGTGGCAGGGCCGATGCGGGAATAGTTGCTCATCTCCGCAAGACGCCCGGCATCCCACCAGATCACGGCGGCAAGGACGAAAAGAACGGGGGCGATGACCAGCGCCGCCCGGTCGGGGCGGCGCCTTTCGTTGGAGGAGGAGACCTCGCTCATTTGACGAGCCCGATGTCCTTGAGGATGCTTTCCGTTGCGGCGACATCCTTGTCGAGCTGTTCCTTGAAGGCGTCACCGGCAAGATAGGTGTCCTGCCAGCCCTTGGTCTTCAGGGTGTCCTTCCAGGCGGCGGAGGTCACGACCTTCTCGATGTCGGCGTTGATCGCCGCCACCTGTTCGGCCGAAAGGCCCGGGGCCGCGGCGACCATGCGCCAGTTCTGGACCACAACGTCGAGACCGCCTTCCTTGATGGTCGGGGCGTCGATGCCTTCGATGCGCTCGGCGCTGGAGATGGCGATGAGGCGGAGCGTACCGGCCTTCACCTGGGCCTCGAACTCACCATAGCCGGAGATGCCGGCCGTCACCTGGTTGCCGAGGATCGCGGCCAGCGCCTCGCCGCCGCCGGAATAGGCGACATAGTTGATCTTGGTCGGATCGACGCCGGCTGCCTTGGCGATCAGGCCGGCCGTGATGTGGTCGGTGCCGCCGGCCGAGCCGCCAGCCCAGGAAACCGCGCCCGGATCGGCCTTCAGGGCCTTCACGAGGTCGTCCATGGTCTGGATCGGCGAAGCGGCCGGAACGACGATCGCTTCATATTCGCCGGTCAGGCGGGCGATCGGCGTCACGTCCTTGAGGGTTACCGGCGACTGGTTGGTGAGGATCGCGCCGACCATGACGTAACCGCCGACGATGAGAGCGTTCGGGTTGCCGTTGTTCTGGCTGGCGAACTGGGCGAGGCCGATCGTGCCGCCGGCGCCCGGAACGTTCACCACCTGCACGCTGCCGGAAATCTTCTCGTCCTGCAGGACGGTCTGCAGCGAACGGGCCGTCTGGTCCCAGCCGCCGCCCGGGCCGGCCGGGGCGATGATCGAATAGTCGGCAGCAAACGCCGGAAGCGCCATCGCGCCGGCGATGAGGGATGCCAGGAAGAAATGTTTCAAGAGTGTATCCTCCGTCAGGCGCGGCTTTGCGCGCATCGTTGCTTTTGGCGAGAGGATGGGGCGGCCGGTGGCGGCGCGAACTTTGTGTCCGCGGGCGATATCGGCAGAATTCTCCTCCCGGTCTTCCGTCCGCCTCCACGGACGATGAAGAGCCCAAAAGCACCACAGGAAGCTGACATCTACCTGACATTGCGCTGCCGCATGGAAGCGCCTTGCGCTACTGGGTGCGCAGAACCTCGTTCCAGCGTGCGATCAGCCGGGCCCGCTTCACTTGGTCGAGATAGACCATCAGGCCCGGACTAACCGGCACGGGCTTGAGCTGCGCGCCGAGCAGCGCGCTCATCGTGCGCGCGGTGTTCGAGCCCGACACCTCGGGGCTGACGGCGGCGATCTGGAGTTCGCGGGCCATGATCGTCTGGCCCTCCTTCGACATGAAGAAGGCGAGATAGCGCCGGCCGAGTTCGGGGTTGGCGGCGGCCTGCGGCACGAGGCCGATTCGCGACATGACGACGGTGTAGTCCTTCGGCAGCACGATGCCGACATCGGGATGCCGCGAGGCCCAGTCCGCGGCATAGGAACCGAGAATGTTGTAGCCGAGCACGAAACGCCCGTCGGCGACGCGTTCCAGAATGGCCGAGCTGGTGGAATAGAGCTTGACCCCCGCCGCGCCCATCGCCTGGATCACCGTCCAGATGTCCCCGAACTGCTCCTGGTCGCGGGCCATGAAGAGGAAGCCGACGCCGGAGCGCTCGATGTCGTAGGTGCCGATGCGGCCATAGACCTTCTCGCCCTGCCGCTTGAGGTAGTCGACGAATTCCGCGCGCGAGGCCGGCGGCTTCTCGCCCTTGAAGCTCGGCTTGTGATAGACGAAGACGGCGGGCTCGAAGGTCAGCGCATAGGCGGTGTTGCGCCAGTTGGCCCAGGCCGGCCAGCGGTCGCTCATCGGCAGGTCGCTGCGCTGGGCATAACCGTCATTGCTGAGCTTGACCTGAAGGTCCATGGCCGAGGAGAAGGCGAAATCGGCCGTTTTCTCTCCGGCATCGGTCTCGCGCACGATGCGGTCGTAGACCTCGCCGGTCAGCATCTCGTCGTAGCGCAGCGCCACATCCTGGTTGGCCTCCTGGAAGCCCTTGATCATCGGCCTGGCGAGCGGTTCGTCCAGCGAGGAATAGACGACAAGCACGGGGGCGTCGGCATTGCCGTTGCGGGCCGGAAAGAAGGTCGGCTCGGAAAATGCGGGCAGGGGCGCTGCCAGGAGCGCAAGAAGAATGAGGACAAGACGCATGGCGCGACCTTGCCAAAGCGCGAGGCCGTTCACAAGTGCGCCGCCCGCCGTTAAGTTCGCGGCGGAAGGAGAAAGACGTGCGCATTCTGCTGGTCGAGGACAACGAAGCCCTGGCGGACGGTCTGTCCGCCATCCTGAAGGGCACCGGGCATGCGGTGGACGTCGTGCGCGACGGCGCTTCCGCCGATGCTGCCATCGCGTCGGAGAGCTTCGATCTCGTCATCCTCGACCTGACACTGCCGGAAATGGACGGTCTCGACGTGCTCCGCGCCATGCGGGCCCGCCGGAGCAAGGCGGCCGTCCTGATTCTCACGGCTCGTGGCGCGCCGGAGGAGCGGGTGCGCGGTCTCGATCTCGGCGCCGACGACTATATGATCAAGCCCTTCGATATCTCCGAATTCGAAGCGCGCGTGCGCATGTTGCTGCGCCGGCAGGCGGGGCTTCGCTCGGCGGCGATCACTTTCGGCGGCGTCGTGCTGGATCTCAATTCGCGCAGCTTTTCCGCTGACGGCGCACCGCTCGACATTCCCGCGCGCGAACTCGGCCTGCTCGAAATCCTCTTCATGCGCGCCGGCAAGGTGGTTGCCAAGGAGGCGATCATGCAGTCGCTCGCGGCCTTCGACGACGACCTCTCGGCCAATGCCATCGAGCAATATGTCAGCCGGCTTCGCAAGCGGTTGGCACCGCACGGGCTGACCGTGCGCACCGCGCGCGGCATCGGCTACTATCTCGACAAGGCGCCCGTCGCTTGACGCTCCTTCCGGCCTCATCGCTGCGCCGTCGCCTGCTGCTCTGGCTGCTCGTCTCCACGGCGGTGATCGGCACGGTGGCGCTCTTCGACACCTACCACGAGGCCGTCAAGACGGCGAACGAGGTTTCCGATCGTGTGCTGGCGGGCTCGGCGCTGGCGATTGCCGAGCGGGTGGTGGTGACGGAGCACGGCACGCTCGAGGTGGATATTCCCTATGTCGCGCTGGAGATGCTGACGTCGGCCGCGCAGGACCGGGTGTTCTATCGCGTCGACGGGCCGCCCGGCCGGTTCATCACCGGCTACCAGACCCTGCCGACGATCGCGCCGACGGCCGGCCAGTCGATCGGTTTTGCGGATGCGACCTTCCGCGGCGAGCCGATCCGCATTGCCGTCCTGCAGCGCTCGGCATCGACCGGCATCAATTCCGTGCCCTTCGCGGTGACGGTTGCCGAGACGACCATTGCCCGCCGGCAGCTGACCCAGACGATCCTGCTACGCTCGGCGCTGCGTCTTGCCATGATGATTGCGGGCGCCGCTCTCATCGTCTGGATCGCCGTTACCGTGTCGCTGCGTCCACTCTACAGGCTCAGCGATGCCATTGCCGAGCGCAGCCCGAACGATCTGCACCCCATCGAGCAGCGCGTGCCGAGCGAGGTGCAGGGCCTCGTCGATACCGTGAATTCCTTCATGGTGCGCCTGCAGTCGGCGCTCGATGCGCTCCGCCACTTTTCCGGCAATGCCAGCCACCAGCTGCGTACGCCGCTCGCCATCATCCGCACCCAGCTCGCGCTGGCGAGCCGCGCCGGCACGCTGGAGGAGGCGCAGGAGGCCGCCCGCAAGGGCGATGCTGCGGTTGCCCATGCTGAGCGCATCCTTGCCCAGCTGCTGCTGATGGCCAAGATCGATGCTGCCGGGTCCAACGAGCCGCAGAAGCCGGCACCCGTCGATATCGCTGCGCTTGCCCAGCAGCTTACCGCCGACCGTGTGCCCACGGCTGCCGAGGCCGGCATCGATCTCGGTTTTGAGGGAGACGGGCCTGCCTTCGCCCGCGCCGAGCCGCTGCTTTTCGGAGAGCTTCTGCGCAATCTCCTGGAAAACGCCATCGCCTATGCCGGCAAGGAGGCAGAGGTGACGGTGCGCGTCCGGCGCACCGCGGGCACGGTGCTTCTCGACGTGGAGGACAACGGCCCCGGTATTCCTCCCGAGCGCCGCGGCCTCGTGCGCCAGCGCTTTTCCCGTGGCGAGCATCGTGATGCGCCGGGCATGGGCCTCGGCCTGCCCATCGTGGAGGAAATCGCCGCGCTGTTCGATGCGACGATGACGCTGGACAGCGGCGCGAACGGGCGCGGCCTCCGCGTGACGATCCGCTTTCCCGGGATGGATGGCTAGCGTCGTTGCTGCCCCCGGCAAGGTCAGCCATGCCCGCGGCCTGGTGCGTGTTGTCCTTCCACCATAGAGCCGGGAGTGACGAGCGGGAAGCAGGGCAGCCATGACGGTGTGGAATAGCAGGTCGTGATATACGGCTATCCAATTGATTTCTTGATTATTCTTTTTGATTTCATCCGTGTTTTTCCGGCATATTTTGCCGTTCGCAAGGCAGCCATGCGTGGCAGTCGTGGCTTGGCGGTTGTTCCTTCCTGCAATGCATAGTAAGCTCCCCTTACAATAAGCCAGAAAGTGAACATGTCCCCTCGTCCCGATCCCGACGCCCTCGGTTTCGTCCTCATCGACGTTGCCCGCATGCTCCGTAGCGCCTTCGAGCGCCGCATTGCCACCGCCGGTCTCGGCCTCACGCCGGGCGAGGCGCGGACCCTTGTGCGAATCGCCACGCTGGAAGGCAGCCGCCAGTTCGATATCGCCCAGCGCATGGGCATCGAGCCGATGACGCTTTCGACCTATCTCGACCGCCTGCAGAGCCTCGGCCTCATCGAGCGCCGCCCCGATCCGGCCGATCGCCGGGCCAAGCTGATCTTCACCACGCCGACCGCTGGCGCCCTCATCGCCAGTATCCGCACCGAGCAGATCGAGCTGATGGAGCATGTGACCAGCGGCATCGGTCCGGAGGAGCTGGAGCTGATGCGCGACCGGCTGAAGCGGCTGCGCGCGAACCTTTGCGCCCTTGAGGAAGACAGTGCCGCGCCGGCGCTGGCAAAGGAAGCCGGCCGATGACGACGGCGCGCATGAGCGAGCGCCGCACCAGCATCATCGCTGCCTTCCTCGTTGCGCTCGGCCCCGTTTCCATGGCGCTCTACACCCCGGCCATGCCCGAGCTGGTGCGCGCCTTCTCGTCGACGGAATCGGCGATCAAGCTGACGTTGTCGCTCTATTTTGCCGGTTTCGCGCTGTCGCAGCTCGTTTCAGGTACGATGTCGGACGTGCTCGGCCGGCGGAAGACCACGCTGATCTTCATGACGGTCTATCTCGCCGGCAGCCTGATGGCGGCCTTCGCGCCGAGCGTTGGTGTTCTGCTGGCCGGCCGTCTCGTGCAGGGCATCGGTGCATCGGTCGGCATGACGGTCTCGCGCGCCATCGTGCGCGATCAGTTTACCGGGACCGAGGCCGCCCGCATCATGAACATGGTCGGCATGATGCTCGCCATCGGCCCGGCCGTTTCGCCGACCCTCGGCGGCTTTGCGCTCGGCGTGTTCGGCTGGCAGTCGATCTTTTTCCTGATGGTAGGCTTTGCGTTGGCGGCCTGCGGTGCGGTCTATGTCTGCATGGCCGAGACCACGGTGCCGGATCCGGCGAAGGGCCGCGTCGGTCCGATCCTTGCGGGCTATGCAGCGCTTGCCACGAGCCGCCGTTTCGTTTCCGCCACGCTTGTCATGGCCGGCGCCGTCGGGGCGCTCTACGGCCAGGCGACCATGTTGCCCTTCGTCCTGATCGGTACGGTTGGCCTGACGCCGACGGAATTCGGTGTCGGCATGCTCATGCAGTCGGGTTTCTTCTTTGCCGGCACGGTCTGCGTGCGCCTTTTGATGCGCAAGGTCGCCCCTGCCCGGATCGTCCTGCCAGGCCTGTGTTTCATCGGCATCGCGAGTATCCTGATCGCGCTCGCCTCGCATCTGGTGACGCCGAGCTTCCTCAGTGTCATGGGGCCGGTCGGTATCTACGCCTTCGGTATCGCCTTCGTCATGCCCTACATGATGACGGCGGCGATGGAACCCTTCCCCGAGATCGCTGGCTCTGCTTCCGCCGCCATGGGCTTTATCCAGATGGGGGCCGGCTTCCTTGCAGGCCTGCTGGCCGCGGCCATCGGCATGCCGCTTTTCGCCTTCGGCACGATCATCCCGGCCATGGGTCTGATGGCGATCCTGTCCTATGTCTGGTATCGCGCGATCTGCAGCCGCGATGCACAGCTTGCCGCCGAGCCGGCGGAATAAACAGTCACCGGACACGAAAAGGCCCGCTGCCGAAAACGGCAGCGGGCCTCTTGTCTGACGGTGATCAGGCGATCAGCCGCGGCGCTTGCGGGCGGCGAGCGTGCGCAGGCGCAGCGCGTTCAGCTTGATGAAGCCGGCGGCGTCCTTCTGGTCGTAGGCGCCCTGGTCGTCCTCGAAGGTGACCAGCTTGTCGGAATAGAGCGACTTGTCCGACTCGCGGCCGATGACCATGACATTGCCCTTGTAGAGCTTGAGCGTCACTTCGCCCTCGACATGTTCCTGGCTCCTGTCGATCAGCGCCTGCAGCATTTCGCGCTCCGGCGAGAACCAGAAGCCGTAGTAGATCAGCTCGGCGTAACGCGGCATCAGCTCGTCCTTGAGATGCGCGGCGCCGCGATCGAGCGTGATGCTCTCGATGGCGCGGTGCGCGGCAAGCAGGATCGTGCCGCCGGGCGTCTCGTAGACGCCGCGCGACTTCATGCCGACGAAGCGGTTTTCGACAAGGTCGAGACGGCCGATCCCGTTGTCGCGGCCGTAATTGTTGAGGGTTGCAAGCAGCGTTGCCGGCGACATGCGCACGCCGTTGATGGAGACGGCATCGCCGCGCTCGAAGCCGACCTTGATGACGGTCGCCTTGTCGGGCGCCGATTCCGGCGAGATGGTGCGCATATGCACATATTCCGGCGCTTCGACGGCCGGATCTTCCAGCACCTTGCCCTCGGAAGAGGAGTGCAGGAGGTTCGCGTCGACCGAGAAGGGGGCTTCACCCTTCTTGTCTTTCGCAACCGGGATCTGGTGCTGCTCGGCGAACTCCAGAAGGTGCGTGCGGCTCTTGAACGCCCAGTCGCGCCAGGGTGCGATGATCTTGATGTCGGGGTTCAGCGCATAGGCGGAGAGCTCGAAACGGACCTGGTCGTTGCCCTTGCCGGTCGCGCCGTGGGCGATGGCGTCGGCGCCGGTCTTGGCGGCGATCTCGATCAGGTGCTTGGAGATCAGCGGACGGGCGATCGAGGTGCCGAGCAGATAGACGCCTTCATAGACCGCATTGGCGCGGAACATCGGAAAGACGAAATCGCGCACGAATTCTTCGCGCACGTCCTCGATGAAGATCTCCTTGATGCCGAGCATCTCGGCCTTCTTGCGCGCCGGCTCCAGCTCTTCGCCCTGGCCGAGATCGGCGGTGAAGGTGACGACCTCAGCGTTGAGTTCGGTCTGGAGCCATTTCAGGATGATCGAGGTGTCGAGGCCGCCCGAATAGGCCAGCACGACTTTCTTCACGTCTTTATATGATGCCATGGTGATGAGGTCCGTTGCATGAAGGGGCGCGGCAAACCCGCGGAGGCCCGGTATCGCGGCACTTTTAGCGAGATTGGCGCGTGACGCAAGGGCGCGCGCTGATGCAGGGTGGCGTGCAGGCGGATTTGACAGGGCCGGATGGCGACCCATATTCGCCGCAGCGAACCCATGGAAGGAGGCGAAGCCATGACGACCCTTCGAGACATCATCAAGGAAGCCAATGTCGCCGTCATCACGGGCGGCGGTGCCGGCATCGGCCTTGCCGCCGCGCGGCGCTTTGCCGAGGCGGGCATGAGCATTGCCATCGCCGACCTCAATGCCGACCGGCTGGGCGAGGCGCGCGCCGAGCTCGAAGCTATCGCCGGCGAGGCGAATGTCATGGCCGTGGAGACGGACGTCGCGCACCGGCATGAGCTGGAGGCGCTGGAGCGCGCCGTGCTGCAGCGCTTCGGCCGTGTCCATGTGCTGATGAACAATGCCGGCATCCAGCCGGACACCTCCATCTTCAGCGCGGAGGCCAACTGGGACCATATCCTCGCCGTCAACCTGATGGGCGTCATCCACGGCACGCAGGTCTTCGGCCCGAACATGCTGGCTCATGGCGAGGCGGGCCTCATCATCAATACCGGCTCCAAGCAGGGCATCACCACGCCGCCCGGCAATCCTGCCTACAATGTCTCCAAGGCGGGCGTGAAGGTCTTCACCGAAGCGCTCCAGCACGAGTTGCGCAACACGGCGGATGCAAAGCTCTCCGCCCATCTCCTGATCCCAGGCTTCGTCTTCACCGAGTTGACGAAGGGGGACCGCACGGAAAAGCCGGATGCCGCCTGGACGCCAGCGCAGACCGTCGATTTCATGATGGACAGTCTGGAGCGCGGCGATTTCTACATCCTGTGCCCCGACAACGATGTGTCGCGGGCGCTCGACGAGCGCCGCATGGCCTGGGCAATCGGCGACGTCATCGAGAACCGCCCGCCGCTCTCGCGCTGGCACAGGGACTTTTCCGGGAAGTTCCGGGCTTTCGTCGAAGGGGCGTGATGCCGCAGGCCCTGCTGCGAGCACTCCACCACAGTCGGGTGAGGTCCGATGATGAGGGAGACAAGTGCGCGGAAATCCGCTGTAACAGCGCATCATAGACTTTGATTGGCATTTTCCGGGAAGCCGGATTAGAGGTTTCCATCCTCACCGGCTTTCAGGGCTTTGCCATGGACTTTCTGCCCACCCTTCCGACGCTTCTCGCCTTTGCGGCCGCCAGCCTGCTCCTTGCGATGACGCCCGGCCCCGACATGACGCTGTCGATCAGTCGTGCGCTTTCGCAGGGGCGCGGACCGGCGCTCTTCGTTGTGGCGGGCACGAGCCTTGGCATCGTCGTGCACACGTTGCTGGTTGCCTTCGGCATCTCCGCCCTCATCACGGCGTCGCCGACCGCCTTCCTGATCCTGAAAACCGGTGGCGCCGCCTATCTCCTGTGGCTTGCCATCCAGGCGATTCGCTACGGCTCCAACCTCTCGGTCAAGGCGACGGCTGGGCCGCGCGGCACGGCGCTTGCCAATATTTCCAGCGGCTTCTGGGTGAACCTCCTGAACCCGAAGGTCATCATCTTCTTCATGACCTTCCTGCCGCAGTTCATCAGCGCGGGTGATCCCGATATCACCGGCAAGCTGATCTTCCTCGGCCTGTTCTTCATCGTCGTCGGCATTCCCGTGAACATCCTGGTGATCCTCGCCGCCGACAAGCTCGCGTCCTGGCTCCAGCAGAATCCCAGGGTGCTGCGCGGCATCGACTACACCTTTGCCGGCGTCTTCTCCGTCTTCGCGGCAAAAATCCTGTTCACACAGGCGCGCTGAGCGGGATCACACACGGTAGCGGTAGTGCCCGGTGAGGGGGTAGGCGAAGAGCACATCCTCCAGCCGCGCGCCGGCGCCGATATTGTGCACAAGGAGGGGGCGTGCGCCGTCAGCGCTGCGGGCGTCCGCCACGATGCCGATATGCGGCAGGTTGCCCGGCAGAATCTGCGAGACGATATCGCCCGGCCGGTAGTCCGCGCCGTCCTTGCTGACCGGCAGGGCGGCACCCTGCCGCTTGAAGAAGGCCTGCAGGTTCGGCACACGGCGATGGTCGATGTTGCGGTCGGTGCGTTTCAGGCCCCAGAGTGGCGGATAGGCAGAAAAGGCCCTGCGCATGTCCTCGTGCACGAGAACCTGGAGATCGATGGCAAGGCCGTCGCGATAGGCGCGCACGATGACATCGGTGCAGACGCCCCGCGCCCGCGGCACGTCGCCGCCGGGATAGTCCAGCCGGGAATAGGCGGGATCATAGGTCAGCGTCACGCCGATCTGCTGCCGTGCCGCTGCTACGAGTTTTTGTGCGTCGTCTTCAGCTGCTTGCGCCCGCAAGCCTGCCGGCAAAACGAAGGCGGCGCCCGAAACCAGGCCGCCTGCAAGCAGCGCGCGACGAAACAGCATGAACGCCTCCTTCTCCGATGCAGCAAGCTGCGGAGAGAATCGGGCGCTTTGTTGGCGCCTCAGCCGATCAACAGCGCATCGTCGTCCAGCGTCTGGCCACGCATCTTGCGGAACATGGCGATGAGGTCCTCGACCTGCAGCGTCTTGCGGCTGTCGCCGGCGACATCGAGCACAATCTCGCCACCATGCAGCATGACGGTGCGATGGCCGTAGTCCAGCGCCTGCCGCATGGAATGCGTCACCATGAGCGTCGTCAGCTTGCGCTCGGAGACGATTTTCTGCGTGAGGTTCATGATGAACTCGGCCATGCCGGGATCGAGCGCTGCGGTGTGCTCGTCGAGCAGCAGCACGTCGGACCCTGCGAGCGTCGCCATGACGAGGGAGACTGCCTGGCGCTGGCCGCCGGAGAGCAGGTCCATGCGATCGCGCATACGGTTTTCGAGGCCGAGATTGAGTTCGGCGATGCGCTCGCGGAAGACCGTGCGGCGCTGCGGACCGAGCGCGGAGGCAAGCCCGCGCCGTTCGCCGCGGCGGGCGGCAAGCGCAAGGTTTTCCTCGATGGAGAGGGCGCCGCAGCTGCCCGTCAGCGGGTCCTGGAACACGCGCGCGACGCGGCCGGCGCGGGCGGCGGTGCCCTGGCGGGTCACGTCCGTCGTGCCGATCCTGACCTGGCCTTCGGTGGCGATGACATCGCCCGCGAGAACGCCGAGCAGGGTCGACTTGCCGGCGCCGTTCGAACCGATGACGGTAACGAACTGGCCTTCCTCGATGGTGAGGCTGACGCCGTTCAGCGCCTGTTTCTGCAGCGGTGTGCCCTTGCCGAAGACGACCTTGATATCGGAAACGGAGATCATCAGGCGGCTCCCCCGCGGCGAAGGCGCGGCAGGACGAGCGCCACGGTGACGAGCAGGGCCGTCACGAAGTTGAGGTCGGAGGCTTGGAGGCCGAGCACATCCGAGGAGAGCGCCAGCTGGATGGCGATGCGGTAGAGGATCGAGCCGAGCACGCAGCCGATCAGCGCCATGAGGATGCCCCTCGTTCCGAACAGCGTCTCGCCGATGATGACGGCGGCAAGGCCGACAACGATGGTGCCGACGCCCGAGGTGACATCGGCAAAACCGTTCGTCTGGGCAAAGAGCGCGCCGCCGAGCGCCACCAGCGCGTTGGACAGCGCGATGCCGAGATAGATCTGCCGGTTGGTGTCGACGCCCTGGGCGCGGGCCATGCGGGCATTGGCCCCGGTCGCGCGCATCGAGAGGCCTGCATCGCTTTCCAGGAAGCGCCAGACCAGCACGACGGCGATGACGACCAGGATGCCGACGAAGAGCGGGCGGACATAGAAATCCCGAAGGCCGAGACCGAAGAACGGACTGATCATCGTATCGGCATTGATCAGCGCGACGTTCGGCTTGCCCATGACGCGCAGGTTCACCGAGAAGAGCGCAATCATGGTGAGGATCGAGGCGAGCAGATTGAGGATGCGGAAGCGCACGTTCAGCATCGCCGTGACGAGGCCGGCAACGGCGCCCGCCATCATGGCGACCAGGGCCGCGATCCACGGGTTGACGCCTGCAATGATCAGTACGGCCGCGACGGCGGCGCCGAGCGGAAACGAGCCGTCCACCGTCAGGTCGGGGAAATCCAGCACGCGGAAGGCAAGGTAAACGCCGATCGCGACGAAGGCATAGACCAGCCCCAGTTCGACGGCACCCCAGAAGGCAATCAGGCTCACGGCTCTTGGCTTTCTCTCTTCACCCATTTCCCGCGGGTTCTGCGGGAGGGGTCTTCTTAACAGATCAACCGCTGCCGGGCGATCCGGCAGCGGTTGATTCCGATTGAAAATGTCCGGAACGTCCGGGGATTATTCGATCACGCGGGTGGCGCGGCCGACGAGAGCTTCCGGCAGCGTGACGCCCATCTTGGCGGCGGCGCCCTTGTTGACGACGAGGTCGGTGCCGGCGGCAACCTTTACGGCGATGTCGCCCGGATTCTCACCCTTGAGGATACGCACGACGATTTCGCCCGTCTGCTTGCCGACGTCCTTGTAGTTGAAGCCGAGGGCTGCGATGGCGCCGCGCGAGACGGAATCCGTGTCGGCGGTGAAAAGCGGGAGCTTGGCTTCTTCGGCGACGGCGACCGCGCCTTCGAGGGCGGAGATGATCGTGTTGTCCGTCGGGATGTAGATCGCATCGGCACGGCCGACGAGCGCACGGGCGGCGCCCTGCACTTCGGCGGACTTGGTGGCGGCGGACTCGACGACCGTCAGACCGGCCTTCTCGGCTTCAACCTTCAGCACGGCGAGCAGCGACACGGAATTGGCTTCGCCCGAATTGTAGAGATAGCCGATCGTCTTGGCGTTCGGCAGGATTTCCTTGATCAGCGCGATATGCTCGGCAACCGGCGACAGGTCCGAAAGACCGGTGACGTTGCCGCCGGGCTTGTCCATGTTGGTGACGAGCTGCGCACCGAGCGGGTCGGACACGGCAGTGAAGACGACCGGAATGTCCTTCGTCGCGGAAACGACGGCCTGCGCGGACGGCGTGGAGATCGGCACGATGACGCTTGGATCTTCGCCGGCGAACTGGCGGGCGATCTGGGCGGCCGTCGCGGGGTTGCCCTGCGCCGATTCGTAGAGGAACTTCAGGTTCTCGCCCTCCTTGTAGCCGGCCGCTGCCAGCGCTTCCTTCACGCCGTCGCGGGCAGCGTCGAGCGCCGGATGTTCGACGATGGCGGTCACGGCAACCGTGACCTCTTCGGCCTTGGCCGGCAGCGTAATCGCGAGCGTTGCCGCGAAAGCAAGCAGAAGGTGGCGCATGGATGGTCTCCCTAGAATGATTTTAGGCTGTTTCTAGGCAAAACGGGCCTTCAAATCAATTCTCGGAATCGGCTTCATCAATCACAATTTCTGATAGGAAGCCGCGGCGGAACGGCTTTCAGTCGTCCTCGCCGTGCCCGACGATCATCATTGCCTCGAACGCCATGCGATCGACCTTGCGCATGCGCTCGGATTCCGATTTCAGCTGGCCGCAGGCGGCGAGGATGTCGCGGCCGCGCGGGGTGCGGATCGGCGAAGCATAACCGGCCTGGTTGATGAAGTCGGCAAAGCGCTCGATCTGCTCCCAGTCGGAACACTGGTAGTTGGTGCCCGGCCAGGGGTTGAAGGGGATGAGGTTGATCTTCGCAGGAATGCCCTTCAGCAGCTGGATCAGCAGCTTGGCGTCCTCCAGCGTGTCGTTGACGTCCTTCAGCATCACATATTCGAAGGTGATGCGCCGGGCATTCGACAGGCTCGGATAGGCGCGGCAGGCGTCGAGCAGCTCCTTCAGCGGATACTTCTTGTTGATCGGCACCAGCATGTCGCGCAGGTCGTCGCGCACGGCATGCAGCGAAATCGCCAGCATGACGCCGATTTCCGAGCCGGTGCGATAGATTTCCGGCACGATGCCCGAGGTCGACAGCGTCACCCGGCGCTTGGAGAGCGACAGGCCGTCGCCGTCGGTGGCGATCAGCAGCGCGGTCTTGACGCTTTCAAAATTGTAGAGCGGCTCGCCCATGCCCATCATGACGATGTTGGAGACCTTGCGGCCTTCCGCCGGAACGATGGCGCCGGCCGGCGTGTCACGGTCCGGGAAGTCGCCCAGCCGGTCGCGGGCGAGTAGCAACTGCGAGAGAATTTCCTCCGATGTCAGGTTGCGCACCAGCTTCTGCGTGCCGGTATGACAGAAGGAGCAGGTGAGCGTGCAGCCGACCTGGCTGGAAATGCAGAGCGTGCCGCGGCCTTCCTCGGGAATGTAGACGGTTTCGATCTCCACCGGCCGGCCTGCACCGCGCGGGGGAAAGCGCAAGAGCCACTTGCGTGTGCCATCGCTGGAAATCTGCTCGTCGACGATCTCGGGACGGGCAATGGTGAAATGCGTCTTCAGCATTTCGCGCATGTCCTTGGAGACATTGGTCATGTCGTCGAAATCGGAGACGCCGCGCACATAGAGCCAGTGCCAGAGCTGGCTGACGCGCATCTTCACCTGGCGCTCGTTGACGCCTTTTTCGACGAGCACCCGGCCCATCTCCTCGCGTGTGAGGCCGATCAGCGACGGCTTTTCGGCGGCGGGAAGGGTGCGGATGGTCGGCGCCTTGACGGGCTCGGCCGTGTTGAGAAAGTCCATGCTTGCTGCCATTGGGTCATCCTCAAGAACAGGGCGCGCCGGCGCAGGCTTTTGCGCCACAAGCGGTCCATGCTCGACAGAAGTTCATTGCGGGCCTGCCGGTGCCGCTCGATGCGGCGCAAGGCCCAGTTGCCGGCCCTTTAGCACTGTTCCGGCGCAAAGTCACCTGCCCGCCCGGTTGTGCAAACGAAAAGGCCGGCGAGGGTGCCGGCCTTTTCGGTTTCTATCCGCCTCGAGACTCAGCGGCAGCTTTCGATCTGCTTCAGCGCTGCCGAAATGCCGGACAGCGAGTAGGAGTAGGACGTGCCCGTGCCACGGCGGGATTTCGCCTCGACCCGCATGTCCTTGCCGCCCTTCATGGCGGCGACGAGGGCCGGCTCTTCGGCGGCGTTCTCCACCCAGGCCGAGTTGCCCTTGGTGAACATCACGAAGGTGCGGCCGTCGATGACGACGTTGACCTTGGAGGCTTCCTGCAGCGGATAGCCCATCATCGCCTGCGGTTCGTAGCTGATGTTCTGGCCCGGGCGCTGGGAGACGAGGAAGAAGACGTCGCCGTGGTCTACGCCGGCCGGGTTCTTTTCCTTCGGCACCGACAGCACGTAGCAGACCTTGCCACCGTTCGCCTGGTAGGAATAGGCGCCCCAGGCATTGAACTGCTGAATGCGCGTCGGCGACTGGGCCGAGGCAACGCCTGCGGTCACGACGACGAGGGCGAGTGCGGTTGCGAGCTTTCTTACGAACATGTTTTCCTGCCGGTTGTCTTGCCAAGTGATTGCCCGGCCGAAGGCGGCGCCTTCGATGCCGGTGTCGGCCACGCATGATGACGATTTGATTTATTTTGACTTAATTCAGGTTACCAAACCGTCAACATGCACGCATTTTACTAAGGTCTTCCGCGCCGCACCGGGACAAATTTGCGTCGAAACACGCCGCTGCCTTTCAGGTGTTTTTGCCATTCGCAAAGACACTGTCGTTCTTCGTCGGCACAACTCCGCATGCAAAGCTGCCAAGCCTGTTTGCGGGAAGTGCCGAGAACGGCGGGCGTGCCCAGTCCCCATGTGGTGAGATTGAACCTGTCGAAGCCATTTAAGGCATAAGGAATAGGGCAAGAATTTGACTTCTCGCCCTTGGGTCGAGAACGGCAAGGGCTGCAGCGGGAGGCTCAGCCAGCCGGCTGTGCGTCCGGCTCGTCCGCAAGAGCCTTGTCTGCAGCCACATAGTGGTCTTCGCGGATATGTCCGCGGATGGCGGCGAAGGCGGCCGTCAACACGGCGATGTCGTCGGAAAAGCCGACGAGAGCGAAGAAATCGGGTACGCCGTCGAGCGGCAGCACGAAATAGGCGAGCGCAGCGAGCAGGATGCCGCGAACCTTGGTCGGCGTGCGGGAATCCAGGGCGCAATAGTAGGCGGCGACGAGATCGCGGGAGAACGGCACCTGCCGCATTGCACGCTTGAGGACCGGCCAGAACCGCTTCTTCACGCGGCCCTCCTGACGCTCCTGCTCGTCCTCGTCTCCCGGCAGAAGGATCTCGCCGATCTTCACGTCATCCATGCATGGCCTCCTTCAGGTGGCGATGCCGGAAAAACCCGGCGCGAAACATATGGGAACGGCTTCACGGGTCTTCAACTCTTCGTGCGCAGAGCCGCCGCCTTGTCCATTGCGGTCGCCAGCTTGAAGTCCAGCTCCGTCAGTCCGCCCGCATCATGGTTCGTCAACCGCACCTCGACGCGGTTGTAGACGTTGAACCATTCAGGATGATGGTTGAATTTTTCCGCTGCGAGCGCCCCCTCGGTCATGAAACCGAACGCCTCGCGGAACGATGCGAACTTGAATTTCCTCTCGATGGCGATGCCGTCTTCCGATCGGGCCCAGCCGTCAAGGCTTGCCAGCGCTTCGGCGATCGCCGCGTCGTCGAGCTTTTCCTGTTTCATGGCGTCGTCTCCTTCTCCGCACTCTACCATAGAAAACGGCGCCCGAAGGCGCCGTGTTCCGTTTGCCGAAAGGCCGGTCAGACGAAGAACTGGCCGCCATTCGCCGAGATGGTCGAGCCGGTGATGAAGCCGGCGTCGTCGGAAGCGAGGAAGACGACGATGCGGGCGATCTCGTCCGGCTCGCCGAGGCGGCCGACGGGGATCTGCGGGATGATCCGCTCGTTCAGCACCTTTTCCGGGATGGCGCGCACCATTTCCGTACCGATATAGCCGGGGCATATGGCGTTGACCGTGATGCCCTTTGCGGCGCCTTCCTGGGCGAGCGCCTTGGTGAAGCCGAGGTCACCGGCCTTTGCGGCGGAATAGTTCGCCTGGCCCATCTGGCCCTTCTGGCCGTTGATCGAGGAAATGTTGATGACGCGGCCGAAGCTGCGGTCGCGCATGCCGGTCCAGACCGGATGGGTCATGTTGAAGAGGCCGGTGAGGTTGGTGTTGATGACCGCGCCCCACTGCTCCGGCGTCATCTTGTGGAACATCGCATCCTTGGTGATACCCGCATTGTTGACGAGGATGTCCACCGGGCCGAGGTCGGCCTCGACCTTGCCGATGCCTTCGACGCAGGCCTCGTAGCTCGCGACATCCCATTTGTAGACCGGAATGCCGGTCTCCGCCTTGAAGGCGTTCGCGGCATCGTCATTGCCGGCATAACTTGCAGCCACCTTGTAGCCGGCCGCCTTCAGCGCTACCGAAATGGCAGCGCCGATGCCCCGCGACCCACCCGTTACCAATGCTACCCTGCTCATGTGGCTCACTCCCCTAGAACTGTTTTTGAGTCGACCCGTCGCCCTGCCGGCGGCAGGTCATGGCAAAGCAGCCCGTAAGCTGATGCTTACATGCTCTCAACGCACATCGCCACGCCCATGCCGCCGCCGATGCAAAGCGTGGCAAGGCCCCTCTTTGCGCCGCGGCGCTTCATTTCGAAGAGCAGCGTGTTGAGGATGCGGGCGCCCGACGCGCCGATCGGGTGACCAATGGCGATGGCGCCGCCGTTGACATTGACGATGGACGGATCCCAGCCAAGGTCCTTGTTGACCGCGCAGGCCTGGGCCGCGAAGGCTTCGTTGGCTTCCACAAGATCGAGATCGCCGATTTTCCAGCCGGCGCGCTCGAGCGCCTTGCGGGAGGCCGGGATCGGGCCGGTGCCCATGATCTTCGGGTCGACGCCGGCCGTTGCCCAGGAGACGATGCGGGCGAGCGGCTGGATGCCACGGCGCGCGGCTTCCGCTTCGCTCATCAGGAGCGCGGCAGCGGCGCCGTCGTTGAGGCCGGAGGCGTTGGCGGCGGTCACGGTGCCTTCCTTGTCGAAGGCGGGGCGAAGCTTGGCCATCGATTCGAGCGTCGCCCCATGACGGATATACTCGTCGGCATCGACGCTGACGTCACCCTTGCGGCCCTTGACGATGAAGGGAACGATCTCGTCCTTGAAGCGGCCTTCCTTCTGCGCGGCCTCGGCCTTGTTCTGCGAGGCGACGGCGAAGACGTCCTGCTCGTCGCGCGAAAGCTGCCACTGCCTGGCGACGTTTTCGGCGGTGATGCCCATGTGGTAGCCGTAGAAGGCGTCGGTCAGGCCGTCCTTGATCATCGTGTCGATCATCTTGAAATCGCCCATCTTCACGCCGCCGCGCAGATGCGCGCAATGCGGCGCCATCGACATGGATTCCATGCCGCCGGCAACGATGATGCCGGCATCGCCCGTGGCGATCTGCTGCATGCCGAGCGCGACGGCGCGCAGACCCGAACCGCAGAGCTGGTTCATGCCCCAGGCGGTCGCTTCCTGCGGGATACCGGCCTTCATGGCGGCCTGGCGGGCCGGGTTCTGGCCTTCACCGGCCGGCAGGACCTGGCCGAGGATCACCTCGTTCACCTCGCCCGCTGCCACGCCCGCGCGCTCCAGAACCGCCGAAATGACCGTCGCCCCGAGCTCATGGGCAGGCGTGTTGGCGAAGGCTCCATTGAAGGATCCGACCGCGGTGCGGCCGGCGCTGGCGATGACGATGGATGGGGTGCTCATATGTGCTTCCTCAGTTCTGACAACCTTGCGGTCGGCCTTGGAACCAGGCCCGGCGCACGAACGGCGCGAGCGTGGCGGTTCTCCCGAAATCAAAACTGGCAAAGCGGAGGGGGAGAGTCAAACGGGATATCCGGCGCCGCTAAAATTTCATGGAAGCGGCGTGCAGCATGAAAATCCATGTTGCGCAGCATTGCTCGCCGCATCGCACAATTCGATTGTCAGCGCGCGTCTTTTTGCCGATACTCGCGAGGACCAAAAAAGAAATGGAAATACGGGGATGAGGAGACCCTAATGGCCAGGAACGACGGTCAGATCGTCATCAAGAAATATGCGAACCGGCGGCTCTACAACACGGGCACGAGCACCTATGTGACGCTGGACGATCTCGCGGTCATGGTGAAGAAGGGCGAGGAATTCACCGTGCAGGATGCCAAATCCGGCGAGGACATCACCCATTCCGTACTGACGCAGATCATTTTCGAGCAGGAATCGAAGACCGGCAACACGCTTTTGCCCATCTCGTTCCTCCGTCAGCTGATCTCCTATTATGGCGATCAGATGCAGATGGTGGTGCCGAGCTATCTCGAGCACTCCATGCAGGCCTTCACCGAGCAGCAGTCGCAGATGCGCGAGCAGATCAACAAGACGTTTGGAGATACGCCGCTCGGCAAGAACCTGCAGGTGCCGATGGCGCTGATCGAGGAAACGACGCGGCGCAACACGGAAATGTTCCAGCAGGCGATGAAGATGTTCTCGCCCTTCGCCAATGCGACACCGCCGAAGGAGACCCGCAAGGCGGAGCCCAAAGACCTCGACGAGCTGAAGGAACAGTTGCGCGCGCTCCAGACGAAGCTCGACAATCTCAGCTGAGAAAACCGGCCAGCGCGGGCTTGTCCCGCGCTGCTACAGCCCGATCGAAAGGTCTCGGCTCGCCGTGCGGATCGACACGGCAAAACCCGCGATGACATCGATGAACGTGATCGTCATCAGGATGAAGAAGATTTGTGTCGCCGCGCCCTGCACGAGCAGAAATTCGACGAGAAACACCACGAACAGCACCATCGACAGCATGTGATCGAGCAGCGCGCGCGAACCCGGGCGTGTGGCCTTCAGGATTTCCACGAAGAGCAGAACGAGCGCGATGAGGATCAGGAGATCGCCGAAGGCCATCGTCCAGGTCGTGCCGGACAGCATGTTGACCGCTATCACCTCGCTGTCGAGAACGGCGACGCCGCCATCGCCGAAGAGACCGGTCATGGCAAGGTTGTAGAGGGCGAAGGGGATGATCAGCAGCGGTATGGCCAGAAGCATGGGCGGCGGTCTCCTAACGGCCGTCTTCGCACGAGCGGCCCTATGGCCCTCTTAGCCCAAGAATTGGCACAAGAAAATGTCGCTGCGTCGTCGGCCAAGCCTTTCGGGGCGTCTGGCCAAAAGAAAAGGGCCGGCAAGCCGGCCCCTGATCTCAGCTGATGCCGAAAACGCTTATGCGCTTTCCTTCGGCGTCAGAACCTGGCGACCGCGGTACATGCCGGTCTTCAGGTCGATGTGGTGCGGACGGCGCAGTTCGCCCGAGTTCTTGTCTTCGACGTAGGTCGAACCCTTCAGAGCGTCTGCGGAACGGCGCATACCGCGCTTGGACGGGCTCGTTTTTCTTTTCGGTACAGCCATTTCACTAACTCCACTTATCGGGCAAACACATCCACAGGCCACCGGATGGGCGACAGGGACATGTCTTTATCTCGGAAATTGGGCCGGCTTATACACAGCAAAATCCCGCTTGACCAGTCCCCGGGCGGTTTTTTTCGATTCCGCCGGTCAGGCCTCGTCTTCGGGCACGATCCACGGTTCGGCGAGCGCCGCCGTCTGCCACTTCTGCCAGGCCGGGTGCGCCTTCATGCGCGCCATGTAGGCCAGCACGGTTTCGTCGCGGGTCAGGCAATAGGCTTCGAACCGGTTGACGACCGGGGCATACATCGCATCGGCGGCGGAAAAGGCGCCGAACAGGAACGGTCCGCCGGAGCGCGCGAGCGCCGTCTTCCAGATCGTCTCGATGCGGGCGGCGTCATCCATGACGCCGTCGGGCAGCTTGATTTCGCTCGGCTTGCGACGGATGTTCATCGGGCAGGCATTGCGCAGCGCGCGGAAGCCGGAGAGCATTTCCATCGATATCGCCCGTGCTTCGGCCCGTGCCGCTGTGTCTTTTGGCCAGATACCAGCGCCGGGAAAGAGCTCGGCGACATATTCGATGATCGCCAGCGATTCCCATACCCGCACCGCGCCGTGGTGCAGAACCGGCACCTTCCCGCTTGGCGAGATCTTGATGAATTCCGGGTTGCCGGCGGGAAAGTCGAAGGGGATGACCTTGTCCGTGAACGGCACGCCGGCTGCCGCCATGGCGATCCAGGGCCGGAAGGACCAGGAAGAATAGTTCTTGTTGCCGACATAGAGGATGAGGTTCGACATGGTGTTCCTGCGCTTCTGAGATGACGCAGACCCTAGGCCTTCACCGGAGCCTTCACCAATGAAAAGGCCTGAACCTACTCATAAAGGCATTTGATATATTCGCCCGATCGGCTGGCGCGCCGCTCGATGAGGCGGGCGAGACGCTGCAGACCACGACCCGGTTTTCCGGCGTTGCGCTCATAGGGGTTCGGCAGCGAGACGGCGAGAAGCGCGGCCTGCCGGCGTGAGAGCTTGGCGGCCGGTAACTTGAAATGGTGCTGCGCCGCGGCCTCGATGCCGTAGATGCCGGGGCCCCATTCGGCGATGTTGAGGTAGATTTCCATCAGCCGCCTCTTGCTCCAGACAAAGTCTGCCGCGACGGCAAGCGGTAGTTCCATCGCCTTGCGCACGAAGGAGCGGCCGTTCCAGAGGAAGAGGTTTTTCGCCGTCTGCATCGGGATTGTGCTGGCGCCGCGGGTCTGCTCACCGGCCAACGCCTCGTTGACGACGGCGCGCATCTCGCCCCAGTCGACCCCGCCATGGCGGCAGAACTGGCCGTCCTCGGACATCATGACGGCCTGCACGAGATTGGGTGAGATGTCGTCGAAGTCCACCCACTGCCGGTCGTAGCCGCGCAGGAGCGCGAGATCGCGCAGCATCAGCGTGGAAACCGGCCGCACGAATTCGACCGTGTAGAGCAGGATCAGCACATAGGGCAGCGCGACGATGGCGAGGACGACAAGCACGAGGCGACGCCAGTTCCGGCGAAGCTGGCTCATCCAGCCATCCTTCTCCCCGGCCTCTGTCTCCGTGTTGACCGCATCTGCGCGTGTTTCCGGTACGATGTCCAAGAGCCGGCGTCCGTCCTTCCGTCGTTGGGCCTTCATACCGTTACGGCTCGGCAAAAACCAGTCTGCGCCGCGATTCTTTGAAGCAGCCCAGGCATGGCCGTTGCTTCGGCCCGGAGCCCATGCCAAAGAGCGGCCATGAGCGAACGTTACCAGGAATTCCAGTCTCTCCTGAAGGGCAATGCCGAGGCGGTGGAAACACTGCTTGCCACGCTTTTGTCCGGCACTGTCGCGGCGGATGAGATCGCCCGTCCCGAGCGGCTGCTCGCCGCCATGCGCCACGGTGTGCTCAACGGCGGCAAGCGGCTGCGGCCCTTCCTCGTCATCGAATCCGCCGCGCTCTTTCCGGGCGTGGAGCGCATGGCGGCGTTGCGCGTCGGTGCGGCGCTCGAATGCATCCATTGCTACTCGCTCGTGCATGACGACCTGCCGGCCATGGATGACGACGACCTGCGCCGCGGACAGCCGACCGTGCACATCGCTTTCGACGAGGCGGCCGCGATCCTTGCCGGCGACAGCCTGCTGACGCTTGCCTTCGACATCGTCGCGGCACCCGAAACGCATCTGCCCGATGCCACCAAGACGGCGTTGGTGCTGGCACTCGCCCGTGCCGCCGGTATCGGCGGCATGGCCGGCGGCCAGGCGCTCGACCTTGCGGCCGAGACCGAGGCCCCGGACGAGGCGGGTATCGTGACGCTGCAGAAAATGAAGACCGGCGCGCTGCTGCGCTTTGCCTGCGAGGCCGGTGCGATCGTTGCGGGCGCTTCGGCTGAGGAACGGATCACACTGCGCCGCTACGGCGAAACGGTGGGCCTTGCCTTCCAGATCGCCGATGACCTGCTCGATCTCACCGCCGATGCCGCGACCATGGGCAAGGCGACCGGCAAGGACGCCGATCGCGGCAAGGCGACGCTGGTCGCCCGGCGCGGCCAGACCTGGGCGGAGAACCGATTGCGCGAACTCGTTGCGGAGGCCGAGACGCTTCTTGCCCCGTTCGGCCATCGCGCCGGCATCCTCATCGAAACCGCCCATTTCATCGCCAATCGCAGGAACTGACGCCATGAGCAAATTCTGGTCGCCGATCGTCGCCACGCTCAAGCCCTATGTCGCCGGCGAGCAGCCGCGCATCCAAAACCTCATCAAGCTCAACACCAACGAAAACCCCTACGGCCCTTCGCCAAAGGCGATCGCCGCCATGCAGGCCGCCATCGCCGACAGCCTGAAGCTCTATCCGGATCCGGGTGCGCTGGCGCTGCGCCAGTCGATCGCCCGATTCCATGGCGTGGACGCGGATGAGGTTTTTGTCGGGAACGGTTCGGACGAGGTTCTGGCGCATGCCTTCGTCGCGCTCCTCAAGCACGACAAGCCGCTCGTCTATCCCGATATCACCTACAGCTTCTACCCGACCTATTGCCGGCTCTTCGACATCCGGGCGGAGGAGATTGCGCTGAAGGACGATTTTACCATCGACCTTTCGGACTACGACCGGCCCTGCGGCGCCATCATCCTGCCGAATCCGAATGCCCCCACGGGCATCGGCCTGCCGCTTTCGGCGATCGAAAAACTGGTCGCCGGGCACCCGGACCAGCCCGTGGTGGTGGACGAGGCCTATATCGATTTCGGCGGTGAGAGCGCAATCCCGCTGACCCGGAAATACGACAACCTGCTCGTCATCCACACGCTGTCGAAATCCCGCTCGCTGGCGGGTCTGCGCGTCGGCTATGCCATCGGCCGGCGCCCGCTGATCGATGCGCTGGAACGTGTCAAGGACAGCTTCAACTCCTATCCGCTCGACCGTGTCGCGCAAGCCGGTGCCGCCGCCGCGATCGACGACCGCGAATGGTTCGACGAGACGCGGGGAAAGGTCATCGAAACGCGTGAACGCGTCACCGGAGCGCTCCGCCAGCGCGGTTTCGAGGTGCTGCCCTCGCAGGCGAACTTTGTCTTCGCCCGTCATCCCGGCCATAGCGGCGAGGCGCTGGCGAAGGGGTTGCGCGAGCGCGCCGTGCTGGTGCGCCACTTCACCAAGCCGCGTATCTCTGATTTCCTGCGCATCACCATCGGTACGCCCGAGGAATGCGACCGGCTGATCGCGGCGGTCGAGGAGATCGTCTGACGTTTTCGGACGATACCCGCCTCCGCCGAACACGGGGACATGTGGTGCAATTCTCCCGCTAGGCGGTGAAAAGGCGATCGGCTATCGTCTGCCGATAGCCACCGGTGCCTCATGACCGATCTCACACCCTACCTGCCGCAGCTCGCCGTCGCCTGGACGGCCTATTTCATCGCCACGGCATCGCCGGGGCCGGCGATCATCGCCATCATCGCGACCTCGATCAGCCGGGGCCGACGGGCCGGACTGGCACTGGCCTGCGGGGTGCTGACGGGATCCTATATCTGGGCCATCCTCACGGCTTCCGGCCTTTCCGCCCTCATTCGTACCTATGGCGAGGCGATCGTCGTCCTGAAGATCGTCGGCGGCTGCTATCTGCTCTGGCTGGCGTGGAATGCCTGGCGTGCGGCGCGCCGGAGCGAGGAGGTCTATCGCATGCAGATGGCCGCAATGCCCGCGCTGTCGCCGCGCCGGCAGTATCTCAAGGGCCTCGGCATCCACATCACCAATCCAAAGGCGATCTTCAACTGGATCATGCTGACGTCGCTCGGCATGCCGCCGGGCGCGCCGGGCGAGGTCATGGCGACGTTCATTGCCGGCTGCATGGCAATCGGGGTCTGCGTCTTCCTCGGCTTCGCGCTGGTCTTTTCGCTCGGCCCGGTGCACCGGGCCTATCTCAGGGCGCGCCGCGCCATAGAGGGCGTCATGGCCGCCTTCTTCGCCTTTGCCGGCTTCAAGCTGCTGACGGCACGGCTGTGATCGCGCAAGGGCAGCCCGCCTACTCGGCGGCTGCCTGGCCCTGGCCGTAGCGCTTTTCGATATAGTCGTTGACCAGCGTCTCGAATTCGCCGGCGATATTGGTGCCGCGCAGCGTCATCGCCTTCTTGCCGTCGACATAGACGGGGGCGATCGGCAGTTCGCCGGTGCCGGGCAGCGAGATGCCGATATCGGCATGTTTGCTTTCGCCGGGCCCGTTGACGATGCAGCCCATGACCGCGACCTTCAGCCCCTCGACGCCCGGATATTTCTCCCGCCAGACCGGCATGTTCTTGCGGATATCGTCCTGGATCTTCTGGGCGAGCTCCTGGAAGACCGTGGAGGTGGTGCGCCCGCAGCCCGGACAGGCGGCGACGACGGGAATGAACTGGCGAAAGCCCATGACCTGCAGCAGTTCCTGCGCCACCTGCACCTCGCGGGTGCGGTCGCCGCCGGGCTCGGGCGTCAGCGAGATGCGGATCGTGTCGCCGATGCCCTGCTGCATGAGGATGCCCAGCGAGGCGGAGGAGGCGACGACACCCTTCGTGCCCATGCCGGCCTCCGTCAGGCCGAGATGCAGCGCATGGTCGGAGCGCGCCGACAGCATCGCATAGACGGCGATGAGGTCCTGCACGTTGGAGACCTTCGCCGAGAGGATGATATGGTCGCGGGCAAGGCCGATCTCTTCGGCAAGCTCGGCGGACAGCAGCGCGGACTGGCAGATCGCCTCGCGCATCACCTGCTGGGCGGTCAGGGGAAAGCCCTTGTCCTGGTTCTCGTCCATCAGCCGGGTCAGGAGTTCCTGGTCGAGGGAGCCCCAGTTGACGCCGATGCGGACCGGCTTGTCGTGGCGGATTGCCGTCTCGACGATCGCGGCGAACTGCTTGTCCTTCTTGTCCTTGAAGCCGACATTGCCGGGATTGATGCGGTATTTCGCCAGCGCCTCGGCGCAGGCCGGATGATCGGCGAGCAGCTTGTGACCGATATAGTGGAAGTCGCCGACGAGTGGCACGTCCATGCCGAGCCTGAGCAGGCGCTCGCGGATCTTCGGCACCGCCGCCGCGCTCTCGTCGCGGTCGACCGTGATGCGCACGATCTCCGAGCCGGCGCGGTGAAGGGCCGCGACTTGCGCCACCGTCCCGTCGATATCGGCCGTATCCGTATTGGTCATCGACTGCACGACGACAGGTGCGCCACCGCCGACGAGCACGCCGCCGACATCGACGCCGACGGACTGGCGCCGCGGCTTCGGTTCAAAGTCGAAGGAGAAGGACATTCGGGAGCCTCTTGCTCGAAAACCGGCCGCATGGGGCATCGCTCGCGCGGCCTTTGCCCTCAGGTGGATCAGGAAACCGGGCTTGTCAACCGTCGGGGCTGGAACGCGCGACGATTTGATCGCCGCGCGTCCTGCGTTCAGGGGCGTTCGCGCACGTCGGCATGCACGGCGTGGTGCGAGAGCAGCAGCACAACGACGAAGAGCACCGGCAAAAGGGCGAAGATGATGGAAAAGCCCGTATGTTCGGCGATGAAACCGATGACGGAGGGGGCGAAGAGCGAGCCGGAATAGCCCATCACCGTCGCGACGGAGAGTGCCACACCCTGGGCAAAGCCCGGCAGGTTGCCGGCGGCGGAAAAGGCGATCGGCACCATGTTGGAGATGCCGATGCCGCAGATGGCGAAGCCGAGCATGGCCATATAGGCATTCGGCGCCAGCCCCGCGACCACCATGCCGATCATCGCCATGACGGTGCAGAAACGCAGCGTCTTCACTGCGCCGAAACGGTCGCGCACATGGTCGCCGGCAAAGCGCATGGCGGCCATGGTGAGCGAGAAGGCGCCGAAGGCGAAGCCCGAGAGCGCCAGCGAAGCGCCGAGTTCGTCGCGCATGTAGAGCGCGCCCCAATCAAGGATCGCGCCTTCCGGCACCATGGAGAACAGCGCCATGAGGCCGATCATCCAGGGCAGCAGCGTCATCGGCAGGCGCACCTTCTGGCGCTCCTCGTTCGGATGCGGCGCATCGTGCAGCACGAAGGGCCAGGTAACGGCGAGCGTGGCGGCGCCCAGCACGGTCAGCAGGACCGCATGGCCCAACACGCCGAGCGTCTCGATGAGAAAGCCGCCGGTTGTGGCGCCGATGAAGGCGCCGAGGCTCCAGAAGGCGTGGCAGGACGACATGATCGCGCGCCGCATGGATTTTTCGACCTCGACCGCATTGCCGTTCATCGCCACGTCCATCGCGCCCATCAGGCCACCGAAGAGGAAGATGGCGAGCGCGCCGAGCGGAACGGTCGGGGCAAGGGACAGCAGAATGAGGGGCAACAGGAAGAGGACGGATGCTGCCTTCACCGTGCGGGTGGTGCCGTAATGTGCGATCAGGAAACCGGCGATCGGCATCAGCACGAGCGAGCCGATGCCGAAGCACATGATCATCAGACCGAGGCCGGATTCGGAGAGCGACAGGCGGCTGGCGAATTCCGGGATCTTGGGTGCCCAGGCGCCGGCGAAGGTGCCGTTCAGCAGGAAAAGGCTGGAGACGGCCAGCCGTGTCGGCGGGAAGGCGGTTTTCGCGAAGCTGCTGCCTTTGATGGCATTTTCGGGCGTCGTCATGGGAGGTCCGTTTCAGGATGCTGGGAGAGGCGCCTATCCGGCCCGCAGGGTGTCGATGCCGGCGGCGGCGAGCACCGCCGCCTCCGTTTCACCCGCATCCGCCTCGATCACGGCGCTTGCCACGCGGGACAGGGGGGCGACCGAATATGGAGCTGCGGTGAAAAGCTTGTCATTGGTGACGATGACGATCACCGTCCGGCTGCGGGAGGCGACGAAGCGCTTGAATTCCGCCTCCTCGAAGCTGTCGGCTGTGACGCCGGCCTCGGGATCGATGCCGCAGACGCCGAGCACCAGCACATCCGGCCGAAGGGCCTCGGCGTCCCGCATCGCCTTGGCGCCGATTGCCGCGCCCGAGCGGGCATCGATCAGTCCACCAAGCTGGATCGTCGTGATGTCGTGCTCGAGCAGCGCCGCCGCAATGGCTGGCCCGTTGGTCGCGACGGTGAGGCCTGCGGCCTGTGGTAGGGCGCGGGCGAGCGCGACATTGGTGCTGCCGGCATCGAGAAAGACGGTGGCGCCGGCGGGGATGAGGCCGGCGGCGGTGCGGGCGAGCGCTGCCTTGCGCTCACCGGCGATCGCCATGCGCTCGTTCATCGTGGTGGAGGCGTGCGTCATGCGCAGTGCGCCGCCATAGACCCGGCGGCAGAGGCCGGAGGCGGCCATTTCACGCAGATCTCGCCGGATCGTGTCTTCCGACACGCCCAGCTCCTGCGCCAGTTCCGCCGCGATGACCCGCCCCGAAAGGTCGAGCCGCGCGCGGATCAGGTCTTGTCGTTCCCCGAGCAGAAGAAGGTCCTGTCCAGACATTACCGAATCCAATCGTGCATGATTGCGTAGCAATGCGCACAAGTCGGCAGAAACGTCAATGAACCGGGACAATCACATTTGATTGCTGTCCGAAACGGGGCGGTTTTACAGAGGGGGCCGGAAACGAGCGGAGGCCCCCTTGGGGAAGCCCGCCGTCAGGCGTAGGCGAAGTCCGTGGTCTTGCCGACCAGAACGGAGCGTAGCTTCTCCAGCGCGCGGTTTTCGATCTGGCGCACGCGTTCCTTGGAAATGCCGAGCACGGCGCCGAGTTCCTCGAGCGTTGCTCCGTTTTCCGCCAGTCGCCGGGCACGAATGATCTTCATTTCACGCTCGTTAAGCTGGCCGAGGGCAGCGTGTAGCCAGTGATGGCGGCGTTCGCCGTCGATGCTGCCTTCCGCCTGCTCGTCGGGAAGCGGTGCGTCACTGGTGAGAAAATCGAGCCGGTTCGAGCCTTCGCCTTCGGCGGAGGAGATTGGCGCCTGGAGCGAAACATCGGAGGAGGAAAGGCGGGCATCCATGGTGCGCACGTCGGCGGTGCTGACCCCGAGCGCGGCGGCGATCTCCTGATGCATCGCCTCGGCGGTGAGGTGGGTGTCGCCGCGCGCAAGGCGCGCGCGCAGGCGTCGCAGGTTGAAGAAGAGCGCCTTCTGCGCCGAACTGGTGCCGCCGCGTACGATCGACCAGTTGCGCAACACATAGTCCTGGATGGAGGCGCGGATCCACCAGCTGGCATAGGTGGAAAAGCGGACCTGCCGTTCCGGTTCGAAACGGGCGGCCGCCTCCAGAAGGCCGATGTAGCCTTCCTGCACGAGGTCGCCCAACGGAAGGCCGAAGTTCCGGAACTTTCCGGCCATGGAAACCACCAGCCGCATATGGGCCATGGCGATGCGGTTGCGCGCTTCCTGATCCTTGTTGTTCTTCCAGGCCTGGGCGAGTGCCTGCTCTTCGTCCCGTTCGAGATAGGGCGCGGACATTGCGAGCTTGATCATGCGGCGGTCTGCGGTCGTCGTAGCCATGGGGGTCTCTCCACGTTAACCGAACCGGCGCAAGGAGGCCTGTTTCTGCCTCTGGTCTTGCGCCCTGCTTGATGATGACGTTTCGGAAAGGCCGGCGGATCGCTCGAAATCGGCTTTCAAGAAAATAAAGTGGCAAGCCACCTCCGCGGCCGCCCGAAGCCGGTCGTCCTCGGGGTGGAAAACGACCCAGGGCCGGAAAAGTTCCCATAAAAAAACCCGGCTGTTGCCAGCCGGGCTTTAAAATCGAACGTACTGCCCTAGATCAGGCCGCCTCGTCCTGCGAGTCGTCCTCGTCGATGGTCTTGCCGCGCTTCGGACCCTTGGCGAGGTTCGTTTCAACGAGGCGAACGGCTTCGGTTTCCGACATCTTGTTGACGGCGGCGATTTCACGGGCCATGCGGTCGAGCGCGGCTTCATAGAGCTGACGCTCGGAATAGGACTGTTCCGGCTGATTTTCCGCGCGGTAGAGGTCACGGACCACTTCGGCGATCGAGATCAGGTCGCCCGAATTGATCTTGGCATCATATTCCTGCGCGCGGCGCGACCACATGGTGCGCTTCACGCGGGCCTTGCCCTGGACAACCTTCAGCGCGCGTTCGACGAAATCGGTCTCCGACAGTTTGCGCATGCCGATCGAAACGGCCTTGGCAACCGGCACCTTGAGACGCATCTTGTCCTTTTCGAAATCGATGACAAAGAGCTCAAGCTTCATGCCGGCGACTTCCTGCTCCTCGATGGCCACAATCTGGCCAACGCCGTGAGCGGGATAGACGATCGATTCACCGGTCTTGAAACCCTGGCGCGTGGAAGATTTCTTCTGCTGGGTCGTCATTCTGTTCAAATACTCCCTGTTACGCTCCCGGCATGGCCGGGTGGGTCCGGGGACCCGGGAAAGACGGGGGCACCGTTGCGGTGTCACCACTCTGGTCCGTCCGCCATGCGCAAAAAAGGTCCCTGGCGACGCGTTCACATTTGAGCAACCGGAGCTGCCTATGGGAGGTGAGCGGCGTTGAGGGATCGTTTGCTTTCGTGGTGGTGTTCGGGCACGCAAAATGCCGCGATGTGGATCAGTATCCGGACCCTACCACAAAAAAGTGCCGAAATCAATAATTTGCTTCGCATGGGTCATCAAGCCTGTCCCATCGCCTTTTGACGGGAGCACGCTTTTTTCCCCAGCTTCGGTTGCCGCCCTACGCGGCGATCAATCGCCCTGGCCCGGATTGGGAGAGAAGTATTTCTCGTACTTGCCTTCCTCTCCGTCCATTTCCTTCGCTTCCGGCATCGCATCGCGCTTGACCGTGATGTTGGGCCAGACGGCGGCGAATTCCGTGTTGATCTTCAGCCATTTGTCGAGGCCCGGTTCGGTATCCGGCTTGATCGCCTCGGCGGGACATTCCGGTTCGCAGACACCGCAGTCGATGCATTCGTCGGGGTGGATGACGAGGAAATTCTCACCCTCGTAAAAACAGTCGACCGGGCACACTTCCACACAGTCCGTGTACTTGCAGCGAATGCAGTTGTCGGTCACGACATACGTCATGAGGAACTCCAGAATCGTCATAAGGCGGGCGCGGACGAGACCATCCGTCACCGCAGGATCCGTCACGCGATCGGCTTGCCGGACAAGGGAGACCGCGCGTATCGAGGGCCGTCCGGAGGCTGAGGTAAAGGCTTTGCGGGCGGTTTGCAAGCGTAATACATGCGCCGCCGGGCGCTTGCGAGGTATAGAATTCTAATCCTCGTCGTCGCCGGGAAAACCGTGCAGGCGGTCTGTTTCGCGGCGTTCCCGCTTGGTGGGCCGGCCTGCGCCGCGCTCGCGTGTCGCCTGCTCGAAAAGTGAGCGTTCCTCGCGCGGCGGCGGGGGCGGCGTCATGTCGCTGTAGAGAAGGCGGGCCTCCTCGTAGGGTCCGCGGCGTTCGCCCGAATGCAGCACCTTCACGACCATGTCGTGTCGGTCGAGCGAGATCAGCACGACATCGCCGGGGTGCACTATATGCGAGGGCTGGCGGATTTTCTGGCCGTTGATGCTGACATCGCCCGCTTCCACGGATTTCGCCGCCAGCGAGCGGGATTTGCGCAGCCGCGCGAAGAACAGCCACTTGTCGATGCGCTGTCGCGCCTGACCCGCCGGCTGTTCCTCGTTGCGTGCCATCGGCTTACTTCTTCAGCTGCTCCTTGAGCGCTGCGAGCTTGGCGAAGGGAGAATCCGGGTCGATCGGCTTTTCCTTGCGGGGCGGCCGGGCCTCGAATTTCGCCTGCTGCGGCTTGCCGCCGCGATCGTTGCGATCGGGGCGGTGCTCGTTTCGATCGGGGCGGTTTCCGCCCTGCGGCTTTCCGTCGCGGCCCTTGGCCTGATCGGGGCGACCGCGGCCGCCGTCACGCCGCTCGCCGCGTTCGCCGGCCGGCTGGCCGCGATGGCGATCACCGCCGCGCCGCTCGCCCTGACCCTGACGCTCGCCCTGGCGATCCCCATGGCGCTCGCCGCCCTGGCGATGACCCTGGCGCTGGTTGTCGTGGCGAGAGCCCGGGCGCCAGAGCAGCACCGGCTTCACTTCGACCGGTTCGCCTTCGACGATACCTTCTGTCGGTGCTTCCGCGCTCTCGGTGGCCGGAGCCTCCGTCGGTGCAGCCGAAGCGTCTGCGGCAGCGACAGGTGCGTCGTTGTCGCTCTCCGCTGCGTCGGCATCGTGTTCGTCGGAGATTTCCGCGCTTGCCTCGGCCGGGGCTGCAGCGGCGGCATCGGCCGGTGCCTGCGCGGCGAGATGGGCGGCGACCTCTTCTGCCTTTACGCTATCAGCACGGTAGCCGAGGCCCTTCAGGATTTCTTCCATGTCGTCCGGCGTCGCACCGAGAATGGAGAGCATGGCGGTCGTCGCCATGAAGCGGCGGCCGTCATAGGCGCCCTCGGGGCGCGGCGTGCCCGATTTCCATTGCAGCAGCGGGCGGATGAGGTCGGCAAGGCGCTCGAGAATGTCGATGCGCACGGCCCGCTTGCCGAGGAAGCGGAAGCCGGCAAGCTTGTAGAAGGCGCGCTCGAAGCTCGGATCGGTGACGACCGAGGTGCGGCCGGCGGCGAGCACCGGGATGAGGTCGCCGTATCCCGGCTTGTCGAGGCCGTCGTTCTTCAGCGCCCAGAGCAAGGTGATGAGTTCGGCCGGGGCGGGCTTCAGAAGCGCCGGCATGAAGATATGGTAGGCGCCGAAGCGGATGCCGTGCTTGCGGATCGATGCGCGGGCTTCCTGGTCGAGCGACTTCACGTCTTCCGCCACGTCGCGGCGGAAGAGCACGCCGAGATTTTCGACGAGCTGGAAAGCGAGGCCCTTGGCGAGGCCCTGCAGGTCTTCCGCGCGCGAAAGGTCGTCGAGCGGCTTCAGCACGGTCGCGATGTGGTGGTTCACGAAGCGCTCGATGCGGGCGGCGACGTGGTCGCGCGCATTGCCGGTCAGCTGCTCGTCGGAGAGCAGGATGACGCGCGGACGCATGACATGGTCGCTCGCCGTCAGGCGTGCGACGGGATCGCCGAGCCAGCGCACGGTGCCGTCGGAGCCGAGCGCGAGGTCGCCGTTGCCGGCAGCATGCAGGCGTGCGGCCCGGGCTTCGAACTCCAGCGCGAGCGCCTTCTGTGCAGCCGTCTGCACGGCCTTCGCATCGGGGCCTTCTGTTCCGGAGGCCAGCGTAAACCGGAAACCGGCCAACTGCCCGACATGATGTCCCTCTACGAAGACATCGCCATTCACACTGATTTCAGCTTCCAGCATCGCATTCTCTCTCAGGCGCTTCATGAGCACAGATGTCCTGCGATCAACAAAGCGTTTCGTCAACCGTTCATGTAGCGCATCGGACAATCGGTCTTCGATTTCCCGCGTCTTTTCCTGCCAGTGTGTCGGATCGGCAAGCCATCCGGGCCGATTCGACACATAGGTCCACGTCCTTATCTGTGCGATTCGCGCCGAAAGCGTGTCAATCTCGCCATCGGTTCGATCGGCGCGGCGCACCTGATCGGCCATGAAATCTTCGTTAACCGTGCCGCGTTTTACCAGATCCGCGTAGAGCGTCGAGATGAGGTCGGCGTGCTGGGCGGGGGTGATGCGGCGGTAGTCGGGAAGTGCGCAAGCCTCCCAGAGCTTTTCGACGCGCTCGGGTGTCGTCGCAAGGTCGCGGACGTCGGGGTAACGCGACAGGTGCTCCAGTGCCTGCTGGTCGACGGCCGGCAACGCCCGCGTCAGCCCGGCGATCGGCGGCGGGGCATCGAGCGACTTGCGCAGGTTCACGAGGGAAGAATAGTCGAAGCGGGGCGTGCGCCATTGCAGCACGCGCACAGGGTCGAACTGATGTGTCTCGATGCGCTTGATCAGCTCGTCGTCGAAGGGATCGACACGGCCCGTCACGCCAAAGGTGCCGTCGCGCAGGTGCCGCCCGGCGCGGCCGGCGATCTGTGCGAGTTCCGCGGGATTGAGGTTGCGGAACTGGTAGCCGTCGAACTTGCGGTCCTGCGCGAAGGCGACATGGTCGACGTCGAGGTTCAGACCCATGCCGATCGCATCGGTGGCGACGAGATATTCGACGTCGCCTTCCTGGTAGAGCGCGACCTGCGCATTGCGGGTGCGGGGCGAGAGCGCGCCGAGCACGACGGCTGCTCCGCCACGCTGGCGGCGGATCAGCTCGGCGATCGCATAGACCTCGTCGGCCGAGAAGGCGACGATGGCCGTACGCTGCGGCAGGCGGGTGATCTTCTTGGAGCCGGCGTAGAAGAGCTGCGACAGCCGCGGGCGCTCCACCACATGGATGCCCGGCAGGAGCTGCTCCAGAATGGGCTTCATGGTGGCCGCACCGAGCAGCAGCGTCTCGTCGCGCCCTCTCAGATGCAGGACCCGGTCGGTGAAGATGTGGCCGCGTTCGAGATCGCCGGCAAGCTGCACCTCGTCGATCGCCACGAAGGAGGCGCGCGTCTCGCGTGGCATCGCCTCCACCGTGCAGACCGAATAGCGCGCCATATGCGGCGTGATCTTCTCCTCGCCGGTGACCAGCGCCACATTGTGCTGGCCGACCTTGTCGACGAGGCGCGTGTAGACCTCGCGCGCGAGAAGGCGCAGAGGCAGGCCGATAATGCCCGTCTCATGTGCCACCATGCGTTCGATTGCGTAGTGGGTCTTGCCCGTATTGGTCGGGCCGAGCACCGCGGTGACCCCGCGGCCGCTCAAGATCATGGGTGCTTGCGACAAGTCACGCCCCGGCAGGTTTCCATCTCCGCCGGACGCATCCGGCAGGCAACAGATGCCCATCGAGGCGCCCGATGGCAAGGGGCAAGGCGAAAAGCGCCGCTTTTCTCGCGCTTCTGCGGCCTTTGCGGAACAGTCTGCGAACGAATCGGAGACGAATCGCTGACTCCGGATGATTCAGGGTTTGTTCACCACAAGGGATTGACGTGATTCGGGTAGGTGCCGCGAAATGCTGAATCGGAACAAGGGGTGACGAAGGCGGTCCAGCGGAGGCCCATTCCGGCCGTGTTCATTCCGTGTTCTTGCGTGGACACCCGCATTTCCCAGGTACCATCGCTGCACGAAAGGCAGAAGAAAGAAAAACCATGCGCAATGTTCTCTTTGTGTGCAGCCAGAACAAGCTGCGAAGCCCGACGGCCGAACAGGTGTTCGCAAGCTGGCCGGACATCGAGGTTTCCTCCGCCGGCACGAACAACGACGCGGAAAATCCGCTCTCGGCAGAAGAGATCGGCTGGGTGGACATCATTTTCGTGATGGAGAAAGCCCATCGGAGCAAGGTCCAGGCAAAGTTCCGGTCCGCTCTCAAGGGTAAACGGCTCATCTGCCTGGATATTCCGGATGACTACGCGTTCATGGACCCCGCGCTGGTCCAGTTGCTGAAGACAAAAGTCCCTCAGCATCTGTAGGTGTTGCGGTGGGAGCATTAGAGGCCGGTTTGCCGGGCTCGGCTGCGGCAAAGGTCGTCTCAGGCCCGGGCCGATTGCCCTATGATAGCTTGCCGATCAAATCAGGTGATCGCGCAGGTCCGCGCTATCCCAGCCGCCGCCGGCCTCGTAGAGTGGGAAAACCTCTTCCGTGAGGTATGGCCCGCCACCGACGGATTCTTTCGAGGACATCAGCACGAAGCGGTTCACGGTGAAGGGGGCGGTGTAGAAATTGCCACGACCGGAAAGATAGTGGGCGACGTCCTCGGTGCGGGCGTTGCGCAGGCGCGCGAGCGTGACGTGGGGTGTGAATTTGCGCGGATCGGCGAGAAGGCCGAGGCGCTGGCAGATGCGCTCGATCTCGCCCTGGAGGGCGTACATTTCCGGCGCCTGCGTCACCCCGGCGAAGACGGAATGCGGTTTCTTCGAGCCGAAGGAGCCCATGCCCGACAGGGCCAGCTGGAATTCCGGGCGCTCTATGCGGTCGAGCTTGTCGACCACCTCGTCGGCGGTGCGGCCGTCGATGTCGCCGATGAAACGCAAGGTAATGTGGAAGTTCTCGACATCGATCCAGCGGGCCCCGGGAAGTCCGCCTCTCAGCAAGGAGAGGCTCATGGCAGCATTGCGCGGCACTTCGAGGGCGACGAAAAGTCTCGGCATAGCGACTTCTCCCTGCTGGAATGTACTGTCAGCGAATCACGCAATGGATTTTTGCGCAACCCTTATTTCGCACCCGCGAAAACTACTCCTTCGCCGGTATCGATTTGATGAACGCTTCGGCGGCGGGAAGAATCGTCGCAACCATCACGTCCACCCCTTCGGAATTCGGATGCATGCCGTCCTCGAGCTGCAGGTTCGCCTTGGTGACGACCCCGTCCAGGAAAAAAGGATAGAGCGCGACGCCGTGTTTTTCCGCCATGCGCTGGTAGATGCCGTTGAAGCGCTCGCCGTATTCGGGGCCCATGTTCGGTGGTGCCAGCATGCCGGCAAGCAGCACTGCGATGCCGCGCTCCTTGAGGCGCGTCAGCATGGCGTCGAGGTTCTTTTCCGTCTCTTCCGGTGGAATGCCGCGCAGCGCGTCGTTGGCGCCGAGCTCCAGAATCACACCCTGCGTGCCTTCGGGGATCGACCAGTCGAGCCGGGCAAGGCCGCCGGAGCTGGTGTCGCCGGAAACGCCGGCATTGGCGATCTCGATCTCGTAGCCATTTTCGCGCAGCGCCTTTTCCAGCTTCACCGGAAAGGCATCCGCCGCGGGCAGTTGATAGCCGGCCATCAGGCTGTCGCCGAAGCCGACGAGCTTCACCGGCTCCGCCCGTACGTCGCCCGCGGATAACAAAGCTGTGATTGCAAGTGAGGCGAAAAATGAAAGCGCCGCTTTAAACGACATGTCGCTGATCCTAGATTGCTGGCATTCCGGTTGTTTGAAGACATATAGGGCAGAATTCCTTGGCCAAAACCATCATCGATCTCAAAAAAGCCGATCTCACCCTCGGCCGGGCGGCCGCCTCCGTGCATGTGCTGAAGGGGATCGACCTTGTCATCGATGGCGGCGAATCGGTCGGTATCGTCGGCCCGTCCGGTTCGGGCAAGTCGACGCTCCTGATGGTGCTGGCCGGGCTTGAACGGCTCGACAGCGGCGAGATCCATATCGACGGCGCGGGCCTGCACGGCATGAACGAGGACCAGGTGGCCGATTTCCGTGGCCGCAATGTCGGTATCGTCTTCCAGTCCTTCCATCTCATTCCCAACATGACCGCGCTGGAAAACGTCGCGGTGCCGCTGGAACTCGCCAATGTGCGGGACGCCTTCGAGATCGCCCGGCGGGAGCTGACGGCGGTCGGCCTCGGTGAGCGCCTGTCGCACTATCCCGGCCAGCTTTCGGGCGGCGAGCAGCAGCGCGTGGCGATCGCCCGGGCGCTCGCACCCTCGCCGAAGCTCTTGATCGCCGACGAGCCGACCGGCAACCTCGATACCGAGACGGGCCGGCAGATCGCCGACCTTCTTTTCGCCAAGCAGGCCGAGCGCGGTATGACGCTGGTGCTGGTGACGCATGATCCCTCGCTTGCCGCCCGGTGCAGCCGGCAGGTCGCCATGCGCTCCGGCGAGATCGTTTCCGGCGCGGCGCCCGTCAAGGCGACACTGGCAGAGGCGGTACCCGCATGAGGGTCGGCGCGGTCCTCAGGCAGGTTCCACTGGCGCTTCGCCTGGCGCTGCGCGAAATGCGTGGCGGCCTCAAGGGGTTCTACATCTTCCTCGCCTGCATCGCGCTCGGAACGGCGGCGATCGCGGGCGTCAATTCGGTGTCGAGCGCCATCACCCAGGCGATCGCCTCGCAGGGGCAGACCCTGCTTGCCGGTGACGTGCGCTTCGAATTCAACAATCGTTTCGCAA
Source organism: Shinella sp. 838 (assembly GCF_029623935.1). Classification (NCBI taxonomy): domain Bacteria; kingdom Pseudomonadati; phylum Pseudomonadota; class Alphaproteobacteria; order Hyphomicrobiales; family Rhizobiaceae; genus Shinella; species Shinella sp. 838. The sequence goes on from NZ_JARSBQ010000008.1 coordinate 47,247, forward strand.
CCCCGGAAGAGCTGAAGCACTTCCGGGGGCTCGGCGATGTTTCTCTCTCCTCCAGCCTGCGCTCCATGGCGCGCCTGCCCGATGGATCCGACCAGACGCTGGTCGAGGCCAAGGGTGTCGACGGCGCCTATCCGCTCTACGGCACGCTGGGAACCAGCCCGCAGCAACCGTCCGCCACGCTCTTCGCGAAAGAGGGCGAGCGCTATGGCGCGGTCGTCGCGCCGCTGCTGCTCGACCGGCTCGGCATCGCCATCGGCGACGAGATCCTGCTCGGCACGGCCCGTCTGAAGGTGACGGCGACGCTGGTGCGCGAGCCGGACGCGGTTTCGGAAGGTTTCGGCTTCGCGCCGCGGCTGATGGTCTCGGAAGAGGCTCTGCAGGCGAGCGGTCTCGTGCAGACCGGCAGTCTCGTGGAGAACGCCTATCGTATCCGGCTTGCCGATACCGACGTTTCGCTGGCGAAGGTGCGGGCGGATGCCACGAAAGCCTTCCCGAAGGCCGGCTGGTCGATCCGTACCTCCAACAGCGCGGCCCCTTCGCTGACCAACAACATCACGCGTTTCTCGCAGTTCCTGACGCTGGTCGGCCTGACGGCGCTGATCGTTGGCGGTCTCGGTGTCGCCAATGCGGTGCGCGCCTATCTCGATTCCAAGCGCTCCGTCATCGCCACCTTCAAGTGCCTCGGTGCGCCGGCCTCGCTGGTCGCGCTGGTCTATCTCGCGCACATCGCCCTGATCGCCGCGGTGGGCATCCTGATCGGCCTCGTGGCGGGTGCGCTGATGCCGATGGTGGCGATGCGCTTCCTCGACGGCGTGCTGCCGGTGCCGGCCGAGGCGACGATCTATCCTTCGGCGCTGCTGCTTGCCGCCGTCTTCGGTTTGCTGACGGCGCTCGCTTTCGCCATCATGCCACTCGGGCATGCCCGCGAGGTGCCGGCGACGGCGCTCTTCCGTGAGCAGGGATTCGAGACCGGCCGCCTGCCGAGCTGGCCCTATGTCGCGGGTGCGGCGGTCTTCCTTGCGGCGCTGGCCGGGCTCGCCATCGTCACGGCCTATGACCGCTACATCGCCATAGTCTTCCTCGGGGCAATTGCCTTTGCCTTCGTGGTCCTGCGTGTCGTTGCCATGCTGATCACCGCGATCGCGCGGCGCAGTCCGCGCGTCAATTCGCCGTCGCTGCGGCTTGCCATCGGCAATATCCATCGGCCCGGGGCGCTCACCTCGTCCGTCGTGCTGTCGCTCGGCCTCGGTCTTGCGCTCCTCGTCACGCTGACGCTGATCGACGGCAACCTGCGCCGGGAACTGACCGGCAATCTGCCGGGGCGCGCGCCGAACTTCTTCTTCGTCGATATCCAGGGCAGCGAACTGGACGGGTTCCGCACCGTGCTCCAGTCCAACATGCCCGACGGCAAGATCATCGAGGTGCCCATGCTGCGGGGCCGTGTCATGGAGCTGAACGGCGTCGAGGTCTCGAAGGTCAAGGTGCCGCCCGAAGGGCAGTGGGTGCTGCGCGGCGACCGCGGCATTACCTATGCCAAGCGCACGCCGGAAAACTCGACGCTTGCCGAGGGTGAATGGTGGCCGGAGGATTATTCCGGCGAGCCGCTTGTTTCCTTCGCCGCCGAGGAGGGCCGCGAGCTCGGGCTCAAGATCGGCGACAGTGTGACGGTCAATGTGCTCGGCCGCAACATCACGGCGCGCATCGCGAACTTCCGCAATGTCGAATGGGAATCGCTGTCGATCAATTTTGTCATGGTCTTCTCGCCGAACACCTTTGCCGGCGCGCCGCATGCGTGGCTGTCGACGGTGATTGACCCGCAGGCAACCGCCGAGCAGGAGGCGGCGACCCTGAAGGCAGTCACCAATGCCTTCCCGACGATCACCAGTGTGCGTGTCAAGGATGCGCTCGATGTGGTCAACGAGCTGGTCGGCCAGCTCGCCACTGCCATCCGGGCGGCGGCCGCCGTCGCGCTCATCGCCTCGATCCTCGTGCTCGCCGGGGCGCTTGCGGCCGGCAACCGGGCGCGCGTGCACGATGCCGTGGTGCTCAAGACGCTCGGCGCGACACGCGCTACGCTGATCCGTGCCTTCAGTTACGAATATCTGATGCTGGGTCTGGCGACGGCGCTCTTCGCGCTCTTTGCCGGCGGGGTGGCGGCCTGGTTCGTGGTGAGCCGCATCATGACGCTGCCATCGAGCTTCCTGCCCGACGTCGCCGTCATGACGGTCGTTACAGCCCTCGTCATGACCGTCGGCATCGGCCTTGCCGGGACCTGGCGCATTCTGGGGCAGAAGGCCGCGCCCGTGCTGCGCGAACTCTGACGATGCCGGGATCCGCGGTCTGCGAGGGGTGCGGGTCTTGTACGAGACACAATTCATGCGCATATTGTTTACAGGCAAGCTGGAGCCCCACAGCGGTTGCCCGGGCTCTCGCGCCGAACCCTCGGCGAATAAACGGGAACCCGACACCGTCATCACAGGGGGGGCTTTACGAGAGGAAAACATGGCTGATCTCCGCAACTACCAGACCCGAACGGCCAATGCCGGCGCTCAGGCCGGCGCGGTCGTCGACGAAGGCCTTCGCGCCTATATGCTCCGGGTCTACAACCTGATGGCTCTTGGTCTCGCGATCACCGGCGTGGTGGCTTATGCTGCTTCGCAGGCCGCTTTCGCCGACGGGCAGCTCACCGCCTTCGGCCAGGCGATCTATGTGAGCCCGCTGAAGTGGGTCGTGATGCTCGCCCCGCTGGCGCTGGTCTTCTTCCTGAGCTTCCGCATCCACACGATGAGCGTTGCGGCCGCGCAGGCGACCTTCTGGGTCTATGCCGGCTTGATGGGCCTGTCGCTGTCGTCGATCTTCCTGGTCTATACCGGCGCCAGCATCGCGCAGACTTTCTTCGTCTCTGCCGCCGCCTTCGGCGCCCTGTCGCTGTTCGGCTACACGACGAAGCGGGACCTGTCCGCAATGGGTTCGTTCCTGATCATGGGCCTGTTCGGCCTGATCATCGCCTCGCTCGTTAACCTGTTCCTGCAGTCATCGGCGCTCGACTTCGCGATCTCCGCGATCGGCGTGCTGGTCTTTGCAGGCCTGACGGCCTGGGACACGCAGAAGATCAAGGAAATGTATTTTGAAGCCGACGACGTCGCCGTGGCCGGCCGCAAGGCCATCATGGGCGCACTGACGCTCTACCTCGACTTCATCAACCTCTTCCTGTTCCTGCTGCGCTTTCTCGGCAATCGCGAGTAACGACGGCAGCCGGATGTGGCTGAAAAAAGAAACCCCGCCGGAGACGGCGGGGTTTTTGTTTGGGAGAAGCGATCACTCGCTGATGATCTTGAATTTTTCGCCGGTGCGGACGGTGCTCGCCGCCGTCATCGCGTTGATCAGACGGAAGAGGTCGAGTTTCCGATCCGTGCCCATCATCCGTCCGGCGAGCGAGGCGACGGTGTCGCCCGCCCGCGCGGTGACGACGCGTATGCGCAACGGCTTCAGCGAGGTGACTTCGGCCGGCGTCAGCTTGCGGAACGAGGCCTTGAGGATCGCCGCAGTCGGTTCCAGCGCCTTCGAGCCCATCGGCACGGCGGTCAGGAAGCGGTAGATCTGGTTGTCGATGCGCACGACCGTGACGTCGAACTCCCAGCGGTCGGCGGCGGCCTTGGCTGTGGCCGCCTCCAGCCCGTTGATCATGACGGGCTGGATCGTCTCCGGTCTGAGGCCGGTCACCCAGCCGCTCGAAATGTAGTTCACGAGGTCCTGCTTGCGGCTGTCGGCAACACCGTCGAAGCGGATCGCGACATCGCCGGGACCTGTCGCCAGCACCGCGTCGGCCTTGTTGTCGATCTGGAAGCCGGCCGGCACGTCGAAGCGGATGCCGAGCTTGCCATGCAGGAAGGTCTGGCCGCGCACATAGCCCTCTTCCGGCGCATCGCCGTAGAGCAGGCCGTCGATGCCGGCGAGGTAGTAGTCCCGGCCGCGGTCGCCGATCGCGCCTTCCGCGCCGAAGGCGCGGGCATGCAGGCGCGCCAGCTCCACGCGCTGCGGTGCATTCGGGTGGCTCGACAGGAAGTCGAGGCTCTGGTCGGAATCGGGGTCGACGGCGGTGAAGCGGGCATAGGCCGCCATGGAATCGAGGAAGCGCGCCGCCGCATAGGGGTCGTAGCCCGCCTCGCCCAGCATGCGCACGCCGATCACGTCGGCCTGGAGTTCCTGGTTGCGCGAGAAGGCGGCGAGGCGCATCTTTCCGCGCGCCAGGGCCTGCTTGCCGGCGATGTTGCTGGAGAGCACCTCGGCCACGACGCGGCTGGCGATGACCTCGGCCTCTTCCTTCTTCTGCCGCTCGATGCCGTGGTTGGCGGTGACGTGCGCCATTTCATGCGAGAGCACGGCCGCGACTTCCGAGGCGTCGTTGGCAAGCGCCAGCAGGCCGCGGGTGACGTAGAGATAGCCGCCCGGCAGCGCGAAGGCGTTGATCGCGGGCGAATTCAGGATGGTGATACGATAGGACTGGTTCGGGTTTTCCGAAACGAGCGTCAGCGCGCCGGCAATGCGCGCGACGAGCCGCTCGGTCTTGGCGTCCTTGTATTCGCCGCCGTAGCTGGCGACGATGCGCGGGTGCTCGCGGGCGCCCATCTGGGCGCGCGGGTCGTTCTTCTGCACCTCGTCGACGATCTGCGGGTTGGACGAGGGCGAGATCGTCGGTTCATAGGTCTGTTCGATGATGGACTGGCAGCCGGCAAGCAGCGTGCCGGCGAGCATCAGCGCCGCAAGGGGTCTCAAAACCCCGCGTCCGCGTACCGTTGCAGCTTCCTGCGTTGCTCTCGCCATATCTCTTGCCCACAGCCCGAACCGGGTCCTCGAATGGATGAGATAGACGCACCATACCCGGCCGGCAACTCCCGATTCGACAAACGCTTCCCTTGTGGCTCCGGTGACACAGGGGGGCGTCCAAATTGTGGCGTGTCGCCGGGGCGCCAATCCGGGTGTTCCGCTAAAGCGCGGAATGGCCGAGGAATTTTGCAACGGCTGGTGGCTCCCGTCGAGAAAGGAAATCGACGACCGGCTCCTGGAGAAGGATTGTGCCTGCCTCCAGGAACATGACCCGGTCCGCCAGCCGGCGGATGTCTTCCGGCTGGTGGGTGATGAAGAGCATCGTGCTCTTCGTCTCGTTGCGCAGCTCCGTCAGAAGTTTCGCCATCTCCGCCCGCATGGCCGGATCGAGCGCGGCGAACGGTTCGTCGAGCAGCAGGATCGGCCGGCGCCGTACGAGGGCGCGGGCCAGCGCCACGCGCTGCCGCTCGCCGCCCGAAAGCGAGCCCGGCAGGCGCCGCTCATAGCCGTCGAGGCCGACGCGCGCGAGCGCGGCGAACACGCTCTCTCGCGCCGCCGCATCCAGCCGCAGCGCTGGATCGATACCGAGGCCGACATTGTCGGCAACCGTCAGGTGCGCGAAAAGATTGTTGTCCTGGAAGATGATCGAGACCGGCCGTTCCGCGGGATCCCGTTCTGCCATGGTTTCGCCGAGCAGCCGGACATCGCCTGAAGCCGGCGCCTGGAAGCCGGCGATAACGTTGAACAGCGTCGATTTTCCCGCGCCCGAGGGGCCGACGACTGCGACCGCGGCACCGGCTGGAATGGCGCAGTCGAAGGACAGCCGCTTTTCCTCGAAGTGCACGGCGACATCTGTGAGGTGGATGGCAAGGTCAGGCATCGGCGCTTGGTCTTTCAGTCGGGCGCTCCGCCGCGGTCGAGGGCAGCGTCAGGAGAAGGCATATTGCGCCGAGCAGCAGGGCGATGCCGGCGGCATCCGCGGTGCGATAGCTCGCCATGCGGGAGTAGAGCAGCCACGGCAGAGTGGTGAACCCTTCCGCACCGAAGATGGCGACGGCACCGAGATCGCCGAGCGACAGCGCCATGGCGAAGGCAAAGGCGGTGAGCAGCGGTTTCCTGAGGGCGGGCAGGTCAATCCATCGCAGGCGATGCATTCCGGTGACGCCGAGGCTGAGGGCGAGGCGAGCGGTGCGGATGAGATGGGTGCGGTAGGCCGGCTCCAGCACGCGCACGACGAAGGGCAGCGCCATCAGCGCGTTGAGCACGGTGACGACGGCAGGGGCGAAGCGCCCGGTCTCGCCGAAGGTTCTCAGCACGAGGAACCAGCCCGTAGCGACGACGATCGGCGGCACGAGCAGGATCAGCGAACCGACCGCAGGCAGGGCACGAGCCATCAGCCGTGTGGCGAGGTCGACCTTGCCCGTCTCAGCCAGCCGTGGCACGAGCACGATGGGCAGTGCGATCGAAAGGCTGAGGCAGGCCGAGGCGAAGGAAACTGCAAGGCTGGTGACGAGCGCCCGGTGCAGCAGCGGATCGAGCGCCAGCCGGCCGAGATCGGCGGAAAGGCCTGAGACGAGGGTGGCGACGAGAGGCGCTGCGGTGAAGAGGGTGAAGAGGAGGATGACCAGGCCATCGGGAAGGCGGTGCCGGCGGCCGTCGAAACGGCGGATGGCGCGGCCTGTCGTCATGCCCTCTTCGGGTGGCTTGCCGAACAGCGAGATCAGCCAGAGCAGGCTTGCCGTGACGAGGATTTGCAGGAAGGCGAGCAGGACGGCGCGTTCGGGGTCGAAATCGAAGCGCAGCGCCTGGTAGATCGCCACCTCGATCGTCGTTGCAGCCGGCCCGCCGCCGAGCGTCAGCGCGATGGTGAAGCTCGTTGCGCAGAGCATGAAGACGAGTCCGGCGATACCCGGCAGGACCCGCCGGATGACGGGCCATTCGATAAGCCGGAACACTGCGCCGCTGCCCATGCCGAGATTGGCGGAGGTCAGCCAGTATTCGGCCGGAATGCGCTCGAGGGCCGCCAGCAGGAAGCGTGCGGCGAGCGGCAGGTTGAAGAAGACATGGGCGATCAGGATGCCGGCAAGCCCGTAGACGCTGACCGGGTTCTGCAGCCCGGCGAGCCCGAGCAGATCGTTGACGACGCCCTGCCGGCCCCAGACCTCGATGACGCCGAGTGCGGCGACCAGCGCCGGCAGGCCGAGCGGCACGACGGACAGCCGAATGATCCAGACGCGGCCGGAAAAATCCCGCTGTCGGGCGAGCGCCCGGGCGACCGGAATGGCGAGCAGGACGGACAGGAGTGTGGAGAGTGTCGCCTGCAGCAGAGTGAACTGCGCGACGCGCCCGATATAGGCATCGAGGAGCGGCGCGCCGGAGCCGGGGCCGGCATGGGCGAGAAGCACGGCGGTCGCCGCACCGACGAAGACCAGCACGGTGCCGAGGGCGAGGCCCCCGGCGACGCGCAATGTCCGCCGCTCGGTGCGGGCGAAGATCACGTTACTTGGCGCTCATCGCCGCGAGCCATTCGTCGATCCAGGCCTTGCGGTTGGCTGCAACCTCGTCCGACGACATCAGGAAGGTCTTTTCCGGCTTCACCAGCGCGTCGAAGGCGGCAGGCAGCGGGTCCTTCGTCTTGGCGGCCGGCATCATCCAGTTGGTTTCCGGAATGATCGACTGGAAATCCGGGCCGGTCATGAAGGTCAGGAACTGGCGGGCCAGATCCTTGTCGTCAGCGGTGTGCGTCAGACCGGCGACTTCGATCTGCACGTAATGGCCTTCGGAGAAGGCGGCGGCCTTGTAGCGCTCGGTCTTCTCCGCGATGACGTGGTAGGCCGGCGAGGTCGTGTAGGACAGCACCATCGGCGCCTCGCTCTTGGTGAAGAGGCCATAGGCTTCCGACCAGCCGGGCGTGACGGTCAGCACGCGATCCTTGAGTTTGCCCCAGGCCTCGCCCGCCTTGTCGCCATAAACCGACTTCACCCAGAGCAGCAGGCCGAGGCCGGGCGTCGACGTGCGCGGGTCCTCGATGACGATTTTTTGCGACGGGTCGCCTTCGACGAGGTCCTTGAGGCTCGTCGGCGGGGTCTTCAGCGTCTCGCTGTCATAGACGACGGCGAAATGGCCGTAGTCGTAGGGCAGGAATGTGTCGTCGGAGAAGCCGCCCGGCACGGTGAGGTCCGCCGGCGAAAGGCCATGCGCCTCGAAGAGGCCAGTCGCCTTGGCCTCGGTGATGAGGTTGGTGTCGAGGCCGAGAACGAGGTCGGCCTTGGTGCTTTCGCCTTCGAGCTTCAGGCGCGTCAGAAGTTCCACGCCATCGGCGACGCCGACCCATTCGACCGTGCAGCCGCAGGTCTTCTCGAAGGCTTCCTTGACCTTGGGGCCGGGGCCCCATTCGGCGACGAAGCTCTCATAGGTGTAGACGGTCAGCGTCTTTTCCTGCGCGAGCGCGGGAAGGGCGAGGGAAACGGCCAGTGCCGCGATGGTGGAGAAAAGTGTCTTGCGCATCCGCGCCTCCTTGTTGTTCACAAAACGGGAGTAGGGCGCAGGATGTGCCGTCTAATCCCTCCGCCGGTACGAGCCGGATCAGGTTCTTCGGGTTGGCGAGACCGCCTCTCAGCCAGTGGATCAAAAAAACCCGCTGGCACCCCGTTAGAGCAAGGCAAGGCATAATCCCGCTTGTGACAGTACGCAAGGGGCAAGCAAAAGGCCGGCGCAAGCGCCGGCCCTGCCGTTCTGAAATGTGTCGGGCCTTAAAGGCCGAAGGCGTCCTTGAACTGATACCACCAGGAGCCGATGGTGGAATATTGCGCACGGAACATGCGCCCACCCGGGAAGGGAATCCAGGGCAGCTTTTCGAACTGGCTGAAGCGCGAGAGATCGCCATCGACCGCTTCCGAGAGGATGCGGCCGAAAAGGTGCGAGCCGGTGACGCCGTGGCCGCTGTAGCCGTGGGCAAAATAGGTGTTCTTGCCGATCTTGCCCATCTGCGGCACGCGCGAGAAGGAGAGGGCGAAGTTGCCGCTCCAGGCGTAGTCGATTTTTACACCCTTCAGCGAGGGGAAGACCTTTTCGAGGTTTGGGCGGATTTTTGCGCGCACGTCCGCCGGATCGGTGCCGCCATAGACGGTGCCGCCGCCGAAAATCATGCGCTTGTCGGCGGAGAGGCGGAAGTAGTCGAGGATGTAGCGGACGTCCTCGACGCACATGTCGCTCGGGATCAGCGCATCGGCGCGCTCGGCGCCGAGCGGCTCGGTGGCGACCATCTGGGTGGAGACGGGCATGACGCGCGAAACCAGCTTCGGCACGACATGGCCGAGATAGGCATTGCCGCAAAGTACGGCGACCTTGGCGGTGACGCTGCCCTTCGCCGTGTGAATGACCGGCTTTTCCGCCTCGTGTTCGACGTGGGTGACGGGCGACTGTTCGTAGATCACGCCGCCGAGCGATTCGAGCGCCTTGGCCTCGCCGAGGGTGAGGTTGAGCGGGTGCATGTGGCCGCCGGTCGTGTCCAGCATGCCGCCGATATAGGCGTCGGTGTTGACCAGCTTGCTGATCGCCGCCTTGTCGAGCATCTGGTGGTCGTCCATGCCGTAGCTCTTCCAAAGGGCCTTCTTGTGCTCGAGGTCCTTCATGTGGGCGGGTGTATAGGCGGCATAGATATTGCCGGTCTTCATGTCGCAATCGATATCGTATTGCGAGACGATGCGGCGGATGATCTTGCCGCCTTCCTGCACCAGGCCGCCGACGAAGGCGCCGGCCTGGTCGCCGTAGCGGCGCTTGATCGTGTCGAGGCTGGCGTTGAGGCCATTGACGATCTGGCCGCCGTTGCGGCCCGAGGCGCCCCAGCCGATGCCGGCGCCCTCGACCATCACGACCTTGTAGCCCTTTTCGGCAAGGTGGATGGCGGTGGAGAGGCCGGAATAGCCGGCGCCGAGCACGGCGACGTCGGCGGTGACAGCGCCTTCCAGCACCTTCGGCGTGCGGATGATGTTGCGGGAGGCGGCGTAGTAGCTGTCGGGATAGGCGCCGTTGCCGGCATAGGACTGGGTATTGGCCATCAGACGATTTCCAGGTAGGCGCTGAATTCGAAGTCGGTCACCTGTTCGGCAAAACCGGCGATTTCCTGCCGCTTGCAGGCGATCAGCATGGAGCGGAGATCCGTGTCGAAGATCTCCGAGACGATCGAGCCGTTCTCGAAGGCGGTGACGGCAGAGCCCCATTCCGAGGGGATGCGCGGCAGCTGCGAGAGATAGGCCCGGCCCGAGACCGGTGCCGGCGGCTCCCACTTGTTGCGGATGCCGACAAGGGCGGCGCCGAGAATGCCGGCCATGACGAGATAGGGGTTGGCATCGGCGCCGGCGACGCGGTGCTCGATGCGGCGCGCCTTGTTGCTGCCGCCGGGAATGCGGATGGCGGCGGTGCGGTTCTCGTAGCCCCACGAAACGGAGGTGGGGGCATGCGTATCCGGGCGCAGGCGGCGGTAGGAGTTGAAATGCGGCGCGAAGAGCAGCGTCGATTCCGCCATGCCGCGCGTCAGGCCCGCGACGGCATGTTTCATGATGTCGGAGCCCTCGGGCGTGTCGTTGTCGAAGACGTTGTTGCCGTCCTCGTCGATCAGGCTGAAATGCATGTGCATGCCGCTGCCGGAGCGCATGCCGTAGGGCTTTGCCATGAAGGTGGCGGCAAAACCATGCTTGCGCGCGACGCCCTTGATGATGCGCTTGAAGAACAGCGCGTCGTCGGCGGCCTTCAACGGGTCGTCGGAATGCATCAGGTTGATTTCGAACTGGCCGATACCGTTTTCGGCGACGGCCGAATCCGCCGGCACATTCTGCCGTTCGCATTCCGCATAGACGTCGGAAAAGAACTGGCCGAAATCGTCGAGCTCGTCGATGGAGAGGATGGCGTCGGAGTCGAGCCGCTTGCCGGTATAGGGCGAGATCGGCGGCTGTGCATGGTCAGGCTCGGCGTCGATCAGGTAGAATTCCATTTCCGAGGCGACGACGGGGCGCAGGCCGAGTTCGTGGTACTGGCGCACGATATTGGCGAGTGCCTGGCGCGGGTCGGCAAGGAACGGTGTGCCGTCCTCCTTGAACAGCCAGAGCGGCACGACGGCCGACGGCTTCAACGTCCAGCTGACGGGGAGCGCGCCACGACCGGTTGCGGCGCAGATGCCGTCCATGTCGCCCGAGGCGAAGACATGGCTTGAGCCGACGATGTCCTCACCCCACACGTCCACGCCCACGATGGACAGCGGCATGCGAATGCCGCCCTTCAGCACCTTTTCCGCCTGCCCGACGGGCACGCGCTTGCCGCGCAGGATGCCGTTCAGGTCGCAGACCACGGCCTGGATGCTCTCCACGCCGTCGGCATTGATCAGCCAATTGGCATCATCGTTCGGAGTCATGGTTCCCTTCCGTATCACATAATTATTTTTGTGATCACATTTTCAAAATATGCACACTTTCTTGTCGGGGGTCAAGCTGCTAGAACCTGTCACAAAGCATAGGGTAGCATCTGCAGCCTTTCGTGGAGGGATGGATTGGGCAATTTGGCGCTTGAGCCGCTGGACCGGCCGGATGGGATGACGACGCATGAATATGCGCATCGGCGCCTGCGCCAGGCGATTATGGTCGGCTCGATCCGGCCGGGGGAATCGTTGACGATCCGCGGCATTGCCGAAGCGATGGAGAGTAGCCCGACGCCGGTGCGCGAGGCGCTGCGCCGCCTTTCGTCCGAAGGGGCGCTGCGCGTGCTCGACAACAGGCGCATCATGGTGCCGCGCATGACGGCGGACCGGTTCAGCGAGCTCGTCTCGCTGCGTTCCGTGCTGGAGCAGCACGCCGCGCGCAGGGCGGTACCGCATATCACCGAGCGCCGGATCGACCGGCTGGAAGAGATCGACAAGGCGCAGGATGAGGCGATCGGGCGCAAAGACAATGCGAACGCCCTGCTCCTGAACCAGGAATTCCATCGCACGCTCTACACCGCCAATCCCGAGCAGGTGATCATGCCGATGGTGGAGAGCATCTGGCTCCAGCTCGGCCCCTTCCTCGGTATCGCCATGGAACATGTCGCCCAGCTCTACTTCGTCGATCGCCACCAGGAGGCCATCGAGGCGCTGCGCAAGCGCGATGAGGATGCAGTGGCGGCGGCGATCAAGGCCGATATTTCCGAGGGCATCGGCGGTTTCGAGCGGGCGGCGATCGAGAACCTGTTGCGGCTGGCAGGCCAGTAGCCGGCGCTGCGGGTGCCTTGTCTTGCCGGGGCACGCATGCATTGATGTGCAAACGAAAGATCCTTGGGGCAGGCATATGAAGACGGATGTCATCGTTCTCGGCGCGGGTGTTGTGGGTATTTCGACCGCGATTCATCTGGCACGGCGCGGCAAGTCGGTGGTGCTCGTCGACCGGCGCGGGGCTGCGGAAGAGACCTCTTACGGCAATGCCGGCCTCATCCAGCGCGAGGGTGTTTTCCCTTACGGTTTCCCGCACGATTTCGGTGCGCTCTTCCGTTATGCGTTGAACAACACGATCGACGCGCACTACCATCCCTCGGCAATCCCCGGCATCATCCCGTTCCTTGCCCGCTACTGGTGGCATTCCGGTTTTCGCCAGCACCAGAGCATCGCCCATCTCTATGCACCGTTGATCGAGAACTCGATTTCCGAGCATGCCGACCTCATCGCGGCCTCGGGCGCTGAAGACCTCATCCGCAAGGACGGCTGGATGAAGGTGTTTCGCACCGAGAAGGAACGTGACAAGGCCTATGTGGATGCGGAAAAACTCTCCGCCAATTTCGGTGTCAACCACCAGAAGCTGACGACCCGGGAGGTCGCCGAGGCCGAGCCCTCCATTCGCGTGGAGCTCACCGGCGGCCTGCGCTGGACCGATCCCTGGTCGATCCTCGACCCGCAGAGCCTGCTGAAACGCTACCTTGCTTATTTCCAGTCGCTCGGCGGCGCGCTGAAGTCGGGTGATGCGGCGACCATCGAACATGTCCTTGAAGGCGAGGGCTGGCGCATCGCCACGCCGGAGGGACCGCTGGAAGGCAAAGAGGTCGTCGTCGCGCTGGGTCCCTGGGCCGATACGGTGACGCGCAAGCTCGGCTATCGCTTCCCGCTGGCGATGAAACGCGGCTATCACATGCACTACGGCACGGAAGACGGTGCGAAGCTCAACAATTGGGTGCTCGATGCTGAACGCGGCTATTTCCTCGCGCCGATGCAACGTGGCATCCGCCTGACGACCGGTGCCGAATTCGCCAAGCGCGACACGCGCAAGACACCGGTACAGCTTCGCAGGGCGGAAAAGGTGGCGCGCGAATTCTTCCCGCTCGCCGAGCGGCGCGACGAGGAGCCCTGGATGGGCGCCCGGCCTTGCACGCCGGACATGATGCCGATCATCGGCAAGGCGCCGCGCCATTCCGGCCTCTGGTTCGCCTTCGGCCATGCCCATCACGGCATGACGCTGGGCCCGATCACCGGCCGTGTGCTGGCGGAAAAGATGCTGGGCGAGCGCACGGTCATCAATATCGGGCCTTACCGACCGGAGCGGTTCATCGCCTGAGGCGGTTGCACGACGGATCCGCCGCAGTGCGGCGCTGAGGCGGCGCACCCGCCCTTGATCTGCCACAGCCCGTCACCCCGCCCTCCTTCGTCATCCTCGGGCTCGACCCGAGGATCCACGCATTACGGCGTAGCTTGAGTTTGTGGCATGGATCCTCGGCTCAAGGCCGACGATGACCGCGGAGAGGTGGAGAGCCTTGGTTGGGGTCGCCTGGTCCGATGTGGCATCCTATCGCCTGATCCGCGTCGACAGGATGATCGACGACAGTGTGCGTTCCACGCCGTCGATAGCGCCGATGCGGTCGATCAGGTGATCGAGTTCGGCGATCGACGTTGCCTCGACCACGGCAATCAGGTCGAAACTGCCGCTTACCGAATGTAGGGTGCGTACGGCCGAGATGGCGTGCAGTTCCGTGGTGATGCGCGCCAGCGTCTTCGGCGCGATGGTGATCAGTACATGCGCCTTCACCATGCCGCTCTCATAGGCGTCCGAAAGCTTGACGCCATAGCCGGCGATCACGCCGTCCCGCTCCAGCCGGTCGATTTTTGCCTGCACGGTCGTGCGTGATAGACCCAGTTTGCGGGCGATCGTGGCTGTCTGTTCGCGGGCGTTCTCGCTGAGGATGGCGAGAAGTTCGCGATCCTTGGCGCCTAGCGTCGAAATGCTCATTTTAACCGTCATTCTGCCGATACTGATGATTGATTATGCCGGATATGGCGCTTTAAATCGACTGTCTTCCCTCTCAAAATAAACGCATCAATTCATGCCGGAGGGAAATCACATGAAGGACATCGTCGTCATCGGCGCGGGCAAGATCGGCTCCACCATCGCCCGCATGCTGGCTCACAGCGGGGATTACCGCGTCACCGTCGCGGACCGTTCGGACGAGCAGCTTGCCGCCATCGAGCGCCACGATGCCGTTTCGACCGCCGTGGTCGATATCGCCGACGGCGCCGCGCTCCGCGCCCTGCTCGCCGGCAAGTTCGCCGTCCTCTCCGCTGCGCCCTATCATCTGACGGTCGCCATCGCGGAAGCCGCAGCAGACGCGGGCCTGCACTATCTCGACCTCACGGAAGACGTCGAATCCACCCGCCAGGTCAAGCGCATCGCGGAAAACGCCAAGACGGCCTTCATCCCGCAGTGCGGCCTTGCACCGGGTTTCATCTCCATCGTCGCCAACGATCTCGCCAGCCGTTTCGATTCGCTCGAAAGCGTGCGCATGCGCGTCGGCGCGCTGCCGCAGTACCCGTCCAACGCGCTCAACTATAACCTGACCTGGAGCACGGACGGCGTTATCAACGAATATATCGAGCCCTGCGAAGCCATCGTCGAAAGCGCGCTGATCGAGGTTCCGGCCCTCGAAGAGCGCGAGGAATTCTCGCTCGACGGCGTCACCTATGAAGCCTTCAACACCTCGGGCGGCCTCGGCACGCTCTGCGAGACGCTGAAGGGCAAGGTTCGCACGCTGAACTACAAGACGATCCGCTATCCCGGCCACGCCGCCATCATGAAGGCGCTCTTGAACGACCTGGGCCTGCGTCACCGCCGCGAAGTTTTGAAGGACATTTTCGAAAACGCCCTGCCGACCACCACGCAGGACGTCGTCATCATCTTCGTCACCGTCTCGGGTCGCAAGGGCGGTCGCCTGATTCAGGAAACCTACGCCAACAAGGTTTACAGCGCCCCGGTCGCCGGCGCCCTGCATTCGGCCATCCAAATCACCACGGCCGGCTCGATCTGCGCCGTGCTCGACATGCTCGCCGACGGGTCGCTGCGCGCCGAAGGTTTTGTTCGCCAGGAAGAAATCGCCCTCGACGCCTTCCTCGCCAACCGTTTCGGTCACTACTACGCCCAGGAGCACCACGGCGCCCGCGCCGCCTGATTTTTAAAGCCCATTAAACGCCCCGGCCAGAAGGCCGGGGCGTTTTCGCATCTGTGGCTCAGCCGCGGGGAAGTAGAGAACGCCACAAGGCGCGAACCCATAAAAATGGGGCCTCTTGCGAGGCCCCTTTTCTTTTGCCGATTTTTGCTTTGCCGCTCAGACGAGCCGGGCGCAGGCGTCTGCGATGCGCTTCAGCGCTTCCGCCAATTCGGCTTCCGACGTGGCGTAGGAGATGCGGAAATAGGGCGAGAGGCCGAAGGCCGAACCTGGAACGACGGCGACATGGGCGTCTTCGAGGAGATAGTCCGTGAAGTCGCTGTCTGCCTCGATGCTCTTGCCCCTGGGTGTCACCTTGCCGATCACGCCAGCGCAGCCGGCGAAGGTGTAGAAGGCACCCTCGGGCGTGCGGCAGGTGAGGCCGGGGATGGCGTTCAATGCGGAGACGACGAGATCGCGGCGGTGCTTGAAGCTCGCCTGGCGGTCCTTCAGAAACTCCTGCGGACCGTTCAGCGCCTCGACGGAGGCGGCCTGGCTGACGGAGGAGGGGCAGGAGGTCGCCTGGCTCTGGATCACCGCCATGGCCTTGATCAGCGCCTTCGGGCCACCGGCATAGCCGATGCGCCAGCCGGTCATGGCATAGGCCTTCGAGACGCCGTTGATGGTGAGCGCACGGCTCTTCAGCCGCGGTTCGATGGCAACGGGGGTGACGAACTTGAATCCATCGTAGACGATGTGTTCGTACATGTCGTCGACCATCAGCCAGACATGCGGGTGTTTCAGCAGCACGTCGAGCAGCGGGCGGTAGTCGGCTTCGCCATAAGCGGCGCCCGAGGGGTTCGAGGGCGAGTTGAACAGCACCCAGCGGGTCTTCGGCGTGATCGCTTTTTCGAGCTGCTCGGCCTTCAGGCGAAAACCGGCTTCGGCGTCGCAGGGGATCAGCACCGGCACGCCGCCACAGATCTCCACGATGTCGGAATAGGACGTCCAGTAGGGCGTCGGGATGATCACCTCATCGCCTGGATTGACCGTCGCCATGAAGGCGTTGAACAGGATCTGCTTGGCGCCTGTCGCGACGGTGACTTCGTCGAGCGCGTAGTCGACATTGTTTTCGCGGCGAAATTTTTCGGTGATCGCCTTTTTCAGCTCCGGCGTGCCGTCGAGCGCGGTGTACTTGGTGTCACCACGGTCGATGGCGGCCTTGGCGGCAGCCTTCACGTTGTCGGGCGTGTCGAAATCCGGCTCGCCCGCGCCGAGAATGATGATCGGCAGGCCGTCCTTCTTCATGGCAGAGGCGCGGGCGCCGATCTGCAGGATTTTGGAGACGCCGATGGCGGCGATGCGCGAGGCGGGCTGGAAGCCCGCCTCCTCGATTTTGCTAGCGACGGTCATGGCCGATTACTCGATATCGAAGGAGACGCCCTGGGCGAGCGGCAGGGCCTTCGAATAGTTCACCGTGTTGGTGGCGCGGCGCATGTAAGCCTTCCAGGCGTCGGAGCCGCTCTCGCGGCCGCCGCCGGTTTCCTTCTCGCCGCCGAAGGCGCCGCCGATTTCGGCGCCGGAGGTGCCGATGTTGACATTGGCGATGCCGCAATCCGAACCGTCGACCGACAGGAAGCGTTCGGCCTCCTGGACGTTCAGCGTGAAGATCGACGAGGAGAGGCCGGCGGCGACAGCGTTGTGGTCGTCAAGAACGGCGTCGAAGTCGGAGTACTTCATGACGTAGAGGATCGGCGCGAAGGTTTCTTCGAGAACCGGGCCGGCCTGCTTCGGCATTTCGACGATGGCCGGCTTGACATAGTAGGCCGTGTCCTTGCCGGCGTCGGCAACGCGCTCGCCACCAGTGACGGAACCGCCTTCGGCCTTGGCCGCTGCCAGTGCCTTCTGCATGCCGTCGAAAGCCTGCTTGTCGACGAGCGGGCCGACGAGGGCCGAGGTTTCCAGCGGGTTGCCGACGGAAACGCTGGTGTAGGCCTTCTTCAGGCGCGGCACGAGCTGGTCGTAGACGCTGTCATGCACGAAGAGGCGGCGCAGCGTCGTGCAGCGCTGGCCGGCGGTGCCCATCGCACCGAAGGCAATCGCGCGCAGCGCCATGTCGAGATCGGCCGAGGGGCAGACGATGCCGGCATTGTTGCCGCCGAGTTCGAGGATCGAGCGGGCGAAACGCTTGGCGAGACGCGGGCCGACTTCCTTGCCCATGCGGGTGGAGCCGGTGGCCGAGACGAGCGCGACCTTGTGGTTGTCGACGAGGGCTTCGCCGATGGTGCGGTCGCCGATGAGGACGATCGACAGGTTCGCCGGGGCATCGCCGAAGCGGGCAAGGGCCCGTTCGAAGATCGCCTGGCAGGCAAGCGCCGTCAGCGGGGTCTTTTCGGAGGGCTTCCAGACGATGGAATTGCCGGCGACGAGGGCGAGTGCGGCGTTCCACGACCAGACGGCGACCGGGAAGTTGAAGGCGGAGATGATGCCGACGACGCCGAGCGGGTGCCAGGTTTCCATCATGCGGTGGCCGGGGCGCTCGGTGGCGATGGTCAGGCCGTAGAGCTGGCGGGAGAGACCGACGGCGAAATCGCAGATGTCGATCATTTCCTGCACTTCGCCCAGGCCTTCCGAGGTGATCTTGCCGGCTTCGATGGAAACGAGGCGGCCGAGATCGGCCTTGGACGCGCGCAGTTCCTCGCCGAGCAGGCGAACGAGTTCGCCGCGCTTGGGTGCGGGCACGAGACGCCATGCCTTGAAGGCGTCGTGGGCGGCGTCGATCGCCTTGTTTGTGTCGGTGGCCGAGACGGTCTTCAGCTTGCCGATCTCCTCGCCGCTGACGGGGCTGTAGGAGGCCATGTCGCCGCCCTGCCAGGCGCTGCGGGCAACGCCGAGCTTGTCGAGAAGGGCTGCGGTTTCCTGTTTCACGTCGACGTTCGTCATGGGGTGTCTCCCTGTCGGTTTCTTAAAAGGTGATCGCGCCGAGCGGGCCCGGCGAGGTGATGGTTTTCAGTCCGGCCGCGAGCTCGCGGAGCTTTTCCGGGGTGTATCTGTCATAAAAAACCTGGTTCTTGCGGCCGATGGCGTGTTCCGCGCTGAAGCTGCCACCGAATTGCTCGACGGCGACGGTGAAGACCCATTCGCGCAAATCCGCTTCGAAATCGGGATCGGCGAGCCGAGGATCATCCTTCGCGACGACCAGATTGAAGTGCACGCCGCCGTCGCCGATATGGCCGAAGTCGCAGATCGTGACGTCCTCGAAATGGTCAGGCATGTCCGCCTTCATATGGGCGAGGAAGGGCATGATGTCACCCCGGCGGAAGGACAGATCGAAGGCGATCAATCGTCCACGATGCTTCACGCCTTCGGACAGCGCATGGCGCAGCGCCCAGATCTCGTGCGGCGGGCCGACGAAAGCGTCGGCGAGCGGCGCATCCTCGCGCTCCCAGATCGTGGCCAGCACCTCCTCCAGCACCGCATCAAGCGGCTGCTCGCCCTCGCGCGGCGGGCTTGAACGGGAGATCTCCGCAAGGATGACGAAGTCGGGCACCACGCCACCCTGGAAAGGGTTGCGCAGCGACGGCACATGGTCGAGCGCGGCGGCGACCGCGTTGCCGGACATGCCTTCGAAAGCCGAGAGGTAGCTGCCGAGCGCGTCTTCCATGGCGACGAGCAGCGTTGCCACCTGCTCTGCCGAGGCGGGCACGAGCAGGGCGGTGGCAGACTGTTTCGGTGCCGGTTCGAGGTTCAGCACGCATTCGGTGACGATGCCGAAAGCGCCCGACGTACCGATGAAAAGCTGCTTCCAGTCGACACCGGTGTTGTTCTTGCGCAGATCCGAAGACAGGTCGAGCACGGTGCCGGCCTCGTCGGCGAGCACCACCGTGAGGCCGAGAACGTTGCGGCGCACGTCGCCGTAGCGCAGGAAGCGCGAACCGCCGGTGTTCGTCGCGATCATGCCGCCAAGACGCGGGTCGGCGCCGAGGTCGATCGGAAAGAACAGGCCGCTCTCTTCGAGCCGGCCGTTGAGGTCGGAAAGGCGCAGACCCGCTCCGGCCGTGACGGAACGGTTTATCCGGTCGAGGTCGAAGGGCGCGTTCAGGCGGTCGAGGCTGAGCACACCCTGAAGGCCGCTACCGTCAGGCGTCGAGCCGGAGACGAGACCGGTATTGCCGGATTGCGGCACGAGGGCGATGGCGTTCCTCACGCAGTAGGAGACGACGGCAGAGGCCTCCGCCGTCGTGGCCGGACGCGCGACGAAAGCGGCGCGGCCCTTGTCATAGCGCGCGCCGGTCTCGTAGGCAGCCATGTCGGCTTCCTCGGTGAGAAGGCCCTTCTCGCCGGTGATGCCTTTCAGTACTTCGATATGGCGTGCCTCGATCATGCGTTCTTCCGTCACTCCGCAGCGGCAGCCATGTTGACGATGCCGAGGCACATTTCAAGCGACGCGCGCTGGATGGCGGCATAGTGCGCGAATTCGTCGAGCACGGCGGCGCCGAGATCGCGCTCGAACATCACCTGGTTCGGGCTTGCGACGAAGTCCTGGGTCGCGTCGTCGCCGAGGTTCGACTGGAAGATGCCTGCGGCACTGACCGGCAGGAAGTCCTCGTAGACGATCGGATCGAAGCGGATGAGGCCGGCTTCGATCGCCGTTTCGAGATCGGCGTTGCGGCCGGTGACGGCCTTGCCCTTCTGTGTCAGGGAGTAGGTGAAGTAGCCGAGGCCTGCCTTGCGGATGCCGTCCCAATCATCGGGAAAGGTCTTGAAGACGTCGGAGAGAGCGGCTTCGTATTCGTCAGCGTTAGAGCCGTCAGCGGCAGGACGTACGCGGGCGCGCGTCTCGGTCAGCAGCCCGTCATAGAGCGCGCGGCCCTTCGGCGTCAGCGCCACGCCGCGCTGCTCGATCTCGCCGAAGCGGGCCGTGTGGGAGCCTTCCTGCCAGGTGCCGTCGGCGCCGACGAAGGAGACGGCCTCTTCCAGGGCCTTGAACGAGGTCTGGCGCAGGAGGATCGGGCAGGTTCGGGTCGGCGGACCTTCGACTACGGCCTTAGGGGCGATGCCCTCTTCCGGCATGCGGGCCTGCACCTTGTCGATGTCGAGCGTGCGCGGCGTCAGGTGGTTGATGTGCGGACCCTTGAAGGAGACGACGTCGGCGATCAGACGATGCGCATCGTGCAGGCGCTTGTACATACCGGTGCTGACGATGGCCTGATCGTGCCAGCGGAAGGTTTCCAGCAGTTCGGTGACGAAGCGGGCGGCATCGGCCGCATCGAGGCCGCCGTCGCGTTCGGCCTTCTCGATGAACCTGACGGCTTCGTCGGTAAAGATCTTTCGCGCGGCGAGCACGTCGGCTGCTTCCTCGCGCAGTGTCTCGTCGGCGATGAGATCGAGGCGCAGCAGCGAGGTGAAGACGCGGAAGGGATTGCGGTTGAGGCTTTCCTCGCCGACCGGGCGGAAGGCGGTGGAATGCACCGGCACGCCCGCGGTGGAGAGATCGTAGTAGCCCACCGGATACATGCCCATGACGGCAAAGGCGCGGCGCATCATGGAAAGCTCTTCCGGCGTGCCGAGGCGGATGGCGCCGTGGCGTTCCTCGGAGATGCGCTCCAGCGTGTCCGTCGCCTCGAGACGCTCCTTGAGGACGGGGTCGGCGGCGAGCGTCTCGGCGTTCACATCGGCCACCAGCGCCATCAGCGTGCCATAGGCCGGAACCTCGGTGCGATACATGGCGGACATGGCGGTGGAGAAGTCCGCGCGGATCGTGTCGGCGGAAACGTGCGAATTTGCTTTCATGGCGAGTGATCTCATCTCGGTGTTGCGCAATTCCAGGAAAACCGCTTCACACTTTTCGTGGAATTGCTTTAGAAGGGTGGGAGGCCCTGATCATTCTCAAAACGGATCATACCGGATCGTTTCTTCCCGCGATTGCGACCGTTCTGACTATGTTGATGCGAGGAAAGAATGAAGCTCAGTCGAAGGCTGATCCCTGACGTCACCACGCTGCAAGCGTTCGAATGTGCTGCCCGTCATGGCAGCTTCACGCAGGCGGCCCATGAGCTGAACCTCACCCAGAGTGCCGTCAGCCGCCAGATCAAGGACCTCGAGGAACAGCTCGGCGTGCTGCTCTTCGAGCGTGTGCGCCAGCGCGTGGTGCTCTCCGACGACGGCCGCCGTTTCCTGCCGGAAGTACGCAAGCTGCTGCATCAGACGGAAGAGACCATGCTGCGCGCCATGGCGTCGGCCTCTTCCGAGCACAGCCTTTCCATCGCGACGCTGCCGACGTTCGGAAGCCGCTGGCTGACGCCGCGCATTCCGGGTTTTCTCGCGGAAAATCCGGGCACGATCGTCAACATCGCCTCGCGCTCGGCGCCATTCGATTTCGACGAGGAGAATTTCGACCTTGCGATCCACTACGGCCAGCCGGTCTGGGCGCGGGCGGCCTGCTCCTATCTGTGCAGCGAGGTCATCCTGCCCGCGGCGAGCCCGGAACTGGTAAAATCCTGGAACCTTGCCGAGCCGAAGGACCTGGAAAGAGCACCGCTCCTGCATCTTGCGACGCGGCCGAAGCTCTGGGCACAATGGTTCGAGCTGAACGGCGGCTCGGCGGATACGGCCTATCGCGGCCACCGCTTCGACCAGTTCTCCATGGTCATCGAAACGGCCGTCGCCGGGCTCGGCTTCGCGCTCCTGCCGTATTATCTGATCGAGCAGGAGCTGGCGAACGGCCGGCTTGCCGTCGTTTTCGACCGGCCGATGGAGACGGAGAACAGCTATTATCTCGTCGTGCCGGAGGGAAAGCTCGAAAACCCGCTGAGTCAGGCATTTCGCGCCTGGATCTCCAAGCAGGTCCCGGCGTAGGATTTCCGCGACCGATCATGCGGCGGGGGCATGACCCCGTTCTCATTTTTTGCTTTAGTCGTCGTGCCGCATGGCCGATTGTGCGGCGAGAAATCCTCCTCCTCCGGAAAAGACTGACGCCCATGCTCAACGATCCGCGCTCCCATGGCCTTTGGGAGATGACCGCTCCGCCCGCCCCCGAAACCGTTGCCTTTTCCGGCAAGGCGGAGGCGGATGTCGTCATCGTCGGCGGCGGGTATACCGGCTTTTCGGCGGCGCTGCATCTGGCCGAGCGCGGCACGCGGGTCATCCTGCTTGAAGGCGCGGAGATCGGCTATGGCGGGTCGGGCCGCAATGTCGGCCTCGTCAATGCGGGCATGTGGGTCATGCCGGACGAGTTGCCGGGCGTGCTCGGCGAGGTGCACGGCGGCCGGTTGCTGGAACTTCTCGGCAATGCGCCCCGTGCGGTGTTCGATCTCGTCGAAAAGCATGCCATCGACTGCGAGATCAATCCGGCGGGCACGCTGCATTGCGCCGTCGGAAAGGCGGGTCTCGACGAATTGAAGCAGCGCGCAGAGCAGTGGGCCCGTCGCGGCGCCCCGGTGCGCCTGCTGGATGCCGCCGAGACGGCGGCGAAGGTGGGCACCGAGGCTTATGCCGGCTCGCTTCTCGACATGCGCGCCGGCACGATCCAGCCGCTGGCCTATGCGCGCGGCCTTGCCCGTGCGGCGATTGCAGCGGGTGCCCAGGTCTTCACGGCAAGCCCGGTGACGGGCGCAGAGCGGACCGGAAAACGTTGGACGGTGAAGACCGCGCGCGGCTCCGTCACGGCGGACTGGGTGGTGGTTGCGACCAACGCCTATACGGTCGCGCCCTGGAACGAGGTGCGCACCGAGCTCGTGCATCTGCCCTACTTCAACTTCGCCACCGTTCCGCTTTCGCCCGAGATGCAGGCAAGGATCCTGCCGGAGCGCCAGGGCGCCTGGGACACGAAGGAAGTGCTCTCCTCCTTCCGCTTCGACAAGCGTGGCCGGCTGGTGTTTGGCAGTGTCGGGGCGCTGCGCGGCGCGGGTACAGGCATCCACAAGGCCTGGGCGCGGCGCGCGCTGAAAAAGCTCTTTCCCGCTATCGGCGACGTCGCTTTCGAGGCGGAATGGTACGGCAAGATCGGCATGACCACGGACAACCTGCCGCGCTTCCACCGCCTTGCCGACAGCGTCATCGGCTTTTCCGGCTACAACGGCCGCGGCATCGCGCCGGGCACTGTCTTCGGCCGCACGCTGGCGGAGCTCGTTTCCGGCGAGATCGCCGAACGGGACCTGCCGTTGCCGGTAAGCGAACCCGAAGCGCAGTCCTTCCGCTCGATGCGCGAGGGCTATTACGAACTCGGCGCGCAGATCGCCCATCTCGCCGGCGCCCGCTTCTGATTTCAGAGGAGAGAGCCCGCCTGTTTCCTGCGGAACAGCGGGCGGCGGGGCGATGTGCGATCTTCTGATCACCGGATGAGAGAGGCTCATCCTTACCAGAGATCAGGAGAGACCCCATGCGCAAGATCATCGTTTCCGCCACCGTTGCCCTCGTCGCCGCCGTCTCCTTCGCGGCCCCTTCGCAGGCCGGCTACTACAGCTACGGCTACGAGCCCTATTGCTTCATCAAGAAGGTGAAGTCCTACGACTACTACGGCAACGTCGTCATCAAGAAGATCAAGGTCTGCAAGTAAACATCGCCCAGACTGACCTCCCCAAAGACCCGGATGTTCCCTGCATCCGGGTCTTTTGCCGTGCTGCGGTCAGAGGCGCAGGCCCGGAATGGCGAGCGGGTTGTCGGAAAGCGCGGCGCGGTCCGGCCGGTCGATCCTGGGAGTGCCGGTAAACGCATCGAAGAGGTCGCGCACGAAGGCTTCCGGCAGGTCCTTGGTGATGAGCACCAGTCGTGTGCGGCGGTCCGCCGGGTCGGGCCAGGCGGAAAGGCGCTCCGGCGGATGAAAGACGCTCTGCACACCCTGCAGCACCAGCGGCCGCTCCGGCGTGTTCGACATCAGCACGATGCCCTTCATGCGCAGGAGCTTTTCTCCGTGCGCGGAGCGCAGCAGGTCGATGAACATTTCCAGCGCCATCGGATCGACCGGGCGGTCGTGCACGATGCTGAAGGAGCGGATCGTCGCGTCGTGGCGGGTCACGTCATGGGCGTGCTGGTGGTCGTGGTGGTGATGCCCGTGATCATGCCCATGGTGATGGTGCTCATGATCGTGGTGGTGCCCATGATCATGGTGGTCATGTGTTTCCTCTTGCAGCCAGCGGCGGACGTCAGGAATCTTGCTGCCGGGATCGTAAAGTCCATTGGCGAGGAGGGCGGGGCCGACGAGACCAGGCGTGTCGATATCCACGATGCTTGCCCGTGGATTGAGTGCGGCAATCTCCCGCTTCACCGCCTCTACCGTTGCGGCATCTGAAAGCGAGATCTTGCTGATCAGCACGCGGTCGGCGACGGCGATCTGCTTGACGGCTTCCGGATGGTTGGCGAGCGTCGACAGGCCGTTGACGGCATCGACCACTGTTATCACGCCGTCGAGGCTGAAGGACTGGCTGATCACGGGATTGCCCATGACGGATTGCAGCACCGGTGCTGGATCGGCAAGGCCGGTGGTCTCGATCACCACACGCTTCAGCGGCTGGATCTTGCCCGTCTGCATGCGATCCATCAGGTCGGCGAGCGTATCGACCAGTTCGCCGCGGATGGTGCAGCACAGGCACCCGTCGGAAAGCTCGATGACGCCGTCGCTCGACTGTTCGACGAGCAGATGGTCGATGCCGACCTCGCCGAATTCGTTGATGATGACGGCCGTGTCCGTGAGTGTCGGATCCTTCAGCAGGCGGTTGAGCAGGGTCGTCTTGCCCGCGCCCAGAAATCCGGTCAACACGGAAACCGGCACGCGCCGCTCAGCAAGGGTCATGGTCTTTCCAATCAAATGGGGCCAATCAAACGGGCCAGTCAAAAGGGGCCGTTCAGAAGGTCGTGGGACGCGGAATCGGGATCGGCACATTGGCAAGGCCGCCGGTATCGCCGACGGCGACCTGCTCGTTGCCGGCAGGCTTCGCCGTGTCGCCGCCCATGAGGCCGGCAAAGACCAGCTTCAGCGGCCGGTTGAGCTCATGGATGTAGGGTGACACGAGCTTCTGGCGTCCGGCCTCGTCACGGCCTTCGCTGCGCACCTTGGCTGCGTGCTTCGAGCAGATTTCCTGCGACACGTCGGTGACGATGTCGCGAGTCTCGCCATAGGGGCGAAGCTGGCCGAGCGTCGGTACATTGCCCGCCCGCATCGTCAGGCCCTTTTCCAGCATGCCGGCGGAAATGTCCGCCCGTGCGCCGAGGCTGTCGGAGCCGAGCACGACGGAGACGACGCTGCGGCCGTTGCGGGTGGCCGAAGACACCTGGTTGAAGCCGGAGGCGCAGATGAAGCCGGTCTTCATGCCGTCAGCGCCGTCAAACCGGCCGATCAGCATGTTGAAATTCGGATACTGCTTCTTGCCGGTAGTGAAGCCTTCCAGCGCGAAATAAGGGGCGTATTGCGGGAATTCTCGCTTCAGCGTTACCGCAAGGACCGCAAGGTCGCGTGCCGTCGTGTACTGGCCCTTGCCGGGCAGGCCGTTGGGATTGATGAAGCGCGAGGAGCTCATGCCGATGCGGGCCGCCTCTGCGTTCATGCGGTCGACGAAGGCCTGCTCGGAGCCGGAGATCGTCTCGCCGATGGCGACGGAAACGTCGTTGGCCGACTTGACGAGGATGATCTTCAGCGCGCTGTCGAGCGTCATCTTCTGACCGGGCTTGAAGTACATCTTGCTCGGCGGCTCGGCGGCGGCATGCTTGCTCATGACGACCGGGCTTTCCAGCGTCAGCTCGCCGGCCTTGACGGCGCGGAACACGGTATAGGCCGTCATCAGCTTGGTCAGCGAGGCCGGATACCAACGCTGGAAGGCATCCTCATGCTCGATGACCTTCAGCGTGTTGACATCCACCAGGATGCGCGGGGCGGCGCTTGCCGCGTTCGCCAGAAGGGAGGCTGCGAGCAGCAGGCAGGAGCCCAATAGCCATGCGCTCCGGCGCGTCGTTCGTCCGTTCATCTGCAAGGGTCTCACCTCGAAATCGGGAGTTGTCTCGAACCGTCGCCCTATTTAACCTATATGGCACCGTGATGGCAAAGCCATCGAATGCAGTTGGCCGCTTTCGCGGCCGAAATGACAGGAAGTGTTGCATGCCCATCCTCAACCGCGCCGCAGAGATGCAGGATGAAATCACCGAATGGCGCAGGCACATCCACCGGGAGCCGGAAATCCTCTTCGCGGTGGAGAAGACCGCCGCCTTTGTCGCTGAAAAGCTGCGTGAATTCGGCGTCGACGAAATCGTGACCGGCATCGGCCGCACCGGCGTCGTCGGCCTTATCCGCGGCAAGGCTGCGGGGCGCACCATCGGCCTTCGTGCCGACATGGATGCCCTGCCCATCGAGGAGACGAGCGGAAAGCCCTGGGCCTCGACCGTCAGGGGCAAGATGCATGCCTGCGGCCATGACGGGCACACGGCCATGCTGCTCGGCGCGGCGAAGTATCTCGCCGAGACGCGCAGTTTCTCCGGCAATGTCGCGGTCATCTTCCAGCCGGCCGAAGAGGGTGGCGGCGGCGGCAACGAGATGGTCAAGGACGGCATGATGGAGCGTTTCGGCATTGCCGAAGTCTACGGCATGCACAATCTGCCCGGCATGCCGGTCGGCTCCTTCGGCACGCGCCCCGGCCCGATCATGGCAGCGACCGACGAGTTCAACATCACGGTGAAGGGTCGCGGCGGCCATGCCGCCCTGCCGCACAAGACGGTCGATCCGATTGTCATCGGTGCGCAGGTGGTTTCCGCGCTGCAGACCATCGTCTCGCGTGTCGCCGATCCGATAGCCTCCCTCGTCGTCTCTGTTACCAAGTTCAACGCCGGTTTCGCCCACAACGTCATCCCGGAGACGGCGCAGCTTGCCGGTACGGTGCGCACCCTGAGCGCCGAGATGCGCCAGGAGACCGAAGCCCGGATCCGCCAGATCTGCAGCGGCCTTGCTGCCGCGCATGGTGCCGAGATCACGGTCGGCTACCACCGCAACTACCCCGTCACGGCCAATCATCCCGACGAGACCGACCATGCCGTTGCCGTCGCGCGCGAAATCGCCGGCGAGGCTGCGGTCGATCCCGCGCTGGACCCGATGATGGGCGGCGAGGATTTTTCCTACATGCTGCTCGCCCGCCCCGGTGCCTTCGTCTTCCTCGGCAACGGCGACAGCGCGGGCCTGCATCACCCTGCCTACGATTTCAACGACGACGCGATACCCCATGGCGTGAGCTATTGGGTCAAGCTTGCCGAAAGCCGCCTCGCCGCCTGAAAATCGCTTGGCTAAAAGCCCCGGCTTTTGTATGGGTTCAGTCAGTGGTCCCGTAGCTCAGCAGGATAGAGCACCAGATTCCTAATCTGGGGGTCCCGCGTTCGAATCGCGGCGGGATCACCATTGCCTTGATGCTCCTGCCGTCACTTCCGACAAGTATCCGGATACTGCTCTCCGCACGCGGACCTGCATGCAAATCCGGACATGGTCGCTGGCGGCATCGAATGAGAATTTCGACGCTCCACTCGACGATTACGATCAAAAATTGCAGCTTGGAGTAGGGGGCCGGGAGGAGATATGAAGAACCGGCAGAACGAGAAAGCTAAGCTGACCGCGCGCTATCTCAATGGCATTGCCATCGCGGTTGCTTTGGCGGGGCCTTGACGCCCACCCTGGCAGGGATTCAGGAAAATCCGGGTCCGATAAACTGGATGACCGCTGGTATCGTGGCGATCTGCATGGTCGTTTCGGTGTCGTTCCACGCAATGGCGCGTCGGGCGTTGAGTTACCTGCTGGACTGGGTCTGGCCCAAGCATTGCGGGCCATCGCCCCGATTGGGAGGGATCAGACGTCCTCCTTCTCGCGCTCCGGCGTGACGACGCGCGGCTTGGGGCGAATGGAGGGGATGGCGGAGGGTTTGGTGACGACCTTCGGCTGCGGGGCTTTCAGGCCGAGCATGCTGCGGATCCGGTCGCTGACCAGGGGGCGGAAGCGGGTGGCGCGGAAGGGCATGTCGTCGGCCCCGTAGCCTTCCGGGCCGTCGTCCTTGCCGCGGTAGAGTTCGACCAGCTTGATGCCGTAGAAATCGCCATCGACATAGTGGCGGTAGTGGCCGGTCCAGCGGACCGTATAGACCTGCCCTTTGCGGATGCCCTGGTCGATCGAGACATTCTTGAAGCGGTCGTTGATGCAGACGACCTTCTGGCCGACACGGAACGTGGGCATGCGATGGTCCCCTCCAGTGACCGGCCGGATCAGCCGGTCTTGCGGCAGTTGACGCCTGGTGCGTTCTCGCCCTTGGTCAGGTCGTAGAGCGTCGCCTCGTCGCCCTTCGTCCACCATTCATACTGGCCGCCGGCATATTTGGCGCCGGAGGCGGACAGGACGTTGGCGGCGATGACCGTCTCTTCGCCGATCTTCAGCACGGCAAGCGAATTCGTACCGGCATTGATATATTCGACGACGACGCGCTGCTCGGCGTCGCACTGGTAGTTGATCGTCTCGCGCGCCACGCTCTGTTCGGGTCCCGGCAGGCGGATGACGATGTCGGTGTTGTTCTTGAGGCCGGCAAGGCGGATCGCCGGGGCGCCTTCCTTGCCCGTCAGGTGCAGGATGCCGTTTTCGAGCTTCCACGAGGTGACGGTGCCGAGCGCGTCGAAGAATTTCTGTTCCTGGTCCATGATGGCCGGCGCGCACATTTTGCGCGTCGCGGCAGCGGGGGCAAAGGCGATGTTGCCGTTCTGCACCTTCAGCTTGCCACGATAGGTGTTGCAGCCGCCATTGCCGCCATAGGAGCCGTCCGGCTTGATCTCCAGCGTCGTCTGCAGGTCGTCGATGACACCATTGCCGCCGATATCCTCGGCAAGCCAGGTGCCGCCGAGACCACCCGGGACCGGCTCGTCGGCATAGGCCGGAGCTGCCGCCATGAAGGCGAGGCAGGCGAGGGTCCATACTCTCAGGCGTCGGTACACAGATTTCTCCAATCGCGTCAGGGCGGAAGACCGCTTTGCCGGGACGTTATGGCCGTCCGGGTGAAAAGGTCAAGCCGCGGGTTTGCGAAGACTGGCGCAGCCTTCGCTTTACAGCATTTCCATGACTTGTTGCAGGCGTCTTTCGCCTGTAGAGCCTTTTGTCGATAACAAGAAAATCGCGGACTTCACCATGGCTCCCGACGCGCGGCAAAAGCGCCGTATCACCATTCTCGGCTCGACAGGCTCCATCGGCACCAGCACGCTCGACGTGGTGCGCCAGCTCGGCGGGCAGGATCGCTACGAGGTGCTGGCGCTGACCGGCAACGGCAATGTCGACCTCCTCGCGGCGCAGGCGAAGGACTGCGGGGCGAAGATGGCGGTGACGGCGGACGAAAGCCGCTACAGTGCGTTGAAGGAAGCCCTTGCCGGCAGCGGTATCGAGGCGGCGGCGGGGCGAGCGGCGCTGCTGGAGGCAGCCTCCGGCGAGGCCGACTGGGTGATGGCGGCGATCGTCGGCACGGCAGGCCTTGCGCCGACGCTGGCTGCAGCAAGGAAGGGTGCGGACATCGCGCTTGCCAACAAGGAGTGCCTCGTGTCGGCGGGCGACCTCTTCGTCCGGGCCGTCGCCGAGGGCGGCGGGCGGCTGATCCCCGTCGACAGCGAACACAGCGCGATCTTCCAGGCGCTGGAGGACGACCAGCGTCATGCGGTCGAGCGGATCGTCCTGACGGCTTCCGGCGGACCGTTCCGCACCTGGAGCCGGGCGCAGATGGCCGATGTCACCGCCGATATCGCCCGCGCCCACCCCAACTGGTCGATGGGGCTGAAAATCTCGATCGGCAGCGCCTCCATGTTCAACAAGGCGCTGGAGATGATCGAGGCGAAGCACCTCTTCGACGTCAGACCGGAGCAGATCGAGGTGGTGGTGCATCCGCAGTCGATCATCCATTCGATGGTCGGTTATGTCGATGGATCGGTGCTGGCGCAGCTTGGCGCGCCGGACATGCGCACGGCGATCGGCTACGCGTTGACCTATCCCGAGCGTTCGCCGCTCAATGTCGACCGGCTGGATTTCGCAAAGCTGTCGCGGCTCGATTTCGAGGCGCCGGATGAAGAGCGCTTCCCGGCGCTGCGGCTGGCCCGCACGGCGCTGACGCGCGGCGGCCTGCAGGGTGCGGTGATGAATGCGGCCGAGGAGGTGGCGTTCCACGCCTTTGTCGGCGGGCGCATCGGCTTCCTTGCCATGGCCGATATTGCCGAGGCGGTGATGGACAGGCTCACCCATCTGCCGCCGGCCGCGTCCATGGACGATGTCTTTGCCGCGGACGAAGAAGCCCGGCGGGTGGCCGCCGGGCTCATCGGATAGTCCTGGCTTACGCCACGCTGTCAGGCGACGGCGCGGGCGAGCGCACAGCGCGACCAGAGCGAATGCAGGGCGCTTACAAGATGCTCGATATCGGCATCCGTGTGCAGCGGGGTCGGCGTGATGCGCAGGCGTTCGGTCTTCTTCGGCACCGTCGGGTAGTTGATCGGCTGGACATAGATGCCGAAATTGTCGAGCAGCAGGTCCGAGATCCACTTGCACTTGGCCGCGTCGCCCACCATGACCGGCACGATATGGCTCGGATTGGGCATGTGCGGGATGCCGTTGCGGTCGAGCAGGCTGCGCAGCTTGCGCACGCGCTCCTGGTGGGCAAAGCGCTCGACCTGGCTTTCCTTGAGATGGCGGATGGCAGCAGCCGCGCCGGCGGCGATCGTCGGCGGCAGCGAGGTCGTGAAGATGAAGCCGGAGGCGAAGGAGCGCACAAAGTCGCAGAGCGCCGCCGAGCCGGCGATGTAGCCGCCCATGACGCCGAAGGCCTTGCCGAGCGTGCCCTCGATGAGAGTGAGGCGGTGCATGAGGCCGTCGCGTTCGGCAATGCCGCCGCCGCGTGGGCCGTACATGCCGACGGCGTGCACTTCGTCGAGATAGGTCATCGCGCCATATTTGTCGGCGAGGTCGCAGATCTCCCTGATGGGGGCGATATCGCCATCCATGGAGTAGACCGATTCAAAGGCGATCAGCTTCGGCGCCTTCGGGTCGGCGGCGGCAAGCTTGGCTTCGAGATCCTTGAGGTCGTTGTGCTTCCAGATCACCCGCTCGCATTTCGAGTGGCGGATGCCTTCGATCATCGAGGCGTGGTTTCCGGCATCGGAAAAACAGATGATGCCGGGGATCTTGGAACAGAGCGTGCCGAGCGCGGCCCAGTTGGACACATAGCCCGAGGTGAAGAGAAGCGCCGATTCCTTGCCATGCAGGTCGGCGAGCTCGCGTTCGAGGAGGACGTGGTAGTGGTTGGTGCCGGAGATGTTGCGGGTGCCGCCGGCACCGGCGCCACAGTGATCGATGGCGAGCTTCATCGCCTCGGTCACCTTGGGGTGCTGGCCCATGCCGAGATAGTCGTTCGAGCACCAGACCGTGACGTCCTGCGGGCCGTTCGCCGTATGGCGGGTCGCTTTCGGGAAGTTGCCCTTCTGGCGTTCCAGGTCGGCGAAAACGCGGTAGCGGCCTTCCTGATGCAGGCCGTCCAGCTCGTTCTTGAAGTAGGTCTCGAAGTCCATCCAGAGTCTCCTGTCCGGCGGGAACCCGGACATCATCGTCGTTGGCGGTCGTTCAATCGGCTATATCAGGCGCCCGTTTCTCGCAACGGGATGCGCTGCGGCAAATCGGCGCCACCTTTGAACCATTCCAATGTATCATAGGCCCCCAAAGGCCATTTCCTGTTGATGCATGTCAAGTCTGCATGAAAAAAGGACGGCCTCAACCGTCCTTTTAATCGAACAGTTTCACGTTTTTCGAGGGGTCAGGCGGCGGCGACGGCGCGCTTGGCCATGACCTTCACGAGATTGGCGCGGTATTCCGCGCTGCCGTGGATGTCCGAGAGCAGCTCGCCGGCATCGACGGTCATGCTTGCTGCGGCATCGGGCGACCAGTTGGCGGACAGCGCCGCTTCCAGCCCGGCATGGCGGAAGACGCCGTTGGAGCCGGCACCCGTCACCGCCACCCGCACGCCGCCATCCCCCGCCTTTGCCACGAAAACGCCGGCCATGGCGTAGCGCGAGGCCGGGTTTGGAAATTTGGAATAGGCGGCTCTTGCCGGTGCGTCGAAGGTCACGGCCACGACGATCTCACCGTCTTCCAGTGCGGTCTCGAAGAGGCCGGTGAAGAAGTCGTCGGCGGGGATCTCCCTGGCATTGGTGACGATCGTCGCACCCAGCGCCAGCATGGCGGAGGGATAATCGGCGGCGGGGTCGTTGTTGGCGATGGAACCGCCGATCGTGCCCATATGCCGCACATGCGGGTCGCCGATATGGGAGGCGAGCTGGCAGATCGCCGGGCAGACGGCTTTCAACTCCGCCGAGGTCGAGACCTCGTAGTGCGTCGTGCCGGCGCCGATCCTCACCCGGCCGCCGTTGACGGAAATCCCCTTGAGGTCGGCTATGTGACGCAGATCGACGAGGTCGGACGGTGCCGTCAGCCGCTGCTTCATGGTGGGGATGAGCGTCATGCCGCCGGAGACGTACTTCGCCTCGTCGGAGGACGACTGCAGCTTGACGGCCTCGGCGACCGAGGAGGCGCGATGGTAATTCGTGGCGTACATGGCTTCCTCCGTCAGTTGCCGGCTGCCAGCGCCGCTGCCCAGACCTTCTGGGGCGTTGCCGGCATGGTGAGGTCGTTGTTGCCGATGGCGTCGGTGATGGCGTTCATCAGCGCCGGCGGCGAGCCGATGGCGCCGGCCTCGCCGCAGCCTTTGATGCCGAGCGGATTGTTCGGGCAGGGCGTCACCTGGTGGGAGACCTGGAAAGAGGGCAGATCGTCGGCGCGTGGCATGGTGTAGTCCATGTAGCTCGCCGTCAGCAGCTGGCCCGTCTCCGGATCGTAATGCACGCCTTCGAGCAGGGCCTGGCCGATGCCCTGGGCGATGCCGCCATGCACCTGGCCCTCGACGATCATCGGATTGATGATGTTGCCGAAATCGTCGGCGGCAACGAACTGGATGATCCTGGTCTTGCCGGTTTCCGGATCGACCTCGACCTCCGCGATGTAGCAGCCGGCGGGGAAGGTGAAGTTGGACGGATCGTAGAAGGCGCCTTCCTTCAGGCCCGGCTCCATGCCGGAGGGCAGGTTGTGCGCGGTATACGCGGCAAGGGCCATCTGGAACCACGGCACCGACTTGTCCGTGCCGGCGACCTTCAGCGCGCCGTTCTCGATGACGATATCGCTCTCGTCAGCCTCCATCAGGTGGGCGGCGATCTTCTTGGCCTTGGCCTCCACCTTGTCGAGCGCCTTGACGACGGCGGACATGCCGACGGCGCCGGAGCGCGAGCCGTAGGTACCCATGCCCATCTGCACCTTGTCGGTGTCGCCGTGCACGATGGAGACGCTGTCGATCGGCACACCGAAGCGCTCGGCGACGAGCTGGGCGAAGGTCGTCTCATGGCCCTGGCCGTGGCTGTGCGAACCAGTCAGCACCTCGATCGTGCCGACGGCGTTGACGCGCACCTCGGCCGATTCCCAGAGGCCGACGCCGGCCCCGAGCGAACCGACCGCTGCCGACGGGGCGATGCCGCAGGCCTCGATGTAGCAGCTCATGCCGATGCCGCGCTTCATGCCACGGCTTGCGGCCTCCGCCTTGCGGGCCGGAAAGCCGTTCCAGTCGGCCGCCGCCATGGCGGCCTCGAGCGAGGCTTCGTAGTCGCCGGCATCGTAGTTCATGATGACGGGCGTCTGGTGGGGGAAGGAGCGGATGAAGTTGATGCGGCGAAGCTCTGCCGGCGAAACGCCGAGTTCGCGCGCCGCTGTCTCCATGGTGCGCTCGAGCAGGTAGGTGGCTTCCGGTCGTCCGGCGCCGCGATAGGCGTCGACGGCGACCGTGTTGGTATAGACCGCGCGCACATTGGCGTGGATCGCCGGGAAATCATACTGTCCGGAGAGCAGGGTTGCGTAGAGATAGGTCGGCACGGCCGAGGAGAAGAGCGACATGTAGGCGCCGAAATTGGCGATGGTATCGACCTTTAGCGCCGTGACGCGGTTGTTCGCATCGAAGGCCATCTTGACGGTCGAGACGTGATCGCGGCCATGCGCATCCGTCAGGAAGGCCTCGGTGCGGTCGCTCGTCCATTTTACCGGCACGCCCGAGCGCTTCGAGGCCCACAGACAGACGATCTCTTCCGGATAGATGTAGATCTTCGAGCCGAAACCGCCGCCGACGTCGGGCGCGATGACGCGCAGCTTGTTTTCCGGCGCCACATTGTAGAAGGCGCTCATGACGAGACGCGCGACATGCGGGTTCTGGCTCGTCGTGTAGCAGGTGTAGTGGTCCTCGGCCGAATCGTAGATGCCGAGCGCAGCGCGCGGCTCCATCGGGTTCGGGGCAAGCCGGTTGTTGACGATCTTCATCTCCGTGACATGGGCGGCCGCGGCGATGGCCGCGTCGGTGGCGGCGCTGTCGCCGATCTCCCAGTCATAGATGAGGTTGCCGGGGGCTTCCGGATGGAGCTGCGGCTGGCCGGCTTCCAGCGCCTTCACCGCATCGGTGACGGCCGGCAGCACCTCGTAGTCGACCACCACGGCCTCGGCCGCATCGCGTGCCTCGCCCACACTGTCGGCGACAACGACGGCGACGGCATCGCCGACATAGCGCACCGTCTCGTGCGCGATCGGCCGCCAGGCGCCCATCTTCATCGGCGAACCGTCCTTGGAATGGATCATCCAGCCGCAGATCAGATTGCCGATGCCGTCGTCGAGCATCTGCTTGCCGTTAAGCACGGCGATGACGCCGGGCATGTCCGCCGCCGCTGCCGTATCGATGCTCTTGATCTTCGCGTGTGCATGCGGCGAGCGCACGAAGGCCGCATAACGCATGCCCGGCACGGACATGTCGTCCGTGTAGCGGCCCTGGCCCATGAGAAACCGCTTGTCTTCCTTTCGCGCGACGCGCGCGCCGATGCCTTCGACACCCATCTTCATCTCCTCCAGAGAAATGAGGCAGCAGGTGTTGGCCAAGGGGCGTTCGGGCTTTCACCGTCGCACAATTGGCCGCCCTGCTGGCTTCTGCCTATTGCGTAACGCCTACTGCGCTGCCTGCTGGCCTGCCGCGCCCATTTCCTCGGCGGCGGCCAGGATGGCCTTGACGATGTTGTGGTAGCCGGTGCATCGACAGATATTGCCTTCGAGGTTGTCGCGCACCGTCTGTTCGTCGAGTTTCGCGCCGTAGCGGTTGATCATATCGACCGCGGTCATCACCATGCCGGGCGTGCAGAAACCGCATTGCAGGCCATGGTTGGCCTTGAAGGCGGCCTGGACGGGGTGCAGCTCGCCATTGGCCGCAAGGCCTTCAATGGTAAGGATCTCGGCGCCGGCGGCCTGGGCCGCGAGGATCGAACAGCTCTTCACTGCCTTGCCGTCCATATGCACGACACAGGCCCCGCACTGGGAGGTATCGCAGCCGACATGGGTTCCGGTAAGACTGAGCTGGTCGCGGATGAAATGGACAAGCAGCGTGCGGTCCTCGCACTCGCGGCTCACCTTTCGGCCATTGACGGTCATTGCCACTTTCGCCATGCGTTCCTCCCTGGCGGTTCATTGTCCGCTGGAGCGATCGATCCGACGTCACATGCAGCTGGCGTCCTCGCGACGCG
Source organism: Shinella sp. 838 (assembly GCF_029623935.1). Taxonomy (NCBI): domain Bacteria; kingdom Pseudomonadati; phylum Pseudomonadota; class Alphaproteobacteria; order Hyphomicrobiales; family Rhizobiaceae; genus Shinella; species Shinella sp. 838. Next base: position 83,124 of record NZ_JARSBQ010000008.1, read on the forward strand.
GGCCTGGGATCAAACGACACCAGCATTGTCTCTTCGCGTGCACTGCATTCGTAGCGGGATGCCGCCCGGCTGTTCCTCCAACCGCCGGTGCGACATCAACAATCATATCATTTGACGTTTTGCGGCGGCGATCAACCGGTACTTTCAGGCAATTGCGAAATTTCTCGTGACCGGTCGAAGTGTCGGGACCAATCAAACGAAACGGAAACGATATTTATTCGCGCGCCAAAAAAATACTTCAACGCCATGGACTTCCCGATTTCCGGGTATATTTTCGATCTCGGACAAACCTCACCGTTGAAGACGGCCGCGGTATGTTGCCTGAGTAGAAGGGGATAGGGCGGACCCGGCAAACGCGGCCGCCGCTCAACTTTGGAGAACATCTTCATGAAGAAAGTCATTGCGCTCGTTCTGGTCGGTCTGGCCGTGGCCGGCTGCACGCAGACGGAAAAGGGTGCAGGTATCGGCGCCGTCTCCGGCGCGATCATCGGCGGTGCCATTACGGGCGACGTTCGCGGTGCAGCCGTCGGCGCGGCCATCGGTGGCGTTTCGGGTGCCGTCATCGGGTCCGTCGCAGAACAGCCGGGCCAGTGCTACTACCGTGACCGCTACGGTCGTCGCTATATCGACCGTTGCCCGTCAGGTTACTAAGACCAAAACTTGCAACCTATGCGAAGCCCCGGAGTGTCTCCGGGGCTTTTGCTTTGACGAGTGTGGCGTAAAATCACCGCTCCAGTGCTTCAAATCTTGTTTCCATCCGTGTAAAACCGCCGTTAACATTACGGAAAACCTAACGCGTTAGGGTCTTTTCCTGCCTGAAAGCTCCGTATGAGACGGGGCGCCTGAAGTTTGTGACGGAAGCTGTCGGTTTGCCGCGCGCACCGCACCTGAAGGAGAAAGGCGACGGATAGCTGCGGATGCGGGATAAAGTGAACCGGCCGGAAAAGAGTTTTGCGTTTCTGAGAGCTGGCACCGCGCTTGCGGTTGCGGCCTCCCTGCTGTGCGGCCCCTTGTCTGCCGGGCCAGCCTCTGCCTTCGAAATTTTCGGCATGAAATTCTTCGAGGACGACGAAGAGGCTGCCACCGCCGTCATCGATCCCGTGAACTACACGCTGACGTTCGATCCCGGGACGGATGATGACGACCTCAAGGACGCGATCGAGAACACCGCGCGCCTGAAACAGGACGAGGGCAAGCCGGTGTCCGGCGATCTCGGCCTTGTCATCAAGGCCCGCGACGACCGCGACCGCATCCTCGCTGCGCTTTATGAGAAGGCGCGTTATGGCGGTGTTGTGAATGTGACGGTTGCCGGCCAGGATCTCGATTCCCTGCCGCCCAACCCTGAATTCAACCACAGCGGCGCCATTCCGGTGACAATCACCGTCCAGCCCGGCCCGGCCTTCACCTTTGGTGACGTCGCCTTTGCCGGCGACGCAGAGGGGCGCAATCCGGCCGACTATGGACTGGTGCCCGGTGCGCGGGCCGATTCCACCCTCATCCTGAAAGCAGGCGAGAAGGTCGTCGTTGACCTGAAGGCCGAAGGCCGGCCTCTTGCCAGGCTCGTCGAACGCAATGCGACGGCGGACCACAAGACGCAGACCGTCGACGTTGTGATCTCGGCCGAAGGCGGACCGGTCGCGCCCGTCGGCGAAGTCGGCGTTTCCGGCACCAAGACGGTCGATCCGGCCTTCGTGCAGCGTTATTCGCGCATCAATGCCGGCCAGCCCTATTCGCCGGAAGCGCTCAACAAGGCGGCGGAGCGGCTGCGCACGCTCGGCGTCTTCTCCAGCGTGACGATCCGCGAGACCGACAAGCTGGCGCCGGACGGTTCGTTGCCGATGACGATCGAGGTCTCCGAAGGCAAGCACCGCTATTTCGGTGTCGGTGCGCAATATTCGAATACGGACGGCCTCGGCCTGCAGGGCTATTGGGGGCACCGCAATCTTTTCGGGGAGGCCGAATCCCTGCGCCTGGAAGGATCGGTCAACCGCATCGGCGAGTCGGATATCAGCAATCTCGACTATTCGGCCGGCATCCTCTTCTCCAAGCCCGGCGCGTTCGGGCCGGCCTCGACCTTCAATGCCAGCCTCAAGGCCTCGATTGCCGATCCCGACGCCTACAAGGCGTTCACCACCACGGCGGCGGCCGGTGTCACCATCGAGCTTTCCGACAGGGACACGGTCAGCGCGGGCGGCGAGGTGATGTGGAGCGATGTCGAGGACGCCTTCGGCAACAACAACTATCTCACTGTCGCCATCCCGATCGAATATGTACGCGACACGCGCGACGACAAGCTGAATCCGACGGAAGGCTATCGCGCGATGATCAACGCGAAGCCCAGCTACGAGATCGATCGGGGCACCTTCTTCTCCAGCTTCGAAGGCGCGATCACCGGCTACCAGGCATTCGGCGAGGAAAAGCGCTTCGTTTTGGCCGGGAAGCTCGCTGCCGGCACGATCATCGGTGGCGACGAGCTGTCCGATATTCCGGCGACGCGGCGCTTCTTCCTTGGCGGCGGCGGCACGGTGCGTGGTTACGGCTATCAGGAGATCTCGCCGCGTGACGGCCGCAACAAGCTGCTCGGCGGCCGTTCCTATGTCGCGGCCACGGCCGAGGCGCGCATCGGCGTCACCGAGACGATCGGCGTCGTGCCCTTCATCGATGTCGGCACGGTTTCGACAGACGAAGTGCCCGACTTCAAGGATATCAGGGCTGGCGCCGGTATCGGCCTTCGCTATGCGACGCCGTTCGGCCCGCTGCGTCTCGACGTCGCGGTGCCGCTGAAGAAATATCCCGGTGGAACGTCCTTCGGGGTCTATGCCGGTATCGGCCAGTCCTTCTGACTGTCGCCCCAATTTTCGTCTAGACTCTTGATTGCTCGCGCGATTCGGATTCAAGACGTTGTGGAGCGACCCCGGCGCTCCCCCGCACGCGAAATGGATGACGCATGAACAGGCTGTCCCGAATTCTCCGCGCCACGCTCCGTTTTATCGGCTATGGCCTTGCCGTTCTTGTGGTTCTTCTTGCCGGTCTCGTCGGTTTCATCGGTTTTACCGATGCGGGTGCGCGTTTTGCCGTGTCGCAGGCGGAGAAGATCGCCGCTGCGAGCGGTCAGGTGATCTCGATCAGCGAACCCTCCGGCCTTCTCACCGGCAAGCTCCGCGCCGGCTCGATCGCGCTTGGCGATGCCAGGGGCACCTATGCGGAGATCCGCGACCTCGCGGTCGACTGGTCGCCGCTCCAGCTTCTCTTCTTCAGCTTCGAAGCCGAACGTGTCTCCGCCTCTTCCGTCTCGCTCCTGCGTCTGCCCGAGCCAAAGGCGGATGCGGAGCCTTCCGACACGCCGTTCACCCTGCCCGTGGAAGTACATGTCGGCGCGCTTGATGTGCCGGAACTCTTTGTGTCGGGCACGGTCGCCGGCCGGGACCAGCGTATCGTCGTCTCCGGCAGCGGTGATGCGACGGCCGAAAGCGTTGCGGTCAAGCTCTCCGCTTCGGAAAAGGCGCGGCCGGATGCACGCGTCGCCGCCGATATCGTCTTCAACCCTGCCGACAACGAGCTTCGTCTTGAGGCCGATGTCGCCGAGCCGAAGGGCGGGCTGCTCGCGGCGCTGCTCAAGCTGCCGAACGACCCTGCCGTCACGATCCGCCTTACGGGCGACGGTCCGCTTTCCGAATGGACGGGCCGGCTGTCTGCTGCGCTCGACGGCACGGAAATGCTGCGGGTCGACGGACGCCACGACCTTGCGACGAACGGCCTGCACACGATCGCCCTCAGTGGCGGCGGCACTTTCGACGCGCTGATGCCGCCGCAGCTTCGCCCGCTCTTTGCCGGTGAAACGGGCATCGACGTTGTCGCCGCCTTCGACGGTTCGGACATGTTGCGCATTGAGAAGGGCTCGATCTCGACGGGCGCCATGACCCTTGCCGCCTCGGGTACGGTCAGCGCCAAGGGTGCCAACGACCTCGACGTCAAATTTTCGGGCAAGGACGGGCCGGTCGATTTCCGTTGGCCGCTCGCCGAGGGCGATGCGCGCGTGCTGATCGAAGGTGCCGATCTGTCGCTGACGGGCGAGGCGACCGCGGCAGCGCTCAAAGCCAATGCGACGGTCGTTTCGGCCGAACTGCCAGCCGGGCGGGTGGAGAACATCCGCCTGACGGCAAAAAGCGAAGCGTTCAATGTGGCGAGCCAGTCCGGCCGTATCGATGCCGTGCTCGAAACCGGCATGACGGCCTTTGCCAGTGCTGATGTCGACCGTACGGTGAAGGGGCCGGCGAAGCTGGTAGCGACGCTCACCGTCTCGCCTGACGAGATCGCCTTCGATCCCGCCACGCTCGAAAGCGCCAGCATCGGCGGTACGCTGTCGGGCCGCTATGGGTTGAAGAGCCGTGAGGCCGATGTCAATTTCCGTCTCTTCGCGCTGCCGGCCGTGCTGCCGCCGGCGCTGGCCGGCAAATTCGACACGACGATTGCGATGGAGGGACGGGTCCAGCTGGCGGGCGATGGTGCCGTTCAGGTTTCCGGGCTTCAGGTCAAGTCCGGTACGCTGGAGACGGCGGGCACGATCTCGCTCGGCAACGGTGCGCTCGATGCCGCTTTGACCGGCAAGGTACTTAACCTTGGCAAGCTGCTCGCCGATGCGGCGGGCGAAGCGGCCTTCGAGCTTTCCGCCACCGGTCCCGTTGCGGGGCTCGATGTGTCCGCCAAGGTCACGTCGAGCGGGGCAACCCTCTCCGGCCGCACGCTCAGCGATCTCGTGGTCACGCTGACTGGCAAGGCCGTTGCCGACAGCCCGTCCGGCGAATTGACGGCGACCGGTGCGCTTGATGGCCAGCCGATCAACGTGCGCTCCAGCATCACCTCGGAAGGCGGTCGCATTGCCGTGCCGGTGCTGGAAGCGGAAATCGGTCCCAACACGCTGAAGGGCTCGCTCGCGCTGGCGGACAACTTCATGCCTGACGGCACGATCCGCTTTGATTTTCCTGATCTTGGCTTGCTCGCCGCCATGGCTGGCCAGAAGGCGGCGGGCGATCTCTCCGGGCAGGTGGAAATCGCGACCGGCAATGGCCGGACGTCGGCGACCATCCAGGCCTCCGGTTCCGCCATCCGCCGCGATGCTCTCAGCATCACCAAACCGGCGGTCGATCTCACCATCGCCGACCTCGCCACCGCGGCGATTACAGGCACGGTGCGCGCCGAGCGGGTGGCCTCGGGTGAGAACCGGCTCGAAGCGCTGAAGCTCGGTTTTTCGCGCGAAGGGCAGGCGACCAATTTCGATCTGACCGGCCGTCTCGACGGTGCGCCGCTTCTGACGAAGGGCAAGGTCATCCAGCGCGACGGTGGGCTGGATGTCGCCCTGCAGGCCTTCGAGGCCGCACCGCGGCGCATTGCCTTGAAACTGGCCAAGCCGACGACGATCGGCGTCACCAACGGCGTCGCCTCGCTCGACGGGCTGACGATCCAGGCCGGCCGCGGCTCCATTGCGGTCACGGGCCGCGCGGGTGAAGCGCTCGATCTGTCCGTTCGCCTCTCCGCGCTGCCGGCTGCGCTGGTCAACAATTTTGCCGACGGCCTTGGTGCGGAAGGCACGATCGGCGGCACGGTTACGGTTAAGGGACGCGCGGCGGCGCCCGTCGTCAACTACGCGCTGGGCTGGGGCGGGGCGGTAACGAGCCAGACCCGCGGCGCGGGCATCGGCGCGCTCACCATCACTGCCAAGGGGGAATTCGCCAACAACCAGGTCCGGCTCGATACGGTGCTTTCGGGCGGTGGCGGTTTGTCCTTCCGCGGTGGCGGTACGGTCGGCATCGGCGGGGCGACGCCGCTCGGGCTCAAGTTCAACGGCACGGTGCCGTTCGGCCTGCTGCAGGGTCAGCTGTCCGCCCAGGGCTTTGTCCTGACCGGCAATGCCAATGTCGATCTCTCCATCGGCGGCACGGCGGCCGCACCCTCGATTACCGGCAGCATCACGGCCGGCGGCGCGCGGCTTGTCGATGTGCGCCGCAACCTCGCGGTGGAGAACCTGACGGTCCGCGTTACGATGGACGGGCGGCAGGCGGTGATCGAGACGGTCTCCGGCAAGCTTGCCAGCGGCGGCCAGCTGTCGGCCAGCGGGCGCGTCGGCATCGACCCGGCGAGCGGCTTTCCGGTCGACGTCGCCGTCAAGCTCGGCGACATCACCTATGTCGACGGCACGCTGGTGACGGCGAATGTCGCAGGTGACTTGACGCTGAAGGGACCCGTGGCGGGGCTTTCGCTCGGCGGCAAGGTGCGCATCAACAAGGCGAACATCACCATTCCCCAAAAGCTGCCGGCCTCGCTCTCCGAAATCGACATCAAGCACCGCAATGCGCCGGCCGACGTCAAGCGCATGACGGCGGACGTGCAGCGCGACCAGGGCAGCAGCGGCGCTTCGCGCGGCATTGCGCTCGACCTTACCATCGAGGCGCCGGGCCAGCTCTTCGTGCGCGGCCGCGGCATCAATGCGGAACTTGGCGGCAGCCTGAAGATCACGGGTACGTCCGCCTCGCCGGTCGTTTCCGGCGGTTTCGAATTGGAGCGTGGACGCATGGAGATCCTGACGCGCCGTCTCGATTTCACCAGTGCCCATATCGGTTTTGCCGGCGGCCTTGTGCCGACGGTCAATCTGGTGGCCGGCAGCACGGCCGGCTCGACGGAAATCACGGTGACGGTGGCGGGCCTTGCCAACAACCCGACCGTTACCTTCGCCTCTTCGCCTTCGCTGCCGCAGGACGAAATCCTGGCGCAGCTGATCTTCAACCGCTCCATGTCGAACCTCTCGGCGGTGCAGATCGCCCAGCTTGCCTCCGCCGCCAGCCAGCTCGCCGGCGGCAGTTCGACCGGTCTGCTTGACAGCCTGCGCAGCAAGCTCGGCGTCGACGATCTCGACATCACGACGGATGCGGAAGGCCGGGCGGCGGTCTCGGCGGGGAAGTATCTCAACGAGCGGACCTATATCGAGTTAAAGCAGGACCCGGAGACGAACGGCGCCAAGGCGGTCATCAACCTCGATGTCGGCCGTGGCCTGAAGCTACGCGGCGAGGCGGGCAGTGGCGGCAGCGCAGGCGCGGGTATCTTCTACGAGAAGGAATATTGAGGGCATTGCCGAGGCTGACGGGCGCTCCCGCCTGGATGGGATGATTGCCGGCTCCTGCAAATGGTAGGGTCGGAAAAAGTGCAAGGCTCCGTGGCGACGCGGAGCCTTTTGCATGCAGGGCGCAACAAATCGCGGCGCGTTTGAAAGATTTTAACCAGAGCGTGCATAGGATCGGGACACGAAGCAGATGAAACTGGAAAGATCCCGATGTCCTCCATCAAGACGACCGGCTTTGCCGGCGACACGCTCGAAATCATCGCATTCCGCCTGCACGATCAGGAATTCTGCGTGAAGACGACCACGATCCGCGAAATCCGCGGCTGGGCGCCGTCCACGCCGATCCCGCACTCGCCGCCTGACGTCATCGGCGTGATGAACCTGCGCGGCACGGTGATCCCGATCATCGACCTCGCTCACAAGCTCGGCATGAAGAGCACCGAGGCAAACGAGCGCAGTGCCATCGTGGTCGCCGAAGTGCACAGCATGGTCGTCGGCCTCGTCGTCGATCGGGTCTCCGACATCCTCACCATCCGCAGTGAGCAGATCCAGCCGGTGCCGGAAGTGACGACCTCCTTCGACAAAGTCTATGCGGAGGGCATCATCGCCCATGAAAACGGCATGATCTGCTTCCTCAACCTTGCGCGCATGTTCAAGGAGCGCGAAGTGGAGGACATGGCGGCCTGATCCGCCCGCTTTATCGCTGAAATCCTGAGACCGCCGTACGATTGTACGGCGGTTTTTTTATGTTTCTCGGCTTGTGCAACTTTTGCGTGTTTCAGGACTCGCCGTCTGGAGCGCCTACCTGACGTTACGTAAGCATCATGTTTTCAGGTATGCTATAAGTCATTGTTATATAATAGATCTAAAATATCGCTGTTTGTTTTTCATCAATTCTTAAGTCTGTGTCGCCATCTTTGATTGCAGATGCGCATTCCGTCGCTCTGGCATGATGCCTCTCGCGAAGATTGTACTTACCGTTGCCAGCGTATGACCGTTAAAGCGGGTCATATCTGGGCATCAACACACGACGATCACCACGCGCACAATTTTGAAGAAGACCGTGGTCATCGCACAGAGGGACAGGTCATGCTTTCATTTGCGAAATCCATGGATGCGGGCCACATCTTCGACGCGCTGTCGCGTTCACAGGCCGTGATCCAGTTTGATCCCAAGGGAACCATCCTCACCGCCAACGAGAATTTCTGCCGGGCGCTCGGCTACGACTTGAAGGACATCGTCGGTCAGCACCATCGCATGTTCTGCGAGGCGGCCTACACGGCCAGCGAGGAGTATCGCCAGTTTTGGGCACATCTCGGACGTGGCGAATACGATTCGAACAGCTACAAGCGCCTGCGCAAGGACGGCAGCGAAATCTGGATCCAGGCGACCTACAATCCGGTCTTTCGCGGCGGCAAGCCCTACAAGGTTGTCAAGTTCGCCAGTGACATCACCGAAGCGAAGAGACGTGCGGCGGAGGATGCGAGCAAGCTCGACGCGATCTCCCGTTCGCAGGCCGTGATCGAATTTACGCCGACCGGCGAAATCCTGCACGCCAACGAGAATTTCTGCACCGCGCTCGGTTATGATCTGTCCGAAATCCGCGGAAAGCATCATCGCATGTTCTGCGATCCGGCCTACGTGCAGACCGCGGCCTATGCGGATTTCTGGAAGAGCCTTGCCGAGGGCCGCTTCATCTCCAACGAGTTCGTGCGTTACGGCAAGGGTGGTCGCGAGATCTGGATCCAGGCGGCTTACAATCCGATCCGCGACCTTTCCGGCCGGGTCTACAAGGTGGTCAAGTTTGCCACCGATGTCACCGAGCGCATGTCGGCGATCAAGGCGCTCGGCATGGCGCTGAAGGCATTGGCCGGGGGCGATCTGACGCAAAATCTCGCAACGCCTTTCGTGCCGTCCATGGAAACGGTGCGCAGGGACTTCAACGAAGCTGTCGCCGGCCTTCACGATGCCATGCGCACCGTCGAGACCAATGCCAATGCGATCGCGTCGGGCGCACAGGAAATCCGCTCTGCCGCCGACGATCTGGCAAGGCGCACCGAGCAGCAGGCGGCCTCCGTGGAGGAAACTGCGGCCGCTCTCGACGAGATCACCACCACCGTCGGTGATTCGAGCCAGCGGGCCGATGAGGCAGGAACGCTGGTAAGCAAGACACGGGCGGGTGCGGAAAAATCCGGCGTGGTCGTCCGCAAGGCGATCGACGCGATGGGGCAGATCGAGCAGTCCTCGCGTGAAATCTCCAACATTCTCGGCGTCATCGACGACATCGCCTTTCAGACCAACCTTCTGGCGCTGAACGCCGGTGTCGAGGCGGCGCGGGCGGGCGAGGCGGGCAAAGGCTTCGCCGTCGTGGCGCAGGAGGTGCGGGAACTGGCCCAGCGGTCGGCCAGCGCCGCCAAGGACATCAAGGCCCTGATCGCGACATCGGGCGAGCAGGTCAGGAGCGGTGTGGCGCTGGTCGATGAGACCGGACGGGCGCTTCAGGAGATCCTGGCGCAGGTCCAGGACGTGCACACCAACGTGGCGGCGATCGTCGAGGCGTCGCGCGAGCAATCGACCGGGCTTCGAGAGATCAACCAGTCGGTCAATGCGATGGACCAGGCGACGCAGCAGAATGCGGCCATGGTCGAGGAAAGCACGGCCGCCAGCCATGCCATGGCGCGCGAGGCGGATGCGCTGCATGCGCTCATCCGCCGGTTCCAGCTTGCCGGAAATACTGCCCACCCGGTCCAGCGGGCACCCGCGCCTGCACAGGTATCACAACTTCATGCCGTGGCCCGCACCCTGCGGGCGCCGCGAGGCTCCACGGCGCAGGCAGCGGAGAACTGGGAAGAGTTCTAAGCGGCCCGCGGCATGAAAAACGGCCGGCAGCGATGCCGGCCGTTTGCGTTTGAGGATTGGTCAGGGAGCTGTTGGAGCGTTCGCTCCGGCCGCAGCCGGGATTTCGGCTGGCGGCGGGCGGTGGATCATCGGCACCGCCGCGAGGACGAGGGCATCAAGGCCTTCGCCGGCGTGGTTGTCGACGATATCGAAGAGTTGCCGGCGCATGCGGGGTTCCCAGAACTTGTTGATATGGGTCGCCACGCCGTTCGGGCCCTCGCTCTTGGGCTGCGAGTGGAAGAAGGTGGCGATCTGGTTCGCCATCCTGGGAATCTTGCTGCCTTCCGACATTCCTGTCTCCTAACCGTTGCCGACCTGGCGTTCCGCACGGGAGACGATGCGCTCCGCGCCGGTGAAAATCTCGAATTCTTCGCCCCGCACCAGCGCGACCAGCGTCATGCCGGCGTCCTCGGCGGTGCGGATGGCGAGCGCCGTCGGCGCGGAAATGGCGATGATGAAGGGGCTGCCGATGACTGCCGTCTTCTGCACCATCTCGACGGAAACGCGGCTCGTCACCACGACGGCGCCGGTGCCGCCTGCATGGCCTGTGCGTCGTGCCGCGCCGACGAGCTTGTCGAGCGCATTGTGCCGGCCGACATCCTCGCGCACGGCGATAAGGCCTTCGCCCGGGACATAGAACCCGGCGCCATGCACGGCGCGCGTCACCATATGAAGCGGCTGCTGACCGTTCAGGAGGCGCACTGCCTCCACCACGTCCTCCGCGCCGAGCGTGAGGGACGACGCCCGCACCGAGGGCGTCACGCGCACGGCCTGCTCGATCGATTCGATACCGCACAGACCGCAGCCGACCGGGCCGGCCATGTGGCGCCGGCGGGTGGTCAGGGCGTCGTTCTGTGCGTCCGCCAGCTGGATCTGCACATCAATACCCTTGTCTTCGGTCAGCACCTCGATGGCCTCGATCTCGCAAGGGTCGGTGATGATGCCCTCCGTCAGGCTGAAGCCGACGGCGAAATCCTCGAGGTCGGCGGGCGTTGCCATCATCACCGCATGGGTCGAGCCCGCATAGGAGAAGGCAACCGGGGCCTCCTCCGGCACGAAGCGCTCGCTTTCCGCGAGCCGCCCGTTGCGGCGGGCGATCTCGGCAACCTTGGTCGTGGTGGAAAAATCCGGCACGCCGCTATCCTACTCCGCTGCCTCCAGCTTGCCCCTGATCCGACGCGAGCGGCGGGCCAGTTCGTCATATTCGACCTGCCAGTCGGACGGGCCGTTCGACGGCGAGATCTGCACGGCGGTCACCTTATACTCCGGACAGTTGGTCGCCCAGTCAGAGAAATCGGTGGTGATGACGTTTGCCTGCGTCGTCGGGTGGTGGAAGGTCGTGTAGACGACACCCGGTGCGACGCGGTCGGTGACGAGGGCGCGCAATGTCGTCTCGCCGGCGCGGCTGGCGAGACGCACCCAGTCGCCATCGCGGATCCCGCGGTTTTCCGCATCGTGCGGGTGGATCTCCAGCCGGTCCTCCTCGTGCCAGACGACGTTCTCCGTGCGCCGCGTCTGGGCGCCGACATTGTACTGGCTGAGAATGCGGCCGGTGGTGAGCAGCAGCGGGAAACGCGGGCCGGTCTTCTCGTCCGTTGCGACATATTCCGTGCGGATGAACTTGCCTTTGCCGCGCACGAAGCCGTTGATGTGCATGATCGGCGAACCTTGTGGGTTCTTCTCGTTGCAGGGCCACTGCACCGAGCCGACCTTTTCCAGATAGTCGTAGGAAACGAGGGCGAAGCTCGGCGTCGTTGCGGCGATCTCATCCATGATTTCGGAGGGATGACTGTAGTTCCAGGCAAGGCCCATGGCCTTGGCGAGGTTCTGGGTGACCTCCCAGTCCGCATAGCCGTTCTTCGGCGTCATCACGCGGCGCACGCGGTTGATGCGGCGTTCGGCATTGGTGAAGGTGCCGTCCTTTTCGAGGAAGGTCGAGCCCGGCAGGAAGACATGGGCGTAGTTCGCCGTCTCGTTGAGGAAGAGGTCCTGCACGACGACGCATTCCATGGCGGCAAGGCCGGCGGAGACGTGCTTGGTGTCCGGGTCGGACTGGAGAATGTCCTCGCCCTGGATATAGAGGCCTTTGAACGTGCCTTCGACGGCGGCGTCCAGCATATTGGGGATGCGCAGGCCCGGCTCGTTGTTGAGCGTCACGCCCCACAGCTTTTCGAAGATCTCGCGCGTCGCATCGTCGGAGATGTGGCGGTAGCCCGGCAGTTCGTGCGGGAAGGAGCCCATGTCGCACGAGCCCTGCACGTTGTTCTGGCCGCGCAGCGGATTCACGCCGACGCCTTCGCGGCCGATATTGCCGGTCGCCATGGCGAGGTTGGCTATGGCCATGACGGTGGTCGAGCCCTGGCTGTGTTCGGTGACGCCGAGGCCATAGTAGATCGAGCCGTTGCCGCCGGTGGCGAACAGGCGGGCGGCGCCGCGCAGCGTTTCCGCCGGCACGCCGGTGAAGGCTTCGGTTTCCTCGGGGCTGTGGCGCGGCTCGGCGACGAAGGAGGCCCAGTCCTCGAACTCCGACCAGTCGCAGCGCTCGCGGATGAATTTTTCGTCGAAGAGGCCCTCCGTCACGATGACATGGGCGAGCGCCGTGACGACGGCGACGTTCGTGCCGGGCTTCAGCGGCAGGTGATAGGAGGCCTTGATGTGCGGCGAGGAGACGAGATCGATGCGGCGCGGATCGATGACGATCAGCTTGGCACCCTGGCGCAGGCGCTTCTTGAGGCGCGAGGCGAAGACCGGATGGCCGTCCGTCGGGTTGGCGCCGATGACGATGACGACGTCGGTGTGCTCGACGCTGTCGAAGTTCTGCGTGCCGGCGGAGGTGCCGAAGGCCTGGCCAAGGCCATAGCCCGTCGGCGAATGGCAGACGCGGGCGCAGGTATCGACATTGTTGTTGCCGAAACCGGCGCGGATCAGCTTCTGGACGAGGAAGGTCTCCTCGTTGGTGCAGCGCGAGGAGGTGATGCCGCCGACCGAATCACGACCGTACTGGTACTGGATGCGGCGGAACTCGGCGGCGACATGGGCATAGGCCTCATCCCAGGTCACCTCGCGCCACGGGTCCGAGATCTTCTCGCGGATCATCGGGTTGAGGATGCGCTCCTTGTGGGTCGAGTAGCCATAGGCGAAGCGGCCCTTGACGCAGGAATGGCCGCGGTTCGCCTGGCCGTCCTTCCAGGGCACCATGCGCACCAGTTCCTCACCGCGCATCTCCGCCTTGAAGGAGCAGCCGACGCCGCAATAGGCGCAGGTGGTGACGACGGAATGCTCCGGCTGGCCGATCTCGATGACGGATTTTTCCGTCAGCGTCGCCGTCGGGCAGGCCTGCACGCAGGCGCCGCAGGAGACGCATTCGGATTCGAGGAAATGCTCGTGCATGCCGGGCGAAACGCGGCTGTCGAAGCCGCGGCCCTCGATGGTCAGCGCGAAGGTGCCCTGTACCTCCTCGCAGGCCCGCACGCAGCGCGAGCAGACGATGCATTTCGACGGATCGTAAGTGAAATAGGGGTTTGATTCGTCCTTCGGCATCCAGCGGGCATTGGCTTCGCCATTGTTGCGTGCCTTGACGTGGTTGTCGCCCTTGTAGCCGTAGCGCACGTCGCGCAGGCCCACGGCTCCGGCCATGTCCTGCAGTTCGCAGTCGCCATTCGCCGCACAGGTGAGACAGTCGAGCGGATGGTCGGAGATGTAGAGCTCCATCACGCCCTTGCGGATGTCCTTCAGCCGGCCTGTCTGGGTGTGGACGACGAGGCCGGGCGCCACCGGGGTCGTGCAGGAGGCCGGGGTACCGTTGCGGCCCTCGATCTCGACGAGACAGAGCCGGCAGGAGCCGAAGGCATCGACCATGTCGGTGGCGCAGAGTTTTGGCACCTGGATACCGGCCTCCATCGAGGCGCGCATGATGGAGGTGCCCTCTGGAACGGTGATCTCGTTCCCGTCGATGGTGAGCGTCACCATCTTTTCCGAGCGGGAGGCGGGAGTGCCGAAGTCGATTTCTGGAACGAGGGGCATGAGAACCTCCGGGTCAATCCGTTGCGCCGCTGATGGCGGCGACTTCATTTGTTGCTACGACTTCGTCTCGGCGAGCGTCGCCGCGACGAGTGCATTGGCATGGCCATGGCCGAGACCGTGCGTTTCCTTGAGGAATGCGACGATCTGCATGTGCGCCTTGCCGTCCTGTGCGCGGATGATCTCCTTCCAGTGTTCGATCGGCTGACCGTAGGTCTTCTCGATCGAAGGGAAGTAGGATGCCGGGCCTTTGACCTTTTCCGGTGTGCTCATTCCGCCGCCTCCACCATCGGGGCCGGGGAAAAATCCCCCGGGAAATGCGTCATGGCGCTCATGACAGGATAGGGCGTGAAGCCGCCGAGCGCGCAGAGCGAACCGAACTTCATGGTGTTGCAGAGGTCGGCGAGCAGTTCGCGGTTCTTCTCCGGCTCGATGCCCTGGGCGATCTTGTCGGCGGTCTCGACACCGCGCGTCGAGCCGATGCGGCAGGGCGTGCACTTGCCGCAGCTTTCGACGGCGCAGAACTCCATGGCGAAGCGTGCCTGCTTCAGCATGTCGACCGTGTCATCGAAGACAGTGATGCCGGCATGGCCGATGAGGCCGTCCTTCGCGGCGAAAGCCTCGTAGTCGAAGGGCGTGTCGAACAGGGCGCGCGGGAAATAGGCGCCGAGCGGGCCGCCGACCTGCACGGCGCGAACCGGCCGGCCGGTGGCGGTGCCGCCGCCGATGGCGTCGACGATCTCGCCGAGCGTCAGGCCGAAGGCGGTTTCATAGAGCCCGCCATGCTTGACGTTGCCGGCGATCTGGATCGGGATGGTGCCGCGCGAGCGGCCCATGCCGAAATCGCGGTAGTAGGCGGCGCCCCTGTCCATCACGATCGGCACGGAGGCAAGCGAGATGACGTTGTTGACCACGGTGGGGCGGCCCATGAAGCCCTGCAGGGCCGGCAGCGGCGGCTTGGCGCGCACGATGCCGCGCTTGCCCTCCAGGCTGTTGAGCAGTGCCGTTTCCTCGCCGCAGACATAGGCGCCCGCGCCGACACGGATCTCCATGTCGAACGCCCTGCCGGAGCCGAGCACGGACGGACCGAGCACGCCGGCGGCGCGCGCGACGATAACGGCGTCGTTCATCACGGCGATGGCGTGTGGATATTCGGAACGGGTGTAGACGTAGCCCTTGGTGGCGCCGGTGGCGAGGCCGGCGATCGCCATGCCCTCGATCAGAACGAAGGGATCGCCCTCCATGATCATGCGGTCGGCGAAGGTGCCGCTGTCGCCCTCGTCGGCATTGCAGACGATGTATTTTTTGTCGCCGGGGGCATCGAGCACGGTTTTCCACTTGATGCCTGTCGGGAAGCCTGCACCGCCGCGGCCGCGCAGGCCGCTGTCGGTGACTTCCTTGACGACATCAGCAGGAGCCATCGCGATGGCCTTTTCGAGGCCTCGCAGACCGCCATGGGCCCTGTAGTCCTCAAGCGAGACGGGATCGATGACGCCGCAGCGCGCGAAAGTGAGGCGGGTCTGGTTCTTCAGGAACGGAATCTCTTCCGTTCCGCCAAGACAGAGCGGGTGGGCCTTGCCGTCCAGCAGGCCGGCGTCGAGCAAGGCGGGCACGTCGGCGGGCTTGACGGGGCCGTAGGCGATGCGGCCTTCAGCCGTCTCGACCTCGACCAGCGGCTCCAGCCAGTGCATGCCGCGCGAGCCGTTGCGCACGATCGCGATGTCGAGCTTGCGGGCCTCCGCCTCACGGGAAAAGGCCTGGGCGACGCGGTCGGCGCCAAGCGCCAGCGCAGCGGCATCGCGGGGAACATATATGCGAACGGTCATCGGCGTGCCTCCGCGACGAGTTCCTTCGCCAGATCCGCATCGACCCGTCCATGCACCTCGCCGTCGAGCATTGCGGCGGGTGCGCAGGAACAGAGCCCGAGACAGTAGATGGGTTCGAGCGTGACGGCGCCGTCCAGCGTCGTCTGGTGGAAATCGATGCCGAGCAGCGCCTTCACGCGCTCCGCCAGTTCATCTCCGCCCATCGATTGACAGGCCTCGGCGCGACAGAGCTTCAGCACATGCCGTCCGGTCGGGTGGTCGCGGTAGTCGTGGTAGAAGGTGACGACGCCATGCACCTCGGCGCGCGACAGGTTGAGCTCGCGGGCGATCACCGGCAGGCTCTCCTGCGGCACGAAGCCGAACTCCGCCTGAATTTCGTGCAGGATGGGAAGAAGCGGCCCTTCGAGCCCCTTCAGTTCGCTGACGATCGCCAGCGTTCTTGCGCCGACATCGCTGCCGGATACGTGCACATTCATCGTCAGGCCTCCCAACCGACACGAATGAACCGCAAGGTGTCAGGGGTTCCATCGCGCCGATACCATTGAAACTGCTCGGCGAAGACCGGAACCCTGTCGATCCACGCGCTTGTTCTAACAGCTTCTCAGCCGGGAGACGACCGGTCAATAAAGCAAAGCCGTTGGCCGATAGAAAAATCCTATTAATCGATCCCCTTTTCCGCCAGCACACGGGCCTCGTGCAGCAGGGCGGATACGAGCGGGGTAAAGGGCTCGCGATGGGTGGCGACAAGGCCGACGGTGTGGTGCGGCTCGGGATCGACGAGGGAAACTATACTTATTTCGTCAGGAAATCCAAATGATTTTGCAACATTTCGCGGCATGATGCTCGCCCAGCGCCCCGTGCGCACATGGGAGAACAGCACGATCATCGAATTGGCCTCCAGCGAGGGCTCCACCGAAACGCCGGCCTCGGCGAAGTGCCGGTTGATGATGCGACGGTTCTGCATGTCGGCGGTCAATAGGCAAAGCCGAACGCTCCCGGCCTCCTGCCAGGTCACGGTCTTGCGATCGGCAAAGGGCGTGCCGCGGGCGGTGACGAGGCAATAGTGCTCGTGCAGCAGTGGTACGCTGGTAACGCGGCCGAGCGGCTCGTTTTCGAGATAGGTGAGGCCGGCGTCGATCTCCAGATTCTCCAGGAGGCCGAGGATCTTGATGGAGGTGGTGGAAACGATGGAGAAGGTGACGTCCGGGTGCTTTTCCTGGAAGGGTGCGGTGATGCGGGGCACCATGGCGAGCGTCGTCGGAATGGCGGCAAGGCGGATATGGCCGGAAAGACCCTTGCGCGCCGCGCGCATCTCCTCACGCATGGTGCGCGTGTCGCCGACAATGCGGCGGGCCCATTCGAGCACGCGCTGGCCTTCCGGCGTCAGGCCCTGGTAGCGCGAGCCGCGCACGACCAGCATCACGCCCAGCTGGTCCTCCAGCTGGCGGATCGCCGCCGAAAGCGTCGGCTGCGAGATGCCGAGTTCTTCCGCTGCCCGGGCGAAATGTTTCTCGCGGGCGAGCGCAATGAAGTATTCGAGCTTGTCTATCATCCCGTCCCTCCGCGTCCTTGATACAAAAGAACAGTGGCGGCACCAATGCCCCGCGCCCTATATCTGGGGCGAATGGATGCGCACGAGGAGAAAGCGATGACGTTCCAGGCATTGTTGGTGGAAAAGGGGGCGGATGGCGCGGTTTCCGCATCGATCCAGGACCTGGAGGATTCGCGGCTTCCGGCCGGCGATGTCACCGTTGCCGTCGAATATTCGACGCTCAACTACAAGGACGGGCTCTGCATCACCGGCAAGGGCGGTCTGGTGCGTAGCTTTCCGCACGTGCCGGGCGTCGATTTCGCCGGCACCGTCGAAGCCTCCGATGATCCGCGCTACCGGCCAGGCGATCGTGTGGTGCTGACCGGCTGGCGGGTCGGCGAGATCTGGTGGGGCGGTTACGCGACGCGCGCGAAGGTCAAGGCCGACTGGCTGGTGCCGTTGCCGGCGGAGCTTTCGACCCGGCAGGCCATGGCGATCGGCACGGCTGGGCTTACCTCCATGATGTCCGTCATCGCGCTGGAAAAGGCCGGGCTCTCTCCGCTGAAGGGCGAGGTCCTGGTAACGGGTGCGGCCGGCGGCGTCGGCTCGGTGGCGGTCGCACTGCTGGCGCGGCTCGGCTATTCGGTCGCTGGCGTGACGGGGCGGCCGGAAACGGCGGACTACCTCAGGGAACTTGGCGCCGAAACCATTGTCGACCGCGGTGAGCTGTCGGAAGCGGGTAGCAAGCCGCTCGAATCGGAGCGCTGGGCCGGCGCCGTCGACGCGGTCGGCGGCGAGATGCTGGCGCGCGTGCTCAAGCAGATGAAGTATGGCGGTGCGGTCGCCTCGGTGGGCCTTGCGGCCGGCGCGGCGGTACCGTCCTTCACGGTCATTCCGTTCCTTTTGCGCGGCGTCAGCCTGCTTGGTATCGATTCGGTCATGCGGCCCTATGACCAGCGTGTCGACGCGTGGAACCGCATCGCCGCCGACCTTCCGATGGACAAGCTGGAGGCGATGGTGGTGGAGCACCGGCTCTCCGACCTGCCGGCGCTGGCCGGCAGGATCCTTGAGGGCAAGGTGAAGGGCCGCGTCGTCATTGATCTCAACGCCTGACCGGTGCCAACGGCCGGCTGGCTTCAGCAGATCAGCTGGCCGCCGTTCACTTCCAGTACCTGGCCGGTGATGTAGCCGGACAGCGCCTTCGAGGCCAGGAAGAGATAGGCAGGGGCGCAATCCTCCGCGGTGCCGAGCCGCTGCAACGGAATGGTCTTTCGCGTCGCCTCGAGCTTGTCGGCCGACGAGTAGCGTGAATGGAAGTCGGTGGTGATTGTACCCGGCGAGACGCAATTGACACGGATGCCATCAGGCGCGAGCTCGCGCGCCAGGCCCTTGGAATAGGTCGAGACGAAAGCCTTGGTTGCCGAATAGATCGCCGATCCGGGGCTGCCCCCGGTCAGTGCCGAGATCGAAACCGTGTTGACGATGGCGGCGCCCGGTGCCCTGCGCAGTGACGGCAGCAGCGCGCGCGTCACCTCGACGACGGAGGTCTGGTTGAGGCGCACGACGGTTTCGTACTGCTCGTCTGTCAATTCGGCGGCGGGGAAGCGGCCGACCATGGTGCCGGCATTGTTGATGAGCACGTCGATATGCGGGAAGAGGCTGTCCACCCGCTGCAGGATCGCGCCGATGCCGCCTTCGACGAGGAAGTCGGAATAGACGATGTGGGCACGGGCTTCTGCGACGGCGTTTTCCAGGAAATCGGGCAGCGGGCCGGTGGGCGCTCGCCCGCCATGCAGCAGCACATGGGCGCCGCAATCGAGGAACTGCCGCGCGATCTCCAGACCGATGCCGCGCCCTGCACCCGTCACGACGACATTGGCGCCCTTGAACAAGGCTGGATGAAACATGTGCTTTCCTCCCGATGCTGGCCGCAACCTGCTGCCTGCCCAGTATCACAAAAAGTGGGGCGCACTCCAAGAAGGCGCGGCAGATCAATTGATGTGCTTTCGTTTTTGCATATTATGAAAACAAACGAAAGCAATGGGAGGAGCCGATGTTTCTGACAGGTCGCCAGGCGGAGATCCTTGATCTCGCCAAGGCCGAGGGCCGCGTGCTCGTGGAGGACCTTGCGGCGCGCTTCTCCGTGACGCCGCAAACCATCCGCAAGGATCTCAACGATCTCTGCGACAACAAGGTCCTGACGCGCATCCATGGCGGGGCGTTGTTCCCGAGCGGCAACGAGAACGTCAAGTACGAGGCGCGCCGCTCCATCGCTGCGCCGGAAAAACAGGCGATCGGCCGCGCCGCCGCCGCCATGATCCCGGACAATTCCTCACTCTTCATCAATATCGGCACGACGACGGAAGCCGTGGGGGAGGCGCTGCTCGAGCACAAGGAGCTGATGGTCATCACCAATAATATCAACGTCGCCAATCGCTTGCGTGTCTATCCCTCGATCGAGGTGGTGATCGCGGGCGGTGTCGTGCGCGGGGCGGATGGCGGCATCGTCGGCGAGGCGGCGGTCGATTTCATCCGCCAGTTCAAGGTGGATTACGCGGTCATCGGTGTTTCCGCGATCGACGAAGACGGTGCGCTGCTCGATTTCGACTATCGCGAGGTGAAGGTGGCGCAGGCGATCATTGCCAATGCACGCCACGTCATTCTGGTTTCGGATTCGACGAAATTCGAAAGGACAGCGCCGGTCCGCATCGGCCACCTCTCGCAGGTCCATACCTTCATCACGGACAGCTGTCCTTTCGAGGGCATCCGCAGCATTTGCCAGGAGCATGACGTGCGTCTCGTGGAGACGGCTTCTCCCCATTGAACGGGGAAATGGCGTTTTCACCCGCATTCGTTTGACATTCGAAATGTTTTCGTTTTAACTCCACTGGCTTTCGCAACTGCGCAAATTTGTGCGATGCGAAATGGGAGGGGACTTTGAACGGCGACGTGATCCGCGATATTTTCGTTATCGGTGGCGGCATCAATGGCTGCGGCATCGCACGCGATGCGGCGGGCCGTGGATATTCGGTCGTGCTTGCCGAGGTGAAGGATTTCGCGTCGGGCACGTCCTCGGCCTCCACCAAACTCATCCATGGCGGCCTGCGCTATCTCGAACACTACGAGTTCCGTCTGGTGCGCGAGGCGCTGATGGAGCGCGAAGTGCTCTGGGCCATGGCGCCGCACGTCATCTGGCCGATGCGTTTCGTGCTGCCTTTCCAGAAGGGCGGTCTGCGTCCCGCCTGGCTCATCCGCCTCGGCCTGTTCCTTTATGACTATATTGGCGGGCGCAAGCTTTTGCCGGCCACCCGCACGCTCGACCTAGCGAAGGACCCGGCGGGCGGGCCGCTGAAGAAACTCTTCCGCAAGGCTTTCGAATATTCCGACGGCTGGGTGGACGATGCGCGCCTCGTTGTCCTGAATGCCCGCGACGCTGCCGATCGCGGTGCGGATATCCGCACCGGCACGAAGGTCGTCACTGCCCGCCGCGAAAACGGCCACTGGAATGTCGAGACGGAGAATGTCGAGACGGGGGCGCGTGAAACCGTCCGCGCGCGCATGCTGGTCAATGCGGCAGGTCCCTGGGTCGACAAGGTTCTCTCCTCTGCCTTCGGTCGCAACGACGTGCACAATGTCCGCCTCGTGCAGGGCAGCCACGTCGTCGTGAAGAAGAAGTTCTCCGATCCGCGCGCCTACTTCTTCCAGAACCCGGACGGGCGTATCATGTTCGCCATTCCCTACCAGGAAGAATTCACGCTGATCGGCACGACCGATCGGGACTATCAGGGCGATCCCCGAGATGTTCGCATCAGCGACGCGGAAATCGATTATCTTTGCGCCTCGGCGAGCGAGTATTTCGCCGAACCCGTAACGCGGAACGACATTGTCTGGACCTATTCCGGCGTGCGTCCGCTATTCGACGACGGCGCCAGCAAGGCGCAGGAAGCGACACGCGACTACGTACTGAAGGTCGAGGGCAGCGATGGTCAAGCACCGTTGCTCAACATCTTCGGCGGCAAGCTCACCACCTACCGGCGTCTCGCCGAATCGGCGCTGGAAAAGATCGGGGATGCGATCGGCGTGAAGGGGGATCGCTGGACGGCCGGCTCGCGCCTGCCCGGCGGCGATTTCAAGGCCGACGGGTTCGATGCCGAGGTGAAGGCGCTTTCCGCGCGGTTCGCCTTCCTCACTCCGGCCCATGCCCGCCGGCTCGTGCGGCTTTACGGCACGCGGGCGTCGGTGATGCTGGATGGTGCGAAAGGGATCGACGACCTCGGGCGGCATTTCGGCAGCGATCTCTATGAGCGCGAAGTGCGCTGGCTGATGACGGAAGAGTGGGCCCGGCATGCCGAGGACGTGCTGTGGCGGCGGACCAAACGCGGATTGCATTTGACGGCTGACGAAGCGGCCGCGCTGGAAGAGTACATGGCGGTCGCACAGGCGGCCCCCCACTAGCGGCCTTTTCCGGTGGCTGGGAGGAACGACGGAGACAGGAATGCTGGAACTTAAGAACATCACGAAGGTGGCGGGGGCGGAAACGCATATCCACCCGACCAACCTCGTGCTCGAGCGCGGCTCGCTCAACGTGCTGCTCGGCCCGACGCTGTCGGGCAAGACCTCGTTGATGCGGCTGATGGCCGGCCTCGACAAGCCGACATCCGGTTCCGTCTGGTTCGATGGCAAGGATGTGACGGGCGTGCGCGTGCAGGATCGTGGCGTCGCCATGGTCTATCAGCAGTTCATCAACTACCCGGCGCTGACCGTCTATGAGAACATCGCCTCGCCGATGCGCATCAAGGGTGCGGATACGGCGACGATCGATCGGGAAGTGCGCAAGGCGGCGGATCTTCTGAAGCTGACGCCGTATCTCGACCGCACGCCGCTCAACCTCTCCGGCGGCCAGCAGCAGCGCACGGCGCTTGCCCGCGCCATCGTCAAGAATGCCAGCCTCGTGCTGCTCGACGAGCCGCTCGCCAACCTCGATTACAAGCTGCGCGAGGAATTGCGCCTCGAACTGCCGAAAATCTTCGCCGCCTCCGGTGCGATCTTCGTCTATGCGACGACGGAACCCTCCGAGGCACTGCTTCTCGGCGGCAACACGGCGGCACTCGCGGAAGGTCGCATCACCCAGTTCGGCCGCACCATCGACGTCTATCGCCGCCCGAACGATCTTCTGACCGCCCGTACCTTCGCAGACCCGCCGCTCAACACGATGCAGGTGCTGAAGACCGGCGACCGGTTCGAGATCGGCGGCAAGCCCGTGCTGCCGGTGCCGGCGCATCTTTCCGCCCTGCCGGATGGCCCCTGCACCATCGCTTTCCATCCCCATCATCTGGCGCTCACCAGCCAGCATCCGGCATCCGCAAGCCTTCAGGTGCGCACGGCGATCTCGGAAATCGCCGGCTCGGAAAGCTTCATTCACATCGAGTTCGAGGGCAGCCGCTGGGTCATGCTCTCGCCGGGCATCCACGACATCGAGCCGGACGCGGTCATCGCCGTCCATGTCGACACGCGCCACCTGATGGCGTTCGGCACGGATGGCAGGGCGATCGCGGAACCTGCGGCCGCGGCGGCCTGAGGAGGAGACCATGGCACGCATTACCCTTGACCATATCCGTCACGCCTACGGCGAAAAGCCGAAGTCCGAGGCGGACTACTCCCTGAAGGAAGTCCATCACGAGTGGAACGACGGTGGCGCCTACGCGCTGCTCGGCCCTTCGGGTTGCGGCAAGACCACGCTGCTCAACATCATCTCCGGCCTGTTGCAGCCGTCGGAGGGACGCATCCTGTTCGATGGCAAGGATGTCACGTACCTCTCGACGCAACAGCGCAACATCGCGCAGGTCTTCCAGTTCCCGGTCATCTACGACACGATGACGGTCTACGACAATCTGGCCTTTCCGCTGCGCAATCGCGGCGTTGCGGAGCCCGAAGTCGACCGCCGCGTGCGCGAAATTCTGGAAATGATCGATCTCGCCGGCTGGGCGAAGAAGACCGCGCGCGGCCTTACCGCAGACCAGAAGCAGAAGATCTCGCTCGGTCGTGGCCTCGTGCGCAACGACGTCAACGCGATCCTCTTCGACGAGCCGCTGACCGTCATCGACCCGCATATGAAATGGGTGCTGCGCTCGCAGCTGAAAAAGCTGCACCGGCAGTTCGGCTTTACCATGGTCTATGTCACGCACGACCAGACCGAGGCGCTGACCTTCGCCGACAAGGTGGTCGTCATGTATGACGGCCAGATCGTGCAGATCGGCACGCCGGCCGAGCTTTTCGAGAGGCCGAGCCACACCTTCGTCGGTTACTTCATCGGCTCGCCGGGCATGAATGTGCTGCCGGCCGTCATCGACGGCAGCAGCATCAAGGTCGGTGAACAGACGCTTGACCTCGACTACAAGCCGCAGGTCGCTGCTGGTGCAAAAACCGAACTCGGCATCCGCCCGGAGTTCATTTCGTTGTCGCGGGACGGCATGCCGGTTTCGATCAGCAAAGTCGAGGATATCGGCCGGCAGAAGATCGTGCGTGCCGAATTTGCCGGCAAGCCGATCGCCATCGTCGTCCCTGAAGACGGGGAAATCCCGGCCGAGCCGCGCGTGTCCTTCGATCCTGCGGCCATCAACATCTATGCCGATTCGTGGCGTGTCGGCAGGGAGGGCTGACGATGAACAAGACCTGGAACAACAAGGCCTGGTTCATGGTCCTGCCGGTCCTGCTGCTCGTCGCCTTCTCGGCGGTGATCCCGCTGATGACGGTGGTGAACTATTCGGTTCAGGACACGTTCGGCAACAACCAGTTCTTCTGGAACGGCGTCGGCTGGTTTTCCGACGTGCTGGAATCCGATCGCTTCTGGCAGGCGCTCGGCCGCAACCTGCTGTTCTCCGGCATCATCCTGTCCATCGAGATCCCGCTCGGCATCCTGATTGCGCTCAACATGCCCAAGAAGGGGCTTGGCGTACCGGTCTGCCTCGTGCTGATGGCGCTGCCGCTGCTCATCCCGTGGAACGTCGTCGGCACGATATGGCAGGTGTTCGGCCGCGTCGATATCGGCCTGCTCGGCCGCACGCTCGATGCGCTCGGCATCAGCTACAACTACGTCAACAACGTCTTCGACGCCTGGCTGACGCTGATCGTCATGGACGTCTGGCACTGGACGAGCCTTGTCGTGCTCCTGTGCTATGCCGGTCTCGTCTCGATCCCGGAGGCCTACTACCAGGCGGCCAAGATCGACGGCGCGTCGCGCTGGGCCGTGTTCCGCTACATCCAGCTGCCCAAGATGAAGCGCGTCCTTTTGATCGCCTTCCTGCTGCGCTTCATGGATAGTTTCATGATCTATACGGAGCCCTTCGTCGTCACCGGCGGCGGCCCGGGCAACTCGACGACCTTCCTGTCGATCGACCTCGTCAAGATGGCGATCGGCCAGTTCGACCTCGGCCCGGCCGCGGCCATGTCCATCATCTACTTCCTGATTATCCTGCTGCTGTCGTGGATCTTCTACACGGTCATGACCAGCAGCGACGAACAGGCGTGAGGGAGGAAACCATGACCTCGCAGGCAACCACTGCAAGCTCCATCCAGGCAAGCGCCACAACCAGCGCCGGTGCAAAGGCCGGGGCCGGCTCGAAGCGTAGCCTCTCCTGGCTCGTGCCGACGCTCTACATCGTCTTCCTGATGCTGCCGATCTACTGGCTCGTCAACATGAGCTTCAAGACGAACCAGGAAATCACCGGCGCCTTCTCGCTCTGGCCCCAGTCGCCGACGCTCCGGAACTACGCGGTCATTTTTACCGATCCGGCCTGGTACAACGGCTATCTCAACTCGATCATCTACGTGGTCTTGAACACGGTCATTTCGGTCGCCGTGGCGCTGCCGGCGGCCTACGCCTTCTCGCGTTACCGCTTCCTCGGCGACAAGCACCTGTTCTTCTGGCTGCTGACCAACCGCATGGCGCCGCCCGCCGTTTTCGCGCTGCCGTTCTTCCAGCTCTATTCGGCCTTCGGCCTGATCGACACGCATATCGCCGTTGCCATCGCGCACTGCCTGTTCAACGTGCCGCTCGCCGTCTGGATTCTTGAAGGCTTCATGTCCGGCGTGCCGAAGGAAATCGACGAGACCGCCTATATCGACGGCTACTCGTTCCCGAAATTCTTCGCCAAGATCTTCGTGCCGCTGATCGCATCGGGCATCGGCGTCGCCGCCTTCTTCTGCTTCATGTTCTCCTGGGTCGAGCTGTTGATTGCCCGCACCTTGACGACGACGGACGCCAAGCCGATCGCCGCCACGATGACGCGCACGGTTTCGGCTTCCGGCATGGACTGGGGCGTGCTCGCTGCCGCCGGGGTTCTGACCATCATTCCCGGCGCGCTCGTCATCTATTTCGTCCGCAATTACATCGCCAAGGGCTTTGCCCTGGGGAGGGTCTGATGGCCGCTGTCGTAAGCCGCACCAACCGCTGGCCGGTGGCGCTTGCCGCCGTGCTTGCCACCTACGCCGTCCTCACCGGCCTCCTCGTCATGGCGATCCCCGTCAAGGACGGTGCGCGCGACTGGTTCGCCTCGCTCATTCCAGGCGGCTGGATGGCCTGGTCGTTCCCGACGGCCATGTTCTTCCTGACGATCTTCACGCTGATCGCGCTGATGGCAGTGTGGGAATATGCCCGCCCGGGCGGATCCCCGCGCGTCGGCATCCTGCGCTTCGAGACGACCCGTGGCGACCGGCTCTTCGTGTCGCTGCTCGGCTCGGCGTTCATTCATCTCGCATGGCTGGGGCTCGTCGGCCCCAACCTGTGGTGGGCTCTTGCCTTGTCTGTGGTCTACGCCATCGGCGTTTTCCGCTTCGTCTAGGCAAAGAAAATGGGGGCCCCGGGGAGATAGGGGCCTTCGCAGATGCAATCGCAAAACCCCAAGGGAGGATCAATATGCGAAAGCAACTTCTGACGACGACGGCAGTCATGCTGCTGGCGTTCACCGGCTCCGCATTCGCGGACATGGATGCCGCGAAGAAATTCCTCGATGCGGAAATCGGCGACCTGTCCACGCTCGACCGTGCCGGCCAGGAAGCGGAAATGCAGTGGTTCGTCGATGCGGCAAAGCCGTTCGCCGGCATGGAGATCAAGGTCGTCTCCGAAACGATCACCACGCATGAATACGAATCGAAGGTCCTTGCGCCGGCCTTCACCGCCATCACCGGCATCAAGATCACCCACGACCTGATCGGCGAAGGCGACGTCATCGAAAAGCTCCAGACGCAGATGCAGTCGGGCGAGAACATCTACGACGCCTATGTCAACGACTCGGACCTGATCGGCACCCATTGGCGCTACCAGCAGGCCCGCTCGCTGACCGATTTCATGGCGAACGAGGGCAAGGACGTCACCAACCCGACGCTCGACCTTGATGACTTCATCGGCAAGTCCTTCACGACCGCGCCTGACGGCAAGCTCTACCAGCTGCCCGACCAGCAGTTCGCGAACCTCTACTGGTTCCGCTACGACTGGTTCAACGACGAGAAGAACAAGGCGGACTTCAAGGCGAAGTATGGCTACGATCTCGGCGTTCCGGTCAACTGGTCCGCTTACGAGGACATCGCCGAGTTCTTCACCGGCCGCGAGATCGACGGCAAGAAGGTCTATGGCCACATGGACTACGGCAAGAAGGACCCGTCGCTTGGCTGGCGCTTCACCGACGCCTGGCTCTCGATGGCCGGCAACGGCGACAAGGGCATTCCGAACGGCAAGCCCGTCGACGAATGGGGCGTCAAGGTCGATGAGAACTCCCGTCCGGTCGGCTCGTGCGTTGCCCGCGGTGGTGACACCAACGGTCCGGCTTCCGTCTACGCCATCCAGAAGTACCTCGATTGGTTGAAGGCCTACGCACCGGCAGCAGCCGGCGGCATGACCTTCTCCGAATCCGGTCCGGTTCCCTCGCAGGGTGAAGTCGCTCAGCAGATGTTCACCTATACGGCGTTCACCGCCGATTTCGTGAAGGAGGGCCTGCCGGTCGTCAATGCGGACGGTACCCCGAAGTGGCGCTTTGCCCCGTCGCCCCATGGCGTCTACTGGAAGGACGGCATGAAGCTCGGCTACCAGGACGTGGGTTCCTGGACGCTCTTGAAGTCGACGCCTGACGATCGCGCCAAGGCCGCCTGGCTCTATGCGCAGTTCGTCGTCTCCAAGACGGTCGACGTCAAGAAGAGCCATGTCGGCCTGACGTTGATCCGCGAATCCTCGATCGCCCACAACTCCTTCACGGAGCGGGCGCCGAAGCTTGGCGGTCTCATCGAGTTCTATCGTTCGCCGGCCCGCGTTCAGTGGTCGCCGACCGGCACGAACATCCCGGACTACCCGAAGCTGGCACAGCTGTGGTGGCAGGCGATCGGCGATGCATCCTCGGGTGCCAAGACCGCGCAGGAAGCCATGGATTCGCTCTGCGCCGAGCAGGAAAAGGTGCTGGAGCGCCTTGAGCGCGCCGGCGTCATGGGCGACATGGGTCCGAAGCTCGCCGAAGAGCACGATCTCGAATACTGGAACAAGGATGCCGTCGCGAAGGGCAACCTTGCGCCGCAGCTGAAGATCGAGAACGAGAAGGAAAAGCCGCTCACGGTCAACTACGACGAACTCGTCAAGAGCTGGCAGAAGTAAGGCGAACCGGCCGCGGGCGATCTTTTTGCCCGCGGCCTATCCTTTCTGGCGTTTCCGGCACGGTCGCGATGCGGCCCTGCCGGACGTGCCGTATCATCCGATCCCCTTTGCCCGCGTGCCGAAAGGTGTGCGGGCCTTTTCGTTCAGCCGAGCCGTTTCACCCAGAGCGTATCGATGATGGAGGGGAAGAGCGTATCCAGCATGTCCGTCTCGCTGGCGCATTCGGCAATGCGGGAAAGCTTCTTGTCGAGCGTCAGGTGGGCAAAGCCATGCGCCGTCGACCAGATGCCGATCAGCATGGCCTCGCCCTCGGCATCGAGTTCCTCGCCTTCCTTTTGGCCGTGCAGGGCGAGCACGGTTAGCGCGAGCGCATTCCAGGCTGCTCCTGTCGCCTGGTCGAGCGAGGGCTGGTCGTGCAGCAGCATGTCGTGGCGGAACATCAGGTGGAAGCGTCCGGGAAAATCCACGGCAAAGCGCACATAGGCGACGCCCTGGGCCTTGAGGCGCTCGGCTGTGCTGCCGGTTTCGCCGGCAGTCGCCAGACGGCGCGCAAGCTCCGCCCAGCCGAGGGCGGCAACTTCGGTGAGAAGGCCGGCGGCGCCACCGAAATGGTGTGAGGGCGCGGCGGGTGAAACGCCGGCCCGCCGGGCCGTTTCGCGCAAAGTGAACCCTTCGAGGCCGCGTTCGGCAAGCAGTTCGTCGGCGGCGCGGATCAGCGCGTCGCGCAGGTCGCCGTGATGGTAGCCGCGCTCGGCAGTTTTTTTCTCGTTCATGGCAGGCCTCGCAGATATGTCATCTTTACAGTGTAAAGATTGTGCGCTAGCACAATGTAAACACTGTTTAGATTTCTGCGAGGTATCATAGTGCGTGCAGCCGGTGTGGCAATCGCCGAGACGAGGCGGGAACCATGGACCCTTTCGCAGATGCCGGATCAGGCCGGTCGCCTTGCCGTGGTGACCGGCGCCAATAGCGGCCTCGGTTTCCTGACCGTTCGGGAGCTTGCGAGGAGGGGCGCCGACGTGGTGATGACCGCGCGGGATTCGGACCGGGGGGAGCGGGCGCTGACCCACCTTCGCGCCGAGCTTCCCGGTGCCAAGGTCGTGCTCCGCCGGCTCGATCTTGCCGATCTCGCCAATGTCGCGGCCTTTGCTGACTGGCTCGCCGCCGAGGGCCGGCCAGTCGATCTCCTCGTCAACAATGCCGGTGTCATGATGCCACCGCGCGGATTGACGCGGCAGGGCCACGAGACCCAGTTCGGCGTCAATCACCTTGCCCATTTTGCACTGACGCTACACCTGCTGCCGCTGCTTTCTGCGGCGCCCGGTGCACGCGTCGTCACCGTCAGTTCCGAGCTGCATCGCCGCGGCCGTATCCATTTCGAGGATATCAAGGGCGAGAAGACCTATGGCCGCCTCGCCTTCTACGCCCAGTCGAAGCTTGCCAACGTACTTTTCGCGCTGGAGCTCGATCGCCGGCTCAAGGCGGCCTGCCTGCCGCTCCTCAGCGTGCTCGCCCATCCCGGTTACTCCAACACCAATCTCCAGACCAATGCGACATCCGGCGCGCTGCGTCTTTTCATGCGCATCGGCAACCGATTCCTCGCGCAGAATGCAGAGCAGGGTGTGCTGAACCAGCTCCATGCGGCAACGGCTGCTGGTCTTCGCGGCGGCGAGTTCATCGGCCCGGATGGGTTTCGCGAGATGCGCGGTGCGCCCTCGCATGTGCATCCGCTGCCTCCCGCGACCGATCCCGCCCTTGCCGCGCGGCTGTGGCGGTTGTCGGAAGACCTTACCGGCCTCATCTTTCCTTCTGTTGTGGAGCACCAGCAATGACCGCCCTGACGATGGACGCCTATCATTTTTTCCGCGCCTGGATGCGCGATCCGCTGCGGGTCGCCTCGGTCACGCCGTCCGGCAAGGCTTTGGCGGATCTCATCGTGCGGGAGATCGGGCCGCAGACCGGCCGGGTCATCGAGCTTGGGCCCGGAACGGGCGTCTTCACGCGGGCGCTGCTGCGGCGCGGTGTTGCGGAGGAGGACATCGTCCTCGTCGAAATGGGGGTGGAATTCGCGGCGCTGCTGCAGCAGCGCTTCCCGAAGGCGCAGATCGCCTGCACGGATGCGGCGCGCATCGCGCGGTTCTGCCCCGTGCCCGCGGGTGCGGCGATCAGCGGCCTGCCGCTGCTCTCCATGCGGCCGGAGAAGGTTCTTGCAATCCTGGCCGGCACCTTCGCGCGGCTTGGCGAGGGGGCTTCGCTCTATCAGTTCACGTATGGCCTCCGCTGCCCAGTGCCGCGCGCCGTGCTCGACAGGCTTGGCCTCTCCGCTGTCCGGATCGGGGGCACGCTGCGCAACGTTCCTCCTGCCTTCGTGGATCGGCCGCAAGGCTTAGATCTACGAAAGACCGTTTGCCGGATTCCATGCATTGCGCAGCGCGGGGTCTTCCGCTAAGAGACCCCGCGGTTTCTCCCGCGCGCTCGCGCGATTATTTGGAATAGCGGTATACACTCATGGCACGCATCGTGATGAAATTCGGCGGAACGTCCGTCGCTGACCTCGACCGTATCCACAATGTAGCCCGCCACGTGAAACGTGAGGTCGATGCCGGCCATGAGGTCGCTGTCGTCGTTTCGGCCATGTCCGGCAAGACGAACGAGCTCGTCGCCTGGGTGCAGAACATGCCGAAGGTCACGGGTGCCAACTCGCCCTTCTACGACGCGCGCGAATATGACGCGATCGTCGCCTCCGGTGAACTCGTCACCGCCGGCCTTCTTGCTATCGCACTCCAGTCGATGGGCATCGATGCCCGATCCTGGCAGGGCTGGCAGATCCCGATCAAGACCGACAACGCCCACGGCGCTGCCCGCATCCTCGACATCGAAGGCGCGGAAATCATTCGCCGCATGGGTACCGGCCAGGTCGCTGTCGTCGCCGGCTTCCAGGGCCTCGGCCCGGACAACCGCGTCGCGACGCTCGGCCGCGGCGGTTCGGACACGTCGGCCGTCGCCATTGCCGCTGCCGTAAAGGCGGATCGCTGCGATATCTACACCGACGTCGACGGCGTCTACACGACGGACCCGCGCATCGAGCCGAAGGCCCGCCGCCTCAAGAAGATCGCCTTCGAGGAAATGCTCGAAATGGCCTCGCTCGGGGCGAAGGTTCTGCAGGTGCGCTCTGTCGAGCTTGCCATGGTGCACAAGGTACGCACCTTCGTTCGTTCCTCTTTCGAGGATCCCGATGCGCCGGGCATGGGCGATCTTCTGAACCCGCCCGGTACGCTGATTTGTGATGAGGATGAGATCGTGGAACAGGAAGTCGTAACCGGCATCGCCTATGCCAAGGATGAAGCGCAGATCTCGCTCCGCCGCGTCGCCGACCGGCCGGGTGTGTCGGCCGCGATCTTCGGCCCGCTCGCCGAGGCGCATATCAATGTCGACATGATCGTCCAGAACATTTCCGAGGACGGCTCGAAGACCGATATGACCTTCACCGTTCCGTTCGGCGACGTGGAGAAGGCGCTCAAGGTTCTCGACGGCGCCAAGGAGAAGGTCGGCTTCGACGTGATCCAGCACGAGACGGGCCTCGTCAAGGTTTCCGTCATCGGCATCGGCATGCGCAGCCATGCGGGCGTTGCCGCCTCGGCTTTCCGCGCGCTCGCCGAGAAGGGCATCAACATCAAGGCGATCACCACGTCCGAGATCAAGATTTCCATCCTGATCGACGGTCCTTATGTTGAACTCGCCGTTCGGACTTTGCATTCCGTCTACGGTCTCGATAAGAAGTAAGGACCGGCCGACTCGGCGCCGATCCATGGGATCGCCGGCGTAGCCCGCGCCGGCGGAGTAACGTCATTTTCGGGAGACGCCACGCGATGAGAGACCTCTCCGCGGGTCCGCGCGTTCTTCTCAAGCGGCTGCGCGAACTCATGGCGGAGCCGCTTGAGCCGCAGGAGCGCCTTGACCAGATCGTGCGCCAGATCGCGCAGAACATGGTCGCGGAAGTGTGTTCCGTCTACGTGCTGCGCTCCGATGGCGTGCTCGAACTCTATGCGACCGAAGGTCTCAATCCCGGTGCCGTCCACCTTGCCCAGCTCAAGATGGGCCAGGGCCTCGTCGGCACGATTGCCGCGTCCGCGCGGCCCCTGAACCTTTCTGACGCGCAATCCCATCCCGCCTTCACATACCTGCCGGAAACGGGCGAAGAGATCTACCACTCCTTCCTCGGCGTTCCTATCTTGCGCACCGGCAGGGCGCTCGGCGTGCTTGTCGTGCAGAACAGGGCGAGCCGCACCTACCGCGAAGACGAGGTGGAGGCGCTCGAAACGACGGCGATGGTGATTGCGGAAATGGTGGCGACCGGCGAGCTGAAGAAGCTCACCAAGCCCGGCCTCGAGCTGGACCTGTCCCGCCCCGTCGCGATCGAAGGGGCGAGCTTCGGTGAGGGTATCGGTCTCGGTTATGTCGTGCTGCACGAGCCGCGCATCGTCGTCACGAACCTTTTGAACGAGGATTCCGAACACGAGCTCGGTCGCCTCGCCGAAGCGCTGGGGTCCTTGCGCATTTCCATCGACGACATGCTGTCGCGCCGCGAGGTGTCGATGGAGGGCGAGCACCGCGAGGTGCTGGAAACCTATCGCATGTTTGCGCATGACCGCGGCTGGGTGAGGAAGCTCGAAGAGGCGATCCGCAACGGCCTGACCGCGGAAGCGGCGGTCGAGCGCGTGCAGAGCGAGACCAAGGCGCGCATGATCCGCCTGACGGACCCGTACCTGCGCGAGCGCATGCACGATTTCGACGATCTCGCCAACCGGCTTCTGCGCCAGCTTACCGGCTATGGTGCGAAACTCTCGGCCAGCAGCTTCCCGAATGATGCGATCGTCGTTGCGCGCGCCATGGGGGCCGCGGAACTGCTCGATTATCCGCGGGAGAACGTGCGCGGCCTGGTGCTCGAGGAGGGCGCCGTCACCAGCCATGTGGTGATCGTCGCGCGCGCCATGGGCATTCCGGTGGTCGGCCAGGCGGCGGGTGCCGTGGCGTTGGCGGAAAACGGCGATCCGATCATCATCGATGGTGACGACGGGCGGGTGCATCTGCGACCGCTGCCGGACCTCCAGCGCTCCTATGAGGAAAAGGTGCGCTTCCGCGCCCGCAGGCAGGAGCAGTACCGGGCGCTGCGCGCTGTCGAGCCCGTCACGAAGGACGGCCGCGCGATCAATCTCCAGATGAATGCGGGTCTGCTCGTCGACCTGCCGCATCTCAATGAATCCGGCGCATCCGGCATTGGTCTTTTCCGCACCGAGCTTCAGTTCATGATCGCCTCGACCATGCCGAAGGCAGAGGAGCAGGAGTCATTCTATCGCAGCGTGCTGAAACATGCCGGCGGTCGGCCGGTGACGTTCCGCACGCTCGATATCGGCGGCGACAAGGTGGTGCCCTATTTCCGCGCGGCGGAGGAAGAAAACCCGGCGCTCGGCTGGCGGGCCATCCGCCTGTCGCTCGACCGGCCGGGCCTGCTGCGCACCCAGCTGCGTGCCATGCTGCGTGCTGCGGCGGGCGCCGACCTCCGGCTGATGCTGCCGATGGTGACCGAGGTTTCCGAATTGAAGGAGGTCCGCGACCTCTTGCAGAAGGAAATCCAGCGCCAGTCGAAGATCGGCGAGCAGTTGCCGAAGAAGCTGCAGTTCGGCGCCATGCTGGAAGTGCCGGCATTGCTCTGGCAGCTCGACGAATTGATGGCCGAGGTCGATTTCGTCTCTGTCGGCTCGAACGATCTCTTCCAGTTCGCCATGGCGGTCGACCGTGGCAATGCCCGCGTCTCCGATCGGTTCGACACACTCGGCCGGCCGTTCCTGCGAATCCTGCGCGATATCGTGCGCGCCGGACTGCGCAACGATACGTTGGTGACGTTGTGTGGGGAAATGGCGAGCAAGCCGATCTCGGCCATGGCGCTGCTTGGCATCGGCTTCCGCTCGGTCTCGATGTCGCCGGCAGCGATCGGCCCGGTCAAGTCGATGCTGTTGTCGCTGGATGCGGCGAAACTCGAAGCGGTGTTGACACCGGCGCTCGACGATACCAGGCCGACGGCCTCGGTCCGCCAGATCCTTACTGACTTTGCGGCCGAGCACGGCGTTCCGCTTTGAATTTTTTGACGGGAGTTTGAACGGTGGCGAAGCTTCCCGTTGAAAAGATGCGTGAACTCGAGCGCCGTTTCGGCGAGATCGAGGCGCGCATGTCGGCGGGGCCGGATTCGGAGACCTACGTGCGTCTCGCCTCGGAATATTCCGAGCTCCAGCCGGTCGTGACGAAGATCCGCGAATACCAGAAGGTCAGCGATGAGATCGCCGATCTCGACGTGCTGCTTGCCGACAAGGCGACGGACCGGGAGATGCGCGACCTTGCGGAAATGGAACTGCCAGAGCTGAAGGAGCAGTTGGAAGGCCTCGAAAAGGAGATGCAGATCCTGCTTCTCCCGAAGGATGCCGCCGACGAAAAGAGCGCGATCCTCGAAATCCGCGCCGGTACCGGCGGTTCGGAAGCTGCGCTTTTCGCCGGCGATCTTTTTCGCATGTATGAGCGGTATGCCGCGGCCCATGGCTGGAAGGTGGAGATCCTGTCTTCCAGCGAAGGCGAGGCTGGCGGTTTCAAGGAAATCATCGCGACGATCACCGGGCGTGGCGTTTTCGCCAAGCTGAAGTTCGAATCGGGTGTGCACCGCGTCCAGCGCGTTCCGGAGACGGAGGCGAGCGGGCGCATCCACACCTCGGCGGCGACCGTCGCCGTGCTGCCGGAAGCAGAAGAGATCGATATCGAGATCCGGCCGGAGGATATCCGTATCGACACGATGCGCTCGTCGGGCGCCGGTGGCCAGCACGTCAACACGACCGACTCGGCCGTGCGTATCACCCACCTGCCGACCGGCCTCATCGTGACGAGTTCGGAAAAGTCACAGCACCAGAACCGCGCCAAGGCCATGCAGGTGCTACGCTCTCGGCTCTACGACATCGAGCGCCAGCGCGCGGAAAGCGAGCGCTCCGCCGATCGCAAGAGCCAGGTCGGTTCCGGGGACCGCTCCGAGCGTATCCGCACCTACAATTTCCCGCAGGGCCGCGTCACGGATCACCGCATCAACCTGACGCTCTACAAGCTCGACCGCATGATGGTCGGCGAGATCGACGAGGTGGTCGATGCGCTGGTCGCCGACTACCAGGCCGGCCTTCTGGCCCAGCTCGGCGAACAGGGCCGATGAGCGGTAAGACGCTTGCCGAGGTCCTGGCCACGGCGCGGCGCCGGTTAGCCGAAGCGGGGATCGTCGATGCTGCGGGCGACGCGCGAACGCTGCTTGTGGGCTTGCTGGGCCTGACGCCGACATCCTTCATAACGCGGGGTGATCAGCCTTTGGGGGAGGCCGAGCGGCAGACCATTGATGACGCGCTTGTCCGCCGCATCGCACGCGAGCCGGTCCACCGCATCCTTGGCCGCCGGGCCTTCTCGCGGCTCGACCTGGTGCTGTCGCCGGAGACGCTGGAGCCGCGGCCGGATACCGAAGTCCTCGTCGATGCGCTGGTGCCGCATGTGGAACGGATCGTGCGCGAGATGGGTGGTTGCCGGATTCTCGACCTTGGAACCGGAACAGGTGCGATCTGTCTTGCCCTTCTGGATCTCGTGCCAGTGGCGACCGGGATCGGCGCCGATCTTTCGGTCGGTGCCCTTGAAACGGCGCGGCGCAATGCCGATATCAATGGCATCGCCGACCGGTTTGAGACGGTCGAGAGCGACTGGTTTGCAGCCGTGACCGGGGTGTTCGACATCATCGTGTCAAATCCCCCCTATATCGTCAGTTCCGTGGTCGAAACGCTGGACGATGAGGTCCGGCTCCACGACCCGATGCTGGCACTGGATGGTGGAGACGACGGGCTCGATGCCTATCGCGCAATCGCTGCCGGCGCGGGCGCTCATCTAAAGGAAAACGGCCTGGTGGCCTACGAGATCGGCTACGACCAGAAAGACGCGGTCACGGCCATCATGCGCGAAAGCGGCTTCTCGCGGATCGACGCAATCCAGGATCTTGGCGGCAATGACCGTGTTCTTCTCTTTTCAAAGGCGGCCGCCCTGTAATTTTGCTGCACAAGCGCAGCAAATTCTGCGGCTGCAAAGAAAAGGCTTGGAATCGGGAAGGAAGCGGGCTAGGTTGCGGGCACGCACTGGGCAAGCGGTCATGACACAAAGGATTCGTTCCTGCATGACCCGATCGCGAGGATTGCTCTCTCGAAGAGTTGCTAGGGTTGAAGACTGCCTAGTGCGGGTACCTGTTAATTTGACGTCTTACGGCGACAGGACCACCGACCGGCGTGGTTTGCCCGCGGGTAAGGACGCTTGATCTGGCATGGCCTGATCAAGCGTGCAGACACATGATCATCAAGACACGATACGTTAGGTGAGTGACATATGAGGCCAGGACAGCAAAACAAGCGCGGCCGCGGGCGTAACAACAACAATAATAACAACAATAACAATAACAACAATAACCACCGCAAGGGTGGCAATCCCCTGACGAGGACCTACGACAGTTCGGGTCCGGACGTGAAGATCAGGGGCACCGCCCAGCATATCGCCGAGAAATATTCAGCGCTTGCCCGGGACGCCCAGAGCGCCGGCGACCGCGTCATGGCGGAAAATTATCTGCAGCATGCCGAACACTACAACCGCATCATCGCAGCCGCTCAGGCGCAGATGCAGGAGCGCTTCCCGCGGGATGAGCGTTCGGACAATGCCGAGCGGACCGACTTTAATGACCGCGATGGTTTCGACCGGGATTCCGACGAATTCGATTCGGCGCCCGTCGATGAGCCCGCACCCGTTGCCGTCGCTGCGCCGGCTCCGGTCGCCAAGGCTCCTGTTGCCAAGGCCCCTGCCGCCAAGGCCCCTGTCGCCGTCGAGCAGCCCGTTATCGATGGCACCGGCCCGCAGCCGGTGATCGAGGGTACGCCGGCTGAAGTTTCGCTCGAAGACGAAGCTGCAGCGCCTGCCACGGGCCGCGCGCCAGCCCGTCGCCGCAGCACGCCCCGCCCGCGCCGCCCGCGCCGCGGCGAGGCCGAGGCTGAGGCTGCCGGTGAGGGCGCACAGCCCGCCGGTGATGCCGCTCCGGCTCTCGAAGCCTCGGAATAACGGCGTTTCGATACGGTAGAGGAACCCGGCCCCGTGCCGGGTTCTTGCGTTTTGCAAGGCGCCTGCGAAAAATCTCGACCGGCGGCCGGACGCTCCCTTTAATTCGGAAAAACCTCCACCATATTCGCTTCAGGCGATTGACCGGTCGCAAGGCCGGGCGGGTCGCATGTATGAAAGGTTCGCCTTGATGGGAGCCTTATCCTGAATCATCGACCGGTGCCTTGATGGGCCGGCCGAGTCCTGGAGGTAATGATGAACATTGAAAAATACTCCGAACGCGTTCGCGGTTTCCTGCAATCCGCCCAGACAAAGGCGCTTGCCGACGGCAACCCGCAGTTCACGCCCGAACACGTCCTGAAAGTGCTGCTCGACGACGACCAGGGCATGGCAACATCGCTGATCGAGCGTGCCGGCGGCAATGCGCGCGAAGCGCGGATCGCCAACGACGCCGCCCTTGCCAAGCAGCCGAAGGTGTCCGGCGGCAACGGTCAGGTCTATCTCTCCCAGCCGCTTGCAAAGGTATTCTCCACCGCCGAAGAGGCCGCGAAGAAGGCCGGCGACAGTTTTGTCACCGTCGAGCGCCTGCTTCTGGCACTTGCGATCGAAAAATCCGCGGCGACGTCCGAGATTCTTGCCAAGGCCGGTGTCACGGCGACCAAGCTCAACCAGGTCATCAACGACATCCGCAAGGGGCGCACCGCCGATACGGCGAGTGCGGAGCAGGGTTTCGATTCGCTCAAAAAGTTCGCCCGTGACCTCACCGCCGATGCGCGCGAAGGCCGGCTCGACCCCGTCATTGGCCGCGACGATGAAATCCGCCGCACGATCCAGGTCCTGTCGCGCCGCACGAAGAACAATCCCGTCCTCATCGGTGAACCCGGCGTCGGCAAGACGGCGATCGCCGAGGGTCTTGCCTTGCGCATCGTCAACGGCGATGTGCCGGAGAGCCTCAAGGACAAGAAGCTGATGGCGCTCGATATGGGCGCGCTGATCGCCGGTGCGAAGTATCGCGGCGAGTTCGAGGAGCGTCTGAAGGCTGTCCTTGCTGAAGTGCAGGCGGAAGACGGCGAGATCATCCTGTTCATTGACGAGATGCACACGCTTGTCGGCGCCGGCAAGGCGGATGGGGCGATGGACGCCTCCAACCTGCTGAAGCCCGCGCTTGCCCGCGGTGAACTGCACTGCGTCGGTGCGACCACGCTCGATGAATACCGCAAGCATGTCGAAAAGGACGCGGCCCTTGCCCGTCGGTTCCAGCCCGTGATGGTGGACGAGCCGACTGTCGAGGACACGATCTCGATCCTGCGCGGCCTGAAGGAGAAGTACGAGCAGCACCACAAGGTCCGGATCTCCGATTCGGCTCTCGTTGCCGCCGCCACCCTTTCCAACCGCTACATCACGGATCGCTTCCTGCCGGACAAGGCGATCGACCTGATGGACGAAGCCGCTTCGCGCCTGCGCATGCAGGTCGATTCCAAGCCGGAAGAGCTCGACGAACTCGACCGCCGCATCATCCAGCTGAAGATCGAGCGCGAGGCCCTGAAGAAGGAAACCGACCGCTCGTCGCAGGACCGGCTCGAAAAGCTCGAGATCGACCTTGCCGCGCTGGAAGAGGAAGCCTCTGCGCTCACCGCGCGCTGGCAGGCGGAAAAGTCGAAACTCGGCCGCGCCGCCGACCTCAAGCGCCAGCTCGACGAGCTGCGCAACGAACTCGCCATCGCGCAGCGCAAGGGTGAGTTCCAGCGTGCGGGCGAGCTCGCCTACGGCATCATCCCGAAGCTCGAAAAGGAGCTGGAGGAGGCTGAAGGCCGCGATGCCGGTGATGTCGATCCGATGGTGCAGGAGGTCGTGACCCCCGACAACATCGCCCATGTGGTCTCCCGCTGGACGGGCATTCCCGTGGACAAGATGCTGGAGGGCGAGCGCGACAAGCTCCTGCGCATGGAGGACGAACTCGGCAAGTGGGTCGTCGGGCAGGGCGACGCCGTTCAGGCAGTCTCCCGTGCCGTGCGTCGCGCGCGTGCCGGCCTTCAGGATCCGAACCGGCCGATCGGCTCGTTCATCTTCCTCGGCCCGACCGGCGTCGGCAAGACGGAGTTGACCAAGGCGCTCGCCCGCTTCCTCTTCGACGATGAGACGGCGATCCAGCGCATGGACATGTCGGAATACATGGAGAAGCACTCGGTGGCCCGGCTGATCGGCGCGCCTCCCGGTTATGTCGGCTATGAGGAAGGCGGTGCGCTCACCGAATCCGTTCGCCGCCGGCCTTATCAGGTCGTGCTGTTCGACGAGATCGAGAAGGCGCATCCTGACGTCTTCAACGTGCTCCTGCAGGTCCTCGACGACGGCCGCCTGACCGATGGCCAGGGCCGCACCGTGGACTTCCGCAACACGATGATCATCATGACCTCCAATCTCGGCGCGGAATATCTTACCGCGCTCGGCGAGAACGAGGACAGTGACAGCGTGCGCGACCAGGTCATGGATGTGGTGAAGATGGCATTCCGGCCCGAGTTCCTGAACCGGGTGGACGAGATCATCCTGTTCCATCGCCTCAAGCGGTCGGAAATGGGCGCGATCGTCGATATCCAGCTGGCCCGGCTGCGCAAGCTCCTGGTCGATCGCAAGATCGTTCTCGACCTTGACGAGGAGGCTGTGCACTGGCTGGCCGAAAAGGGGTATGATCCGGTCTATGGTGCACGCCCCCTGAAGCGCGCGATCCAGAAGCATCTTCAGGATCCGTTGGCGGAAAAGATCCTCGCCGGCGACATCCCCGACGGTTCGACCGTCAAGGTGACCGCCGGTTCCGACCGGCTGCTCTTCTCCCCGCGGGGCGCCGCGGTGAGCAACGCCGCCTGATACGGCTACGATCCTTATAAAATCGAAGCGCGGGTTCTGCCCGCGCTTCTTGCGTTTCATGTCCCTCCTGCTGGCTGCTCCCTGTCTTCGAATGCAAAATCTTTCCCTTTCTGGGGAACATGCGCTAAGGGCATCAGCCATGACCATGCCGGTATCGACAGACCCGAAATTCGTCGTCCTTCTAGGAGGCGCACTCGCCGTGACGCCGCGTCTTCGCGCGGACGTGGCGGGCGCGCGCGTTATTGCGGCGGATGGCGGCATGCGGCACGCGCAAAGCCTCGGCGTTGTGCCCGAACTCTGGGTGGGCGATTTCGATTCGACCTCGCCGGAGCTTGTCGCCGCCTGGCCGCAGGTCGAGCGCCAGCCCTATCCCGCTGCCAAGAACGAAACCGACGGGGCGCTTGCCGTTGCGGTCGCGACCGAGCGCGGGGCGCATACTATCCTGCTTGCCGGCGCACTCGGCGGGGAGCGCAGCGACCATGCGCTGATGCATCTCCTGCACGCCGTCTTCCTGGAAGAGCAGGGCTCTATCATCAAGCTCACGTCGGGCGAGGAGGAGGCCTGGCCACTGCTGCCGGGCCGCCGCGCCATCGATCTTCCGAAAGGCAGCCTCTTCTCCATTCTCGGCCTTGCCCCGCTTTCGGGCCTCACCATCGACAATGCGCGCTATCCGCTGAAGGACTTTTCGCTGCCCTTCGGTTCGTCGCGCACCATTTCCAATGTGGCGGAAGGTCCGATCCGCCTTTCGCTTGCGACCGGCCGCGCCATTCTCATCGCCCGGCCCTACGACCTTTCAGGAGCCTGACCCTTGGCACCGCCTATTCTCAAACTCGACGACATTTTCCTCAGCTTCGGCGGCACGCCGCTGCTTGCCGGCGCCAGCCTGCAGGTGGAGCCGGGCGACCGCATCTCTCTCGTCGGCCGCAACGGTTCGGGCAAGTCGACGCTGATGAAGATCGCCGCCGGCCTTGCCGAAGCGCAGTCCGGCGAGGTCTTCCGCCATCCTTCCGCGACGATCCGCTACCTGCATCAGGCGCCGGATTTCGACGGCTACGACACGGTTGCGGCCTATGCGGAGGCGGGCCTCGGGCCGAGTGACGATCCCTACCGCGTCACCTACCTGCTCGAACATCTGGGGCTCAACGGCAGCGAGGATCCCAAGTCGCTGTCGGGCGGCGAGGCGCGCCGGGCGGCGCTGGCCCGGGTGATGGCGCCCGAACCGGATATTCTCCTCCTCGACGAGCCGACCAACCATCTCGACCTTCCGACCATCGAATGGCTGGAAGGCGAGTTGCAGTCGACCCGCTCGGCCCTCGTCGTCATCTCGCACGACCGTCGTTTCCTCGAAAAGGTGTCCAACGCCACCGTCTGGCTCGATCGTGGCCAGTCGCGGCGGCTCAACCGCGGCTTCGGTCATTTCGAGGCCTGGCGCGACGAGGTGCTGGAGGCCGAGGAGCTGGAGCAGCACAAGCTGGGCAAGGCGATCGAGCGCGAGGAGCACTGGCTGCGTTACGGCGTTACCGCCCGGCGCAAGCGCAACATGCGCCGCCTCGGTGCGCTTCACGATCTGCGCGCCCGCTATCGCGGCCACAAGGGGCCACAGGGGAGCGTACAGGCCAGCGCTTCCGATGCGCAGGAATCCGGCAAGCTGGTCATCGAGGCGGAAAAGATCACCAAGACCTATGGCGAGCGCACAATTGTCGCGCCGTTCTCTATCCGCGTCCACCGCGGCGACTGTATCGGTCTCGTCGGCCCGAACGGTGCGGGCAAGACGACGCTGCTCAAGATGCTCACCGGCGAGCTCGAGCCCGACAGCGGCACGGTGAAACTCGGCACGAACCTGGAAATCGCCACGCTCGACCAGCGTCGCGAGGACCTGAATCTCGATGACACGCTTGCCCATTATCTCACGGACGGGCGCGGCGAGACACTGCTCGTCAACGGCGAGCAGCGGCACGTCACCGGCTACATGAAGGAGTTTCTGTTCCAGCCCGAGCAGGCCCGCACACCCATCCGCAACCTTTCAGGCGGTGAGCGTGCGCGCCTGATGCTGGCACGCATCCTGTCGCGGCCGACGAACCTTCTCATCCTCGACGAGCCGACCAACGACCTCGACATCGAGACGCTCGACCTGTTGCAGGAAATCGTCGCCGGTTTTGCCGGCACCGTGCTGCTCGTCAGCCACGACCGCGACTTCCTCGACCGCACCGTAACCTCGACCATCGCGCCGGCCGACCCGGAAAACCCGGATGGCCGCTGGATCGAATATGCCGGCGGCTATTCCGACATGATGGCGCAGCGTCGCGGCGCAATCGAGGAGAAACGCAAGGCGGAAAAGGCCGAGAAGGCGAGGGCCGCCGAGGCGTCATCCGCCGCGGCCCCGGCGGAAAGCAAGGGTAAGGCAAAGCTCTCCTACAAGCAGAAATTCGCCCTCGAGAACCTGCCGAAGGAAATGGAGAAGGCGGAGAAGGAGATCGCCGCGCGCGAGGCGAAGATGGCCGACCCGGCCCTCTTCACCAAGGATCCCGCCACCTTCAACAAGCTGGCGGCGGAGATGGAGAAGCTGCGCCATTCGCTGACGGCGATGGAAGAGGAATGGCTGGAGCTGGAGATGCTGCGCGAGGAGCTGGAGGGCTAGGAAACCTTGAAATCATGGATGTCGGCGCCGTGTTCCATCCGAAACAGCGCTGCGTCCTGGTCCATGAGACAGTCTGATCACTGGATGAGAGGAGTTCATCCTGTAACCCGAAAGAGATCAGGAGAGTCCCATGCGCAAGTTCATCATCTCGGCCGTCGTCGCCGTCGTCGCAGCCGTTTCCTTCGCCGCCCCGTCCGAGGCCGGTTACTATGGCTACGGCCACAAGAGCTACGGCTGGAAGAGCTATGGCCACGGCCACCACGGCTACAGGAAGCACTATCGCGTCAAGCGCCACTATGGCCACTATGGCCATCGCTGGGGCGGCGACTGGGGCGGCAAGGTCTACTACAAGAAGCGCTACTACAGCTACTACTGAGCTGCCCGACTTCTCTCAAGCAGCAAGGCCTGGATGCCAGCCGCATCCGGGCCTTGCCCGTTTCCGGGCATGGATTGATTCGTGGCGCAAGGAGCGCTATTTAAACGCCTCGTGGTGATTTGGCCGGCCGGCTTGCAGCCACGTTAAACAAGTCGCTAAAGGGCCGCGCGAGGAAAAACCTTCCGTGGGCCGGTTGCGACACTGTTGCGGCCGGTTTTTGTTTTTCGATCGAGTGACACATGCCCATCAAGATTCCCGATACGCTCCCCGCCTTCGAAACCCTCGTTCACGAGGGCGTGCGGGTGATGACCGAGACGGTGGCGATCCGGCAGGATATCCGCCCCTTGCAGATCGGGCTTCTCAATCTCATGCCGAACAAGATCAAGACGGAAGTGCAGATGGCGCGCCTCGTCGGCGCCTCGCCGCTGCAGGTCGAGCTGTCGCTGGTACGCGTCGGCGGCCACCGGGCGAAGAATACGTCGGAAGAACACCTGCTTGCCTTCTACGACACGTGGGAAGAGGTGCGGCATCGCAAGTTCGACGGCTTCATCATCACCGGCGCGCCGATCGAGCTGCTGGATTATGAGGACGTCACCTATTGGGACGAGATGAAGCAGATCCTCGACTGGACGAAGACCAATGTCCACTCGACGCTCAATGTCTGCTGGGGCGCCATGGCGGCGATCTACCATTTCCACGGCGTGCCGAAGCACACGCTGGAGGAAAAGGCCTTCGGCGTCTACCGTCATCACAATCGCAAGCCTTCCTCGGTCTATCTCAACGGCTTCTCCGATAATTTCGAGGTACCGGTCTCGCGCTGGACGGAGATCCGCATCGAGGATATCCGGGCGGTGCCGGAGCTCGACATCCTGCTTGATTCCGACGAGACGGGTGTCTGCCTCGTGCGGGAGCAGGCTGGAAACCGTCTCTACATCTTCAACCATGTGGAATATGATTCCACCTCGCTCGCCGACGAATATTTCCGCGATGTCTCGGCCGGTGTGCCGATCAAGCTGCCGAAGAACTATTTCCCGCACAACGATCCGTCGTTGCCGCCGCAGAACCGCTGGCGCGGCCATGCACATCTGCTCTTCGGCAACTGGATCAATGAAATCTACCAGACCACGTCCTATGACCTGGAAAAGATCGGAACAGGAGCCTGACCCATGAGCGGTGTCGTCATTCGCCCATTGCACAAGGATGATGAAGGCGAATGGCGGCGCCTGTGGACCGCCTATCTCGCATTCTACGAGACGGTGCTGCCGGAAGAGATCTACGCCACCACCTTTGCCCGGCTGACGGACGAGGGGGCGGAGGGCGAATATCGCGGCCTCCTCGCCACGCTCGAGGGCAAGCCCGTCGGCCTTGCGCATTACCTGTTCCACCGGTCCTGCTGGACGGTCGGCAAT
This sequence comes from Shinella sp. 838, assembly GCF_029623935.1. Classification (NCBI taxonomy): domain Bacteria; kingdom Pseudomonadati; phylum Pseudomonadota; class Alphaproteobacteria; order Hyphomicrobiales; family Rhizobiaceae; genus Shinella; species Shinella sp. 838. Next base: position 127,593 of record NZ_JARSBQ010000008.1, read on the forward strand.
GTCTGCTACCTGCAGGACCTCTTCGCCGATCCTGGCGTGCGCGGCTCCGGCATCGGCCGGGCGCTGATCGAGGGCGTCTATGCCAAGGCGAGGGAAGCCGGCTCGCCCGAGGTCTACTGGATGACGCAGGAGTTCAATGCGACGGCGCGCCAGCTCTATGATCGCATCGCCGACAAGACCCCCTTCATCATCTACCAGAAGTCCTTCTGAGCAGGGCGACAGAAAAGTCATACTTTTCGATTGCGAATGGAGGGGAATTGCAGCAGGTTGCCGCGCGAGACCGGGCGACCAGCGGAGGAGAGCGGGTGTGGGCAGAGGAAATGAAATCTTCGGGCGATTGGAGAACGGCGAACCGGTCGAGCGTATCCGCCTAGTCGGCGGCGGTCTGACGGCGCATGTCCTCACCTGGGGCGCCGTCATTCAGGATCTGCGGCTCGAAGGGCATCCCGCGCCACTGGTTCTCGGTTTCGAGAACCTTGCCGGCTATCTCGACCACTCGCCCTATTTCGGGGCGACGCCCGGCCGTTGCGCCAACCGTATCAAGGGTGGGCGCTTCTCGATCGACGGCGTGGATTTCCGGCTTGAATGCAACGAAGGCGGCGTCACCCATCTGCACGGCGGTAGCGATGGCATCGCCCGGCAGAACTGGCAGATTGCCGCACAAGGTCCGGACTTCGTCACCCTGTCGATGATCGATCCAGCCGGCCGCGCGGGCTATCCCGGCACCTGTGCCATTTCCTGCACTTACCGGCTTGCCGGTGACGGCGTGCTCTCCGTCGTCTACGAGGCGACGACGGATGCGCCGACCCCCGTCAACCTCTGCCAGCACAGCTATTTCAACCTCGACGGCGGGGCAGATGCGCTCGGCCATGAGATTCGTCTTGCGGCGGAGCACTACCTGCCCGTTGACGAAAGGTTGATACCGACCGGTGACGTCCGCGCGGTCGCCGGCACGCCCTTCGATCTGCGGCAATGGACGCCGCTGGACCGGCAGACGCAGGACGGCGGGATCGCCTTCGACCACAATTTCTGCCTCTCGTCTGAGCGGCAGGCGAAACGGCCGGTGATCGAGGTCCGCAGTCCGCAGTCCGGTGTTTCGCTGGCGGTGCTGACCACCGAGCCGGGTGTGCAGCTCTATAGCGGTGCCCATGTCGCCCCGGCCGCCCCGGGGCTGGAGGGCCGCCGCTACGGGGCTTTCGCCGGTTTCTGCCTCGAAACCCAGGTCTGGCCGGATGCCGTCAACCATGGCCATTTCCCGAATGCCGTTCTCCGGCCCGGTGAAACGTTGCGGCAGGAGACGGACTACATCTTCCGTAAGGGGTGAAATCCTAGATTGTGGTGCCGGAAGGCAATAAAATCGAAACCTTTGTGCCTGAAAAACCAATCTCAGGACCTGGCATGATGCGGGGTTGTGCGGGATTGAACGCGCCAGGACAGCGCCGGTCGCCCTCAGGGGACGTTGTCCATGAAAATCTCGGATCTCTCCATTTCCAGAAAAGTTGGTCTTCTCGTGCTGTTGATGGGCATCGCCGCCGGCACGATCGCTGCTGTCGGAGGCGGGGGTCTGCGGGCACTCGGCGCGGCGTTTCAGGACACCGGCGGACGGGAAGAAGTGGCGCGGGAAGCCATGGACCTGCGCATCGACGTCATCGCGATCAGCCGCATGACCTACCAACTGGCGCTTGCACCGGAAAACGCCGCAGACTTTGCCGCCGAGACGGAAAAGCGCGCCAAGGAAATGCTGGACCGCCTGCCGAAGATCGCCTCGACGGCCGATGCCGAGGAGGCGAAGCTGCTCGATGGCGTGCGCGCATCGCTGGCGCCCTATTTCGAAGATATCCGGGCCATGGTGGCCGTTGCCGGCTCGCCGCAGGGCCAGGACCGTGCCGTCATGCTAGCCGCGCTCGACAAGGCGCTGGAGGGGCAGAAGGCCGTTACCGTTGCGCTCAAGCTCTACACCACCCATTCGGCCGAAACGCTTTCGCAATCGCGTGCCGATGCCATCGCGCGCTCGACGACGACGCAGGTCGTGCTTCTGGCCACTGCCTTCATCTGTATCGTCGCGGGTATGCTGCTCAGCACGCTGCTCGCCCGCACCGGCATCGTCCGCCCGATCCAGCTTCTGACCGGCGTGATGTCCAATCTTGCGGCCGGCAAGCTTGACGACGCCATTCCCTGCACGGAGCGCAAGGACGAGATCGGCGCCATGGCGCGCACGCTCGATGTCTTCCGCGCCAACGAAGCGCATATGCGCGAGATGGAGGTGCAGGAAGCTGCCCTGCAGACACAGAGCAGGGACCTGCAGTCGAATATCAGCACGATCGTGGCCGCCGCCGCAGCGGGCGACTTCACCCGCCGCATCACCAAGGCCTATGAGGACGAGGACCTTCGCCGCTTCGCCGCCGGTGTCAACGAACTGGTCGAGAATGTCGACCGGGGCGTCAGCGAAGTGCGCCGCGTGATCGCCTCGCTCTCCCATGCCGACCTGACGCAGGAAATGGCCGGCCATTTCCAGGGCGATTTCGCGGAGCTCCAGGCGAATGTCAACGGCGCCATGCTGACGCTGCGCAGCACGATGACAGGCATCCTCTCCACTGCCGGCACCATTACCGGCAATTCACGCGAGCTTTCGGCCGCCGCTGACCAGCTCGCCCATCGCACGGAGCAGCAGGCGGCCTCGCTGGAGGAAACCGCTGCCGCGCTCGAAGAAATCACCACGACGGTGAAGACCTCGACGACCCGTGCGCTCGAAGCCTCCGAGATCGTGCGCGAGACCAAGCACAGCGCGGAAAAGTCCGGCGGCATCGTGCAGGACGCCATCGATGCCATGGGGCGCATCGAGCAGTCGTCGCAGAAGATCAACCAGATCATCTCCGTCATCGACGAGATTGCCTTCCAGACGAACCTCCTGGCGCTGAACGCCGGCGTCGAGGCTGCCCGCGCGGGCGAGGCAGGCCGCGGCTTTGCGGTCGTCGCCCAGGAAGTGCGCGAGCTCGCCCAGCGCTCGGCCAATGCTGCCAAGGAGATCAAGACGCTGATCAACGCTTCGGCGGGCGAGGTGAAGGGCGGCGTGGCGCTGGTGCTGTCGACCGGTGACGTGCTCTCGGAAATCAAGGACCTCGTCAATCGCGTCAACGACCATGTCGTCTCGATTACCCGGGCGGCACAAGAACAGTCTGCAGCGCTCGGCGAGATCAACACGGCCGTCAACCAGATGGACCAGATGACCCAGCAGAACGCTGCGATGGTGGAGGAGACGACGGCGGCGAGCCAGGTGCTTGCCAACGAAGCCGCCCAGCTCCAGGCTGCGCTCTCGCAATTCCACATCGGCGACGGCCGCGACAGCGCCACCTACCAGCGCCGAGCCGCGTAAGGTCTTTCCGTATCACACGCCCAAGGGCCAGCGACCAGGATCGGTCCTGGCCCTTTGTCCTTGTCGGGGCGCTGGACGGCTTCTTCAGGCCGCCCCAGAGGGCACTGTTCGCGCTGTTTGCGTTCGGCGTGATGCTCGTCCACATGTTTCCTGCGCACTGGCTCGGTGGGCCGGAAACAGGGAAAGAGCGGATATCGAAACCTCGGCTTGCAGGCCCGGTCAGCAAATCCGCGCCACGATCGCACCTTCGTCATGTCCTCAATCGCGTTTGAGGTCGCCCTTGACCGCGATTGGCATCATGATGATCGCCAACAACGCCAACGGATTCGTGCTGCCCCGTGCTCTTCGTTCCCCTGCCTTTCGTCGTCGCCCTCCTGCTCCTCTCCCGCTTCGTCGCGCTCCTGCGCCAGCAGGATGGCGGCAATCGGCCGTTTCTGGCCTTGATCGCCCTCTGCATCCTGCAGTCGGTCGCCGTTGGCCTGCGCTGGGGCTATGATGTGTCGGCGGCGCGATATGTCCTGCCCGTGCTGGCGGGTGGCCTGCCGCCGCTGGTGCTGGCGAGCTTTCAGAGCTTGATCCACCGCGACCGGGCGGAGATTCCCTGGCTCAATGCTGCGCCGCCGGTGCTCATCCTCGCCCTTCTGGTGTTTGCGCCCTATCTCATCGATGGCGCACTCGTCGTCATCTTCGTTGGCTACGCCATCATCCTGCTGCGGCTCGCCTATGCCGGGCCCGACGGGTTGGACGAGGCGCGGCTCGATGGCGCCGCCGGCGCCCACAAGGCGCTTCTGATTGCTGCGGGTTCGCTTTGCCTCTCTGCCTCTTTCGATATTGCCGTACTGCTCGATTTCGAATGGAGCCGGGGCGAGAACGTGCCGATGCTCGTCGGCAATGCCAATCTGCTCGTCCTCTTCCTTGTCGGTGTCACTGCGACGGTCGCAGCACGCGCCCATGCCCTGCCGTCTGCTCCCGAGGAAAGGGACGAGGGTAGCGGGACGAACGAGCGGGACCGAGACGTGATGGAGCGGATTGATCGGCTTCTCTCGGAGCAGAAACTGTTCCGTGACGAAAATCTGACGCTTGCGCGCCTTGCCCGACGGGCGAGCGTTCCGGCCCGGCAGATTTCCGGTGCGATCAACCGTCTGACCGGCAGGAATGTCTCGCAATACATCAATGATTTCCGCATCGCCGAGGCCTGCCGGCTGCTGCGCGACACCGATATGCCGGTGATTTCGGCCATGCTCGAATCAGGCTTCCAGACCAAATCGAACTTTAATCGAGAATTCCGTCGGGTCACCGCCCGCAGCCCCGCCACCTGGCGCGCCGAAAACCGGCCACCATCGCCGTGAGCCAGCTGATATTCTCATTGGGGAAAACACAAAAGCCCCGGCGAACCGAGGCTTTGGACCATTGGGAAGAATGGAGCGGGTGAAGCGATTCGAACGCTCGACCCCAACCTTGGCAAGGTTGTGCTCTACCCCTGAGCTACACCCGCTCATTGTCGACGGCCTGGGGTAGTTGGTGGCCGAAGGTCGCTGCGTTGCGGCGACGGCCGGTATATGGCCCAAGGGATTTTCAAATGCAACAGGGAAATGTCAGATTTTGCAGAAAAAAATGCTGAGGCTTTCAAAGTCCCGGATTTTCAGGCGGTTGCGCTTGTGCGGTCGAAGCCCTATCAGCGGATGGACATCAATTGAGCCGGGGCAGGCAGGAAAATGACCGAAGCGCAGCCGAAGACCGACAGGGATCTCTTCCAGTTTCTCGACGATCTGGGCATTGCCCACAGCACGAAGGAGCACGCGCCGGTCTTCACCGTCGCCGAATCGGTGGCGCTGCGTGATGAAATTCCCGGCGGTCATACGAAAAACCTCTTCGTGAAGGACAAGAAGGACAATTATTTCCTGATGACCGTCGAGGAGCACGCGACGGTGGACCTGAAGACCGTGCATTCGGTCATCGGCGCCGCGAGCCGCGTCTCCTTCGGCAAGCCGGAGAAGCTGATGGAGTATCTCGGGGTCATTCCCGGCGCCGTCACTGCCTTCGGGGTGATCAACGACACGGCCGGCAAGGTGAAGATCATCATCGATGCGGACCTGATGGCTTTCGACACGATCAACGGCCACCCGCTGCGCAACGATGCGACGACCTCGATCGGCTCGAAGGATCTCCTGCGCTTCATCGAGGCGACCGGCCACGAGCCGCTTGTCTTGAAAGTCACGGCCTGACATACGATCTGGGGCACAGACACGACATCGAGGCGCTTGGCGCCACAGGAGAGACCCATGAGTGCAGGCGACAACCCCTACGCATCGTCCTATGGCGGCCAGATGAACGTCTCGGCGAGCTTTGGCGGCGCGGCACCGGCGGATGATCTCATCAAGGACACGACGACGGCGAATTTTTCGCGCGACGTGCTGGAGGCCTCGCGCCAGCAGCCCGTTCTCGTCGATTTCTGGGCGCCCTGGTGCGGTCCGTGCAAGCAGCTTCAGCCGATCATCGAGAAGGTTGTGCGGGAAAGCGCTGGCCGCGTGAAGCTCGTCAAGCTCAACATCGACGACCATCCCTCCATTCCCGGCCAGCTCGGTATCCAGTCGATCCCGGCGGTCGTCGCCTTCGTTGGCGGGCGCCCGGTCGATGGCTTCATGGGTGCTGTGCCGGAAAGCCAGATCCGCGACTTTATCGACAAGGTCGCAGGTCCCGCCGGCGCCGACGAGAAGGCCGAGATCGAGGCGCTGCTCGCCGAGGCGAAGACCCTGTTCGATGCAGGCGATCTTGCCGGCGCGGCCGATCTCTACGGCGCGCTCCTGCAGGCCGATCCGGAGAATCCGGCTGCCCTTGCCGGCATCGCGGAATGCATGATCGCTGCCGGCCAGCCGGAAAATGCCCGGCAGATCCTCGGCAACCTGCCGGAGGCCGTCGCGGCCGATCCGGCGGTTGCGGCCGTGCTGAAGAAGCTCGACCAGATCGAGGAGGCGCGCAAGCTCGGCGATCCGGCCGCGCTCGAGCAGGCGTTGGCGCTTGATCCGGATGACCATGCGGCACGGCTGAAGCTCGCCAAGATCCGCAATGTCGAGGGTGACCGGCAGGCGGCGGCCGATCATCTGCTTCTCGTCATGAAGCGCGATCGCGCCTTCGACGATGATGGCGCGCGCCGCGAGCTTCTGCAGTTCTTCGACGTCTGGGGTCCGAAGGATCCGGCGACGATCGCTGCCCGGCGCAAGCTGTCGTCGATCCTGTTTTCCTGAGGCATTTTCCGGGAGAACGGCGTGGCATCCCTTGAGAAATGCCACGCCTACCCCACATTCGGGAAGAAGCGCGTTGACGGGCGGCGAAGACGGATCGTCACGTTGCGCGCAAGGGAAGGCACTGCCATGCATGTGGGAAATGCACGTTATCTGAAGCCGGAGGACCTGCCTGAGGCCATCCCCGTCTTTCCGTTGACGGGTGCTCTTCTTTTGCCCGGCGGGCAGTTGCCGCTCAACATCTTCGAGCCGCGCTACCTCTCCATGTTCGACGACGTGCTCGCCACGCACCGGTTGATCGGCATGGTGCAGCCCGTCTTCGGTGCTGATCGCACGGATGATGCCGCAACCGACACGCCGGACCTTTGCCAGGTCGGCTGCATCGGCCGCATCACGTCCTTTGCCGAGACGGGAGACGGGCGTTACATCGTCTCGCTCACCGGCGTCTGCCGCTATCGCCTGCTGGAGGAACTGCGCGGCGACAAGTCCTATCGCAGCTTCCATATCGCTCCCTTCATCGCCGACCTTTCGGGACGCGACGACGAGCAGAGCGTCGATCGCGAAGCCCTGCTCGCTGCCTTCAAGGCCTATCTCGACGCCAACAAGCTGGAGGCCGATTGGGAGAGCGTGGAACGGGCGAGCAATGCGACGCTGGTCAATTCCATGGCGATGATGTCGCCCTATGGACCTGCTGAAAAGCAGGCACTGCTGGAGGCACCGGATTTGAAGACGCGGGCGGAAACGCTGATCGCCATTACCGAAATCGTGCTGGCGCGCAGCTACGGCGACGTCGATACGATGCTGCAATAGGCCTGTGCGATGAACGTCAGCACCAGTCGTGTCGATCCCAAATTGCTCGAGCTTCTCGTTTGCCCGCTGACCAAGGGCCGGTTGACCTATGATGCGGCTGCGGGCGAACTCGTTTCCGAAAAGGCCAAGCTCGCCTATCCGATCCGCGACGGTATTCCGATCATGCTGATTTCCGAGGCGCGGGAAATCAAGGATTAGGCTGCCGACAGAGCCCGATCATATCTTCTTCGTCACGATCGGATTTGAAGGGCCAGAACGAGCGCAGCGTTGCTGCGCCCTGCCAGTCAGATCCGTTGCCCGACCAGCATGCGCGGGTGCCCGTTCCCGGTGGTGCCTTCCGCCTGGCGGATGAAGAAGGATTTCAGTCCCGGCAGCCGATCGACGACGCCGAGGCCGACATCGCGCAGCACGCGCAGCGGCGTCACATCGTTGGAGAAGAGGCGGTTCAGCACGTCCGTGGTCACGCCCATGCGCACCGTGTCGAAGCGACGCCAGCCTTCATAGCGTTCCAGCACGGAGATCGCGCCGATATCGAGGCCGAGGCGATCGGCCTCGACGACGGTTTCGGCAAGCGCCGCCACGTCCTTGAAGCCGAGATTGAGGCCCTGGCCGGAAATCGGGTGGATACCGTGCGCGGCATCGCCCGCAAGCGCGAAGCGCGGCGCGACGAAGGCGCGGGCGAGCGTCAGGCCGAGCGGGAAGGCACGGCGGCCGCCGACGACCTTCAGTGCGCCGAGCTTGTGGCCGAAGCGGCGCTCCAGTTCTTCTTCGAAGACGAGATCGTCGCTCTCGATAAGCCGGCGGGCATCCTCCGTGCGCTCGGTCCAGACGAGCGAGGACCGGTTGCCAGCCAGCGGCAGGGTGGCGAAGGGGCCGGCGGGCAGAAAATGCTCCTCCGCCGTGCCCTCGTGCGGGCGCTCGTGCTCGACTGTCGTAACGATGCCGGATTGGCCGTAGTCGAAGCGCACGGTCTTGATGCCTGCCATGTCGCGCAGCTTGGAGCGCACACCGTCGCAGGCGACGAGCAGGCGGGTCTGGCATTCGGTTCCGTCGGACAGGCGGACCGTTGTCGCATGTTGCTCGGTTGCAAAACCCTCCGCTGACGTTGCCCAACGCATGGGGATGCCGAGCACTTCGGCCTGGCGAAGCAGGCTGCGTGTCACCGCGCGGTTGGGCACCATATGGGCGAAGGGCTGGCCGTCGTCTCCGGAGCCGGCCCCCTCGAAGGTAAGGAAGACGGGACGCACGGGATCGGCCGTGCGCGAATCGGTGATCACCATGCGGCGGATCGGTTCCGCCTCCGGTGCGATCTCGCCCCATACACCAATGACGTCGAGCAGGTTGCGGGCGGCAGCGACGATCGCGAAGGCGCGCTCGTCCTTCTGCCAGGCGTGTTCCGGCGCACCGTCGACCACGGTGACGTCAAGATGCGGGGCGGCCTTCTTGATGGCGACGGCCAGCGACAGGCCGACATAACCACCGCCGGCGACAAGAACGTCGAGCATGGTCGCTTCGGGCATGGTGTACTCCTGGCCGCTTGAGGTCTTCCGTCCCTCTATATAGAGGAGGAGAAACCGTATTCCTACCTGCGGAGTCACGTCCAAATGTCGCGTCAGCCTGCGAAGAACCCCGCCATGGATGTCCTTTTGGAGACGCTGGATCTCGAGCGCCTGGAAAGCCGGCTGTTTCGCGGCAAGAGCCCGCAGGTCGGCTGGCAGCGGGTGTTCGGCGGGCAGGTGATCGGCCAGGCACTGGTTGCGGCGACCCGGACGGTGGAGGCGGGGCGCTTCGTGCATTCGCTGCATGCCTATTTCGTGCGGCCGGGCGATCCCGCCGTGCCGATCATCTACGACGTGGAAAACATCCGTGACGGCGGTTCCTTTGCCACGCGCCGCGTCATCGCCATCCAGCACGGCAAGCCGATCTACTTCATGACGGCATCCTTCCAGGACGACGAGGACGGGCTGGAGCACCAGGCGCCGATGCCCGACGTGCCGCAACCGGAAGACCTGCTCGGCGAGGCGGACCTGAAGCAGCGGTTCATGACCGAGGCGCCGGAGCATATCCGCGCCTACTGGCAGCGACCGCGGCCGATCGAGTTGCGACCGGTTTTGCTGGACCACTACTTTTCGCGGGAGAAACTGGAGCCACGGCAGAACATCTGGGTGCGCACCACCGGCCCGGTACCGGCCGAACGCCATCTGCAGGCTGCCGTGCTCGCCTATCTCTCGGATATGACGCTGCTCGACACCTCGCTCTTTGCGCATGGCACCTCGGTGCTCGACCGCTCGCTGCAGGTCGCCAGCCTCGACCACGCCATGTGGTTCCATCGCCCGCCGAATGTCGACGACTGGCTGCTCTACAGCCAGGACAGCCCCTCCGCCTCAGGTGGGCGCGGGATGACCCGTGGCGCGATTTTCACCCGTAGCGGGACCCTCATTGCCTCCGTGGCCCAGGAAGGGCTGATTCGGAAAAAGGCAACTGACTAATTTTTATCCATCGTTCTATTTACGCCTATTTTTTGATCATGTGTGATGGTGATTTTTTGCACTGCACCATGCCTTCTATTTTTTTCGGTTTCATTTCAAAAGCTTAGCTGGCCCGTTCGAATCTGGCACGCCCCTTGAATGTGTAGTTCCCAGTCGTGGCTGACGTGACGTCGCCAACGATGAGGAGAGATGGCCCCGGCTGGGGACAAGCACGAAGGATGGGAAACCAGATGAAAATTGTGATGGCCATTATCAAGCCGTTCAAACTCGATGAGGTGCGCGAAGCCCTCACCGCGGTCGGCATCCAGGGCCTGACCGTGACCGAGGTGAAGGGCTACGGGCGCCAGAAGGGACATACGGAAATCTATCGCGGCACCGAATATGCCGTCAGCTTCCTGCCGAAGCTGAAGATCGAGATCGCCGTGCCTGGCGATGTCGTCGACAAGGCCGTCGAAGCGATCGCTTCCGCCGCCAAGACCGGCCAGATCGGCGACGGCAAAATCTTTGTCTACGCGATCGACCATGCCGTGCGCATCCGCACCGGCGAAACCGATTCCGAAGCGCTCTAAGCAAACGGCCTATCAGGGAGCCTTTTCAACATGTCTTCATTTACGCTTTCGCAGACCTTCTCCCGCGTGGCTGCCGCCACGACGGCCGTGCTTCTGCCGGTCGCCGCCTTCGCGCAGGAAGCCGCACCCGCCGCCACCGAGGCCGCCGCTGCCGCGCCCGTGCCGGACAAGGCCGACACTGTCTTCATGTTCCTCGCCACGCTTCTCGTGTTCTTCATGCTGATTCCGGGCCTTGCGCTGTTCTACGGCGGCCTGGTGCGCACCAAGAACATGCTCTCGGTCCTCATGCAGTGCACCGTGATCGGTGCCATGATGATGATCGTCTGGGTGACTTACGGCTATTCCTTCGCCTTCGGCGGATCCACCAGCCCCTATTTCGGCGGCTTTGCGAAGATGTTCCTGTCGGGTGTGACGGTCGACAGCACGGCGGCCACCTTCTCTGATGGTGTCGTCATCCCGGAATACATCTTCATGCTGTTCCAGATGACCTTTGCGGCGCTGACGCCGGCGCTCATCATCGGTGCCTTCGCCGAGCGCATCAAGTTCTCCGCGGTGCTCCTCTTCACCGTTCTCTGGGCCACCTTCGTCTATTTCCCGATCGCTCACATGGTCTGGGACGGCAACGGCCTGATCTTCAACATGGGCGCGCTTGATTTCGCCGGCGGCACCGTCGTGCACATCAATGCCGGCGTCGCAGGCCTCATTGGCGCAATCATGGTCGGCAAGCGTACCGGCTTCGGCAAGGACATGATGGCTCCTCACTCCATGACGCTCACCCTCGTCGGTGCCGCCATGCTGTGGTTCGGCTGGTTCGGCTTCAACGCCGGCTCCAACCTCGAGGCCTCGGGCGGCGCGGTTCTCGCTACCGTCAACACCTTCGTTGCCACCGCTGCCGCGATCCTCGCCTGGTCGGTCGTCGAAACCTTCACCCGCGGCAAGGCTTCGCTGCTCGGTGCCGCCTCGGGCATGATCGCCGGCCTCGTCGCCGTCACCCCGGCCGCCGGCTCCGTCGGCCCGTTCGGCGCAATCGTGCTTGGTCTCATCGTCTCGCCGATCTGCTACTTCTTCGTCGCGGTCGTGAAGAACAAGTTCGGCTATGACGACACGGCCGATGTCTTCGGCGTCCATGGCGTCGGCGGCTTCATCGGCGCGCTCGGCACGGGCATCTTCACCGCCCCGTCGCTCGGCGGTACGGGTGGTGCGGATTTCTCCATCGCGTCGCAGTTCATGACCCAGCTTACTGCCGTCGTCATCACCATCGTCTGGTGCGCCGTCGTCTCGGCAATCCTCTACAAGGTGGTCGACATGATCGTCGGGCTGCGCGTCTCGGTCGAAGCCGAGCGCGAAGGGCTCGACCTCTCCTCCCACGGCGAAGCGGCGTACCACTCCTGAGATGCCTGCGGCGGCTCCCAGCGGCCGCCGCCAAACATCCCGTCGCGGCCATAGGATAATCTATGCCGCCCTTGGCCCGGACCCTGTGTCCGGGCTTTTTTCGTTTACCGGGGAGAAACCATGCTGCGGGATCGCATGGTTAACATGCCATTAAGGCTTCCTTCGTAGGGTTCACAGTCAGGCACAGTCCGCGAATCACGCGGGCACCGTGCGATTTCCTTGCGTGGACCATAGGCTGTAACCATGAGCAGAAGCATTTCGGCAGGACTGGACAACCGTCACGACCGCTTCGTTCTGTCGGCATTCGTCTGGCGACAGGTGCAGATCCTTCTCGGGATCATCGTCTTCCTCGGCCTCGCCTTCGCCATTGCCGCGCTGTCCACCTGGAACGTCTCCGACCCCAGCCTCTCTTATGCCTCCAGCGGCGAGCCGGCCAACATCCTCGGCTATTCGGGCGCCGTCTTTGCCGATATCTTCATGCAGTTCTTCGGGCTCGCCAGCGTCATCGCGCTCCTGCCGGTCGTCGCCTGGGGTCTGGCGCTGATCAGCGGCCGGCGCTTCAACCGGGTGCCGCAGCGCGCCGGCGCCTGGCTCGGGGGGGCGATTCTCGCCTCTGCGGCGCTCGCCTGCGTGCCCGGACCCGTCACCTGGCCGCTGCCGACCGGTCTTGGCGGCGTCTTCGGCGACATGATCCTGCGTTTTCCCGCGCTCTTCACCGGTGCCTATCCGACGGGGCTTTTCGCCTCCATCCTCGGCGGTATCATCGCCGTTCCCGCCGCCTGGCTCATGGTCTTTGCAGCCGGCCTGATCGGCTCCGTGGCGATCGACGACGAGGAGGATTTTGCTCCCGTTCCGACGCCGAGCCGGGCGCGCACCGTCGCCGAAGACGACGATGATGACGAGCGGGAAGGCCCGCTGACCGTCCTTGCCGGCGCCATGACTCATGCGTGGTACACCGGCCAGGCGCGGTTCCGCCGCATCTTCGGCCTTGCCAACCAGCGCCGCAAGGCGCGGGGTATCGAGCAGCCCTACGATTTCAACGAGGACGAGTTCGGCACGCTGAACGAGCCGTCCCGCGCCCGCACGCCGTCCCGTTCGGCCGACCGCGTCGAGCCCTCCCTCGATGGACGGCGTGTCGTCGCGGCCCCGCCGATGGCTGGCGATGACGACGACCTGCCCTTCGACATGGATGAGCCGATGGCCCGTCCAAACGGCATCCTGCCGGACGACGACATGGACGATATCGCCGCCGACTGGGCACCGCGCCGCGCGCCGGCCCGCCAACCCATGCCGGCGACGACCGCTCGGGTCGTTCCGGCTGCTTCCCGGCCGAAGCCCGGCCAACGCATCGAGCGCGAGGCGCAGACTTCCTTCGTCGGTCCCGATGGCTTTGCCCTGCCGCCGATCCACCTGCTCGCCGAGCCGAAGGGCCAGGTGCGCGACATGACCCTTTCGGCCGATGCGCTGGAGCAGAACGCCCGCATGCTGGAAGGCGTGCTGGAAGATTTCGGCGTCAAGGGCGAGATCATCCATGTCAGGCCCGGCCCGGTCGTTACGCTCTACGAACTGGAGCCGGCCCCCGGCATCAAGTCATCGCGTGTCATCGGTCTTGCCGATGACATCGCCCGCTCGATGAGCGCGATCGCCGCCCGCGTCGCCGTCGTGCCGGGCCGCAACGCCATCGGCATCGAACTGCCGAACCAGAGCCGCGAGACGGTCTACCTGCGCGAACTCATCGCCAGCCGCGATTTCGAGACCTCGAAGGCCAAGCTCGCCATGGCGCTCGGCAAGACGATCGGCGGCGAGCCGGTGATTTCCGACATCGCCAAGATGCCGCACCTGCTCGTTGCCGGTACAACCGGCTCGGGCAAGTCCGTCGCCATCAACACCATGATCCTCTCGCTGCTGTACCGCCTGAAGCCGGAGCAGTGCCGCCTGATCATGATCGATCCGAAGATGCTGGAACTCTCCGTCTATGACGGTATCCCGCATCTGCTCTCCCCCGTCGTCACCGATCCGAAGAAGGCCGTCGTCGCCCTCAAGTGGACGGTCCGCGAGATGGAGGAGCGCTACAAGAAGATGTCGAAGATCGGCGTGCGCAACATCGACGGCTTCAACAGTCGCGTCGAGCAGGCGCTGGCGAAGGGCGAGCAGATCAGCCGTACCGTGCAGACCGGCTTCGACCGCCAGACCGGCGAGGCGATGTACGAGACGGAGGAGTTCGATCTCCAGCCCATGCCCTATATCGTCGTCATCATCGACGAGATGGCCGACCTGATGATGGTTGCCGGCAAGGACATCGAAGGTGCCGTTCAGCGGCTTGCGCAGATGGCGCGCGCGGCCGGCATCCACGTCATCATGGCGACGCAGCGCCCCTCGGTCGACGTCATCACCGGCACGATCAAGGCCAACTTCCCGACGCGCATCTCCTTCCAGGTGACGTCGAAGATCGACAGCCGCACCATCCTGGGCGAACAGGGTGCCGAACAACTGCTCGGCATGGGCGACATGCTCTACATGGCCGGCGGCGGGCGCATCCAGCGCGTGCACGGTCCCTTCGTCTCCGATGGCGAGGTGGAGGCGGTGGTCGCGCATCTGAAGACGCAGGGCGCGCCGCAGTATCTCGATGCGATCACCGAGGACGACGATGACGACGGCGAGGGCGGGAGCGGCCCGGCCGGCACCGCCAATCTCGACGATTCGGACGATCCCTATGACCAGGCGGTGGCTGTCGTGCTGCGCGACGGCAAGGCATCGACCTCCTATATCCAGCGCCGTCTCGGCATCGGCTACAACCGTGCCGCATCGCTGATCGAGCGCATGGAGAAGGAAGGGCTGATCGGCCCGGCGAACCATGCCGGCAAGCGCGAGATTCTCGTGCCGACCGAGGATGAAATTTCGGGACGCTGACCGGGAACGGGCGCGCCTTCTGCGGCGTTTTCACCGGCAAGTCTCGCGTCAGGGCGAAACGCCATTATGGCGCCGCGTTTGGCCCGCATGAGAAACGCATGAAGGAGACCAACATGATCCGATCCGAGAACGGCCGCGCGACCGGAACGCTGACGCGCCGCGGCTTCACCTGCCTGATGGCCTTCACGCTTGCAACCGGCCTTTCGGCGTTTGCGCCCACCGACGCCTCCGCGCAGGCGAGTGGTGCCGCCCAGAAGATCGCCGATCACTTCGCCTCGGTGAAAACGATGATGGGTGAATTCGTGCAGTTCGGCCCGCGTGGCGAGCAGACCGGCGGCAAGTTCTACATCTACCGCCCCGGCAAGATCCGTTTCAACTACGAGGAACCCTCGCCGATGCGCGTCATCGCCGACGGCAAGGCCGTCGTGATCGGCAATCGCAAGCTGAAGACCTGGGACCTCTATCCGCTCTCAAAGACACCGCTCAACCTGCTGCTCGGCGAAAAGATCGACCTTTCCACCAAGATGGTGCGCAGCGTGAAGGAAGAGGCGGACCTGACGACGATCGTGCTCGGTGACCGGAACATGTTCGGCGATTCGACCATCACCATGATGTTCGACCCGAAGACCTACGACCTGCGCCAGTGGACCATTACCGATGCACAGGGCAAGGACACCTCGGTGATGATCTTCAACGTCAAGACTGGCATGAAGCTCGACGACAAGGTTTTCTCCATTCCTTACGACGAAGTGCGCAACAAGGGCGGCTAATTCGAGCCGCAGCCGTTTCCGTTTCGCCCTTCATGCGCTAAGACGCCCCGACCGGCCCGTGAGAACGGGCCGGATGTTTTTGAGGGCGATGGCATGGCACTTTCGATTGCGACTTGGAACATCAACTCGGTGCGGCTGCGCATGCCGCTCGTCGAACATTTCCTGAAGACCTTTTCGCCGGACATCCTGTGCCTGCAGGAAACCAAGTGCCCGAACGACCAGTTCCCTTCAAAGCCGCTGAAGGCGCTTGGCTACGAGCATATCGTCATGCATGGCCAGAAGGGCTATCACGGCGTCGCCACCGTCTCCCGCCTGCCGCTGACCGAACTTGTCGAGCGGCGGGATTACTGCGGCGTCGGCGATGCGCGCCATGTCTCGGTGCTCTTCCACCACAAGGGAAAGTCGATCCGCCTGCACAATTTCTATGTGCCGGCCGGCGGCGACGAGCCGGATCGCACGATCAATCCGAAATTTGGCCACAAGCTCGATTTCATCGAGGAGATGAAGCTGCTGCACGCCGAAGCCGAGGCTGGCATTTCCTCGGTCCTCGTCGGCGACCTCAACATCGCCCCGCTGGAACATGACGTCTGGTCGCACAAGCAGCTCCTCAAGATCGTCAGCCACACGCCGATCGAAACGGAGGGCCTGGTCGACGTCATGACGAAGGGGGCCTGGGTCGACCTCATGCGCAGCAAGATACCGGCCCATGAGAAGCTCTATACGTGGTGGAGCTACCGCTCGGCCGACTGGGTCGCCGCCAACAAGGGCCGCCGCCTCGACCACATCTGGTCTTCCGCCGACCTCGAGCCGCACCTCAGCAACATCGCGGTGGTTCGCGAGGCCCGCGGCTGGGAGCGGCCGTCCGACCATGTGCCTGTCATTGCCGAATTTGATTTCTGAGGGGACGTGCCCCGCGCGTGGAGTTGGTTGGGGAAACCGGTGCCGCAATTCCCTTCGCCCCGCTTGCGGGGAGAAGGTGGCGGCAGGCCGGATGAGGGCCTTGCCTCACGCAAACCGCCCGGCAAGCCCCCGCATCGAGCTGATCATTGCCGCGAGGTTTTCGCGGATGCGGGCATCGACGAGCACGGCGACGTCGGGATACTCTTCCAGCATGCGCCGGAAGAGCGGGCGGTTGATGCGGATGACCTCGCTGTCCTCCGTCGCCACGGCCGTGTATTTACGCTCGACGGCGGAAATCATCGCAAGTTCGGAAAGCAGGGTGCCGGCACCGGCCGTGCCTTCGTCCCGCGTTGCCCCGTCGCGTAGCGTCGAGGTCAGCCGGAACGCGCCATAGGCGACGACGAAGCCGCAATCCGCCGATGTGCCCTCGCGAAACAGCGTCTGCCCCTCCACCAGCCGCCGGCGCTCGGCGCCGAAGGCCATCAGCCGGAGCTTGTCGTCGGCAAGGCCGGCGAAGAGCGGCACGCGGGAAAGAAGGGCGATGTCGTCGCTGAGACCCACGGCGGGCGCTCCTCAAAAGCGATTCCAGGAAAGGTGCGAAGCGGTTTTCCGCCCGGAACTGCGTGAAATTCTAAGGTACGATCTTGTAACCGCCGTTCTCTGTCACGAGAATCTCCGCATTGGAAGGGTCCCGTTCGATCTTCTGGCGCAGGCGATAGACATGGGTCTCCAGCGTGTGGGTTGTGACGCCGGAATTATAGCCCCAGACCTCTTCGAGCAGCACGTCGCGCGTTACCACCTTCTGGTCGGCACGGTACAGGTAGCGGATGATCGCCGCCTCTTTCTCGGTCAGGCGGATCTTCTGGCCGTTTTCCAGCGTCAGCAGCTTCTGGCCGGGCTTGAACGTGTAGGGGCCGACCGTGAAGGTGGCGTCTTCGCTGCTCTCGTGCTGGCGCAGCTGGGCGCGGATGCGCGCGAGAAGAACGGCGAAGCGGAAGGGCTTCGTCACATAGTCGTTCGCGCCGGCTTCAAGGCCGAGAATCGTGTCCGAATCGGTGTCATGGCCGGTCAGCATGATGATCGGCGCCTTGAAGCCGCCCTTGCGCAGCAGTTTCACGGCTTCGCGGCCGTCCATATCAGGCAGGCCGACGTCCATGATCAGGAGATCGATCTGGTTGGCGCGGGCAGTCTGGATGCCCTTGCCGGCGGTGGTTTCCTCGAGCGTCGAGAATTCCTCGTAGAGCGAAAGCTGCTCGACGAGCGTCTCGCGAAGATCGTTGTCGTCATCGACAAGTAGGATTGTGCGGGATGTCATGCTTTACCTCTCGGCATTCCTCTGGAAAGTAAGGGAATTGGGACTTTTGGCAAGCCCGCCCATGGCTTAGCCAGTCAGGTTACCACAAGGCGCGAATATGGCGGAGTGACATGAGCCGGATCACATTTCCTGAACATTGCGTGAAGACGATCCTGGTGCGCCCGGCACCGGGCAGGAAAACACGCGCCATCGTCCAGGTCGGCCCCCTGCGTCTGCCCGCCGCCATCGGCCGTTCCGGCGTTACCGCCCGCAAGCGGGAGGGGGACGGTGCGACGCCGATCGCCGCCATGCCGCTTCTCTCCGGCTTTGTGCGCGGCGACCGCCTGTCCCGGCCGCAAAGCCGGCTGGCGCTCCGGCGTATCCGGCCCGATATGCTCTGGTGCGACGCGCCGGAGCACCCGTCCTACAACCGCCTCGTGCGCGGACCCTTCAAGCCGAGCCACGAGGAGATGCAGCGCAAGGACGAGCTCTACGACATCTGCCTGGTGCTCGACTGGAACGTGACTGCGCGCCGACGAAATGCCGGCTCGGCGATCTTCTTCCATCTCATCCGCCCCGGTTATGAACCGACGGCCGGCTGCATCGCCCTTGCGCAGCGGGACATGCTGCGCATCATGCCCTATCTGCGGCGTGGCACGGTCGTGCGCGTGCTTTGAGGATTTTGTCGGCGACGGGCTGAAATGCTGCGATGCGGAGCCTATATCAGCCTCGACCGTCGCCGGGCTTCAAGGCGCCACGGGAAACCCGCCCGGGTTCAAGCACGCCATTTTTTCACGGAGAGATTCTGATGAGCGATCAACCGACAATCCTGTTTCACGACGGCAACAGCATTCCCCAGGTCGGCCTTGGCGTCTGGCAGACCCCGAACGACACGGCCGGAACCGCGGTCAAGGCCGCGCTCGATGCCGGCTATCGGCATATCGATACGGCCGCCATCTATGAAAACGAGGAGGGTGTCGGCGAAGGCCTCCGTACCTCCGGGGTCGCCCGTTCGGAGATATTCCTGACGACGAAACTCTGGAACTCCGAGCAGGGTTACGATGCGACGCTAAAGGCCTTCGACGCGAGCCTGAAGCGGCTCGGCACCGATTATGTCGACCTCTATCTCATCCACTGGCCGGCGCCGAAGCGCGACCAGTATGTCGATAGCTGGAAAGCCTTCATCCAGCTCCAGAAGGAAGGTCGCGCCCGCTCGATCGGCGTGTCCAATTTCTATCCGGAGCACCTGCAGCGGCTGATCGACGAGACCGGTATCACCCCGGTCATCAACCAGATCGAGCTGCATCCGGATTTCCCCCAGAAGGACGCGCGGGCCTATCATGAGAAGCACCGGATCGTCACCCAGTCCTGGAGCCCGCTCGGTCAGGGCACGCTCCTGGAAAACCCTGTCGTAGCCAGGGTTGCGGCAAAACATGGTCGCACGCCGGCACAGGTCATCATCCGCTGGCATATCGACAACGGGCTGGTGGTGATCCCGAAATCCGTGACGCCCTCGCGCATCGTGGAGAACTTCAAGGTGTTCGATTTCAGGCTCGACGACGAGGACATGGCGATCTTGGCGAGCCTTGAAAAGGATGGCAAGCGCATTGGGCCTGATCCGATGACGGCAACGTTCTGATGGAGCTCGGGTGACGCTTGCCATCAATCAGGGAATGACACGGCGGCAGGCGAAACCGTTCAATGGCGCGCCCAACTCTCCCCCGTCACCTCGGACTAGATCCGGGGGCCAGCCGTCGCGCGTCTGCGCGGCGAGCGGATACACCGCTCCGGCGAAAGTGTTTTCCCGCGTAAGGACTTGCGCGCGCTGGATGCCGGCTCAAGGCCGGCATGACGAAGGAGAGGTTGGGATAGGGCGAGAAGCCGCCCCGTGGGCCAGCGTTGGAGGATGTTGCAGGCTTCAGGCTTTCCTTACGGCAAGGTCTTCGGCGTCACGAAGGCGTCAAGCCTTCCCTTTCCAGGCGCAGCATCCGCCCACGCCTCGATATCGAAGGCGATCACGGCAAGGCCTGCCGTTGGATACTTCGTGCCTAGCCGGGCTAGCGCACCCGCCTCGCCCTCAGGTGCCAGCAAAGCCACCAGATCCTCGAAACCTGGATTGTGGCCGATGACCAGCAGCGTCCTGCTTTCTGCCGGCGCTTCATGGATGGCCTTGAGGATGGCCGCAGGATCAGCTTCGTAGATCGCCGTCACCGTGCGGGACGGGCAGGGCTTTGCGAGGGCAGGGGCGACGAGAGCCCAGGTTTCCTGCGTGCGGCG
Organism: Shinella sp. 838; assembly: GCF_029623935.1. NCBI lineage: Bacteria > Pseudomonadati > Pseudomonadota > Alphaproteobacteria > Hyphomicrobiales > Rhizobiaceae > Shinella > Shinella sp. 838. Next base: position 147,619 of record NZ_JARSBQ010000008.1, read on the forward strand.
GGCGGAAGAGACCAGCGCGAAATCCGGGTTGAGGCCCGCTGCAGAAATGTGCGCACCCATGCGTGGGGCATCGCGGCGGCCACGGTCGGCGAGGGGGCGGTCTTGGTCCTCGACGCCATCCGGCCAGGCGGATTTGGCGTGGCGCAGGAGGAGAAGGTGTTTCATGGGAATTTCTCCTTCAAACGAAAAGGCCGGGAGCATGCTCCCGGCCTTCTATCATATCGGCAATGACGCCGGATCACGTCCAGTCGCGGATATCGACGAAATGGCCGGCGATCGCGGCAGCAGCGGCCATGGCCGGGGAAACGAGGTGCGTGCGGCCCTTGAAGCCCTGGCGGCCCTCGAAGTTACGGTTCGAGGTCGATGCGCAGCGCTCGCCCGGCTTCAGGCGGTCGTCGTTCATGGCAAGGCACATGGAGCAGCCCGGCTCGCGCCAGTCGAAGCCTGCTTCCTTGAAGATCTTGTCGAGGCCTTCGGCCTCCGCCTGCTCCTTCACGAGGCCGGAGCCCGGAACGATCATGGCGTTGACGGTGGAGGCCACCGTCTTGCCTTCGACAACGGCAGCGACGGCGCGCAGGTCCTCGATGCGGCCATTGGTGCACGAGCCGATGAAGACCCGGTCAATGGCAATGTCGGTGATCTTGGTATCCGGCTTCAGGCCCATATAGTCGAGTGCGCGCCACTTGGAGGCGCGCTTCGTTTCATCTTCGATGGCGTCCGGGTTCGGCACGACGCCCTCGATGGAGACGACGTCTTCCGGCGAGGAACCCCAGGAGACGATCGGCGGCAGGTTGGCGGCATCGAGCACGACCACGCGGTCGAAATGCGCGCCGTCTTCCGTGTAGAGCGTCTTCCAATAGTCGATCGCCATGTCCAGCGCCTGGCCCTTCGGCGCACGCGGCTTGCCCTTGATATATTCGAAGGTCTTTTCGTCCGGTGCGATGAGGCCGGCGCGGGCGCCGCCTTCGATCGTCATGTTGCAGATCGTCATGCGGCCTTCCATCGACAGCGAGCGGATTGCCTCGCCGGCAAACTCGATGACGTGGCCGGTACCGCCGGCCGTGCCGATCTCCCCGATGATGGCGAGGATGATGTCCTTGGCAGTGACGCCCGGCGGCAGCTGGCCGTCAACGCGCACCAGCATGTTCTTCGCCTTCTTCTGGATCAGCGTCTGCGTGGCGAGCACGTGCTCGACTTCCGACGTGCCGATACCATGCGCCAGCGCGCCGAAAGCGCCGTGCGTGGAGGTGTGGCTGTCACCGCAGACGATGGTCATACCCGGCAGGGTAAAGCCCTGCTCGGGGCCGACGATGTGCACGATGCCCTGGCGCACGTCCTTTTCCGAATAATATTCGACGCCGAATTCCGCGGCATTGTTGGCGAGCGCCTCGACCTGGATGCGACTCTCCTCGTTCTTGATGCCCTGGTGGCGATCCGGCGAGGTGGGGACGTTGTGATCGACGACGGCGAGCGTCTTCTCCGGCGCACGCACCTTGCGGCCGGCCATGCGCAGGCCCTCGAAGGCCTGCGGCGACGTCACTTCGTGAACGAGGTGACGGTCGATGTAGAGAAGACAGGTTCCGTCTTCCTGGCGGCTGACGATGTGGTCGTCGAAAATCTTGTCATAGAGGGTACGGGGTGCGCTCATGGCTCTTCATCCGTCTTGGCAGTTTCTGGGCATGTTGAAGGGTGTAGGACGTTGGCGAGCACGCGGCTCGCTGGACCGCAAACGGTCAGGATAGGCGGCTGATGAGCGCCCCGAAGACACGCGCAAAGAAGCGTGCCGGCAGGCGCTTGTGATCCTGCAGCACGACGACATGCTTTTCCGTGCATCCGAACTTGGATTCCATACCTCCGCATATAGCGATTTTTCGAAGGCTCGGCAAGTTGACGCGCGGCGGCGGCCATTTACGCTTCTTCCGAAAATTTCCGGCCGCCCTTCTTGCCGCGATCACGAATTTTTGAGACTCGATAGACGTATCCCGGCGGAGAGCCGGCATGAGGGGACATAGATGAAGATGATTACCTGGCGGGATCGCCTGCGCTACCAGTTCGACAAGAGCATGGCAGCAGGGCCGATCGCGCTTATCGGCTGGCTTGCGGTCATTTCGCTGATCGTCATCGTCATCGCCGGCCTGTTTCTCGCCTTGACCGGAATCACTCCGGAAGGGGGTGAGCCCGTCTCCTTCATCGAGGGTGCCTGGGAATCCCTGATGCGCACCATGGACGCCGGCACGATGGGCGGCGATGCCGGCTGGAGCTTCCGCGGCGTGTCACTCGTCGTCACGGTCGCCGGCATCTTCGTCTTCTCCGCGCTTATCGGTGTTCTCAGCTCGGGTCTTGATGAGAAGCTGGACGAGTTGCGCAAGGGTCGCTCGCACGTGCTCGAAAAGGAGCACACGATCATCTTCAACTGGTCGCCCTCGATCTTCGACGTGATTTCCGAGCTTGTCATTGCCAACCAGAGCCGCCGCAACCCGCGTATCGTCATCATGGCGAGCAAGGACAAGGTGGAGATGGAGGACGAGATCGCCGACAAGATCGCCGATCTCGGCAACACCCGCATCATCTGCCGCAGCGGCGATCCGACGGACCTCTATGACGTCAACATCGTCAACCCGCAGGCCTCGCGTTCGATCATCGTGCTGTCGCCGGAAAGCGACTATGCGGATTCGGAGGTCATCAAGACGGTGCTGGCGCTGGTCAACGATCCGGACCGGCGCAAGGAGCCCTACCAGATCGCTGCGGAAATCCGCGACGCCAAGAATGCGGAAGTCGCGCGCATCGTCGGCGGTTCGGAACTGCAGCTCGTGCTGGCCGACGAGCTGATCTCGCGCATTGTCGTCAGCTCCAGCCGGCAGGCGGGCCTTTCCGCCGTCTATACGGAACTGCTCGACTTCGACGGGTCTGAGATCTATGCGGTCGAGCAACCGGCGATCGTCGGCAAGTCCTTCGGCAATGCGGTCATGTCCTACGACACCTCGACGCTGATCGGCATCTGCGACACAGACGGCGTGGTGCATCTCAACCCGCCGACAAGCCGACCGATCGCCGCCGGCGAGCGGGCGATCCTCATTGCCGAGGACGATGCGATGATCAAGCTGCGCAGCGGGGATTTCGAGGTCGACCGGGAGATCGTACGCCCGCCCGTCCATCACCAGCCCACCTCGGAACGCACGCTGCTGCTCGGCTGGAACCGGCGAGGGCCGATCATCACGCAGGAGCTGTCGCGGTATGTCGCGCCGGGATCCGAGCTGATGATCGCGGCCAATACACCGGGCCTGGAGAGCGTGGTCGCGGGGCTGTCCTATCTGACGGAGAACCTTGCGGTACGCTGCGCGGTCATCGATACGACCAACCGTGCGGCACTCGATGCGCTCGACGTGCCCTCTTATGATCATGTGCTGGTGCTCGGCTACAGCGACGACATGGCAGCCCAGCCGGCCGATACCACGACGCTCGTCACCCTGCTGCAGCTTCGCAAGATCGCCGATGCGGCCAATCAGCATATCGGCATCGTCAGCGAGATGATCGATGTGCGCAACCGCAACCTCGCGGCCGTGACGCGCGCCGACGACTTCGTCGTCAGCAACAAGCTGGTCAGCCTCATGCTGGCGCAGGCTTCGGAGAACGAGCTGATGGCGCAGATCTTCGACGAGCTGCTCGACGAGGACGGGTCCGAAATCTACATGCGTCCCGTGACCGATTACATCGCCATCGATCGGCCGGTGAATTTCTACACCGTGACGCTGGCTGCGCTTATCCGCGGCGAAGTCGCCCTCGGTTACAGCCGCGCGGGCGTGTCTGGCCACGACCCGCGCAACATGGGCGGGGTCGTGGTCAATCCGGCGAAATCGGACAAGGTAACGTTCGGTGCCAATGACCGCCTGATCATCCTTGCCCGCTGACGCGTTCTAGGTCCGCCGCAAGCGCCTTTCCAGCGCCCTCAGGGCCAGGGAAAGGCCGATGGTCAGGATAAGATAGACATAGGCGACGATGGAGTAGGTCTCGAAGAAGCGGAAGGAGCCTGACGCGTAGACCTTGCCCATCTGGGTGATGTCGGCGACGCCGAGTACGGAGACGAGCGACGAATCCTTCACCATCGCCACGAAGTCATTGCCGAGCGGTGGCAGGATGACGCGCACGGCCTGCGGAAAGACGACCAGCCGGAAGCGCTGGAAGCGCGACAGGCCAAGCGCCTTCGCCGCCTCGATCTGCCCCTTGTCGACCGACTGGATGCCTGCGCGAAAAACCTCGGCGATGAAGGCTGAATAGCCGATCATCAGCGCGATGATCGCCCGCCACATCAGCGAAAGGTCACGCACCTGCATCGGCTCCATGGTGCCGGCGGCAATAAGCGGCCCGATCGCGAAGTTGATCACGGCCACCAGTGCCGGCGCGCCGACAAAGGCGATGTAGAAGAGCAGGACGAGCACCGGAACGCCACGGATCACCTCCGTGTAGAAGCGGGCGATCTGGCGCAGTGCCTTGCTTTCGGAGAGCGCCATGAGGGCGATGCCGAGGCCGAGCATCGTGGCGAGCAGGAAGGCGACGAGGGTCACGAAGATCGTCACCCACAGCCCTTTCAGCACGACACTGAAGACCTGCGCATAGAGATCGTTTGCGATGATGATGCCGGCAAGAGCAAGCGCGATGACGCCGAGGGCGACCAGCCACCAGGGATAGTCGCCCTTCGCCGTGTCAGAGGAAACGGGAGCCATGGCAGCCCGCTACTGACCCATCTTGTAGTCGAGGAACCACTTCTTGTTGAGATTGTCGAGCGTGCCGTCCGCCTTCAGCGCCGCGATCGCCGCGTTGACCGGGGCGACGAGGTCGGATCCCTTCGGGAAGATGAAGCCGAAATCCTCGGTGCCGAGCGGCCCGCCGACCACTTTCAGCTTGCCGCCCGAGGCATCGACATAGCCCTTGGCAGCCACGCTGTCGGTGAGCACGAGATCGACGTCGCCGGCCTGCAGCGCCTGGACGGTTGCGCCGAAGGTCTCGAACAGCTTGATGCGCGGGTTCTGCTCGTTGCCGTCGAGGATTTCATAGACGGCGGTGTAGAAGGGCGAGGTGCCGGGCTGAGCGGCGATCAGACCGTCGGTCAGCGCCGCGAAGGATTTTGCATCGTTGAAGCGTTCTTCGTCGCCACGTACCAGCATGAACTGCTGCGAGCGCATATAGGGGTCGGAGAAATCGACCTTCTCCTTGCGGTCTTCCTTGATGGTGATGCCGGTCATGCCGATGTTGTACTGGTTGTCGGAGACCGCCTGGATCATCGTGTCCCAGCTGGCGTTCTGGTATTCGACCTTGAAGTTCAGCCGCTTTGCGATCTCGTCCATCGCGTCATATTCCCAGCCGATCTGCTTTCCGGTCTTGGGATCGATGAACTGTATCGGCGGATAGGCGTTTTCCGTGACGACGACGACGGTCTTGCCGGCGAGGTCGGGCAGGTCCGCGGCGAAGGTGGCGGCGGGCATGAGGGCGGCGGCGGCAAGGCCTGCGAGAACGGCGCGGCGGGAAAACATCAAAACATGCTCCTGAAATTGTGGCGGCGGAACACTCTCACAGGTTCAGGCTGGGAGGCAAGCACGGCGCTTGCGTGCAAAGGCTTTTCCTTGAAACAAAAAAGCCGCCGGCCAGGCCGACGGCTCTTTCGAATGGACGTGCTGCCGGATTATTCGGCGGCGGCTTCCGCAGCCTTTGCGGCTTCGGCAGCTTCTGCTGCGGCCTTTTCAGCGGCGAGCGCCTGGGCGGCTGCTACCTTCTCGGCTTCGAGACGGGCCTTTTCCTCGGCAACAGCCTGGCGCTCGGCGTCGTTCAGCTTGCGGGCGCGCGTACCGGTGTTCTCGACGATACGAGCCGACTTGCCGCGACGATCGCGCAGGTAGTAGAGCTTGGCGCGGCGGACCTTACCGCGGCGGACGATTTCGACGCTTTCGACGAGCGGCGAGTAAACCGGGAATACGCGCTCGACGCCTTCGCCGTAGGAAATCTTGCGGACGGTGAAGCTCTCGTTGATGCCGCCGCCGGAACGGGCGATGCAGACGCCTTCATAGGCCTGTACGCGGGTACGCGTGCCTTCCGTGACGCGGACGTTGACGCGCACGGTGTCGCCCGGGGAGAATTCCGGGAGGGTGCGCTTGGCTTCGATCTTCGCGGCCTGTTCGGCTTCGAGCTGCTGGATAATGTTCATCGGTCTAACCTTCGTGGTTCTTCTGAAACAGCCAGAGCGCTCGACGGTCACCTTGAGAGGTCATGCCTCATTCGGTTAGTCCGTTGCCGGACGGAGCGGATTCGCCATTCTTTGATTGCAGGTCGGCGGGAGGTAATCCCAAATCCGTGCGGGCCAATACACCAATCGAACCGGCTTGTCATCCCCGATGCAAAAGAATCCGCACGGGAGAGGCGGTTTTTCGGGCCTTGCCGGGCCAGCGGCACCACGTTATCACGCTTTGCGGAGGAGGCCGCGCTTCTTTGCGGCTGCGGGTGGAAAGATCATGACGCTTGCCGATGCCGTTTTGCTGTTCGTTGCCGGATTCCTGTCCGGCGTGGTCAATGCGATCGCCGGTGGCGGCACCTTCCTCACCTTTGGTGCGATGACACTGGCCGGCCTGCCACCGATCGTTGCCAATGCCACGTCCTCGATCACCCAGTTCCCCGGCTACGTCACCTCCTCGCTTGCCTATGCCAAGGAGATCAGGGCCGACTGGCGCGAGGCTGCGCTGCTCGGGGCGCTCTCGCTTGTCGGCGGGCTTGCCGGGGCGCTGCTGCTGTTGTCGCTCTCCAACCCGTCCTTCCGGGCGCTGGTGCCATGGCTGTTGTTGGCGGCGACCGCCATCTTCGCCGCCGGACCCTATCTGAAGCCCAAGACGCTGAGCCCGGAAAAGCCGATCACGCCGTTCGGCCTTGTCGGCCAGTTCGTCACCTCTATCTATGGCGGCTTCTTCGGCGCCGGCATGGGCATCATGACGCTCGCCGTTCTCGGTCTCACCAAGGGCGGTGACTACCATCGCCTGAATGCGCTGAAGAACTTCCTTGCCGTGGTGATTGCCGGCATGGCGATCGTCGTTTTTGCCAGTGGCAATGTGGTCGGCTGGCCGCAAGCGGCGGTCATGGTGCCGGCGGCGGCGCTCGGCGGCTGGTCCGGAGTCTGGGCGGCACGGCGCGTGCCGCAGCCGGTCATCCGCGGCCTGGTCGTCGCGGTCGGTATCGCGTTGACGATCTATTATTTCGTGACGGGCTGAGTGGCGAGAAGATCCGGCCGTCGCTCGCGCGTCAGCGTCTCTGCCTCCTTGCGTCGCCACTTTTCGATCGCCGCATGGTGACCGGAGGTGAGGACACCGGGAATCTCCATGCCTTCCCAGACCTGCGGGCGGGTATAGTGCGGGTGCTCCAGCAACCCGCCTTCGAAGCTCTCTTGCTCGCCCGAGAGCACATTGCCCATGACGCCCGGCAGGATGCGGATGATGGCGTCGAGCAGGATCATCGCCGCCGGCTCGCCGCCGGAGAGGATGTAGTCACCGATCGAGACCTCTTCGAGCTGGCGGCCATCGATGACGCGCTGGTCGACCCCCTCGAAGCGACCGCAGACGATGATTACGCCGTCGCCCGCCGCCAGTTCCCGCACGCGCGCCTGCGTCAGGGGACGGCCGCGAGGGCTCATCAAGAGGCGCGGACGGCTGTCTCCGTCGGAGGCATGGTCGATGGCACGGGCGAGAACGTCGGGCTTCAGCACCATGCCCGCGCCGCCGCCGGCCGGTGTGTCGTCGACGGTGCGGTGGCGGTCGGTGGTGAAATCGCGGATCTGCACGCAGTCGAGCGCCCAGTCGCCGCGGACGAGCGCCTTGCCGGAAAGCGATTGGCCGAGAAAACCCGGGAACATCTCCGGATAGAGCGTCAGGATGGTGGCGCGGAAAGCCACGTCATTCCCCGCCGTCTTCTTGCGGCGGACGGCGGCGCCTGCTGCCTGGACCTTCGCTCTCTTCCTCTTCCAGGCCTGCGGCGACGGCATCGATCAGAAGGCGCCCGCCTTCGACGTCGATCTCCAGCACGGCCGCTTCGGAGAAGGGAATGAGCACGGGCCGTTTGCCCGGCCCCTTGAGCTCGAGAAGATCGCCGGCGCCGAAATCGAAGATGCCGGTCACCTTGCCGTGGCTGCGGCCGGCGGTATCGACGGCTTCCAGCCCTTCAAGGTCGGCGTAGAAGAACTCGTCCTCGTCCAGCTCCTCGTCCGGCAGGTTGTCGCGCTCGATGTAGAGGTCGGTACCGTTCAGTGCCTCGGCGGCGTTGCGGTCGTTGATGCCGCGAAAACGCACCACGACGACGTTCTTCGCCTCGCGCACTTCAAGCACCTCGAAAGACCGGCCGTCCTCGGTATGCAGATGGCCGTAGTCGCCGATCGCCGTCGGGTCGATCGTGTAGGATTTCACACGGACTTCGCCACGCAGGCCCTGCGCCGCGCCGACGGTGCCCATGAGGACGGGATTTTCCAGTTTCGCCATGGTTTGGTTCCGTGTGGTTTGTGGAGCCTCTTACGATGTTCGTGGCAAGGCTCCAAATGAAAACGGGCGGCGTGAAGCGCCGCCCGTCAGCTTGGTAAAGAACCTCGCCCATCCGCTGACGTCATCCACGCCTCATGTGCGGCGGGTGGATGCCCGGGTCAAGCCCGAGCATGACGGAGGGGAGGCTCGTCGCGAGGGATTATTCGCCAGCGGCGGCAGCAGCGGCGTCTTCTTCCTTCTGCTTCTTTTCGGCAGCGCGCTCGAGCGCCTTCTTGCCCGGCTTTGCCTTTTCCGGGTTGTTGCGGGTGTCGCGCTTCACGACGCCGGCTTCATCGAGGAAGCGGGCAACGCGGTCGGTCGGCTGGGCGCCCTTGGCAAGCCATTCCTTGGCGCGGTCGGCATCGATCTGGACGCGGTTGGCGTCGTCCTTGCCGAGCATCGGGTTCCAGGAACCGAGCTTTTCCAGGAAGCGGCCGTCGCGCGGCGAGCGGGCGTCGGCAACGACGATCTGGTAGTACGGGCGCTTCTTGGAGCCACCGCGGGCGAGACGGATTTTCAGGGACATGTCATTACTCCTTGGATGTGACGTGGCCGCTTTTTTCAAGCGGTGTTCTGGTTGACGCCGCTGTGTTCAGCGGCAATGGCTTCATGGTGCCGGATCACCTCGCGGATGATGAAGTTCAGGAACTTCTCCGCGAAATCCGGATCCAGATTGGCATCCTTCGCCAGGCGGCGGAGGCGTTCGATCTGGTATTCCTCGCGCGCCGGATCGGCCGGCGGCAGTTCATGCGTCGCCTTCAGGACGCCCACCGCCTGGGTGCAGCGGAAGCGTTCGGCGAGCATATGCACAAGGGCCGCGTCGATATTGTCGATCGACTGCCGGTATTCCCCCAATTGCTTCTTGACCTCTTGGTCGATCGTCATCGGCAATTCCCTCACTTCTTCTTGGGCAGGCCGGGAAGACCCGGCAGGCCGCCGAGACCGGGCAGGCGCCCGCCACCGAGGCCCGGAAGGCCACCGCCGCCGCCAAGGCCCGGCAGGCCGCCCGGCTTGATGCCGGCGGCTTCCGCCTGCTTGGCGAGCGCTTCGAGCTGCTTCGGGTCCATGCTGGAGAGATCGGGCATGCCGCCCATGCCGCCAAGGCCCATCTTGCTGGCAAGACCGCCCATCATCTGCTTCATCATGCCGCCCTTCTTGCCGCCCATCATCTTCATCATGTCCGCCATCTGGCGGTGCATCTTCAGAAGCTTGTTGATGTCGGCCGCATCCGTGCCGGAGCCGGCGGCGATGCGTTTCTTGCGGGAATGCTTCAGCATGTCGGGGTTGGCGCGCTCGGCCTTGGTCATCGAATTGATGATGGCGATCTGGCGGCCGAACAGCTTGTCGTCGAGGCCGGCGGCGGACATCTTGTCCTTCATGCCGGCCATGCCGGGCATCAGGCCCATGATGCCGCCCATGCCGCCCATCTTCTGCATCTGGCGCAGCTGGTCGGCGAGGTCGTTCAGGTCGAACTTGCCCTTGGCCATCTTGGCGGCCATGGCGGCCGCCTTCTCGGCGTCGATATTTTCCGCCGCCTTCTCGACGAGCGAGACGATGTCACCCATGCCGAGGATGCGGTCGGCAACGCGGCGGGGATGGAATTCTTCCAGCTCGCCCATCTTCTCGCCGACGCCGATCAGCTTGATCGGCTTGCCGGTGACGGCGCGCATGGAAAGGGCCGCACCGCCGCGGCCGTCGCCGTCCATGCGGGTGAGCACGAGGCCGGTAATGCCGACGCGGTCGTCGAAATTGCGGGCGAGGTTGACGGCGTCCTGGCCGGTCAGCGCGTCGGCGACGAGCAGGATCTCGTGCGGATTGGACTTCCGCTTGATCTCCGCCATCTCGATCATCAGCGGCTCGTCGATATGGGTGCGGCCGGCGGTATCGAGGATGACGACGTCATGGCCGCCGAGCTTTGCGGCCTGCACGGCGCGCGCGGCGATATCGGTCGGCGACTGGCCTTGAATGATCGGCAGCGTATCGATGCCGGTCTGGACGCCGAGCTGGCGAAGCTGCTCCTGCGCGGCCGGACGGCGCGTGTCGAGCGAGGCCATCAGGACCTTCTTCTTGTCGCGCGTCTTCAGCCGGTTGGCGATCTTGCCAGAGGTGGTCGTTTTACCGGAGCCCTGCAGGCCGACCATCATGATGACGACCGGAGCGGCGGCATTGAGGTCGATCGACACGCCCTCGGAGCCGAGCATCGAGATCAGCTCGTCATGCACGAGTTTGACGACCATCTGGCCGGGCTTGATCGACTTCAGGATTTCCGCGCCGACGGCCTTTTCGCGCACTGCATCGGTGAAGGAACGCACCACTTCCAGCGCCACGTCCGCTTCGAGCAGCGCACGGCGGACCTCGCGCAGCGCCGCCGAGACATCCGCCTCGGAAAGCGCGCCACGGCCTGTCAATCCATTCAGAATGGAGCCAAGGCGGTCCTGGAGTGTTTCAAACATCACGTCTTCCTTGTTGTTTCCGCGTCAGGCGGAAACGTCGGTGCAATCGGCGACAAAAACAAGACGCAAAGCCAAAAAGCACCCGAGGGCGCATCGCGCTGTCGGGTGTTGACCTCCGGGATCTGTTTATACCGCAATGGGTCCCGGTCGGCGGCTTCAAGCATTGTCACTTGTCGCTGATGGCGCGGCTTAAACAGCAAAGAGGCTGGAAAGTCAAGGACGGCGGGTAAATCCGGCGGTTCGTAACATTTTCGCGAAGCCATGCCGTCGCGTTGCAGCATGGCCTGGCGCACCTTATCTTTTGTCAATGAACCGTCGTACGTTTCTCAAATGGTCGAGCCTTGGCGCGCTGGCGACGCTGGCGGGCGGTGCCTTTGCGAGCCGCACCTTTGCGGCCAATCGTTATTACGAGGGGCCGGCCAGCGATCATTTCAACGGTGCGCATTTCTTCAATCCGGATGGCGAGGAGCCGAACAACTTCTTCGAGCTGATGCGCTGGCAGTTCGGGGGCGGGCGAGCGGCCTGGCCGGCCAATTGGCCGAGCCCCTTTCCAGCCGCCGTGCCGGAGGCGCGCGTTGCCGGTGATCGCCTCGTCGTGACGCTGGTTGGCCATGCGGCGGTGCTCATCCAGACGGCGGGCCTCAACATCCTCACCGATCCCGTCTGGAGCGACCGCGCCAGCCCCTTCACCTTCGCCGGTCCCAAACGCGTCAATCCGCCGGGTATCCGCCTTGCCGATCTGCCGAAGATCGACCTCGTGCTAGTCACGCACAATCACTACGACCATCTCGACCTTGCGACATTGAAAGTGCTCGCGGAGCGGGACCAGTGCCGTATCGTCACGCCGCTCGGCAATGACCGGATCATCGCGCCAACGGTCGACAAGGCGCTGATCACGACGATGGATTGGGGTGGCGTGTTGGCAGTGGCCGAGGGCGTGACGCTTCACTGCGAGCCCTGCCATCACTGGTCGGCGCGCGGGCTCGGCGACCGGCGTATGGCGCTCTGGTCCGCCTTCCTCGTGGAGACGCCGGGCGGCAAAATCTACCACATCGGCGATACGGGCTTTCACAAGGGCATCAACTATCGGAAGATCCGCGAGAAACACGGTGCAATCCGGCTCGCCAACCTGCCGTTCGGCGCTTATGAGCCGCGCTGGTTCATGCGTCCGCAGCATCAGAACCCGGACGAGGCGGTTCAGGGCATGGCCGCCTCCGGTGCGGCCTATGTCGCGGGCCATCATTGGGGTACCTTCCGGCTGACGAACGAGGCGATCGACGAGCCGCTTGCCGCGCTGGCGGCGGCACTCGATGCGGCCGGCATTGCCCGCGAACGGTTTCGTGCGCTCCGGCCGGGTGAGGTGTTCGAGGTTCCCGCGGCCGCGGTCTGAGCGAGGCACTGGAAATCCGCGGGCTTTTCGGCCATATACGCGCGCAATGGGCGTGTTCGGCCCAAACGGGCAGAGTGTGATGACAAAGACGGTCGATTTCGCGAAGATGAACGGGCTGGGAAACCTGATCCTAGTCGTGGACATGCGCGGCCGCGGCGATGTCGTGACGCCGCAGGCGGCGATCGCCCTCAATGCTGATCCCGCCACCCGCTTCGACCAGATCATGGCGATCCACGACCCGAAGGTCGACGGCACCGATGCCTTCATCGACATCATCAATTGCGACGGCTCCAAGGCGCAGGCCTGTGGCAACGGCACGCGCTGCGTCGTGCAGGCACTGGCCGCCGAGATGGGCAAGAAGGTTTTCACCTTCCAGACCGTCGCCGGCATTCTTAACGCTGTCGAACATGAAGACGGCACGATCTCGGTCGACATGGGCAAGCCGGTCTTCGAATGGGACCGCATCCCGCTTGCCGAAGAATTCTTCGATACGAGCCGCATCGAATTGCAGATCGGGCCGATCGACGCGCCGGTGCTGCACTCGCCCGCGGCGATGTCGATGGGCAATCCCCATGCCGTCTTCTGGGTCGATCGCGATCCGATGAGCTTCGATCTCGACCGCTTCGGCCCGCTGCTCGAAAACCACCCTATGTTCCCCGAAAAGGCGAATATCACGCTGGCGCAGGTCACATCCCCCGAGGCAATGACCACGCGCACCTGGGAACGCGGTGCGGGGCTGACGCTCGCCTGCGGCTCGGCCGCCTGTGCGGCCGGCGTTTCCGGCGCACGCACGGGCCGCACGGGCCGCAAGGTGGCAATCACCGTCGCGAGCAGCCCGAACCGCGGCGTGCTGACCATCGAATGGCGCGACGACGATCACGTCATCATGACCGGGCCGGCTGAGTGGGAATGGTCGGGCACGCTTGATCCCTCGACCGGCGCCTTCCGCCGGGATGATGCCGAGGCGGCCGCCCTTTGAGCGGCGTTACGGTCATAACCTTCGGCTGTCGGCTCAACACCTACGAATCGGAAGTGATGCGTGCCGAGGCCGAGAAGGCGGGGCTCAACAATGCCGTGCTGGTGAACACCTGCGCCGTGACGGGTGAAGCCGTGCGCCAGGCTCGCCAGGCGATCCGCCGCGCGCGGCGCGACAATCCGCATGCCCGCATCATCGTCACCGGCTGCGCCGCGCAGACGGAGAAGCATACCTTTGCCGAGATGCCGGAAGTCGATGCCGTGCTCGGCAACGAGGAGAAGCTGAAAAGCACAGCCTACCGCGCGCTGCCGGATTTCGGCGTCTCGGCGGAAGAGAAGCTGCGCGTCAACGACATCATGAGCGTGCGAGAGACCGCGCCGCAGATGGTGAAGCTGATCGACGGTCATGTGCGCGCCTTCGTGCAGGTACAGAACGGCTGCGACCATCGCTGCACCTTCTGCATCATCCCCTATGGCCGCGGCAATTCCCGATCGGTGCCGATGGGCGCCGTCGTCGATCAGGCGCGAAAACTCACCGAAAGCGGTTATTGCGAGATCGTGCTGACGGGCGTCGACGCCACCAGCTACGGCGCGGACCTGCCGGGTAAGCCGAGCCTCGGCTACCTTGCGAAAACGCTTTTGAAGCAGGTGCCGGACATCCGCCGTCTGCGCCTGTCCTCGATCGACAGCATAGAGGCGGACGATCATCTCTGGGACCTGATCGCGGACGAGCCGCGCTTCATGCCGCACCTGCATCTGTCACTCCAGCACGGCGACGACCTGATCCTGAAACGCATGAAGCGCCGCCATTCCAGCGCCGATGCGCGCGCCTTCTGCGGGCGCGTGCGGGAGCTTCGCCCGGAGGCCAGCTTCGGCGCTGACATGATCGCCGGCTTTCCGACCGAAACCGAGGACATGTTCGCCAATGCGGCGCGGCTTGCCGAAGACTGCGGCATCGCGCATCTGCATGTCTTTCCCTACAGCCCGCGCCCCGGCACGCCGGCCGCGCGCATGCCGCAGCTTGACCGCGCGCTCGTCAAAGAGCGCGCCGGCCGCCTGCGCGAGACTGGAAAACGGCTCCACGAGGCCCATCTCGTGTCCATGATCGGGAAGCGGGAAATGATCCTTGTCGAGAACAACGGCCTTGCCCATACGGAAAACTTCACGCTCGTCGATGCTGCAGGCCTTGAGGCCCGCGATCTTGTGCCGGTCACGATCACCGGCCACAATGGAAAACACCTGACGATGCGGCCCGAAACCGCCCTCTCGCATAACTAGCGGACATCCTTCATGGCCCTCGGCTTCATCAAGAAGATATTCACGTTCGGAAAAGACACCGCCCCTGAGCAGAAGCCGGAGGTGGAGGCGCCTGCTGTCGCCAGGGTCGAGGACGCCACGCCGGAGCCGGTTGCAGAAATCCTGGAACCTGTGGCGGTTGAAGAACGGGATGCGCTGCTCGATGAGGCGGAGGCCGCCAATCCTGAAGCGGCGCACCATGTGCCCGACGAAACCGAACCCGATATCTATCCGCTGCCGCACGCCCCGGAATTGCCCGTTGCGGAGGATCCGGTCGCGCCGGCCGAAATCGAGACTGCCGGTGGCCCGGCGGATGACGTGCCTGCTGCCGAGATAGTGGAGGAGGTCGCCGAGGAAGAGCCTGCTGCTCCTGCCGAGGAGATTGTCGAGGCCGAGCCTGTAGCGACGGAAGAGGCGGCCGAGCCGGAAAACGAGATCGTACCGGTGGAGGAGACCATACCCACCGAGGTGGAGGATCGGGTCCTTGAGGAGGCGATGCGCAGCGAGCCGAGAGCCGAGGCGCCCGTCCTGCCGAAGGGTTTTGCGACGGTGGCGCGCGAGCTGGCGGTGGAGGCTTCGGTGCCGCAAGTCAAGCGCACCTGGTTCCAGCGCCTGCGAGACGGGCTTGCCCGCACCTCCTCGCAGCTCACCGGGCAGATCACCAGCCTCTTCACCAAGCGCAAGCTCGACGACGACACGCTGCAGGATCTCGAAGACCTGCTGATCCAGGCCGATCTCGGCGTGGAGACGGCGCTGCGCATCACCGATACGCTTGCTTCCGAACGCTATGGCAAGGATGTCACCGGTTCGGATGTTTCGCGCATCATGGCGAGTGAGATCACCAAGGTTCTGGGACCCGTCGCAAAACCGCTGGCGCTCGATCTCAACCACAAGCCGCATGTCATCCTCGTCGTCGGCGTCAACGGCACCGGCAAGACGACGACGATCGGCAAGCTGGCGGCCAAGCTTTCGGGCGCAGGCCTGAAGGTGATGATGGCGGCGGGCGACACATTCCGCGCGGCTGCCATCGAGCAGTTGAAGATCTGGGCGGAGCGCACCGGGTCCGACATCGTCTCCTCGAAACTCGGTGCGGATGCTGCGGGGCTGGCCTATGAGGCCTATGAGCAGGCGAAGCTGAAGAAGAGTGACGTCCTGATCATCGACACGGCTGGTCGCTTGCAGAACAAGACGGAACTGATGGCGGAGCTGGAAAAGATCGTGCGCGTGCTCGGCAAGCTCGATCCGGACGCGCCACACACCGTTCTCCAGACGCTCGACGCAACCACCGGGCAGAACGCCATGAACCAGGTGGAGATTTTCCGCAACGTTGCGGGCGTCACGGGCCTGATCATGACAAAATTGGACGGTACGGCCCGCGGCGGCATTCTTGTGGCCATTGCCGCCAAGCACAAGCTGCCGGTCTATTTCATCGGCGTCGGGGAGGGGATCGACGATCTCGAACCCTTCGAGGCCAAGGATTTCGCGGAAGCGATCGCAGGAGTTGAGGCATGAGCAAGGCAACGCTGGACGCCCCCGCCAAGGCGGAGGAGAAGATCAGCCCGCTTCTCAAGATGGTGCTGGAGCTTGGGCCACTTGCCGTGTTCTTCTTCGCCAATTCGCGCGGCGAATGGCTTGCGGAAAAATTCCCGGTGCTGGCCGAAATGGGCGGGCCGATCTTCATCGCTACGGGCCTCTTCATGGCCGCGACGGCGATCGCCCTCGTCGTCTCCTGGATCCTGACGCGCACCCTGCCGATGATGCCGCTGATCTCGGGCGTCGTCGTCTTCGTTTTCGGCGCGTTGACGCTGTGGCTGCAGAACGACACCTTCATCAAGATGAAGCCCACGATCGTCAATTCGCTGTTCGGTGCGATCCTGCTCGGCGGCCTTCTCTTCGGCAAGTCGCTGCTCGGCTACGTCTTCCACGCCGCCTTCAAGCTCACCGACGAGGGCTGGCGCAAGCTGACGCTGCGCTGGGGCCTGTTCTTCGTCTTTCTCGCGGTGCTCAATGAAGTGGTCTGGCGCTCGTTCTCGACGGATTTCTGGGTCGCCTTCAAGGTCTGGGGTACCATGCCCATCACCATTCTCTTCACGCTCTCGCAGATGCCGCTGATCATGCGTCACTCGATCGAACAGCCGGAAGAAGGCAAGGCGCCGTAAAAAGCGTCATCGTCCCGTCACCGAAACTTTGGCGAAACGTCATCGTCCCGTTACCGGACTGACACGCTCAGGACTCATGGTCTGCCCGTCGATTCGCGGGCTTGGCCGGAGGTGGCATGGCGATTGTTCCCGAGACGCTGACGCGGCGCTCGTTTCTTCTCACCGCAGGGGCCGGGGCGCTTGCAACCTCCTCGGCGCTCGCCGTTCCCTACTACAAGCGACGCCACGGCAGTCCGGTCTTTTCCCATGGCGTGCAGTCGGGTGATGTCGATTGTTCCTCCGGCATGGTCTGGGCGCGGGTCGATCGTCCTGCGGAACTGACGCTGGAATGTTCTACCACCGAAAGCTTCCTCGATGCAACGCGCCTGCCGGTCCAGAAGGCGTTCGGCGCTTCGGATCATACGGTCAAGACGATGCTGCAGGGCCTCCTGCCGGACCAGGATATTTTCTATCGCTTCACCGCCAGCGATCCCTATTCCAGCCACCTTGTCTCAGAGCCGATCGTCGGCCGCTTCCGCACGGCGCCGATGCGCAAGCGCTCGGTGCGCTTCGTCTGGTCGGGCGACACCGCCGGGCAGGGCTGGGGCATCGACGATGTCGGCATGAAGACCTATTCGACCATGCTGCGCCACGAGCCGGACTTTTTCATCCATTCCGGCGACACCGTTTATGCGGATGGTCCGATCCCGGATGAAATCCCGCTGCGGGATGGCGGGGTCTGGAAGAACCGCATCGTCACGGACGAGAAGCGCAACGTGGCGCGCACGCTGGAAGAGTTTCGTGGGCAGTGGAAATACAATCTGCTCGACGAGCACCTTCTGTCCTTCAACACGCAATGCCCGACCTTCTTCCAGTGGGACGACCACGAGGTCTTGAACAACTGGTCGGAATCGAGCGACCTTTCGGATGACCGGCGCTATCCGGAAAAGGAGATCGGCGTCTACGAACAGCGTGCCCGGCGCGCCTTCCACGAGATGACGCCGATCCGGTATTTCCCGACCGAGCCCGGCCGCATCTTCCGCAAAGTCGCTTACGGGCCGCTGCTCGACGTCTTCTTCGTCGATCTCCGGTCCTATCGCAGCCCGAACCGGGGCGGCACCGAGAACGGCCTTTTCGGCTGGCGGCAGGCGGATTGGCTGCGGCGGGAGCTCGCGGCCTCTGAGGCCGTCTGGAAGGTGATCGCCTGCGATATGCCGCTTGGCCTCGTCATCTGGGACGATTTTTCGAACAGTCTCGGCTATGAAGGCGTGGCGGACGGGCTCAACGGCCCGCCTGCGGCGCGCGAACGGGAGATCGCGGATCTGCTCTCCTTCATGCGCGACAACGCCATCCACAACGTTGTCTGGCTGACCGCGGACGTGCATTACACGGCTGCACACCACTACGATCCGTCGCGGGCAAAGTTTCAAGAATTCAATCCGTTCTGGGAATTCGTCTCCGGGCCGCTGCATTCCGGCACCTACGGACCGAAACCGCTCGACATGACCTTCGGACCGGAGGTGCGGTTCATCAAGTCTTCCAAGGGCGGCATCGACAGCAACCTGCCGCCCTCGGCCGGCCTGCAGTTCTTCGGCCTGGTTGACATAAACGGGGCGAGCGAGGAGATGACGGTGCGCCTGATGGACCGGGAAGATCGCGAGCTTTGGAACATTACCCTGCCGCCGGTGCGCCCGTCGTGAGGCCGAGCTCCGCGCGGCGCGGGCAACAGAGTTGCAGCCCGCCCCTTTCGCATTTGCGGAAAAGCATGTAAGAGCCCGGCCATTGAAGACGGCGCCCCCCATACCGCGCGCCCCGAACCTCAGAGATTAAACCATGTCCATCCGCAATATCGCGATCATCGCGCACGTCGACCATGGCAAGACCACACTCGTCGACGAGCTCCTGAAACAGTCCGGTTCGTTCCGTGAAAACCAGCGCGTCGCCGAGCGCGTGATGGACTCCAACGACATCGAAAAAGAACGCGGCATCACCATCCTCGCCAAGGCAACTTCGGTGGAATGGAAGGGAACGCGTATCAACATCGTCGACACGCCCGGCCACGCCGATTTCGGCGGCGAAGTGGAGCGCATCCTCTCGATGGTGGATGGCGCGATCGTTCTCGTCGATTCGTCGGAAGGCCCGATGCCGCAAACCAAGTTCGTGGTCGGCAAGGCGCTGAAGGTCGGTCTGAAGCCGATCGTCGCGATCAACAAGATCGACCGTCCGGACGGCCGCCACGAGGAAGTGCTGAACGAGGTGTTCGACCTGTTCGCCAACCTCGACGCCACCGACGAGCAGCTCGACTTCCCGATCCTCTACGGTTCGGGCCGCAACGGCTGGATGAACGTCAATCCGGAAGGCCCGCAGGACGAAGGCATGGCGCCGCTGCTCGACCTCGTGCTCAAGCACGTTCCCGAGCCCACCGTTGCCGAAGGCCCGTTCCGCATGATCGGCACGATCCTCGAAGCCAATCCCTTCCTCGGCCGTATCATCACCGGCCGCATCCATTCCGGCTCGATCAAGCCGAACCAGGCCGTCAAGGTTCTGGGCCAGGACGGCAAGCTCATCGAAAACGGCCGTATCTCGAAGATCCTCGCCTTCCGCGGCATCGAGCGTACGGCTATCGACGAAGCCCATGCGGGTGACATCGTCGCCATTGCCGGCCTCACCAAGGGCACGGTCGCCGACACGTTCTGCGACCCCTCGGTTTCCGAGGCGATGAAGGCCCAGCCGATCGACCCGCCGACCGTCACCATGTCCTTCATCGTCAACGATTCGCCGCTCGCCGGCACCGAAGGCGACAAGGTCACGAGCCGCGTCATCCGTGACCGCCTCTTCAAGGAAGCCGAAGGCAACGTCGCGCTGAAGATCGAAGAGTCGGGCGACAAGGATTCGTTCTTCGTTTCCGGCCGCGGCGAATTGCAGCTTGCCGTTCTCATCGAAACCATGCGCCGCGAAGGGTTCGAGCTTGCCGTCTCGCGTCCGCGCGTCGTCATGCACAAGGACGAGACGACCGGCCAGATGCTGGAGCCGATCGAGGAAGTCGTCATCGACGTCGATGAAGAGCATTCCGGCGTCGTCGTGCAGAAGATGTCGGAGCGCAAGGCCGAGATGGTCGAGCTGCGCCCCTCCGGCGGCAACCGCGTGCGTCTCGTGTTCTTCGCCCCGACCCGCGGTCTCATCGGCTACCAGTCGGAGCTTCTGACGGACACGCGCGGCACGGCGATCATGAACCGCCTGTTCCATGACTACCAGCCTTACAAGGGCGAGATCGGTGGCCGCGTCAACGGCGTGCTGCTCTCCAACGAAGCCGGTGAAGCCGTCGCCTACGCGCTGTTCAACCTGGAAGACCGCGGCCCGATGGTCATCGACGCGGGCGAGAAGGTCTATATGGGCATGATCGTCGGCATCCACACGCGTGACAACGATCTCGAAGTGAACGTGCTGAAGGGCAAGAAGCTCACCAACATCCGCGCCGCCGGCAAGGATGAAGCCGTGCGCCTGACGCCGCCGATCAAGATGACGCTGGAGCGCGCGCTTTCCTGGATCCAGGACGACGAACTCGTGGAAGTGACGCCGAAGTCGATCCGCCTGCGCAAGCTCCACCTCGACGCGAACGACCGCAAGCGATTCGAAAAGCAGCGTTCGGCCGGCGCGGCCTGACCGGCTTTTTCCGAAACGGCACAGTTTTGAACCCCGGCGCCCATGACAGATGGGCGCCGGGGTTTTTCATGTGTGTGTCATCGTTTTACGACTTGTGACGCCTGTTAAAAAAGCGTTAACTTTTCTATGTGCCGCCCGGAACTCGCCTGTGGGCAATGGAAGCCTCCGCGCCCTGCGGGATTCCGGTGGAATCGGTGCCGGAATATGAGTCGTGTTATGAAGACACTGTCGATCGATGTGCGGCGCGCCGAGCCGCAGGACGCGCGCGCGATATCCGAGACGCATCGGGTATCGTGGCTGCAGGCCTATGGCGGCCTCATTCCGCACAAGCCGCTTATCCAGATGGTTGATCGCCGGGGTGAGACCTGGTGGCGCAAGGCGACACGCGGTCCTGCGACCTTGTTGGTGCTCGACGTTGCCGGCACGGTGGCGGGCTACGCTACGCTGGGCCTCAACCGTGCCCGCGCGCTGCCGCAGGAAGGCGAGGTCTACGAACTCTACCTGCGGCCGGAATATCAGGGTATCGGCCTCGGCCGCCTCCTCTTCGGTGAGGCGCGGCGGCTTCTGAAGTCGCTCGGCTGCCAGGGCATGATCGTCTGGTGCCTGGAAGACAGCGAGCATGCAGAGCGCTTCTTCCGCTCCGCCGGTGGGCGCGATATCGCCGAGGGCATGGAGAATTTCGGCGACAAGGAATTGAAGAAGCTCGGCTTCATCTGGCCCTGACGGATTCAGCGCCCCTATTCTGCGGTGCCGGGCAGGTGGCGCATCGGCTCGCCGGCCAGTTTCCCTCTTGATCCATGCCATTGCGGCTCGCTTACGCCGCAGGCGAAATCATGTGCTTCCTCGTCTGCCACCGTGCGGGCGAGCGCGTTGGCGTCCTTGTTCTCCAGCGCGTCGATATAGCCGACGACGCAGCTTTCCGGGTTTTCCGCCGTTGCGATTGTCGAGACGACGAGGACCTGGCCGTAGCGCGTGTCCGTATCGCTGGTCGTTTCCGGGTCGGAGACGAACCAGCGTACGATGGTCGCCACGGGCTTACCTGCCGCAATCCGCCATTCGATCTTGGCATTGGTGTGGTTGAACGGGCCGAAGCTCTCGAAGGCCTCATCGAGATAGGCCTTGCTGATCGGGCCATAGGCCTGGCTCTGGCGCAGGTCGCCTTCCTTGAAGTAGACGGGAAAACCCTTGTAGCCGGCGCATTCGAGGGTGATGCTCGGGCCTTCATCCTCCTGCGAAAGCGTCTTGCAGGCATCGAGGTTGCGGTCGGAATAGGCGCTTTCGTTGGCCTTGGCGGCCGAAGCGGCGAGGGTTGCCACAAAGAGAAGGGATATCAGGCGCATGGATCATCATCCTCCGGTCTTCAAGGAGACGGAGAAGGCGCGCCGTCTATTCGCCTGCGGCGAAAGTCATGTTGCGCTGCAATGGGATTCGCATTAGGAAGCCCGCGAACAGAACCATTCCACCTGAGGGAGCCCCCCATGCGTATCGATGCGATTTCCGTTGGCAAGAACCCGCCGGATGACGTGAACGTCATTGTCGAGGTGCCGGTCGGCGGCCATCCGATCAAGTACGAGATGGACAAGGAAGCCGGCGCGCTCGTCGTCGACCGTTTCCTCTACACGCCGATGACCTATCCGGGCAATTACGGCTTCGTGCCGCATACGCTTTCGGAAGACGGCGACCCGATCGACGTCCTGATCGCCAACACCCGCCCGCTCGTTCCGGGCTGCGTGATCAACGTGCGCCCGATCGGCGTACTGGTCATGGAAGACGATGGCGGCAAGGACGAGAAGATCATCGCCGTGCCGGTGCCGAAGCTGACGCGCCGCTACGACAAGGTCGAAAACTACACCGACCTGCCGGAAATCACCCTGAAGCAGATCGAGCACTTCTTCTCGCACTACAAGGATCTGGAACCCGGCAAGTGGGTGAAGATCGCAGGCTGGGAAGACGTCAAGGTCGCCAAGAAGATGATCCTCGAAGCGGTCGATCGCTACAACGCGCAGAAGTAAGCGATCTTACTGCGCTGCCGCGCTCTCGAGCATGAACATGATGTCCTCCGGGTCGCCCTCGATCCGGAGGATTTTCTTTCTCTGGGTATCGCCGCTCAGGAGGCTGACTGCCGATTTCGGCACGCCGGCCGCCTTGGCGATCAGGGCAAGCAGTGCCTTGTTGGCTTTGCCCTTGTCCGGCGGGTCGCTGACACGCACCTTCAGGTAACAGGCGCCGTCACTGCTTGTATCCCAGCCGTCGATCGCGTCGCGCCCACCATTCGGCGTGAGCCGCACGGTCAGGCGCACATGGTAGGCGTCTTGGCGCCGCAAGGCGGCGCCGGGTGCCTGCGTCACAGGACGGCGGGCGCCAGAACGCTGCGGATCACCTGCTCCAGGAAGAACAGGATGACGAGCACGACGAGCGGCGAAAGGTCGACGCCGCCGAAGTTCGGCAGAACGCGGCGGATCGGGCGGTAGATCGGCTCCGTCAGCTGATACAGCGAGCGGCCGATGGTGGCGATCACCTGATTGTTCGCGTTGATGACGTTGAAGGCATAGAGCCAGGAGAAGATCGCCGAGGCGATCACCAGGAACCACGCTATGCTGATGATGAACAATAGGGTGTTGATGACCGCTATCATTGATGTCTCCAATTGGTTTCGTCTCGACATGTAGCCATTGCGCGCCCTGCCAGCAAGGCCGGGCGCTGGGCGGTGCGGCAACATGTTTAATGGTGCGGGCCCGGCACGGATGTGAAACGGTCGTCCAGATTTGCCGGACGTAGGCTCAGGCCTCGTGGAAGATGCGCTTGAGGAAGGAGGTCATCCAGAGGCGGAGCGCCGCATCGTGCAGGAGGCGTCCGTCGAGATGGGCGCGACCGACCTGAGCGCCCGGTAGCTCGAAGCGATGCGCGCCGTGCACCACCCAGCGATGCATCATGGCGAGCGTCAGCTCGCCGTGGAACTGGATGCCCCAGGCATTGTCGCCGTAGCGGAAGGCCTGGTTCTCGTAGTGATGGCCGGTGGCGAGCAGCGTTGTGTCCCGCGGCAGGTCGAAGCCCTCGCGATGGAACTGGTAGACCATGTCCGGCCAAGGCATCAGCGCCGTGCCCGCCTCGGTCGCCGCCAGCGGATACCAGCCGATCTCCGTCCAGCCTTCCGCATGGCCGAAAACCGTGCCGCCGAGATTCTTCACCAGCATCTGTGCGCCGAGGCAGATGCCAAGGAAGGGGCGGTTCTCGGCAAGGGGGACGGAGAGCCAGTCGATCTCCGCGCGCACATAGGCCTCGTCGTCATTGGCGCTCATCGGCCCGCCAAAGACGACGGCGCCCGCATGCTGCGACAATGTGGCGGGCAGTGGATCGCCGAGCACGGGGCGGCGGATGTCCAGCGCATGGCCCATCGTCTGGAGGATCTGCCCGACGCGGCCGGGGCTGGAGGTCTCCTGGTGCAGAACGATCAGGACGGGGCGCCTGCGGCGCGGCGTGCGGGGAAAATCGAGCATGCTCAGCCTTCGTCCGGTTCCTCCGGGCCTGTCGCCGCGCCGACCCGTTCGGCCACTTCCTGCCGCTTCATGATGCGCTCCCGGCCGGAGACGCCGAGCAGGTCCGCGATGCGCCAGATGGCGTGGTCCTCCATCTCGCTGCGCTCGCCGTCGGCATAGACGATCTCCCAGAGCAGGCCGATCAGATCGACGCGCTGCTCCTCCGAAAGCTGGCGTTTCAGTTCCGAGGTGAAGCGGAAGAAGTCGATCGCTTCGCTCTCCGCATCGGTACCGGCAGCGACCAGCGCATCGAGCTCGCTCTCGTCGAGGCCGTAGAACTCCTTGAAGCGGGCGCGCAACGCCCTTTTCTCGACATCGAGAATCTTGCCGTCTGCTTCCATCACCTGGATGCAAAGCGCCATGACGGCGACCCGGGGGTCGTCGGCGGCAAAGGCCGGCCTGTCACCGCCGGAAAGGCTCGCCAGAAACTGCTGCAAGCGTTCGAACATTCAGTGTCGCCCCGTTCCTCAAGCCCTATGAGATTTCCGCCTCTTTCCGATAGGCGGAATCCTTGTCTTCATGCGCAATTGTTCTAGAACAAGCGGAAGCCGCTTGTTCCGTCCCGTTTGACCGCACCTTCCTTGACGCCCGGATCATCCGGCAGACCGAAGAACGGGCGCTCGTCCTCCTCGATGGCCACCGTCTCCCTGACCTTTTCCGGTGTCGCAGCCTTCACCGGTGCAGCCTCCACCACCGTGGCGACGACGACGGGTTTCTGGACGACTTCCGCGGTCTCGACCCTGGTTGCCTCTTCGGCCCGCCTGACGGGCCTGCTCTCGATAGCGAGCGGCGGCAGGGTGCGGATAGCCTCGTCGACGGTGGCGGTCGAGCCTTCCTCGATCGGTCCATCGAGCGGGCTGACCGGCGTCTTCCATTCGAAGGCGTCGAGATGGCCCGTGACCGGCGAGACGGCCCGCCACTCCGGTGCGGTGATGCCGTCGGCGGTCCAGGCTGGATCGCGCGGCGCCTTCAACGCCTGGTTCATCCAGTGGCGGATGCGGCCCTGGTCGCCCGTCTCGGCATCCTCGATATCGGCAAGCAGCAGGAAGGCGCTTTCGCGGGGCGCCAAGCGGGCAGCCGCTTCGGCCTTGCCGCGGGCAAGCGCGAAGTCGCGGGTTTCCAGCGCGGTTTCAGCGACGGCATAGAGTGCTTCGGCATTGTTCGGGCGTATCGCTTCAAGCTTTTCCGCCCGTTTCAGGCGGTCTGTCGCCGAATCGCCGCTGCGGGCACGGACATAGAGTTTCGCGACATCGCCGTGTGCGGTCGCCTTCCAGAGTTTTTCGAGGATGGCGGCGGCCTTGCGCAGGTTGTCCTCGCGCAGATAGGCCTTGGCCGCGATGAGGCCGGCGGGCACGAAATTCTCGTCGAGCTTCAGCGCCTGCTGGGCATCCTCGCGCGCGCCCTTGGGGTCGGCATCGAGCCTGGCGCCGGCGCGGGCGGTGAGCAGCACGACCTTGCGGCGGGTATAGGTCTTCTTTTCCTCGGCCGAGCCGGAACGGCCGTCGCCGAGAAGCTTCAGAGCCTCATCCCAGTCTCCTGCCTCGGAGCGGTATTCCAGCGCGGCTTCCGCCGCCCAGGGAAGCTGCGGCGCCTTTTCCGCGGCGCGCTCGGCATATTGCCGTGCAGCCTCGTTCGCGCCGAGCCGGCGGGCTTCGAGATAGAGGCCGCGCAAGCCGAGTTCACGTGTTTCGGGATCGTCCGCCATCAGTTCGAATTTCCGACGGGCGTCGTCGTAGCGACCCTCGATCATCGCCGCCTGCGCTTCGAGCAGATGGATGAGCGGCTCCTGGTCGGCACTCAGGAGGCCCTTGGTGCGACCCAGCATCTTTCGCGCCCCGGCGGCATCGCCGGCACCGGCGGCGATCAGGCCGGTGGAAAGCGCCTGGTAGCCACGGTCGCGCTTGCGGGCGCGGAAATAGCGCTGGATGGAGTGCGGCGAGGTCCAGACGACGCGCACGATCCACCAGGAGAACATCACGGCGGCGACCAGCGAGACGACGAGGGTGGCGGCGACCATCAGGCTCATGTCGGCGCGCTGGCCTTGCCAGATGATGGAGAGTTCGCCGGGGCGATCGGCAAGCCAGGCGAAGCCGGCGGCAAGCGCGAGGACGAAGAGGGCGAAGACCAGAATGCGAATCATGAAGCCTGTCTCCTCAGCCCTGGTTGCCGGTGGCGCCTGTGGTCGTGCCATTCAGGGCGCCGGAAACAACGGCGCCGATCAGGCCTTCCACGCTGACACGTTCATCGAGCTTGCGCTTGTAGTCGGTCGCTGCGGCCTGACCCTTTTCCGGCAGGGTCTGCCATTCGATCTGCGCACCCTTGAAGTCGCCGTTCTGCAGCTTGTTCTCGATGCGGGCGACCACCGCTTCCGGCGTGTCGCCCTCGATGCTGCCGACGGGACGCACGCGGATCGCCGAGGCGGCGCTCGACATCAGGCGGTTGAAGATGCCCTCGTCGCCGTCCGGCTGGTGCACGGCGTCGAGAATGGCATCCGCCGTCGGCTGGAAATCACGCACGAGATCCGAGCGTGCCGAAACACCGATGGCGGCATGTTCGCGCAGGCCCGCAAGGGAGGGATCGTCCGGCGCAATGCTTGCGAAGGCCTCCAGTTCGGCGAGATACGGACCGCCGCGGTCGATCGCGGTCTTCAGGGCGCTCGCGGCAACGGCCCGCGCCATTTCGATGTCGCTGCGCGGCTCGTCGAGCTTCTGCTCGGCGGCGGCGATGCGTTCGGTGAGCTGGCTTTCCGTCGCACTGACCGCTTCTGCGGTGCGCGCCATGGCCTCGCGCAGCGTCGCAAGCTCTGTCGTGAGGCGGGTCACGTCGCCTTCGAGTTTGCTGACGGCTTCAGGGTTTGCACCTTGCGCGCTCGTGCCATCACCGGCCGATTTTTCCAGTGCGGCGATCCGCGTTTCGATCGGCTGGAGATCGACCGGGCTTGTGGCTGGGGCCTCGGAAAACCGCGTCTTCAGCGCCTCGACTTCGTTTGCCAGGGTGGACACGGCGTCGGATTGGCCGGAACGGTCGGGCCCGAGTGCCGGCAAGTAGCCGCCATATTGCAGGCTGCCGGCGCCGAGAAGTGCGATCAGGCCACCCAGGATGCCGGCGGCCAGCGTACCGGCATTGCTGCGCTGCGGTGAAGGTTGCGTTTCGGCGCGCGCCGGTTCCTCATAGGTCGTGCGGGCAGGCTCGATCGGCTCGGCTTTTTCTTCGACGGGCTCGGCGGCGGTTTCCGTTGTCGCGGTATCAGCCGCTTCCGCTGCCTGGTTTTCCAGCGTTTCGGCCTTTGCCGCTTCCTCGGCTGCCAGCGTTTCGTTGCTGACGGAGGCGGGAACCGCTTCGAGATCGATTGTCACGGGCTCGTCGCCTGCCTTCTTGCGACGGGACGGGGTTTCCGGTTCCATGGCGGCCTCCTCGCGTTCATGTGCATTGCATTAAACGTAGACAGGGAAGGCAGCGAGGGAAAGACCCTTGCGGCAAATTCGTCCGTCGCCGCCCGCCTTCGCCCCTTGCTCTTACAGCAAATCCAGCAGGCTTTCCTCGTTGGGCAAGGACGCGACGACAGTCGATGCGGCAAAGCGCTGCGGCACGGCTTTGGCGACATTCGCGCTCATGCAGAGCATCAGGGTGGACAGGAAGCGCTCGGGAATTTCCACGAGCGGGGAGAGTTTGAAGAAGGCCCGCGCGCTTTCGCCGGAATAGAACAGCACGGCATCCGGCACCGGCTTGAGAAGGGCCGCCTCCGCATCCGTGCGCCGGGGAACGACTGATACCATGCGGTAGGCTTCCACGGTGCGGAACGGGATGCCGGCTTCGGCAAGGCGCGCCTCGAAGCCCTGTGCGCGCGGCAGGCCGGCGAGATAGAGGATCGGTTCGGCCGGCATGCCGAAATCCCGGCAATGCGTGATGATCATCTCGGCAAGGTCCCTGCCGTCCCCGCCGGGGGTGAGCACGGTGCGGAAGCCGGCCGCGCTCGCGGCATCCGCAGAAGCACGCCCGACCGAAAAGACCGTGGTCAGGAGGTGGCGGTCGAGCGTTTCACCGAGATGAGCGAAGAGGCGCGCGACCTCGGCGCTGGTGATGGCGATGGCCGAATGCCGCTCTGCGAGCGCTGCTTTCACCGCATCGAGGTCGTGTTCGGGCTTCGACAGCGGCAGGCAGGCGGTCTCGTGGCCCAGCGCCGCGAGCTTGCGGGCGGTCCGGGCCGCCGCCTGTTGCGGGCGAAGGACGAGAACGCGCACGGATCAGCCCCAGCTTTCGAAGAAATCCGCTCCCGCCTTGTCGCGGATCGCCTGCCCCGCCGCTTCGCCAAGCCGGCCGGCTTCGTTTGCCGAGCCGCTCGTCTCGATCTCGTGGAACCGGCTGCCGTCAGGCGTCAGGATCATGCCGCGGAACTGGAGATGTTCGCCCTCGACCGTCGCATAGCCGGCAATCGGCGTGCGACAGGAGCCGTCGAGCGTGGCAAGGAAACCGCGTTCGCAGGAGACGGCCGCGCGCGTCGCGCGGTCGTCGATGGCTGCAAGCAGGCTTTCTGTCTGCGCATCGCCGATGCGGCTTTCGATACAGATCGCGCCCTGTGCCGGAGCGGGGGGGAAGGAGACGGGATCGAGGATCTCCGTCGGCACGTCCGGCTTGCCGAGGCGCTTCAGCCCCGCATAGGCGAGCAGCGTTGCGTCCGCCTGGCCTTCGGCGAGCTTGCCGAGGCGGGTATCGACCTGGCCGCGGAAGACGATGACATTGATATCGGGCCGAAGACGGCGGATGAGCGCCTGGCGGCGAAGCGAGGCGGAACCGACGGTCGCGCCCTGCGGCAGGTCGAGGAGGCGGGCGGCGCTGCGGCCGATGAACGCATCGCGCACGTCCTCGCGCGGCAGGAAGGCCGAGAGATGCAAACCCTCCGGCAGCTTCGTCGGCATGTCCTTGGAGGAGTGTACGGCGAAATCGAGCTCGCCGGAGGAAAGCTGCGCCTCGATCTCCTCTGTGAACAGGCCCTTGCCGCCGATCAGCGCCAGCGAACGGTCGGTGATACGGTCGCCCTTCGTTGAAAGCACGACGATCTCGAACATGTCTTCCGGCAGGCCGTGGGCAGCCATCAGGCGTGAGCGGGTCTCGTAGGCTTGGGCGAGCGCCAGCGGGCTACCCCGTGTGCCGATCCTGAAAGGTTTTGTTTGCATCCGCCTTGATCCGTTGTTACCGGGATGTCTCGTAACCGGGTTTCCGGCCCATCGCAATCAATTCCCAAGTGCTACATGTCGTCCCATCTGACCATTCTGGGCATCGAAACGAGCTGCGACGAGACCGCGGCGTCCGTCGTCGTGCGTGATGCCGAAGGCCGGGGCGAGATTCTTGGCGAGGTGGTGCTGAGCCAGCTCGAGGAACACAGCGCCTATGGCGGCGTGGTGCCGGAGATTGCCGCGCGCGCCCATGTGGAAGCGCTGGACAGCCTGATTTGCGAGGCCTTGCTACGGGCCGGCCGCTCGCTCGAGGATGTCGATGCCATTGCCGCGACCAGCGGCCCGGGGCTGATCGGCGGCCTCATCGTCGGGCTGATGACCGGCAAGGCGATCGCCCGGGCGACGGGCAAGCCGCTCTACGCCGTCAACCATCTCGAAGGTCATGCGCTGACGGCGCGGCTGACGGACGGGCTCTCCTTTCCCTATCTCATGCTGCTCGTTTCCGGTGGTCACACGCAGCTCGTGCTGGTGCGCGGCGTCGACGACTACGAGCGCTGGGGCACGACGATCGACGATGCGCTCGGCGAAGCCTTCGACAAGACGGCCAAGCTGCTCGGCCTGCCCTATCCCGGTGGGCCAGCGGTGGAGCGCATGGCGAAGGCGGGCAATCCGGAGCGCTTCACCTTCCCGCGGCCGCTCGTCGGCGAGGCGCGGCTTGATTTTTCCTTTTCCGGCCTCAAGACGGCGGTGCGGCAGGCCGCGCAGTCGATCGAACCGGTGACGGAGCGGGACATCGCCGATATCTGCGCCTCCTTCCAGCGCGCCGTCTCGCGCACGCTGAAGGACCGTATCGGCCGCGGTCTCGAGCGCTTCCGCACGCTGTTTCCGGATGCCGGGGCGCCGGCGCTGGTCGTTGCCGGTGGGGTGGCGGCCAATGCAGAGCTGCGTGCGACGCTGCAGGCGCTGTGCGACAAGCAGAAATTCCGCTTCATCGCGCCGCCGCTGGCGCTGTGCACCGACAATGCGTCCATGATCGCCTGGGCGGGGCTGGAGCGTATGGCGGCCGGTTTTCCGCCCGATGACCTTGCCGTCGCGCCGCGTTCGCGCTGGCCGCTTGACCGCGAGGCGGTAACCGTTCTCGGATCCGGCAAGCGGGGAGCCAAGGCATGAGCACCAGTCCGAGGATTGCCGTCGTTGGTGCAGGCGCCTTCGGGACGGCGCTGGCGAGCGTGGCCGCGGCAAGCGGCGGTGACGTCACCCTGATCGGCCGCGACAAGGCGGCCGTCGATCTGATGTGCACCTCGCGGCGCAACGAAAAGGCGCTGCCCGGCATCGACCTGCCGCCGGCGCTTTCCTTCAGTGCCGATGCGGAGGCGATCCGCGGTGCGGGTATCGTGCTGTTCGCCATGCCCTCGCAGGCCCAGCGTGATGCGGCGCGGTCCCTTGCGCCCCTGCTTGCGCCGGGTGCGGCTGTGGTGATCTGCGCCAAGGGCATGGAAAAGGGCACCGGGCGGTTGCTGACGGAGGTTCTGGAGGAAGAGCTTCCCGGCCGCGAGATCGCCGTGCTTTCCGGCCCCGGCTTTGCAGCCGACATCGCGAAAGGCCTGCCGACGGCGATGGTGGCCGCCGCGCGTACCGCCGAAACCGGCGCGGCGCTGGCGCAGGCCCTTTCGGGACCGACATTCCGGCTCTACCCTTCGACCGATCGCATCGGCGTTCAGCTCGGCGGCGCGCTGAAGAATGTGCTGGCGATCGCCTGCGGCATCATCGAAGGCGCCGAACTCGGCGATTCGGCACGGGCGGCGCTGATTTCGCGTGGACTTGCGGAGCTGTCCCGCTTCGTCGCGGCCCATGGCGGGGAGGGCATAACGGTCACCGGGCTCTCTGGCCTCGGCGACCTCGTGCTGACGGGAACGAGCCACCAGTCGCGCAATTTGCGTTTCGGCATCGCGCTCGGCCGTCATGGCAACGCCGCCGGCTGGTCGGGCGATCTCGTGGAAGGCGCCTTTGCCGCCTCGGTCGCATCCGGTGTTGCCGCTGAAAAGGGTATCGACATGCCGATCACCGATGCGGTCGCCCGCATCATCGACGGCAGCCTCGACGTGAAGACCGCCATAGGGCAGCTGATGACGCGCCCGATCACCCAGGAATGACAGAGCGGCCAGGAACAGCCCGGAACAGAAAAAGGATCGTTTCATGCATTTCGCATTTCTCTGCCAGGACAAGCCCGGTGCGCTGCAGGTGCGCCTCGATACGCGCCCGGATCACCTCGCCTACCTGACCGGCCTCAATGTCGACGGCAAGCTCGCCTTCGCCGGTCCCTTCCTCGGCGATGATGGCAAGCCGACCGGCAGCCTGGTGGTGGTCAAGGCGGAGACGATCGAAGAGGCCCGGCAGATCGCCGAAAACGATCCCTACGCCAAGGCCGGCCTTTTCGCCTCTGTCGAGGTAAAGGCCTGGAACTGGGTCTTCAACAATCCGGAGGCCTGATTTTCCATGGCATACTGGCTCTACAAGTCCGAACCCTTCAAATGGTCCTGGCAGATGCAGAAGGATGCCGGCGAGGTGGGCACCGAATGGACGGGCGTACGCAACTATCTCGCGCGCAACCACATGCGGGCGATGACGATCGGCGACAAGGGCTTCTTCTACCACTCCAACGAGGGATTGGAGATCGTCGGCATCACCGAGGTCTGCGCGCTTTCGCATCCCGATTCGACGGCCGGTGAAGACCCGCGCTGGGATTGCGTCGATATCCGCGCCGTGCGCGACATGCCCAAGCCCGTCTCGCTGAAGGACGTCAAGGCCAACCCGAAGCTGGCCAACATGTCGCTCGTCACCTCCATGCGTCTTTCGGTGCAGCCGGTGACCGAGGAAGAGTGGATCGAGGTCTGCCGCATGGGCGGTCTCGACAAGCCGCCGCGCTGATGGTTCGGCCCTTCGCCCGCCACATTGCTTTCCTTAGAGGCCGACGCCGCGGAGCGATGTTTCCGTGAAGACGGATCCCGAGGTCTTCATTCGCGACAACACCGACGTGCTCTCTCCGCCGCATGTGCCGGAGGTGAGGCTGCGGCTTGCCACGGAGGCGCATGACCTCTGGCTGAAGACCGAGGAGGAGCTGCAGGAGATCGGCCTGCCGCCGCCCTTCTGGGCGTTCGCCTGGGCGGGCGGACAGGGGCTTGCCCGGCACATTCTGGATCATCCCGCCCTGGTGACCGGAAAATCGGTGCTGGATTTTGCCAGCGGTTCCGGCCTTGTCGGCATCGCGGCGCGGCTCTCCGGTGCCTCATCCGTGCTGGCGGCCGATATCGACCCCTGGAGTGAAGCAGCTGTTCGCCTGAACGCCATCCTGAATGGTGTCGACCTCATCCACACTGCGGAAAACATGATCGGCCGGGACGAGGGCTGGGAGGTCGTGCTAGCCGGCGATGTCTTCTATGACCGCGGTTTTGCGGATGTGCTCATTCCCTGGTTCTCGACGCTAGCGGCGCGGGGCGCCATGGTGCTCGTCGGCGACCCCGGCCGGGCCTACTGCCCGCGCGAGCGCATGGAGGCGCTCGCCACCTATACGGTGCCGGTGACACGGGCGCTGGAGGACAGCGAGGTCAAGAAGACGACGGTCTGGCGCTTTGGCGTAATCCCGCAAAAGGCGTAATGCTTTGCCCGACCGTCAAAGGCCCGGGCGGATGACGCAGACGCCGGCTTCCCACGAGCAGCCGTTCTGGCCTGGCGTCACCACAATGACTTTCGGTCCGTGGTTCTCGGCCAGGGGAGCATCGAACAGGTCGTCATAGTAACGCTCCCGATCGATGTAGAAGTAGATACTGTTGCCCTTGTCGCGATAGGCGGAGATGGCGCCGCCGTAGAAATTGCGGTCCTTGCGCCAGTGGCGATCGCGATGCCGCTCGACCCGGCGATCGTCGCGGTAGCGATCGCGTGGCCGCCATTGGCGGTGCTCACGCCGTTCGATGCTGCGGCCGATGAAGCTGCCTTTCGACCAGTCCGCGTCGGAATTGTCCGACCAGCCGGTATCGGAGGTGCGGTCGCGGGCCGCGACGGGCGTCATGCCGCCGGCCGCAAGGGCGACCGCAAGTGCTAGAACTTTGGTCGCATGGGGCGCTGAAAACAGAGTCATTCTGTCGTGCCTTCCGATTACGCTTAACAGATCCTTAACGGCAAGATGGGGCAGCGCCCGGCAAAAGTCACGGATTTGGTTATGATTTTTCCGGTTATCGTTAATTGGCGGAGCGTGTCCCGGAATGGCACAAAAGCGGCAGGCGCTTAATCGATTAAATTCATTTTGCACTGCAAGAAGGCTTGTGGTTCCGCTTTCCGGTGATTAAACGTCGCAATCACTGCATTGTGCACAACATACTGCAATTCCGGAGAAATTCTGTCCAGTTTATGGCTCTCCGGGGTTCCGTGAGGTTCAGATGGCGAATGTCACTCGAAGCCGGCCGCTCTCGCCGCATCTCCAAGTCTACAAGCCGATCCCGACGATGGTCATGTCCATCGTGCATCGCATAACCGGCGCCGCCCTTTACTTCGGCACGGTGCTCGTTGCCTGGTGGCTCATCGCCGCCGCTTCGGGCGAAGCCTATTTCGACTGGGTCAACTGGTTTTTCGGTGCGCTGATCGGGCGCCTCGTGCTCTTCGGCTACACCTGGGCGCTGATGCACCACATGCTGGGCGGTCTTCGCCACTTCATGTGGGACATGGGGCGCGGCTATGAAAAACACTTCAATACAAAGCTCGCCATCGCCACCCCGGTCGTCTCCGTCGCCCTGACGGTTTTGATCTGGATCGTCGGTTACCTGGCGCGCTGAGGAGAAACCCATGGACATGCGCACTCCCCTCGGCAAGGTTCGTGGTCTCGGCTCGGCCAAGGATGGCACGGAGCATTTCTGGCGCCAACGCCTGACGGCCGTTGCCAACGTTCCGCTTCTCTTGTTCTTCGTCGGCTTCCTGATCTGCTACAACGGCGCGTCCTATGCGGAAGTCACCGCGGCGCTGTCGAACCCGATCGTCGCCGTGCTCATGGGCCTTGTCGTCGTCTCCGGCCTCATCCACATGAAGCTCGGCATGCAGGTCATCATCGAGGACTACGTGCATGCGGAAGGCGTGAAGATCGCGCTCCTCATGCTCAACACCTTCTTCGCGATCCTGGTCGGCGGGCTCTGTCTTTTCGCCGTCCTCAAGATCGCCTTCGCAGGATAATCCATCATGGCAGCGAACTCCTCCCCGGCGGCCAACGGCAAGGCCTATACTTATGTGGACCACTCCTTCGACGTGATCGTCGTCGGTGCCGGCGGCGCCGGCCTGCGCGCCACGCTCGGCATGGCCGAACAGGGGCTCAAGACCGCCTGCATCACCAAGGTTTTCCCGACACGCTCGCACACGGTCGCTGCCCAGGGCGGCATCGCGGCCTCGCTCAGGAATATGACGCCGGACAGCTGGCAATGGCACCTCTACGACACAGTCAAGGGTTCCGACTGGCTCGGCGACGTCGATGCCATGCAGTATCTCGCCATGGAAGCGCCGAAGGCGGTCTATGAGCTGGAGCACTACGGCGTACCCTTCTCGCGCAATGCGGAAGGAAAAATCTACCAGCGGCCGTTCGGCGGCCACATGCAGAATTACGGTGAAGGCCCGCCGGTGCAGCGCACCTGCGCTGCCGCCGACCGGACCGGCCATGCCATCCTGCACACGCTCTACGGCCAGTCGTTGCGCAACAATGCGGAATTCTTCATCGAATATTTCGCGCTCGACCTGATCATGTCGGCCGATGGCCGCTGCACCGGCGTCGTCGCCTGGAACCTCGATGACGGCACGATCCACCGTTTCGCCGCCAAGATGGTGGTGCTGGCGACCGGCGGCTACGGTCGCGCCTATTTCTCGGCCACCTCGGCGCACACCTGCACGGGTGACGGCGGCGGCATGATCGCCCGCGCCGGCCTGCCGCTCCAGGACATGGAATTCGTCCAGTTCCACCCGACCGGCATCTATGGCGCCGGCTGCCTTATCACCGAGGGCGCGCGCGGCGAAGGCGGCTATCTCGTCAATTCGGAAGGCGAGCGCTTCATGGAGCGCTATGCGCCGTCGGCCAAGGACCTGGCGTCTCGCGACGTCGTCTCGCGCTGCATGACGATGGAGATCCGCGAAGGCCGCGGCGTCGGCAAGAACAAGGACCACATCTTCCTGCATCTCGACCATCTCGATCCCGCCGTGCTGCACGAGCGCCTGCCGGGCATTTCCGAGAGCGCGAAGATCTTTGCCGGCGTCGATGTGACGCGCGAGCCGATCCCGGTCCTGCCGACCGTGCACTACAATATGGGCGGCATTCCCACGAACTACTGGGGCGAAGTGCTGAACGCCGACAGCCAGAACCCGGAGCGCCTGGCGCCCGGCCTGATGGCGGTGGGCGAGGCCGGCTGCGCCTCGGTGCACGGCGCCAACCGTCTCGGCTCCAATTCGCTGATCGACCTTGTGGTCTTCGGCAGAGCCGCTGCGATCCGCGCCGGTCAGGTGATCGACCGCGCCGCCCCCGTTCCGGCACTCGACATCGCTGCCTGCGACAAGATCATGGACCGCTTCGATCGCCTGCGGAACGCCAATGGCGGCACGCCGACGGCAATCCTGCGCGACAAGATGCAGCGCACCATGCAGGACGACGCGGCCGTGTTCCGCACCCAGGAATCGCTCGAAAGCGGCTGCCGCCGCATGAGCGAGATCTGGAAGGAAATGCCCGACATCAAGGTCACCGACCGCTCGATGATCTGGAACTCCGATCTCGTCGAGACGCTGGAACTGGAAAACCTGATGGCCAACGCCATCACGACCGTCTACGGCGCCGAGGCCCGCAAGGAAAGCCGCGGCTCGCATGCCCGTGAAGACTATGTCGACGGCCCCTTCGCCGGCCGCGACGACGTCAACTGGCGCAAGCACACCCTGGCCTGGGTAAGCGAGGCGGGCGACGTCAAGCTCGACTATCGCCCTGTTCACACCGACCTTATCGCCGACGGCATCGATCCCCAGAAGATCGCGCCCAAGGCCCGCGTCTATTGATCCCGAGGAGAACAGGACATGGTTGAACTCGCTCTCCCGAAAAACTCGCAGATGACCGAAGGCAAGGTCTGGCCGAAGCCGGCCGGCGCCGCGAACACCCGCGAGTTCCGCATCTATCGCTGGAACCCCGACGACGGCAAGAACCCGTCGATCGACACGTTCTACATCGACGTCGACGATTGCGGCCCGATGGTGCTCGACGCGCTGCTCTATATCAAGAACAAGATCGATCCGACGCTGACGCTGCGCCGCTCCTGCCGCGAGGGTATCTGCGGTTCCTGCGCCATGAACATCGACGGCACCAACACGCTCGCCTGCACCAAGGGCATGGACGAGGTGAAGGGTGCGGTGAAGGTCTATCCGCTGCCGCATATGCCGGTCGTAAAAGATCTCGTTCCCGATCTCACCAACTTCTACGCCCAGCACCGTTCGATCGAGCCCTGGCTGAAAACCGTCTCGCCGACGCCGGCCAAGGAATGGAAGCAGAGCCATGAGGATCGTCTCAAGCTTGACGGCCTCTATGAGTGCATTCTCTGCGCCTGCTGCTCGACCTCCTGTCCGAGCTATTGGTGGAACGGCGACCGCTATCTCGGCCCGGCCGTCCTCCTCCAGGCCTATCGCTGGCTGATCGACAGCCGCGACGAAGCCACCGGCGAGCGCCTCGACAATCTGGAAGACCCCTTCCGCCTCTACCGCTGCCACACGATCATGAACTGCGCCCAGGCTTGCCCGAAGGGGTTGAACCCGGCGAAAGCGATCGGCGAAATCAAGAAGATGCTGGTCGAGCGCCGGCTCTGACCCATATGATAGGCATTCACGAAACGTGAGGAGGCGGCTCGACTATTCGGGCCGTTTCGTCTTGATTCGTGCGGGCGATTCACGTTAATTC
Source organism: Shinella sp. 838 (assembly GCF_029623935.1). Taxonomy (NCBI): domain Bacteria; kingdom Pseudomonadati; phylum Pseudomonadota; class Alphaproteobacteria; order Hyphomicrobiales; family Rhizobiaceae; genus Shinella; species Shinella sp. 838. The sequence continues at coordinate 184,741 of NZ_JARSBQ010000008.1, forward strand.
GGCGGAAATTGCTGCATGGCAGCAGTATCGGGCAGATATCGGGAGTAACGACATGCGGATTCACCATGTGGCAGGCGGGCTGATGATGGCGCTTGCTCTGGCCGGTTGCCAGCGCACGTCGATGGACAGCGTCAACACGCAGCAGAATATTACGCCGCTGCAGGCCCAGCCGATCGGCAGCGTTTCCTCCAGCCAGCTGCCCGACCCGACGACGGACACGTCGCAGTTCCCGGAAAAGCCGACGACCGACACGGCCATGGCGACCGGAACGGGTGTTGCCGGCGGCGCGGCGGATGCGGCAGCTGCGACGGCGCTCGACGTCACCAAGGAATCCATGGTCGGCAACTGGCGTGTGGCAAGCGGCCCGTCTTCCTGCGACATGTTCCTGACGCTCACCAATCTCGGCAGCGGCTCGCGCGGTGGCACGCGTGGTTGCGCCGGCGAGCTGACGACGATGGGCTCCTGGGAAGTTGCCGGCAAGCAGGTCGTGTTGAAGGACCGCAACGGCAATTCCATTGCCCGCCTCTACAAGTCTGCAGACGCTCGCTTTGACGGCACGACCAATTCCGGCCAACCCGTCAGCCTTTCGCGCTGATCCCGTCCTTCCGACACCGACACGGATAAAACCCGCCCATGGGCAAGGACTGGGACAGCGGATCGACACATCCGGACCATGGCGTTTCGGATAGGCTGCAGGCCCTTGTCCAGAGCGGCGAGCTGAAGCCGGACCCGGCGCAGAAGGCCATGGCCGCGCGCTTCGACCGGCTGCTTCTCGACCTGCACGCCCAGCGCCCGGCGCGCAAATCCAGTGCGCTCGGCTGGCTCTTCGCCTCCCGCAAACCCGAAACTGTCAGCGCCCCCAAGGGCCTTTACATCTATGGCGGCGTCGGGCGTGGCAAGACCATGCTGATGGACATGTTCTTCGAGCTGGCGCGGGTGAAGCGCAAGCGTCGGGCGCATTTCCATGAGTTTATGGCCGACGTGCACGATCGCATCCACAAGCACCGCCAGAAGCTGAAGGCCGGGGAGACCAAGCAGGCCGATCCCGTACCGCCGGTGGCCGCAAGCCTCGTCGAGGAGGCGCGGCTGCTCTGCTTCGATGAGTTTTCCGTGACGGATATCGCCGATGCGATGATCCTCTCGCGCCTGTTCGGCGAGCTCTTCCAGCGCGGCTGCATCTTGGTGACGACATCGAACGTCGAGCCCGACAATCTCTACAAGGATGGCCTCAATCGCGGCTTGTTCCTGCCCTTCGTCGATCTCCTGAAACAATATGTCGAGATCGTTCCGCTGGATTCGCTGACGGATTACCGGCTGGAAAAGGACAGCGGCCTGCCGGTCTTCCGCTATCCGCTGACGCCGGAAGCCGACATGGCGATGGATGCGGCCTGGCGGCGCGAGGTGGCGGGCAAGCCGGTCGGTGCCGAGACGATCGCCTTCCGCGGCCGCAGCATAACGGTGCCGCAGGCATCAGCCCGGGCGGCGCGCTTTTCCTTCGCCGATCTCTGCCAGCGTCCGCTGGGGGCCGCCGACTATCTCGAAATCCTGTCGCGCTACGACACGCTGTTCGTCGACCACATCCCCTTGCTCGGCGCCGACAAGCGCAACGAGACCAAGCGCTTCATCAATCTCGTGGACACGGTCTACGACCATCGCGTCCGGCTGTTCGCCTCCGCGGCCGCCGCCCCGGAAGAGCTTCTGGTGACCCGCAAAGGCACCGAAGGTTTTGAATTCGATCGCACCGTCTCGCGCCTCATCGAGATCCGCAGCACGGAATATCTTGCAGATCATACGGCCCGATATGGCGATGACGTGACGAAAGTGTGACAGGAATTCTTACGTTTACGTAAGAATTTTTGCATCTAACCGATTGAAAAATTTCGATACAAAAGTATGTGTTGAATTTTTAACCCGAGGGGCGTAAGCCCTTGCGCCGAAAGGTCCCGCAATTGCGACATTGGGGGCCTGTTGATCGGAGCAAGAGGAAGCTTTTCATGGCCCGCAAGAAGATCGCACTTATTGGTTCTGGAATGATCGGTGGCACGCTGGCGCATCTCGCCGGCCTGAAGGAGCTGGGCGACATCGTCCTCTTCGACATCGCCGACGGCATTCCGCAGGGTAAGGGCCTCGACATTGCCCAGTCCTCGCCGGTCGAAGGCTTCAATGCCTCGCTGACGGGCGCCAGCGACTACGCCGCCATCGAAGGCGCTGATGTCTGCATCGTCACCGCCGGTGTTGCCCGCAAGCCCGGCATGAGCCGCGATGACCTGCTCGGCATCAACCTCAAGGTCATGGAACAGGTCGGCGCGGGCATCAAGAAGTACGCGCCGAACGCCTTCGTCATCTGCATCACCAACCCGCTCGACGCGATGGTCTGGGCGCTGCAGAAGTTTTCGGGCCTGCCGAAGAACATGGTCGTCGGCATGGCCGGGGTGCTGGACTCGGCGCGCTTCCGTCTTTTCCTCTCGGAAGAATTCAAGGTTTCCGTGCAGGACGTCACCGCCTTCGTTCTCGGTGGCCATGGCGACACGATGGTGCCGCTCGCCCGTTACTCCACCGTTGCCGGCATCCCGCTGACCGACCTCGTCAAGATGGGCTGGGTCACCAAGGAGCGCCTCGAAGAGATCATCCAGCGCACCCGTGACGGCGGCGCCGAAATCGTCGGCCTGCTCAAGACCGGCTCGGCCTACTATGCTCCGGCCGCTTCGGCGATCGAGATGGCCGAATCCTTCCTCAAGGACAAGAAGCGTGTCCTGCCCGTCGCCGCCCATCTCTCGGGCCAGTACGGCGTCAAGGACATGTATGTCGGCGTTCCCACGGTCATCGGTGCCGGCGGCGTCGAGCGCATCGTCGAAATCGACCTCAACAAGGCCGAACAGGAAGCCTTCGACAAGTCGGTCGCAGCCGTTGCCGGCCTGTGCGAAGCCTGCATCAACATCGCGCCCGCGCTGAAGTAATCCCGGCTCTTTTGTTTCACGCAATTCCAGCAGGTCCTGCTGGAATTGCTCAGACAGGATTTATCCCATGAACATTCATGAATATCAGGCCAAGGCTCTGCTCAAGAGCTTTGGCGCACCGGTCGCCGAAGGCGTCGCGATCTTCTCCGCCGACGAGGCGGAAGCGGCTGCCAAGTCGCTCCCCGGCCCGCTCTACGTGGTCAAGAGCCAGATCCATGCCGGCGGTCGCGGCAAGGGCAAGTTCAAGGAGCTTGGCCCGGACGCCAAGGGCGGCGTTCGCCTCGCTTTCTCGATCGACGAAGCCAAGGCCCACGCCAAAGACATGCTCGGCAACACGCTCGTCACCGCGCAGACCGGCGAAGCCGGCAAGCAGGTGAACCGCCTCTACATCGAGGACGGCGCCGACATCGACCGCGAACTCTATCTCTCACTGCTCGTCGATCGCTCGGTCGGCCAGGTTGCCTTCGTCGTTTCGACCGAAGGCGGCATGGACATCGAGGCTGTTGCCCATGACACGCCGGAGAAGATCCTCACCGTCGCGATCAACCCGGAAGCCGGTGTCACCGCCGACGATCTGGCGAAGCTCACCTCGGCGCTGAAGCTCGAAGGCGAAGCCAAGGCGGATGCCGAAAAACTCTTCCCGATCCTCTACAAGGCCTTTGTCGAGAAGGACATGAGCCTGCTCGAGATCAACCCGTTAATCGTCATGAAGAACGGCCGCGTGCGCGTTCTCGACGCCAAGGTGTCCTTCGACGGCAACGCGCTGTTCCGCCACGACGACATCAAGGCGCTGCGCGACGAGACCGAAGAAGACGCCAAGGAAATTGAAGCCTCCAAGTGGGACCTCGCTTACGTGGCGCTCGACGGCAACATCGGCTGCATGGTCAACGGTGCCGGCCTTGCCATGGCGACGATGGACATCATCAAGCTCTACGGCAAGGAGCCGGCGAACTTCTGCGACGTCGGCGGTGGCGCCGGCAAGGAGAAGGTCGCGGCCGCCTTCAAGATCATCACGGCCGACCCGAAGGTCGAGGGCATCCTCGTCAACATCTTCGGCGGCATCATGAAGTGCGACGTCATCGCTGAAGGCGTGGTCGCAGCCGTGCAGGAAGTCGGCCTCAAGGTTCCGCTGGTCGTTCGTCTCGAAGGCACGAATGTCGAGCTTGGCAAGAAGATCCTGAACGAATCCGGCATGGCGATCACCGCCGCCGACGATCTGGACGATGCTGCCAAGAAGATCGTCGCCGCGATCAACGGCTAACCTGAAGGACCAGACCTCATGTCGATTCTCGTCAACAAGAACACCAAGGTCCTCGTTCAGGGCCTGACCGGCAAGACCGGGACCTTCCACACCGAACAGGCGCTCGCCTATTACGGCACGCAGATGGTCGGCGGCATCCACCCGAAGAAGGGTGGCGAAACCTGGACCGGCTCGAAGGGCGAAAGCCTGCCGATCTTCGCTTCCGTCGCCGAAGGCCGCGAAAAGACCGGTGCCGACGCATCCGTGATCTACGTTCCGCCGGCAGGCGCCGCGGACGCGATCATCGAGGCGATCGAAGCGGAAATCCCGTTCATCACCTGCATCACCGAAGGTATCCCGGTTGCCGACATGGTGCGCGTCAAGGCTCGCCTCGACCGCTCCTCCTCACGTCTGCTCGGCCCGAACTGCCCCGGCATCCTGACGCCGGAAGAATGCAAGATCGGCATCATGCCGGGCTCGATCTTCCGCAAGGGCTCCGTCGGTATCGTTTCGCGCTCCGGCACGCTGACCTATGAAGCGGTCTTCCAGACCTCCAACGAAGGCCTCGGCCAGACTACGGCCGTCGGCATCGGCGGCGACCCGGTCAAGGGCACGGAATTCATCGATGTGCTGGAGATGTTCCTGGCGGACGACGCCACGACCTCGATCATCATGATCGGCGAAATCGGCGGCTCGGCTGAAGAAGATGCGGCACAGTTCCTCATCGACGAAGCCAAGAAGGGCCGCAAGAAGCCGATGGCTGGCTTCATCGCGGGCCGTACCGCTCCGAAGGGCCGCACCATGGGTCATGCCGGCGCTGTCGTTTCCGGCGGCAAGGGTGACGCGGAATCCAAGATCGCGGCGATGGAAGCTGCAGGCATCCGCGTTTCGCCTTCGCCGGCGCGTCTCGGCAAGACGCTGGTCGAAGTGCTGAAGGGCTGAGAAACGAAACTGGGATTGGCCGGCTGAAAACGCCGGCCGATCCATCTCTTCCTGGCGCTGGATAGAGCGCTGGGCGGCAAGCCGGGGAAAGCCCGGTCAACACGATCGTTCGGGAGGCGGGCGCGGCGCCCGCAAAACACCATGGCACGACTAGACGCCAACGAACAATTCCTGGCCACGTCCTTCCTCGATGGAGCGAACGCGGCCTATATCGAACAGCTCTACGCGAAGTATGAGGCGGACCCCGCCTCCGTCGGCGAAGAGTGGCAGGCCTTCTTCAAGGCGCTGGAAGACCAGCCCTCCGACATCGTGAAGGCCGCCAGGGGCGCCTCGTGGCAGCGCGCCAACTGGCCGATCGCCGCCAATGGCGAACTGGTCTCGGCGCTTGATGGCAACTGGGGTGTCGTCGAGAAGGTTCTTGAAAAGAAGGTGCAGGCGAAGGCCGAGGCCGTTGCCGTGCAGACCGGCACGCCCGTCAACCAGGCGGACGTCAATCAGGCGACGCGCGATTCTGTTCGCGCCATCATGATGATCCGTGCCTACCGCGCCCGCGGTCACCTGCATGCCAAGCTCGACCCGCTCGGCCTTGCGGCGCCGGTTGAGGATTACAACGAGCTCTCGCCGTCGAACTACGGTTTCGAGGAGAAGGATCTCGACCGCAAGATCTTCATCGACAACGTGCTTGGCCTCGAATACGCGACCGTGCGCGAAATGGTCGAAATCCTCGAGCGCACCTATTGCTCGACGATCGGCGTCGAATTCATGCACATCTCCAACCCGGAAGAGAAGGGCTGGATCCAGGAGCGCATCGAAGGTCCGGACAAGGGCGTCGATTTCACGCCGGAAGGCAAGAAGGCGATTCTGCAGAAGCTGATCGAGGCTGAGGGCTTCGAGCAGTTCATCGACGTCAAGTACAAGGGCACCAAGCGCTTCGGCCTCGACGGCGGTGAAGCGCTGATCCCGGCGCTGGAGCAGATCATCAAGCGGGGCGGCCAGCTCGGCTTGAAGGAAATCGTTCTCGGCATGGCGCACCGCGGCCGCCTCAACGTTCTGACGAACGTGATGGCCAAACCCCACCGCGCCGTCTTCCACGAGTTCAAGGGCGGCTCCTACGCGCCCGACGAAGTGGAAGGCTCGGGCGACGTGAAGTACCACCTCGGTGCTTCTTCGGACCGCGAGTTCGACGGCAACAAGGTGCACCTGTCGCTGACCGCCAACCCCTCGCATCTCGAGATCGTCAACCCTGTCGTCATGGGCAAGGCCCGTGCCAAGCAGGACCAGATGGCGAAGGTCTTCGAGGGTGACATCATCCCGCTCTCCGAGCGCGTCCAGGTCATGCCGCTGCTGCTGCACGGCGATGCGGCCTTTGCGGGCCAGGGTGTGACGGCCGAAATCCTCGGCCTGTCGGGCCTGCGCGGCCACCGCGTTGCCGGCACGGTGCACGTCATCATCAACAACCAGATCGGCTTCACCACGAACCCGGCCTTCTCGCGCTCCTCGCCCTATCCGTCGGATGTGGCGAAGATGATCGAGGCGCCGATCTTCCATGTGAACGGCGACGATCCGGAAGCGGTGACCTACGCTGCCAAGATCGCGACCGAATTCCGCATGAAGTTCCACAAGCCGGTCGTGCTGGACATGTTCTGCTACCGTCGCTTCGGCCACAACGAAGGCGACGAGCCGGCGTTCACGCAGCCGAAGATGTACAAGGCGATCCGCGCCCACAAGACCGTGGTCAACCTCTATGGTTCGCGTCTCATTGGCGAAGGCGTGATCAGCGAGGGCGAATTCGAGAAGATGAAGGCGGATTGGCGCGCCAATCTCGAGCAGGAATTCGAGGCTGGCCAGTCCTACAAGCCGAACAAGGCCGACTGGCTGGACGGCGCCTGGTCGGGCCTGCGCTCGGCCGACAACCAGGACGAACAGCGTCGCGGCAAGACCTCCGTGCCGATGAAGCAGCTCAAGGAGATCGGTCGCAAGATCGCGACGATCCCGGAAGGCTTCAAGGCCCACAAGACCATTCAGCGGTTCATGGACAACCGCATGCAGATGGTGGAGACGGGCGAGGGTATCGACTGGGCGATGGCGGAAGCGCTTGCCTATGGCACGCTCTGCGTCGAGGGCACGAAGATCCGTCTCTCCGGCCAGGATTGCGAACGCGGCACGTTCTCGCAGCGCCATTCGGTTCTCTACGATCAGGAGACCGAAGACCGCTACATCCCGCTTGCCAACCTCTCGCCCACGCAGGCGCGCTACGAGGTCATCAACTCGATGCTCTCGGAAGAGGCCGTGCTCGGCTTCGAATACGGCTATTCGCTGGCCCGTCCCAACGCGCTGACGCTTTGGGAGGCCCAGTTCGGCGACTTCGCCAACGGCGCGCAGGTCGTCTTCGACCAGTTCATCTCGTCGGGCGAACGCAAGTGGCTGCGCATGTCGGGCCTCGTCTGCCTGCTGCCGCACGGCTATGAGGGCCAGGGTCCGGAGCACTCCTCCGCCCGCCTCGAACGCTGGCTGCAGATGTGCGCCGAAGACAACATGCAGGTCGCCAACGTCACGACGCCGGCGAACTACTTCCACATCCTGCGCCGCCAGGTGAAGCGCGACTTCCGCAAGCCGCTGATCATGATGACGCCGAAATCCCTGCTGCGCCACAAGCGCGCCGTTTCCTCGCTGTCGGAACTGGCGGGCGAGAGCTCGTTCCACCGTCTGCTGTGGGACGACGCCGAGGTGATCAAGGACGGTCCGATCAAGCTGCAGAAGGACGCCAAGATCCGCCGTGTCGTGATGTGCTCGGGCAAAGTCTACTACGACCTTCTGGAAGAGCGCGAAAAGCGCGGTATCGACGACGTTTATCTCCTGCGCCTGGAACAGCTCTATCCGTTCCCGGCCAAGGCGCTGATCAACGAGCTGTCGCGCTTCCGCAATGCCGAGATGGTCTGGTGCCAGGAAGAGCCCAAGAACATGGGTGGCTGGGCCTTCATCGATCCGTATCTCGAATGGGTGCTCGCCCATATCGACGCCAAGTACCAGCGCGTGCGCTACACCGGTCGTCCGGCCGCAGCCTCGCCGGCGACGGGCCTGATGTCGAAGCACATGGCGCAGCTCGCTGCTTTCCTCGAGGACGCGCTGGGCGGTTGATCCGCCCGGCTTCCCAGTAACCACGATAAGAATCACGAACGGAACACACTCATGGCTACCGAAATCCGCGTCCCGACTCTGGGCGAATCCGTCAGCGAAGCGACCGTCGGCACCTGGTTCAAGAAGGTCGGCGACGTCATCAAGGCCGACGAGCCGCTCTGTGAGCTCGAAACCGACAAGGTGACGATCGAAGTGCCGGCGCCGGCCGCCGGCGTCCTGTCGGAAATCACGGCCGCCGCCGGCGAGACCGTCGCCCCGGGTGGTCTGCTTGGCCAGATTTCTGCCAGCGGTTCCGCCGGTGCGAGCGCGCCTGCTGCTGCCGAAAAGGTCGAGAAGGTTGCGGCGGCTCCCGCTGCCGAAACCAAGCCCGCCGCGGCTGCGTCTTCCATGCCGGCTGCACCCTCGGCCGCCAAGCTGCTTGCGGAAAACAACATTTCCGCCGACCAGGTCGATGGTTCCGGCAAGCGTGGCCAGGTGCTGAAGGGCGACGTCATCGCAGCCGTTGCCAAGGGCATTACGGCGTCTACCGCTGCTGCCGCCGAACCGGTCAAGGTTGCCGCCCGCGTTCCGTCCTCCGAGGCGGACGCGCCGCGCGAAGAACGCGTGAAGATGACGCGTCTGCGCCAGACGATCGCCAAGCGCCTCAAGGATGCGCAGAACACCGCCGCCATGCTGACCACCTACAACGAGGTGGACATGAAGGCCGTGATGGACCTGCGTAATCGCTACAAGGACATTTTCGAGAAGAAGCATGGTGTGAAGCTCGGCTTCATGGGCTTCTTCACCAAGGCCGTCACGCATGCGCTGAAGGAACTGCCGGCCGTCAACGCCGAGATCGACGGCACCGACATCATCTACAAGAACTACTGCCATGTCGGCGTCGCCGTCGGCACGGACAAGGGTCTTGTCGTACCGGTCGTGCGTGATGCAGACCAGATGTCGATCGCCGAGATCGAGAAGGAAATCGGCCGCCTCGGCAAGGCCGCCCGTGACGGTGCGCTTTCCATGGCCGACATGCAGGGTGGTACCTTCACCATCTCGAACGGCGGCGTCTACGGCTCGCTGATGTCCTCGCCGATCCTCAACGCCCCTCAGTCCGGCATTCTCGGTATGCACAAGATCCAGGATCGCCCGGTCGTCGTCGGTGGCCAGATCGTCATTCGTCCGATGATGTATCTCGCGCTCTCCTACGATCACCGCATCGTCGACGGCAAGGAAGCCGTGACCTTCCTGGTGCGCGTCAAGGAAAGCCTGGAAGATCCGGAACGCCTCGTTCTCGATCTGTAATGAGACTGGCGGCGGGTGCTCTCTTCGGGCACCCGCTCCGTGCTCGTCGCCGACCGGCGGCGGGCTTCCCGTGATCGAGTCTGCGCCGGGATGTGCGAGGGGTGATGGAAGCAGCAGCAGCGTCGACGGAAATCTGGGTGCTCGGCTGGAGTGTCGTGCTTCTTATCGTGCACATCCTTGTTCAGGCATTGTCGCTCGATCTCGCCGGTGATCTCAGCGTCAAGTACCTGCTCGGCCCGCGCGACGAACAGCGCACGACGAAGAGCATCATGGCAGGGCGCCTGCTGCGCTCGCTGAACAACATGCTGGAGACCTATCCGGCCTTCATCGCGCTGGCGCTTGCGCTGGCCGTGACGGGCAAGACCGGAGGGCTCGGTGCGGCGGGGGCCGTGACCTGGATCCTGGCGCGCCTGGTCTTCACCTTCTTCTATGTTGCGGGCATTCCGATCCTGCGCACGGCTGCCTGGTTCGTCTCGATCATCGGGCTCGTCCTGATGGTCCTGCGCCTGATGCTATGACAAGCGCGGCCCGATGGCTTTCTCTCCTTCCACTATTCGGATGTCCGGCCGCATGCGTGACGGCGTGCCTGGTTCCTTGCCGCAGGGTGGAAGATCGACAGCGGCCGAACCGCAGGATACCCTCCGGCCAGCGCCCCTGATGCGCATGCAGCAACCCGCGGGTGCCGATAGGGCCCTCAACGCACCGGTGACGATCGTATGAGCCAATATCTCCTGGAACTTGCCTCGCTGATGGCGATCTTCGCCTTCGCCATCGTCTCGCCGGGTGCGGATCTCGCCATGGTCATGCGCCAGTCGATCGTGCATGGCCGGCGTGCGGCTGTCGTCACGTCCTTCGGCATCGGCACGTCGCTGATGTTCCACGTCACCTATACGATCCTCGGCCTCGGCCTTATCATTTCCCAGTCGATCTACCTCTTCAACATCGTGAAGTGGTGCGGCGTCGCTTACCTTGTCTATATCGGCATCAAGGCGTTGAGGGCCGGCAAGGCCGACCTTTCCGTGGAAGCGGTGAAGGGTCATGAAGAGGGCAGGGGCGGGCAATCGGCCGTCCGCGCCTTCGGCCTCGGTTTCCTTGCCAATGCGCTGAACCCCAAGCCGGTCTTCTTCTTCCTGTCGATCTTCTCGACGGTCGTCAGTGCCCATACGCCGATCGCGGTAAAATTCGGCTATGGCGTCGTCATGGCCGCCTGCCTCATTGCCTGGTTCGTCGGCGTCTCGCTGTTCATGACGACGCCAAGGATGCGCGCCGCCTTCGCGCGCATGAGCCAATGGATCGACCGGGCCAGCGGCCTCGTCTTCATCGCGCTCGGCATCAAGCTCGCCACGGAAAAGGCTCACTGAGCCATGCGCGCCGCCCTCGTTGTTGCCGGATTGCTTGCCGCGACCGCCGCTTCTGCGGCGGAGTGCCGGCAGGACCGCGCGCTCTATGCGGATCGCGACGGGGGCTATGAGCTGGCATTCGAATCTGTCGGCTCGAATGCGGCGGCGACGAGCCATCATTTCAAGCTGAAGGTTCTGGCAAGCGGCGTGGTGCTTGACGGTGTCGTCATGCCGGGCGAACCCGCCCGCTCGAACGGCATGGCCATGTACAACTGCCCGGAAGGGGACGTCACCGGTGAGGAGATCGCCGCCTGCACCGTGTGGGAAGGCGTGATCTACGCGCTTGACGGCGCGGGCGATGCCGGCCTCCTGCCGGAGGAGGGGACTGTGGCAGCTGAAACCCTGCTTCTTTCCGGCTTCGGGCCGTCGGTCCGCTATTCGAAGCTGTGGGATGACGGCAAGGCGAGCGTTGCGCCCTGGGACGTCTTCATACGGAAGGGGTGTGCGGCATGACGGAGGCCCCTGTTCTTCTCGTTACCGGCGGCAGCCGCGGCATCGGTGCCAGTGTCTGCCGCATGGCGGGCGCCGCGGGCTGGCAAGTGGCGGTGAACTATGCCGCCAATCTCGAGGCAGCCGAGGCCGTGGTCGCCGATATCCGGGCGCTTGGCGGCTCGGCGATCCCGGTACAGGGGGATGTCGGCACGGAACTTGGCCTTGCCTCCATCTTCTCCACCATCGACGGCACCTTCGGTCGGCTCGATGGGCTGGTCAACAATGCGGGTATCGTTGCGCTGCCGCAGCGCGTCGACGAGATGTCCGCCGAGCGGCTGGAGCGTATGTTCGCCGTCAATGTGATGGGCTCGATCCGTTGCGCGCAGGAGGCTGTGCGCCGCATGTCGATCCGTCACGGCGGCAAGGGCGGCTCGATCGTCAACATCTCCTCCGTCGCTGCGCTGCTCGGCGCGGCCGGGCAATATGTCGATTATGCCGCCAGCAAGGGCGCCATCGAGAGTTTCACCGTCGGCCTCGCGCGCGAGGTCGCGGCGGAGGGCCTGCGCGTCAATCTCGTGCGACCCGGTATCATCGACACCGACATCCACGCCTCCGGCGGCCTGCCGGACCGGGCGCGCGACATGGCATCGCTGATCCCGATGCAGCGGCCGGGCACGGCCGATGAAGTCGCCCATTCCATTCTCTATCTTCTCTCCGATGCGGCATCCTATGTGACGGGTGCCGCCCTCAACGTCAGCGGCGGGCGCTAGGCCCCCGCGCAGGAAGGACTTGTCATGGCATATGATCTCATCGTTATCGGTTCCGGCCCCGGCGGCTACGTGTGCGCCATCAAGGCGGCCCAGCTCGGCCTCAAGGTCGCGGTCGTCGAAAAGCGCGCCACCTATGGCGGCACCTGCCTCAATGTCGGCTGCATCCCCTCCAAGGCGCTGCTGCATGCGTCCGAAACCTACAGCCATGCCGCCCACGGCATGGACGCGCTCGGCATCGAGGGCGTCACGCCCACGCTGAACCTCGGCAAGATGATGGCGCACAAGGATGCGACGGTGAAGTCGAATGTCGACGGCGTCGCCTTCCTGTTCAAGAAGAACAAGATCGACGGCATCCAGGGCATCGGCAAGGTGCTCGCCGCGGGCAAGGTTTCCGTCACCAGCGACAAGGGCGAGGAGCAGGTTCTCGAGACGAAGAACATCGTCATCGCCACGGGCTCCGATGTCGCCGGTATTCCGGGCGTTCCGGTCGAGATCGACGAGAAGGTCATCGTCTCCTCCACCGGCGGTATCGCCCTCGACAAGGTGCCGGGTCACCTGATCGTCGTCGGCGGCGGTGTCATCGGCCTCGAGCTCGGCTCCGTCTGGGCTCGCCTCGGCGCCAAGGTCACCGTGGTCGAGTATCTCGACACCATCCTCGGTGGCATGGACGGCGACGTCTCCAAGCAGTTCCAGCGCATGCTGGTCAAGCAGGGTATGGAGTTCAAGCTGGGCGCCAAGGTGGCGGGTGTCGAGAAGGCGGCTTCCGGTGCCAAGGTAACCTTCGAACCTGTCAAGGGCGGCGACGCGACCACGATCGAAGCCGATGTCGTGCTGATCGCTACCGGCCGCAAGCCCTATACCGAGGGCCTCGGCCTCAAGGAAGCCGGCGTCGTGCTGGACAACCGCGGCCGTGTCGAGATCGACAACCACTTCCAGACCAACGTTGCCGGCATCTATGCCATCGGTGATGTGGTGCGTGGCCCCATGCTTGCCCACAAGGCGGAAGACGAGGGCGTCGCCGTTGCCGAAATCCTTGCGGGCCAGGCTGGCCATGTGAACTATGACGTCATCCCGGGCGTCGTCTATACCCAGCCGGAAGTCGCCTCCGTCGGCAAGACGGAGGAGGAGCTGAAGGCCGCGGGCATCGCCTACAAGGCCGGCAAGTTCCCGTTCACGGCGAACGGTCGCGCCCGCGCCATGCTGGCGACGGACGGTTTCGTCAAGGTGCTGGCGGACAAGGAGACGGACCGTGTGCTCGGCGTGCACATCGTCGGCTTCGGCGCTGGCGAGATGATCCACGAGGCAGCCGTTCTGATGGAATTCGGCGGCTCTTCGGAAGACCTCGGCCGCACCTGCCACGCGCACCCGACCATGTCGGAAGCCGTCAAGGAAGCAGCGCTCGCAACCTTCTTCAAGCCGATCCACATGTGATCCGGTCAGGCGGCTGCGACAACCGGCCGCCTGTCTTCATCCGGTGAAGCGGGGCACCATGGAAGCCTTAAAGGATGGCCTTCATGTCCCCCGTTTCGAGACCGGTCTCGCTTCCACATCCGCTTCTGCCTGCCGCCGACTGGGCGGATCGCTTTACGTTGGGCCTGCCGGTCGAGCACCTCACGGCGCGGGAGGCGGCGCGGCTGGCACTCGAACATCCTCCCGGCTGGGTGCGCCGCCTCATGGTGCTGCGCAATGCGCTCGTCAGGCCCTTTGGTCTGAAAGGGGCGGCGGAGAGGGTCGCGACGTCGGAGACGGAGATCGGCGGCTTTCCCGTGGTCAGCGCAAGCGACGACCGGGTGGTGCTCGGCTTCGACGACCGGCACCTCGATTTTCGCATCGTCATCGATGTCCGGCAGGATCGGCCGAGCGGCCAGACGCTCAGCGTCATGACGCTCGTCCATCGCAACAATCTCCTCGGCCGGCTTTATCTTGCGGCCGTGATGCCCTTTCACAAACTGATCGTGCGCACGATGCTGGCAGGCATCGGCCGAAGGGTCTCGACCGTCCGGAAGCCCTGAGGCTCAGGGCACCGCCGTGACGGTGAAGCCTTGCTTGCGCAGCAGTTCGACGACCCCTTCCGGGCCGGCGAGGTGCAGCGCACCGACGGCGATGAAGACATTGCCGCCGGCCAGGATCGGCGCGGCGCGCTCTGCCATCGTGTGGTTGCGGTCGATGATGATGCGCTGTTCGAAATCGGCATAGGCCTTGGCGTCCGTATCCGTCTCGGGCGCGGCGGCGCGCATCATCGGCATGATCATGCCGGTATCACCGGAAAGGTAGAGCTGGCTCATCGTCTCGATGACGTCCGTCAGCGTATCGCCGAGTTCCAGCGTCTGGACGAGGCCCTGGACCTGCGGCTCGAGCGGCAGGGAATCGAGGGCGGAAATCTGCTCGACGAGCGTTTCGAGCCCCTTCAGCGTCTTGCCTTCGGTGAGCGCATCCTTGGCGAGGCGCTGGTCGAGGAAGGCCGCGCCTGCTGTCTTGCGGGCGATCTCGCAAGCGGGCAGCGCCACGAAGCTTGCGATCATCCACGGTTTCATGCGGCCAACGGCAGCGAGCGAAAGCCCACGGTTCTTCAGGCCCTCGGCCAGTTTCTCGGCGCCCTCCTTGTCGAGGAAATCGGTGATGGACTTGCCGTCGGTGAACATGGTGAGGTCGGGGCGCGTGAGTATCGCCGCGCCGGCCTTCTTCTCGTCGGCGATCTCGTCCGACTCGACCACGACAGTGGTCGCTGCAGCAAAGGCGGCGCGCGCGGCCTCCGGCATGGCCAGCACGCGCGGATCCGTCACATGCATGGTGCCGAGCAGCCAGGAGCTGGGCTGGCCGTCCTTCTCGATCTTCCAGAAGATGCCCTTGCCGTTTTGCACACCATCGGCTTCGGCGCGCAGTTTGGCGTAGCCTGCCGGATCGTCTTTCTCGAACTTCTCGAGCAGGTTGATGCCGCCGCAGGCCGGCGGTTCTTCCGCACGAGCCGGTGACAGGGCGGCGAGCACGAAGAGAAAGGAGAGCGCGACCAGCACATGGACGACCGCCACGCCCCAGAGGCCGGCTTCGGCCAGCCGGTCGGCAAGCGCCGCGCGCTGTTTGCGAAGAAGGACTGTCATGGTCGAACTCCCTGTCTTTTCGGTGACCCTGAAGCGCGTCGCGATCCTTGAGAATCGCCCCTCGTGCTTTCGACACTGGTTTTACGCATGTCGTTCTCACAATCCCTTAACAGGCCAGTGCCCTTCGACATCGAAGGGGTCTTATGCCCGCGGGTGGGCGCGGTCGTAGATTTCGAGCAGTCGGGCGGAATCGACGCCGGTATAGACCTGCGTGGTGGAAAGGCTGGCATGGCCAAGCAATTCCTGGATGGTGCGCAGATCGCCGCCGCCGGCAAGCAGATGCGTGGCGAAGGAATGGCGCAGCGCGTGCGGCGTCGCGCTGTCCGGCAGACCGAGCGCGCCGCGCAGCTTCTGCATCTCGCGCTGGAGGATCGCCGGCTGCAGGGGGCCGCCGCGGGCGCCGCGGAAGAGCGGACTGCCCTCCGCCAACGAGAAGGGGCAGAGTTTTACATAATCCCTCACGCCGGCAAGGGCCGGTGCGATCAGCGGCACGATGCGGGTCTTGTCGCCCTTGCCGGTGATGCGCAGCGATGTCGGCGTGCCGGCAAAGTCGGCCGGCGTCAGCGACAGCGCCTCGGAGATACGCAGGCCGCAGCCGTAGAGGAGCGTCAGCACGGCAGCGTTGCGCAGGCGGATCCATGGCTCCTCCGCCAGCTGCTCGCCGGCATCGACGACGGCGATCGCCTGCCGGTCGGAGAGCGGCTTCGGCAGGGATTTCGGTTGTTTCGGCGAGCGCACGGCCGCGGCGCCGGCGGCGTTGGCAAGCCCCTTGCGCTCCAGATGGCGCAGGAACGAGCGCAGCCCTGCAAGGCCACGGCCGAGCGTGCGGGCGCCTGCGCCGTCGCGGCGGCGGGCGGCGAGAAAACCGCGCAGGTCCGCCGGCCGCAGCTCGCCGATGTCCTTCAGTCGCGCGGGGGCGGCAAGGTGCTGTGTCAGGAAGGCGAGGAATTGCCGGGTGTCACGTTCATAGGCATCCAGCGTGTTGCCGGAAAGCCGCCGCTCCTCCGCGAGCGTGGCAAGCCAGCCCTGGCGCTCGGCCATCAATGTCGGGTCGGCGATGATGAGAAGATCGGTCATGGGCGGCCCCTTGGCGTTTGTCGGAGCATCGGCGATTTCCGCTTAAGGTTTTGCTAACGTTCGCGTCGGGGCTGGGCAAAGCGGTCTGCCTTCCTCTAGACACGGTGGCTGGTATAGAGAGGGTCTTCCTTCATTCCGGGGCCATCATGCTTTTGCGTTCCATGTCCGCCGAAAACTATCGTTCGCTGCGCTCGATCCGCATGGATCTCGGCCGCGTGAACCTGTTCGTCGGTGAAAACGGAGCGGGCAAATCGAATCTCTATCGATCGCTCCAGCTGGTGCAGGCCGCGGTGCGCGGAAACTTCGCCCATGAGATCGCCGCGGAAGGCGGCATGACCTCGGCGCTCTGGACGGGCCGGCGGCGGGCGAACGAGCCGGTGCGTATCCGTCTCGAAACGGAGCTCCTCGACGAAGAACGGGCGATCACCTTCCGCTACCGTGTCGAGGCCGGCTTGCGCCCTCCGAAAGCTGCGGCGGGTTTCGCCTTCGAGCCGCAGGTGAAGGCGGAGGAGTTGACCATCGAGACCGGCCGCCGGCCGGTGACGGTGATGAAGCGCACCGGGCCGGGCATATTGGTGCGCGACGAGACCGGCCGCATGGTCGAGCATCCCGAGCAGGCACTGACTTCGGAAACGGCCATCGCGCTGCTGGGTGATGCCGGCCATTATCCCGAGATCGGCACCTTCCGCCGTGCCGTCTCGCAATGGCGCTTCTTCCACGGCTTCCGCTCCGATCGGGATTCGGCGCTGCGCCAGCCGTGCCTTGCCGTTACCGCGCCATTGCTCGACCAGGACGGAGCGAACATGGCGGCGGTCTTCGCGACGCTCACCTGGACGCGGGAGGATACGCTCGATCTCGACCGAGCGGTGTCGGACGCCTTCGGCGGGGCGCGGCTTTCCGTACCGGAGCCGGAGGAGTTCGCGTCCTACGGTCTGGTGTTCCCGCAGTTTCCGCAGCGTGTCTTCCAGCCACGCGAGCTTTCCGACGGGCAGATCCGTTTCCTGGCGCTCGCCGCTGCCCTTCTTTCCTATCGTACGCCTCCCTTGATCGCGCTCAACGAGCCGGAGGCAAGTCTCCATCCGGACATGCTGCCGCCGCTGGCCGAAATGATCGCCCGGGCGGCGCAATCGAGCCAAATCTGGATCGTCACCCATTCCGAACGATTGGCGCAGGAGGTGGAGACGCGCTGCGGCGTCCGGGCGAAGCGTGTCATCCGCAATGACGGGGCGACCTGGATCGACGGCATGCGGCTGACCGGTGAAATGGCCGAGGACGACGAATGAGCGGGACGGCGATCTTTGCGGTTTTCTTCGCGCGGCGGTGGGGGCATCTTCGCGGGCGATGAGCAGCGATTCGATCGACCTTTTCGGGGAGAAACTCTTTCCGCGCACGGTGCCCGTGATGGTGCCGGTGCCGACGCCCGTGCCCTATTCCTATTCTGTGCCCGAGGGTATGGCGGTGGAACCGGGTTCGATCGTGCGGGTGCCGCTGGGGCCCCGGCTGGTGCCCGGTGTCGTCTGGGACGGTAGCGACGACGGAAGGGTCGATCCGAAGAAACTGCGGCCGATCGAAAAGGTGTTCGATTGCCCGCCGCTTTCGAAGGAGATGCGCGATTTCCTCGATTGGGTTTCCGCTTATACGGTGACGCCGCCCGGCCTCGTCGCCCGCATGGCGCTGCGCGCGCCGACTGCCTTCGATCCCGAACCCATGATCGAGGGGCTGCGTTTCACGGGCCATCGGCCGGAGCGGCTGACGAGTGCGCGTGAACGCGTGCTCGAGTTGATCGAGGACGGCATACCCTGGACGCGCTCTGGCCTTGCGCATGCCTCCGGCACGTCGACGAGCGTCATCGACGGACTGGTGAAGCAGGGCACCTTCGAGACGGTCTTCCTGCCGCCGCCGCCGGTGGTGGCTCTGCCGGACCCGGACTACGTCGCACCGCGGCTGGAAGGGCCACAGACGGACAGCGCTGCGGAACTGGTCGAGAGCGTGCAAAAGGGGGAATTCTCCGTCTCGCTGATCGACGGCATCACCGGCTCGGGCAAGACCGAGGTCTATTTCGAGGCGATCGCCGAGACGCTGCGACGGGGCAAGCAGGTGCTTATCCTGCTGCCGGAAATCGCGTTGACGGCAAGTTTTCTCGAGCGGTTTCATGATCGTTTCGGAGCAAAGCCCGCGGAGTGGCATTCCGATCTCGCCCCGCGCACCCGCGAACGCGTCTGGCGGCAGGTGACGACGGGCGATGTGCGGGTCGTGGCCGGTGCGCGGTCGGCACTGTTCCTGCCCTTTGAAAATCTCGGCCTCGTCATCGTCGACGAGGAGCATGATCCGGCCTACAAGCAGGAGGACCGCGTCTTCTATAATGCCCGCGATATGGCGGTGGTCAGGGCGCGCATCGGTGATTTTCCGGCCGTGCTCGTCTCGGCGACGCCTTCGGTCGAAAGTCGCGTCAACAGCGATGTCGGGCGCTACCGCAAACTACATCTGCCGACGCGCTACGGCGATGCGGCGCTGCCGGATCTGCATCTCGTCGACATGCGGCGCCATCCCCCGGCGCGCGGCGGCTTTCTCTCGCCGGTCATGCTGCGCGGCATCCAGCGCACCATCCAGAAGGAACAGCAGGCGCTGCTCTTTCTCAATCGCCGGGGCTATGCGCCGCTGACGCTCTGCCGGGTCTGCGGCCATCGGTTCCAGTGCCCGCAATGTTCGAGCTGGCTGGTCGAGCACCGGTTCCGCGGGCAGATCCAGTGCCACCATTGCGGCCATGCCGAGCGCACGCCCGAGGCCTGCCCGGAATGCGGCACCTTCGACCACCTTGCCGCCTGCGGGCCGGGGGTGGAGCGTATCGCCGAGGAGGTGGAGCGGCATTTCCCGGAGGCGCGCACCATCGTGCTTTCTTCCGATCTGATGGGTGTAAAGCGGCTCAGGCTGGAGCTGGAGGCGATCGCGCGCGGTGAGGCGGACATCGTCATCGGCACGCAGCTTGTCGCCAAGGGGCACAATTTCCCGCTGATGTCGCTGGTCGGTGTGGTGGATGCGGATCTGGGACTCTCGAACGGCGATCCACGCGCGGCGGAGCGGACCTTCCAGCTTCTCTCGCAGGTGACGGGGCGTGCGGGCCGCTCGGGCCTCAAGAGCCATGGTCTTATCCAGACCTATCAGCCGGCGCATCCCGTCATGCAGGCCATCGTCTCGGGCGATGCGCAGGCCTTTTACGATCGCGAGATCGGCGAACGGGAAAAGGCGCTGCTGCCGCCGTTTGGCCGGCTCGCCTCGGTCATCGTCTCCGCTGACACGCGCGGCGAGGCGGAGGCCCATGCTCGCGGGCTGCGGCAGGCGGCACCGCAGGTCACCGGCATCTCGATCCTCGGCCCGGCGGAGGCGCCGCTGGCGTTGATCCGTGGCCGCCATCGTTTCCGTCTGCTGGTGCATGGGCGGCGCAACAGCGACATGCAGACTTTCCTGCGGACCATGCTCGCCAACGGGCCGAAGGAGCGGGCCACGCTTCAGGTGCAGCTTGATATCGATCCGCAGAGTTTCCTCTAAGGCCGAGGGTTAACAAAGAGTTGTGCGAATGTTTCAGACGCGCTTCTGCCTGTCGGTTGCCTGTGCGATAGAGGGCGACGGGCACTGACGGGAGAAACGCTGCGATGGAATTCTACATCCCCACCGAGACGGGCGAGTTCCTGGCCTTCTGTGCAGCCGCTGTGACCGTGCTCTTCGGCCTTTTCGCTCTGTTCGCGCCGGGTACTGCGTTGAAGCTTGCAGGGCTCCAGATGCGGGATGGAAGCCGCGAGGGATATGCCTTCGCCCGCTCGGCCGGCGGCTTCTACGCGGGGATCGCCATCGTCGCGCTGTTGATGGCGCAGAGCTGGATCTACATGGCGATCGGCGGTGGGTTCGCACTGGCCGCTTTCGGCCGGATTCTCTCGTTGATGTCGGACGGTTCCTTCACAGCCAAGAACCTCCTCGTTCTCGCGGTGCAGGCGGTACTCGCCGCGCTGCCGCTCGGATATGCCTTCGGCTTCCTCTGAGCGCAAAAAGCGGCTTCTTACGCTCAAAGGTGAGAGAACATAGTCCGCGCAGTCAACTTTTGCCCCGACTGTGGCCGACTTATGGCGCATTCCTGCGCCCGGCGTGTTGCGAGTCCCGGTTTCCTATGCTAGACGAACCGCGAAATTCAGAAAAAGCGGGCGCCAAAGCCTGTAGGAACTGAAGATTACCGCAACGATTTCAGGTGGTTAGGACCGTAGCTCAGCTACTGCCCTGCCTCTTGAATGAAAAGAAGAGAAGCTTGTGCCCGTGGCAGACACATCCCAGCTTGTTTCCGGTGTTGCAGAAAGATACGCGTCTTCGCTTTTCGACCTCGCTCAGGAAGCCGGTTCGGCTGACAGTGTCGGTGCCGATCTTGCCCGTTTCCAGGCGATGATCGACGAAAGCGACGACCTGAAGCGGCTGATCGCCAGCCCCGTCTTCTCCGCCGAAGATCAGACCAAGGCCATTGCTGCCGTTGCCGCCAAGGCCGGCATTACGGGCCTCGTGGCAAACTTCCTCAAGGTGGTTGCGTCAAATCGCCGCCTCTTCGCCGTTCCGGGCATGATCAAGGCATACCGCGTCATCGCGGCCCGCGCCCGCGGTGAAATCACGGCCGAGGTCACCTCGGCCCATGCGCTGACCGCAGCGCAGGAAACAGAATTGAAGGCGGCGCTGAAAGGCGTCACCGGCAAAGACGTGGCGATTGCCGTCACCGTCGATCCGTCCATTCTCGGTGGTCTGGTCGTCAAGGTGGGATCCCGCCAGATCGACACGTCCCTTCGCACCAAACTCTCTACTCTTAAGCTTGCACTGAAAGAGGTCGGCTGATGGATATCCGCGCCGCGGAAATTTCCGCAATTCTCAAAGATCAGATCAAAAACTTCGGCAAAGAGGCGGAAGTCTCGGAAGTCGGCCAGGTGCTCTCCGTCGGTGACGGTATCGCCCGCGTTTACGGCCTCGATAATGTCCAGGCCGGCGAAATGGTCGAGTTCCCCGGTGGCATCCGCGGCATGGCGCTGAACCTGGAAAGCGACAACGTCGGTGTCGTTATCTTCGGTTCCGACCGTGACATCAAGGAAGGCGACACCGTCAAGCGGACCGGCGCCATCGTGGACGTGCCGGTTGGTCCGGAGCTGCTCGGCCGCGTCGTTGATGCGCTTGGCAATCCGATCGACGGCAAGGGCCCGATCAATGCCAAGCAGCGCGCCCGCGTTGACGTCAAGGCTCCGGGCATCATTCCGCGCAAGTCGGTGCATGAGCCGATGTCGACCGGCCTCAAGGCCATCGACGCCCTCATCCCGGTCGGCCGCGGCCAGCGCGAGCTGGTCATCGGCGACCGCCAGACCGGCAAGACCGCCATCATTCTGGACACGATCCTGAACCAGAAGGCGATCCACGACAACGGCCCGGACGGCGACAAGCTGTACTGCGTCTACGTCGCTATCGGCCAGAAGCGCTCGACCGTCGCCCAGTTCGTGAAGGTTCTCGAAGAGCGCGGCGCTCTCCAGTACTCGATCATCGTTGCTGCTACCGCCTCCGACCCGGCGCCGATGCAGTACCTCGCACCGTTCGCCGGCTGCGCGATGGGCGAATACTTCCGCGACAACGGCAAGCACGCCCTCATCGGTTACGACGACCTTTCCAAGCAGGCCGTTTCCTATCGCCAGATGTCGCTCCTGCTGCGCCGCCCGCCGGGCCGCGAAGCCTATCCGGGCGACGTCTTCTATCTGCACTCGCGTCTCCTCGAGCGCGCTGCAAAGCTCAACGACGAGATGGGCGCCGGCTCGCTGACGGCTCTGCCGGTCATCGAAACTCAGGGCAACGACGTTTCGGCGTTCATCCCGACCAACGTGATCTCGATCACCGACGGCCAGATCTTCCTTGAAACGGACCTGTTCTGCCAGGGTATCCGCCCGGCCGTGAACGTCGGCCTGTCGGTTTCCCGCGTCGGCTCGTCCGCTCAGATCAAGGCGATGAAGCAGGTCGCCGGCTCGATCAAGGGGGAGCTCGCCCAGTACCGCGAAATGGCAGCCTTCGCTCAGTTCGGCTCGGACCTCGACGCCGCAACGCAGCGCCTGCTCAACCGCGGTGCCCGCCTGACCGAACTCCTGAAGCAGCCGCAGTTCTCGCCGCTGAAGACGGAAGAGCAGGTCGTCGTGATCTTCGCAGGCGTCAACGGCTACCTCGACAAGCTGCCGGTCGCCGAGGTCGGCAAGTTCGAGCAGGGCCTGCTCGGCTACATGCGTTCCGAGGGCAAGGCGATCCTCGACACGATCCGCACCGACAAGGCGATCAGCGACGACACCAAGGGCAAGCTCAAGGCTGCTCTCGATGCCTTCGCCAAGAGCTTCGGCTGAGACCTAACGGCTCGAGCCCTGCGCGCCTCCGGCGCGCAGGCAGCCCGGGAACTTTGATTGACGCATGATCCGCTGAGGGAACCTTCTCCCGGATCGTGTTACAGGACGGAAAACGGATGCCTTCACTTAAGGATCTGAAAAACCGGATCGCCTCCGTCAAGGCGACGCAGAAGATTACCAAGGCGATGAAGATGGTCGCCGCGGCAAAGCTTCGGCGTGCCCAGGAAGCGGCCGAGGCCGCCCGGCCCTATTCGCAGCGCATGAGCGCCGTTCTCGCCAACATCGCCCAGGCTGTCGGCCAGGACGATTCGGCGCCGCGCTTGATGACCGGTACGGGCAAGGACCAGGTTCATCTCCTCGTCGTCTGCACGGCCGAACGTGGCCTTTGCGGCGGCTTCAATTCGCAGATCGCGCGTCTGGCGCGTGACCATACCCGCAAGCTTCTGGCGAGCGGCAAGACGGTCAAGATCATCTGCGTCGGCAAAAAAGGTTTCGATATCCTGCGGCGCGAATTCGCCTCGCTGATCATCGACCGTGTCGACTTGCGTGAAGTCAAGAAGATCGGCTTCGCCAATGCAGACCAGATCGGCCACAAGGTCATCGGTCTGTTCGAGCAGGGCGAATTCGACGTCTGCACGCTCTTCTATTCCGAGTTCAAGTCGGTCATCGCGCAGATCCCGACAGCGCTCCAGCTCGTTCCGGCGTCCGCTCCTGCGGTTGCTGCCGAGACGACGGGCGCGACGGCGATCTACGACTACGAGCCGGATGCTGGCGCGATCCTCGGGGATCTCATCCCGCGCAACATTTCCGTCCAGATCTTCCGGGCCCTGCTCGAGAACGTCGCCGGCGAAATGGGTGCCAAGATGAGCGCCATGGACAACGCGACCCGCAATGCTGGTGAGATGATCAACAAGCTGACGCTCAACTACAACCGTCAGCGTCAGGCTCAGATCACCAAGGAACTCATCGAAATCATCTCGGGCGCTGAAGCGCTCTAAGGACCAGGACAAAGAGGGTAAGATACATGGCTAAGGCAGCTACCCCGAAGGAAACCGCCGCAGTAGAAAAGAAGCCGGCAGCTCGCAAGCCGGCAGCAAAGACGGCTGCTGCAACCAAGGCGGCGGCTCCGGTCGCAGCCGGTGCAACCGGTCGCGTTACCCAGGTTATCGGCGCCGTTGTCGACGTCGCTTTTGACGGCGACCTGCCGCTCATCCTGAACGCGCTGGAAACCGACAACAACGGCAACCGCCTCGTTCTCGAAGTCGCCCAGCACCTCGGCGAGAACACGGTTCGCACGATCGCCATGGACTCGACCGAAGGTCTCGTTCGCGGCCAGCCGGTCACCGATACCGGCGCTCCGATCACAGTTCCGGTCGGCGACGAGACGCTCGGCCGCATCATGAACGTCATCGGCGAGCCCGTCGACGAAGCCGGTCCGCTGGTCACCTCCGGCCGCCGCGCCATCCACCAGGACGCACCGGCCTATGTCGAGCAGTCCACGGAAGCCCAGATTCTCGTCACCGGCATCAAGGTCGTCGATCTGCTCGCGCCTTACGCAAAGGGCGGCAAGATCGGCCTCTTCGGCGGCGCAGGCGTCGGCAAGACCGTTCTCATCATGGAACTGATCAACAACGTCGCCAAGGCGCACGGTGGTTACTCGGTGTTTGCAGGCGTGGGTGAACGCACCCGCGAAGGCAACGACCTTTACCACGAAATGATCGAATCCGGCGTGAACAAGCACGGCGGCGGCGAAGGCTCCAAGGCTGCCCTCGTTTACGGCCAGATGAACGAACCGCCGGGCGCCCGCGCTCGCGTCGCCCTGACGGGCCTGACGATCGCCGAAGACTTCCGCGACAAGGGCCAGGACGTTCTGTTCTTCGTCGACAACATCTTCCGCTTCACCCAGGCAGGCTCCGAAGTGTCGGCTCTGCTCGGCCGTATCCCGTCGGCCGTGGGCTACCAGCCGACGCTCGCCACGGACATGGGCCAGATGCAGGAACGCATCACCACCACGACCAAGGGCTCGATCACCTCGGTTCAGGCCATCTACGTTCCCGCCGACGACTTGACCGACCCGGCGCCGGCAACCTCGTTCGCCCACCTGGACGCCACGACGGTTCTGTCCCGTTCGATCGCCGAAAAGGGCATCTACCCGGCCGTCGACCCGCTCGACTCGACCTCGCGCATGCTTGACCCGATCGTTGTCGGCGAAGAGCACTACGAAGTCGCCCGTAAGGTCCAGACGACCCTGCAGCGCTACAAGGCCCTCCAGGACATCATCGCCATCCTCGGCATGGACGAACTGTCGGAAGACGACAAGCTGGCCGTTGCCCGCGCCCGCAAGATCGAGCGCTTCCTGTCCCAGCCGTTCTTCGTCGCCGAAGTCTTCACCGGTTCGCCGGGCAAGCTCGTCGCTCTCGAAGACACGATCAAGGGTTTCAAGGGCCTCGTTAACGGCGAGTACGATCACCTGCCGGAAGCCGCCTTCTACATGGTCGGTTCCATGGAAGAAGCGATCGAGAAGGCCAAGAAGCTGGCTGCTGAAGCCGCTTGATGAACTTAGGGCGCCCGTCAAGGGCGCCCTCTCATATTCCCGCAATTCCGGATGGAAAGCCGTCTCGCGCTTTTCCAAGAATTGCTCTGCTGACCGGATTAGTCAAAAAGAAGTGAATGGTCATGGCCGACAGTTTCAACTTTGAACTCGTTTCTCCCGAGCGCCTGCTGGTTTCCGGCAGTGTGAGCGAAGTCGTCATCCCGGCGACCGAGGGCGAGATGACCGTCATGGCCAACCACGCGCCGACCATGACGACGATCAAGCCGGGTATCGTCACCGTGAAGTTCGCGGACGGCAAGAAGGACCGCTACGTGGTCTTCGGCGGTTTCGCCGACATCATCCCGACCGGGTGCACGCTGCTGGCCGAATCGGCCGTGCATGTCGACGACTTCAAGAGCGACGACATCGTTCGCCGCATCGAAGCTGCGCGTGCCGAGCTTGATCACGCCAAGTCCGACGACCAGAAGTTCGGTATCGAGACCTATCTCGCCGAACTCACCACCCTGCAGGGCATCGTCGTACCGGTCTGATTGCGGTTCGCAGTCCGGCCTACCAAACCCGCCGCTTTGGCGGGTTTTTTGTTGCCCGCGATTTACTGCTTCCGGAGAAGGTCCTCTTTACCTTATCCGCAACATTGCGTACCCGAGCGGAACGTCAGGTTGTGGTAGTTTGCTGTTTCTTTACGACGCCGGGCGAGAGTGGCGCGCAAAGCGTGCGCCATGACGGCGGACCAACGCATCAGGACGAGCAGGATGAGCAGCAAGATCGTACCCGTCATCATGGCCGGCGGTAAGGGCACCCGCCTCTGGCCTCTGTCGCGCGCTTCCGCGCCGAAGCAGTTCCTCGAATTCCTGGGGGAAACCACGCTCTTCCAGAAGACGCTGGCGCGTGTCGCCGATGCAGGGCTCTATGCGGCGCCGATCGTCGTCACCAACAGCGATTTCCGCTTTCTCGTTGCCGAACAGGCCCGGGCCGCTGGTGTCGCGCTGACCTCGATCCTGCTTGAGCCCGTTGCCCGCAACACGGCGCCGGCGCTTGCGGCGGCCGCGACCTTCATCGCGCGCCTCCACGGCGATGACGCGATCATGCAGGTGCTTGCCTCCGACCACGAGATCGATGCCAACGCCATCTATTTCGATTGCATCGCCAAGGCGGCCGCGGCCGCCCAGGCTGGTCGTCTCGTGACCTTCGGTATCACGCCAAGCGAGCCGGCGACCGGCTACGGCTATATCGAGATCGGCGAGGACCTTGGCAACGGCGCCAATGCTGTGCGCCGGTTCGTCGAAAAGCCCAATCATGAGAAGGCGACAGCCATGCTGGCCGCCGGCGGCTATCTCTGGAATTCAGGCATGTTCATGCTGCCGGTCGGGCTTTTCCTGCGCGAGCTTCGTCAATATGCGCCCGAAGTGCTGGACGCTGCGGGTGAGGCCGTCGCCAGGGCACAGCATGACCTCGATTTTGAACGGCTCGACGAGGCGGCGTTTTCGCGGGCACCCGATATTTCCGTCGATTATGCGATCTTCGAGAAAACGCCGATCGCCGCGGTCGTGCCTTCGCCGATCACCTGGTCCGACCTCGGCAGCTGGGATTCGGTGTGGAAGACCGGCCGACAGGACGAAGCCGGCAACGTTGCCGACGGCAGCACGACGGTGCTCGATACCCGGAATTCGCTGGTCATCTCGCGGGATATCCATGTTGCCGTGCAGGGCCTCGACAATGTCGCGGTCATTGCCAGCGAGGACGCCGTCTATGTCGGCCGCATGGAGGACAGCCAGAATGTCGGCAAGCTGGTGAAGCATCTGGCCAGTCTGCCGAAGACGGCCAAGCTGACCGAGACACACCCGACATCCTACCGGCCCTGGGGCGGCTACACGTCGGTGCTGAACGGCGAGCGTTTCCAGGTCAAGCGCCTGTTCGTGACGCCGGGCAAGCGGCTGTCGCTGCAAAAGCACCATCATCGCTCCGAACACTGGATCGTGGTGCGGGGCACGGCCGAGGTGACGATCGGCGACAGGACGATCCCTTTGCGCGAGAACGAGTCCGTCTACATTCCGCAGGGCGAAGTGCATCGTCTCGCCAATCCGGGAAAAATCCTGCTCGAACTGATCGAAGTGCAGACCGGTTCCTATCTCGGCGAGGATGACATCATCCGCATCGAGGACGAATTCGGGCGGGGGTGATGATCCCTAAACCAGGTCCGCGCCCGCAAGGGTCACCTTGAGGGCGGTCAAGCGGCCGGTGGCGTAGCAGGTCGTATCGATGCAGATGCGGCCCTTGCCGAAGACCGGCTCGCGCCCCGCGGTATGGCCATGGATGACCGTCAGAGGCAGGCCGGGACCTTCGCTGAGGAAGGGTTCGCGGATCCAGATCAGGTCGTGGTCTTCCTGGTGGGCGAGTGGGATGCCCGGCATGATCCCCGCATGCACGAAGAGCCGGTCGCCGCTGGCCAATGCGATCGGCAGGTTCTGCAGGAAATCGACATGGTGCTGCGGAACCGCCCGGCGCAGATCTTCGCCGAGTGTGTACATCGCCGCGTCGCGGTCCGGATAATCCGCAAGATCCAGCCCGTAGGAGCGCAGTGTGGCGTCGCCGCCGTAGTCCAGCCAGCGCAGGTGCTGGTGCGGATTGAAGATGAACTTCAGGAATGTGTCGTCATGGTTGCCGCACAGCGCGATGCGCGCGATGCCGTCGCCATGATCGGGCGTTGCCAGATGCTCGACCACCGCCGCGGAAGCCGGGCCGCGGTCGACATAGTCGCCGAGATAGAGGATGAGCGGCTGCTCGGACATCCGGCCCGCGGCGTCGCGGCGAATCCGCTCTTCCAGCGCCAGCAGGGCGTCGAGGGAGCCATGCACGTCACCGATGGCGTAGATCAGCGGCCGTTCGGCGGAAAGGGTGAGGCGCTGACGAAGGATGGGCTGGGCAGGAAGGGTCATAGGCCCGTCATAGCGGGGATGGGTCGGGGAGGGAACCGACAAAGTGGCGCATCAACGTCAGCGCCGCCCGGCCGATGGGCATCGTCCGCGCGCGCGGCATTCCGCGTCCATCCAGATGCCGGCCTTCCGCTGCATGGCGTCTTCCTGGACGCGAACAAGCCGCGGCGTGGCGGCCGAAGCCGCACCGCTCGCGACAAGCGTTTCGGCGAGATCCCTGCCGCCGGCCGAGCAGGTGACGAACGATACGCCGGCAAACCGGATATCTTCCTTGCAGGTCAGGCTCTTGCCGGCAACCAGCCGCTTGAGGGCGATCCGCGCCTTCTGGCCGCAGACGGCGACCGAGCCGTCCGTGTCGCGGCAGAAGCGTTTCGGATCGACGGGCACGGCGTCCGTCAGCACATAGAGCCGCCCGCGGTCCGCAAAGGAGGCGCTGTCGAAGGCTGTGGCGCGGGTGGTTGGATGAAGGCGCAGCGGCACCATGACCGGCTCGACGGCCAGCCGCTCATAGGCCTGTGTCTTCCGGTCGATGCGCACGGGCTTGTCGGTCCAGATCGGGTCGTCCGAAACCGGGCCGGGTTCGAGGCCGGTGGCATGGGCGGCGGCGACTGCAAGGAGGAGGGCAAAGATCGCCGCCCACCGTCCCGTACCCTTTCTGACCTCTATCGACCTCTTGCGCGTCATAACTTGTCGGGCAGCGGCAGCCAGCGGCCGCGGTCGAAATAATCCGGCAGGTAGGATCCGCGGTTTCGCGTGCGGTCCGGCGTGATGATGAAATTGTAACGTGGCGTCTCGCTGAATTCCTTCTTGAGCTGGATGCGGTTGCCGAAGCGGATGATGTCGAACTCCTTGAGGGCCCGGATATCGGCGACGATGTCGGGCGCGTCTTCCCAGCGCAGCTCGTCGAGGAAGACCTCGATCGCCGCGATGACGGCGTCGGTCACGCGGTTCTGTGTCGCGGTGTTCTCGATGTTGAGCTTGATGCGGAAGGAGGAGACGCGGGTTTCCGCATTACCCTTGATCGACAGGAAGGCGGAGGAGGACGGATTCGGGCCGTCGTTTGCATCCACAAATTCGCGATAGGACTGGCATTCCCAGCTCTGCTGGTCGAACAGCCCGGCCTTCCAGCCGGCCGTCTCGAAGCCGCTGCGGCGCAATGCCTCGCAAAGCATTTCCGGTGCCTTGCGGATGGAGCGGACAAACTGGGTCTGCATCGGCGTGACGGGCGTCAGGAGCCGTTCCGAAATGAGGCCCTTGGGGCGCGGCACGCGGTTGCCCTTCAGCTCATAGGGGCGCAGCGCGCGTGTCTGCGGCGTTGCCGTGACGGGAGCGTAGCCGAAGCGGTCGAGCAGCCGGTTGAGATTGCGGTAGTCGTTGGCCAGGAGAACGGTCGCGCCGATCGCTCCGAGCAGCACGATGGCCAAAAGCCCGAAGACAACCAAGCCGGATCTGCCTTGCTTCCGCTCCGTCATGCTGAACCGCGCCGTTGCCCGTGTCGATGCGGTGATGCCGGACCCCTTCACGCCGGGCCGGATCCATCGATCTCCCGCTCCTGATAGGCTACTCCCCGGATGCCTGCAAGCGCACGTCCTATGGTGCGGTGCGGCTGGCAAGCAGGCTTTCGTGCAGCCGGACCGCCTCTGGGGGCGAGGTGCGGAATTTCGGCAGGCCGAGATGATAACCGTAGCCTGTGACGAGGCGCGCGTCCCCAAGCTGCACCAGCGTACCCTCGGCAAGCGGGGCGGCGAGGAGGTCGAGGCTGCCGAGCGCCACGCCGTCGCCGCTGAGGGCTGCATCGATGGCGAGCGCATAGGTGGAAAAGGTGAGGTGCGGTCGCGGCGCCGCCTTGCGAAGCGCCTGTGGCGCGACCCGCTCCAGCCAGGGCCGGAAGGAGATCCAGTTGGCGTTGAAGCGCTCGTAGTCGATGAGATCGAGGGCGGCGAGATCGGTTGGCGCGATTGCGGTGGCATCAAGGCCTTTGCGGGCGATGTAGTCCGGTGCGGCGACAGGGGCTAGCGTTTCGGAGAGCAGTGGCGTCAGCGTCCAGCGGGGGTGCTCACCTGCGCTGTAGAGGATGACGAGGTCGTTGTTTTCCGAGGCGAGGTCTGCCGGGCTATCCGAGGTGACGAGGCGGAGCGCGACGTCGGGATTGTCGCGAGCGAAATCGCGCAGTCGCCTGCCGAGCCAGAGATGGGAGACAGATCCGCTGGCGGCGAGCGAGATACTCTGTGCCGCGCCGATGCGGAACGGCTCCAGGCTTTCCTCCAGATAGTCGAGCGAAGCGCGCACGCGCTGGAACAGCTTTTCGCCGCGCGGCGTCAGTGCCAGGTTTTTGCCGCTGCGGGTGAAGAGCTGCGTGCCGAGATGATCCTCCAGTCCCTTGATGCGTCGGCTGACGGCTGCCTGGGTGATGTTCAGTTCCCGCCCGGCACGTGAAAAATTCATATGCCGGCAGGCGGCATCGAGGACACGGAAGGCCTCAAGGGGAATATGGGCGAGCAGGGCGTCTTTCATGATGTCATGTTATCAAAAAGACCGAATAATCCCAGTATTTGAAAATTTGAAATTGTGATGCACGGTTCGGCAAATCCATTTGGGAGGTTCCGTGCAGTTCACAACGTCTTTCGTGCCCGAGATCCGTTTCGGCGAAGGGGTTCATGAAACCATCGCCGCATCCGCGCGTGCGCTTGGTGCCCGCGCCGTGCTTGTCGTCATGGACGGGTTTCTTGCTGCCGGCGGGCTCGGTGAGCGGTTGGCCGCCCAGTTTAATGCCGAAGAGGTAACGGTGGAGTTCTTCTGCGGATTTTCCGGCGAGCCGAAGCTGGCTGCCGTCGAGGCCGCCACGGCCGCCGCTCGCGGCAAGGACCTTGTCGTCGGTCTCGGCGGCGGCTCGGCGCTGGATATCGCCAAGATTGCCGCCTGTGTGGCGGCGGATGCGCATGGCCCGATGCACTATGCGCTTGCCGCCCATCCGCTGCCTTGCCGGCCGCTGCGCAAGATCCTGGTGCCGACGACGGCGGGCACCGGCTCTGAAACCTCTGCGACGACCATCTTCACCGGGCCGGAAGGCAAGAAACTGTGGATCTGGGGGCCGGAAACCAAGGCGGACCTCGTGCTTCTCGATCCGGCGTTGACCGTAACGCTTCCGCCAAACCTTACCGCCTGGTGCGGTCTCGACGCCTTCGTGCACGCCTTCGAGGCAACGACCAACCGCAACGCCCATGCCGGCGCCGCGCTCTATGCCCACGCCGCTCTCGGTCTCCTCGTGGAGGCGCTGGAAACGGCGGTGAAGAATCCGGCGGACAGGGAGGCACGGGGCAAGGTGCTGCTCGGTGCCTGTTATGCCGGTATCGCGATCGACAATTGCGGTACGGCGATCGCCCATACAATCAGTCACGCGCTTGCGGGGCTTGCGCCGGTGCATCATGGGCTCGCCACGGCGCTCGGCTTCGAGGCGACGCTCGACTGGCTCGTCGAGGCCGACACGACCGATCTCGCCGCGGCGGCACGGGCTTGTGGCTTGCAGGACGCGGCGATGCTGCCCGTGTTCGTTGCCGGCCTGATGGATCGCTGCGGCATCGTCCGCGCCTTGCCGGCCGCCTTTGCGGCCTTCACCGCCGACGACCTTGCCCGTGAAATGCGCGCGCCGGAGAACCAGCCGATGCGTCGCGCGACGATCCTGCCGGTTTCCGATGCCGATATCGATGCCTTCGCCACCATCATGATGGCCCTGCCCCGGGCGCTCTGAGGACGACCATGACCAATCAGCACAGCCGCGCCTATTGGGAAGAACGCCTTGCCGGCCTCTTGCTTGCCCGTGGGCATTTCGTCGATGGCAGGGGGCAGCCTGCTGTTTCCGGCCGGACCTTTACCCGAACGCGGCCCATGGACGGTCAGCCCGGCGCTGTTCTGGCGCGCGGCGATGCGGCCGATGTCGATCGTGCTGTTGCCGCTGCCCGCACGGCCTTTGCCAGCGGCGTATGGCGTGGCAGGGAGCCGCTCGAGAAGAAGCGGATCATGCTGCGCTGGGCGGAGCTGATCCGGGTCCACGGCGAAGAGCTGGCGCTTCTCGAAACGCTCGATGTCGGAAAGCCGGTGCAGGCCTCGCTCGGCGTCGACGTGCGCCTCTGCGCCGAGGGCATCCAGTACTACGGCGAGATGATCGACAAGATGTATGATGAGATCGCGCCGACCGGGCCGAAGGCGCGCGCTCTCGTCCGCAAGGTGCCGCTCGGTGTCGTCGCGGCGATCACGCCATGGAACTATCCGATGATCATCGACGCGTGGAAGCTGGGGCCGGCGATCGCCGCCGGCAACTCCGTGGTGCTGAAGCCGGCGGAGCAATCCTCGCTCTCGGCGTTGCGGCTCGCCGAACTTGCCATCGAGGCGGGCTTGCCTGCGGGCGTCTTCAACGTCGTCACGGGCTTCGGCGAGGAGGTCGGCAAGCCGCTTGCGCTGCACATGGACGTGGACATGGTCGCCTTCACCGGCTCGACCGAGGTGGGCAAGCTGGTCATGGGCTATGCTGCCCAGTCGAACCTCAAGCGCGTGGCGCTGGAGCTCGGCGGCAAGTCGCCGCTCGTCGTCTTCGCCGATGCGGACCTCGACGCGGCGGCGAGTGCGGCCGCCTGGGGGGGCTTCTACAATTCCGGCGAAACCTGTCATGCCGCGACGCGCCTTCTCGTGCAGCGCCCGGTGCAGGACGCACTGATCGAAAAGATCGAGGCCGTGGTGAGGCGCGAGATCGTGCTGGCGCATCCCTTCGAGCAGTCTGCGCAGATCGGAGCCCTGATCGAGGCGGAGCACATGGACAAGGTCCTCGGCCTCGTCGCGGCGGGCGAGAAGGACGGTGGACGCCGCGTCTTCGGCGCGGAGCGGGTGCTGTCCGAGACGGGTGGTCACTATGTCTCGCCCGGTGTCATCACGGATGTGACGAACGACATGCGTATCGCCCGGCAGGAGATTTTCGGGCCTGTGCTTGCGGCCATCGCCTTCGACACGGAGGAGGAAGCGCTCGCCATCGCCAACGACACGATCTACGGGCTTGCCGGCGCCGTCTTCACACGCGACATGGACCGGGCGCACCGCTTTTCCGACGGCATCCATGCCGGAACGGTCTGGATCAACACCTATGACATGTCGAATTTCGCGACGCCCTTCGGCGGCTTCAAGCAGTCGGGCTTCGGCCGGGACCGCTCGGTGCATGCGATCGACAAATATTGTGACTACAAGACGATCTGGCAGCAGTTCGGCTGAGGCTCTTGGTTTGGCAAACGCTCTGGAAGACGGCTGTGCACTGTTCCAGGAATTGCTCTCGGGGAGGGGCACATGAACAAGATCGTTTCCATTGGCATCAGCCATCACCGGCTGCCGCTCGATCCGCCGTTCAAGGCAAGCTGGGACGGGCGCCCGCGCAACCATTTCGACGCGACGATCGTGCGCGTGCGCGATGAAAACGGCCGCGAAGGGGTCGGCTCGGGTGATCTGATGAAGGGGTTCGAGGGGCATGAGGACCTGTTCATCGGCGAGGATCCGCGCCATCTCGAACGGCACTATGAAGTGCTCTCGCACATCAATTTCCACTATGGCCGCTGCTGGCCTCTCGATCTGGCGCTCTGGGACCTAGCGGGCAAGGTGACGGGCGAGCCGGTCTGGCGCATGCTTGGCGGCCGCGCCGACCGGGTGCGGCTCTACGCGTCCTCCGGCGTGCTGCGCGCGCCTTCCGCCATGGCCGACCAGGCCGAGCGCTACCTCGCGGAGGGCTTTCCGGCGATGAAGGTGCGCTTCTCTTCCTCCGCCGGTGGTCGCGATGGCTGGCGAGCGGACGTGAAGGCACTGGAGGCGATCCGTACGCGGGTCGGCGACCGGCTGGAGCTGATGGTCGACTGCAACCAGGGTTGGCGCATGCCCTGGGACACGACGCTCCCCTGGAGCTTCAAGGATGCGCTCGTTGTTGCGCGGGAGCTGGAACGGCTCGGTGTCTACTGGATGGAGGAGCCGCTGCACCGCTCCGACCGCAAGGGCATGAAGGCCCTGAAGGAGGCGACGAGCGTGCGCATCGCGGGCGGGGAAATGACGCGTGAGCTCTATGAGTTCCGCGACATTATCGAGGAGCGGGCCTTCGATGTGATCCAGCCGGACGTGGCGCTGGTCGGCGGCATCACGGGATGCAGGCGGCTTGCCTTCCAGGCGCGCGAGGCGGGTGTCGCCTTTACCCCGCATTCCTGGACGAACGGCATCGGCGTGCTTGCCAATGCGCATCTGACGGCGGGCGCAGGCGATGCTCCCTTTCTCGAATATCCCTATGACGGGCCGGAATGGAGCGAGGCACGCCGCGATTATCCGCTGCGGGCGCCGCTGCAGCACGAGGGGGGATGGCTGGTGCTTGGCGATGCGCCCGGCCTCGGTGTCATCCTCGACGAGGATAGGCTCCGCGCGACGCGACTCGGCTGAGCCGCTTCACTTCGTCTCCCTCGGCATTCAACCCTTGACATCCGTGCCGGGGAGGCCGACTTCACGGGGGACACGGACGCGAAGGAGACGAGCCATGAGCGAGGCAGCCCGCACGACGATCGACCAGGCGGAAGTCGACCGCTTTTCGGCGATGGCGGCTGAATGGTGGGATCCGGCCGGGAAGTTCCGGCCCCTGCACAAGTTCAATCCGGTCCGCCTCACCTATGTCCGCGATCTCGTTTCCGCACAGTTCGGCCGCGACCCCACGGCGCATCGCCCGCTCGAGGGCCTGCGTATCCTCGATATCGGCTGCGGCGGCGGCCTGCTCTCCGAGCCGATGGCGCGCATGGGAGCGGATGTGCTCGGTGCGGATGCCTCGGAAAAGAACATTGGCATCGCCAAGGCCCATGCGGCTGGCAGTGGCGTTCCGGTCGACTACCGCGCCGTGACCGCC
The DNA here is from genome assembly GCF_029623935.1 of Shinella sp. 838. NCBI lineage: Bacteria > Pseudomonadati > Pseudomonadota > Alphaproteobacteria > Hyphomicrobiales > Rhizobiaceae > Shinella > Shinella sp. 838. Next base: position 219,868 of record NZ_JARSBQ010000008.1, read on the forward strand.
GAGGCGCTGGCGGAAGCCGGCGAGACCTTCGATGTCGTGCTCAACATGGAAGTGGTCGAACACGTTTCCGACGTCGATTTCTTCCTTACCACCTGCGCCTCCATGGTGCGCCCCGGGGGCATGATGTTCGTCGCCACGATCAACCGCACGCTGAAAGCGGCGGCGCTGGCGATCTTCGCCGCGGAGAACGTGCTGCGCTGGCTGCCGCGCGGCACCCATCAATACGAAAAGCTGGTGCGTCCGGAGGAAATCGAAAAGCCGCTGACGGCCTCGGGGCTGACGGTGACGGATCGCACCGGCGTGTTCTTCAATCCGCTGTCCAACCAGTGGAACCTGTCGAAGGACATGGATGTGAACTACATGCTGGTGGCACGCCGCGCCTCTGCCTGAAGCCGGCGCGGAGCAAAGTCTTCGGTTCAGGCCTTCAACGTTTTCGCGACGGCCAGCAGGTCCTCCTGCCCGGCCGCATTGCGTGCGGCAATCGCCTTCACGCCTTCCCGGTCGATGCCAATGGCCTTGCCGTCGGGGCAGAAGGGTGTCTTGAAAGTAAAGGCGCGGGGCGTGGGGCCGTGATCGGCAAGATGCTCCAGCCGTTCGGCGCCATCGGCCCAGACCGGCCGGTCGCCTTCCGCCACCCACCAGAGCACGAGGGCGGGCCAGGCCTGCCGCTGGTTCCAGTTGCGGGCGTGTTTCAGGGCATCGGCATGCACGCCATTGTAGCTGAAGGCCATCAGCGCCTCGAGGCTGACCCACAGTGAAAGTGAGGAAGGGGCATCCAAAAAGCCGCTGCCGGCGATAAACCGCGGATAGACCTTTTCGCCCCAGCTTTCCGGCCCCGGCTCGCCGTCATAGCCGGAACGGCCGGCAAATCCTTCCGCCCGGTTCGCGGCCTCGAAATTCAGCGGCTCGCGCAGACGGAAGCCTTCGACGCGCGGGCTTTCGTAGTCGTCGACATGCAGGCCGAAATTGTAGATTGCGAGATGATGGCCGCGCATCAGTTGGTTTCGTCGGGCAGGACGGGAAGGGGCGCGACCTCGACGCCTTCCTCCAGCAACTCGCGCACCTCTTCCGCGGAGGCCCGACCGATCAGACCGCGCTGCTCGGCCTCGCCGTAGTGAATCTTGCGGGCTTCCTCGGGAAAGCGCTCACCGACATCCTCCGAATTGGCGCGGATGGTCGAGACGATTTCGCGAAGCTTGTTCATCATCTCCTTCTGGCCGGCCTGCACCACGAGCTCCTGGCGGCGCTCTTTCTTGCGGGCGGTCGAGACGGAGGGCGCCATCAGGCGCTTGGCGACATGGCTGGAGCCGCAGGTGGGACAGGAGACGAGCGCCTTCTTCTGCTGGCGGTCGAAATCGTCCGCCGAGCCGAACCATCCTTCGAAGGTGTGCCCGTTGTCACAGGAAAGCTCGTAGCGGATCAAGCGGCAACGCCTCCCTTCGCGGGGGCCTTCGCCGCTTCAAGCGTGAAGGTGCGCCCGTTGCGCAGGTTGGGGATCTTGTCATGCGCGGCCTTGACGGCGGCGCTGTCGATCTCGGCAAGCACGATGGCCTCGCCGGTGCCGCCGGCGCAGGCCAGGACGCGCCCCCAGGGATCGATGATCATGGAATGGCCGAAGGTTTCGCGACCATCCTCGTGCACGCCGGCCTGTGCGGCGGCGATGATGTAGACGCCGTTTTCGATGGCGCGGGCGCGCAGCAGCGTTTCCCAATGGGCTTCGCCGGTCTGGCGCGTGAAGGCGGCGGGAACCGAGATGATCTCCGCACCGGCCTGAGCCTGCAGCTTGAAGAGCTCAGGGAAACGCACGTCGTAGCAGATGGCGAAGCCGAGCTTTGCGAAGGGAAGCTCGGCCATGCGCGCGACGGAACCCGGCGAATAGACCGCGCTTTCGCGCCAGCTCTCGCCGTTGTCGAGATTGACATCGAACATGTGGATCTTGTCGTAGCTGCAGATCTGCCCGCCATCAGGGCCGAACAGGAAGCCGCGATTGGCGACCTTGCCGTCGGTAAGCGCGATGGCGGTGGAGCCGACATGCAGGTGAATGCCGAGTTCAGCGGCAAGCTCGGCTGCAGCGGCGACCACGAGATCATCGGCCTCCGTGCGCAGAATGGCGCGCAGTCCCGCGCGGTCGCGCTGGAGTGCGCCGGTCATTTCCGGCGTCTGGACGTAGACGGCGCCCTTGGCGGCTGCCTCGCGCACGAGGCGCCGCATTGCCTCCACGTTGCGGACGGGATCCGTCCCGGAACACATCTGGAGGGCGGCGATCGTGACGGTCATGGGATGCTCCTCAGGCGGCGAGCAGGGCGTCGAGTTCGCCGGCGCGCTCCAGGGCATGCAAGTCGTCACAGCCGCCGACATGGCGTTCGTCGATGAAGATCTGCGGGAAGGTGCTGCGGCCGTTGGCGCGCTTGATCATCTCCTGGCGGATCTCCGGCGCATAGGTCGCGTCGTGCTCCTCGTAGGTCACGCCCTTGGTTTCGAAAAGTTTCTTGGCGGCGCTGCAATAGCCGCAGAACTGACGCGTATAGATGACGACCGAAGCCATATTCTCCTGCTCCAAAGCTTGGAAAACCTTATCTTTCATATAGGTCCGGGAAGCGCCCTTGCAAAGGTCAAAACGGTGATGTCGGCAGCACCCGCCCGTTTCAGCGCGCGCGTGACGGCCGAAACGGTGGCTCCAGTGGTATAGACGTCATCAATGAGCACCACGCGGCGGCCGAACAGCGCCTCGCGGCCTTCGGGCGTAACGGTGAAGGCACCGCGCACGTTCTCCTCGCGGGCGCGGGGCCCGAGGCCGATCTGACGGCGGGTGCGTTTCGTCCGTCGCACGGCATCGATGAGCACGGGCGTGCCGGACAACTCGCCGAGTGCGCGAGCAAGCTCCGACGACTGGTTGAACTTGCGCCAGAGGAGACGGAAGCGATGCAGGGGAACGGGAACGATGGCGTGTGCGGCCTCCACGGTGCCGTCGCCGGCGCGTAGCATCCACCTCGCCATCATCGGCGCGAGATCGGTGCGGTCGCGGTATTTCAGCGCGTGGACGAGTACACGGGCAAGGTCGTCGTAGAGGGCGACGGAGCGCAGCCGGTCGAAGGGTGGCGGGCTGGCGATGGCGTCGGCGCTGAGGATCCCCGGGCCGAGATCGTGGGAGAAGGGAGTGCCGAGCACCTCGCAATAGGGGCGTTCGATCAGGGCGAGCTTCGACCAGCAGTGCGGGCAGAGGCTTGCGCGGCTGCCGAGCAGCGCGCCGCAGCCGGCGCAGGCCGGCGGATAGACGAGGTCGAGGGCGCCGCCCGCAAGATCGCGCAGCCGACGGACGAGGGCCAGCCGGAGCGGGACTGCCGGCGTTGTTTCGGCCTCGATTTCGCCCATGCGGTTGACAATAGTCGGTGCAAGCGGCCAAAGCGAATGGAATTGCGAACTGGACCTCTCCCATGGAAACGCTCTTCGACCAATCCCTGATCGACACGAACCGGCGGCGCGCGCTTGCCGGCCAGCCGGCGGATTTCCTGCTCGACGTGGTGGCGCGGGAGCTTGCCGAAAGGCTCAGTGTCATCGAGCGCCGGTTCGAGCGGGCGGTCGAGCTGCACGGCCACACGGGGGCTACGGCGCGGGCGATCGTCGCGACGGGTAAAGTGGACGCAATGGAGCGGGTGGAGAGCGATGCACGGTTTGCGGCGCCGGGTGAGGCGCTGACGGTCTCCCCGCTCGAAACGGTGCCGCTGGAGCCGCAATCGGCCAACCTCATCGTCTCGCCGCTGGCGCTGCACCTCACCAACGACACACCGGGCGTCTTCGTGCAGATCCGCCGCGCGTTGAAGCCGGACGGGCTGTTTCTCGCGGCCATCCCGGGCAGTGGCACCCTGCAGGAACTGCGCGAGGTGCTGCTTGCGGCGGAAAGCGAAATCATGGGTGGGGCGAGCCCGCGGGTCATTCCCTTCCCGGATGTGCGCGATGTCGGCGCGCTTCTGCAGCGTGGTGGCTTCGCCCTGCCGGTGACGGACCGGGAGACCTATACGGTGCGCTACGACTCGATCTTTCCGCTGATGAAGGACCTGCGGGCCATGGGCATGGCCAATCCGCTCGCCGGCCGCAGCCGCCGGCCGCTGACGCGCGGCACGTTCCTGCGCGCGGCGGAGCTTTACGCGGAACGGTTCTCCGATCCGGACGGGCGTATCCGCGCGAGTTTTTCGATCATCTACGTATCGGGCTGGGCACCGCACGAAAGCCAGCAGAAGCCGTTGAAACCCGGTTCTGCGACGATGCGCCTCGCCGATGCTCTGAAGCAAGGCGGTTCTGACTGATCCGGCTAGCCCTTGCCGGCGGAATCCATACTGTTCGAGATCGTGGTCAGGGTGTTCGAGAGGCCGCCGCTGAAGGCTTCGAGACCTGCCAGCAGGCCAATCGAGATTAGCGTCAGCAGGAGCCCGTATTCGATAGCCGTGCCGCCGGCGCGGTCGGAGCAGAATGATCTCAGCAATTTCAGCACCATTCCACTCTCCCGCGCCCGTCGCGCATTTGTATCGCCCGTTCAGCAGCCGTTGCTGACACCGTTACCGTTCACGATGCACACGGCGCCGGGCATTTCCTGCAGGACGCTGCGGCGCACCGTATAGCGTTTTCCACCTTCCGACGGGATCGAGCCCGTCGAGATCATGTCGAATTCATCGGGCACATTCGCCATCATGCGCTTGTCGGTCTTGGCGGACAGGACCGGGGTCAGAACCAGAGCAAGCGCGATGACGGCGGTGCCGAAGAGGAGGGCGAGGTTGAGCGCGCCGGTCCGGCTATCGCCGGCCGGCGTGAAATCCTTCTCCTGAACGGTTTTCCAGAAGTCTTCGTCACGCATCTGAGGGTCTCGTAGGCATTCATTGCAACGTTAGGCCCAATCTTTGAACTATGGTGCTAAACGATTGCTTAACGGAGACTGAAAAATACGGGGTAAATCCCTGCCGTTCCGTTCAGAGAAGGTCCATCAGGAAGGGAATGAGCGGCTCGTCGGCCGGCGGCATGGGATAGTCGCGCAGCGCCTTCGGGCGCACCCATTTGATCGCCTGCCCCTCGCGGCCATGGGCGGTGCCCTCGAAACGGCGGCAGATGTAGAGCGGCATCAGGAGATGGAAGTCGTCATAGGTGTGGCTGGCGAAGGTCAGCGGGGCCAGGCAGGCAACCTTCGTGCGGATGCCGAGTTCCTCGTCCAGTTCGCGGATCAACGTCTCCTCCGGCGTCTCGCCGGGTTCTACCTTGCCACCCGGAAATTCCCAGAGACCGGCGAGCGTCTTTCCCTCCGGGCGCTGGGCCAGAAGGATGCGGCCATCAGCGTCGACGAGCGCGCACGCAGCGACGAGCAGAATGCGGCGGGGTTTCGCTTCGATTTCGCTCATGCCGCGGCAGGCCCCCTGTAGCAATACTGGTAGACGTCCTTGAAGCCGGCGCGGCGGTAGAGTGCGATGCCGGCCGCATTGTCGGCCTCGACCTGCACCCAGGCCTGCCGGGCGCCCTTGAGCTTTGCCCAGCGCAGGGCGGCGTGAAGGACGGCAGTGCCGAGGCCGCTGCCGCGCTTCTCTTTTGCGACGCCAAGCTGGAGGACACCGACAAGGTCGTTGTCATGCACGGCGATCGCCACCGCTGCAGGGCCGAAATCGGGCTCCTCGAAGATGAAGAGGCCGGTTTCCGGCTTGATGGCGTTGATAATCTCGGTGAGGCCGGGCTTCAACGCCGGGTCGTCGCCGGCAACGCGGATGCGCGCATCGACGAAGCGGCCGACGTCGCGGCTCGGCAGATGGTCGAGGCCTTCGTCGCGCGGAAGGGTCGCAAGGTCCGCCATCATGACGATGGTGCGGCCCGCCTCCGTCCAGCCGGCCTCGTCCATATGGGCGACGAGTTTCGGTGGGGTCAGCGGCGTCTGGCGCACCAGCAGCGGGCGCCCGTAGTCGGAAAACTTCTTTGCCGCCTTCTGGAGGCGGATGTCGAGATCGCGGGTGTCGGACGGGTCGAGCGGGTTCACCGAGTTCAGCCGGCGTGAGGGGTGGCCGGCGGTCAGCCGGAACAGCCAGCTTCCATCATAGTGCACGGAGGCGGCCGGCCACGCGCGGAAGCCGACGGCTTCGAGCCGGCGGACTTTTGGCAGATCGCTGGTGTTTTCTTCTGATGGCGTCACGCAAGAAGGCCTTTAGCTGCGGTAGTCGCCGTTGATTTCGACATACTCCTTGGTGAGGTCGCAGGTCCAGACCGTCGCCTTGCCGGTGCCGAGACCGATCTCGACGCGGACGGGGATATCCTGCTGCTCCATGACCGCGGTGGTTGCCTCTTCGGAGTAGGCGGGGTCGCGTTCGCCATCGACGGCGACGCGCACGTCGCCGAACCAGATGGCGAGGCGGTCACGGTCGGCCATCTCGCCGGACTTGCCGACGGCCATGACGATACGGCCCCAGTTGGCATCCTCGCCGGCAACCGCGGTCTTGACCAGCGGCGAATTGGCGATGGAAAGCGCGATGCGCTTGGCAGCCGCGTCGCTTTCGGCGCCCTCGACGGTGACTTCCACCATCTTGCGCGCGCCCTCGCCGTCGCGCACGACCTGGAGCGCCAGGTCGCGCAGGAGGTCGTTCAGCGCCGCACGGAAATCGTCGAGCGCGGCGTCGTCAGCGGTGACAGGGGCTTGGCCCTCGGCTGCACCGGTCGCAAACAGCATGAGCGTGTCAGAGGTCGAGGTGTCGCTGTCGACGGTGACCGAATTGAAAGTCGGGCCGACACCGGCGGAGAGCAGCGATTGCAGAACCGGTGCCGGGATGTCGGCATCGGTCACGACGAAGGAGAGCATGGTCGCCATGTCGGGCGCGATCATGCCCGCGCCCTTGGCGATGCCGTTGATGCGCACGGTGACGCCACCGAGTTTTGCGGTGCGGGTCGCGACCTTCGGATAGGTGTCCGTCGTCATGATCGCCTTGGCGGCTTCAAACCAGAAATCTTCCGTGCCGGATGCGGCAAGGGTGTCGAGCACACCGGAAAATTTGGTGGCGTCGAGCGGTTCGCCGATCACGCCGGTCGAGGCGAGGAAAACCTCGCCCTCCTGGCAGCCGATCGCCCTTGCGGCGGCTTCCGCTGTCATCCTGGTCGATTCGCGGCCCTTGCGGCCGGTGAAGGCATTGGCATTGCCGGAATTGACCACCACGGCACGGGCGATGCCGCCAGGCAGGTTGGCACGGCAGAAATCGACCGGCGCCGAGGGGCATTTCGAGCGGGTGAAGACGCCAGCGACGGCCGCGGGGCGGTCGAACACCATCATCAGCACGTCTGTCCGGTTCTTGTACTTGATCCCGGCGGCAGCGGTCGCCATGCGCACGCCGCGTACTGGCGGCATTTCGGCATAGGTTTTGGGAGCGAGCGGGGAGACGGAACCGGACATCGTACTTTCCTGTTTCAAGAATGGCCCGACAGTTGCCGGGCCGTTGTCTGTTACTGCTGGCCTTCGGTTGCCGGTGCGGCTTCGCCTTCACCCGCGGCTTCCGGCTTGTTGACCGCGTCATAGGCGGTCTTCAGTGCGGCATCCTGGATGTCGACCGGGGCTGCAGCCTTGGCCTTTTCCAAAAGTTCCAGATACTTGTCACGCATGACAAGCTGACGAACCTGGCTTTCAACCTGGTCTAGCGCCGGGGGCTGCTGCTTGCGCTTGTCCTCGATCTTGATGATGTGGAAGCCGAACTGGCTCTTCACCGGCTCCTTGGAATAGGCGCCCTTTTCCAGTGCGAAGGCGGCCGCTTCGAATTCCGGAACCATGCGGCCCTTGCCGAAGTAGCCGAGGTCACCGCCTTCGGATTTGTTCGGGTCGGTCGACTTTTCCTTGGCGATTTCGATGAAATCCTTGCCGGCATCGAGATCCTTGATGATGGCCTTGGCCTCTTCCTCGGTCTTGACGAGGATGTGGCGGGCGCGGATTTCATCTTCCGGCTCGATGGCAGCGACTTCCTTGTCGTAGCGGGCCTTCACCTCTTCCGGGGTCACCGCATCGACGACATGCTTCTTGAAATAGGCATTGTGCAGTTCGCGATCGGTGAGGAAGGCGAGGCGCTGCTTGAAGTCGGGCGTATCCTGCAGGCCTTCCTTGCCGGCATCGGCGGCGAGCAGCTTCACGTCGATGATCGAGGAGAGGGCGGCAACGCGCTTCTGTTCGTCCGGCAGGTTGGCAAGCTGCGGGTCTAGGCCGGCAATGGCGAGCTTCAGTTCCGATTCGTGGATCTCGAGCGTGCCGACCTTGGCGATGACTGGATCGGCGGCGGCATCCTGGGCGCGGACGCTGGTGCTTGCGGCGGCAATCGCAATAAGGGCGACTGCTGCGAGCTTGCTGTACTTGAACATATTGAAAAAGACCTTTCAAATCCTCGCCGGAATCGGGCCGATATCCGGTGCCAGACGGCTCAACACCACCAGAATGTGGCAGTTGTGCAACCGCCTGAGCCGTTGACATCATTCGACCCCCCTCTTATCTGTCACGCAATCCCGCGTCCAGAACAGTTTCCGGGCGTCTCAAGGCTTTGCGCGCAAATATCGTGCGACCTGTCACGCGCCGGGCGCCCATGAAGAAAGGACCATCCTGATGGTCAGCCTCGGCGGCATAGCCCGCAAGTTGTTCGGTTCCTCGAACGATCGTCGCATCCGCTCTTACAAGCCGCGCGTCGATGCCATCAATGCGCTTGAACCGCAGATGAAGGCGCTCTCAGACGACGCGTTGCGGGCGAAGACCGTGGAATTCCGCGAGCAACTTGCTAGCGGCAAGACGCTCGACGACATTCTGGTGCCGGCCTTTGCGGTTGCCCGCGAGGCGGCCCTTCGTGTTCTTGGTCTGCGTCCCTTCGACGTCCAGCTGATCGGCGGCATGATCCTGCACGAAAAGTCGATCGCCGAGATGAAGACCGGTGAAGGCAAGACGCTGGTGGCGACACTTCCCGTCTACCTCAATGCGCTTGCCGGCAAAGGCGTGCACGTCGTGACGGTCAACGACTACCTTGCGACACGCGACAGTGCGCTGATGGGCAAGATCTACAGCTTTTTGGGGCTTTCCACCGGCGTCATCATGCACGGTCTCGATGATGACCAGCGCCGCGCCGCCTATGGCTGCGACATCACCTACGCGACGAACAACGAACTCGGCTTCGACTATCTGCGCGACAACATGAAGTACGAGCGCGGCCAGATGGTGCAGCGCGGCCACTTCTTCGCCATCGTCGATGAAGTGGACTCGATCCTGGTCGACGAAGCACGCACGCCGCTGATCATTTCCGGCCCGCTCGACGACCGGTCCGACCTCTATACGACGATCGATGCCTTCATCCCGATGCTGGACGAGGCGGACTACGAGATCGACGAGAAGCAGCGCTCGGCCAATTTCTCCGAAGTCGGCACGGAAAAGCTGGAAAACCTCCTGCGTCAGGCGGGCCTGCTCAAGGGCGAATCGCTCTACGATGTCGAGAACGTCGCGATCGTCCACCACATTAACAACGCGCTGAAGGCCCACAAGCTCTTCACCCGCGACAAGGACTACATCGTCCGCAACGACGAGATCGTCATCATCGACGAGTTCACCGGCCGCATGATGCCGGGCCGCCGCTATTCGGAAGGCCAGCACCAGGCGCTGGAAGCCAAGGAAAAGGTGACGATCCAGCCGGAAAACCAGACGCTGGCTTCGATCACCTTCCAGAATTATTTCCGCATGTATTCCAAGCTCGGCGGCATGACGGGTACGGCTTCGACGGAAGCAGAAGAGTTTGGCAACATCTACGGCCTCGAGGTCCTGGAAGTGCCGACCAATCTGCCGATCCAGCGCCTCGATGAGGACGACGAGGTCTACCGGACGGTCGAGGAGAAGTACAAGGCGATCATTCAGGAGATCAAGGATGCGCGCGAGAAGGGTCAGCCGGTCCTCGTCGGCACGACCTCGATCGAGAAGTCGGAATATCTTGCCGAACGCCTCAAGATGGCAGGTTTCCAGGATTTCCAGGTGCTGAACGCCCGCTACCACGAGCAGGAAGCCTATATCGTTTCGCAGGCCGGCGTGCCGGGCGCTGTCACGATTGCCACCAACATGGCTGGCCGCGGCACGGACATCCAGCTCGGCGGCAACCTTGAAATGCGCCTCGAGCGTGACCTTGCCGAGATGGAGCCGGGTCCCGAGCGGGATGCCAAGCGTGAGGCGATCATCGCCGAGGTGAAGAAGCTGAAGGAGCAGGCGCTTGCCGGCGGCGGCCTCTATGTTCTCGCCACCGAGCGCCATGAAAGCCGCCGCATCGACAACCAGCTGCGCGGCCGTTCCGGCCGTCAGGGCGACCCGGGCCGTTCGAAATTCTTCCTGTCGCTGCAGGACGACCTGATGCGCATCTTCGGCTCCGAGCGCATGGATTCCATGCTGCAGAAGCTCGGCCTCAAGGAAGGCGAGGCGATCGTCCATCCCTGGATCAACAAGGCTCTGGAGCGTGCGCAGAAGAAGGTCGAGGCGCGCAACTTCGATATCCGCAAGAACCTCCTGAAGTATGACGACGTGCTGAACGACCAGCGCAAGGTCATCTTCGAGCAGCGCATCGAGCTGATGGATGGCGAGAACCTCTCGGAAATCGTTGGCGACATGCGTCACGAAGTGGTCGAAACCCTCGTCCGCTTGCACATTCCGGAAAACGCCTATGCCGAACAGTGGGATGTCGCGGGCCTCAAGAAGGGTGTTCTCGAACAGCTCAACCTCGATCTGCCGATCGACGCCTGGGCAGCCGAGGAAGGCATCGACGAGAAGGACATCCTGGAGCGCCTGCACAAGGCGACCGACCAGGCTGCTGCCGACCGTGCGGAGCGCTTCGGCCCCGAGATCATGACCTATGTCGAGCGCTCCGTGCTGCTCCAGACGCTGGACCATCTCTGGCGCGAACACATCGTCAACCTCGACCATCTGCGCTCTGTCATCGGCTTCCGCGGCTATGCCCAGCGCGACCCGCTGCAGGAATACAAGGCCGAGGCTTTCGAACTCTTCCAGGCTCTGCTCGCGAACCTTCGCCAGACCGTGACCGCGCAGCTCATGCGCGTCGAGCTGGTGCGCCAGGCTGCCGACGCCCCGGCGCCGGTGCCGCCGGAGATGGAGGGCCATCATATCGACGGCACGACCGGCGAGGACGACTTCGGCGAAGGCAATGGCGGCGGTTTCATGGCCGTCGGCGTGTCGCCGGAAGATCGTGATCCGGCCGACCCGGCGACCTGGGGCCGCGTGTCGCGCAACGAGGCCTGCCCATGCGGCTCGGGCAAGAAATACAAGCATTGCCACGGCGCTTTCGAGCAGGCTTGACCGGCCGCAGGAGTAAATGGCGCATCGTTCACATGAACCGTTGCCCCATCGCCAAACGTCATCTCCGGGCTCGATCCGAGGATGCCGGAAGAGAGATATGCGGATATTGATCCGCTCCCATTGAATGCCGCCCCCGGGCGGCATTTTCTTTGGTGGGTGCTGCACCGTTCACGGCCGACCCAACCGTTTGTTAACCCTGATCTGACAAGACTGATCCTGGTTCAGTTCTGCGTTGCGTACGGGTTCCTGTGTTGATGGCGGTCATTCAGTCGGCGGAGAAATTGCTGCCATCGGCCCTGCGCGGCAAGGCGGAACCGCTGGTGCGCGCGCTCGGAACGATCCTCGTCAGCGACGACCCTCGCAACCTTGCGCAACGCATGGCGCTCATCACCTTCGCCATTCGCGTGATCAATGCGGCAATCGCCTTCCTTTCGCAGATCATCCTCGCCCGCGTGATGGGCGAGTTCGAATACGGCATCTTTGTCTTTGTCTGGGCACTCGTCGTCATCTTCGGCGACATGTCCTGTCTCGGCATCCACACCACCGTTGTACGCTTCCTGCCCGACTATGCAGGACGCAGCGCGCACGCAGAAATCCGTGGCCTCACCTCGACGGCGCGCGTCTTCGCCATGCTGTCCTCGACGGTGCTGGCGACCATCGGCCTGCTCGTGCTGTGGTTCTTCCATGACAGTTTTGCCGACTACTACGTCGTGCCGCTCTTCGTTGGTCTCTTCTGCATGCCGATGATTGCGCTCGGCGATGTGCTCGACAGCACGGCGCGGGCTCATAGCTGGGCGGTGGTGGCTCTCAGCCCGACCTACATCATCCGCCCGCTGCTGATCCTCGTCTTCATGGTTCTGGCGGTTTTGCTGGACGCGCCCCACACGGCGCTGACCGCCATGGTCGCGGCGCTCGCCGCCACCTATCTTACGACCGTCGTGCAGTTCTTCAACATCCTGCGGCGGCTCAGCAAGCGCTACGTCAAGGGCCCGCGCAAGCTGGAATTCTCCCTCTGGATCAAGGCGGCCTTGCCGATCTTCCTCATCGAGGGGTTCGGCTTCCTTCTGACCAATTCCGACGTCATCGTGGTCGGCCTCTACCTCGATCCGGAAAGTGTCGCCATCTACTTCGCTGCGGCGAAGACCATGGCGCTCGTGCACTTCGTGTTCTTCTCGGTGAAGGCTGCTGCGGCGCCCCGCTTTTCTGCGCTGTTTTCGGCCGGCGACCGGCTGGCATTGGCGCGCTTTGCCGGCGAGACGGTGCGCTGGAGCTTCTGGCCGTCGCTGGCCGTCGGGCTCGGCGTGCTGGCGCTGGGCCATTTCCTCCTGTCCCTGTTCGGTACCGCCTTCACGGCGGGCTATAGTCTGATGTTCATCCTCTTCGTCGGCATTCTCGCCAAGGCGCTGATCGGGCCGGGCGAGGTGCTGCTCACCATGGCAGGCCAGCAGAAACTCTGCGTTCTCGTCTATGCGGTGGCCTTGGCCGCCAACATCAGCTTCAACGTCACCCTCATTCCGCTCTTCGGTCTGACGGGTGCGGCGACGGCCACCGCCGGCGCCATGATCCTCGAGGCGCTGCTGCTGCACCTCGTCGTGCGTAGAAAACTCTCCATCATTCTCTTCGCCTTCGCCAATCCGGTGACGGCAAGCCTTGCCAACGGGGTGGACCGCCATGACCGATAGCCACGGCTTAGACCACACGATCGTGACCGGCCGTGCCCAGGCCGCCATTCCGCCTGCCTTGCCGCATGCGCCGCCGGCGGACCAGCGCTTCCTTGTCGGCCGGCCCGGCCGCTCGCTGGCGCTCTATCCGGCGACAGCCGGCTACGAACTGCAGCAGGAACTCGATTTCCTGTCGAACCGCGTCATGGAGCCGAACGTCTTCTTCACGGGGCGCTTTCTCGCTCCTGCCATGCCGCGCCTTGAGGATCGCACCGTGCGCCTTTCCGTGTTGCGCGACGAGGGCGCCGGGCGCAGCCGCATGCGCTTCCTCATGCCCTTTTCCGTCGAGAAGCCGGGCTTTTCCATCGGCTCGAGCATCCTGCGCGCCTGGGCAAATCCGTTCGGGCCGCTCGGGACGCCCCTCGTCGATGCTGAGGATGCCGCCGAAACGCTGGACAACGTGCTGGAAGCCCTTGGCGGTGCCGGCAGCGGCCTGCCAGGCATCCTCGTCCTGCCGGACCTGCGCCTCAACGGTGCCTTCGCGCAGCTGATGCGTGCCGTCGCCATCGGCCGGAACCTTCCCGTCACCGTCACCGATACCTATCGCCGCCCGATGCTGGAGAGCCTGCTCGACGGTCAGACCTATCTGCAGCAGGCGATCTCGCCGGAGCACTTCCGCGAGTTGCGCCGGCAATGGCGCAAGCTCGATGCGATGGGCGCACTTTTCTACAACGTCGCCCGCCAACCCGCTGACATCCGGTTGCGCATGGAGGAATTCCTGCTGCTCGAAGCCTCGGGCTGGAAGGGGCGCGGCCGCACGGCGATGATCAACGATCGTTACCGTGCCGCCTTTGCCCGCGAGGCGATCAGCAATCTTGCCGAGACCGACGGCGTGCGCATCCACACGCTCGACCTCGACGGCCGGGCCATCGCCTCGATGATTGTCTTCATGATGGGCGGGGAGGCCTATACGTGGAAGACCGCCTATGACGAGGAGTTCGCCAAGTTCTCGCCCGGCAAGCTGCTGGTGGCGGAACTGACGGAGTGGCATCTCGACGACGCCAATATCGCCCGGTCGGATTCCTGCGCGGTGCCGGATCACCCGGTCATGAGCCGCTTCTGGGAAGAGCGAGAGGACATGGGCACGCTCGTCGTCGGCCTGCAGCAGAATCGCGACCGTGACGTGCGCCAGGTGGCGACGCAGCTTCACCTCTATCGCAACACGCGCAATGTCGCGCGGCTGCTCCGCGAGAAGATCCGTGCGCTCGCGCGCCGCTGAGGCCTTTCCGGTCCAGTCGGCGGCTTGCCGTTCCGAGCCTCTGAAAAACTAGGCGGCGAAGGGTGTTTCTTCCGCTGCGCGCTTGCGCAGGATATGGCGGATGACCTTGCCCGAGGTCGTCAGCGGCAGGGCATCGACGAAGTCCACCTCGCGTGGGTATTCGTGCATGGAAAGACGTGATTTCACCCAGTCGCGGATATCGTTTGCAAGGGCGTCCGACGGCGCGTTTCCGGGGCGCAGCATCACATAGGCCTTGACGATTTCCGTGCGCACCGGATCAGGCTTGCCCACGGCAGCAGCGAGCTGCACGGCCGGATGTCCGGCAAGGCAATCCTCGATCTCGCTCGGCCCGATGCGGTAGCCGGAGGAGGTGATGACGTCGTCGTCGCGGCCGAAGAAGGTGACGTAACCCTCTTCGTCCATGCGGCCGAGGTCGCCGGTCGTCATCCAGTCGCCAATGAATTTTTCCGTCGTTGCCTTCTCGTTCTTCCAATAGCCGAGGAACATGACGGGATCGGGTCGCCTTACTGCGACCTGGCCGACGGTGCCGCGCGGCACTTCCCGGCCGTTCGCATCGATGATGGCAACGACATGGCCGGGCACCGGCTTGCCGATCGGCCCGGGTCGCGACACGCCGAGCTTGCCGATCGAGCCGAGCACGATGTTGCACTCCGTCTGGCCGTAGAACTCGTTGACGGTGACGCCGAGCGTGTCGCGCACCCATTCCCAGGTCTCGCGGCCGAGCGATTCACCGGCCGAGCCGATGGTACGCAGGTTCAGCCGGTATTTTTCGCGCGGATTGGCGACTGTTTTCATCAGCCGCAGCGCCGTCGGCGGGATGAACGCATTGCGTACATTCATGTCCTGCATGATGCGGTAGGCCATGTCGGGATCGAATTTCTGGCCCGGCGAGGAGACGACGGGCACGCCGAGCAGCAGCGCCGGCAGGAGCACGTTGAGAAGTCCGCCTGCCCAGGCCCAGTCCGATGGCGTCCAGATGCGGTCGCCCGGCTGCGGCAGGAACTCGTGATGCATCTGAAAACCCGGCACATGACCGAGCAGCACGCGGTGGCCGTGCAGCGCCCCCTTCGGCGGCCCCGTCGTGCCAGACGTGTAGATCATCATCGCCGGGTCGTCCGGGCCGCTGTCGACGGCTGCGAAGAGGCCGGCATTGCGGGCGATGAGCTCTTCGAACGATTTTGCCGAGGCGTCCTTGCCCGGCTCGGTGGTGATCACCAGATCCAGCGTCGGCAGCTCGGCCCGGATCGGCTTCAGGCGTTCCAGGCCGAAGCGATTGGTGACGATTGCCTTTGCCTCGGCATTCTTCAGACGGAAGGACAGCGCATCGGCGCCGAAGAGAAGGGCGAGCGGCAGGGCGATGGCGCCGAGCTTGTAGATTGCCAGATGCGCTATGACCGTCTCGAAACCCTGCGGCAGCAGGATGGCGACACGATCCCCGACCGTTACCCCTTCTGCCGCTAGGGCGACGGCAAAGGCGTCCGACTGCTCGGCCAGCTGGCCATAGGTGAGCGCGCGCGGCGGGGCATCGGGCAGGAAATGCTCAAGGCAGACCCGGTCGGGGGCATGCGCCGCCCACGCATTGGAAACCGCGGTGCCTATATTGAAGCGCCCGGGGATCTGCCAGCGGAAATCCCGGTAAAGCGCATCATAGGTCGGTCTCTCGGCGAGCATCCGGCGTCACTCCAGTTTGCTGCATTGCACCTAGCATTCCGGAGGGGCCGCCGGCAATGGCGGCTTTTCGCGTATGTCAGAGCCAGGAGAGGCGGTTGTCCACTTCACGGACCTCCTTGACGGCGGCGGCAATCGCGACGGCCCTGCCCGCCTCTTCCGCGGAGCCGATGCTGCCGGAAAGAATGATGCGCGTGCCCTTGCAGGTCACGGTGACGTCGGAGGCATCCACGTCGCCCGCGATGGACAGTGCGTCCGCTACCGCCGTTTCCAGCCAGGCCGGGTGGGGACCATCGAAATGTTCGGGCGGTTCGCCCTTGAAGGTACCTTCCTTGAAGACCATGTCGCACTCCTCTTGCTCGGCGTCTGCAGGAAAACGCGGGATGAACCTGTTTGTTCTTTGCGGCTGAAGGAAAGATGGGCCTTGCTCGCTATCGGCGGCCTTGCCCCCAAAATGGTTGAGACCCAAGAGCGTGCACATCGCTCTCGGGTCCCCCTCCGCAACCACATCCGGGGGTGTCTGTCGTTGCACGGGGTAAATGCGGTTCTGCAAAATTTGTTCCCGCTAAAAAGCAAATTTTTGAAGGACTAGATGAAAACCTGATTCTATCGATTGCGCACAACTGACTGTTGAGGGCGGTGGATATCTCGCGCTCCTCGCCGATGCAGGGCGGCAGAACGCCTTCTGCCGGCATTCGTCGGCCGCCTGTTGGTCGAGCCCCCAGGCCAGCACATCCAGCAGCTTGGGGGCGCAGCCGGATCGTGGCTATCGGGCTTTGGCGTAGATCATGAGCGCGAAGCCCGCACCCATGCCGATATAGCAGATCCAGGTCAGGATTTCCTGCCAGCGCTTCGGGCGCAGGCGATCGATCTCCTCCTCGCCCGGCCCGCCATGGCGTGTCTGAAGCCCGAACAGGCCGAGCGTACGATGCGTCGCCTCATGGTCGATCCGGGTGTTTCGTATTGTGCCACCCAGGATGCGCCCCAGGAGGTAGCGCTTCATGCCCGCGACGAATGAGCCGAGGAAGAACGTGTTCAGGGTGAAGGAGAACGCCAGGACGATGGCAAGCCCTATGATGAACAAGGTCCAGTCGCCCATATGCCCTCCATTCCGCGCGGTTGTCGGGCCTGAACGTGCGAAAATCCTCGCGCGTTCCTTCCCGGTTGTCTAAGGAACACGGCTGATCCAGTCGGCCTATTCACTGGCACCAGGTACTTTCTTCCCGGAATAGGAGGCGACCTTGAGCCATGGTGTGTACGCGTATGCGTTGAGGTCATTAGACTTTATCAACGAGACGAAGCAACGTTGCTTGTCGGGGCGTGCCCCGTGTGATTTCCTTCTCCAATCTGAACGGGGAGGGGACGATGCCGGTACCGGACGATCTCGACAACGATCATCACAAGCTCATTTCCACGATTCGCCAGGACATCGCCGTCAATCAGGGGCAGGCAAACCGGCGGCAGGCGGTCAGCAAAAATTTTCACGTCTACCTGGAACTCTATTTTCAAGGGAAACACGATCAGGCCGTGCGCGCCTATTGCGCTTCTAAGCGCATCGAGACCCGCCGATCTGACGGGTCGCAGGTCGATCCGAGAAATGGCAATTCCGACGATCCCTGCATCTATTACCAAGAACATGCGGCCACCATGGTGAATGAAGTCTGCGGGCAGATGCGGCAGCGCTGGCAACGCAACAACAACAACAATACCGTCTTCATCGCCGGGCATCAGAATATGGCGAACATCCAGGGAAGGCGCATCGACGGATATTCGTATGAGATGTCCTATTGGTACGACTATGGCGACATCTACATCGCCTTCCATTGTTATCCCAACTAGTTGGAGCGGGGGGCTGCATCCGCCAGGGCTCTGAAAGGTACCGGTGGCGGATATCGCCAGACCGACATTCGCAAGGACGGCACGGGCCTGTGGGGCGGTCTGTGATGTTTTCACGGGGATGACGGCGGAGATAAACGGGGAACCGCAAGACGGGCTGGGAATAGAGCGGGCCGATAGCCTGGTTCACCTGTTGAACGCCGAATATAGTGCTACGCACAAGGGGACGACACATTGAGGAACATCATTGCCATCGCCTGCATCTTGATTGCCACCGCGTCACTTGCGAGCTGCGCTGGGCGCCAATGCAGCGATTGGCCGGGGACGTGCATCATTCAGTGATGGTAGCCTTAAGGGGACGACATGCTGAGTGGCTAGGCGGCTGTGCATGAAAGACTTCTTCAAGTGGATACCTGAGAGCGGCTTGGAGCCGTGGTTTGAAACGGCTCCCTATCAACCCAGGCGCCTGGTGCCGGTTGCTCCTGAGGGGCGCGCCCGCGTGTTGTTCCATGACGTTCGCAGCAGGAGAGGTGCTGAGCTCGTCGTTAGCCCACCGGTCATCGCCAAACGTTCTCCGACGAATCTGCCTTTCTCTTGGTCTTCGTTGTGGCGTCAGTGGAGGCACGACGGTAAGGCCGGCACTCCAGAGCAAAGTGCGTCACGGGCGATGCAGGGCAATATCTGATCTTATGAGTGCGCACTGCATTGAGCATCTTGTCTTCCTCAACCAGATGCTCATAGGTCTCCATGATTGCATTTTCAGGACGGGCATCAAATTTCATGAATGACAAAACCCGCGATGCCTTAACCGGCATGTACTTCACGGTCGATGATCTCGACGGGACCTATGGTACCGGACAAGTCGTTCGGCTTGCCGCCGATGGCATCTATTTCGTACGCTTTGACGGCAACGAGGTGACCTTGCCCTTGGAACTCGCGTCTCTTGGCGAGATGCTGGAAACAACGGATGAGGGCTACAAACTCTGGCGGTTCTTCGACACAATCGATGAACGAGGAAAATGGATTGAGTGGCTGGACGCGCCGTCGAAGCCGAGAGTGGTTTCGCTTGTGAAGCCCGTTAAAGATTAAGCGGTGAGCTCATAGATGCGAATATCCGGGGCGAGCCGGTTTGTGCGTAGCCCTTAAGTGGACACCTAGCCATCGGCGTTGCACAAAAACGCGGCCATCACGCCACGCTTGCCCTTCAATTTGGAGGCATCCGATACGTCATGCCGCCATGCTTCGCCTTGTACTTGCAGAAGGTCGCATCCGAGATCTCGTGCTTGCGGCATACATCGACCGTCTTCGCGCCCGCCTCCTGCGCCTTCAATATCCCGATGATCTGTTCTTCCGCGAAGCATGAACGCTTCATTCGTTCGTCTCCTCGTTGTGACGAACGAGGCTGCCACTATGCAGCGCTCACGGCCTGCGGAAGGTTGCAGCAACTCGATTGGCGAGGAGTGTCATTGGCATGCTGACGAAGCCGGCTGATTCGCTCGACGATGAAGACGAAACTGAGAACAAAAGTGTCCAAGAAAATCGGCTGAGAGATTTTCTCGGATGTTTAGGCCAATTTTATATAGGAAAAACAATGCAAAAAAATGCTTATGGTGCCCCATGCCGGAATCGAACCAGCACTCCTTTCGGAACTCGATTTTGAGTCGAGCGCGTCTACCAGTTCCGCCAATGGGGCACGGCACTTGCAGCCATCGCCGTTTACACGAAGCGCTCGCGGGCGGCAACCGGCAAATCCCCGTATGCGGACGATCACTTGTTTGTGCGGGTGATTTACAAAGCCGCCTCACCTGATAGAACTCGGCGCCGTTTCGCCGGTACCCCGCTGGCCCGATTGGACGACCCTGATGACGGCATCTCTCGACCTTTCCCGCAAGGCATCCGCAGGCCTCCTGACGCTCGGCATGGCGGCGACCGTCGGCGGGGCGCTCGCTTTCGAACATATCGGTGGCTATATTCCCTGTGCGCTCTGCCTGCTGCAGCGTGACCCCTACTACTACGGTATCCCGGTGGCGGTCGCCGCCCTCCTATCGGCCCTCTTCGGTGGCCCAGCCTGGCTGACGCGGCTGCTGCTCGCGATCGCCGGTATCATGATGCTCGTCGGCGCGGGCATGGGTGTCTATCACGCGGGCGTCGAATGGGGATTCTGGGAGGGGCCTGCGACCTGCGCGACCTCCGCGCAGGGCGTTACGCAGAATGCCGGCGATCTCCTCTCCGATCTCAACGCCAAGCACGGGCCGTCCTGCACGGAAGCCTCCTTCCGGCTCCTCGGCCTCTCCTTTGCCGGGTGGAATGTGATCGCAAGCCTCATCCTCGCCGCGATCGCCTTTTCAGGCGTGCGGTCGGCGAAAGCGTGATATACCCGCAGCCCGGGCGCAAATGCCTGTTGGTGCCGCAAAAACGCCAGGCGTTTCTGCGGTTCCGGCATCAGGGCTGCAGTTCGACGTCCCAGTAGAGATAGTCCATCCAGCTTTCGTGCAGATAGTTGGGTGGAAACAGTCGCCCGTTGTTGTGCAGATCCTGAACCGTCGGCTGGTAGGGCTTCTGATGCGGGTGCATGCCCGCCTGCTTCGGCAGCTTGCTGCCTTTTCTCAGATTACACGGGGAGCAGGCCGCGACCACGTTGCACCAGGTCGTCTCGCCGCCATGGGCACGCGGGATGACATGGTCGAAGGTCAGGTCGTCCGGCGACCCGCAGTACTGGCATTCGAACCTGTCGCGCAGGAACACGTTGAACCGGGTGAAGGCCGGATGACGTGACGGCTGCACGTATGTTTTCAGGCACACGACGCTTGGCAGGCGCATCGTGAAACTCGGGGATGACACCGAATGCTCGTATTCGGCGATGATGTTTACGCGGTCAAGAAACACGGCCTTGATCGCGTCCTGCCAGGACCAGAGCGACAAGGGGTAATAACTCAGCGGCCTGTAGTCAGCATTCAGTACAAGGGCTGGCAGGGCCTGTGGTGAAACAGAAATCGTCAAGGGCTTCTCCTGATCGATTCGGCATCTGCCCTTCTATATTAGGCCCGTTGTTACAGCATTGTGAAGCGGGAAAGGAAAAGCGAAAACAAGCAATTTCGCGACGGCTCAGCCTTCGAGCACCGGAGCCGCCTCGCGCCGCATCTCCCGGGAATAATAGGCCCAGAACAGCCGGGCCGAGACGCCGCGCCAGGGCGACCAGCTTTCCGCGATCCGGTCGAGTTCCTGCGGGCTCGGGCGCACCGCGAGGCCGAGCGCATGGGCGACTGCATTCTGCAGAGCGATATCGCCGGAGGGGAAGATATCCGGATGGCCGCCGCAGAAGAGCAGATAGACATCCGCCGTCCAGCGCCCGATGCCCTTGATCGCGGTCAGCTTCCGGGCCGCTGACGTTGCCTCCATATGGCAGATCGCATCGAGGTCGAGTTCGCCGCGATCGACGGCATCAGCGGCGCGGCGCAGTGTCTCCGCCTTGGCGCGCGACAGGCCCACAGTGCGACAGTCCTCGTCGGAAAGGCCGAGGATGTGATGGGGGGTGATGTCGCCGGCCGTTTCCTCGAGCCGGCGCCAGATGGCATCGGCGCTGGCGCGCGAGACCATCTGCGCGACGATGATGCCGGCAAGGCCGCGATAGCCGGGCGAAAGGCGGCGAAGCGGCACGGGGCCGGCCTTGTCGATGACGGTGAAAAGACGTGCATCGAGCAAAGCGAGATCGACGAGACCCGCCGCGACATCCGCATCCGTCCTGATCATGTGCAACTGCATTTTCTTAAGAGGCCTCGATCCTTGCTGCCACCGCGGCCTTGGCGGTTTGGGTCCTCAATTGTCCGCGTAGCCCTGCCGTAGAACGCTGCGCAGCTTTGCCCGGCATGCCTTGGTGGCGTAACGCACTTCTTCGTGCCAGAAGACCCCATGCAAACTGCTTTGTCAAAACGTCGTGTCTTCCGATTTGCGCCGAGCCCGAATGGCCTTCTGCATCTCGGTCATGCGCTGTCGGCGATCCTCAACCATGACCTTGCTGCGGCCTGCGGCGGGCGCTTCCTCCTGCGCATCGAAGACATCGATCCCGCCCGGTCGCGGCCCGAATTCGAGGCGGCGATCTATCGCGATCTCGCCTGGCTGGACCTTGACTGGGAAAGGCCGGTGCGGCGCCAGTCGGAGCACCTTGCCTTCTATGGTGAGGCGCTGGAACGGCTGAAGGCCATGGGCGTGCTCTATCCGGGCTTCCTCAGCCGTGGCGATGTGAAGGCGCGGGTTCTGGCGCAGGAGGCTGCGGGCGGGACATGGCCGCGCGATCCGGACGGTGCGCCGCTCTACCCGACGGACGAGCGTTCGCTCGATCGGGATCAGGCGCTTGGCTGGATTGCGGCGGGTCGCCAGCACGCCTGGAGGCTCGATATGGGCAAGGCGCTGGCGCTCGTGCCGGAGGCGTTGACCTGGTCGGAGGCGGGCGAGGGGCCGGAGGGAGAGACCGGTATCGTTGCGGCGAGGCCGGAACGCTGGGGCGATGTCATCCTCTCGCGGCCGGATGCTCCGGCGAGTTACCATCTTGCCGTGGTGCTCGACGATGCGGTGCAGGGTATCACCGACGTGGTGCGCGGGCAGGATCTCTTTCATGCGACGGCGGTGCATCGCCTCCTGCAAAGCCTGCTCGGCCTGCAGGTGCCCTCCTACCGGCATCATGGGCTGGTGCCGGGGCCGGATGGACGGAAACTGTCCAAGAGCAATGAGGATACCGGTCTTGCGGCCTACCGGGAACGGGGCATCTCACCTGCCGGCATTCGCGCCCTGCTCGCGGGCTATGGCTTCGTCCTCCATTGAGTCCTCCTCGGGCTGCCGTGGCTTGCGGACGCCGCGGACCTTGTCGAGGATCAGGTGCTTCACCCGGTATTTCATCAGGGCCGCGTTGATTTCAGCACCGATGATGAAGATCGCCCCGACGATGTAGAGGAAGACCAGCGCGATCATGATCGAGGCGAGACCGGCATAGGTCGAGACGTAATTGGCGAAGGTGGTGAGGTAGGAGGCGAAGGCATAGGCGCCGATGCCCCAGGCGATGAGTGTCACCAGGATGCCGGGCAGCACGTCGGCGATCTTGCGCCGGCCGGCGGGCAGCCACAGATGGGCGATCAGAAGGCCGGAGAGCAGCACCAGGATGGTGCCGAACAGTCCCCAGCTTTCCACCCAGGAATAGACGTAGGTCAGCCAGGGCAGCCAGTCGCCCGTCGCCCGCACGGCAAGGGGGGCCGCTACGAGCACGATGCTGAGGACCGCCAGCGCCAGAACGCCGGCGATGACGAAGCCGAGACTGGCAAGGCGAGTCACGTACCAGTAGCGCGTCTCGGCCACCCGGTAGGCGCGGTTGAGCGAGACGCGCAGCGCCTCCACGCCGTTCGAGGCGAAGTAGGCGGCGGCGAGCACGGAGACCGTGAGCAGGCCGCCGCGCGGGATCGTGAGCACCGCGACGACCTCGCGCGATATCGGTGCGGCGATCGATTCCGGCCAGGTATCGAAGATGAGATGCACGGCGGTTTCGGCGAACTGGTCGGCGCCGAGGAAGGAGCCGAGCGCCGTGCCGAAGATCAGGAAGGGGAAGATCGCCAGCAGCGTCGACAGCGCGACATGGCTCGCCATCGCCCAGCCGTCGTCCTCGGAAAAATGCCAGATCGCGTCGAAGACGACCTTGTAGGCAAGACGGATGGCGGTCGGCATCGGCAATCTCAGGTCCTCGTGGCCGTCTTCGGCCGTCTCTCGCATTGTCTGCCCGGGTATAACCCCTTACACCGGGGTCGGTTCAAGGGCGGCCCGGATTCAATGGCTTGCCACGCCGGCGCGTGATGGCGATGGCGGTGCGCTGGTGGTGAATATGGGAAACACGAGCAGATTTGTACAGGAAACCGACATGCCTTCTTCGAATGCGACAACGCCGCCGAGCATCATCGTGACGGGATGCTCCTCGGGCATCGGTGCTTATTGCGCCCGGGCGCTGAAGGCGGAGGGCTGGCGGGTCTTTGCGACGGTGCGCCAGCAGGAAGACCTCGCTGGCCTTGAGGCCGACGGCATTGAGGCTCTCCTGATGGATTATACGCAGCCGGCGTCGATCGCTGCGCTCGTCGAGACCGTGCTGGCGCGCACAGGCGGCCGGCTCGACGCGCTGTTCAACAACGGTGCTTACGGTCAGGCCGGTGCCGTCGAGGACCTGCCGGTCGAGGCGCTGCGCCTACAGTTCGAGACCAATGTCTTCGGCTGGCACGATCTGACGCGGCGGGTGATTCCCGTCATGCGCGGGCAGGGGTTCGGGCGCATCGTGCAGTGCTCGTCGATCCTCGGCATCGTGCCCTATCGCTGGCGCGGTGCCTACAATGCCTCGAAATTCGCGCTCGAAGCGCTGTCGCTGACGCTGCGCATGGAGCTTGCGGGCTCGGGCGTGCATGTCAGTCTCATTGAGCCGGGGCCGATCACCTCGCGCTTCACGGCCAATGCACTAGTCCACATCGAGCGCAACATCGATCTCGAAAACTCTGTACATGCGGACGAGTATCGCCGCCAGTTGCAGCGGCTGCGCGGCGAGGCAAAGCCGGCGCGCGGAAAGCTTGGACCTGAGGCAGTGCATGCGGTGCTGCGCCATGCGCTGACGGCAAAAGCACCGCGGCCGCACTACATCGTGACGACGCCGGCCAAGCAGGGCGCTCTTCTGAAGAAGCTGCTGCCGGCCGCGCTCTTCTACCGGATCATCGGCAGGCTCGGCTGACGCGTCGCGGCGTCGCAGGGGGCTCGCCAGCAAAAAGCGTGCACTTTGTGCGAAATGCCCTATTTGAATAGGGCTGACGGAAATCAAATCGGATCGTTGGCATGTCTTCCTTCCTCACCTTCATGACCCTGCTCGTCATGGGCCTCGTCGCCATCGTGCTGGTGCGCGGTCTCGTCAACATGGCCAAGGGCGGCAGCGGCAACACCTCGAACAAGCTGATGCAGCTTCGCGTGCTCTTGCAGGCGATCGCGATCGTCCTCATCATGCTGACGCTCTGGATCACGGGCGGCGGGCGCTGAGGGGGATCATGGTCAAGCTCAACAAGATCTACACGCGCACGGGCGACGACGGCACGACCGGCCTCGTTGCCGGGCCACGCCGCAAGAAGCACGACTTGCGGGTCGAATCCTATGGCGAGGTTGACGAGGCGAATTCCTGCATCGGCCTCGTGCGCCAGCATCTGGCAGACCATCCGGATCTCGACGCGATGCTGATGCGCATCCAGAACGATCTCTTCGATCTCGGCGCTGACCTTGCGACGCCGGAGACCGGGAAAAAACTCGACTATGAGCCGCTGCGCATCGCGCAGGTGCAGGTGGACCGGCTGGAGACGGAAATCGACCTGCTCAATGCCGATCTCGAGCCGCTGCGCTCCTTCGTCCTGCCGGGCGGCACGCCGGCCGCGGCGGCGCTGCATCTTGCGCGCACCGTCGCGCGGCGGGCCGAACGGCGCGTCGTTGCCCTGCAGGATATCGAGGGCGAGGCGGTCTCGGCCGCGGCTGCAGCCTATATCAACCGGCTCTCCGACTTCCTCTTCGTTGCGGCGCGCTGGGTCAACGAGAAGGGCCGGACGGACATATTGTGGGTTCCGGGCAAGAACAGGTAAGCTCGCTTCCAGCAAGCCTTGGGAAGGGGATCCATGTTCATACCGCTGCACGACGCGAACGCCCTCAAATACATCAAGGTGCAGTATGTCACGATCAGCCTGATCGTGATCAATGTCGTCGTCTGGCTGGTGACGGGGCTTGCCTCCACGCAGGCCTTTTCGGATGCGACGGTCGTCAGCCTCGGTTATATCCCGGCTGTCGTCTTCGATTTCGCCGATCTGGAGCCAAGCCTGGTGCTGGTTCCGGAGGACGCGACCTACATCACCTATGCGTTCCTGCACGGTGATTTCATGCATCTTGCCTCGAACATGCTGTTCCTCTGGGTGTTCGGCGACAATGTCGAGGATGCGCTCGGACACTTCCGCTTCCTGCTCTTCTACCTGCTCTGCGCGGCGGCGGGAGCGCTTGTGCACGGTCTGGTGCAACCGGATTCGGAGGCGCCGCTGATCGGTGCTTCGGGTGCGATATCCGGTGTGGTGGCGGCCTATTTCCTGCTGCATCCGAAAGTGCGCGTCTGGGTGCTTGTGTTCTTCCGTATTCCCCTGCCGCTGCCGGCAGTCATTCCGCTTGCCTTCTGGATCGCCCAGCAGTTTTACATGCTGGTGGTTGACGGCGACAGCGGTGTTTCCTGGGGCGCCCATGTCGGCGGCATCCTCGCCGGCGCGCTTCTGGTGCTCGTGCTGCGGCGGCGGGGTGTGCCGCTGTTCGACCGCACCATCGTCACGCCAAAGGCGGTGCGGCATGTCGAGGCGACGCCCGTTGCTGCCGAGGAAACTGCCGCGCGCCCCTCCGTGCCGCCGACCCATTGGGGACGGTGAGCATGTCGTTCTGAGAAAATTGACGTGAACGTAAAGGCAATTTATAACCCGCCCGTTTTCACGCCGGGAGGGGCCGTGGCGCATTGTAATTGGGAAAAAAACGCGTATCGATGTCGCCAACCGACAATCAGGGCGCCTTTGAAAGGCGCATTTTCCCTCGCGGGCATTTGAAGGAAGGAAGCCATGAAGATCTTGGTCCCTGTAAAGCGGGTCGTTGATTACAACGTGAAGATTCGCGTGAAGTCGGACGGCTCGGGTGTCGAGCTTGCCAATGTGAAGATGTCGATGAACCCGTTCGACGAAATCTCCGTGGAAGAGGCTTTGCGGCTGAAGGAAGCCGGCAAGGCCGAGGAAGTGGTCGTCGTTTCGATCGGCCCGGCCAAGGCCGAGGAAACGCTGCGCACCGCGCTCGCCATGGGCGCGGACCGCGCCGTGCTGGTCGAGACGGAAGATGCCGTCGAGCCGCTCGCCGTCGCCAAGATCCTCAAGGGGGTTGCCGAAGCCGAACAGCCCGGCCTCGTCATCGTCGGCAAGCAGGCGATCGACGACGATTCGAACCAGACCGGCCAGATGCTGTCGGCCCTGCTCGGCTGGGCACAGGCGACCTTCGCCTCCAAGGTCGAGATCGGCAACGGCTCGGCTCAGGTCACCCGCGAAGTCGACGGCGGCCTGCAGACCATCGACGTGAAGCTTCCGGCGGTCGTGACCACCGACCTTCGCCTCAACGAGCCGCGTTATGCCTCGCTGCCGAACATCATGAAGGCGAAGAAGAAGCCGCTCGACAAGAAGACGCCGGCCGATTTCGGCGTCGATACCGCCCCGCGCCTGAAGGTGCTGAAGACCGAGGAACCGTCGGGCCGCAAGGCCGGCGTCAAGGTCAAGTCGGTCGCCGAGCTGGTCGAAAAGCTCAAGACCGAAGCCGGCGTGCTCTAAGGCAGGAAAGGGAGAACATTACCATGGCCATTCTTCTTCTGGCAGACCACGACAACGCTCACCTTTCCGACCAGACCGCCAAGGCGCTGACAGCAGCCTCCAAGATCGGCTCCGACGTGCATGTGCTCGTCGCCGGTTCCGGCGCCAAGGCTGCGGCCGAACAGGCTGCAAAGCTCTCTGGCGTCTCCAAGGTCCTGCTCGCCGACGACCAGAACCTTGCCAACAACCTGGCAGAGCCGCTGGCAGCGCTCATCGTCTCGCTTGCCGGCAACTATGATGCCATCGTCTCGGCCGCCACCTCGGTCGGCAAGAACGTGCTGCCGCGCGTTGCCGCCCTGCTCGACGTCGCGCAGGTCTCCGAGATCGTCGAGGTCGTCTCATCGGACACGTTCAAGCGTCCGATCTATGCGGGCAATGCCATCCAGACCGTTCAGTCCACCGATGCCAAGAAGGTGATCACGGTCCGCACCGCGTCCTTCGCCGCAGCGGGTGAGGGTGGAAGCGCCTCTGTCGAGACGGTCTCGGCCGCATCGAACCCGGGCCTTTCGACCCACGTCAAGGATGCCCTGTCCTCGTCGGATCGTCCGGAGCTGACCTCGGCCAAGATCATCATCTCGGGCGGGCGTGCGCTCGGTTCGTCGGAAAAGTTCCAGGAAGTCATTCTCCCGGTTGCCGACAAGCTCGGTGCGGCTGTCGGTGCGTCCCGCGCGGCCGTCGATGCGGGCTATGCGCCCAACGACTGGCAGGTCGGGCAGACGGGCAAGGTGGTTGCGCCGCAGCTCTACATCGCCTGCGGCATCTCGGGCGCCATCCAGCACCTTGCCGGCATGAAGGATTCGAAGGTCATCGTCGCCATCAACAAGGACGAGGAAGCGCCGATCTTCCAGGTCGCGGACTACGGCCTCGTCGCCGATCTCTTCGAAGCCCTGCCCGAACTCGAAAAGGCGCTTTGAGCCAGCTTTGACCCGGCTCTTTGCGACGATGATTTCACTGGAAAAATGCGTCGCGGCGCTTTATCACTTCACCGGGCCGGCTTGACCGGCCCGGTGTTTTTTTGCCTGCGCCTAGGGGCGCAGACGGTGTGATGGGGCGATTGGCGCTATGATCAAGAACGTCGGTATTGTCGGTGCGGGCCAGATGGGATGCGGTATCGCGCACGTCTCTGCCATGGCCGGATACAAGGTCCACATCTACGACCTGTCGCCGGAGCGTGTCGAAACCGGGCTTGCCACGATCAACGGCAATCTTGCCCGCCAGGTCTCCTCCGGCAAGATGACCGACGAGGAGCGCAAGGACGCACTCGCCCTGATCAAGGGATCCTCCGATATCAACGACCTCTCCGACGCCGATCTCGTCATCGAGGCGGCGACAGAGGACGAGACCGTCAAGCGCAAGATCTACGGCCAGGTCTGTTCCGTCCTGAAGCCGGAAGCGATCCTCGCCACCAACACCTCTTCGCTGTCGATCACGCGGCTCGCGTCTGCCACCGACCGTCCGGAGCGCTTCATGGGCATCCACTTCATGAACCCGGTTCCGGTCATGAAGCTGGTCGAGCTCGTGCGCGGTATCGCGACCGAAGAGGGCACGTTCTCCGCCGCAAAGGAATTTGTCGCCAAGCTCGACAAGACGATCACCGTCGCGGAGGATTTCCCGGCCTTCATCGTCAACCGCATCCTGTTGCCGATGATCAATGAGGCGATCTATACGCTTTACGAAGGCGTCGGTTCGGTGGAAGCCATCGATACCGCGATGAGGCTCGGCGCCAACCATCCGATGGGTCCGCTGCAGCTTGCCGATTTCATCGGCCTCGACACGTGCCTGTCGATCATGCAGGTGCTGCATGACGGCCTCGCCGATTCGAAGTACCGCCCCTGCCCGCTGCTGGTGAAGTATGTCGAGGCCGGCTGGCTCGGCCGCAAGTCCGGACGCGGCTTCTACGATTATCGCGGCGAAGTCCCTGTCCCGACGCGCTGAGCAGCGGGACATTTCCCAAGCTTGCCCTTTCAGGGAAAAATGTTTCGTCTGCCGCAAGTGCTGCGGCAGGCCATACCTCGGATCGGGAGCGGCCGGTCGCTATTGTCTGCCCGAATTCAGGTTCCATTCGGGGTTTTTCAGATGAAACGTTTGCTCCTTCTCGGCGTGGCTCTCCTTGGCCTTGCCGCTCCGTTCTCCGCGCAGGCCGCAGACAAGCTGCTCAACGCCTCCTATGACGTGGCGCGTGAGCTTTTCGCTGCCGAGAACGAAGCCTTCGTGAAGGGGCATCCGGGTGTCACCGTCGACCAGTCGCATGGCGGCACCTCCAAGCAGGCGCGCGCCATCGTCGAAGGTCTGGAGGCGGATGTCGTGACCTTCAACCAGGTGACGGATATCGACTTCCTCGTGAAGAACGGCTTTGTCGCCGAAGGCTGGCAGCAGAAATTCCCCAACAACGCTTCGCCCTTCTACTCTTTCCCGTCCTTCCTCGTTCGCGCCGGCAACCCGAAGAACATCAAGGACTGGTCGGACCTTGCCCGTGACGACGTGAAGGTCATCTTCCCGAACCCGAAGACCTCGGGCAATGCGCGCTACACCTATCTTGCAGCGACCGCCTATGCCAAGGAAGCCTTCAACAACGATCCGGCCAAGGTCGAGGAGTTCGTCACCAAGATCTTCGACAACGTTCCGGTCTTCGACACGGGCGGCCGCGCGGCGACGACGACCTTCGTCGAGCGCGAAATCGGCGATGTCATCATCACCTTCGAGGCGGAAACCAAGTCGATCGCCAAGCAATATGGGGAGGACAAGTTCCAAAGCGTCGTACCCTCCGTCTCGCTGCTTGCCGAGTTCCCGGTCGCCATCGTCGACAAGGTGGCCGACGCCAAGGGCAGCCGTGAGCTTGCAAAGTCCTACCTCGATTTCCTTTATGCGCCAGAGGGCCAGAAGATCGCTGCCGAATTCGGCCATCGCGTCCATGACCAGACGGTCGCTGCCGAGTTCAAGGGCCAGTTCCCGGAAATCCGCCTCGTGAATGTCGATGACGTCTTCGGCGGCTGGAAGAAGATCTCCGAGGAGCACTTCGCCGAAGGCGGCGTGCTGGACAAGATCTACGGCAGCCGTTGATCCATCGACCTTCGTTTTATCGCAACCGGCGGCCGAAAGTCCGCCGGTTGTGGCATGAAAAGTGTTCGCACAAATCCGGCCGGATGATCGCGCTCCGCACTTTTCCTGGATCAGCTTGAGAAAGGAAGCGCCTCTTGAGACGGCGTGTACTGCCCGGATTGCCGCTCGCGCTCGGCATAACTCTCGTCTATGTGGCGATCATCGTCGTGCTGCCGCTGGCTGCGCTCGTCTTCAAGGCGGCCAGCCTCGGGCCGGAGGACTACTGGCGCATCATCTCGTCGGACCGCGCTTTTGCGAGCTACCGGGTCACGGTGCTCTGCGCGCTGGCAGCAACCGCCTTCAACCTCGTCTTCGGCCTATCGCTCGCCTGGGTGCTGGTGCGTTACCGCTTTCCCGGTCGCCGGCTGGTCGATGCGCTTGTCGATCTGCCGTTCGCGCTGCCCACCGCCGTTGCGGGTATCGCGCTTACCACGCTCTTTGCGACCAACGGCTGGTTCGGCGGACCGCTCTCGCTTCTCGGTATCAAGGTCGCCTATACGCCGCTCGGCATCATCGTCGCCATGAGCTTCACCAGCATTCCCTTCATCGTGCGCACGGTGCAGCCGGTGCTGGAGGAACTGGATCCGGCGCTGGAGGAGGCGGGGCAGACGCTCGGGGCGAGCGACCTGTCGATCTTCACCGGCGTCATCCTGCCGCTCCTCACGCCGGCGCTTCTGGCCGGTGTCTCGCTCTCCTTCGCCCGCAGTCTTGGGGAATTCGGGGCCATTATCTTCATTGCCGGCAACCAGCCGTTCTCAACGGAGATCACCGCGCTGCTCGCCTTCATCCGGCTTGAGGAATACGATTACCCGGCCTCGGCCGCCATCGCCTCCGTCATGCTGCTGACGGCCTTCGTCATGCTGGCGATCACCAACCTCATGCAGGCCCGCGCCCTGCGTTATACGGCAAGGGGCTGACCATGGTGCACCCTGGAAAAGGCACGCCGCCCCGCGTCGGCGACAATCCGGTCTTCCGCCGCTCGCTCCTCGCCTTCGTGCTCGTGCTGGTCGCGCTGATGATCGTCGCGCCGCTCGTCGTCATCGCCGTCGAGGCTTTTTCACGCGGTGTCGGTTATTTTGCCGCCTCGATTGCCGATCCGGACACGCGGCACGCCATCCTGCTGACGGTCGTCACGGCGCTGATCGCGGTGCCGATCAACACGGCTTTCGGCGTTGCGGCGGCATGGGCCATCACCAAGCACGATTTCCGCGGCAAGCGGCTGCTCACTGTCGTTATCGAACTGCCTTTCTCCGTATCGCCCATCGTTGCGGGCGTCTCCTATCTCTTCGTCTATGGTCTGCAGGGCCTGTTCGGACCGGCTCTGCAATCGATGGAGATCAAGATCC
The DNA here is from genome assembly GCF_029623935.1 of Shinella sp. 838. Classification (NCBI taxonomy): domain Bacteria; kingdom Pseudomonadati; phylum Pseudomonadota; class Alphaproteobacteria; order Hyphomicrobiales; family Rhizobiaceae; genus Shinella; species Shinella sp. 838. Next base: position 251,523 of record NZ_JARSBQ010000008.1, read on the forward strand.
TCTTCGCGCTGCCGGGCATCGTGCTGGCCAGCATGTTCGTGACCGCGCCCTTCGTGGCGCGCGAACTGATCCCGCTGATGCAGGCGCAGGGCCGCGACCTAGAGGAGGCGGCGACGTCGCTGGGGGCAAGCGGCTGGCGCACATTCTTCTCCGTCACGCTGCCGAACATCAAGTGGGCGCTGCTCTACGGTGTCGTGCTTTGCAATTCGCGCGTGATGGGCGAGTTCGGTGCCGTTTCCGTCGTCTCGGGCAACATCCGCGGCCAGACGAACACGCTGCCGCTGCACATCGAGCTGCTCTATCACGACTACAACGCGGCCGGTTCCTTTGCCGCCGCATCCATTCTCGCCGGTCTTGCCATCGTTACGCTTGTCGCCAAGGTGGCGCTGGAGCGGCAGGGCGCAGGCCGCGTGCAGCGCCCCTCTCAGCTGGCCGGCGCCGACAGCATCACCCCGGAGGTAAAACCGTGAAGATCCGCCTTACCAATGTGGTCAAGGAGTTCCAGACCTTTCGCGCCGTGCACGGCGTGTCGCTCGATATCGAAAGCGGGGAGCTGGTGGCATTGCTCGGCCCGTCCGGCTCCGGCAAGACGACGATCCTGCGCATGGTTGCCGGCCTCGAATATGCCGATGGCGGTGCGATCTATTTCGGCGATGAGAATGCGACGGACATTCCGGTGCGCGAGCGCGGCGTCGGTTTCGTCTTCCAGCACTATGCCCTCTTCCCGCATATGACCGTCGGCGAGAACATCGCCTTCGGCATGAAGGTCTCCAAGGTCAAGCGCTCGCCCGACGCGATCGCCAAACGTGTTGCGGAACTGCTCGATCTCGTGCAGCTCGGTGGCCTCAAGGACCGTTTCCCCGGCCAGATCTCCGGTGGCCAGCGCCAGCGTGTGGCGCTCGCCCGGGCGCTCGCCGTCGATCCCCGCGTTTTGCTGCTCGACGAGCCATTTGGTGCGCTTGATGCCAATGTGCGGCGGGACCTGCGCCGCTGGCTTCGGAAAATCCATGACGAACTGGGCATCACCACGCTCTTCGTCACACACGACCAGGAAGAGGCGCTCGACCTTGCCGACCGGGTCGTCATCCTGAACAAGGGCAAGATCGTGCAGGAGGGCACGCCCGAGGCGGTCTGCCGCAACCCGGCCGATGCCTTCGTGATGAATTTCCTCGGCGATGCGAACCGGCTCGATGCGGAGATCCGCGGCGGCAAGGCCTATGTCGGCGACGTGGCCTTCGAGGCGGGCGGTGTGGCCGATGGCAGCGGTCAGATCCTGTTCCGCCCGGCCGACGTCACCTGGCGCGAGGATGGGCAGGGCATCGCTGCGAAGATCGTGCGGGTCATCGACCGGCCGGACTCACGCCGCGTGCTGGCGCTGACGGGCAGTGGTCAGCCGGTCGAGTTCGATACGGCGCCGGAATTCCCGCACCGCAAGGGCGAAGCGGGTTTCCTCGACATCCGCCGGTCGCGCGCCTATCCAGCGGCGTGAGCGAAACCTTCTCGCGATGCCTCAGCTTTTCGGCGCAGCAAGCGCGGCTTTGATCAAGGCCTTGGCGTCGTCGCTGTCCCAGGCGGCGGGGCCGTTCATTGCCGAGATCAAGCAGCCCTTGTCATCCATCAGCAGTGTGACCGGCAGGCCAAAGGCGAGGCCTTCCTTCTTCAGGGTGTTGAACACGCCCATCGAGGCATCACGATAATAGCCGAGGTCGTTGACGCCTGTTTCGGTGAGGAAGGTTTTCGGCTTTTCGTCATCGCCCGTGTCGATGTTGATCGCCACGACCTCGAACTTGTCGCTGCCGAGCTCCTTTTCGAGCGCGTTGAGTGCCGGCATTTCCTCACGGCACGGCACGCACCAGGTGGCCCAGAGGTTGACGAGCAGGGTCTTGCCGGAAAAATCGGCGATCGTCTTCTTCTTGCCGTCGGGGCCGTCGAACACGAGATCGGGCAGCGCGCGATGCTCGTCGACCGTGCGCATGGCGGCGACCTGTCCCTTGGAAAAGGGTGTCAGGGCTTCGGCCTTCGCTGCGGTGGCCGTGCAGGCGGCGGGATCGGCGGAAGCGACCGCGCCATTGCCAGACAGGCTTTCCTTCACGTATATCGCTGCACCACCGGCGAGAAGTCCGGCGAGCCCGGCAATGGCGATCAGTTTTCCTGCCGGCAGGCCGAGTTTCTTCTTCACTGTCATTTCACTCTCCAGGACGGGACCCATGGCTGACGGCACTTCCGAGACGAAATCCTCGAACCAGATGTGGGGCGGCCGTTTCGCCTCGGGACCGGATGCGATCATGGAGGAGATAAATGCCTCCATCGGCTTCGACAAGAAGCTTTACGCCCAGGACATCCGCGGCTCAAAGGCGCATGCCGAAATGCTTAGCCACCAGGGCATCATTTCGGCGGACGATAAGGAAAAGATCGTTCACGGTCTCGACACGATCTTGTCAGAGATCGAAAGCGGCAATTTCGAGTTCTCGCGCCGCCTGGAAGACATTCACATGAATGTCGAGGCGCGGCTGGCGACGCTGATCGGTCCCGCCGCCGGACGCCTCCACACCGCCCGCTCGCGCAACGACCAGGTGGCGCTCGATTTCCGTCTGTGGGTGAAGGAAGAGCTGCAGAAGACGGAGAAGGCGCTGACGGGCCTCATCGCGGCCTTCCTCGACCGTGCCGAGGAGCACGCCGAAACCGTCATGCCCGGCTTCACCCACCTTCAGACCGCCCAACCCGTTACCTTCGGCCATCATTGCATGGCCTATGTCGAGATGTTCGGCCGCGACCGCCAGCGGGTGCGCCACGCCATCGAGCACCTCGATGAAAGCCCGATCGGTGCCGCCGCGCTTGCCGGCACGGGCTACAATATCGACCGACACATGACGGCGAAGGCGCTCGGCTTCCGCGAGCCGACCCGCAATTCCATCGATACCGTGTCGGACCGCGATTTCGCCCTGGAGTTCCTGTCGATTGCGGCGATTGCCGGCGTTCATCTGTCGCGCCTCGCCGAAGAGATCGTCATCTGGTCGACGCCGCAGTTCGGTTTCATCCGCCTGTCGGATGCCTTCTCCACCGGCTCCTCGATCATGCCGCAGAAGAAGAACCCGGATGCCGCCGAGCTGGTGCGTGCCAAGACCGGCCGCATCAACGGTTCGCTGATCGCACTCCTGACTGTCATGAAGGGTCTGCCGCTCGCCTATTCCAAGGACATGCAGGAAGACAAGGAACAGGTCTTCGACGCTGCCGAGAGCATCGAGCTGGCCATTGCCGCGATGACCGGCATGGTGCGCGACATGACCATTCGTACCGACAGGATGAAGGCGGCGGCCGGCTCCGGTTATTCCACTGCCACCGATCTTGCCGACTGGCTGGTGCGGGAAGCGGGACTTCCCTTCCGAGATGCCCATCATGTGACGGGCCGCGCCGTGGCGCTGGCCGAGAGCAAGGGCTGCGACCTTTCCGACCTGTCGCTCGAGGAGCTGCAGGCGATCCATGCCGCCATCACCGCCGACATCTTCAACGTCTTGACGGTCGAGGCCTCGGTCGCCAGCCGCAAGAGTTTTGGCGGTACCGCCCCTCTGGAGGTCCGCAAGCAGATCGCCTGGTGGCGGCAGCGCAACTGATCAGATTGCTTGCAGGACTCATCAGTAGATTAAGGGTGCACAAGGACGGGCGAATTCGCTAAGGATGATGCCCACCCGATCACCGGCATTTCCAGGGAACGCTTCATGACACGCATCGACATCGGCAGGCTGGCTCTCGCGCTCTGCCTTTCCGCAGCGGTTCTGACCGCCTGTGGTCGCAAGGGCGATCTCGACCTGCCGGGCGGGGCTCAACCGGTCGTGAAGACCGTCGATGGCAAGAAGGTCGAGCAGGTCGAAGACAAGCCTTTCATCCTCGACCCCCTTCTCTAGTTTTGACGCAGTTCCCAACGCAAGGCCGCCGCGCGGTTTTGCCGGAACTGCCCCTGTTTAACGGACGAGACCTGTGAACCATTTCGAGCATCGCGACGGCATCCTCTATGCGGAGGACGTGCCGGTTCCGGAAATCGCCAAGACGGTCGGCACGCCCTTCTACGTCTATTCGACGGCGACGCTGGAGCGTCACTACAAGGTCTTCGCCAAGGCCTTCGACGGTGTCGATGCCATGGTGTGCTACGCTATGAAGGCGAACTCGAACCAGGCGGTGCTGAAGACGCTTGCCCGGCTTGGCGCCGGCATCGACGTGGTCTCGGAAGGCGAACTGCGCCGGGCGCTGGCCGCCGGCGTTCCTGCCTCGCGCATCATGTTCTCCGGCGTCGGCAAGACGCCGCGCGAAATGGATCTGGCGCTTGAGGCCGGCATCTACTGCTTCAACGTCGAATCCGAGCCCGAGCTGGAGGTGCTGAATGCCCGCGCCGTGAAGGCCGGCAAGGTTGCGCACGTCTCCTTCCGCATCAATCCAGACGTCGACGCCCGCACGCATGCCAAGATCTCGACGGGCAAGAAGGAAAACAAGTTCGGCATTTCCTGGGAACGCGCCCGCGCCGTCTATGCCCGCGCCTCCAGCCTGCCGGGCATCAAGGTGACCGGTATCGACATGCATATCGGCAGCCAGATCACCGAGTTGCAACCCTTCGAGGATGCCTTCAAGCTCCTGCGCGAACTCGTCGATACGCTGCGTGCCGACGGACACACGATCGATCACGTCGATGTCGGCGGTGGTCTCGGGATTCCCTACAAGACGGACAATGCGCCGCCGCCGCTTCCGGATGCCTATGCCGAAATCGTCAAGAACCAGCTCAAGGGCCTGAACTGCAAGATCGTCACCGAGCCTGGCCGGTTGATAGTCGGCAATGCCGGCATCCTCGTCACCGAGGTGATCTACGTGAAGGATGGCGGCGAGAAGACTTTCGTCATCGTCGATGCGGCCATGAACGACCTCATCCGCCCGACGCTCTACGAGGCCTGGCACGAGATCCAGCCGGTCGTCATTTCGGCGGCCAGCGCGCCGCGCATCCGGGCGGACGTGGTGGGTCCCGTCTGCGAGACCGGTGACTATCTGGCGCAGGACCGAGAGATGGCGCAGCCGAAGCCCGGCGATCTCATTGCCGTCGGGTCCGCCGGTGCCTATGGCGCCGTGCAGGCGGGCACCTATAACAGCCGTCTGCTGGTACCGGAAGTGCTGGTCAACGGGGCCGAGTTCCATGTCGTGCGGCCACGCCTCAGCTATGACGACCTGATCGGCCTCGATTCGCTTCCGGACTGGCTCGCCTGACCTTCGCAAGTGCTAAACCAGGCTGCGCGCGCGATCACGATTTTGCGTGCGCCCTCGTCTTCGCCACAAAGCATGTTATCTTTTGGCGGTGACAACCTGCAGCGGAGAGCGGCGATCGATGGCGATTGACACGCAAGGACAGCGCGAGACGGAAGCGGCCGGCAACCCGGTGGCCCGACGGCTTGCGGGCAAACGCCTTGCCGCCCAGACCATCCTCTATCTGGAGGCGCTCGCCCCGCGGGTGCTGCCGATCCTGCTTCTCGTCGCGGCGTTTCTCGCGCTGACCTGGTTCGGCTATTTTCGCCATGTTCCCACCTGGCTGCATCTTGCGACGCTGGCCGGCTTCGCGCTTGGTCTTGCCGGTCTGCTCATTCGCCTGCGCGGTATCGGCTGGCCTTCGATTGACAGGGCCTATCGCATGCTGGAGGCGCGCAACGCGCTGGCTCATCAGGCGATCCGGGTGCAGGAAGATCGGCCGGCCGGTGGTGGTGCCGTTGCCGAAGCGCTGTGGCGCGAGCACCAGAGCCGTATGGCACGGATGATCGGCGCGCTCAGGACCGGTGCGCCTGAGCCGGACATTGCCCGTTATGACCGCCATGCCCTGCGCGCCGTGCCGCTGCTCCTTGTCGCCATCGCCTTTGCCTTCTCCTATTCCAATCGCGGTGGTCTTCTGGCGGATGTGGTTACCCTTCGCGCGCCTGCCGACACCGCGCCGGATGTGCGCATCGACGCCTGGGTGACGCCGCCGGCGCACACGTCGCGTGCACCCATTTTCCTGACCGGCAGCACGCAGGGCCAGCCGGGCGAGGCTGCCACGGGCGAGATTCGCATTCCGCAGTTCAGCGAATTGACCGTGCGCGTTACGGGTGGCGGCGGCGATGAGCCGGTGAGCTACCAGGTGACGGGCGAGGCCACGGCGACGGCCATACGCCCGGAGGCAGAAAAGCCGAAGGATGAAAAGGCCGAGGGCCCGAAGGCCGAAGCGAAGGTGCCGGTTGCCGCGGCCAATGGCGCCAAGACCATGCGCTACAAAATTCTGAAGGACGGCACGCTCTCGGTCGCCGGCCAGACCTGGGCGTTTGCGGTCATTCCGGACCGCGTTCCGGAAATCGCCTTCGATGGTATTCCGAAAAAGACCGTCGCGTCGGCGCTGGAGATTAGCTTCGTCGCCAAGGACGACTACGGAATCCAGGAGGCTCATGCGGAGATCGTGCCGGTCGAACAGCCGAAGGATGCACGTCCGCTCTATCCGCTGCCGGAGTACCGCCTCGACCTGCCGCGCCGCGCTGCGCGCGACGCCAAGGGCACGACAAGCCGCAACCTGTCCGAACATCCGCTCTCCGGCAAGCGCGTGAAGATCACGCTTGTTGCCAGGGATGCCGCCGGGCAGGAAGGGCGCAGCCAGCCCGTGGAGATGATCCTGCCGGCCAAGAACTTCTTCGAGCCGCTGGCCGGGGCCGTCGCTGAACAGCGGCAGGTCTTCGCACTCGATGCCAACCAGCTGCCGCATGCCATCGCGCTCAACGAGGCGCTGACGATCCGGCCGGAAGAGACGATCCCCAACCTCACGCATTACCTGCTGCTGCAATCGGCCAATGCGCGCATGAAACTTTCCCGCACGGACGACCAGATGCGCGAGACGGCGGACTATCTCTGGGAAATCGCCCTTGGCATCGAGGACGGCAACCTGTCTTTGGCTGATCGCCGGCTGCGCGAGGCGCAGAAGGCGCTCTCCGAGGCGCTGGAGCGCAATGCCTCCGACGAGGAGATCGCTGCGCTCATGAAGGAGCTGCGTGAGGCGATGCAGGCCTATATGGAGGAGCTTGCCCGCCAGGCGGCCAAGAATGGCCAGATGCAGCAGAACGCCCAGCAGCAGGGCCAGATACTGCGGCAGCAGGATTTGCAGCGCATGATGGATCAGATCGAGAATCTGGCCCGGTCCGGCGCGCGTGACCAGGCCCAGCAGATGCTCTCCGAACTGCAGCGCATGATGAACAACCTGCAGGCCGGTCGGCCGCAGCAGGGTCAGCAAGGCCAGCAGAACGACGCGATGCGCCAGCAGATGGACAAGCTCGGCCAGCTGATGCAGCAGCAGCAGAAATTGATGGAGCAGACCTTCCAGTTCGATCAGGCGTTGCGCGACCGCCAGCAGCGGGGCGGTCCGATGCCGGGCGAGGGCGAGGAAGGCCAGCAGCAACAGCAGCCGGGCGACAATGGCGCCGGTCAGCAGTCGACCGACCAGATGACGGCCGATCAGCTTCGTGAGGCGCTGAAGAAGCTTCAGGAGCAGCAGGATGGGCTCGGCAAGCAGCTCGGGGAGATCCAGGAGGCGCTGAAGGGCATGGGGCTTGAACCTGGCGAAGGCTTTGGTCAGGCCGGTCGTGAGATGAAGGGTGCTTCCGAAGCGCTGGGCGAGGGGCAGGGCGAATCGGCCGTTGGTAGCCAGGGCCGTGCACTGGAGGCACTCCGCCAGGGCGCGCAGAACATGATGAGCCAGATGCAGGCCATGGGGCAAGGGCAAGGCCAGGGGCCGGGCGAAGGCATACCGCAGGCCGGGCGCAACGGCCGCGACCCGCTGGGCCGAGAGCGCGCACTCAACGGACAGGGCCCCGACTTCGGCGGGCCGACCAAGGTTCCGGAAGAAATCGATATCCAGCGGGCGCGTGAAATTCTGGAAGAGATCCGTCGCCGTCTGGGTACCGGATCTGCGCCCGGTTTTGAACGGGATTATCTGGAGCGGCTGCTCGGAATCCGTTGAGGCGTGGTCAGGCGGCGAGTGCCGTTGCCACGGCGCGGCGGATGTCGGGCAGGCTGAATGGCTTGCTCACCACATCGACGATCTTCGAGGCAAGGTCGTCTGCCCGCTCGCGCTGTTCGGCATAGCCGGTCATCAGCAGGATTTTCAGCGCCGGATGGGCGGCTGACGCCTTGTGGGCGAGTTCGATGCCGTCCATCACAGGCATGCGGATATCGGACAGGAGGAGATCGAAACCGCCATCCGTCAGGGCGTCGAGTCCGGCTGCACCGTCCGGCGCTTCGACGGTCTCGTGGCCGTCCATGCGCAACGCCCGCGCCACGAAGGTGCGGAGCGAATCCTCGTCTTCGGTGATCAGGATCTTGGCCATCGGTTCCCCTTTCGGTCCGTTCATCCGGCCTTGTTCCGAGGGAACGGTAGGCCGGAGCGGTGCGCCGATTCCCGGTGCCGCTCCTTGAGTGAAAAGACCAGACTTTCCTTGTCGATCGGTAAACGGCCGATGGGGGAATCTGCGGTCAGGACAGCCTCAGGCGTCCGCGTCGCCCGTCACGATGCCGACGAAGGGCAGTTCGCGGAAGGCATAGGCGACGTCCATGCCGTAGCCGACGACGAAATGATCCGGGCATTCGAAACCGACATAATCGGCTTCGAGGTCGGTCTTGCGCTTCTCGCGCTTGTCGAGCAGCACGGCGATGGTGACGTTCTTGGCGCCGCGCTCGTACATCAGTTCCTTGGCGAAGCTGAGCGTGCGGCCGGATTCGAGGATATCGTCGATCAGGAGGATGTCACGGCCGTGTACGTCGCTATCGATGTCCTTGATGACCTTCACGCCCTGCGAAACGGTGCCGGCGCCGTAGCTCGACAGCGTGATGAATTCGACTTCCGGGGCAAGGCCGGCGGCGTGGAGGGCACGGGTGAGGTCGGCGGCGAAGATGAACGAGCCCTTGAGGACGGCGATGACGAGAAGGTCTTTCGTCGGCCCGCTGGCGATATCTGCCGCCAGTTCTTCGTTGCGCTTGGCGATCGTAGCGGCGTCGTAGAGCGTTTCGATCTTCTTTCCGCGGACAATCTGCATCGCGAGGCGGCTCCTTGGTCGTAGGCAGATCCGGCAAACCCGATGGTTTTGCGTGCGGAACTGGGAGAAACAAAGGAGCCGATTAGCACAGTCAGCGAGCGGGCGCACCCTCGGCGGCAAGCGAAACCGAGACTTTCGGTACTTTTCCGCCACTGTGCGGAATGCGCAACGCGAAGGTCTCGCTGGCACCTGGGGCGAGTGCGGCAGTTTCGAGCGAGAGACGGTGGCGGAGCGTCTTGCCAGCGCCTTCGAAGACGATGTCGACCGGCGGGACGGCGGCAGTGGTGTTGCCGCCATTGGTGAGGCGGCCATAGACGGCAAGCACCTTCATGCCGTTGCGGTCGTCGACTGTCGTGATGACGTCGGCTATGCGCAGTGTCTCGCCCGGCTCGTTCTCAGGGAGTGCGGCCTTCAGGGCGGAGAGCCCGCCGGCATAGGCAAAGACGAAGATGAAGGCTGTCGTCACGAGGCCGGCAAAGGCACGGCCTGGAAGAAGCTGCAGGCCAGCCTCGCACAGCCGGGCACTGGCCGTGGCGATGCGGAGCAGCAGGTGATGTAGCTGTTCGGCAGATGGTGCAGGGCGGGCGGCGCGGTGATTGTCATTGCTGGTGCGGGCGGCAGTGCTGCGAATGACGACGAAATCGGCATCGACCACTTCGAGACGTGCCGGAAACGGCTTTGCATTCCTGCGGGCTGGTGTCTTCGGTTCCGGCGGCAGAAGGTCGATCCGGCCCTTCGCCTCGCGTCTTGCCCTGAAGGCGTTCATCGCGACCTCCTCGTTCCGCCTGCGCCCTTCCGCGCAAAATCATCGGCGAAAAGTCGGGCATTGAATGAAATCCTTACCAAACGTAAACCATACTGGTTAATGCTTCGGAAACCCGACCGTGAAAGAGCCGTTTTCCTGTGCGACCTCGCCAGCGAACCTGCCTCGGCGGGCAAGGGTAACCCGCTTCTAGAACCGGATTGATCATTGATTCACTTCGAGAATGTCGGACTGCGCTATGGGATGGGCCCGGAGATCCTCCGCGACCTGACCTTCGATATTCCGCGCCGGTCTTTCCAGTTCCTCACGGGGCCTTCCGGTGCCGGCAAGACGACGCTGCTGCGTCTTCTCTTCCTCTCCCTGCAGCCGACACGCGGTATCATTCGCACCTTCGACCGGGAGATTTCCACCATTCCGCGCGACGAGCTGCCGATGTTGCGTCGGCGCATCGGCATCGTCTTCCAGGATTTTCGCCTGCTCGACCATCTCACGACCTATGAGAATGTCGCCCTTCCGCTGCGCGTGCGTGGCAAGGAGGAGGCGAGTTATCGCGCCGACGTGCTGGAACTCCTGAAATGGGTCGGGCTCGGGGAGCGAATCAACGTCCTGCCGCCGGTGTTGTCGGGCGGGGAAAAGCAGCGCGCGGCCATTGCCCGCGCCCTCATCGACCGGCCGGAACTGCTGCTTGCCGACGAGCCGACCGGCAATGTCGATCCGCCGATGGCGCGCCGGCTGCTGAGCCTCTTCCTCGAGTTGAACCGTCTCGGCACCGCCGTGGTGATCGCCACGCACGACCTGTCGCTGATGGACCAGGTGGAGGCCCGGCGCATGATCCTCTCGCAGGGACGGCTCGATATCTATGACTGACGCGCCGCACGATACCGCCCAGGACGCCCAGCCGGCGCGCCGGCCGGAAATGAAAGTGCGCCCGACGGCACCCATCGTGCCGCAGGCGAACGTGTCCGGCAACGCGCTGATGCTCGTCATCGCCATCATGGCCTTTCTGGCCTGCCTCACCTTTGGCGCGGTCAGCATGGTGCGGGCGACGGCGGCGAGCTGGCAGAGCCAGATCTCCCGCGAGATCACCATCCAGATCAAGCCCGACGACAATCTCGACATGGAGAAGGCGCTGACGGATGCGCGTGACCTCGCGCTAACCTTCTCCGGCACGCGCGACGGCACGATCGTCGACAAGACGGCGACGGCGCGGCTGCTCGAACCCTGGCTTGGGGAAGGGCTGAACATCGACGAACTGCCGGTGCCGCGTCTCGTCATCGTGACCATCGATGAGCAGAGCCCGCCGGATTTCATGGCAATGCGGGCAGCACTGGCGCAGAAGATCCCGACGGCCTTCCTCGACGATCACCGTACCTGGGTCGATCGCCTCGTCGCCATGGCGCGCACGACGGCCTTCATCGGTACCGGCGTGCTGGTGCTGGTCTTTTCCGCCATGGTGTTGACCGTCATCTTCGCAACGCGTGGCGCGCTTTCCGGCAACCGGCACATTGTCGAGGTGCTGCATTTCGTCGGCGCGGAGGCAAGCTTTGTCGCGTCCGAGTTCCAGAAGCATTTCCTGAAGATCAGCCTGAAGGGTTCGGTGGCCGGCGGGTTCCTGGCAGCCTTGTTCTTTGCCGTCGCCGGCTTCTGGCAGGGGCGCTCCATCGCGACCCCCCAGAGCGACCAGGCGACGGCCCTGTTCGGCACCTTCTCCATGGGGTTCACGGGCTATCTCGGCATTGCCGGCACGATTGTCGTCATCGCGCTGCTGACGACGCTGACGGCCCGTTTCACCGTCATGCGGACCATCCACGAGATCGACCAGATCCGTTCCGACCCATCTCGCACCGACCAACTGCCCGACCCATGAGCCGGCCCAGACGAACCGCTGCCGCGAAACGGACCATCGGTTGCCGCAATCACGTTCTATGGACGGAATCATGAACGCGCTTGAACGGGCAAAACCGGGTCTGCCGCAGGGCGTCCGGTCTGAGGGGGAGGGGCGGCGGCGCAAGGGCCCCGTCCGCCTTGCCGTGCGTGCGCTGCTCGCACTCATCCTGCTTGCCGCCGCGGCGGGTACCGGCGGCTTCCTCTATTTTGCCGAAACCGTCGCTGCGCTGGAAGCGCCGAGCGATCCGAAGGCCGATGCCATTGTGGTGTTGACCGGCGGCTACCAGCGTATCGACCGGGCAATCGGCCTGCTCAAGCAGGGAGCCGGGCAGCGGCTGCTGATCTCCGGCGTCAACCCCGCCACCAGCGGCAACCAGATCCGCAAACTCACCCAGAGCTCGTCGGCGCTTTTCGAATGCTGCGTCGACATGGGCTACGAGGCGGTGGATACGATTGGCAACGCCAACGAGACGGCGCGCTGGATCAGCGATCACCAGTTCCGCCGCGTGCTCGTCGTCACCAACAACTACCATATGCCGCGCAGCCTGCTGGAGTTGAAGGTCATCGATCCCCGGACGGAGTTCATCGCCTATCCGGTCGTCAATTCGGACCTGAAGAACGGCAACTGGTTGCGCCAGCCGGGCATCGTGAAGGCGATGTTGTCGGAGTACCTCAAGTACAGCCTTGCGCATATCCGTGCCTTTGCGGGGGCGGGCAACTGGTCTGGCCTTCGCGGCGACATGGCGGGCCTTTCCGGTGGTTGAGATCGCTGCAACGGGAGTTTCCCCGTCGTTGAATATCGTGTAGGGCGAAGGAACGCGTCCCGCTGACAGGCTGCCCGATGATCGCTTTCCGTTCCGTCCTCTTCAATACCCTCTTCTACCTGAACCTCATCTTACAGATGATCATCATGACGCCGGCCTATTTCCTGCTGCCGCGCAAAAAGGCCTATGGCGTCGCCAAGAACTGGGCGAGGAGCAATCACTGGCTCTTCGACAAAGTCGTCGGTACGACGTTCGAGATCGAAGGATTGGAGAATATCCCGGCCAATGGCGGTTACATCTTCGCACCGAAGCACCAGTCCTTCTGGGATGCCTATGCGCTGCTGCCCTGGCTCGACGATCCCTTCTACATCCTCAAGCGCGAGCTGACCTGGATTCCGCTCTTTGGCTGGTATCTGAAGAAGCAGCGCATGGTGCCGGTCGATCGCAGTGCGCGTGGCAAGGTCATGGCCGCCGTCATGCAGCGCACCAAGGAAGAGATGAATTCCGGCCGCCAGCTCATCATCTATCCGGAAGGCACCCGTCGCCCACCGGGCGCGACACCGGAATACAAATACGGCATCGCTCGCCTCTACCGGGATCTGCAGGTGCCTGTCGTGCCCGTCGTCATGCATCCGGGCCTGTTCTGGCCGCGCCGCAAGTTCATCCGTTATCCCGGCCACTTCAAGGTGCGTATCCTGCCGGCGATCGCGCCGGGCATGGATCCCGATGCCTTTCTCGCCCATCTCGTCGAGGTGATGGAGACGGCGAGCGACCGGCTGCTGGTGGAAACCGTCGCGGCAAATCCAAACCTGCCCCTGCCGCCGACGGCCGAGCAGCGGCTGGCGGAGCTGAAGGCGCACACCGCCTGATCAGGCGGGGCCTTGCGTGTGGAGGTTTTCCGCGGTGCGGCCGACGTCCTCCAGCCAATGGTCGCGGATACCCATGGCGCGCAGATGCGTCAGCGTGTTGCGCACATAGTCGATGTTGTGGCCGGACTTGCCGATGGCAGCGCTGACGGTCGTCGCCGCCTCCTCGATGGAGAGCGAGCCGGCGAACTGGTGATGGGCACGGTCGCAGATGTAAGCGAGCGTCGAGACGCGCCGGCCGTCGCCCAGCGTCGCGGCAAGTGTGCGCTCCTTGTAGACATGGGTCACCAGTTCCCGCTCGCGCAGGTAATCGACCACGGCCTCCTGGCTTGCGGGGGCAATGCGGAAGGCGACGCCGCGGCAGGAGCCGCCGCGATCGAGGCCCAGCACGAGGCCGGGCTTGGCCTCGGTGCCGCGATGGACCCAGGAGCGCACGCAGAGCGAACGGCGGAAGCCGAAGAGATGGGCCGGCTGCTGTTCCTCGAATTCGAAGCCCGGATTCCACATCAGCGAACCGTAGCCAAAAACCCAGAATTCGTTCATATCCACCGTCACTTGGACCATCTCTCAAAAAGCCGCCGCAATTGCCGGCTTTGACGCGCTTGCGGGCAAATCATGTCCGCCACCATTGGAGAACAGCATGGCATCGTCAAGCCACACCGGCACATCCGGCGTCACGCGCAAACTCGTCCGGCTCGCCGTTGCCGTCGTTCTCGTCGTCGCGCTCTATACGGGCGGATGGTTCTATGCCGCAAGCTGGTTGAAGGACACGCTGGATCGGCAGCTCACTGCATCCCTACAGGGCATGCATTCGGCCTCGTGCAGCAACCTTTCCGTCCGCGGCTTCCCGTTCCGCATCGGCCTGTTTTGCGATGCGGTCGGTATCGACGATCGCCCGGCGGGTCTTTCGGCGACCTTCGGCGCGCTTCGCTCGGCTGCGCAGGTCTATCGCCCCGGCCATGCGGTCGTCGAGCTTGACGGGCCGGCGCAGGTGCGCGTGACGCCCGATCTCGTCTTCGACGCAAACTGGGACCTCATGCGGGCAAGCGGCACTGCCTGGACGAACGGGCTCGATCGCGCCTCGGTTGCCTATGACGGGCTGAAGGGCCGGCTCAACGTGCCCTCGGAGGCCGTGTCGCTTGGCGTGACGGCTGCCCACGGCGAAAAGCACATCCGCCAGTCGGGCGGTGCGCTCGATGTCGCCGCCTCCTTCGACGCGCTCTCGCTCGATCTTGGCGACAGGGTGCTGCCGCCGCTTGATGTTGCGGCCGACATGACTATTGCCGATGCGGCAACATGGATTTCCGCCGAAGGGCCGCCGGCTGGTGCGCCGCTCGGCGCGAATGTGGAGCTGCGCCGCCTGTCGCTCGACCTCGGTGACGGCAAGGTGGCGAGCCTTTCCGGCCCGCTCAGGGTGGGCGACGATGGGTATCTCTCTGGTACGCTCGATCTCGACATTGCCGGCATCACGGTCTGGCGCGACCGGATTTCCGAGGCCTTTCCGGAGATCGCGGAAACGGCGACGCAGGTCGCACAGGTGATCGAAGGCCTCTCGAAGGGTGGCGACCGGGCCGTGGTAAAACTCAATGTGCAGGAAGGGACCGTTTATCTTGGCCTCTTCCCGATCGCCTTCATCCCACCGGTCTGACGCCTCGTTCCGACGGGACCCTGTGGAAAATGCTCAGCCCTTCTTGTCGGCGACCGGCCGGCCGAAGTTCGGTGCGGATGTGTCCTGGCCTGCATCGATGATCGAGCGGCGGATGGCGCGGGTGCGCGTGAACAGGTCGAAGAGCTTTTCGCCGTCGCCCCAGCGAATGGCGCGCTGCAGATAGGCGAGGTCCTCGGAAAAACGCGCCAGCATTTCAAGGATCGCGTCCTTGTTATGCAGGCAGACGTCCCGCCACATGGTCGGATCCGAGGCGGCGAGGCGGGTGAAATCGCGGAAGCCCGAGGCCGAGTATTTGATGACTTCCGATTCCGTCACGGTCTCGAGGTCGTCGGCTGTGCCGACGATGTTGTAGGCGATGATATGCGGCAGGTGCGAGACGATGGCGAGCACCTTGTCGTGATGCTCCGTATCCATTTCATCGACCTTCGAGCCGAGGGCTTCCCAGAAGGCGGCGAGCCGGCGCTTGGCTTCCTTGTCTGTGCCGTGCACGGGCGTGAGGATGCACCAGCGGTTCTGGAAGAGTTCGGCAAAGCCGGCGTCCGGACCGGAATGCTCGGTGCCTGCCAGCGGGTGGCCGGGGATAAAATGTACGTTCTTCGGCATATGCGGCAGCATCTGTGCGACGACCGAGGCCTTGGTGGAGCCGACATCGGTGACGATGGCGCCGGACTTCAGGTGAGGAGCGATGTCCTCCGCGACCTTGCCGGAGGCGCCGACGGGCACCGACACGATGACGAGATCGGCGTCTTCGACGGCTTTGCCGGCGTCGTGGACGTAATCGGTGCCGAGCTCGAGTTCGCGGGCGCGGTCGAGCGTCTCCTGGCTGCGGCTCGAAATGGTGACGGTCTTGGCAAGGCCCTTCGCCTTGACGGCGCGGGCGATGGAAGAGCCGATGAGGCCGATGCCGATCAGCGTGATCTTGTCGAAATGTCCGTCCGTCATGCCCTTCGCCCTTCGTTTCCGCGTGGGCCCGCTCTAGCGGGCGGGCCGGCATTTGTCGAGGGGATCAGCGTTGCGCGCGCTCGCGCGTCGTCGGCACGCCGTGTGGGGCGAGCACGGGCACGAAGACGCGACGTGAGGCGCGTGCGGCAACGGGCAAGCCCTGGTAGAGCCGCTTCTGTGCCTCGACGATGATGACGCCGGAGAACATCGGCCAGAGCGTTCGGCCTAGCCGTTCGAAGGCGCCTCGTAATTTCTGCACGCTGCGCAGCTTGGAGGGCGGAAAGAACAGCGCCTCGGCCGAGGCGCCGGGCGTAAAGTTGGTCTCGCGCAACAGCGCGGTCAGCTGGCGGCGCGAATAGGGCCGGCCGGAGCCGAAGGGTGTGTGCTCCATGCGTGCCCAGACGCCACGCCGGTTCGGCACGACGATGACGAGCCGCCCGCCGGGGGCGAGCACGCGCCAGAGTTCCTTCATCGTCTCGCGCGGGTTTTCCGCAAACTCCAGCGAATGCACCATCAGAATGCGATCGACAGAAGCGTCCGGCAGTGGCAGTTCTTCGTCGAAGACCAGGGCCGTGGAGGAGAGCTCACTCGGCGGCCAGTTCACCGCACCCTGGCCCGCCGGCATGAAGGCGAAGGTGCGCTCCGTATCGGCGCGGAACCGTTCCAGATAGGGCACGGCATAGCCGAGCCCGACCAGCCGTTCGTCTGGCAGGCGCGCCCAGAGCGAAGCGAGTGCCATCGCGATCGAATGATCGGCGAGGCGCCCGAGCGGCGAGTGGTAGAATTCGCGAAGGTCGACAATATCGGCATGCATGACCTGAATGTGCGCGATGGGCTGGTGGACTTCAAGGCCGATTGCCTTACATTCCCGCCGACCGCTCTGCCAATGCGATGAGGAATGCACCATGATCCCGCTGGAAATAGACCTCTTTCCCTGCCGCAGCGACAATTTCGGCGTGCTGCTGCATGATCCGGCAACGGGGGCAACCGCGAGCATCGACGCACCGGAGGAAAAGCCGATCCTCGACGCGCTCGCCCGCCGCGGCTGGGCGCTCAGCCACATTTTTACGACGCACCATCACAACGACCATGTCGAGGCCAATCTTGCGCTGAAGGAGCGTTTCGGTGTGACGATCATCGGTCCGGTGCGCGAGACGATCCCGGGTATCGATCGCAAGGTGGATGGTGGCGACAGCTTTGACTTCGCCGGCCGGCGCGTCGAGGTCATCCTGACGCCGGGGCATACGGCAGGACATATCTGTTTCCATCTGCCGGCGGAAAAGCTGCTCTTTGCGGCTGACACGCTTTTCGCGCTCGGCTGCGGCCGGCTCTTCGAGGGCACGCCGGCGCAGATGTGGGAGTCGCTGTCCAAGCTCGCCGTGCTGCCGGACGAAACGACCGTCTATTTCGGCCATGAATACACGCTCTCCAATGCGCGTTTTGCCAGGACCGTCGATCCGGACAATGCCGTGCTTGCAAGCCGCGTGGCGGAAATCGAGGCGATCAGGGCGGCTGGCGGCTTTACCGCGCCGACGACCATCGGCCTTGAAAAGGCAACCAATCCCTTCCTGAGGGCTGCCGAACCCTCGATCCGCCGCCATCTCGGCATGGCGGAAGCGCGTGACGCCGAGGTCTTTGCGGAAATCCGTGCGCGCAAGGACCGGTTCTGATGACGCCGCAGGATATCATTGCCCGGCTCGGCATGGAGCGCCATCCGGAAGGCGGCTGGTATGTGCAGACCTTTCGCGACACAGCGGGTGGCACGCGCGGGCATTCGACGGCGATCTACTACCTCCTGGAGCGGGGTGAGCGCTCGCACTGGCATCGGGTGGTGGATGCGGTCGAGGTCTGGCACCATTATGCCGGTGGGCCCCTGGCGCTTTCGGTGAGCGACGGTATGGAGCGGGCGGAGGCTCAGGTGCTCGGGCCGGATCTTGCTGCCGGCGAGCGGCCGCAGATCATCGTGCCGGCGAACTGGTGGCAATCGGCCGAGCCGCTCGGCGATTGGACGCTGGTTGGCTGCACGGTCTCGCCGGGCTTCCTCTTCTCATCCTTCGAGATGGCGCCTGCCGGCTGGGAGCCGGGTGCCTGATCAGGCCGGGCTTGCTGCGGTCTTGCGGAAGATCATGTCCTTGGCGGCGAGGATGGCACCGCCCGTCACCAGCAGGCAGGCAAGGCCGATGCGCCAGGATGGTTCGGCAAAGCCGCTGAGAATCAGCACGAGCGTCGAGAGCAGCGGTGCGGCATAGCTTGCGGCCCCGAGGATCTGGATGTCGCCGTTCTTGACGCCGAAATCCCAGGCATAGAAGGCCGCGCCGACCGGCAGCAGGCCGAGCCCGGCGATGGCGAGCCATTCGAAGCCTGTCTGCGGCCAGACGGTGGTTTCCAGCATCAGGTGGCAGAGAAGCGAAAGAAGGGCGGTTGCGAGGCAGAAGCCGGTTACCACATCCGTCGAGACCGCCTCGAAGCGGCGGGTGAGCAGCGAGTAGCCCGACCAGGTGAAGGCACAGAGAAAGGCTGCTCCATAGCCGATGAGGTAGGCCTCGTCGAAGGCGAAGCCGTTGCGGCCGACGATGAGCACCGTGCCGCCGAGGCCGAGAAACGCGCCGACGACATGGTTCCACTTCAGCTTTTCACCCGGCAGCAGCGCCGAGCCGACGACGATGAGGAGCGGCCAGAGATAGGCGATGAGGCCGGCTTCCACGGCCGGCGCGTTGCGCAGCGCGGTGAAATACAGGAAGTGATAGCCGAAGAGGCCGAGGATGCCCGTGACCCAGACCTTCGCCGGCTGCCGGAGCAGCCTGGCGCGCTCCGGCCGGGCGATGAGCACGAGCATGCCGGGCAGGCTTCCGATGAGGAAGCAGACGGCCGAGAGCTGGAAAGGTGGCATCTTGCCGGAGGCCGCGGTGAAGAGCGCGAGCAGCGACCACATCAGGATCGCCGAAAAGCCAATCAGGGTTGCACGCGTCTTCAAGGCCGATCACTCCGGTCGTCCGACCGGAGCCATGTGTCAACCGCCGAAGCGCGTGGCCGAGACGGTGACAGGGCCGAGCTTGGTCGGAATCTGCACATAGACCGGAGCATATACCTTCGCTCCCTCGGCCTTGGCAAACCAGATTTCCATCGTCTTCAGCTTGCGCAGATATTCCACGTCGTCACGGCCCTTCTTGTAGCCGGATTTCGGGACGAAGCGGATGCCGCAGACGACGACCTCTCCCTCGAAGCCCTTGGTGGAATAGGGCTTGGTACCCTTGGAGCTCAGCTTCAGGTCGAGGCGGCTCTCGCCGTCGAAGATCGGCAACGTCTTCGGGCAGACACGGCTTCCTTCCGGGATGATGAGGCCAGAGATCGGGTCGAGCACGGCGCGCATGTCGGCGGTGGAGACGGGCACCCAGTTCTTCGGCTTGCGCCGCGGCGGCGTCATGCTGGCGGTGATGACATTGCCGTTGTGGAAGGTCACGTCGATGGCGCGGCTGCGCTTGCCGCTCTTGTAGTTCACCGAATAGTTCGTGGCGTGCAGCCGGCCGCGGCTGACGGTGCCGGAAACCGATGTCGTACCCTTGGTGCTCGAGAAGATATCGGCAAGGCCGGCCGATTGCATGCTGCCGGAAATCGTGTAGCGGTTGCCGTTGAAGGCCGAGCGGAAGGTGGCGGTGGCCACAGGCAGGCCGGACAGGCGGATGCTGTAATCCGTGCGGTGCTCGATTTCCGCCGAGGAAAGCGGCGTCGCGCCACCCGCCAGGGCAACCGACATGACTGCGCCTGCAACCCAAACCCGCCCGTTCATCTTCACGACTCCCATTGAGACGCTCCGCCTAGTCTGCCATTGCGGCGATTCTACGCCGTGGCAAAAGCCCGATCCATTTGCTCTTGCCTGCAAATCATGGCCCTTGGCAACTGAATTCCCGATGAACGGCAGGTTTGGCTTGACGTCGGCGTCGCGTGTGACTATAGAACCGCGACTTTCCAAAAAGGCCAGACGGACTGCGGCCGGTTTCGGTGCCGGAAACGTATTGTCCTGAACCAAGAAAAATAGGTGTACCATGTCCCGTAGTTGCGAATTGACCGGCAAGGGCGTCCAGTCGGGCAACAATGTGAGCCACGCAAACAACAAGACGAAGCGCAAGTTCCTGCCGAACCTGTGCAATGTCACGCTGATTTCCGATGCCCTCGGCCAGCGTTTCCGTCTTCGCGTTTCCGCTGCTGCCCTCCGCTCGGTCGAGCACCGCGGTGGCCTCGACGCCTTCCTTCTGAAGGCTGAAGAGAACGAACTGTCGATGCGCGCTCGCCTGCTGCGCCGCCAGATCGCCAAGAAGACCGCTGCTGCTGTCGCTGCCTGATTTCAGGCCCTAAGCTGCGCTGCTTTTATTGAGGCTTGACCGGGTTCCGGCCAGGCCTCAATGCTGTGTGCATAGCGTGGCGCAAAAAGCGCAATTCCGGGCGCAACTCCTGGAATTGCTTCATCCACTCCAGCTGGTGGCATCACCCAGGGTAAAAAAATGCAAGCGAACCGCATTACGATTCTCTATGTCCTCCTGATGACGGCCGTCGTCGTCGCGTCAAACGTGCTCGTGCAATACCCGCTCTCAGGCGAACTGTTCGGCATCGCCCTCGGCGATCTCCTGACCTATGGCGCCTTCACCTATCCGGTCGCCTTCCTCATCACGGACCTCACCAACCGCCAGTTCGGGCCGCGTGTCGCGCGCCGTGTCGTTGCGGCCGGTTTCCTCGTGGCAGTGGTGTTCTCCTTCGCGGTCGCCTCGCCGCGTATCGCGATCGCGTCCGGCTCGGCTTTCCTGTTCGGCCAGTTGCTCGACATCTCCGTCTTCAACCAGCTCCGCCGGCAGGCCTGGTGGCGCGCGCCGCTGATCGCCTCGCTGATCGGCTCGCTGCTGGATACGATCCTGTTCTTTTCCCTCGCCTTCGCGCCGGCCTTTTCCATCTTCGGACCGAACGATGCCTTTGCCATCGAATGGGCGCCGGTACTGGGTGTTCTCACCGCGGAAGCTCCGCGCTGGGTATCCTGGGCGTTCGGGGACTTTACGGTAAAGATGCTGGTCGGTATCGCCATGCTGCTGCCCTATGGCGCGCTGATGAGCAGGCTGAAGCCGATGCCGGGTGTTGAAAAGACCACTTGAGACGAGTGGAAATGGTGAATGAAGAAGAGCCGTCCGGCGTTTGCAGGGCGGCTCTTTACTTTTCCGGAAGCAGGCGGAACTCCAGCATGAGGTTGCGCTGGAGAATGGAGTGGTTGTCGTCGGAAACGACGATGAGGCGGATGTCGTCATCCGCCATGGCGACGACGTCCAGTCCTTCCATGTTGTCGATCTGGTGGCTGAGATCGACGTCGATCAGCACGTCGCCATCGACCACGGCGCCGGGGCGGATCTTTTGACCCTCGATCCGGCGGATGCGCATGCCGATGCCGTCAGAGAGGCGGAAGCGGCGCTCCAGCAACAGGAGGTCGCCATTCGGTAGGAAGGCGCCGTCGGTGATGTCCCACGGGTCGTTGCGGGTGACCGCGAAGATACCGGCGCGCGGGCCGTCGAGTACGGCGGCGAAAACGTTCCCATCGGCGTCGAGGCTGCGTTCCGTGACGGTGACCGGTACCGCACCGAGCGGCCCCGCCTCCGGCGACATTGCCAGCGTTTCCATGCCGCGGTTGCTGCGCAGCTCGCGCAGGGGAAAGGGCAGGTCGAGGCGGCGTGCAGGCCTTTCCTCCATGAAGCCCGGATCGGGGTAGGCATCTATCCGGTGGAGGTTCTCGAAGCTCACCAGAACCTCACCCGTGCCGAGGGCAAGGCCTTCGGCGTCCATCTGGTACTTGACGTTCTCGTCCTGGCCCTTGTCGTTGAGCATCGAACGGGCCTTGAGATCGGCAAGGCCGCTCAGCCGGCCTTCAGCGTCCCGCTCGATGCGGCCGGTGAGCCAGTGGCCGGTATCAAGCACGGCGACGAAATCCTGGCGGTCGGGGCGAAAGCGGATCGCCGAGACCGCGCCAAGCAGGGGATTGCTGGACGAATAGCTGATGCCGCCGAGGAATTCGAGCTTGCCGAAGGTGCGTTGGTCAGAGCTGAAGGTGAAATGTGTGATGGTGTTGCTGGTGACCGGTAGCTCGACGGCCTCCGCCTTTGCAGCCGTCGGCAACGGCAGCGAAAGCGCGATGGTGGCAGAGAGGAGCTGGAGGCCTCGCAAAAGGCCTCCGTTACGCCGCTGCGCCGCTGCTTCAGCCGGCACGGCGGCGGCCGGCAGGGCGTCGGCTGGTGGCCTCGTCGGCGAAGAGCGAGGCGAGCTGTTCCGTCATGGCGCCAGCCAGTTCGTCGGCATCGACGATCGTCACGGCGCGGCGATAGTAGCGTGTCACGTCGTGGCCGATGCCGATGGCGAGAAGTTCGACCGGCGAGCGGGTCTCGATCTGGTCGATGACGGCGCGCAGGTGCCGCTCCAGATAATTGCCGGGGTTCACCGAAAGTGTCGAATCATCGACCGGCGCACCATCCGAGATCATCATCAGGATACGGCGCTGCTCGGGGCGGGCGAGCAGGCGGTCGTGTGCCCAGATCAGCGCCTCGCCGTCGATGTTTTCCTTCAGCAGGCCTTCGCGCATCATCAGGCCGAGATTGCGCCTTGCACGGCGCCAGGGGGCGTCGGCGCCCTTGTAGACGATGTGGCGCAGGTCGTTGAGGCGGCCGGGCGATTGCGGCTTGCCGCTGCCGAGCCATTTTTCGCGTGACTGGCCGCCCTTCCATGCCTTGGTGGTGAAGCCGAGGATCTCGACCTTCACGCCGCAGCGCTCCAGCGTGCGGGCCAGGATGTCGGCGCAGGTGGCAGCGACGGTAATCGGCCGGCCGCGCATCGAGCCGGAATTGTCGATGAGGAGCGTCACGACTGTATCGCGGAAGGTGGTGTCCTTCTCACGCTTGAACGAGAGCGGCTGCATCGGATCGATGATGATGCGTTGCAGGCGGGCGCTGTCGAGGTAGCCCTCTTCGAGGTCGAACTCCCAGGCGCGGTTCTGCTGCGCCATCAAGCGGCGCTGCAGGCGGTTGGCAAGGCGGCCGACCGCGCCCTGAAGGTGGGCAAGCTGCTTGTCGAGGAAGGCGCGCAGGCGGTCGAGTTCGGCCTCGTCGCAGAGCTCCTCCGCGGTGATCGTCTCGTCGAATTCCTGTGTGAAGACCGAATAGTCGACCTTCTCGTTGAAGTCGGTAAAGGGATGGTTCGGGCGGCGGACCTCGCCCGGTGTTTCGCTGTCGTCGCCGTCGTCATCGACGAGGTCGTCGTCGGAGATTTCCGCGCCGTCCATCTCGCCTTCGTCCATCTGCTCGTCGGACGTCTCGTTCTCGTCGGCAGGTGCGGCGTCGTCGCCAGCGTCTTCCTGGCTCTCGTTGTCTTCCTGTTCGTCGCTGCGCGGCTGATTCTCGTCCTCGGGCGTCTCCGAATCGTCAGGCTCGGTTTCGTCCTCGCCATACTGTTCGGCGACGTTCATCGAGGCGAGCATGTTGCGCACCACGCGGGAAAAGGCCTGCTGGTCGTTGATGGCGGCGGTCAGGCCGTCCATGTCCTTGCCGGCCTTGTCGGTGATGAAGTCGCGCCAGAGGTCCAGCACCTTGCCGGCGGAGGCAGGCGGGGCCTGGCCCGTGAGTTTTTCACGCACAATGAGCGCGACGGCCTCTTCGAGGGGCGCATCTGCCTGACGGGTGATCGCGCCGAAATTCGCCTTGGCGTATTTCTCCGTCAGCATGGTGGTGAGGTTCTGCGCCATGCCCGGCATGCGGTTGGAGCCGATGGCCTCGACGCGTGCCTGTTCGACCGCGTCGAAGATCGCGCGGGCATCGGCACCCTGCGGCGACATGGTGGCGTGGATGCGAGCGTCGTGGCAGGCCTTGCGCAGCGCCATCGAATCACCGAGGCCGCGGGTGATCGCGACTTCGGTGGGCGAGGGGCGCTTCGTCAGTTCCGGCAGGCGAATGCGCTCGCCAGTCATTCCGGGTCGCTCGTTGGCGAAGGTGACCTCCACCTCGCCATCGCCGGAGACGGCGCGGACGCAACCGCTCACGGCGCGGCGGAACGGCTCCATGTCGACCACGCCGCCGGGCCTCGGCTTCGAATTGTCTCCGCGAGCTGCCATGCGCTTCTACCGGGCCCTAGGCCGTCGCCTCCAGCACGATGTTGGCGGCACTTTCCTTCAGCTCCACACCGAAGGCGCGCTGATAGAGTTCCGCGACCAGCGTCCGTTCCAGCTCGTCACACTTGTTGAGGAAGGTGACACGGAAGGCGAAGGCGAGATCACCGAAGATCTCGGCGTTTTCACCCCAGGTGATGACCGTACGCGGGCTCATCACGGTCGAGAGGTCGCCGTTGATAAAGGCGGCGCGGGTGAGATCGGCAACGCGAACCATGCGCGAGATCGTGTCGCGGCCGTCCTTGCCGGCGGCCAGGCGCTTTACCTTGGCGGCGACGATGCTGACTTCGTGATCGTGCGGCAGGTAGTTCAGCGTGGTGACGATCGACCAGCGGTCCATCTGTGCCTGGTTGATCTGCTGCGTGCCGTGATAGAGGCCCGTCGTATCGCCGAGGCCGACCGTGTTGGCCGTCGCGAACAGGCGGAAGGCGGGGTGCGGGCGGATGACGCGGCTCTGGTCGAGCAGGGTCAGGCGACCGGCGGATTCCAGCACGCGCTGGATGACGAACATCACATCCGGGCGGCCGGCGTCGTATTCGTCGAAGACGAGCGCGACATTGTGCTGGTAGGCCCAGGGCAGGATGCCGTCCTTGAATTCGGTGACCTGCAAGCCGTCCTTGACGACGATCGCGTCCTTGCCGACAAGATCGATACGGCTGACATGGCTGTCGAGGTTGACGCGCACGCACGGCCAGTTGAGGCGCGCGGCGACCTGCTCGATATGGGTCGACTTGCCCGTGCCGTGGTAGCCGGAGACCATGACGCGGCGATTGTGCGCAAAGCCCGCGAGAATGGCGAGGGTGGTTTCCCGGTCGAACAGGTAGTCCGGGTCGAGGTCCGGTACGTAAGCGTCCGCCTTGGAGTAGGCCGGGACCTTGAGGTCCGTATCAATGCCGAAAACCTCCCGAACGGATACCGTGGTATCGGGGAGGTTGGAAATATCGAGATCCATCTTGCTCATCACGTCTCCGCGGGCGGTGGGTTTGCCTCCACCCCAATATCCTAGTGCACGCCGACTGCGCCCTTTGCCTGATAGCATCGTGCGAAACCGGGCGATTCCGTCCGGCCGCAAAATGCTCTAGCAGAAGCCGGCCTGCTTTAACAATTGATATGCTTGGATGACCGCGCGAAAACGCTCTTCCGAGCCTCTATCTCCGCCATTTGCATCGGGGTGATGCTTTTTGACAAGGGCTTTGTAGGCGGTCTTGATGTCCTGTGCTGTCGCATCGGCGGAAAGACCGAGTGTATCGTAGGCCTTCGCCTCCAGCGTTTTCAGCTTTCTCGCGCGCGGCTCCATCTGCGGCCGGCGGCCTTTGCCTTCGGGGAAAAAGCCGAAGGGGTCGCGGATGCGCTGATTTGCCCCGGCGGAACCCGAGCGTGCTGTGCCCTGCGCGGGGCCGTTTTTGGCGGCCTTGTTGACGCCGATCGTCCAGGTCGGACGGTGACCGGTGATGGCCTCCTTCTGGTAGCGGGCGATCTCGCCGTCGGAGAGGCCGGAGAAGTAATTGTAACCCTTGTTGTATTCCTTGACGTGCTCGAAGCAGAACATGAAATACTGGCCTTCGGCATTGCGGCCGACGGGCGCGCGATGCACGGCATTCTCTTCGCAGCCATCCCACTGACAGGTCGGCGCGGAACGTTCCGGACGCTCCATGCGCCGCTTCGTGCGGATGCGGTCGAAGTATTTGGAATCGAGTTTCATGGCCCCATTATGGGGTTCAGGATGGCCTGCAACAAGAATTGACAAAGCGGATTGTTGCTGGCTTTGTGGAACCATTTTGTGCATTGCGGCGCACGGTTTCCGCCGCCCAAGGTCTGCCATGTCCATGAAGTCCAGCATCACCGAAAAGCTGACCGCCGCCTTCGCGCCGGAGCGGCTCGACGTCCTCAACGAGAGCCACCTGCATGCCGGCCACCAGCCGGATTTCAACGGCGAGGGGGAGACGCATATGCGCGTGCGCATCGTCGCTTCCGCCTTTGCCGGCATGAGCCGCGTGGCGCGCCACCGGGCGATCAACGATCTGGTGAAGGCGGAGTTCGATGCGGGCCTGCATGCCCTGGCCGTCGAGGCGGCGGCACCTGGGGAGGCAACCCGCTGGTGATCAGGTCCGCGGCGCTTCCGGCTCGACCGGGCGGACGCGCAGCTTGGTGATGCGGTTCTTCACCCGCTTCATGACGATGAAGCGCTTGCCGTAGAAGGTGAAGGCCTGGCGCTCTTCCGGGATCGATTTCGATTCGTGAATGACGAGGCCGGCAATGGTCGTTGCTTCCTCGTCGGGGAGGTTCCAGTCGAAGGCGCGGTTGAGGTCGCGGATCGTCACGCCGCCGTCGACGACGAGCGAACCGTCCGCCTCCTGCCGCACGCCCTGCATGTCGACATCCTTCTCGTCGGAGATATCGCCGACAATTTCCTTCAGAATGTCTTGCAGGGTGACGAGGCCCTGCACCTCGCCATATTCGTCGACCACGGTCGCGAAATGCTCCTTGCGGCGCAGGAATGCGGCAAGCTGCTCCTTGAGCGTCGTGGTGTCGGGCACGAACCAGGGTTTTTGCGCCACCCGGGTGATGTCGAGGTTCTTCGGCTCAATACCCGGCTCCGCCAGCGCGCGCAAAAGATCCTTGGCGTGCACGACGCCGACGATGTTGTCGACGGAGCCCGCCCAGAGCGGCATGCGCGTATAAGGGCTTTCCAGCACGGCCTTGACGATCTCCTCTGGTGGATCGCCGGCGTTCAGCGCCCGCATCGTCGTGCGATGGACCATGATGTCGGAGACCTCGAGCGCATCGAGGTCGAGCATGCCGGAGGATTTTTCCCGATCGGACTTTGCCGCTGCGCCGTCGCGGGCAGACTGGCCGTTCCGGCGGTCTCCCTCCGCTTCGCGCGCGTCCTGATGTCTGCGCCAGAGCGCGGCGATCGAACGGCGCCAGCGGAAAAGAACCACAACGAGAACAATGAGGCCGAGCAGCAGAATGACCAGCGGCCAGGAGACGGGAGCGAGCGCGGCGGGCGTGTCGCTGTTCATTTCGGCAGCTTTTCCTTGAGGAAAGCGATGACCTCGGATTGCGGCACGTCGTCGGCGACGAAGGACTGGCCGACGCCGCGCGTCAGGATGAAGGTGAGCTTGCCGCCCTTGACCTTCTTGTCCTGGGCGATGGCGTCCATCAGCACGTCCGCCGGCGGCAGGCCGCCCGCGATCTGGTTCATGGCGGTCGGCAGGCCAACGTCGGCGAGATGTGCCTCCACACGCTTGCCGTCGTCGGGGCTGGCAAGGTTCATGCGGGCGGAAAACTGATAGGCAAGCACCATGCCGATCGAGACGCCCTCGCCGTGCACGAGGCGGGCGCTATCATACTGCGTCGCCGCCTCCAGCGCATGGCCGAAGGTATGGCCGAGATTGAGCAAAGCGCGCTGGCCGTTCTCCCGCTCGTCCGCGGCAACGACGTCGGCTTTGGCCTGGCAGCTCGTGGCGATCGCCTCGATGCGGGCCTCGCCGCCGGCAAAGACGGCACGCCAGTTCTTTTCCAGCCAGGCGAAAAAGTCCGGTTTGTCGATCAGGCCGTATTTGGCGACTTCAGCATAGCCGGCGCGGAATTCACGCAGGGACAGCGTATCGAGTACATCCGTATCGGCGAGTACCAGGTCCGGTTGGTGGAAGACGCCGATGAGGTTCTTGCCGTGTGGCGAGTTGATGCCGGTCTTGCCGCCGACGGAGGAATCGACCTGCGCGAGCAGCGAGGTCGGAACCTGAATGAAGCGCGAACCACGGCGCGCGATACCGGCGGCAAAGCCGGTGAGGTCGCCGATGACGCCGCCGCCGAGCGCCACGACCGCGTCGTTGCGCTCGATGCGGGCGGCGAGCACGCTGTCGCAGACGCTGATCAGGTGTTCGAAGCTCTTCGTCTTCTCGCCGGCCGGCAGCACGAGAGAGACGGCCTCGATGCCCTCCGCCTTCAGCGCGGCCATGAAATTGTCGAGATAGAGGGGGGCGACATGCGCGTCTGTGACGACGGCGATCTTGCGGCCCTTGAGGCGGCTGGCGATCTCGCGGCCGGCGGCGGCGATGAGGCCGGGGCCAATCAGGATATCATAGGAACGGTCGCCCAGATCGACCCGGACGGTACGGCGGGCGTTGGCAGGTGCAGTCGCAGTCATTGTCATCTCGTCAGGCTTTCTTGGCAGCGGCGGTGATCGCGGCGAGCACCTCCTCCACCATGGTTTCCTTCTTCACATCACGCGACAGGACCGTGAGATCGGCCTGCGCATAGATCGGATAGCGGGCGTTCATGAGGTTTTCGAGCGTCTGGCGCGGGTTTTCCGTTTTCAGCAGCGGGCGGGTGTCGCGCTTGTTGACGCGCTCCCAGAGGACGTCGAGGTCTGCGTTCAGCCAGACCGAGAGTCCACCACGCTTGATGTGCTTGCGTGTGTTCTCATTGATATAGGCGCCGCCGCCGGTTGATACGACCCGCGGGCCGGAGCGCAGCAGGCGCTTGATGACGCGGGTCTCCAGCGCGCGGAACTCCGCTTCGCCATAGGCCGCGAACAGGTCGGTGATCGACATGCGCGAGACGCGCTCAATCTCATGGTCGCTGTCGATGAAGGGAATGCCGAGCGCTTGCGCGGTCATGCGGCCGATCGCCGACTTGCCGGCGCCCATCAGGCCGATCAGCACGAGGTTACGCTTGCCGAGCACGGCGCGGGCCGCCTCGGCAAGCGTGGGGGCAAGCGTGAGAGGGGGCTGGTCGGTCAGCTCGGTCATTCGCGTTTTCCGGGGTTTCGTCCCTTTCCGTATCGACAAAAGCGCTGGAAGCGTCAAGCCTCGGCGCGGATCCATCGCTTGCGCCGGGCCGCGGCCGGCCTTGCACTCGGCCTATGGTGGGGCGATATAGGGACCATCGTCCCGGAGAGTGCCATGCCGACCCTGTTCCGATTCCTGTTCTTCTGCGCCGTGATCGCCGGCTCGATCTATGGCTCGATGGTGGCGCTGGTGACGTTCGTGGAGCCGACAGAGCGCGAGGTAACGATCCGCATTCCCTCCGAACGGGTGAACTCGCAACAATGAGGGACCCATCCGCCCTTCAGGTCGAGTCCTTTCTTGAGATGATGAGCGCCGAACGCGGCGCGGCGACGAATACGCTGCAATCCTACGAGCGGGACCTGGAGGATGCGCGTTCCTTCCTCAACGAGCGGAGCGTGCGCTTGGTTGAGGCGGCGCCGGATGATTTGCGCGCCTATCTTGCCCATCTCGCCCGGCAGGGCTTTGCGGCGTCCTCTCAGGCCCGCCGGCTTTCGGCGCTGCGGCAGTTCTTCAAGTTCCTTTATGGCGAGGGGCTGCGCGGCGATGACCCGACCGGCATTCTCGACGCACCCCGCAAGGGCCGGTCGCTGCCGAAGACGCTGAGCGTCGAGGATGTCGGCCGCCTGATCGCCCGTGCGGAGGTCGAGGCGGCGGAGCCGGGCAACACGCTTCTGCTGCGCCGCCGCATGCATCTTCTGGTGGAGCTTCTCTACGCAACCGGTCTGCGCGTCAGCGAGCTCGTCTCGCTCCCGGCCAGCGTGCTGGCGCAGACCGGTCGCTTCCTCATCGTGAAGGGCAAGGGCAACAAGGAGCGGCTGGTGCCGTTGTCGCGTGCCGCCGTTGCAGCGCTCGAAACCTATCGCGAAGCGCTGGCCGCCGATATCGGCGATGATCCGGCTGCGGGCGCCTTCCTGTTTCCGGCAAAGAGCAAGGAGGGGCATCTTCCGCGCCAGGTGTTTGCCCGCGACCTGAAGGCGCTGGCCGGGCGAGCGGGAATCCGGGCCTCGACGCTCTCGCCACACGTGTTGCGCCATGCTTTCGCCAGCCATCTCCTGCAGAACGGCGCGGACCTACGTGCGGTGCAGGAACTGCTCGGCCATCAAGACATTTCGACGACACAAATCTATACGCATGTGCTGGAAGAACGGCTCCACCAGCTCGTTCAGACCCATCACCCCCTTGCCAAACAGGCAAAAAAACCGGATTAGGACCCCTCTTCATGCCACTGGCCCTTGGCCGACGGCATCCTGACGCGGTTTGAGCAAACGATCGGAAACGCATCTCATGCACAACTACCTCGATTTCGAAAAGCCCATCTCGGATCTCGAAGGCAAGATCCACGAGCTCCGCAAGCTCGCCGAGGAAGATGAGAGCATCGACACGACGGATGAGGTCGGCCGGCTGGAAGTGCGCGCCCGGGAGGCGATGGCCGATATCTATGCGAAGCTGACGCCCTGGCAGAAGACGCAGGTTGCGCGCCATCCCCAGCGCCCGCATTTCCTCGATTTCGCCGCCCAGCTCTTCGAAGAGTTCACCCCGCTTGCCGGTGACCGCAAGTTCGCCGAGGACGAGGCGATCCAGGCTGGCCTCGGTCGTTTCAACGGTGAGGCCGTCGCCATCATCGGGCAGGAAAAGGGCAACGACACCAAGTCGCGCCTCAAGCACAATTTCGGCAGTGCTCGGCCGGAAGGCTACCGCAAGGCGATCCGCGTCATGGAAATGGCAGACCGCTTCGGCCTGCCGATCATCACGCTGATCGACACGGCGGGCGCCTATCCCGGCATCGGCGCGGAAGAGCGCGGCCAGGCCGAAGCCATCGCCCGCTCCACCGAAATGTGCCTCAATGTCCGCGTGCCGATCGTTTCGGTGGTGCTGGGCGAGGGCGGTTCGGGCGGTGCCATCGCGATCGCCACCGGCGACCGCGTCTATATGCTCGAACATGCGATCTACAGCGTGATCTCGCCGGAAGGCGCCGCCTCCATCCTCTGGCGTGATTCCACGCGGGCCAAGGAAGCGGCCAGCAACATGAAGATCACCGCCGAGGATTTGAAGACCTTCGGCATCATTGACGGGATCATCCAGGAGCCTGTTGGCGGCGCGCACCGCGATCCGCAGGGTGTTATCGCCCGCACCGGCGACGTCATTGCGGCTGCGCTCAAGGATCTTTCGGCAAAGCCGGGCGACCAGCTGCGAAAGGATCGCCGCCAGCGTTACCTCAACATCGGCCGCCAGCTCTGAGCGGATTCTTGCCGATCGCCGGCTTTCGCCCCATCTCGGCCATAATCTTTGTGTCTGAAACGGTGCGGCGTGCCGGCAGCCTCGCAAAAGAATTTCCGGTTAACACTTTATGAAGTATAAGCCGGTTACCACTGCGCGTCCGCCCGCCGGCGCGACGGCTTGCGATCTCGTGATTGTTGACGGACCTCTGGAATGCGCCTGACTGCTCTTGCCGCCGTATCGCTTCTTGCTGTGGCCGCCGCCGGCTGCACCAACGAGACGCTCGACACGTTCGATAAAGTCGACGTCGATATCACCAAGGTTTCCAAGAAGACCGACTACCAGCTTTCCTCGGCGGTGCTCGGCAAGCTTTCCTCGATGAACATCGACCGGTCTTCGCCGATGATGCTGCGCATCTTCAAGGAAGAGGGCCGGTTGGAGTTGTGGAAGGCCGACCGCTCGAACCGCTACCAGCTGGTGCGCAACTACAAGATCTGCGCCTGGTCGGGCAAACTCGGGCCAAAGATGAAGGAAGGCGACCGTCAGGCGCCGGAAGGGTTCTATCCGCTGTCCAAGGCGAACATGAACCCGAACTCGAGCTATTTCCTAGCCATCAACACCGGCTTTCCGAATGCCTTTGACCGCGCCAACAAGGCGAGCGGTACGCATTTGATGATCCACGGCGCCTGTTCGTCGTCCGGCTGCTACTCGATGACCGACGAGCAGATGGTCGAGATCTTCGCCTTCGCGCGTGATGCCTTCAATGGCGGACAGTCGACGATCCAGCTCCAGGCGTTCCCGTTCCGCATGACCGCGGAAAACATGGCGCGCCACCGCGACAATCCGAATATCGACTTCTGGAAGATGTTGAAGGTCGGTTACGACCATTTCGAGCTGACCAAGCGTCCGCCGGAGGTCAATGTCTGCGAGAAGAAGTACGTCTTCAACCAGCAGGCCGACAAAGCCTTCTCGCCGGCGGGTGCCTGCCCGGCGATGACGACGCCGGCGAGCCTTGAAGTGGCGCTCGGCAGCTACAACAAGACCTATGCGGCAGCCTATGCCAAGGCCATGCAGAAATATGACGGCACGGTCTGGGTCGAGCCTTCGGAAGCCCAGCGCAAGGCGATCGTCGCCGACCAGCGCAAAGGGCGTGAACTCGCCTATGCGCCGACCGGCAATTCGCTGGATGCCGGCAAGCTGATGACCACCCGCGAAATCGCCGAGCAGAAGCGTAAGGTCGAAGAGGCCGAAAAGCGCAAGGTCGAGGCAGCGGAGCGCGCGGTTCGCGAGGCCGAAGAGGCGAAGCTTGCGGCGGAACAGGCGAAGATCAAGGAAGCGGAAGCCTTCGCTGCCGATGTCGCGGCTGAAAAAGCCGAGAAACAGGCGCGGGGCGCGGGCGCACTACCAGTGCCGGAAGAAAATCCGGGCGTTGCCGCCGTCGAGAAGAAGGACGTAAAACCCTTCTGGAAGTTCTGGAACAACAAGGCCGAGCCGCGCAAGGCTGAGCCTGTTGCCGAGGTGACCGAGCAGAGCCAGCAGGATGCGGGTCGGCAGGCAGTACAGAAGACGGAGACCACCGTCGTCGCGACCACCGGCCAGCCTGTTCAAAAGCCGGTTGCCGGTGCCGATGCGCTGCCGGTGCCGGAAGAAAATCCGAGCGTTCAGGTCGTTGAGAAGGCGGCGGAAAAGCCGTTCTGGAAGTTCTGGCAGAAATGACCGCGCCAGGGACCAGCGTCGATGCCGAGGTCTACGACCTGCGCGGCCTGAAATGCCCACTGCCGGTGATGAAGACGCGCAAACGCCTTTCGACGATGGATGCCGGCAGCGTGCTCTGGGTGGAGACCACCGACCCGCTGGCCGTCATCGACATTCCCCATTTCTGCCACGAGGATGGCCACGCGCTCGAAGCAAGCGAGCGCGTCGAAGCGGGGCATCGTTTCCTGATCCGCAAGAAGGCGTGAACCTGCGGCTTCGTGTTTTTCCGCTCGATTGATCTGGTTTCGAATGACGGGTGCCATTCGCCCGTACATTGTTGGCCGTTCAAGCTGTCCCCGGGTCTTAATGGCTCTCGGCGACTTCCGTCGTTCCGTCGCCGCGCCCGAGCAGGTCGTCGATACGCTTGCGCTCGACCTCGAACTGGGTAAGGGCCTTGCCCTCTAGCGACTTGCCGCCGGGCAGGCGGATCTTCAACGCGTCCACCTTGTTGCCGTTGACGATCATCTCGTAATGCAGGTGCGGGCCGGTCGAAAGACCGGTCGAGCCGACATAGCCGATAACCTGGCCTTGGCGGACCTTGACGCCGGGCTTGATGCCCTTGGCGATGGCGTTCTGGTGATTGTACGACGAGACATAGCCATTGGCATGGCGGATCAGCGTCTGGTTGCCGTAGCCGCCGGAATCCCAGCCTGCCTTCTCGACGACACCGTTGCCGGCCGCGATGATGGGCGTGCCGCGCGGTGCCGACCAGTCGACACCGGTATGCATGCGCGAAAAGCCGAGGATCGGGTGGCGCCGCATACCGAAGCCGGAGCGGAATGTGCCGTTCGGGACCGGGTTGCGCAGCAGGAACTGCCGGATGCTCTTGCCGTTCTCGTCGTAATAGTCGACGGAATCGTCTTCCGGGTTCTGGAAGCGGTAGACGCGGGTTTCCGTGTCGCCGAACTTGGCATCGAGGAAGAGGATTTCCGATTCCTCGGTGGCCGCGCCGTTCTGGTCGGTGACGGAGAAAAAGGCTTCGAGTGAATCCGTCGGTCGCAGCTGCGCCTGGAAATCGACATTGCTGGCAAGGACACGGATGACCTCCGCCGTCATGTCCTTGCCCATGCCGTAGGAAAGCGCGGCGCGATAGATGCCGTCATAGACGCGTGGCAGGTCGCGTCCCGCGATGATGGCGGGCCTGTCGTCGTCGTCGAAGGCGGTGGCGACGGCGTCGAGCACCGGCGGCTCCGTTCCGTTGACGAAGCGGCCTTGGTCGTCAAGCGCGGCGGTCGTCACATGGCGGCCGCGCGAATAGACGCTGGCGCGCACGATGCTGGCTTCCTTGCCCTTCTGCACGATGCAGATGCGCAGCACGTCGCCCTCGGCCAGCTGCTTGCTGCCCAGCGGACTTTCGAGATAGGCGGAAAGGTCTTCGGCCTGGGCCTTCGTGTAGCCGGCGGCCGTCATGATCTCGCCGATATCGGCGGCGCGGCGTACGGGGATGACGTCGTCGGCATATTCGGTATCGTCGGGCGTCAGCGTATCGAAGGTCGAGACGCTCATGTTCTCTTCGACGATGCGGGCCGTCAGGCCCTGCAGGAGGTCGAGATCGGACGAGTCCGAGGCGAAGCGCTGCGGATCCACATAGTAGAGGGAGGCGACCTGCGTGCTGCCGTCCGTCAGCACCGAGCCGTTGGTGCGCACATTCTCCTCGACCTCCTCGATCGACATCTGGTCGGCATAGTCGAGCGCCGAGCCGCCGGTCGGGAAGGCGTCGGTCTGCAGCGCGACCTCCGATTCGACATCCGAACCGTAGATCGTACCCATGCGCGAGGCGGGCGCTGCATCCTTGCCATTGGTGGAGAAGATCGCGAGCGGGTCGAAGCGCGGATAGTCCTCACTCGTCGCGTGGTTCGCGGCGAGCGCCATCTTCACATGGGCGAAGGGCTGCCGGCGCACCACTTCCTTCTCGCCGTCATGGATCACGGTGGAGATTTCCATGATCTTCTTGTCAGCCGGCTTGGCGACGATGGCCGTCTCGACCACGCGTTCGCCGCGCTTTGCCGTTTCGCCGGACTTGCTGGTCTGGTTCGCCGTGCCGAGGGCCGCAAAGGCCTCGGCCGGAATGGCGAGTTGCTGGCGCCCGTCGAGCGCGGCGAACAGCGCGACACCCATCAGGATGGAGGAGGTGATACCGGTCAGGAACGTGCCGGAGAGCCAGCGAAGCGAGATTTCCCGGCGGTCGGGCGCCTTGCGTCCGTCGGCGAGAATCGGCGGTTCATTGCCGAGGGATCGGATCATGTTCCGGTCAGTGGTCATGCCGATTGCGCTTCGCCCTGTGTCGCGGTCTGTTTTCAGCGCGGGACCATGCACGCAGGAAGGCATGCGAGTCAAATCACGCTCGTTCTTGTGAACTCCTCTAGAGTGCCGGAATGTGAAAATCTGAGGGCAAGTCGGGGCAAACGCCTTTTCTTCCGCCGCAAAACCCTGAAAATCCGGAGGAGCCGCATAGCGGACGTATCTTTCTGCTGATTTTTTCAAAAAACTGTCACATGCCCTGTTGACGGTTCAAAAGTGTGGGCCTATAACCCGGCCATCGAACGAGAGCGGCGGCGCTTCTGGCGGCCGACGAACTCGCTCTAGGGTTTCCTGATGGAGCTGGTGAGAATTGAGCCTGATTTGGTTCGGGTGATTT